>CANFTW010000009.1 GCA_947450025.1 Bacteroidota bacterium | reverse complement strand
CGGTACCATTTAAAGGTTTCTTGAACATTGGTATTTCCAACTCCTAATTGTTGTATGCCTGAAATAATGTAACTCATAAAAATATTATAATGCGTAAAATTAAAATTTTATTTCAACTCTTTTTGATATTTCATCACCACATACTTTTCTGGAACTATTAATTCTGAAGTACAATAGTTTAATTTATCTGCGATTTCATCAGGATATTCGCTTACGATAACAAATCCAAGTTTTTTAAAGTAATCTGGAATTATACAAACTAAATAAATTGGTTGAGTAGCTATTTTTATTCGAGCTTCAATTAATAATTTAGCAATTCCATTAAAGCGTTTTTTTTCTAAAACCCCTAATGAACAAAATTCATCGCAACCATTATGTTTTCTTATTCTTCCAAAGCCAACAATATGACCTTGCTCAGAAGCAACTAAGAATTGTGAACGATGCAAGTCTCGGTTATCCAAATCAAATTTTTGAATATATTTCTTGATGCTTTTAAAATCACTCTCGTTTGCAGTGTGTATGTTTAAGGTTTCGATAAGATTTAATTTTAAAAATTTATCAGGCCATTTTAATAGCCATATACGCCATTAGTCCAGTTGAAATCTCAAGCGCTTGCTCGTCAATATCAAAAGTAGATGTATGAACACCTGAACTAATACCTTTTAATTTATTTCCTGTGCCTAGTCTATAAAAACAACTTGGCACTTGTTGTGTAATATAGGCAAAGTCTTCTGCTGTCATTCGTAATGGCAAATTCTCTACATTATCTTTTCCTAAATAATCTATAGCGGCTTGTTTACATAGCTGTGTGATAGAGGCGTCATTTGTCAAAAATGGATAACCATCTATGATATTTAGTTCTGTTTGAGTATTATATTTTGAAGATATTATCGCTACAATTTCTTTGATTTTTCCTTTCACTTCTTTTCTCCATGTTTCATCCATTGTTCTAAAAGTACCAGCCAAATAAACATTTTCAGGAATAACATTAGTAGCACCTTTACCTTCAATTTTCCCAAAGGCAATAACCGTCGGAATATTGTTTTTAGTATGACGAGCTACCCCTTCTGAGTCTATGATAAAAGGAAATTGTTTTTCTATTTCAGTAATGATATGCGCGGCAACAATTAATGGATTATTATATTCTCCGGCCATAGCGGCATGACCACCCTTACCAGTAATGGTTATGTGAAGTTCGTCGGTACTTGCCATGTACATTCCTTCTTTAAATCCTACTTTGCCAACTTCCATGCTAGGAAACACATGTTGGGCAATTGCTAAATCAACTGTTGGATTTTGTAAAACACCTTCTTTAATCATTAATGATGAACCTCCAGGCAATACTTCTTCACCAGGTTGAAACATAATTTTAACGGTTCCCTCAAATTCATTTTTTAATTGATTTAAAATAATAGCAGTTCCTAAAACTGAAGCAGTATGCACATCGTGTCCGCAAGCATGCATTATGCCATCATGAATTGATTTATACTCAACGTTATTTTGTTCTTCAATTGGCAATGCGTCTAAATCAGCACGAAGTAAGATTGTTTTTTTTGTAGGATTTTTCCCTTCAATGGTTGCAATGATACCAGTTTTTACAATTCCTTGTTTGTATGAAATAGAGTATTTATCTAACGTTTTGCACACATACTCAGAAGTATGAAATTCTTTAAATGATAGCTCGGGATGCTGATGAATATATCTTCGAAAGGAAACTACCTCTTTAAAGTAAAATTGAGCTAAATGTTTAATTTTATTAATCATTTCCATAAATACATGTTTCTATAGTTTTCCTTTAGCCTGCATAACGCTTAATTTATCTAATACTTTATCGTATATAATTTTTAACTTTTTCGGATGTTGAGTATAATAAACAATCGAAGAATCGAAGGTTGACTTTTTAATTTGAGTATCCTTTAAAGGATTAAACACATAGGTTGAATCGAATTTTTCGCCGGTAACAGATTTTACATTAATGCCCGAAGCACCTTCTGCTAAATAAGCATCAGTTAATACTCGAATCATTTGGTCTTCAGTTAAAATTCCTGAAGGGATTGTTTCGTCCTTTTCGCTCGTTGCTTTGCACGAAAAAAGTAAACTTGAAACAATAAATAGTTTAATTAGGTTTATACGCATTAAATGCAAAGTTAACACTATGCAGGACATTTTTAAATTGTTCATGAGATTCGAACAAAATAACGTTTTTTGGGAGTTCAATTTGCTCGTTTCCATCAAAAAACACACGTCCTGAGACCATTATTTGCGAATTGGCGAAGGATTTGGATAAATTATTTAAATATTCTTGAGTGCCGATCCCTTCCATTCGGTTAGTGAAGGTGGTAACAATCACATCTGCTGGAGCAACATCCGATACAGAAACAATATCATCAAAAGGTACAGATTGCCCTAAGTATAGGCATTTATGCCCTTTAGATTTGATTAAAAAATGACAATATAACAATCCTAATTCATGCAATTCATTACTAGGTAGGTATAATAAAAATGTTTTTGGGTTTGTTAATGGTTCAGGAAACAACCCATCAATTCCAACAATGATTTTTTGACGTACCAAGTGAGAAATAAAATGTTCTTGTGCTGGATTTACCAAACCAACTTGCCACATGTTTCCTATTTGTCGCATAAATGGAAAGACGATTTTTTCGATGGTATTTTCGAAGCCAAAATGAATAATACAATTTGAAATGATTTTTTCAAATTTTGCTTCATTCATTTCCATCATACAAAGCACCAAATTATCTATTTGATCACTTTCTTTAGAATAATTATTTAAAATAGATTGAGCATGTCTAATGATTTCCTCATCAGGAAGCTTTGCGATTTTAGAAATTTTAAATCCATTATTATTTAAAAGCGAAATATTTAAAATTCGTTTTAAATCATCGGCAGTGTAATAACGAATATTTGTATCTGTTCGTTCGGGTTTTAAGATGCCGTAGCGCTGCTCCCAAATACGAAGCGTATGAGCTTTAATTCCAGAAAGTCTTTCTAAATCTTTTATTGCGTATTGAGATGACATGATTACTTTTTATGCGATAACAAATCTAAAAGAATTTTGTTTAAGAAAATTGACAAAAATCACAAATAACATATAAACGGTTAGCCTGCCCAACCTTCTCTATCTAGGCTTCGGTATTGTATCGCTTCTGCAATATGATTGGTTTGAATATTTTGTGAAGAATCTAGATCAGCAATAGTACGCGCTACTTTTAAAATTCGGTCGTATGCTCTAGCTGATAATCCTAGACGCTCCATGGCTGTTTTTAGTAATTGGCTACTTGCCTCATCCAAACCACAATAAGATCGTAAATCCTTAGTGCGCATTTGAGCGTTACAATAAATTCCTTCAGATGACAGATATCGCTGGGTTTGAATTTGTCGCGCCTTTATGACTCTATTTCTAATGTCTTTGCTTGTTTCGGAAGATTGAGCTTTACTTAATTCGCTGAAGGGAACAGGAGTAACTTCTACATGTAAGTCAATTCTATCTAACAATGGGCCAGAAATTTTATTTAAATATTTTTGTACAATTCCCGGTGCACATACGCAGTCTTTTTCTGGATGATTGTAATACCCACAAGGACACGGATTCATACTTGCCATTAGCATAAAACTGGCAGGATATTCCACACTAAATCTTGCTCTAGAAATAGTGACGATTCTGTCTTCTAATGGTTGACGCATTACCTCTAAAACTGTGCGTTTAAATTCTGGCAATTCATCTAAAAATAAAACCCCATTATGTGCTAAAGATATTTCACCAGGCTGTGCGTTCATCCCTCCTCCAACAAGTGCTACATCTGAAATGGTATGATGCGGACTGCGAAAAGGACGTTTAGTAACCAAGCCCATTGTTTTAGTTGTACGTCCTGCTACGCTATGAATTTTGGTCGTTTCTAAAGCTTCGTCTAAAGCCAGAGGCGGCAAAATAGAAGGCATACGCTTGCTTAACATCGTTTTTCCTGCACCTGGCGGACCAATTAATATAACATTGTGTCCGCCAGAAGCTGCTATTTCCAATGCCCGTTTAATATTTTCTTGTCCTTTTACATCAGCAAAATCAAAGTCTATATCGTCTAAACGAGTGGTAAACTCTTGTTCAATATCAATACATGTTTTTTCAAGCACAGATGATTTGTTGAAAAATCCAATCACCTGTTTTATGGAAGATACACCATAAACATCTAATCCATCAACAATCGCGGCCTCCTTGGCATTTGCTTCAGGCAAAATGATGCCTTTAAACCCTTCTTGTTTTGCCTTTATCGCTATTGGTAATGTTCCTTTTATTGGCCTTAGTTCTCCATCTAGAGATAGTTCTCCCATGATCACATAGTTCGAAATATCTTCAGCTTGAATTTGCTCAGAGGCCGCTAAAATCCCCACGGCAATCGTTAAATCATATGCAGAACCTTCTTTACGAATATCTGCTGGCGCCATATTAATAGTAATTTGTTTACCAGGAATTTTTAACCCATTATTTTTTAATGCCGCATCAATTCTTTGATGACTTTCTTTCACGGCACTATCAGGAAGTCCCACTAAATAAAAATTAATCCCCTGTCCCATATGGACTTCTACAGTTACGGTGGTTGCATTTACTCCGTGAACGGCACTACCAAAAGTTTTGACTAACATGTTAAATTTTTTTTGCAAAATAACAACAAAAAGACGCATCAATTTGCTATAAATCGTAGCATTTTGTTTATAATCAAGCTAAAACAAGCATAAAATATAAATATTTTAAATTTTTATATCGTCATTCTTAAATTTATTTTTATAATTGCCAAAAATATTTGCCTTTACTGTGCATAAACTATATATTTATAATTCTAAAAAATCTTACAATGGTTAAAAAATTACTTTTCGCATTCACCGTGTTTTTATCTACAACACAAATTCAAGCTCAATCCGAAGAAACCAGAGAATTAAATTGTTATAATAAGTGGTCTATTAAATTTGAACAACGTGGGGCTGATGAGGTAGAAGATGGAATTTATACTGACGTCATTATTACCTCTCGTGTAGGGGCAAAAGCAAGTTGCTGGAGCGGAAAAGCTGAAGTAAGAAAGAAAAAATTAGTGAAGTTTTATATTATTAAAGAAGATAATACTGAAGAAGAAGTAACTCGTACTTGGAAAAAAGATTATGACAATAAAGATGTTGATATTATTAATGGGATAAGTGAAACGATGTTAACAGTTCATAACGAAATGATTAATGTGCTTTGGCCAAAGAAAATAAAAGCTAAAAAAGCAGCTGCTAGACAAGCTCCAGAGCCAACAGACGACTAATAGGTCATATTATTAAAATTAAACCCGCTTTAGCGGGTTTTTTTATTATTCTTTAAAAGGGTTTCTTGGAATCCATTCAGTAGGTTGTAAAAATTGCATAAAAGGTTTCATGATTAATTTTGACACCGTATTCTGCGGTTTAATATAACACAACAATTCATGAGCCTTTGCTCCAACTGTGGTTTTAATTTCAGAAGCGGTGCGCCCTAAATTTATATTGCTTTTATGCATTAAAATAGCTTGTTCAATAAAGCTATATAAAATAGTTTGATACAATTCATATTCTTTATTGTAAGCATAATCAAAACCTATGTAATGCGCTTCCACTTCATTTTCTAAACAAAAACCACAAGCAAAGGATAACATTTTATCTTCTAAAAACCAGGCATCCACATAAAACGAATTGGTATTCGCTTTAATTACATCCTCAAAATAATTTGGTGAAAGATGAACTAATTTAAATTTAGCTTGATTAAATACTTGTGTGTATAAGGCATGCATGTTGTCTTTGTAAAATGAAATTTCATCATCAGACAATCTTTTTTTAGTTAAAGAGGCGCTTGCTTTTAAAATTCCTTTGGCTCTGTTTCTATATTTTTTCGAAAAGCATTGAATATAATCAGTTAATGTTGATAAGCCTTTTGGCAGATCAATAATCATATTAGGTTCAACATTAAAATGTTTAAAGCGTGTGCAATACCAACAATCTTTATCCCCAAATCCTTCCTCATAAAAATCTTTTACTAAAACAGCTGATATTTTACCTCTTAATTTTTCTGCTCTCGATACACAGTCAATGACTCCTTCTATTAGTTTAAAGATTGTTTTTTTACTATTGATATCTATATAAAAACCATGCTCTCCGCTTATAAAGTTGTTACCACATGTTACTAAACGCATGATGGTTTCGTCTTCATTATGTTCAATGTATTTTTGAAACACAGAAGCCCTTTTACTTTTTAATTCTGTAATTTGTTTTTCAATTAATTCTCCAAACAAAGAAGCAGGAAAATCATTAATTTGAAAATAGACAACACCAATAGGATTTTTTCTGTTGTATATTATAACGTATCTAAATCTAAAATGCTCGTTTTTTTCTTGATGAAGAACTTTGAGATATGAGTGTGATAAAAATACATTATTGTTTTTTAATGACTTTGTCCAGTCTATTTCTGGAACATTATCAATTTCATCAAAACAGGTAAAAGAATAACTACTAAATAGTTTCCTGTTTGGTTTTAAAATGTTTTTTCCAAGTATTTTATCGCAGAGTGCAAACATTAAATTTTTATAAAAGGAAAAATGTGATGGTACATTATGACAACACTTTCATCAATAGAAAGTTGAGAGGTATCTATACTAAATGTGCTATTATTTGGCTGCTCAAAAGGATTAGATACGCCAGTAAATTCTTTTAATTCTCCAGATCTTGCTTTCGCATAATGGCCCTTTACATCTCTTTTCTCGCAAACTTCCAAAGGCGTTGAAATGTGATATAATATAAAATGTTGCTCGCCAATAATGCTTTCTGCTAATTTCCTTAAATCATTAGTTGGTGTAATTAAACTACAAATCACAACAATACCGCAACTACATAACTGTTTTGCTAATTCTGCGGTTCGTCTAATATTTTCCGTTCGATCTTCCATACTAAAACCAAGACCTTTATTAATGCCTTGTCGCAATACATCACCATCTAATACTTTTGTTAAAACACCTTCTTCGTATAGCTTTCTTTCTAATTCGTAAGCTAGGGTTGTTTTACCAGAACCTGAGTAGCCAGTCATCCAAATGACAACACCTTTATGAGATAATAAATTCTCTTTTTGAGAAGGTGTGATGAATTCAGATTGATTAGAAAATATGTTATTAGAATGACTCAGAAGAAAAATTTTTAGAATTTAAAAATACAATTAAATATCTTACTTTTGAAGGAAATAACCGGTTTTAATAAAGATTAACATGGCATACGATTTTAGATATAGTCCAGTGGTTGACCAAGTTGGCATTGAGGAACGAGTGGCTCGTTTTAATACGCGGAGTATTAAAAAAGGAAGTAAGGTGCAAGTATTAAAACTCGCACTTAATATGATTGATTTAACTACTCTTGAAGGAAAAGACACTGAAGGAAAAGTAACACAAATGTGTTACAAGGCCATGCATCCTCATTTAGCTTTGCCAGATTTGCCAAGTACTGCCGCAGTATGTGTTTACCCAACTATGGTAAAAATAGCAAAGGAGGCGTTGAAGGGAAGTAAAGTAAAAGTAGCATCAGTCTCTACGGCATTCCCAAGCGGAAACTCAACGATGCAAATTAAATTGCTAGATACAAAATTAGCTTTAGATAATGGTGCTGATGAAATTGACATGGTGATTAGCCGTGGTGAATTTTTAAAAGGCAACTACAATTTTGTATTTGATGAAATAGCAACAATTAAAGATTTAACACATAAATACAACGCACGTTTAAAAGTGATTTTTGAAACAGGTGAAATTTCTACCTTAGATAACGTTCGTCGCGCAAGCGATATTGCTATTTATGCTGGAGCAGATTTTATTAAAACATCTACCGGTAAAATTGGTGTAGCAGCTACGATGCCAGTTACATTGGTAATGTTAGATGCGATTAAAGATTATTATTTTAAAACAGGAATACAAGTTGGCATGAAGCCTGCTGGCGGAATAAGCACAGCAAAGGGTGCTTTACAATACTTAGTCATGCTACACGAAACTTTAGGTAATGCTTGGTTAGATAATAAATGGTTCCGTTTTGGAGCAAGCTCTTTAGCTAACGATTTAATTTTGCAATTAGAAAAAGAAGCAAAAGGCGTTTACTACAGCAAAGATTATATTTCAGTAGATTAAAAAACATATTATGGCAAAAAAAGAAGTTAAAAAATTAGAATACTTTACCGATTGGAAATATGCTCCGTCTCCTGAAGCAACCGATCATATTCGTTTACAGAAACAATACGATTTATTTATCAATGGTAAATTTGTGAAACCAAATTCTGGTAAATATTTCGACACTATTAACCCTGCTACCGAAGAAAAAATTTCGAGCATTGCAGAAGCAAATGATAAAGATGTTGACTCGGCAGTAAAAGCAGCTCGTGGTGCTTATGATAAAACTTGGAGCAAAATGCCAGCCAAAGAACGCGCTAAATACATTTACCGTATTGCTCGTTTAATTCAGGAGCGTGCTCGTGAACTGTCAGTTATCGAAACGTTAGATGGTGGTAAATCAATTCGCGAAAGTCGTGATATTGATGTGCCATTAGCAGCAAATCATTTTTTTTACTACGCTGGTTGGGCTGATAAATTAGAATACGCTTTTCCTAATCGTAACCCAAAATCATTAGGTGTTGCAGGACAAGTGATTCCATGGAACTTCCCATTATTAATGGCTGCATGGAAAATTGCGCCTGCTTTAGCAACTGGTAATACCGTTGTTTTAAAGCCTGCAGAAACAACTTCTTTAACCGCTCTGAAATTAGCTGAGATTATTCAAGAAAGTGGATTGCCTGATGGTGTAGTAAATATCATCACCGGTCACGGACCAGTTGGTGCTTCTATGGTTAATCATAAAGACATTAATAAAATTGCTTTTACGGGTAGCACAAACGTTGGTAAATGGATTCAAAAAGCGATTGCTGGCACTGATAAAAAATTAACGCTTGAGTTAGGCGGAAAAGCAGCAAATATTATTTTTGAAGATGCCCCTATTAATCAAGCTGTAGAAGGAATCATTAATGGTATCTTCTTTAATCAAGGTCACGTGTGTTGTGCAGGCTCTCGTTTATTTGTACAAGAAAGCGTTGCCGAAGAAGTAATCAAAAAATTAAAAGATAGATTAGAAACATTAATTGTTGGCGATCCATTAGATAAGAATACTGACATTGGCGCGATTAACTCAAAAATGCAATTGAATAAAATTAATCAGTATTTGAAAATTGGTGTAAACGATGGCGCTGAGATGTATCAAAGCTCTTGTTCTATTCCTAAAAAAGGATTCTTTGTTCGTCCTACTTTATTTTTAAATACATCTCAATCGCATCGTATTTCTCAAGAAGAAATTTTTGGTCCTGTGTTAGCCATTCAAACATTCCGCACCATTGAAGAAGTGATTGAAAAAGCAAATAATATTCCTTACGGTTTAAGTGCTGGTGTTTGGACAGACAAAGGTTCACGTATTTTTAACTTAACTTCTAAATTACGTGCAGGCGTTGTTTGGGCAAACACATATAATAAGTTTGATCCAACGTCTCCATTTGGTGGATATAAAGAAAGTGGCTTTGGAAGAGAGGGTGGATTACATGGTTTAATGCCTTATTTGAAATTTTAATAGAAGGAAAACATGGAAAGAATAGAAGTTTTAAAAACATACAAAATATTTATTGGCGGACAATTTCCTCGTACGGAGAGTGGACGTTTTTATCCTTTAAAATTAAAAAACAACATGACTGTAAACGTTAGTTTATCATCTCGTAAAGATTTTAGAAATGCTGTGATTGCAGCACGAGCTGCCTTTAGCGGATGGAGTGCTCGTGCAGCATTTAATCGCGGACAAATTTTATACCGCATAGCAGAAATGTTAGAAGGACGTAAAGAACAATTTTTAGAAGAATTAAAACAGTTAGGTTACACGCCTGCTGCTGCTAAAAAAGAAGTTGAACAAAGTATTGACCGATTGGTATACTACGCTGGATGGTGCGATAAATATCAACAATTATTTAGTTCAGTAAATCCTGTTGCTACGTCTCATTTTAATTTTTCGGTTCCAGAACCAATGGGTGTTGTTGCTATTTTAGCTGATGAATCATCTGCTTTATTAGGGTTGGTATCTGTAATTGCTCCAGCAATTGCTGGTGGAAATACATGTATTCTGTTAGCATCCGAAAGTAAACCAACTTGCTCAATAACATTTGCTGAGGTTATTGCAACGAGTGATGTGCCTGGTGGTGTAGTCAATATAGTTACTGGTAGTCGTAAAGAATTACATTCACATTTTTCATCTCACATGGATGTGAATGCCATTATCAACTGTAACTCCGAAAAAGATTTCAATAAAACCATTGGCGAAAACGCATCGTTAAATGTGAAACGTGTTTTTATTTGGAACAGAAATTGGAGCGACGAAAAAGAACAAGGTCCATACTATATTACCGACTTACAAGAAATTAAAACCACTTGGCATCCTATAGAAAATATTGGTATTTCAGGAATTAAGTATTAAAACTCTATAAAAGCTAAGTATAGCGCAAAGAACCTAACCCCCTTTAAGAATTATAAATCATATAAGTATTATACTACTATTCTTCTTATATATGATATTATATCATAAATTTTATTTTTCTATATAAGTAACTCTTTGCCTCTTTGCGGTTAAATCCTATCTTTACACTTCGCAAAAAGTAACAAACATGGAATACAATTTTAAAGAGATAGAAAGTAATTGGCAAGCATATTGGGCAAAAAACAAAACCTTTGCTGCCAAAGATGGTGGAGAAAAACCAAAGTATTATGTATTGGATATGTTTCCTTATCCATCTGGCGCTGGTTTACATGTGGGGCATCCTTTAGGATATATTGCCTCTGATATTGTGTCTCGTTATAAACGCCATAAAGGGTTTAATGTATTGCATCCAATGGGTTATGATAGTTTTGGTTTACCTGCAGAGCAATATGCGATACAAACAGGACAACATCCAAAAATTACAACTGAACAAAACATTGCTCGCTACCGTGAGCAATTAGATAAAATTGGTTTTTCGTTTGATTGGGATAGAGAAGTAAGAACGTCCAATCCTGATTACTACAAATGGACACAATGGATTTTTATACAAATTTTTAATAGTTGGTTTAACAAAAACAATAATAAGGCCGAGAACATTTCTACTTTAATTGCTGAATTTGAAGCTAATGGAAACGCCAAAGTCAATGCGGTGTGTGAAGAAACTGTAAAATCATTTACTGCTGCTGAGTGGAAAGAGTATACAGAAAAAGAACAATCAGAGATTTTAATGGCCTATCGTATTGCATACTTAGGTGAGGCATACGTAAACTGGTGCCCACAATTAGGAACTGTTTTAGCAAACGATGAAATTAAAGATGGTGTGAGTGAGCGTGGTGGATATCCAGTAGAACGCAAATTAATGAAACAATGGAGCATGCGTATTACTGCCTATGCTCAGAGACTGTTAGATGGATTAGATACATTAGACTGGACGGAGAGTTTAAAAGAAGCGCAACGTAATTGGATTGGGAAATCAGAAGGAACATCTCTTAAGTTCAAAGTTCAAGGTTCTGAAAATTCAATAGAAGTATTTACTACTCGCCCTGATACCGTATTTGGTGTGTCATTTGTAACACTAGCTCCAGAACACGAATTAGTAGAAAGCTTAACCACAGAAGATAACAAAGCTGCGGTAGACGCCTACGTGACTCAAGCAAAAAACAGAAGCGAGCGTGAACGCCAAGCAGACATCAATAAAATTACCGGTGTGTTTACGGGTTCCTACGTTGAGCATCCTTTTACTGGAAAACAAGTTCCTATTTGGATTGGTGATTATGTATTAGCGGGTTATGGAACAGGTGCAGTAATGGCAGTTCCTGCGCACGATAGCAGAGATTATAGTTTTGCCAAACATTTTGGTTTACCAATTTTAGAAGTAGTCGCTGGAGGCGATTTAGAAAAAGAATCGTACGATGCCAAAGAAGGGAAATTAATTAACTCTGATTTCTTAAATGGATTAGACGTTAAGGACGCGATGAAAAAAGCCATTGCAGAGATTGAAGCAAAAGGTTTAGGAAAAGGTAAAGTGAATTTCCGTTTACGTGATGCGGTATTTGGTCGTCAACGTTATTGGGGAGAACCAATTCCAGTATACTATAAAAATGATATTCCTTATGCACTAAATGAAAACGAATTGCCATTAGTATTACCTGAAGTAGATAAATATTTACCTACCGAAGATGGCGAGCCACCATTGGCTCGTGCGGCTTCTTCGTGGAAGCATGAAGGTAAATACGACTACGAACATAGTACCATGCCTGGCTGGGCAGGAAGCTCTTGGTATTTTTTAAGATACATGGATGCTACTAACGGCATTCAATTTGCCTCTAAAAAATTAAGCGACTACTGGCAACATGTTGATTTATACATTGGTGGTAGCGAGCATGCAACCGGACATTTATTATACGTGCGCTTTTGGACTAAATTCCTGAAAGACCTTGGATACATTGCCATTGATGAACCAGCTAAGAAGTTGATTAACCAAGGAATGATACAGGGCAGAAGTAATTTTGTTTATAGAGTAAATGGCGAAAACAAATTAGTTTCAAATGGTTTAAAAAATAATTATGAAGTATCCGCTCTGCACGTAGATGTTAGTATCGTCAATAATGACATATTAGATGTTGAAGCATTTAAAAATTGGAGAGAAGATTTTAAAAACGCTGAATTTATCTTAGAAGAAGGAAAATATATTTGCGGAGCTGAAGTTGAGAAAATGTCTAAATCAAAATACAATGTCGTAACACCAGATGACATTGCAGAAAAATTTGGTTCAGATACTTTGCGTTTATATGAAATGTTTTTAGGTCCATTAGAACAAAGTAAACCTTGGAATACCAATGGTATTACAGGCGTGCATGGGTTTTTAAAAAAATTATGGCGTTTGTTCTATTCCCCCTTACAAGGGGGTGCACAAGGGGGGGGGGATGTTGCTTTTACTGTTAGTAATGATGAACCTACTAAAGGCGAATTAAAAACCTTACATAAAACCATCAAAAAAATTACAGAAGATATTGAACGTTTTTCATTCAATACCTCTATCAGTAATTTTATGATTTGTGTGAACGAGTTAACCGATGCAAAATGTAACAAAAAAGAAATTCTTGAACCATTATTAGTTTGTTTATCACCTTACGCGCCGCACATTGCAGAAGAATTGTGGAAACAATTAGGTCATACTGAAAGTATTTCAACAGCTGCTTTCCCTGATTTTAATGAAGCGTTTTTAGTGGATGATAATGTAAATTATCCTGTATCCTTTAATGGTAAAGTGAAGTTTACATTAGATTTAGCCGCCACTTTAACAGCCCCAGAAGTGGAAGCCATTGTGAGAGCCAACGAACAAACCGCTAAATATTTAGATGGCAAAGAACCTAAAAAAGTCATCGTCGTTCACAAAAAGATTGTGAACATGGTGGTTTAATTATGGAATTATTTTGAACGAACGTCTATATAATAAATCAATGATTTGAAAATCCGGATAGGTTATATAACGGTTATCTTGTTTCTTAGCATTTTTGCTGAGTCACAGGTGATTTTTATAAATAATCCAGCAAATCATATCGTTTCATACAACCCTGCTTTCTCTGCTATTAATCCCTATTTCAATAGGAATTATAATGGAAAACAAGTTACCCTTTCCTCACGAATATCTCAAAATCAACAAGATGGGCAATTAACTGGACAATACTTTTTCGAAAAGCAAAACATAGGTCTCTCAGTTGATTATGGTTATCTGAATCAATCAAAAACAAATTTAAATAGAGTTGGTTTAGGCTTAGCCTATCAATTACTATTTTTCAATCAAGTGAGCACAGGTTGGGGCGTGGGAGTTCATTATAATGATCAATCAACAAGCTCAAACAATCTTTTTCGAGTATATAATAAAGAATTTAGAGACACTTTACACAGCTTTCAATCGGTAGATGTAAATTTTGGTGGATTAATAAATTTTGGTCGGTTTTTACTTGGTTTTTCTTATCAACCTCGTCAATTCAACCATCTCATTTCTAAAAACAATGGATTGATTTTAACTACACAAACTGTGTATTTTAAAACCTACATGAGAATAACCAGAAGAGTGAATGCTATTTTATGGTATCAAGGTGCTTTTAATAAACAATATAGATCAAATGAAAAAACCCAGTTGCGTGATTTTCAGTATCACACTATTAATATACATTTCGCCGGAAAAAAAGGATTAATAGGGGGCATAGGAAGTAGAATTACTGATTTTAATTACTATGGTTTGATTGCTAAACTAGGGTACAACCAACGTCAATGGCACATTTTATACGGTATAGAACCCTACTGGCTTCAAGCTAAATATTCCCAAATAATTCACGAACTTAGTTTTACCTTTAAATTTAATTAATCATGAAAAAATCAGTTTTAAGTTTTCTTTTAATCTGTGCAATTAAACTTAATGCACAAGAAAATAAATTCAATGCTTCCTCAGAAGTTAAAAAAGTGACTGTGTTTTTAACAGGGGCTGAATTAAATCATGAAGTAAAAATTAAATTAAAAAAAGGCAAAAACATTGTCACATTTACTGGACTTTCACCTCGCTTAGATGAGCGAAGTATCAATTTAACACCCGGTTCATCCGAAATAAATGTGTTATATATTAATTCACACACAAACTATTTGGATGTTAAAAAAGACAATGAAAAAATCCAAAACTTAAAAGATAGTGTGGAAGTTTATAAAGATAAATTAGCTCTTTTAAAATTTGAACAAGATGAATTAGAAACAGAAAAATCATTATTGTTTAAAAACCAATCTATTGGAGGGCAGGCGGGAGTTAGTATTGCTGAGGTTGAAAAATCAGCTGATTTTTACAGAAAACGTAGCACAGAAATTAACCAGTTGATATTTAGGAATAATAAAATTAAATCTAAATATGAAAAGCAACGTGCTCAATATAAAAAACAATTAGTTGAATTAGACGCAGAGGTTAATCCTCCTACAAGTGATATTACTGCAACGTTTGTGGCTAATAAAGATGTGGAAACGACCATGATGTTTAAGTATTTAATTCCTACTGCTGGCTGGACACCAAAGTATGATATTAGAACAGAAGGAACAGGAAAAGAAGTGACCCTGGTATATAGAGCCATTTTATTTAATAATTCAGGATTAGATTGGAAAGACATTAAAATTATTTTATCTACCGCAAATCCAGATATTGGCATTAACATTCCACAATTAAGTAAATGGTATTTAGGTAACGAACAAGTTGCCGAAGAAAACAATTTAGCCCAGTATATTCAAGTTACTCCAGGTGTTGTTAATATGATTGCTGATAATGTCTCATTACAAGAAGTTGAAATTGTATCTGATGAAGAACCTTTAATTAATAAACGAACAGATAAAAACAAATTGGCATCCAAACAAAATCAAATTCAATTTAAAAAAATCGAAGTGGATATGTTGAGCACGGAATATACAATTGAACAACCATATACCATTTACTCCGATTCTAAACCTTATACTGTTGACGTGTTAGAAAAAACAGTCAGTGCTTATTACGAATACAAAGCAGTTCCTGCATTAGATAAAGATGTGTTTTTACAAACTAAGTTAGCGCTTAAAGATTTACCTGATTTGGTAAGCGGTGATGCTAGTGTGTATTTTGGAGGTTCATACATTGGTAAGACATTTATTAAGACGATTGATTTAGATGATTCGCTAACAATTTCTTTAGGTCGTGATAAGAAAATACAAATGATACGAAAAGAGTCTAAGCAAGATTATCAACGCTCTTTTGTAGGCAATTATGAAAAAGAAGTATTAAAATATGAGACGACCATAAAAAATACTAGAGATATTCCAGTATCAATTATTGTGGAAGATCAAGTGCCAGTTGCCTCAAATTCTGATCAAGAAATTAATGTGAATGAGATATCAGGGGCAATTTTTGATAAGGCTTCTGGTAAATTGACTTGGAAAATCATCTTAAATCCCAATGAAACAAAGGTGATTAAGATGGGATATACCTCTAAGTACCCTAAATCACTGCAAACAAAGAAGAAAAAATATAGAACAATTTCTTCTCCGTCTTTTTAATAAATAGTACTATATTCATGTGCGCAAAACTAAACCATTGGCCACATGATTTTTAGTAACCTTATCAATCTTGGGTTAAACTCTGATATGGAGTTTTATCAACGACGTGAGTCGAAGATGGTTAATTTGTTCGAGTGGATTTCTTTAATAGGATCTATTATTGGGATAAATACTGTTTTTTTTATTCAAGCCCAATACCCTACATTTATTTCTCTGTTTTCCGTATTAACACCTTTATTTGTCTTGTTTTTAAATTACAAGAAACTATATAATGCAGCAACCTATACATTTGTTGCAACTACTAACATTTCTATTTTTGTGATTGTTCAACAATACGACATGACTGTTGGAAACTACCTTTATTATTTTCCAGTCATTTTTTGTATTGCTTTAATCCACAATCCTAGTAAGTCAAATGCTCGAACAATTTTTTTATTTCTAATTGTTGCTATTAGTTTTTTATGCTCATGGTTAATAGATACCCCGAGTTTAAAAACCACAACACTGTCATTAAAAGATAATCAGGTTTTATTAATATATAACAGCATCCTCACCTTTTTTATAACGATTGTCTTAGTGTATTTAGTGGTTAAACAAATTAATCAGCAAAATAACGAAGCTTTAAGCTTACTTAAAAAAGAACAAGAATCGCAGTTGATTATTGGGCAATCTTTAAAAGAGAAAGAAATTTTATTAGCGGAAATTCAGCATCGAGTTAAAAATAATTTAGCTATTATCTCTGGCTTATTAAATCTACAAACCGAAAAAGCACCATGTGAGGAATCCAGATTATTAATGATTGAATCTAGAAATCGAGTCATGAGTATCGCTATGGTGCATGAGCGATTGTATAAAAAAGAAAATCTTTCTAAGATTAATTTGAAATTGTACTTATCTGAATTGATTCAAGAATTAGTTAAAAGTTTTCCAGTAAACTCTAAAACGATTGAAATCATTGAAGACTTGGATAAAATCGAAATTGAAATTATAAAAGCAGTTCCTATTGGATTAATAGTTAACGAAGCTCTAACAAATTCATTAAAACATGCTTTTAAATCAGAGAACACTCATCCCACTGTTAAAATACGAATGAAGTTAATTTATGATAGAATTCAAATTTGTTTAATTGATAATGGAATAGGATTTTTAGACCCAACCAAAAGGAAAGATACTGCGTTAGGACTATCATTAATTGAATCTTTATCAGATCAGATTGATGCACAAGTTGTATTTAAAAACGAAGGTGGGGCTTGCGTGAGTATTGTGTTTCCTCTAGAACAAGGTAATTAGTATAATATATTTAGAATAAAAAAAGCCCAATATGTTTTATTGGGCTTTTTATGATAACGATTTTAAGAAGGATTATTTTTTTAATACCACCATGTCTGTATGAAATGTTACTTGAATGTTTTCAGCAATTTTTTCTACATACAAAGATGGTACTTTGATTTTATGGTCAGCAACTTTTACATCAAATTTAGAATCCATTGTAATGGTGCCGCTTTTAATCGTGATTGTTCCTGTAATGGTTCTTGGCAATTCTACACCGTGCATGTCTAAGGTGCCAACCATCGTTACATTATAGGTTCCGTCTTTACTGTAATCAATAGTTTCTTTTACTTTTCCTTTAAACGTTGCATATGGAAATTTTTCACTTTCCACATAATTCTCGTTGTAATGCTCTTGCATAAAAGCTGATTTAAAAACAAAAGCACTTTGTTGTGCTTTAATTGCAAAATCACCTGTTTTAGCATTAAATACTGGTTTTGTTACCGTATTAATGGCATCAATGTTTTCCATTTTAGTTTCACTAAAAAATGAAATTTTACATTTTTCCCCTACATAAATTTGAGAAAAACTGTTTAAGCTAAATGCTACTAATCCTATTGCTAATATTTTTTTCATATTTGTTTTTTTATTATTCTACATTGTTTTTTCCTTGTAAGCTAAAGACACGTGAGATGTTAAATCCTAAACGAATTCCCCAATTATCCCATGATGTGTTAGTATACATAAAATATTGATCTTCGGTTAATCCAAATGAGTTAGTTAAGTGAACTTGAAATACATGCCCACCTGTTTCTAAATCATATCCTATGCCAAAACTGTCATAATATTTATCTTTGCTGTATTTATTTAATCTATAACCATATTCTAAGGTAATTGCTTGACGCTTAGCAAATTTAAAACGAGTAACAGCCCCCACAATAAAACAATCGTTTTTGTCAGTGATTTTATCTACTAAATTGAAGTGTACCATAGCACCAGTTAATTGAAAAGAAAAACGAGAATTGAATTTTCTTCCAATCATAATTTGATGACAGTATGATAATCTATCTGGAATTTTTTGATATTTGTTTTCACCATTAATCAATACATTTTGCATAAAGGTGTGGTAAACGCTGGTAAATAAGGTCACACTCACAGGCATACCTCCGCCTTTAGTTGTTTGTTTTAATAAACGGTATTTTAAAAATCCATCAGCAATTTTTTTGCCTGATGTTCTTCCTACCCCAAACATTAAACGACTTCCATGGCAATATTCAAGTGCTAGACGAATGTTTGCTCCTCCATCAACACCCCAAGCATTGTATGCGCCTGAGTTAAAATCACCAAAACGGTGAGAAATTCTAAAATCTAAGCTGCGCTTACTAAGTACTTCAACAGTGTGGAAGTTGATTAAACGTGTTGTTTTAAATGTAGCGGTGACATATTCTTTTTTAGGTTTCTCAGAAACCATGTTTAATAAATCATCTGGGCTCTGAGCAAAAAAAGCAGTTGACCCACACATCATTAAAGATAGAGATAATATAATTTTTTTCATAATAGTTATTAGTTGTTAGGAGCACCTGCAGCTACCCATTTTTTAATTTTTGTAATATCACAATCTGAAATTTTTGAAGTACCACCTTGAGGCATTTGCTGAGCAACCCCATCCCAAATAACACTCCCAACTAATTTACTTCCACCTGGGTCTACGGCATCAAAATTAACGGCTGACCAGGTTGTCATATCATGTCCGCTTCCTGTACCGTTATGGCAGCTACTCGTACATGAATTGTGAAGAGCTGGAACAATTTGTGCAGAATAACTTATCACGCCTGTTGTATCGCAACCATTATTGCTTAGCGCACTATCAGGATGCAATTCTTTAAAATTGTCATAGTAACAACTGCTCAAAAACAAAGCGGTTGAAACTGATAAAATAGATAATTGTATTTTTTTCATAAATTTAAATAATATAGATTAGTTGTTTTTAGCTCCTTGACCGATCCAAACATAAATTAATTGAATTTGACGCTCAGTTAATTCATTAAATGGTTTTTTAGGCATGATATCGTCTCCATAACTAGTTAGCGTACGGTATAATTTACTTTTTTCTGGAGAACCTGCTGAAACGCCACCTTTCATTAAATCTTCATAAGTTACTAATGATAATTTTTCATACTCAATAGTGCCATGACATCCTGCTGCTGAACAATTAGAACTAATGATAGGCGCAATATCCTTCGAATATCTGACTTCTGATAGTTCATTAAAATTGGTTTTGTGTTTACAGGAACTAAGTAAAAAAGTACTAGTGACAAAAATGCTCAAAGTATTTACTGTTTTAGAGCAAAATAGTAGTTTCATATGGATTAAATTATACAGTCAAAATTAAACTAAAAAACTGAAGAAACGCTGAATTTCTACATTAGGTTTTCATTAAATAAAAAATAGTTTGTAGTATTTATGTAAATGTAATATTTTTAGATGATGTAAACAGATTTTGGATACTTTTGTAAATACACATTAATAAATTGATTACACGCCATCATAACTAATATGAATATTTTAATCGTTGAAGATGAGGTTGATTTAGCTCTAGAAATTGAAAACTATTTATCAGATTTTAAATACAATTGCAAGGTTGTCAATTCATATCATGCTGCGCTAACATCATTAAATGAATATGAGTTTGCGGTTTTATTATTGGATTTAAAATTACCTGATGGACATGGCGTTGATTTAATTCAGCATATTAAAAAGAAAAAAATTAGTTCAGGAATTATTGTACTTTCTGCAGTTAATGAACTCGACATGAGAATTAAAGCACTTGAAGCTGGAGCCGATGATTTTTTAACCAAACCTTTTCATTTATCAGAATTAAACGCTCGCGTCAAAGCGTTAGTTCGAAGACATTATCATCAAGGAGATAATGTACTTGAATATCATGAGATTAAAGTAGATACTGCTAAGTTATTAGTTACTGTTTCGAATAACCCCATAACTTTAACATCTAAAGAATACGAATTATTATTATTTTTTATTTCTAATGCTGGTAAAGTCATTACAAAGGAAGCGATAGGCTACACTGTTTGGAATTACCATGCCGACATGGACGTTTCAAATGAAATTATTTATACTCACGTCAAAAATTTGAGAAAGAAATTATTTGTCTCAAATTCAAAAGATTATATCAAATCTGTATATGGAATTGGATATAAATTTGATCTTTAAAATTAAGGAAACGAGGGTATGAAATTTGTTTATAAAAATATTTTAATTAACACGATTATTTCTGTTTGTGTCCTTTTACTCGGCGAGTCTTCCTTGTATTTTTTTCTAAAGTATAAAATGGAAAAAGAAACCGTTGAACATTTATATCTAGAGAGGATGTACATGAACAATCAACTAAAAAGAGGAGTAAATATTGATTATTTTAAACATAATATCGGAGACGTTTTAGAAATTACTCCAATCCAAACTTTACAATATAAAACTCCAATTATCGATGAAATTAAAATAGAAGAAAAGTGGGAAGAAGAAGAATTTACATCCAAAAAAATCATTTTTGATGTCACACAAAATCAAAAAAATTACAGAGTGTCAATCACAAAAACAATTGATGAAGATGAAGGCCTAATGGGTAGCCTATCTGCAATTATTTTTGTGTCTATATTTTTTATGCTATTTATTTTGGTAATTGTTAATGTGTTTGTGTATTATAAATTGTTTTCCCCTATTTATCAGTTGATAAAGGATATCAAAAATTTTTCTGTTCATCAATTACAGAAAATTTCACCACCCAAAACAAACACCTATGAGTTTGCAATTTTAAGTGAAGAAATTAGTAAGATGTCAGAAAAGATGATTTCAGATTTCACCTCTGTAAAAGAATTTACTGAAAACATTACTCACGAAATACAAACTCCATTAGCTGTTATCAATTCTAAAATTGAACGATGTCTTCAAGATGAAAACTTGAGCAATGAACAAGCCTTATTATTATCAGAAGCATCAAAATATGTCAATAAATTATTTAATATTAATAAAGGGTTAAACCTTCTATCAAAATTAGACAATAAACAATTCAATAATCCTATAAATATTAATCTCTCAATTTTAATAGAACAGCGTTTACATTATTTTTCAGACTTCATTCAAAAGAAAAATATATCTGTTGTTAAAGATATATCTGAAGAGATTCCTTTTTTTATGAAAGAGTCCTTGTCCGAAATATTAATTGATAATGTTTTAAAGAATGCCATTCAGCACAATATTCAAAATGGGCAAATTTTAATAACAACTAATAACGGCTTGTTTAGTGTTTCAAATACAGGTATAGTTCCTAAAGACCCTACAGAAAAATATTTTGAGAGATTTCATAGTCAAAATCAAAATCAATCATTAGGTCTTGGATTGTCTATTGTTAAAAAAATAGTTGAATATTACGACTACAGTATTACTTATACTTATAGTAATGAACGGCATGTAGTAGCAATTGATTTTAATAAAGGTTCTAAAACAACGTAGTTTGTTTATTTTCAGTAAGAGCTTGTTTATATACTGATAGCACTCTTAGCCGTGCCGCCGAATGATCAACTATTGGCTTAACGTAATGTGGTGTATTGAATTCTGGAACCCATGTTTTGATATACTCATATTTAGGATCAAATTTTTTAGTTTGTTCTGTTGGATTAAACACTCTAAAGTAAGGGGCTGCGTCGCAACCACTGCCAGCAGCCCATTGCCAACCGCCATTATTAGCACTCAAATCAAAGTCCAATAATTTTTGCGAAAAATAGGCTTCGCCCCATCGCCAATCAATGAGCAAATCTTTCACTAAAAAACTGGCTACAATCATGCGTACTCTATTGTGCATAAAGCCAGTGGCGTTTAATTCGCGCATACCAGCATCTACAATCGGAAATCCTGTTTTGCCTTCACACCAAGCTTTAAATTCATGTTCATTATTCCTCCATACAATCCTATCATATTGAGGCTTGAAAGAATTTTTAGCGGCATGAGGGAAATGATATAAAATCATCATATAAAAATCTCTCCAAATTAATTCATTCAGCCAAGTTTCGTTTAATGATAAAGCTTGTTTTGCTAAGGCTCTAATGCTTACTGTGCCAAAACGCAAATGCACACTTAATTTACTAGTTCCTTTAATAGCAGGGAAATCACGCTGTTCTTTATAATTAGTAACAATTGATTTACTAATAGTTGTAGATGGAAATTCTAATCCAGAGGTCTCAAAACCTAATTCTTTTAAGGAAGGAATAACAAACGATTTTGTTTTTAAAAAAATTGCAAAATATTTTTTATTTGGATAGGCCTTTACATGAAAATCCGTTAGACGTAATTTCCATTTTCTGCTATAAGGCGTAAATACCGTATATGGTTTTCCATCATCTTTAGTGACCTCATTTTTCTCAAAAACACATTGATCCTTGTAGCTTTTAAATTCAATTTTATGTTTACTTAAAAAATCTCTAATTGATGTGTCTCGTTCATCGGCATAAGGCTCGTAATCGTGGTTGGTGTATACAGCAGATATAGTATATTCTTTTACTAATTCTTTAAAAACATTTTCCGGACTTGAATAAAATACTTTAATGGAAGAGCCTAACTCTTTTAACTGTTCATTTAAATTTAAAATAGCTTGATGAATAAATTCTACACGACCATCTTTTTTTATTTCTAATTTATCGAGTATGGTTTTATCAAAAATAAAAATAGGTAAAACTGGCAGCCCTTTTTTAAGGGCATAATAAAGTCCGGCATTATCATCTAAGCGTAAATCTCTTCTAAACCAAAACAAACTTGTTTTTTGCATGTTATATTAAACAATTATTGTCGCTGAAAGTTTAAAAAAATCATGTAATTTCAGCACTTCTAAATTAACCCTTTCTAATCATGGAATTACAACAATTTCAAAAACACATATTACAAGGTATTCCTTCCGAATTACCTCAGCCAAAATCATACGAAAGCACCATTAATCACGCGCCAAAACGCAAAGATATTTTAAATGGAGAAGAAAAAAAATTAGCCATTCAAAATGCATTACGATATTTTGAATCTAAGCATCATGCTGTTTTAGCAAAAGAGTTTGCAGATGAATTAAAAACATACGGGCGTATCTATATGTACCGTCTTCGTCCTGATTATAAAATTTATGCGCGTCCAATCATGGACTATCCTCACCAAAGTATTCAGGCTGCTGCCATTATGCACATGCTAAGTAATAACTTAGATTATGCTGTGGCTCAACATCCACACGAGTTAATTACGTATGGCGGGAATGGGGCTGTGTTTCAAAACTGGGCTCAGTACTTGCTAACCATGCAGTATTTAGCAACTATGACAGATGAACAAACATTAGTTTTGTATAGCGGCCACCCTATGGGTTTATTTCCCTCTCATAAAGATGCTCCAAGAGTTGTAGTAACTAATGGTATGATGATTCCTAATTATAGCAAACCGGATGATTGGGAAAAGTTTAATGCACTAGGCGTTACACAATACGGACAAATGACAGCTGGTTCGTTTATGTACATTGGTCCACAAGGTATTGTGCATGGCACTTGTATTACCGTAATGAATGCCGCTCGTAAAGTTTCAAAATCAGAAGAAGATAGAATCGGAAAACTATTTGTGACTTGTGGTTTAGGTGGCATGAGTGGTGCTCAACCAAAAGCTGCTAAAATTGCTGGTTTAGTATCTATCACTGCAGAAATTAATCCGAAGGCAGTTCATACTCGTCACTCGCAAGGTTGGGTCGATGAAGTGTATGACAACTTAGACGCATTAATTCCAAGAGTGAAAGAAGCGCAAGCAAAAAAAGAAGCGGTCTCAATTGCTTATCAAGGAAACGTCGTTGATTTATGGGAACGTATTGTAAAAGAAGGATTAAAAGTAGATGTTGGTTCTGATCAAACATCACTTCACAATCCTTGGGCAGGGGGCTATTATCCAGCTGGATTATCTTTAGAACAAAGCAATGATATGATGGCTAACAATCCTAGTCAGTTTAAAGAGGAAGTTCAAAAAACGTTAGTTCGTCATGCAAATGCTATCAATACATTAACAAGTCAAGGCATGTATTTCTTTGATTATGGAAATGCTTTCTTGTTGGAAGCAGGAAGAGCGGGCGCAGATATTTACAAATCAGAAAAAGCTATAAAAGGCGGACACATTGGAGCGACTTTCCGCTACAATTCATACGTACAAGATATTTTAGGGCCAATGTGTTTCGATTATGGTTTTGGTCCTTTCCGTTGGGTTTGCACAAGCGCAAATGAAAATGATTTACGTAAAACTGATGAAATTGCCTTAGCTGTTTTAGAAGAAATTTATAAAACTGCTCCACAAGAAATTAAACCTCAATTACAAGACAATATTGTTTGGATTAGAGATGCTATGAAAAATAATTTAGTAGTTGGTTCGCAAGCTCGCATTTTATATGCCGATAGCGAAGGCCGTGTAAAAATAGCCGAAGCAATTAATAAAGCTATTGCTGCGAAAGAAATTTCTGCACCTGTAGTATTAGGCCGTGATCATCATGATGTCAGTGGAACAGATTCTCCTTATCGTGAAACATCCAATATTTACGACGGCTCTAAATACACGGCCGATATGGCGGTGCAAAATTTTGTAGGCGATAGCTTCCGCGGAGCAACGTGGATTAGCTTACACAATGGTGGTGGTGTTGGTTGGGGCGAAGTAATCAACGGCGGTTTTGGTATGGTACTAGATGGCAGCGCTGATTGTGACAGACGATTAAAATCAATGTTGTTTTGGGACGTAAACAATGGAATTGCTCGCCGTGCATGGGCTCGAAATAAAGAAGCGAATTTTGCTATCAAACGCGAAATGGAACGCACACCAAATTTAAAAGTAACCATTGCTAATTTGGTAGATGAAACTATTTTAAATAATTTATTTTAATTCAACCTTATGTTCACCATAGATACTCACACCCATATTATTCCAAAACATATTCCTGATTTTACAAAAAAATTTGGTTATGGAAATTTTATACAATTAGATCATCATCAACCTGGTAGAGCTTGGATGATGCAAGGTGATAAACGTTTTAGAGAGATTGTAGAAAATTGTTGGGATGCGGAAGTTCGCATAAAAGAAATGGCAGAGCATAAAGCTGACATACAAGTGATTTGTACGATTCCGGTGATGTTTAGTTATGATGCCAAACCAAACGATTGTTTAGAAATTTCTCAGTTTTTAAATGACGATATCGCAAACACCGTTAATCAATATCCAGATAAGTTTATAGGTTTAGCAACAGTACCAATGCAAGATACTAAACTAGCTGTTCAAGAATTGGAACGTGCAATGAGTATTGGTTTTAAAGGTGTTCAAATAGGTAGTAATGTTAATAATATTAATTTAGGCGAACCACAATTTCATGATTTTTGGGCGGCTTGCGAAAGAACCAATGCTGCTATTTTAGTTCATCCATGGCAAATGATGGGGCAAGATCACATGACTAAATATTGGTTGCCTTGGTTAGTTGGTATGCCTGCCGAAATTAGTAGAGCTATTTGCTCAATGATTTTTGGAGGCATCTTCGAAAAATTTCCTAAACTAAAAGTATGCTTTGCGCATGGTGGCGGCTCCTTCTTGCCAACAATTAGTCGTATTGAGCATGGTTGGGAATGCCGTCCTGATTTAGTAGCCATTGACAATGAATTTAATCCCAAAAAATACTTAGGTAAATTTTGGGTTGATTCACATGTGTGTGATCACAAGATGTTACAATACATTATTGATTTAGTTGGTGCAGATAAAGTGGTTCAAGGTTCTGACTATCCATTTCCATTAGGAGAAGCAGTGCCAGGAACGTTAGTTCGCGAAGCACCTCTCTCGGATAACGAAAAAACAATGATTATGGGAACCGCTGCTAAGGCTTGGTTATCTCTATAATTAATTTTTCAACTTTCTAAACCTTTCAACTTTCTAAACTAATATGCATTTCACCGACCACCAATTAAAACTATTAACAGCAGCCGAAGGTAAAACTCTGAAAAAAGTAGTTATTTATTTTTGGGTTAACCGCTTTAATCCCGACGCACAAGTTGACCTCATTGACAATGTAGAATTAGTGTTTTCCGATGATTCTTCGCTTGTTATTACTTGTAACGAAGAAAGCAGTGGCATTGATGTTATGTCTGATTTTAATTTTGAAGAAGAAAAAGCCCAGTTAAAACAAGAATTTGAAGATAAAATTAAAATGATACCAATTGACGCTTCCACGACTAAAATGTGGACAGATGTGATAGGAGAAACCATCGAAGCGTTTGAATTAAGTAGAGAAGATGAGCAGTTTTTAAACGATGCTTTGATTATTAGTTTTGGAATCGAAAAACGTTCGATCGGAATTAGCCCAAATGACGGCTTAATTATTGATTATTGGGAAGATATTTAATCGAAATAAATACCATATTTAATCCATAAAAATCCGCCTTCGTCTATAAGACATCCTTTCCAATTCCAATTTAAAATTGGCGCCGCAGTAAACGCCTTATTTAGAATCGTTATAAATTACATGAAGTGTTAATAAAATCTAAAAATTACTACCTAGATATATAACATTCTGTTATTTTTGCACGGTGATTTTTGTCATTAAAGTGTCATTAAACAGCCATAACATACACAAAATTAGATATAATTCTATGCATAATAATATGTCTCATTTCTCTTTAAAATCCTTATTTGGCGCGGTTTTTCTATTTTTTGCTTTCTCTTTTGGATTGAAAGCTCAAGATGGTGCTAAAATATTTAAGCAAAACTGTGCCGTTTGTCACTCATTAACCGATCAAAAGTTAACAGGCCCTGGTTTAGCAGGTGTTGCTGGTAGAGTTCCTAAGCCGGTAGACGAATGGTTAACGGCATGGATAAAAAACAATAACAAAGTTATTGCTTCTGGCGATGCTTATGCAAAATCTTTAGTAGCAGCAAATGGCGGTGTAGATGCCATGAGCGAGTTTGAGTTTTTATCAGATGCTGATTTAAAAGCGTTAATTGAATATGTGAAAGCGCCACCAGCTCCAAAAGCAGATGTTGCAAAAGCACCTGTTGCTGGCGATGTAGTTGAAGAAGAAAAAGGTGGAATTGACCCATTATATTTATTACTAGGAGCTATTGTTATTTTAGCAATTGTTTTAGGAGCTTTAAGAAGTGTACGTCATTCTTTACAAAATTCATATAACCGAAAAGAAGGAAAAGAGGAATCAGAAGAATTAACTTTTGGTCAAGAAGTAAAACAATGGATTGGAGGCCACCGTCGTTTAGTAGGTGTCTTTGTTATTTTAATTACGTTCGGCGGGATGAAATCTTGTTGGGATGCTTGTTATGACTTAGGTGTTTATTATGATTGGGAAACTCAAAAAGGATATTTACCTGAGCAACCAATTAAATTCTCACATAAATTACATGCAGGTGATAATGAAATTGCTTGTCAATATTGCCACAACTCAGTAGAAAAATCTCGTCACGCAGGTATTCCTACAGTTAATGTTTGTATGAATTGTCACAAAGGAATTCAAACAGGACCTCAATATGGAGAAAAAGAAATTGCAAAAATTTATGCAGCTTCTGGTTTCGATCCAAAAACAGGTAACTATACTAATCCTCAAAATCCAATCAAATGGATTAAAGTTCACACATTACCTGATCACGTTTATTTTAACCACTCTCAACACGTTGTAGTTGGTAAACAAGAATGTGCTTCTTGTCACGGAGATGTTAAGAAAATGACAACTGTTGAACAAAAAACACCTTTAACCATGAAATGGTGTATTGAGTGTCACAGAAAAACTGAAGTAGCGATGGAAGGTAATCCATACTACGATCGATTACACAAAGCTTTAAAAGAGAAATATAAAGGACAATATGACGTTAAGTTTACGGTTGATAAAATCGGAGGACTTGAATGTGCTAAGTGTCACTATTAATTGTTAGAAACCGGTAATTACAAGAAATATCACAGATGACTATGTCGAAAAAATACTGGAAAGGTTTACCTGAACTAAACAACAGCGAAGACTTTTTACAAAACAAAAACAATGAGTTTGCTGAACAATTGCCAATGGAAGAATTCCTTACTGGTGATGATTCAAACTCTAAAGGTACAAGCCGTAGAGATTTCTTAAAAGTAATGGGCTTCTCTACAGCAGCCGTTGCTTTGGCAGCCTGCGAAACACCTGTCAACAAATCTATTCCTTATGTAGTAAAACCAGAAGAGGTTACACCTGGTGTAGCTAATTTCTATGCTTCTACATTTTATGATGGACACGATTACGCCGCTGTTTTAGTTAAAACACGCGAAGGCCGTCCTATCAAAATTGAAGGAAATAATTTATCAAAAGAAAGTCAGAGCGATGCTTTCATTAATGTTCAATCTTCTGTATTTCATGGTGCTACTAGCGCTCGTGTTCAATCTTCAGTATTAAGCTTATATGATGGGGCTCGTTTAAACGGACCATTAGCTAAAGGTGAGCCTACTACATGGAAAAATGTAGACGATGCTGTCGCTAAATCATTAACAACTGGAACAAATGTAATTTTAAGTTCAACAATTATTAGTCCTTCTACTAAGGCTGTGATTGCTGAATTTACTGCTAAATACCCTAATACGAAACATGTTACTTATGATGCCGTTTCTTATTCAGGATTAATCAAAGCTAACAGAAATGTATTTGGTAAATCTGTTGTTTCTTCTTATGATTTCTCAAAAGCAAAAACGATTATAGGTGTTGCTTGTGATTTCTTAGGAACATGGTTAAACCCAATTGAATTTGCTAATCAATACAGCAAAACTCGTAAAGTTAACCGCGAGAACTTAGAAATGAGTAAACACTATCATTTCGAGGCTAATTTATCTTTAACAGGTGCTAATGCTGATGAGCGTTACATGGTTAAGGCATCTGAGTTTGGTAAAGTGATTGCTTCTTTATTTAATGAAGTGGCAGGTGCAACGGGTAATTCAAAAGTTTCTGACGCTAAAGTTTCTAATCCTGATGCAGCTAAAGCAATTGTTAAAGCGGCTAAAGAATTAGTTGAAAATAAAGGAAAATCAATTGTAGTTTGTGGTTTTAATGATGAAGGTTGCCAAACATTGGTAAACGGCATTAATAAAATGTTAGATAACTATGGAAAAACTGTAGATGTAGAAATGCACTACAATTTAAAACAAGGTGACGATAAAGTATTTTTAGATTTAGTAGCCGATTTAAATGCTGGTAAAGTTGGTACGTTAATGACTTACAACTGTAACCCAGTTTATACAGCGCCTGCATCTTTAAAATTTGAAGCAGCCTATAAAAAAGCAGGTGTAAAAATCTCTTTCTCTCAAACATTAGATGAAACTGCTTTATTAGCTGATTACGTTTGTCCAGACAATAACTTCTTAGAGTCTTGGGGTGATGCAAATCCAAAACGCGGTCATTATTCATTACAACAACCAACAATCAATCAAATCTTTGCAGCTCCTCGTTATGAAGGAACTCGCCAAGTACAAGATACATTGTTAAAATGGTCCGGAATTAAAGCTGATTATTTAACTTACTTACAAGGTTACTGGAATAATCATATTTTCCCTCAACAAGGTAAATATTTAGATTTCGCTTCTTTCTGGGCCCATACTTTGCATGATGGTGTATTAAAAGTGTCTGTTTTAAAAGATGTTGTGATTGCACCAATGGCTAAAGATTCTACAGGCAAGCCATTAATGGCGGGTGTAGCAGCAATTACTGCTGAATCATTAGTGGATACTGCTCATGTAGTTGCCGCTCCAGTTGCACATCATGTAGCCCCTGCGCCAAATCATAGGGTGGTAGCTGAGGTTGTTTCTTCTTTACCAACTCCTGATTATAATAAAGCAGCTGCTTTAGCAACTTCTGCAAAAGGAGGTCAATTTGAATTAGTAGTTTATGAAAAAGTTGGTTTAGGAAATGGAAATCAAAGTAATAACCCATGGTTAATGGAATTACCTGATCCTATTTCTAAAGTAACTTGGGATAATTATATTACCATGAATCCAGCAGATGTTGCTGCTTTAGGATTACATGAAATGAAACGTCAAGATATCATTGGGTCAATTGTTGATTTAACAGTTAATGGCGTAACAATTAAAGTTCCTGTTTATCCTCAACCAGGTCAAACAGCTGGTACGATTGGTTTAGCTGTTGGTTATGGTCGTTCAGCAGAAACAATGAAAGTAGCCTTTGGAATTGGGGTTAATGCTTATCCTTTTGTTACAGTATCTAATGATACATTACAAAATGTAAGTTTATCTGCTACTGTTACTAAAACAAGCGATGTTCATAAATTTGCAGCGACTCAAATTCACCATACGATTATGGGTCGTGAAGAATATTTATTACGTGAAGTTTCTTTAAACGAATATAAATCTAAAGAAAAAGATGTTTGGAATCCAGCTGCGATGTTACCAATGCATGGTGGTGGAGAAAAACATGTAAGTGAAGTAGATTTATATGGTTCATTTGAGCGTTTAGGACATAAATGGGGATTAACGATTGATATGACTTCTTGTATTGGTTGCGCGGCTTGCGTTGTAGCTTGTACTGTAGAAAACAACGTTCACGTTGTAGGAAAAGAAGAAGTTAGTAGAACTCGTGAAATGCATTGGTTACGTATTGATCGTTACTATACATCTGACATGACTAAAGAAAAAGCTTCTGAAGAACATGTTGGAGCAATGCAAATGTACTTAGACATGGAGAACCCTTCTTTAAATCCGAAGGTAACTTTCCAACCGATGATGTGCCAACATTGTAATCATGCTCCTTGTGAGAATGTTTGTCCAGTATTAGCTACATCTCATAGTTCAGAAGGGTTAAATATGATGACTTATAATCGTTGTATTGGTACTCGTTACTGTGCTAACAACTGTCCTTTCAAAGTTCGTCGTTTCAATTGGTTTAATTATATCGAAAACGATAAATTCACAGATATCAACCCTGCACAACAAGATTTAGGACGTATGGTGTTAAACCCAGACGTAGTAGTTCGTTCTCGTGGTGTAATGGAGAAATGTTCAATGTGTCAACAACGTTTACAAGCAGGTAAATTAGTTGCCAAAAAAGCAGGAGCTCCATTAGTTGATGGGTCAATTAAAACAGCATGTCAACAAGCTTGTCCTACAAACGCGATTATGTTTGGTGACATTAATGATGAAGCTTCGGAAATTGCAACATGGAGAAATGATGATAAAAACTATTTCTTATTAGAAGAGGTAGGAGTTAAACCAACAGTTTCTTACTTATTAAAAGTTAGAAACCAAGAAGAAGCTATTCATCATGCTGAACACGCAGCGGCAAAACCTGCAGCTCATTCTGAAGAAGGACATAAAGAAGAGCATCATTCATAATAAATAGTAAAAAATTAAAGTATAAATTCTGAATTTAAAATAATATGCACGCAGAATCACAGATAAGAGAGCCTTTGATCTTAGGTAATAAAACTTACCGAAACATCACAGATGATATTATTGCACCTATTGAAGGTAAGGCAAACAGATTATGGTATGTTTTATTTACTATATCTGTTTTAGCTTTCATGTGGGGTATTGGATGTTTATCATACACAATTGGCGTTGGTATTGGAGCTTGGGGTTCTAATAATGGTGTAGATTGGGCATGGGATATCACTAACTTCGTTTGGTGGATTGGTATCGGTCACGCTGGTACATTAATCTCAGCCGTATTGTTATTATTCCGTCAAAAATGGCGTATGGCAATTAACCGTTCAGCTGAAGCGATGACAATCTTCGCGGTATTGTGTGCGGCTATTTTCGTAACGTTACACACTGGTCGTCCTTGGTTAGATTATATGTTATTCCCATTACCAAATCAATTTGGCTCTCTATGGCCTAACTTTAACTCTCCATTATTATGGGATGTATTTGCGGTATCAACATATGCTACTGTATCTATCGTTTTCTGGTACATTGGTTTAATTCCTGATTTCGCGATGATTCGTGATAGAGTGGTTAAACCTCGTATGAAAAAAGCATACGCTTTATTATCATTTGGTTGGGGTGGTTCTGTTCGTCACTGGTCTCGTTTCGAAGAAGTTTCTTTAGTATTAGCTGGTTTATCTACTCCATTAGTATTCTCAGTTCACTCCATTGTATCATTTGACTTTGCTACTTCAATAGTCCCTGGTTGGCATACAACGATTTTCCCTCCATATTTCGTATCTGGGGCGGTATTCTCAGGATTTGCGATGGTATTAACATTAATGATAATCATTCGAAAAGTTTATAAATTAGAAGCGTATATTACAATCAAACACATCGAGTATATGAACATTGTAATTATCGTTACAGGTTCAATTGTAGGTGTAGCATATTTAACAGAGTTATTTGTTGCTTGGTATTCAGGTGTTGAATGGGAACAATACGCTTTCTTAAACAGAGCAACTGGTCCAATGTGGTGGTCTTATGCAGCAATGATGACATGTAACGTGATCTCTCCTCAATTATTCTGGTTTAAAAAATTGCGTACTAGTATTCCTTTTACATTTGTATTATCAATTGTAGTAAATATCGGTATGTGGTTTGAGCGTTTTGTAATTATCGTTCCAACGTTATGCCGCACATATTTACCATCTACTTGGAACTCTTACTCTCCAACATTTATTGACGTGGGTATCTTTGTAGGTACAATTGGAATGTTCTTTACTTTATTCTTATTGTATTCTCGTACTTTCCCGGTAATTGCTCAAGCAGAATTAAAATCAATCTTGAAAGCATCTGGAGAAGAGCACAAAAAATTAGCAGCAAACGCTCACCACTAATAAGAAAAAAGATTTAGAATTTAGTAGAAATAATAATATGGCAACTAAACAAATTATACACGGCATCTATTCAGACGAAGTACCTTTATTAGAGGCATGCAGTAAATTACGTGCATCTGGTATTCGAATTAAAGATGTATTTACTCCTTTTCCAGTGCATGGAATTGATCCAATTGTCGGTGTACCTCGCACACGTATTGCTATTTGTGCATTTATTTACGGGATTACGGGCTTATCTTTGGCTACATTAATGATGTGGTACATGATGATTCATGATTGGCCAAACGATATTGGTGGTAAACCAAATTGGGAATATTACACTAATATCCCTGCCTTTATTCCAATTAGTTTTGAAGCTACAGTTTTTTGTGCAGCTCATGGGATGTCTTTAACGTATTTATTACGTTGCTGGTTAGTTCCAGGTGCAAAAGCTAAAAATCCAGATCCTCGTACTACTGACGATAAATTCATGATTTATTTAGAGTTAAGCGACGAGCAATCTAAAAAAGCTGATGAAATTTTACGTTCTACTGGAGCAGAAGAAGTAAATTACAAAGGCACTATCACAATCGAACCAAAATATTAATTAGATAAATACACTTAGATATGAACTTATCATACAAAAATCTTAAACTAGTAGCTTGCGGTACATTTGCAGTTATGTTAGTGGCAGGTTTTACATCATGTGGTAAAAAAGACGCCAACAGTCCTGGATTTGAATTTATGCCAGACATGTATCGTTCTCCATCTGTAGAATATTACGGAACCCACGTTATTAACGGAGACACTTTAAACAATGCTATGTTACCAGTTGCTGGTACTATAGCAAGAGGATTTATGCCTTATGTTTATCCAAATACAGTTGATGGATATGAACAAGCTGGATTATATTTAAAAAATCCTATTGTGTATTCTGAAGCAGTAGAAAAAGAAGGTGAAGTTATTTATGGTAAATTTTGTGTTCATTGTCATGGCGCTACTGGTGCAGGTGACGGTAAAGTTGGAGCGAAATTACCTGGTCCTCCTCCAGCATACAATGGACCATTAAAGAATTTGCCAGAAGGGAAAATTTTTCATTCTATTACTTATGGAAAAAATTCAATGGGTTCTCATGCTAGTCAATTAACACAAGAAGAGCGTTGGAAATTAGTGTATTATGTACAAAAATTACAAGGACCAAAAACAGTTGCAACAGATAGTACTAAAACTGCTGCTCCTGCAGATTCAACAAAACATTAATTAAGAACGAATTTTTAAATACGACAGAATTTTTTAATATGAACACTGATAAATTAAATTTCGTAGTACCTGCTAAAGCAAAAATGACATCAATGATTTTGATGGCTGTTGGTTTAGTTTCTATCATATGTATGTTTATGTTTGATAAACAACCAGATGATCATCATTATCATGCAACGCGTGCTTGGGCAAATGTTTTTGCTGGATCATTCTTTTTTATGGCAATTGCATTAGCAGCGGCATTCTTTTTAGGTTTGCAATATGCTGCTGAGGCTGGTTGGGCAACTACTATTAAAAGAGTAATTGAAGCTGTAACATGGTATTTACCTGTAGGCTTATCTTTTTTATTATTAGTATTTATTTGTAGTCAATTACACCTGAATACGATTTATCCTTGGATGGCAGATGGAATTGCAACAGAAGGTTCTGAAAATTACGATGCTGTTATTGCAGGTAAAATAGGATATTTTGGTGTTTTTTGGTGGATTCGTACAATTTTATACATGGTTGCATGGGTGATGTTTACTTGGAAATTACGTAAAAATTCAATGGATGCTGATGCTATAGGACATGAAGAATCTAAAGGGTATCATTTGAAAAACGTTAAGTTAAGTGCTTGGTTCATGGTTGTCTTCGCAGTAACATCTTCTACTTCTGCTTGGGATTGGATTATGAGTATTGATACACACTGGTTCTCAACAATGATGGGTTGGTACATCTTTTCTGGTATGTGGGTTAGTGCTATGATCACTGTAACTATCTTAATTGTTTGGTTAAAAAAATTAGGCTATTTAGAATTTGTAACCGAAAGTACAGTTCATGATATTGGTAAATGGATGTTTGCTATTTCTTTCTTATGGACATATTTATACTTCTCTCAATTCATGTTAATATGGTATGCTGATATTCCAGAGGAAGTTATTTATTTCCAAACACGTTGGGAATCTTATAAAGCTTTAATGTGGACAGTATTATTTGTAAACTTTGCTTTCCCAATGATTATGTTAATGAGCCGTGACTCTAAGAGAAATTATTTCTTCTTAATGTTTGTTGGTGTTATTATCTTCATTGGTCACTATTTAGATATTATTATGGTTGTTATGCCGGGTACGGTTGGCCATCATTGGACTGGATTAAGCTGGATGGAATTAGGTAACTTCTTATTCTTCTTAGGATTATTTATGTATGTGGTATTAACTAATCTTTCTAAACGCCCATTAATGGTTAAAAATCACCCATTCTTGGAAGAAAGTGCCCATCATTCATACTAAATAATAAAAACATAAAAAAAGAACTATAAATTATTTGATGTGAAAAAAATTAGAATCAAATCTAATTTCATCACAGGATAACTAAAAAAATAAATATCGAGATATGAAATTGTTAATCTTAATCGGACTTGTACTTTTAATCATTGCGGCGCATCAATTAATGCGTGTCGTTGAGTTATCGCGTCAATTTAAAAAAGGGCACGAATGGAGCGTAAGTGATAGTGACAACTCCTTTAACGGAAAAGCTATGTTGTTTTTTGGCATAGCTTTTATTGGTTTTTTATTTTGGCAGATAGACCGTTGGAGTGATAACAGTTTACCTGGAGCAGCTTCAGTTCATGGTTTAAAAATTGATGCTTTGTGGGATTACAATATGTACTTAGTTTTATTTGTATTTGTAGTTACAAATGCCTTTTTATTTTACTTTGCTTACAAATACGCTGGTAAAAAAGGGGTTAAAGCAACGTTTTTCGCTCATGATAACCGCTTAGAAATGCTTTGGACAATTGTTCCGGCAGTAACATTAGCATTCATTATTATTTTTGGTTTAAAGTATTGGAATGACATTACAGCTCGTTCGGAAGATTCTAATAAAGTTACTATAGAACTTTACGCAAAACAATTTGATTGGACCGCTCGTTATGCTGGAAAAGATAAAGTATTAGGATCAACAGATTACCGTCAAATAGATGGCGGAAATGACGTAGGTTTAGATACACTAGATGCAACTGGATATGATGATATTTTAATTAAGAACGAATTCCATATTCCTGTAGGAAAAGAAATTGAATTTAAAATGCGCTCTCGTGATGTAATTCACTCAGCCTATATGCCTCATTTCCGTGCACAGATGAATTGTGTGCCTGGTATGGTTACAACTTTCAAATTTACTCCAAACAAAACGACTGCTGAAATGCGAAAAGATCCTTATGTTATTCAGTTAATGAAAGGAATTAATGAGGCTCGTGCTAAAAAAGGAGAAGAAGCTGTTGAATTTGATTATCAGTTATTATGTAACAAGATTTGTGGAGCATCTCACTACAATATGGGAATGTTAATTATCGTAGAAAGTGAAAAAGACTATAACGATTGGATAGCAAAACAAAAGACGGTAAAAACAATCGCAGTAAAATAATTTAATAAAAACATTGTTGTACTAAAAATAAAGCAATAAAAATGGCAAACGCACATTCAGCAAATTTAACAGAACACGCAGGACACCACGGACACGCTCATGATCATGATGAGCATGAAGAAAGTTTTGTAAGTAAATACATCTTCAGTATGGATCATAAAATGATCTCTCGTCAATTCTTAATTACTGCTATTGTGATGGCAGTTATTGCAATGACGATGTCAATTATTTTCCGTATGCAATTAGCTTGGCCAGGTGAAAAATTCGCATTCATTAATGCGTTTTTAGGTGATAAATGGGGGAAAGATGGTGTTTTAGATCCTAATATGTATTTAGCATTAGTTACTATACATGGTACCATCATGGTATTCTTTGTATTAACAGGAGGATTAAGTGGAACCTTTGCTAACTTATTAATTCCATACCAAGTTGGAGCACGTGATATGGCTTCAGGTTTCTTAAACATGTTATCTTACTGGTTCTTCTTTTTATCTAGCGTGATTATGTTAGGGTCTTTATTTATTGAAGATGGTCCTGCATCTGGTGGTTGGACAATTTACCCTCCATTATCTGCATTACCTCAGGCTATGCCAGGATCTAGGCTAGGGATGACTTTATGGTTAATTTCAATGACTTTATTCGTAGTATCTTCTTTATTAGGCGGGATTAACTATATTGTTACCATTATCAATTTGCGTACAAAAGGAATGAAAATGACACGCATGCCTTTAACTATGTGGGCCATTTTAATTACTGCTATTTTGGGCGTGCTATCATTTCCTGTGTTAGTTTCTTGTGTTGTATTATTAATTTGCGATAGAAGTTTAGGAACTAGTTTCTATTTATCAGATATATATATTGGTGGTCGTCCTTTAGATAACGTGGGAGGAAGCCCAGTATTATTTGAACACTTATTTTGGTTCTTAGGTCACCCTGAAGTATATATCGTATTATTACCAGCTTTAGGAATTACTTCAGAAATTATTTCAACAAATTCTCGTAAACCAATTTTTGGTTACAGAGCCATGATAGGTTCAATGTTAGCAATTGGTTTCTTATCGTTCATCGTTTGGGGACATCATATGTATTTAACGGGTATGAATCCATTCTTAGGTTCTGTGTTCGTATTTACAACATTGTTAATTGCAATTCCTTCTGCTGTAAAAGCATTTAACTATATTACAACATTATGGAAGGGTAATATTCAATATACTCCAGCTATGTTGTTCTCAATTGGTTTAGTTTCATCATTTGTAACAGGTGGCGTAACTGGTATTATCTTAGCGGATTCAACCTTGGATATTAACGTGCATGATACTTACTTCGTAGTAGCGCATTTTCACATTGTAATGGGATTGTCTGCCATTTTTGGTATGTTTGCAGGGGTATATCATTGGTTCCCTAAAATGTTCTTACGTATGATGAACAAAAAATTAGGTTATTTGCATTTTTGGGTAACGTTTGTATGTGCTTATGGCGTATTTTTCCCAATGCACTTCTTAGGATTAGCTGGCGTACCTCGTCGTTATTATACAAACAGTGCTTTCCCAATGTTTGATAACTTAGTTGATATTAACGAAATTGTAACTGTATTTGCAATCATTGCAGCATTAGGACAATTTATTTTCATATTTAATTTCTTCTATAGTATTTTCCGTGGAGAGAAAGCTCCTCAAAACCCTTGGAATTCTAACACATTAGAATGGACAAATCCAATGGCAAATATTCATGGGAACTGGCCAGGGGCTTTACCAGTGGTACACCGTTGGGCATATGATTATAGTAAGCCAGGTGCTGAGAATGATTTTATTCCACAAACCGTTCCATTAGCTGATGGCGAGCATGATGGTGGTGGACACTAAATATTATATAACTTTAAAAAGCTCCAATATTATTGGAGCTTTTTTTATACATAAACGTTTTGATTTAGTATAAAATATTATATGATATTTCTGAATCTTCCTATTATCCATTGCATTAATAATTAACGACAATGTATGAAATATTATTTTTCTTAATGGATAGAAATAGCCATAATTTGTTTATAAAGGAAAGATTGTTTTGATAAAAAGAGTAAGATTTTAGGCTATAGAAGATAAGCTTTTAATATTATTTCAATCGTTTATACTTTTGGTATAAGAAAGAACCTCCTAGGGATGCTGCAAAGAAAGCCAAAAGCTTAGCGACTTCCGGAAAGATTTCTTTCAGGCCAAAGTTTCTAAGGAAGATACCATAAAAAGCTTCAAGACCCCAATTCATAGGAGAGATTACGGCAATTTTCTTCATTACTTCAGGCATAACAAAGGTAGGAACCCATATTCCACCAATAGCAGCCAAAATAATCACAAATACAGCCCCAAATAACGACGCTTGGTCATGTGAGGTTGCAATAGTGCCAACAAGTAATCCAAAACCCGTAGCGGCTAATCCTGAGGAAAATGCAACTAAAAATAATACTGGTAAATTGTTCCCAATATTTAATTCAGGCAATCCTAGTAATGGTAATATAAATACACCAACGCATAACATTAATGCAAATTGAATTAAACTAACCACTACGTACGTTAACATTTTTCCTAATATAACAATCATGTAGGAGCCTGGCATCGTTAATAGCCTAAAAGCACTTCCATCATCGCGTTCTTTAATAATATTACCAGCTAATGGAATGCAAATAAAAAACATTGCAAACAGTGTCCACGCTGGTACATTATGCTGAACTGAGTTTGGAATAATAGTAGAATTATTATATGAAGCGTATTCTTCGGTTAAATTAACAAGAGGCGTTGTTTCTAATTTAGCCGGAGTCGCTAAAGGAAAACTTTCCTTCATTTTTTCATTTAAGGAACTCATCATGCTTTGCATTTCTATTTGTGAAATAATACGTTCAATAGAATTACTGATAGTGGTTTTAAATGATTTTTTAGTAATTGGATCAAAGTATAACTGAACATTTAATTTAGTTGTATCATGAGCATCTTCAACCAAGGTAGAGTCGCCACTAAAACTGCCCAACAATTTAGAAATTCGGTCAGAAGACTTTTCTCTTAATTTTTTACTAGTATTTTCAGGAATAATAATGCCAATAAAGAAATGTCCTGTTGCAATTTCTTTTTTAGTTTCTTCATCCGTTAATTGTTTTTTAGTTATCACAAAAAATTTCGAATGAATTAAGGATTTTTCTAATGTGTTTGATAAAGAATCGTGGTCTCTGTCTACAATTAATAAAGGCACAGACGCTTCATTTACCGAACGAAAAGTTGTGTCCTGAATTAATGTGATGATTAATATCAAAACGGTAGGCATAATAAACGTGATAGCCAATCCAGCTTTATCGCGAGTTAAGACTTTATATTCTTTATATATGCTATATAATAATTTCATTATTTATCTCTGAATTTTACACCCGTAATCTTTAAATATACCTCTTCAATACTTTGGCAGTGATTATCAGTGATTAGCTGTTTCGTTGCGCCTTGTGTAATTAATTTGCCATCATCAATAATGGCAATATGGCTACAAAAATCCTCAGCTTCATCTAAATGATGAGAGGTATATAAAACAGTCATACCATTTTCTTTATTTAATTTTTTTAAGTGTTCAATTATCGCTTGTTTGGATTGCACATCCACACCAACCGTTGGCTCATCCAAAATTAAAAGTTGAGGATTATGCAATAGTCCTGCAATTAAATTAACACGGCGCTTCATTCCCCCAGAATACGAAAGTACTTTTTGATGCGTGTTTTCTTCTAATCCAAGGATCCTTAAATTTTCTTTTATTTTTTCTTTTAAGCTTGAGCCACTTAAGCCATACATATGCCCTAAAAACATTAAATTTTCCCAGGCAGTTAGTTTTGGATATAATGCAATTTCTTGAGGAACAACTCCAATAACTTGTTTACACTCTTTACTATGAGTTTTGTGAGTTTGTCCATTGATATATATGTCGCCTTTGGTTGGCGGAAACAAGCCACACAACATACTAATAAATGTTGTTTTTCCTGCGCCATTAGGACCTAATAGCCCAAATACATCTCCTTTATTTATAATTAATGACAAATCATTTACAGCTGCTCTTGGAGCATCTTTATATTTTTTAGAAACGTGTTGTATATCAACTAAAATACTCATTATGCGTTTTCTTGTAAAAATATTTTCATTTCACAAGAGGCAACTAATTGATTGTTGCAATATGAATTTGCTTCAATAATAGACACGTTCATGACTTGTGTTTTAGTTTTCACTTCAGTTAAAATTTCATGACCAACCTCAGGCAAAAAATTAATTACTAAGTTTTTTATATTGGCAATAAATCCTACACGAGGCTGTGATTTATTGACAGCGGCTTCAAAACCAGCCATACTAGCAGCAGTTTGAGCCATGTTTTCGATAATGCCAGATTCAGTAAGTTTACCGTGCTGTGTTAAGATATGTTCACTCGTTATGTCAAATCCAGTTACAACAGATGTTTCATCGCATTTATAGATTCTACTTATTAAGACGATAGGTGGTCGTTGAGGAATATATTGTAAAATAGTATCTAAATCAACGATAGGCTTGTCAACTGTAATCATAATGTTGTTTGTATAGCTTTTAGTAAACACACTTTTAAGAGCATTGTTTATTAGGCAACAAAAATACGCTTATATATGATTTGAACAACAATAAAAACATGGCAACAGCGAGAATCGAAGTTGCCATGTTTTTATTTAAGAAACCCACTTTTGGCGTAATACTAATTTAATTAAGAAGAGGATACTAATTAATACAAGAGCAACTGGCCAAAGTTTTACAAAAAACAAGATAATCTCTCCAAAAATAGAAGCGCCATCGCTTAGGGACATTAAAAATTTAGAACTAAAGGTTGGCTTATAGGGTTCAGATGGGAACGTATAAGCGTATGCTTCTTTTTTTGTCGTTTCTTTTTGATAAATTTTTATTGAAATTGTACTATATGAAACGTCATGAACTAATTCCATTGTTTGTAACTTAGAATTATCGGCACATTCTTGTTTTATAAGTAAATCATTTTCTGCCCCTGCTATTTGATTAATATTTTTACCTTTTTCATCAATCATTTTTTCTAAACGATTTCTATGATTTGTAAATCTATGTTCAGCTAATTTAGCGGTTTGGAATTCTTTAGTGACATCATCTGCTTTGATTTTTCTATAATCCAAATAATCGATTAGAGTAGCTATTTCAGCTAAGGTTTTATCTAATTCTATGTTTGGGATTCGCATAATAATATCACTATGTACGTTGTAATTGGTGATGTCTAGCATGCTATCCTGACTCACCCTTATAGAGTTTTTGTAAGTGATTTCACTTATTAAATCTGAGGAAGTTAAATATCCATTGTGGTTAGTAACAATTTGCTCAATATCAAATGTGGCAAGCTTTACATCTTTAACTTTAAATGATAAGTTAGCAGTTCTTACAAAGGCCCTATTGCTATCTGTTTTAAATTTAGGATGATTACTGTTTTGAATGAGCGAAGATATTGAATCAGCAAATAGTTTCGCTTTTTCTTCACTATTATAAGTTTGTTCGGCGGCAGGACCGCAGGAAAAAAATAGGATGGTTGAACTCAAAACTATACCTGATAATTTTAAGAGGCTGTTGGTTAATTTTTTCATAGCTGTGGATTTTATTATTGATGCCACAACCTTACTTTTAGTAACCACAACATTCTGTTAAGTTTGGTTAAAAACAAAAAAGCCGTTACGAAATCGCAACGGCTTTAAAAAATTAAATTGAGTTTTATTTTTGTTCAAATTTTTTGAAATCTGCAGGGATTGCTAATTTAGATGCATCAATGGCGCCTTTGCTCATTTTTGAAACCTCTAATCTGCTTATTAATTTTCCATCAGAAATTGATTTTTCTTCAGATAACATTGGCATTGATCCTTTTGGTAAATCTTTGATTTGATTAAAGTAAATACTTTGTTTATCTTTTCTATTCCATAGTTTAACTAAAGGAGCAAAAAAATCATATTTACCAACTACAATCCAATAGGTAATAATGGTATTTTCTTCAGTGTTTTTAACAATATACTCGGCACATTTTTGACCTTGAATCATTTTTGTATTTGTTCCTTTTGACGAAACACACGTTCCTTTGATGACAGGTGCCATTTCGCTTTTATGATCTCCCCATACTTTCCTTACAGGATTCACAAACTTAATTTCTTTTGCGCTTAAATTAAAAACAAAACTACCTTCTACTTTACCTGATTTACGCCCAATTTGATCTAATTTAACATCATTACCTTTTACATAATAGATGTTAGTTGTTGTGTCTTTTGATGTCTCCATTCTAAACTCAATACTACCTTCATATGACTGAGCCACTGAAACTATTGACAATGTAAGACTTGCTAATAATAATTTAATTTTATTCATTTAATTTAAGGGTTTAATTTTACACTAAAATAATATAATTTAGTTACATATAAAAATTATGCCAAATAATACTGAAAAAGGAATTCAAGGAGAGGAGATTGCCATCAACTATTTATTAAATAAAGGCTATCAAATTCTTGAAAAAAATTGGAGGCATCAACATTTGGAACTCGATCTTATTTGTTTGTTTCACCAAACATTGGTGATAGTAGAGGTAAAATTAAGAACTAATGATTATTTTGGGAAACCAGAAGATTTTGTTACAAAGTCAAAGCAAAAAAATTTAATAAAAGCCGCTGATTTTTACATAAAAGAAAATAACATTTTTTGGGAAACACGATTTGATGTGATTTCAATTATTCAAGGACAAAATCAACATACGATTGACCATATAGAGGCCGCCTTTTACCCAACATTATAAGCCATTGGATTGATGGGTGATATTTAATCCGCCTAAAGTTAAGGCGTATTCAGTTTTTTCATTTGTGTTTGCCTCATTACCATTTACATTTTTTACACCAATAAGATTTAGTTTTTTCAAGGTTTTACTAGCGGCAGCCCAAATACCTTTTTGTCTTTTAGTAGAATTTTGTGATATATTTTCATCATCATTTTCAGTAATCACTAGTAGTTCTGTTTTTGGTTTTATTTTTTGGCTTGTGTTTACTGTAATTAATGCTTCGTCATTATTTAATTGAATATTAGGCAATATATGAATGGTGTCTTGAATAGATTCGTTTATAGAAGAATCCTTATTTATTTCAAATGGGTAGTTGTTCGCAACTGGCAACTGGCCTTGTTTACTAGAACAGTTTTGCGATAGCTTTTGCTTGTTAAAAATTTGATGTTCTCTCGAATCGACAATGTCATTTGTATAAAAAGTATCATTATTTAATATAATATTTGTTTTATTAGCTAATGAAGAACTTTCACTATTAACATGCGATTTTGTCCATAATGCAAAAAACCCAATTAGAAACGCAACACAAGCTGCTGCTGCATATTGTAAGATTGAAAAATTAAACCAAATGACTTTTGGTTGACGTTTTAAAGATGGTTTGTTTTTAAAAAGTACAGAACCGTCTGGGATATTTATTGTGATGGTATATAGCTTTAGCTCCTTTGATAGATTGGGATTATTTTTACAGCTTTTTTCTAATTCTAAACATTCATTTTCAGGAAGTTGTTTTTCAATGTATGCGATGAATTGTGTTTGAGAAACTAAGTCTAACTCTGTTTTTTTTAAAGAATTTTTATTTGAAAAAACGATCATTTCATTTTCAACATTTATAAACGACAATTCACTCAAATTAATTTCTAATTCTGGATGTTGAATTAAAAATATTTCTAATTCTATTTGAAGCTGTTCAGATAAATTTCCTTCTGAAAAATCTAGCAGAAAGGCTTCGTAATTATGTGTATTTATATAATGCATTAAATAACTACCTCCAATTTCCCAATATAATTTTTTAAAGAGGCCCTTGCTCTAAATATATAAACCTTAACCTGACTTTCTGTTAGTTCTGTTATTTTGCCAATTTCAGCATAATCATATCCTTCGTAGTCTCTTAGTAATATGACACTTTTTTGTATTTCAGGCAATTTATCAAGTGCTTCATTTAAAATTTGTTTAATGTCAGTGTACTGTTTGTTATGACTTAATGAATTTTCCGAAGCCTCGTTATATTCTCCTTTTTTTTGAACTTTTCTTGTATAATCAATTAAGGTATGGTGAGCTGCTGTAAACATATATGATTTGGCGTTAGTGCATTCTATCTCGTTCACTTTACGCCATACTTTTTCATATGTGTCTTGCACAATATCTTTAGCCGCATCTTCGTCCTTTATATGCTTTAAAATAAATCGATATAAGGCGTCGGAGTAACTATCTACACATTGGTTATATTCTGCTACTGTCAAAGTTTAACTATTCATATGACGTGTTTGAACTTAAAAAAGTTACAGCTATATAAAAAACAAAACCCTCTGATTTTCAGAGGGTTTTGTTTTTAAGAGACTAATTTAATTTTTTGTCCTAAAAGTAATTGTGGATTTTTCTTTAGTCCGTTGATTTCAATGAGTTTATCAACGCTAATGCCATACTTTTTAGAAATTCCATAAAGGGTTTCTCCTTTTTTTACCTTATGAATTTTCACGGCTTCAGTATTGTTGTCTGCTAACTTATTTGTTGTATCTGTTTTAGTAGTAGCAACGTTAGTTTGCGGGTCTTTTGGAGCATCTGATTTAGCAGTTGAGGCATTAGGAATTAAAACATCTTGTTTTACATATACAATCAATTTTTTCCCGCTTTTAATTCCTTTTTTTCCGATATAATTCCATGATTTTAAGTCGGCTACAGTAACGCCATATTTTCGGGCAATCGTACTTAATTTTTCTCCGTGCCTCACAGTATGAGTTTTTTGAACTTCTCTTACTGCCATAGTACTTTCTGCAGCTACAGTTTTTTGTGATTTAATGGCTGTGTATATTTCATTTTCATTAGATAGGAATGTGCCAATTTTTGCTTTTGGTAAGGTTAAACTATTTCCTCCAGCAGGAATTTCACTTTTACGATATTGAGGGTTAAAGTAAGCAATCTCTTCAACTGAAATATCTAATGCTGCAGATATTTGATTAAAAGTCATAGATTCTTTTACTACAGCAGTGTCCACTTCAAAATAAGTTTTGCGAGGCGTTGAAGCGTATATATTATGTTCAGTAGGATAGTTCATCACATAATTGGCAGCAATAAAGGCTGGCACATAAGCTTGAGTTTCTAATGGTAAATACGGACGAATTTCCCAATATGTTTTTTTTCCACCGCTTCTGCGAATCGCTTTACTAATAGTTCCAGGCCCAGCATTATATGCTGCTAAAACCATTTGCCAATCGCCAAACATACCGTATAAGCTTTTTAGGTATTCTGCTGCAGCTTCGGTTGCTTTATAAACATCCGAACGCTCATCGATATAAGAATTCACGTTTAATCCATACATTTTTCCAGTTGGATACATGAATTGCCATAAGCCTGTTGCTCCACATTTTGAGCGTGCATTAGGGTTTAAAGCGGATTCAATTACGGCTAAGTGTTTTAATTCTAAAGGAATATTATGTTTATCAAATACCTCTTCGAACATAGGATAGTATAGTTGAGATAAACCCATCACGCGGCTTACGAGTTCTCTTTTTCTTACAGCATATAGCTCTATAAATCCTTTAACATGAGGGTTATATACTAAGTCAAAAGGTGAATTTGCATCTAATTTCGCTAATCGACTCTCATACACGAAATCTTCAAAACGAGGAATGCTATCTGCCGCGTATTTATATTTGTTTACTTTTGGATAAACTGGCTTTAATAATGCTTTTTCAAGAACTTTTTGATTAGCTAAACTATCAAGCATAGCAGCTACTGGATTATCAGTAATCGTTAGTATGTTTTGAGCAAACACACTACCTGTAGCCAAAATAGACACGAATAGCGCCCTATGGAATGTATGTTTTAATGTAGTGAGCATCGTGTTTGTTTATTTAGTGTAACGTAATAATTTACAAAACGTTACAAAAATTAATAATTCTTATATACAAGTATAAAAAATATATTTAATAAACAAATGTTAAAGTAGTTTAATTTTTAACTTTGTCCTGTGAAAAACAAGGAACAAGAACCAAGAGAATATTTTGAACGTAGTCGTTCATTAGTTTTAATAATATTAATAGGAGCTTTAGCATTAGATTGGCTTAGTTTAAAAATGTTAATGGATGTCAACCCATGGGGTTCAGCAGTTGCTATTCCCGGTCTTGCTTTAACCCTTCAAGCGTTGTGGCTTGTTGTGCATCCATATGCCGTAGTTTATGAAGATCGTTTTGAAATTAAGCAAAGCCTTTTATACAACAAAGAGTTTTATTATTTAGATGCTAAAGCCATTGAAGGAAAATCGAATCATCGTGTAAGATTAATATACAACGATGGAGATGTTGAATCTATTTCCTTATTAGGAATGAGAGCTTCTCATAAACAAAATTTTAAACAAAACTTAAGCGAAAAAATTAACGCAAGTTTGACAAATAGAGATTTTTAAGCTCACTATTATTATGAAAAACAAAAAACTAATTTTCTTCGTTATACTTTTATTGCCAGCCTTATTTAAAATCATTCTTGAGTTTACAACCATTAACTCTCGCAAACTTCCATATTATGGGCCAAAATCATTAAACGGCAAGGACACTGTTTTTTATAAAGTTAATTCATCTTTTAAATCAATTCCAACTAAAATAGATAGTTCAGATACTTTTGAACCCTTTATTCTTGATACGATTAATTACCCGTTATTTGCGGTCTGTTTTATTAAGCAGAGTTATAAAAAAGATAATTATCGTTTAGCAGGATTGAGCGAGTATGTTCAGTATAAAAAAGACAAAATAAAACTAATTCCATTTGTTATTGTTACCCCAGCTAGTGCGCCTAACGATACAGCTTGTTTAAGAGAAATGGAAAAATTATCTATCGAAAATAAAAATATCTTGAGTCTATATTGGAACACGTCTTCTTTTGATAGTTTAAATGAAGCATATTTTAAGAAAAAACCAGTTTATATAGACTATAGTTTTTTTGTACTAGTCGATAAAAAAAGACACATTAGAGGATATTATGATGGTCGATATGTTTCTGAAATAAAGAGGTTGACAGAAGAGTATCAGCATTTAAGATTAAAAGAAGAAAAAGATCAAATGATAATTTCAAATAAAATTGAAAGTAAATAATGAAACTATATATTGTAACTATTCTATTATCTATTAGTATTACGTCTTGTAATACTAATTCCACAGAAACTAAAAAATTAGTATTACCAGTTATTGGAGAAAAAAAATTAGCAGGTGCAGACGCTAAAGACACCATTTATCATACTGTTCAGCCTTTTTTATTCATCAATCAATATCACGATACCATTACAGAAAAAACCATTGAAGGAAAAATTTATGTCGCTGATTTTTTCTTTGCAACCTGTCAAAGTATTTGTCCAAAAATGAGTTCGCAATTAATGAATGTTCAAGCTGCATTTAAAAACGATTCTCAAGTCTTGATTTTGTCTCATACAGTTAATCCTTCCAATGATACAGTTGAAGTATTAAATGGATATGCTCAAACATATAGCGCCATAAAAAATAAATGGCATTTCTTAACGGGTAATAAAAAAGCTATATACGATATGGCAAGATTTAGTTATCTTGTAAATGCGCTCGAGGATGATGGATCGGTAGAAGGGTTTTTACACAGCGAATTATTTGTTTTAGTTGATTCACATAAAAGACTTCGTGGCATGTATGATGGAACCGACAGTGTGTCGGTAGCAAAATTAATTTCTGATATTAAATTATTAAAACAAGAGTAAACCCATGAGATTTATTGTTGGAATTTTATTTACCATTCTGTCAATGAATTTATTTTCAGAAAACAAGTCTGTTGTTATAATTTTGGATTCGACAAATCAAAATTCAGTAAAAATCTACCTCGATATTCAAGATCAAAAACCCAATCCAGTATTTCAACTATTTCATAAAAAGCATAAATTAAACAAACGGATTACTGCCGCCGTTTTAGCGTTTCCTTTCCCATTTGGCATGGTAGGGCTTCATCGTATTTATTTGGGCACTAAGCCATACGTTCCAGTAGCCTATATAGCAAGTCTTGGAGGAGGCTTTGGAGTGTTACCCTTAATAGATTTTTTTGTGATTACTTTTGATAAAAACTTTGATCACTATAGAGATAATGGAAAAGTGTTTATGTGGGTTAAGGACTAGTTATTCTTCTTCAAATTTATAAGAATATTTGCGCCATTTCTCAATAACCTGTTGCATATCGTCAGGAATTTCACTATCAAAAAAGATTGGCTCTTTGGTAATAGGATGCGTAATCCCTAATGTTTTAGCATGTAACGCATGACGTGGTAAAATCTCAAAACAATTTTCAATAAATTGCTTGTATTTATTACTCGACAAACCTTTTAATATTCTATCACCACCATATTCATTATCATTAAATAATGGGTGACCTAAATGTCTCATATGAATACGAATTTGATGCGTACGACCAGTTTCTAATTTACACTCCACAACGGTTACATAACCAAATCGTTCTAATACTTTATAGTGCGTAATAGCATGCTTACCATAATCACTATCAGGGAAGCATGCCATTACCTTTCTATTTTTTAAATCACGTGCTACGTTGCATGTAATAGTTCCAGAATCTTCTTTCACATCTCCCCAAACAATAGCAATATATTTTCTATCTAAATTTCTATCAAAAAAATCTTTTGCTAAACGAGTCATAGCTAATTCAGTTTTTGCAATGATGATAATACCTGATGTATTTTTATCTATACGATGAACCAATCCAGGTCTTTCAATGGTTAAGTTCTCAGATATTTTTTGAGTGGAAGTTGGTAAATTTTTGAATCGATATGCTAATGCATTTACCAGGGTTCCTGTATAATGACCGTAGGCAGGATGTACAACCATTCCAGGTTCTTTATTCACAACACACACGTAGTCGTCTTCATAAACAACATTAATTGGAATGTCTTCCGCCAAAACTTCCACATCGCGCGGAGGAGTAGTCATTAATATAGAAATTTCATCTAAAGGCTTAATCTTGTAACTAGACTTTACTGGCTTGCCATTAACTAAAATGCATTCAGCATCACATGCTTGTTGCAATTTAGTACGAGTAGCATTTTGAACACGAATCATCAAAAATTTGTCAATTCGCATCATAACCTGACCTTTTTCTACTTTGATGTGATGATGTTCGTAAAGTTCTTTTTCATCTTCACCTGATTCAACTTCTTCTATGTCGTCTGCCATGTTATTTTGTGATTATCAATTTTTGAGAACTAACGTTTATATTATTAACCTTTAATTGAATTAAGTATAAACCATTTGATAAACTGCTAGCGTCAATGGTTTCATTACTAATTATAGATTTCTTTAAAACGAGTTGTCCGTATGAATTAAACACCTCTAAGTCAGATTTTTCAAGCTGATTACCAGGGTATGTAATCTGAAAAGTATTTTGAGTTGGATTAGGAAATATTTTTATTTTATTGAAATTTTCTTGCTCATTAATACTCACAGGCACTGCATATGTGCAGCCCATAACTGGATTTATCATTAATGATCCCGGTATAGCAGATTGAATCCATCCATTTCCAATATCATAAAATAAAGATTCTTTATGATTTGTATTTTTATCAAAACCAATATTTAATGGCTGATTAGTAGTTTGCTGTATACCAATAAAGTAAGAGCCAACTCCCAGTGGCAAACAAGATGTTAGCTGGTAAGTGGGCATTTTGTTGTAGGATCCTGATAAATACTCGGGATAAGTTAAACTGTCTTTATAGATAACATTACCAGGAACGTTTCCAGAAGTACCCCAAACCATAACTCTAAAAGAAGATCCTTGAATTAATGTTCCTTCAATAATTGGATCAAAATAAATACGAACAGACCTTAAAGTATCAGCAGCATTTAAAGTAAAACGCACAGCGGTTTTTGCACCATAAGTGTTCAAATAATAACCTACCTCAGCTGAACCATCATCATAAGCATAGTAATTAGAGAATTTTTGCACATGCACCAAAGTATCATTTGATTTTTTTGCATCTCCTGAAGTGGTTAAAACATGTTGAATGGTATAAAATGTGGAATCACTAAATGTATTTGCAAATGGCTGAAGAGTGAATACAGGAACAGCGGCATTACCTGGATAGTATCCGTTGTTGACGAAAGGTAAAATACCAGGATTATCAAAAGTTCCATAAACATCAGTTGCAACAGTTACATTAAATTCATCTTTTACAGAGTAATTATAGCTTGAAAATTTTGGAATATTAAAATTACTACGAATAAAATTTCTGAATTTAGGCCCCATCTCTAATGTTCGATTATACTGATTATAGGGCATAACAGAGTAATTTTTTAAAAAAGAACTTGGCTTATATGCAAAGGCTACATCATCCAGTAATGTATCATTGTAATAGTAAAAATGTTTTAATTGAATGTAATCTAAATTCCAATGGTCTAAGCTGCCGCTGGTTGTAGCTTTATTTCTAAAGCGAAATTGAAACAAACTATCAAAGTATAATGGGTCGGTAATGGCAATTTTCACCCTATAAAAGTTCGTGTCTGTTGCGCTTGGATTATAACCTTTTACACCCCACACCTTACTCCATTTATTTATGCTTGGTTTAAAAAAATCTAAGCATAACGAATCGTTTGCTTCAGGCGCATCTCCAAATCCCTCAGCTTGATAATAAAAACTTATAAAAACACTATCTGAAGCGCTATAAGTATGAGTTGAGGTTGCTTTTAAATTTATTGGATTGGACGTTAATGTATCTGAAGACCCAGAGAAATTTACAGGTGCATTAATTGCGTAGGGATATCCATGTTTGTTTAATCCATCAAATGTTGCCACGCCTAATGAAATAGGGGCAATGGCAAAGCTAGAATTCACATAAGTGCTTGAATCTAGCCAATAACTACTTGATGGATATGGGGATTTATAGGAGTAAGAAAAATCATCAAAAAATGGTAAGTTAAGGGGTGTGATTGTCGTTGTTGTTTTGCTTAACGAAGTAAGGCGAGGAGTAATAGCTAAATTCATATTACTACTTAAGGGCCTCAATTGTTCTTGTGCAATTAAAATATTGCTAGTTATTAAAAGCAATACTAAAACAGGCTTATAGATGATTTTAAAAAAATTCATAATAATAATGGGTTAGTTTTCTATAGGCTCACTGTCAGTGCTAGTTGAATCTGATGTCGGCACGCCGAAGCTTTCCTCCTTTTTACCAACTGCTAAATCTATTTTGCTTCCTTTTTTAATCACTGAACCAGGTGTAATTTCTTTTCCTTCAAAAAATTGTTTCAAGACACATCCTTTACAATCTCCAGCAATTTCTGTTATTTTTCCAACTTTTAATCCATAGCTTTCAATCATAAAGATGGCTTGTCGCGTACTTCTATCAACCAATTTAGGCATTGCCATTTGAGGAGCTTGTGTGCTAGTAACGTATAAATAGATTACTCTATTGTGTTTTACTAAAGATTTAGCTTCAGGGTCCTGTTTAATCACAATACCTGATTTTTCTTTTGGATCATATACACTATCAATAATTGTATATCCAACATGCTTATCAGTTACGAAATTCTCTAATTCAGATATAGATTTTCCCTTAAAATCTGGCACTTCTGCAGTTTCACCATGGTGTGTGTATACTCCCAATAAAGTAAATAGTATCCAAAGTACAACAGCTAAGCATAAAACAGAAAAAGTCAAATGTTTTAAAAACACTTTTGATTTTATGTATTCAAATAATTCTTTCATAACCAAATAGACTGCTAATATACTCAAAATAGAGAAAATAGTGCTTATGACTTGTTGTATTTGTGTGTTTTAATAGCGTATATACTAGACTTTTCATGGAGTAGTATTACTAAATCAAAGGGCCTCAGTTTTTTGATTTGTCATTTAAAAGGCATGTTTTGACTAAAAAAATGATTTTTGGACTAAAAAAACATAGACTAAATTTTTGAATTAGAATAAAAAGTATATCTTTGCAGCCCGATTTTCAATTTTAAATCGCTGATTATAAATATTTTGTAAATGACTAAAGCAGATATAGTAAACGAAATTTCAGAAAAAACAGGCATAGAGAAGATTGTTGTGCAAACAACAGTAGAGGCTTTTATGAAATCTATACGTACCTCCATGACTGAAGGTAAAAACGTGTATTTACGTGGATTTGGAACCTTTGTAGTAAAGAAACGTGCTGAAAAAGTAGGTCGTAATATTTCAAAAAATACAACGGTTGTTATTCCAGCACATTTTATTCCAGCATTCAAACCCGCTAAAACGTTTAGCGAAAGAGTGAAACGTAATGTTAAGGTGGCTGAGCCATTAGATAATAAACAAGTTGAATAATGACAGTTGCTCGTAAAACACAGATTGGTTTACTAATAACAGCTGTTGTTTTGTTCGTTCTTTTATTTATTGCACCCAAAAAAAACACAGAAAAAGATATAGTTTCTGGATCTCAAGGGATGATGCCAACTGCACCAGTTGCTAGCATTGAATCTTTTATTTCCATGGCAACTAAGTCTTTAAAGTCAGAAGAAAAGTTGAAATATGATGCGTTATTAGCAAGTGCTAAAAATTCAAAAATTGATACAGCTTATGTTTCTGTTGTTGAGTTTTGGGATAAACAAAAAAGACCTGATTTTGCAGCGTATTTTGTTGAACAGATTGCTGAAAGGAACCAAGGTTCTTTAGCTTATACTAAAGCCGGGGATCGTTATTATTATTCTGTTCGCTTTATTAAAGATAATAATGAAATACCAGCTTTATATCAAAGTGCTATTCGTTGTTATGAAAAAGCAGTAGCGAAGGATGCAAAAAACGTTGATGCAAAAATTCAGTTAGCGGCTTGTTTTGTTGAGGAAGGAAAAGATCCTATGAAAGGGATCGGATTATTGAGAGAGGTTGAAAAAACAGATAGTAATAATGTAAAGCTTCAATTAACTTTTGCATTTTTCTCAGCAAAATCTCAGCAATGGGATAAAGCAATAAAGCGTTTTAATAATGTGTTAAGGATTGATCCATTATACATTGAAGCTTATTTGCATTTAGCGGATGCCTTCGAACAACAGGGTCAAAAAAACAAAACGATTGAAATGCTTGAAAAATATGCCAGTGTAACCGATGATGCCATGGCCAAGAAAGAAGTACTAAAATACATCGAACAATTAAAAAAATAAATAATTAAACTAATATAAATTTTTTAAAACCTAAGGATTATGCCAAGCGGAAAGAAAAGAAAAAGACATAAAATGGCGACACACAAACGCAAAAAACGTTTGAGAAAAAACCGTCATAAGAAAAAATAATTAGCTAAGCTAATTAGATTTTACAAAAAGATTGCACACAAACGGGATGACTTATAGTCTTACCGTTTGTGTTATTTGTGTACGTTATTGTTTTAAAAACCAGTATGAGTTATTAATCAATAATATTATTATATAAATTTAAACTATTTTAAAGTGAACGTAGAACTAGTAATAAATTCTACGCCTAACGAAGTTGTTATAGGACTATTAAACGATAAGCGTTTAATAGAACTGCATAAAGAAAAAAATAACATAAAATTTTCGGTAGGCGATATCTACCTAGGTAAAGTTAAGAAGGTTATGACCGGATTAAACGCTGCCTTTGTTGATGTAGGATACGAGAAAGATGCATTTTTGCATTACTTAGATTTAGGCCCTCAGGCCAATTCGTTATTTAAATACGTTGACGCTGTGCGTTCTGGTAAACAGAATGTGAGTAATTTAATGTACTTTAAAAACGAAGGAGATATAAATAAGGATGGAAAAATTAATGAAGCAGTTAAACCAGGACAATATGTTTTAGTTCAAGTTGCTAAAGAACCTATTTCATCTAAAGGACCAAGAATTACCACTGAAATTTCGATTGCTGGGAGATATATTGTATTAATCCCGTTTTCTGATAAGGTGTCTGTTTCTTCAAAAATTAGAAGTAGCGAAGAAAAAACACGATTAAAAGCATTAATTCATAGCATCAAGCCAAAAAACTTTGGTGTGATTGTTCGAACTGTTGCCGAAGGAAAATCCGTTTCGGATATTGAAGGTGATGTTGCGGATTTAGTTAATAAGTGGGACGAATGTTTTAAAGCATTACAAACCTCTGAGCCACCATTTCGTTTATTAGGAGAAGTTGACAGAACCAATGCGATTTTAAGAGATTTTTTAAATGCTTCGTTTAATGCTATTCATGTTAATAGTGAACGAGTTTTTGATGATTTAAAATCATACATTAAAACAATTTCTCCGGATAAAGTTGACATCTTAAAGCACTATACTGGGAAGGTTCCTATTTTTGATAATTTCGGAATAGATCGTCAAATAAAATCATTGTTTGGCAAAACAGTTTTCATGAAAAGCGGAGCTTACTTAGTGGTTGAACACACTGAGGCGCTGCACGTTTTTGATGTTAATAGTGGAAATAGAGCAAAAAGCGATAAATCGCAAGAAGAAAATGCCCTTGAAGTAAATTTAGAAGCTGCTGTTGAGGTGGCTCGTCAATTGCGCTTGCGTGATATGGGCGGTATTATTGTGATTGATTTTATTGATTTACATAATCCTGAAAATCGAAAACTTCTTTTTGATAAACTAAAAGAAGAAATGAAGTCGGATAGAGCTCGACACAATATTTTACCACCAAGTAAATTTGGTTTAATTCAAATTACACGTCAGCGCTTACGCCCTGAAGTTAACGTAGAAGTTTTAGAAACCTGTCCTAGTTGTGGTGGTACAGGAAAAGTACAACCAAGTATTTTATTTGTTGAACAAATTCAAAATGCCTTACGTTTTATTATTAAAGAACAAAACGCTAAAAATATTACACTTTGTGTGCATCCTTATATTGAAGGCTATTTAAAACAAAAAGGATTTTTAAGGAATATTCAATGGAAATGGTATTTTGAGTACAAGCAGTGGGTTAAAATTACAAAATCAGATAGCTATGCATTTATGGAATATCATTTCTTAAATAAAGAGTTAGATGAAATAGTCATTTAAGAATTACAGTAAAAATAAAAAAGCCCGGCATGAAATTTCATACCGGGCTTTTTATGTTAAAATAAATTACTTCACAAGCTTAATTGCCTTTAAGACTTGACCTTTTTCGTCTGTAACATTCAAACTATAAAAACCTTTTGCGATTGTATTGGTATGAATTGACACTTTAGAGTTTTCAATATTTCCAGTTAAAATAATACGGCCTAGTGCATCTATTAAAATATAATTTAGTTTCGTATTATTTTTAGTTGTTGCTTCAATGGTTAACTCATCAGCAATTGGATTTGGATACGCTATTAGTCCAATTAAGGCGTCTGAGGAATTTACACTGGTAACAGATTGAGCAATCACATTGATTTGATGCATTAGAAATCCTGCAGCAATGCGATGAACACTTGAAGAGTCGCAATAAGTATCAGTACAAGTTGTATTTCCGCCAAGTGCCGTGCTGTATGTTGCGGTAGTCGTTAAGCAAACAACATATTGCCCTGGAACAGCATATTGATGGAAAGGATATTGTTGAGTAGAGGATGTTCCGTCACCAAAATTCCACAAATACGATAAAGATCCTGAACCTGATGATAAATTATATGCAAAGTAATTTCCAGTATTTAATGAATCTGCAAAAATATAAAATTGAGAATTAGCTTGGCAACCTGTTGGAGTAACAGTTCCTCCACTATTACAGTTAATGACTACGTTTTGAGTAAGAGTATCACATAATTGCCCATTTGAATAAATTTGCAACATCACAGGATAAGTTCCGTTAGCTAAAGATAAATTTAAGGAAGAACTAGAAGGAGGGTAACAGATGTTATTGACGGTCCAACTGGAAGAGATATTATTCCCAGTAGATGTATTTATAAAATGGGTCACACAATTACTATCCGTATAAGAAGAAAATGATGCTTGACAAGCAGTATTTGTGCTTCCGCCGGCACAGTTTACAGTAACAACTTGAGTTATAGAATCGCAAAAAGCGCCATTACTATATGCGTATAAAGCAATTAGATAAGTTCCATTAGTAAAGGAATAATTTGTATTAGTGGTTGAACTAAATAGATTGAAATTATTGCTCATGTTATACCATTGATATGTTAAATTATTTCCAGTAGAGCTATTTACAAAATGGGTCACACAATTACTATCAGTGTAGCTTGTAAAGGCTGCGTGGCAAGAAGAAGATGTATTCACATTGGTAACAGTTGCCAAGGCACAAAGAGTAGATGGAGGACAAGAGGTAGAAGAATCTGAAACAGTTAAACAAACGGAGTAACTGGTGTTCATAGAAAATGAATAATTTAATATATTTTGGTTGATGGTTGAAGATTGACCTCCGCCATAGATTGACCAATTATAAGCAGTTTGAGTTGGGTTGATAGGTCCTAAAACGGTTGGCGTTACAGTAGCGCTTCCATTAGCACCATATGTAATTGCTAAATTAGTCACCGTTGGACATTGAGCATTAACTATTATTGAGCTAAAACCAAGAACGATGATAAAAAAGAATTGTTTAATTGTTTTCATTGGATAATTATTATGTTTAGTTAAAGTTAACATTTTTTTTGACTATACAAAAACATAAATATCCTAGTATAATTGGGCAGTCTGTTGTAAAAGCTTTCGATTGCCATATGATGTGTGATTTATAAAGGGTGTTTTGCAGTCAGTTAGATTACATTTTCCAAAAGTCGTAATAATTAAACCATTGATGTGGGTATGTTTTTGCTGTTTTTTCTACTTCAGCAACATACTGAATCAATAAATCTTGACACACTTTTTCTAGTTGCTCATCTCCTCTTACCCTTGCTACCTCTATAGGCTTTTCTACTGAGAATTGGTAGGTATGTTTATTTATTTTAACCGCAAAAACAATACATAAAGGAACGCCAAATTTTGCCGCCATAATGAAAGGTCCTGCTGGAAATTTTGCAGGTTTACCAAAAAAATTAGCTGTTAGTGTTTTTGCTCCTTCTCTGTATCTATCTCCATGCATGACTACTAATTCATTATTGCTAAATGCTTTGTGTAGTTCAATAATGTGACTTTTAGTATCTTCATCAATGGCAATAATGTTGATTTTTTTTTCTTTCATGACGCCATCCATATATTGTTTCACATCTTCTTTTTCATTGGCATACATTAAGATATTAAAAGCAGTGCCTAATCTGTTAAGTCCTTGTCCGGCCACTTCCCAATTGCCAATATGAGCGCTCACTAAAATGCCCCCTTTACCAATAGCAGCAAGTTCATCTAGCATATCACCATTTTTATGAATGACTTTAAACGGTGTTTTTGCTCCTGCCATCACGGCAACTTTATCAAGAATTGTTTGACCAAGAATAAAATTATTTTTATAAATAGCAAGACGTGCTTTTAAGGACGAATATCCATGAGCTTTAATAAAATACTCTTGAATATATTTATTTGGCTTTGAAAAAAGGAAGTAATAAAAGGCAACAAATCGTAAAACAAAATAGGCCGGATTTAACCCAAATGCATTTAAAATAAATACAAAAATTTTGAAGCCTAAAACCTTCGCTTGGGACTGACCATCCCATTTATTTTGATTAGTCATTAAACAAATGTATTATAAATAAAAAAACAAAACACATTGTGTTTTGTTTAATTAAAAAAATAAGAAATAGCATTATGCTTCTGCTTTTTCTTGCACTTTTGTATGGCAATAATTATAAAAATCTTGGAAAGTGTGAATGTTTAGAAAGTCTTCACCTACTACTTTAAATCCAAAGTGACTTTCAATAACTACAACTAAATCAACATAATCCAAACTATCTAATTCTAGTGTTTCACGCAAATTAGCATCAGGAGTAATTTTAGATTCATCAACTTCAAACTCTTCAACTAAAAACCCATTTACGGTTTTTATAATTTCTTCTTGTGTCATGGTGTTAAAACTTTCTGTATTTATTTTGAATAATATCTACAAAATTATGCAAATTTTTTAATTATCAAAGTAGAATTTGTACCACCAAAGCCAAAAGAATTAGATAAAATCGTGTTTAACGGTGTTTGCTTAGTTTGTGCTATAATGTTTATTTTTTGAGAATCTTCATCCGGATTTTCGAAATTAATGTTAGGGGCAATAAAATCATTTTGCATCATTAAGGTTGTATAAACAATTTCGCTAGCACCTGCCATCCAACATTCATGTCCAGTCATTGACTTTGTTGAACTTACGGGAGTATTGCAACCATTAAATACTTGATTGATTGCTTTAGCTTCTACTCGGTCTCCTCCAGGTGTTGAGGTCGCGTGAGCATTAATATAATCAATATCTTTTGGTGTTAGCTTAGCATCTCTTAACGACATCTCTAATGATCTTGTTTGTCCGTCAACACTTGAGTTACTAATATGATCACCATTACTTGAAAAACCATAACCAATCACTTCTGCTAATATTTTTGCACCACGTTTCTGAGCTGATTCCAAACTTTCTAAAATAACGGTTGCAGCGCCACCACTTGGGATTAAACCATCCCTATCTCTATCAAATGGGCGAGATGCTTTAGTTGGTTCATTTTCTCTGATGGAAAATGCACTTAATCCATCAAAACTACCAAAAGTATAAGGGTTTACTTCTTGTGCACCACCACAAATTACTTGTTGTTGTAAGCCAGTACGAATTAATAAATAGCCCATGCCAATGGAGTGTGATCCGCTTGCGCAAGCTGCTGCTAATGTAAAATTGATCCCTTTTAATTTATAAATGGTGGATAAATTCATAGTTACCGTTGAGTTCATTGATTGAAAAGTAGCCCCAGAACCAACTAACATTGTATCTTTCTTTGCTCTAACGGTATCAATAGCTTCCATGGTTGATTGTGCAACGCTATCATTCCCATAAATAATTCCCACTTCTTGTTTTTCAATCCAATCTGGATCCATATTTGCCATGCGCAATGCCTCAGAAGTTGCCATGTATGCAAATTCTGCCGGTTGTCCCATGCTCACACGGGCTCTTCTATCTAATAGTCCTTTTAGAACAGGTGCTTCTAATATGCCAGTTAATGCTGAGCGATAGCCCATGTCTTTTCTAATTTGGTCAAACCCGATTCCAGATTTTCCTGCAAATAAAGAATCTCTTACCTCGTCAACGTTTTTTCCTAAACACGACCAAGCACCTATACCTGTAATAACAACTCTATTCATTTTCTTTTAACTATATAATCCTCCGTTTACTGAAATAACTTGACCTGTAACGTAGCTAGAATCCTTACTAACTAAAAATGCAACTACACCAGCGACTTCTTCAGGTTCTCCAAAACGATTCATTGGAACCATAAATTTATAATCATCTTCTTTAATATCTTCGGTCATATCTGTTTTGATAAAACCTGGAGCAACTGCATTAACAGTGATGCCGCGCTTCCCAACTTCTTGAGCTAATGCTTTGGTTGCAGCAATTACGGCGCCTTTAGCAGCCGAATAACTTGTTTGTCCTGGCATGCCTTTTAATCCAGATAAAGAGACAATGTTTACTACACGACCTTTACGTTTCGTCAACATGCTTTTTACAATGTGACGTGTTACATTATAAAAACCATCTACGGTAATATCTATTACACGTTTCCAGTCTTCTGGTTGGATAAACACCATGATATTGTCTTTTCTAATACCAGCATTATTTACTAATACCGAAATGGATTTATCTTTATTGTCATTAATCCATGTTTCAATGAACTTGTCAGATTCTTCTGTACTACTGACGTCAAATTTCATTAAAACAACATCTACACCTTTTGCGGTTAGCAAATCTTTAGTTTTATTAGCTTCTACATCGTTTGACGTGTAGTTTAAAATAATATTATATCCCATGTCTGCCAAACGCAAACAAATTGCTTTCCCTATACCTCGGCTGCCGCCCGTTACTAATGCGTATTCCATAGTTTATTTTTATTTTAATATCTCAATATGATTATAAAAAATATAATCTCTCACTGCTTTAACATCTTTGTATTTGATAGAATCTTCAACAAAACAAGGGAATACTTGACGTAATTTTTCGTAAGCATCTTTTGATTTAGTTGATAATTTATCATGCATTTTCAAATAATCAATTGCTTGCAAAATAGTCATCCATTCTATTGCTAAAATTTCGTAGCTATTTAAAATTACTTTTTTACAAATCAACGCTGCATTGGCACCCATGCTCACGATGTCTTGATTATCGTTATTACTTGGAATGCTGTGAACATACATTGGGTTTGACAACATTTGATTTTCGGCAGTAGTTGAGGTTGCCGTAAACTGAACGCCTTGCATACCTAAATTTAAACCTAAAACGCCATGGTTAACAAACGGAGGTAAGATATTATTTAGCTTATTATTTAATAAGAAATTTAATTGTCTTTCAGCTAGCATCGATAATTTAGTAATCGATATTTTTAGCTTATCCATTTCTAATGCAACATAATCTCCGTGGAAATTTCCACCGTGATATACGTTTTTACGCTCCCAATCTACAATGGGGTTATCGTTGGCAGAATTGATTTCATTAATCAACACTTCCTTTGCATAGTTTACAGTATCTACAATTGGTCCAACGATTTGAGGAACACAACGAATAGAATAATATTCTTGCATTTTCTCCACTAAAACATCTACTTCTACTTTTTGATTGTAGTGATGCTCTTCACGGCTTTTTACTAATTTACTATCTTTTAAGGTTTCTTGTAAAGCTTTGGCTACCGCATTTTGTCCATAATGATGTTTTACTTCATTTAAAGGAGTAGAATAGTGGTCATCAAAACTTTGAACCAATTCCATAATAGTTGCTGAAGCTAATAAGCTCCAATTCATTAGGTTTTCAGCATAAATTACATTTAACATCCCGATGCCACTCATCGCGGATGTTCCATTCATTAAAGCTAAGCCTTCACGAATGTGAATTTCCATCACGGTGATATTTTCTTTTTTAAAAGCTTCGACAGTTGGCGTAATTACTCCGTTGTAATATACCTCACCTTCGCCAATTAAGGTTAATGCTAAATGCGCTAACTGCACTAAATCACCACTAGCGCCTAGACCACCATGTTCGTATATAACAGGAGAAATATTTTTATTAATTAAATCTTTAATTAAAATCAACGCATCTGGATGAATACCAGCAAAACCTTGCATTAAGGTATTTAAACGAGCGAGCATTACAGCCTTACAGTCGATTTCAGGAATTGGGTTACCTGATCCAGAACAATGACTACGAATCAAATTGTATTGTAACTTCATTTGATCGTCGTGATTAATTCGGTACTGTGCCATCGGCCCAAAACCAGTATTAATGCCGTATATTAATTTTTCGCGAGTAAACTCCTTTAAGAAATAATGACTACGATATACTTTTCTTAAGGCTTCTTCATCTAACTGGAGCTCTAAATTATTAATTAGAACCTTGTAGAAATCATCCGCAGATATTTTCTTGTCTCCTATTTTTACCATAATTGTGCGTGCAATTTACAATATTACAAACAATTTTACTATCCTATACTTATGATTTTTGATTTTTCCATAAAAATTAAAAACTGTTTAATCTTTTATATAGTTTTACCAAATCACAGCTAGTTTTTCTAATAATTTGTTTAACCTATGAAAAATATCACAAATCCCTCGGACGTAGAACTTCTAGTAAAGACTTTTTACTCAAATTTACTCTTAAACGAAGAGGTGAAACCTATTTTTGAGCATGTGGATTTTGAAAAACATATGCCGCATATGATTGCTTTTTGGGAATTTGTATTGCTAGACAAGGAAGGATATACCACTAATGTGTTTGACAAACACGTTAATTTGCCCCTAAAAGCAGAGCATTTCGAGATTTGGCTTAAAACCTTCGAAAGCACAGTTCATTATTTATTTGAAGGTGAAAAGGCTAATATGGCTATCCAAAGAGCACAAACTATAGCTTATTCCTTTGAAACTAAAATGAAACAAATGGGTAAATTAGGATAAAATGTATTCTAATTTTTTTGTAAATTCGCTCTCCTTTTTTAAATAATAAAGGAAAATACTGCTTTGAGTTCTTTGCGAAAAAACTCATCGCGCATTGCGGTTAAAATAGTAAATAATATTATGAAAAAGTACCCTACATACAACCAATTAAACTTATCACAAATAAGTAAAGACATTTTAGATTATTGGAAAGAAAAAGACACTTTCGGAAAATCTATTTCTACACGCGAAGGAAAAACCCCATGGGTGTTTTACGAAGGTCCACCAAGTGCTAATGGTATGCCAGGAATTCATCACGTTATGGCGCGTACGATTAAAGATATTTTCTGTCGCTACAAAACGTTGCAAGGTTTTCAAGTGAAACGTAAAGCAGGTTGGGATACTCACGGTTTGCCTATTGAGCTTGGGGTAGAAAAATCATTAGGAATTACAAAAGAAGATATTGGAAATCCAAGTAGCAAAAAATTTATTTCTGTTGAAGATTACAACAAAGCTTGCCGCAAGGAAGTGATGAAGTATACTGATAAGTGGGAAGATGTGACCGCTAAAATGGGCTACTGGGTTGACATGAAAGACCCTTACATAACCTACGATAACAAATATATTGAAAGTGTATGGTGGTTATTACAAAATTTAAATAACAAAAATTTATTATACAAAGGTTTTACTATTCAGCCATACTCTCCAGCTGCAGGCACTGGTTTATCCTCTCACGAATTAAATCAACCTGGTTGTTATAGAGATGTAAAGGATAGAACTGCGACAGTTCAATTCAAAGTTAAAGAGTCAAAGTTCAATGTTAATGGAGATTTATATATTCTAGCTTGGACAACGACCCCTTGGACATTACCTTCAAATACGGCTTTGGCAGTTGGAAAAGATATTGATTATGTATTTGTAGAAAGCTTTAACCCATTCAGTGGAACGCCACAAACAGTTGTATTAGCAAAAGATTTAGTCAACAAATATTTTTCTGAAAAACATACAGATTTAAAATTTGAAGATTACAAACCAGGAGACAAAAACATCCCGTTCAAAATTGTTAATCACTGCAAAGGCTTCGATTTAACTGGCATTTCATACGAGCAGTTATTACCATTTGTTCAGCCAACTGATGGTGATGCTTTTAAAGTCATTATTGGCGATTTCGTTACGACTACTGATGGCACAGGTATCGTTCATATTGCGCCAAGTTTTGGTGCAGACGATTTTAGAGTAGCTAAACAAAACGGAATAGGTTCATTAACTTTAGTTGATAAACGAGGCCGTTTTTTACCTGAAATAAAAGACGGCACATTTTTGTATGGCGAAGAGTACGTAAAAGAAGCCTACCACACAGATGCTGAAAAACAAGTTGAGTTTGAAAAACAAAAACAAATCTTAGAAGCAACAGGAAAAATAAAAGAATTAAAAGCGTATTTAAGTGTTGACGAGCGTATTGTTTTAAAATTACAAGAAGAAGGAAAGTTATTTAAGAAAGAAACTTACGAGCACAGTTATCCTCACTGTTGGAGAACTGATAAGCCTGTTTTATATTATCCATTAGATTCATGGTTTATTAAATCAACGGCTGCAAAAGACCGTATGATTGAATTAAATAAAACCATTAACTGGAAGCCAGAAGCTACTGGTACTGGTCGTTTTGGAAACTGGTTAGAGAATTTAAATGATTGGAATTTATCTCGTTCTCGTTTTTGGGGTATTCCAATTCCTATCTGGACAAGCGAAGACAGCTCTGAGCAAATTGTGATTGGAAGTGCTGAAGAATTAAAAAATCAAATTGAAAATTCAATCGCAAAAGGATTCATGACAGAAAATCCATTAGGGAAATTTGTACCAGGAAACTTTACAGCAGAAAACTACGATACTTTTGATTTACACAAACCATACGCCGATAATATTGTATTAGAGAAGAACGGAAAAAAATTATTCCGTGAACCTGATTTAATTGATGTATGGTTCGATTCGGGCGCTATGCCTTATGCACAAGTGCATTATCCGTTTGAGAATAAAGAATTAATTGATGATAAAAAATATTATCCAGCAGATTTTATTGCAGAAGGTGTTGATCAAACACGTGGATGGTTCTTTACTTTGCACGCTATTGCAACCATGAATTTTGATTCAGTTGCATACAAAAATGTGGTATCTAACGGATTAGTGTTAGATAAAAACGGAAACAAAATGAGTAAGCGCTTAGGTAACGCGGTTGACCCATTTGAAACTATTGAAAAATATGGTGCTGACGCCACTCGTTGGTATATGATTTCAAATGCGGCGCCTTGGGATAATTTGAAGTTTGATGTTGAAGGAATTGGAGAAGTGCAACGTAAATTATTTGGAACACTTTATAATACCTATGGATTCTTTGCTTTATATGCAAATGTCGATAACTTCGTGGTTGATTTAAACAATACGGTAAACGTTAGTAATCGTTCGGAGCTTGATAGATGGATTTTATCAAAATTAAATTCATTAGTAAAAGATGTCACAGAACAATACGAAACATTTGAACCTCATAAAGCCGCTCGTTATATTGAGGAATTTGTAGATGAACATTTAAGTAACTGGTACATTCGTTTATCTCGTCGTCGTTTCTGGAAAGGAGATATGAGTGATGATAAAAAAGCTGCTTACGAAACACTGTTTGAATGTTTAAACACATTATCTCAATTAATGAGTCCAATTGCACCATTCTTTGCTGATTGGTTGTATCAAAATTTAAATGATGTTTCTGGAGATATTAATTCAGTTCACCTAACAAATTATCCAAAAGTAGATTTAAGTGTTATCGATAGCAATTTAGAAAAACGTATGGAGATGGCTCAAAAAATTTCTTCGATGATTTTATCCATTCGTAAGAAAGAAAATTTAAGAGTTCGTCAGCCATTACAAAAAATACGTATTCCAATTTTAGATACAGAATTCAGACAACATGTAGAGGCAGTTAAAGATATCATCTTAGCTGAGGTAAATGTGAAAGAGTTAGAATTTGTAACGGAAGAAGAAGCACATATCGTTAAAAACTTGAAGTTAAATTTTAAAACTTTAGGAAAGAAATGTGGTAAACACATGAAAACGGTTCAAGCTTATGCAAATGATCATGGCGACTTAATTATTTCTGGAATCGAAAAAACAGGACAATTTAAAATGAATGTAGAAGGAGAAGAAATCGTTTTAGAAGGAGAAGATGTTGAAATCATTCCAGTAGATATTCCAGGTTGGAAAGTAGCTAACAGTGGGCAAATTACCGTAGCCTTGGATGTTACTTTATCAGAATCTTTAAAAGAAGAAGGATTAGCTAGAGAATTGGTAAACCGTATCCAAAATATGCGAAAAGACAGTGGTTTAGACGTAACTGATAAGATTTTGGTTAAAATTCAACAAAATGATGCTCTAGATACAGCCATTCAAAATAATTTAAAGTATATTTGCGCCGAAACTCTGACAGGAGATTTACAAGTGGTACAAAATTTGTCCGCCGCCACCGCAAGTTCTGTTGAAGTTGACGAATTGGTATCGACCCTTATTTCTATAGAAAAGTTAAATTAATTTTAAGAAAAGAATTATGGCAAAGAAAATTGTAAAACCTGCTAAAAAATCAACTAAGCCAGCTCCAAAAAAAGCAGCTGCAAAGCCAGTTAAAAAAGTAGCAAAACCGGCTCCAAAAAAAGCTGCGGCTAAACCTGTTAAAAAAGCAAGTAAGCCTAAGCCAAAACCGGCAGTTAAAAAAGTAGTTGCCAAAAAACCAATAGCTAAAAAACCTGTTGCTAAAAAACCTGCACCAAAACCAGCCCCAAAAAAAGTGACTAAAGTTCCCGCAAAAAAAGTAGCAAAAGCTGCAAAACCAGCTCCAAAAAAAGTTGAGAAAAAAGTAGTAAAACCAGTAGCTAAAGTTGCTGCAAAACCTGCTAAAAAATTAGCAACACCTGCAAAACCAAATAAAGCAGTTAAAGAAATAGCAAAACCAAAAGTTGTTGGAAAGCCAATTGATGCTGTTGCAAAAAAAGGCGCTAAGCCTTCTAAGAAAGCAGCTAAGCCTTCTAAGAAAGGAAAAAAATCTGACGATGATGAAGATGATGATATTGAGCCAGAAGAGGAGGATGACGATTCTGATGTAGATGTTAAGGATGATTACGAAAAAGCAGAAGATGATGATGATGCTGTTGTTGATTTGGATGAAGCTCCAGTACTTGATTTAGAAGGCGGAGGCATTCCTTTAGATGATGACGATGACGATGAGATTCCAGAAAAACGTGGCCGTGGCCGTAGAAAGAAAAACGAAGGACGTTCAGTTGGTTCGGAGTCATATATCAGAAATAGACCATTACATATTGATATTACTAAACCATTAATTAAAAAACCACAAGCGCCTCAACCAAAACCTTTTTTAAATACAAAGGATGACAGAAGTCGTTATTCTGATAAGGAGTTATTAGAATTTAAGGAATTAATAATTGATAAATTAAAAGAAGCGCAAACGGATTATGATTTGTTAAAACAAACCTTATCTAATGCTGATAATCATGGTACAGATGATACATCCCCTTCATTTAAATTATTAGAAGATGGTTCAGATGTTTTATCTAAAGAAGAAACCGCTCAATTAGCCGTTCGTCAAGAAAAATATATCGTGAATTTGAAAAACGCTTTAATGCGAATTGAAAATAAAACATATGGTATTTGTCGTGTAACCGGAAAATTAATTCCAAAAGAGCGTTTACGCTCGGTGCCGCATGCAACTTTAGGGATTGATGCTAAATTAAATCAATCAAGCTAAAAACATACTACATTCAACTAAAAGGTTATCTTTGCAAGAAGATAACCTTTTTTGCTTGATAGGCTCTATGCTTAAAAAATACAGACTCCCAATAATTACTGTTTTTGCAGTACTGTTTATCGACCAATGTATTAAGTTATACATTAAGGCAAATTACCCTTTAGGAGAAGTTTGTCGCATTTTTGGTGATTGGAGTCGAATTACATTTACAGAAAACCCTGGCATGGCATGGGGGCTTGAATTTGGAGGAGATTACGGAAAATTAGCCTTAAGTTTATTTAGAGTGATTGCTGTTTTTTTCGGAGCATATTATATTAAAAAAATTGTCAACGAAGGCGAACATAAAGGATTTGTAATTTGCGTATCGTTAGTTTTAGCAGGAGCCTTAGGTAATATTTTAGATTCAGCTTTTTATGGATTACTGTTTGGTCCAAGTTCGGACTATGAAATCGCTACTTTTATGCCTGAGGGGGGAGGTTATGCAGGGTTTTTACAAGGGCATGTTGTAGACATGTTTTACTTTCCTATTTATGAAGGTAATTTCCCAAGCTGGTTTCCAATATGGGGAGGACAGCACTTTGAATTTTTTAATGCCATTTTCAACTTTGCTGATATGGCCATTTCTTTTGGTGTAGGAATTATATTAGTGTTTCAAACTACATTTTTTAAATCAAAAAATGATTCAAAATCATTAAATCTAGAAAGAGAAGGCAATTCAGACGAATCTTCTAACTCATAAATACTAAATAGACAAAAAACACGTTCATATTAAAATTGAAATATTTCATATACATATTTTTCATTGGATTGTTATCACTGCAAGGCTTCTCTCAACATAAAGAGGAGAGTGGCGTAAATCTGCCAAAGTTTTATAAAAATAAAATGCACTTCGGATTTGCATTGGCCTACAATAAAACTGATTTTAGAATTCATACAGTGAAAAATTCTTCCTTGCCTGATACAGTAATTGGAGGAGTAAGCTATGGCATGAAAACAATTTATACAAAATCTGATCCTGGTTTTGCTTTAGGAATTATTTCTGATTTTAGATTACATGAATATGTGCGGTTGCGTTTTACACCTAACATTAGTTTTGCTTCACGAAATTTAGAATACACCTTACAAAATGCCAATCGAGATAGCACAAAAACCTTTAAAAAAACAGTTGAATCAACATTTATTATTTTACCAATTGAATTAAAATTACAGTCTAAACGATTAGATAATTTTGGCGCGTATGTTATTGGTGGAGGTGGTTATACGATGGATTTAGTTTCAAAAAAGAAAGGTCAAGCTGTTGGAGGAGCCAATCAATTGGACGACGCAGTCTTACTAAAGCGCGACGATTTTTTTTATAGTGCAGGAGCGGGTGTTGATTTTTATCTACACTATTTTAAACTTGGACTTGAAATAAAAGTGTTGCAAGGCACAAGAAATTTATTACAACCACTTAATAATATATTTTCAAATAGTATTCAAAAGGTAAATTCTAAAATGGTTATTTTTTCAATTACTTTTGAAGGATAAATTGTATTAACTGAAGAATAAAAATCTTCCATTCAACACATGAAAAAAGAATTAAATTTAGCGGTAGCAGCTCATATAGCGTATGATGAGCAATTATTAAAGCAAGAAGTTGCCGAACATTTATCTTTAAAATCGTCTGATACTTTTTTTATTAAACCTTTACGTCGCAGTATTGATGCGCGTTCGAGAAACATTAAGGTTAATTTAAAATTAGCAGTTTGGATAAATGAACCAATTGTAGATGAAGACATAAATATTCAGTATCATGATGTCAATCAGTCTAAACATACCATTACGATTATTGGAGCAGGCCCTGCTGGATTATATGCCGCCTTGCGCTGCCTAGAGATTGGGATTAAACCAATCGTGTTTGAAAGAGGAAAGGATGTGCAAGCAAGACGACGGGATTTAGCTGCGATTAACAGAGATCATATTGTCAATCCAGAAAGTAATTATTGTTTTGGAGAAGGAGGAGCAGGAACCTACAGCGATGGTAAATTATATACACGTTCAAGCAAGCGCGGAGATATTGAACATATATTAAAAACGTTTGTATTTCATGGTGCAGATGATGTAATTTTAGTGGACGCACACCCGCACATCGGAACCAATAAATTACCAAATATTATTTCTAATATGCGCCATACCATCTTAAAACATGGAGGCGAAATTCATTTTCATTCAAAGCTTGTTGATATAAATTATCATGACGATAAAATATCATCTGTAATTATTGAGAAAGATAATACGAGCATAGAACATCTTTGCTCACACGTTATTTTAGCAACAGGTCACTCAGCAAGAGATATTTATGAGCTATTAGACAAGAAAAAAATTGCCATAGAAGCTAAACCCTTTGCTATAGGCGTTCGCGTAGAGCATCCTCAGGAATACATAGATAAAATTCAATATAGTTGCCATACTCACGATGAAGTGGTTTCTAAGCGTTCTTATTTGCCAGCCTCTTCATATAGTTTAGTTCATCAAGTTCAAGGCCATGGCGTCTATTCGTTTTGTATGTGCCCAGGCGGTATTATTGCTCCTTGTGCTTCGGCTCAAGATGAAGTGGTAACAAATGGTTGGAGTCCATCTAAGCGAAATAATCCTTACGCAAATAGTGGGATTGTTGTTGGGTTAGAATTAATCGATTTTGAGCCATTTAAAAAACACGGAGCATTAGCCGGATTACAATTGCAAAGAGAAATTGAACACAAAGCATGGCTTATGGGGGGTAAAACACAAGCTGCTCCTGCGCAAAACCTACAAGATTTTGTGAACAGCAAAGTGAGTTCAAAACTCATTGATTGTTCTTATCAGCCAGGTACTCAATCTGTACAAATGACGGATGTGTTAAGTAAGATGATTGGCTCAACGCTTCAACAGGGCTTCAAAGCTTTTAATAATAAAATGAGAGGCTATGTGAGTAATGAAGCTATTATTGTAGGAGTTGAATCTCGCACTTCAACGCCAGTTCGTATTCCAAGAGATAAATTTACATTACAACATACACAACTCAAAAACCTTTATCCTTGTGCAGAGGGAGCGGGATATGCTGGCGGTATTGTGAGTGCCGCAATGGATGGTGTGAATTGTGTGAATGCAATTGCAGCTATACTGTAGGAGGATTCAATTTATTTTTATCTTTTTCTTCCATAACTTTCCTTTGTCTTTTATAGATATAAACCCCACCCATTAATAATGCTGCAAAAATAAATAAGCCAATCATTCCCCATACTAAACCAGTTGTGCGTTTCACAACAACTAAAAACACAATCGCCACTAAAAAAATAGTTGCTAATTCGTTAAACAATCTAAGCTTAAAAGACGAAGGTTTAAAAATACCAGCTTTTTGTTGTTTGAAATAAGCATGACATTGCAAGTGGTATAATCCTAATAAACCAACAAAAATTAGTTTTAGCCACATCCATGGTTGAAATAATAATTCACTGCGCATAACTAGCATCCATCCTCCAAAAATAAATGTACCTATGCCAGCAGGCCAAGTGATGATGTACCACAATTTTTTTTGCATTAAAATTAGTTGCGCATATAATATACTTTTTGCAGGCTCTTCTTTTTCATTTGCCTCTTTTGTGTAAATAAATAATCTTACAATATAAAATAAGCCAGCAAACCAGCAAACTATAAAAATGATGTGCAGTGCTTTTATATAATAATAGTCCATATTGTTTTTATTTGACACAAAGGTAGTATTTTTACAGTCATAATTAAAACGCATATGAAAGGTAAAACAGCTAAAGAGTCATTAACTATCAATACAGAGGTCGTATTACCGAATGATACTAATCATATTGGAAATTTGTTTGGAGGTAAGTTATTACAGTGGATGGATATTACGTCAGCCATAGCTGCTGGCCGACACAGTAACCGTGTTGTTGTAACGGCATCCATTAATCATGTGTCCTTTGACAACCCCATTAAACAAAATTCGGTAGTTACTTTAGAAGCTAAAGTATCGAGGGCATTTAATAGTAGTATGGAAGTGTTTATTGATGTTTTTGTTGAGGATAAAATCACGATGCATAAAACAAAGTGTAATGAGGCGATTTTTACTTTTGTGGCCATTGATCAAAATGGCGCACCTTTGCCAGTGCCCCCGTTAATCCCTGAAACAGAAGAGGAAAAACGCAGATACGAAGGCGCATTACGTCGTCGTCAATTATCTTTGGTGTTAGGTGGAAGATTAAAACCAGATGAGGCTACAGAGCTGAAGGCTTTGTTTAATCAAGACTAATTAAATTTTCTAATCTCAATATCATTCATGCATTTAAAGTGTCCTTTAGGACATTTTCTATAGCCTAATTTAGAACAAGGCCTACATGACAATCCTTTTACTTCTAGTACTTGCGAATCATTCCCAGCAAGATATGGCCCCATGCCAAATTCAGGAATGGTATTTCCCCATAATGAAATAATATCTTTTTTATAGGCTGCTGCAATATGCATTAATCCTGTATCCGATGTAATGACTTTATGGGATTGTTGAATGAGAGAAGCAGATTGATTTAAGTTTAATTGCCCACATAAATTAATTGTTTTAATTGGATATAATTGATTTACTTGGTTCGCAGTATCCCGATCTTCTTTTCCTCCAAGTAAAACAACAGGTAATGAACTTGCGTCTACGATTTCACATAGTTTATTAGTGGGAATCTGCTTCGTGAAATAGGAGCCTCCAACAACTAAAGCATTATATCCATTTTTAAAAGAGTCCGTTAAAAAGTCTTGAGTTTTTATAATGTCTTTTTCATGAATAAAATAATCTAAGCCTTTTCCATCATTCACAATCCCCAGAGATTTTACAGTTTCAAAATATCTATCAACTATATGAACATGAGGTAATTTATTTTTTTTGAAATTAACTATCAAAAACTTTTCCCAATTTAATTTATTGAATGAAAAAGATTTTTTACCTAAGGCTCTTTTTAATCTTAATGTTCTAACATTGTGGTGAAGATCGATGATGTAGTCGTAATTTTCTTTTTTTAATTGAGGGATGACTTCTTTTAAAGAATCTTTAATAGTAAAGACTTTATCGACAAATATATTGTTTTCTATTACTGACAAAAAACCATGTTTAGTAACATAGTGAAGCTCAGTGTCTTTTCTTTGTTGCTTTATGCAACGAAGAATCGGCGTTGTTAAAACGATATCACCAATAGAACTAAAACGAACAACTAATATTTTCAATTTATTGAGGTATTAAATGATATTCGATCAATTTGCCATTTGCATCTAATGTTCTCAACCAAAATTCTTTTTCATATAGTTTTAAAATTTGCCAAGTGCTATAATTAGGTAAAGTTCCAGCAGATATAGAACTTGGATTTAAAGTAAAATCCTTTTTATTTGACGATAATGTCCAAGTGCCTGATTCTGTGGTATTAAAAAATGATTGGTATTGTCTACTAATGGTATAATGCCCATCTTTTGAAGCATAAAATGAGAATTGGGTGAATATAGAATTAAAGTTAGATGTTAAATCAACACTATTTTCTATGTATTTAGATAGTTTCCAAGTGTTTGCAATTCTTTCTTTTTTAGTTCTTAAACTAAGCGCTGGTCCCTCTGGATACTTTTTACATTCAGTAAATAATAAAGTGCCGATTAACAAAATAAATGCGAATAATGTCTTCATGTATGCTTAAATTTGTATACAAAAATAACTATTTTTCCAATGTTAATCGATACACATACACACCTTTATTCAGAAGAATTTAACTCTGATAGAATAGAAAGCATCAATCAGGCTATTGCAAAAGGAGTTGTTAAATTCTATATGCCAAATGTTGATAGTTCTAGTATTGATGGGATGTTAGCATTGGAAATCCATTTTCCTGAACAATGTTTACCAATGATGGGTTTACATCCCTGTTCAGTAAAAGAAAATTACAGAGAGGAATTAAATATGGTTAAGCAATGGCTCGATTTACGAAGGTTTTCAGCAATTGGTGAGATCGGGATGGATTTATATTGGGATAAAACTTTTGTAAAAGAGCAGGAATTGGCTTTTAAAGAGCAATTGTTTTGGGCATTGGAATATAATTATACAGTTGTTATTCATTGTCGCAATGCCTTCGATGAAATTTTCTCTACTTTAAAGTCTTTTGATAAGTTGCCGAAAGGAATTTTTCATTGTTTTAGTGGGGATATTGCTCAAGCCCAACAAATCCTATCACTAGGAAACTTTAAGTTAGGCATAGGAGGCGTTATCACATTTAAAAATTCTGGGTTAGATAAAGTAGTTGAGCAGTTAAACATTCATGATATTGTATTAGAAACAGATGCTCCTTATTTAGCTCCAGTTCCTCATCGAGGAAAGCGAAATGAGAGTATGTATTTGCCACTCATTGCAGAAAAAATTGCAGAAATTAAAAAGATAAGTGTGCAAGAGGTAGCTGACATTACTTCAAAAAACGCCGAAGAGATATTTGAAAACTAACTGTTTTATATCCTCACCAATTGTAAAAACATTAGTGTATGCTAATATTTTTATTTCTATATGTGCCTTTGCTCAGGTTTTGCTTGTGTATCGTTTATTTTCAATACCATTTGATTTCAATAGTTCATCGTATTTGTTTTTTGTTCTATTATCAACCTATTTGCAATATAATGTGCAACGTGGTTATATGATTAATGAAAACAACCTGTATTCGGATAGATCACAATGGTTATTGAAACATAAAAAAGTATTACTATATAGTGTAGGAATATCATTACTTATAGTCTTGTTTTTATGTAATAATTTAAGTTGGACTTCTATTGGAATTATGATTGGCGCAGAAGTTATATCAACGTTATATTATTTACCTCCAGTGAATTTAAGAAAGCACGGCTATATTAAGCCGTTTTTAATTTCATTCGTATGGGTAATTAGTTGCAGTTTAGTGCCTTTAATTGAAAATAAATTAGTGACTGAAACTAGTGTTTGGTTTATCGTTTCTCAGTTTTGTTTTATATCCGTGATGTGTTTATTGTTTGATATAAAAGACGCAGAAGACGACTATGTATTAGGAGTTAATACTTACGCTAATAAATTTGGCATTCCTTTTACAAAAGGAATCTGTTATCTACTAATTATAATTTGTTTATTTTGTTTTTATGCCTTTTCAAAAGAAACCACGGTGCTTATAAATTTCGGAGCATTAGCACTTATTGTAATTTTAACAGTAGTATTTACGAATGACAAAAGACATCCTTTTTATTATTATTTATGGGTAGACGGACTTTTAATATTACAAGCGATTTGTTTTTATAGTTGCTAGCAATATCTTTTACCAATTAAATAGTTAGTTACATAATCATGAACACCATCTTCTAAACTTGTAAATGGCTTTGTATATCCTTGTTCAATAAGTTTACTCATATTTGCTTCCGTAAAATATTGATATTTGTCTCGGATATCTATTGGAGTGTCAATAAATTCAATTTGTGGTTCTTTTCCTAATGCTTTAAATGTAGCTTTTGCTAAATCTAAAAATGGACGAGCTTTGCCACTTCCTAAATTGTAGACGCCACTTTTAATAGCGGTCTTTTGAGCAAAATATAAAACGTCTATTAAATCTTTTACATATATAAAATCTCGAAGTTGTCCACCGTCTGTATACTTTGGATTATGTGAGCGAAATAATTTCACACCACCTTTTTCATGTATTTGATTAAATGAGTGGAATATAACGGATGCCATTCTGCCTTTATGATATTCATTAGGGCCATATACATTAAAGAATTTAAAACCAGCCCATTTTGGAGGAGAAGATTCTTGTGCAATTGCCCATTTATCAAAATCATTTTTACTATCTCCATATGGATTTAGCGGTTTTAATAAATTAATTTTAGATTCATCATCATCATATCCAAATTCACCTAAGCCATAAGTAGCGGCAGAAGAAGCGTAAACCAAAGGAATAGCATGTATTGAACAAGTGTTCCAGATGGATTTGGTGTAATTTAAATTTAACTCATTAAATAATTCTACATTAAACTCAGTGGTGTCTGTTCGTGCTCCAATATGATATACAAAATCAACCTCATGAGCATGATTTTCAAACCAATTTAAAAACTCGTTGCGTTCAATTTTTTTAGCAAACAATTTACTTTCGTAATTATTTACTTTCTGTAGTTGTGAAAAATCATCAACTAAAATCAAATCGGTGCGTCCTTCATTATTTAATTTACTAATTAAACAACTTCCTATAAAGCCTGCGGCGCCTGTAATGACAATCATTTTTCTATTTAATGATGGTTAATTTTTTTGTAATACTAGTATTTTTAAAAGACACTTGAACACTGTAATTTCCTGCATTTAATTCTTTTAAATTTAATTCATGGGACACGTTTCCAGCAGATACATTTTTTGTTTCCATGTATACCAATTCTCCTAACGTATTGTAAACATTTACTTTTACATATTCATCATTTTTTAATGTATATGATAGTTGACAGATGTCGCTAGTTGGATTTGGGAATATATTTAATTGAACATTTTGGGAGTATTTTTCATTGATGCCAACTGTGGTTTCTGCGTTAGATGTTAGTTTAACTTCCGCAGAATTTAAAATAGCGATGCCATTATAGTAGTTTATATCGTATTCACTAATGACGCCAATTAAATAGATATTATCAGCATTATATCTAAACTCACTTCCAGCAGCATTTGGTAAAGTGTATGTATACGTTTTACTATAGCTTTGACCGCTAGTAGAACCATTTGTAGGAACCAAGGATAGATCACCAATCCATCCGTCTAACAGTGCATTAATAACATGTTTGTGCTTGTATGAAACTGCACTCATGACATAATTGTTGCCAATTAAATTTCCGTATTGATAAAAGGAAGAACTTGAAATGTTATATAAACTATTATGTTGATTCCATTGGTTGTCAGAGCTGTCAGCTAATTTCCCATAAATATTATTTTCTTTTACATATAAATTTAATCCATATTGCCCTTTTACATCACCAACAAAGTTTGCTATGACTGTAGCACTTATTTGACGTGTACTTGAATTGTAAGTTACATTAGTAATAGTTACAGTTGCTGGCACTATCATTGCTTGTCGTTGAGTAATATATGAACTCCAGTCTGTTTTTTCACTAGCCATTTTAGAATTTTCAGCGAACAAATAACGATCAATCATGGCCGACGGAAAGTCATCGGTGTCCCCATAAGATGTAAATAAAGGCGCTGTGGAGGTTGAGGTTAAATTGTCATTATAGTGAATTTCTGAACTAATCACATTGGTATTAGTGCTTACAATAGAGTTGATTGTTGATAGTCCATCAGGACACCAACCACATGTTGTACTAGCAAATTGTTCAACTAATATGTTTTTTGTTGGCACGGATGATGAAATAGTAATCGACCCATTGACTGTATCATTTGCTGCTACTTGATCTGATTGTCCGTTAATAAAACTTGGCCAAATTTTAAAAGTATTGTATTGTGGAGTTGGAGTATTGTATGGCATCGTAAATGTTAATGCTTTACTTTCCAAATAATTTAATGCCGGTGAAAATATTTTTGTTTCAGTAATGGTAGAGCCATTATTTAATTTATAATTAATTGTTAAATTACTGATAGGGGTATAGCCATTATTTTTAAAGGTTGCAACAATGGCATTGTTTATATTAGTTGTAGAGTATTTGTAAACATTGTGAGAAATTGTGCTCACATCAAATCCGTTAGTGATGTTAGACACGATAATATCATCAATCCATAATTGGTATTTGTTGGTCGAATTATTTTTAAACGCAATTCTAATATTTTGGCCTGCAAAGGAGGCTAAGGATATTCCATGAGTTTGCCATGTACTTTTTTCAGCAGTCGTGTTAAATACTAATGTCGTAAAATTTGAAACATTAGGTGTGCCAGTTGTTACTGTTGATATATAGACTTCATAACCATCTTGGTTATTCATATCTGGCGCTAAAGCTTCCCAAGTTAAAACACTGTTAGCTGCAACATTGCTAATAGTAGGTGTAATTAGCCAAGCACTGGTAGTTCCTACTGGTTTTATCCAAGACGTTGATACGGCAAAGGTATCTGTAGCATTAACAGGCACATAACTTAACCACGCTTTTTGCTTTTGACTATTTGCTCTGAATGGATAATTCCCAGTCAAAGTATCTGCAATTAAATTTCCATTATTAATTGTAAACATTGCGTTTGGAACATCAGCATACTGATAAGTTTGTGTGGTATTATTTGAGCTGTATGTTGCTGTGGTTAGGCTCAAAGTATTAAAACGTTCACTGTATAAAACTTGAGTAAAGCTTTGAGTAGCGATTAGTGAAATGACAACAAAGAAAAATATTTTTTTTAGCATAGTATAAAATAATAAAAGGCTGAAATAACGACAGCCTTTACAAAAATAGGATTTTTAATTATATGAAGAGATAAGTAATTAAAGAGATATTATGCCATTTTTAGTTAAAAATAGGATAAAAACAAAGGGCTGATGAATCTCACCAGCCCTTTGTTAAATCAAAAAATCAAAAATTATTTAATAACAGATAATTTTTTTGTGATTGAACCATTTTCAGAAGTAACTACTACATTGTAGATACCAGCTGCAAAGTTTTTAGTATCGATATTTACTTTGTTAGTTCCACCATTTAAAGTAGAAGTTGCTTGGTAAACATTTTGACCAACTGTATTTAAAACATTGATTGTAACATCAGCAGCTTTAACTAAGCTAACATTTACAGATGTTTCGTTAGAAGTTGGGTTAGGGAATAACTCAACTGCTGTGAAGTTAGAGTTGATGTTTTCAATTCCTGTTGCTTGTAATAAGTTAATTTGATCAACATAAATATTGTTTCCATAATCACTTGTTGCCACAAATTTAACTAATACAGTAGTATTGTTAGCATAAGCGCTTAAGTTAACCGATTCACCTCTCCATTGAGAAGTTGTAGGAACAAAACTTGAAGTTGTTGCATTAGCAGTCATTAAAGAAGTACCTGCTTTGCTGAATACATTTGTCCAAGTAGAGCCACAGTTTGTAGAAACCATAACATCTAATTGATCATTTTCAGTTGAGTATTGAGCATAAGCAACGTCAAATACTAATACTGGAGAAGTGATACCGCTTAAGCTAACTGGAGGTAAAACTAAATCATCAATATCACCAGCAGAAGCTGAATATGCAGGGTATCTTACTGATTGAGTTGTTGATTGACTTCCAGCAGAAGTTGATCTTGCCCAAGTTGAAGCACCACCATCAGGATTGATTAAAATCCAGTTTGCAGGAGGGAAAGTTGCACTTGAAAAACTTTCTACAATTGGAGCTGCACCATAAGTACCAACTACTGAGAATTTTGCAGTTGTTGAATTGTTACCTAAGTTATAATCTAATGCACCGTTTACATTTGAAGCAATACTTAAAGAAAATGTGCTTGATCCAGAAGTTAATGCTGTGATTGGATTTAAGACAACAGTGGTTGTTGCGCCAGCAGCTAAACTTCCAGTCCAGTTAATAGATGCGCCGTTAGCTACACCGTTTACAAATGGATTAATAGTCATGCTAGTAATTGCATTTGAACCATTGTTTTTAATTACTGCTGATGGATTTAACGACGTATTACACGTCATCGCAGGTAATCCAGAAACAGAAGTTGCAGCAGCATCATCTTGTAATGGAGCAGCAGCAGCTAAACCTGCTTGTATTACTTTTTTGTTTGCATCGTCTTGGATGAAACCAACCATTTCAACTTGACTTTTATCCCAAATATAAGATGGTAACGCACAAACTACTGTAAATGTTTGAGTTTGACCAGTTGTCCATGTATTTGACATTGCTGTACCGTTGGTTAAATCAGGGAATGATTTACGTGCTACCCAGTGAAAATCTTTTTCACCATTTGAACCTGGAGCTACTGCATAGTGCACTTCTTTTTCAGTCATTACTAATCTGAATTTTAAGTTTGTACCAGTAGTTGTATAGTTGCCAGTAGCTGTTAATGTACCAGTTACAGTAATTGTTGAGAAAGAAGCATCCCATGCTCTATTCATCGCAATAGTAAATGGAGATGTCACAGCCGCCGCATTATTTAAAAGAGTAGCCGTAACGTTAGCTGGATGATCTGCTGAAGTACCAGTTGCACCAAATACCGCTTGGCTTTGGCCGTCTTGTCTTCCGTTTGGTGCAGATGAAATTGAATAATATGAGTCTCTCGCATCAATTTCAGCTTTATTTTGTTGATATAGCGACGTTAATGATGTTGGCGCGCTTGGAATAGCTACTTGCCATTTTAATGGAATTGTATTATTAGCATTTGCTGCTAACTTAACATCTAATCCTGGATTAGTTGATGCACATGGAGGACAGTTTTCTCCAGTGAATTCTTCGTATAATGACATACGAGGGCTTTGAGCAAAACCTGCAGTGGTTAATGCCATAAAGCTGAAAAGGGTAATTGTTTTTTTCATGTTTATTTGTGTTAGGTTATTTTTATTTATTGACAGTAAACTTTTTAACGATTTTAGTATTGTTGCTAGTGATGGTTGCGAAGTAAATTCCAGAACTTAAAGCTTCAGAATCAATCCCAATAGTATTTTTTCCAACTGTTAAATCAATTTGTTTTGTTGAAACTACAGACCCTAAGCTATTAGTAACCGAAAGTGTTACATTTTCAATGGCCTCAATAGAAGTAATATTAATATGAGCTTTGCTTACCGAAGGGTTTGGATATATGGAAGATACAGATGAAAATAAAGAAGCTGTTTCTTTAACTGATGTAGCTGTTTCATTATACTTTAAAGTAAATGTAAACACATCATTAACATCATTGATATTATAAATTTGATATCTAATAGATGAGTAACCAGAAGTTGTGCCTTCTTCTAAGTCTAATAACAATGATAAACTTTGAGATGATAATGTTTGATTAGGAGTTAAAGTCATTGTAATTGGTGAAGTAAATACTGTAGGAGGATAACAATTTGCCCCACCAACACAAAAATAAGCACTAGCACCTGAATTTAGTACATCATCAAAACGTTTCAATTTATAATATTTAGTTGATGCGCTTGTATTCTTAGCATCTATTTCTGATGTAAGATGACCTAAGGCAGCAATAGTATAGGAAATGTTACTGTTATCTACAACAGATGCCATTCCGTTATTCACATCTGTGACAGCTAATGATGACTGTGCCATCATTTGAAAACTACCCATAAATAAAGTAGATGCGATAAGTAAAAGTCTTTTCATATTATTCATTTATCTGATTATTAAAAATTACTAATACAATATTAGGAAACTATTCCCTTAAAACATAATGGCATTTGACTACAAATAGTATTCCTAACAATCAAAATTTTATCAAAAAATACGCCATAATATAGGCCAAAAGCTTGTAAAATATAGATTATTCACGAAATTTTAGGAATGAAAAGAAAATAATCTATCCTTCCTTATTTTTAAAAAATTATAGGATTCCTAAGAATTATTTCTTGTAAAAACTCATTTCATCAAGGTATTGCCATACAGCAAGAGGAACAAAGAAAGAGACATCTTTTTTATCTTTTATTGCCTGACGAATCATGGTTGAAGAGATATTCATTAATGGAGCTTCAGTTAGAATAACATTTGGATGTGTGTTTAACTCGTCAGAATTACAATTAGGGCGAGGATAAACGAACAGTTTATGATTTTTAAGAATCTCCTCGTAGTTTTTCCATTTTGAGAATGACGCTAAATTATCTTCTCCAATGATTAATGAAAAACGATGTTGTGGATATTTTTCTTTTAAATGTGCCAATGTATTAATTGTATAAGACGGCTGTGTTAATCCAAATTCTATATTACTACTTTTAAAGGTATCATTGTCTCCAATGGCTAAATTGACCATATGTAACCGTTGATTTTGGTTGAGTAAGGAAGATTTTTCTTTCAAAGGGTTGTGTGGTGAAACAATAAACCAAACTTGTTCTATGTCTGTATAGGCCGCCATATAGTTAGCTAAAACCATATGTCCTACATGAATAGGATTAAACGAACCAAAAAATAAACCAATATGCATCATGTAAAATTAAACATCATTTTTCATTTAATGATGCTTAATATTTTTAATTTTTTAATCATCTAAATATGTAAATTAGCCTGTGCTTTTCAAAAACATCATAGGTCAAAAACCAGTTAAAGAAAAATTATTAAACATGCTGCAAGATGGGAGGGTTCCTCATGCATTAATGTTTACTGGACCAGAAGGAAGTGGAAATTTACCTGCTGCCTTTGCCTTTGTGCAATATTTATTTTGCCAAAATAAGCAACCACATGATTCATGCGGTGTTTGCCCTTCTTGTTTAAAGGTTAGTAAGTTAATTCATCCAGATTTACATTTAGTATTTCCTATACCGCTTAGTAAAAATGTTCGTACAAGTAATGATTTATTGCCGGAATTTAGAGAAACATTTATTGAGGCTCCCTACCTGACAGTTCATGATTGGTTTGATAGTTTAAGTGCTGAGAATAAACAGCCTACTATTCCTACTGACGAAGCCAATGATATTTTAAAAAAACTATCCTATACCAGCTACGAGGGTGGCTATAAGATTATGATTATCTGGCAGCCTGAAAAAATGAATGCTTCATCTGCAAATAAGCTTTTAAAAATATTAGAAGAGCCGCCTGAACAAACCTTGTTTTTATTAGTATGTAATCATCCCGATCAATTATTAGCAACGATTATTTCTCGTGTACAACAAATTTCGTTTTATAAAATCGATAATGAAGATATCATTACAGGTTTAGTAGATGAATTTAGTTGTCAACCACAAGCTGCTAAGCAAGCTGCTTTATTGAGTGATGGTAGTTATCGCGAAGCACAATTGTTGCTACAACATTTAGATGGTGGCACGGCTTACCTGCAAAATTTTAGAACGTTTATGTTAATTGCTCTAAAGTTCGATGCTGTTAAAGCGGTGGCGTGGATTGATGAAAACGCCAGATCGGGGAGAGAAAAACAAAAACAATTTTTACAATATGGCTTAGAAATATTTAGAGACTGTTTAATGTTTAATTTTGGAAGTGCTGATTTAGTGAGGCATTCTGGAGAAGAAAAAGAATTTATTACAAAGTTTGCTCGTTTTGTTCATCAACGTAATTATGAGAAATTATTAGAAGAATTTAATTCGGCATTTTATCATATTGAACGTAATGCAAATCCTAAAATTTTATTTATGGATTTGATTATGAAAACAAATGAAATGATTAACCGTCCAGCATAATTTTTTTAAATAAAAAAGCCCCACAATATTGTAGGGCTTTTTTTATGATTGACACTAATTATTTAAAAGTTGCGCCCATTAATTCACGGTTCATACGAGCAATGTTTTCTAAAGAAATTCCTTTAGGGCATTCAGCTTCGCAAGCTCCTGTGTTTGTACAGTTACCAAATCCTTCAGCATCCATTGCCTCAACCATTTTCTTAACACGCTCTTTACGCTCAACTTGTCCTTGAGGTAATAATGCTAATTGAGAAACTTTTGCTGAAACAAACAACATCGCAGAACCATTTTTACAAGCTGCTACACAAGCTCCACAACCAATACAAGCCGCTGCTCCAAAAGATTCATCTGCGTCTGTTTTAGGAATTAAAATGTTATTTGCATCTTGTGCATTACCAGTGTTTACAGAAATGTAACCGCCACTTGCAATAATTCTATCAAATGCACCTCTATCTACAGCTAAATCTTTAATAACTGGAAATGCAGCACTTCTCCATGGTTCCACAACAATTGTGTCTCCATTTTTGAAAGAACGCATATGTAATTGGCAAGTCGTTACACCTTGTTTTGGTCCGTGTGGACGACCATTGATGTACATACTGCACATACCACAAATGCCTTCGCGGCAATCGTGATCAAAGGCGATGGCTTCTTTGCCTTCGCTAATTAATTTTTCGTTTAATACATCAAACATCTCTAAAAACGACATATCAGTTGAGATGCCAGTTAATTGATGTGTTTCAAAGCTACCTGTTGCTTTTGTATTTTTTTGTCTCCAAACTTTTAAAGTTAGATTCAATTCTGTTCCGTGTCCTGATCCCATAGTTTCTATTATTTATATGATCGTTGTGCGATTTTAATATTCTCGTATTTTAATTCCTCTTTGTTTAATTCCCAGTTACTTTCGCCTTTGTATTCCCAAGCAGCAACATAAGCAAAGTTCACGTCATCACGTTTTGCTTCACCATCTTCTGTTTGGTGTTCTTCACGGAAGTGACCACCACAGCTTTCTTCGCGGTGTAATGCATCTTTACACATTAACTCTCCTAACTCGATGAAATCTGCTACACGACCAGCTTTTTCTAAATCTGGATTGAACTCATCCGCACTTCCTAATACACGTACATCACTCCAGAATTCTTTACGCAATGCTTGTATTTCAGCAATAGCTTCAGTTAAACCTTGTTTGTTACGAGCCATACCACATTTGTTCCACATAATTAATCCTAAACGTTTGTGGAAACTTTCTACTGATTTAGTTCCTTTAATGTTTAAGAATTTATTGATTAAATCAGTTTGCTCTTTTAAAGCCGCATCAAATGCAGGATGTTTTGTTTTTAATTTATCTATAGAATCTGCTTTATCTTTTTCAGCACTCATACGAGAAACTTCTTCAGATAAATACACACCTAATGTATAAGGTATTACGAAATAGCCATCTGCTAAACCTTGCATTAAAGCAGAAGCACCTAAACGGTTAGCTCCGTGGTCAGAGAAATTAGCTTCACCTAATGCATATAAACCTTTGACAGTGGTCATTAAGTTGTAATCTACCCATAATCCACCCATGGTATAGTGAACCGCAGGATAAATGCGCATTGGCACTTCGTATGGATTTTCGCCAGTAATTTGTTGATACATATCAAACAAGTTACCGTATTTTTCTTTTACGACTTCTTTCCCTAAGCGCATAATTTCTTCTTGGCTTGGGTTTTGAATATTACGCTTAGTAGCTTCTGTTCTTCCGTAACGTGCTGTATTAAATGCGAAATCTAAGTACACCGCCATTTTAGAATTACCAACACCATAACCAGCATCACAACGTTCTTTAGCTCCACGAGAAGCCACGTCACGAGGTACTAAGTTACCAAATGCAGGGTAACGACGCTCTAAATAATAATCTCTTTCTTCTTCAGGAATATCGGTTGGTTTACGGTTATCATCTTTCTTTTTTGGAACCCAAATACGTCCATCGTTACGTAACGATTCAGACATTAAAGTTAATTTAGATTGGTGATCACCAGAAACTGGAATACAAGTTGGGTGAATTTGTGTATAACAAGGATTACCAAAGAAAGCACCTTTTTTGTGAGCTTTCCAAGCAGCCGTTACGTTACTTCCCATTGCATTTGTAGATAAGTAGAAAACGTTTCCGTAGCCACCTGTACATAATAAAACAGCATGACCGAAATGTTTTTCCATTTCGCCAGTTATTAAATTACGAGCGATGATACCACGAGTAACGCCATCAATAGTAACTACATCTAACATTTCGTGACGAGCACATAATTCAACAGCACCCATACCAACTTGACGTTGTAAAGCTGAGTAAGCACCTAATAATAATTGTTGACCAGTTTGACCAGCAGCATAAAATGTACGTTGTACTTGAGTCCCACCAAATGAACGGTTACTTAATAAACCACCGTATTCGCGAGCTAAAGGCACACCTTGAGCCACACATTGATCAATAATGTTTGAAGACACTTCAGCCAAACGGTGAACGTTTGCTTCACGTGCTCTATAATCACCACCTTTAATTGTATCGTAAAATAAACGGTAAGTTGAGTCACCATCATTTTGATAATTTTTTGCTGCGTTGATGCCTCCTTGCGCTGCAATAGAATGTGCACGACGAGGTGAATCTTGAAAACAAAATACTTTTACTTTGTATCCCATTTCTGCTAAAGAAGATGCTGCTGATGCACCAGCTAAACCAGAACCAACAACTAATACTTCTAAGCTACGTTTGTTAGCAGGATTTACTAAATGAACTGTAGAGCGGTATTTCGACCATTTTTGGTCTATCGCTCCTTCAGGAATTTTTGAATCTAATTTACTCATATCGAAAAATTAAGAATGTAAGATTGAATTTTTTAATTATTTAATAACGCCTAAAAACATTAAGATTGGCATTAAAGCGAAAATAAAAGGGATAAGAATTGAAAATGCGATACCAACTTTTTTAATAATTGGCGTATACACTTTGTGATTTAATCCTAATGTTTGGAAAGCTGATTGGAAGCCATGTAATAAATGGTATGATAATGAAATCATAGATAAAGCATACAATACAACAACCCATGCCATTTTAAATGTTTCTTGCATCACGGCATATAAGTTCTCATTTCCATTTGCATCTTCTCCTGGTAAACCAGTAAAACGAGATTTAACCCAGAAATGAACTAAGTGAATGATTAAGAAAATTAATAATAACGTTCCTAATAAACCCATAGAACGGCTGTACCAAGATGAGTTGGCAGCACCGTCAATTTTAGCATATCCTACAGGACGAGCTTTCTTGTTTTCTAAAGTTAAAAGTAATGCTTGGATAATGTGAACTATTAATCCAAAAAATAAAACTAATTCGCCTGCTCTGATTAACCAATTGTGAGCCATAAAGTCGGCGCCAATATTAAAGGTTAATCCGCCATCATTAAAAAAGATAAGGCAGTTAATGAAGCAGTGTACTACTAAAAATGTAATCAAGAATAAGCCAGTTAGGCCCATTACAAATTTTTTTCCGATTGATGATTTTAAGAATCCTTGACTCATATGAGAAATGTGTTTAATTTTTACTTGGCAAATGTATAATTGTGAAGCATTTATTCCAATAAAATTTCATGCTTTTATCAACTAAGTAACAAGATTAAGCCTAATTAGGTTTACAAATAGACTAAAAAAGGCTTATTTGGAATGTTTCTAAATTTAAAAAATTGTCTTTGAACTTAATTAGCGGTTTTATATCGCATGATTCTCCACAAGATATTACGATTTAAAATACTTATGGATGTAAACACTCCCGCAATCATAGCAGATGAAACACCAACTGAAATAATATCTTGTCCGGTAAGGTATAAGTTTTTGTAATTGGTTTTTGGACGCAATTGTTTCAGTTCAAAACGTTTTGGCGAATGCGCTAATCCATATATTTCGCCATGCTCATAACTTGTAAAATGCTTTGTGGATAGAGGCGTTGAAAGTTCTGCAATTTCAACTCGTCCTTTTACTTGAGGTAAAACCTCATATAATTTATTTAAATATTGAGTTTTGATACTGTCTTTTATAGCGTCATAATCATCTCCTCGTTTTTGCCATTGGAGGCCTTCCCATTCATGAACCCATTTATATGAATAGGAGCCAAGGACTTGAATGGTTGAGGTCCCTGGACACTTTTCATTCCATAAACTGTCTTTGGCAGATGGAAATGAAATGTATATGACTGGAGAAATACTATGTTTAATATTTTGATGATTTAGATTGCTATCATCTAATTGGTAGTTGTTATATAACCATAAGTTATGTTTCGGAAATTGTAATTCCTGATCAGACCCATTTAAACCGACATACAAACAAACATTAGCGACTGAAGGCGCAATCTTATTTAACTCATCGGTATTAATCGATTTTTGATTTTTGGTAGCAATTAGATGATTAAAGGTATTGTGCGCTCCAACATTACTCACAATGGTTTTAGCAAAAATTTGATCGCCATTTTCCATGACGACGCCAATAGCTGTATTGTTTTTAATAATAATTTCTTTTACTCCTGCTTTAAGGGCAATAATGCCTTGATGCTTTTCAATCACCGATGCTACACTTTTATGAATGTTAGCTGACCCTCCTGATGGATATGCGGCGCCCTCTAAATAATGAGCTACCACCACAGCGTGAATACCAAAACTACTTTCTTTAGGTGTTAAACCATAGTTTCCACATTGTGAACATAAAACAGCAATGAGTTTTTGATTCTGAGTAAGCTGACTTAAAACTTCATGAGTAGTAAGTTTGGAGTATTTTAAAAAACGTTTTCTGAGTTGATTGCCAAATAAAAAACTTAACCATTGAGGCATGGTTTTTTCAATAAAAAATAGCGATGCATGCTTACTGACTTGTAAAATAAGAGCATAGTATGCGCGTATTGCCTTTTCATCATTCGGGAAATACTCAAGCATTTGATTAATTTGTTGCGTAATCCCTTTTTTAAAATCATATACATCACCATCAATAGTAGTTTGATCATACACTTCCCCCATATCATCCCATGTTAATTTCCCATCTGAGATGTAATCAAACGCTTTTCTGATTAAGCTTTTCGGATTATTTACCTGACCCACATAATGAACTCCAACATCCCATTCAAATTTTTTACGTTTAAATGTTTGTGTAAATCCACCAGAAACGTAATGTTTTTCAAGCACTAAGACTTTTTTTCCTGCCTTAGCTAAACAAGCAGCTGTTGTTAAACCTCCCATGCCCGAGCCAATAATAATGGCATCGTAAGATATGTGACTTAGTTCTGAGCTGTATAAATTTTTCAACAGATAGGTAGTGTATAAATGAACATTTTAAATAAAACTTTGAATAAGACAAATAAACAGCAACATTGTTTATCAAATATAACATTATAACAGTATGTTTTTGTCTTTTTAAAAGAATTGATGAACCGAATAAATTTTTTTGATTTTTGTTTTGTCAATAATTTTAAATCATTACTTTTGCTGACCATTTGGTCAAACCAATTTATTAAACCAACATGTTATCTCTTACAGATTCTGAAAAAAAGATTTTAGATGCCGCTAAAAAAGTATTTGAAAAGCAAGGCTATACAGGAGCTCGTATGCAGCATATAGCTGATGAAGCGGGCATTAGTAAAGCCTCTTTGCATTATTATTTTAGAAGTAAAGAAAATTTATTTGAACGTATTTTTGATGAAACGATGTCTGATTTTATGGAACTAGTGTCAACTTGGAGTGATGAAAAAGAACATTGGGAAGAGAAGTTGAGGAATTTTATACATCAATTTTTCGATTTTTTGAAAACAAAATCTTTACTATTTATTCTAGGAGAAATTAATCGAAATCCAGACTTATTACTGAGTAGAAGAAAGAAATCCAAACCTAAAGCCAAGTTTATTTCCTATTTCGAAAATTTGCAAGAAGCTGGGAAGCTTAAATCATCTAACATGTATGTAGTATACATCTTTATGCATTCATTATGTGCTTATCCAGTTTTAAATGCCGGATTATTTCAAATGACGACGGGGATGAACAATCATGATTTTGAAGTGTTTATGAAAAACTATCCAGACACTGTAGCGGACTTATTAATTAACGCCTTAAAAAGAGGACTAAACTAAACCTATGAGAATTTATCATCACATCATAAGTTATACATTACTATTATTGAGTTTACAAGCCTATACTCAAAATAATGTGGAATATACCTTAGAACAATTGCAGGTTTTGGCAAAGGACAATTATCCTTTGTTACAGCAAAAGCAAATGTATATGGATATTGGCAACAATAAATCCAAACAAGTGGGTACTAATTTTTTACCTCAAATAAATCTTGCAGGGCAAGCCACATATCAGAGTGAGGTTACAGAATTTGCTTTTCCTGGAGCGGGTTCAGCAGGGTTTAAACAAAAACCTGATCAATATAGTTTAGGCCTAGAGGTAAAAGAAAACGTCCTAGATTATGGCGCCATTAAAACGCAAAAAATTATTGAGCAAGAATCTGCTGAAATTCAAGCACAGCAAGTTGACATTGAGTATTTAAAATTAAAAGACAGAATTAATCAGCTATATGGTAATGTTTGCTTACAGCAAGAAAACAAAAAAATCATGTATTTACGAATGAATGAACTGCAAGCTAAACGAAAAAACGTGCAATCAGCAGTTGCTAACGGCGCCGCTTTAGAAAGTAGCTTTTTAGTATTAGAGTCTGAATACTTAACAACACAACAAAAGTTAGAAGAGATTAATTCAAATTTAGTTGGCTGGTATAAAACACTGTCTATTATTACAAATAAAAAAATGGATACAACTGTTGTTTTTACCGACACTAAAAAAGAAATTGTTTTACAAACTAACAATATGCGGCCTGAGTATCGATTATATGATTTACAAAGCCATAGCTTGAAATTAAAAGAAGGCATGATCTTTAAAAACACCTTACCTAAAGTATTTGTATTTGGCAGAGGTTATTACGGACGACCTGGATATAATTTCTTGAATAATGATTTTAGACCTTATGGGATGGTAGGAGCTGGATTATCATGGAATTTAACAGCGTATTACACTTCCGGCAAGGACAAAAATAATCTTCGAATTAATAATGATATTGTCACTAATCAGAAAAAAATATTTGATTTAAATCTTCAATCTATTTTAGTTCAGCAACAGGAAGAAATTATAAAACTAGAAAAAATGATTTCGATGGATTTAAAGATTGTAGAAGCAAAAACTGCAATTCGAAAATCTTCATCAAGTCAATTGGATAATGGCGTTATGACATCGTCAGATTATATTGTGGATTTAAATGCAGAAAATCAAGCTCAATTTAATTTGAAACTGCACGAGATTCAATTATTAATGGCAAAACAAAATTACAACACAACTTTAGGATACTAATATTATGGAAAACAAAAAACAACCCCAAGATTCATCAGAGCAAAATGCTCAAGTTTTAAAAGAAGTATCTGCTGAACAAAAAGCCGCAGGAAAGAAAAAGAAGTTTATGATTTTAGGTACAGTCGTTACTGTGATTTTATCAATCATATTATTTGTTTGGATTTCTGGAATGGGACATCAAAAAACAGACAATGCCCAGGTTGACGCTATGATTACACCAGTGAGAGCCATTGTTCAAGGATTTGTTGCTGAGGTTAAATTTACAGATAATCAAATGGTAAAAAAAGGAGATGTGCTTATTGTGATTGATGATAAAGATTTTAAAGCAAAAGTTACTCAAGCTGAAGCTGCCTTAGAAAGTTCAAAAGCACAATTAGAAATTGCTAATTCAGGTGCAACAACAGCTGACTTAAATGCCTTAGCTTTTTCGTTAAATAGTCAAGCAGCAAAAGAAAATATTGCAACTGCTCAAGCACGTTTTACTAAAGACGAAAAGGAAATGAATCGTATAGAAAAGATGTTGAAAGATGGCGCTGCCACACAACAACAATTCGAATCTGTAAAGGCTGAATTCGAAACCGCTAAAGCACAATTAAACATGTTGAATAAACAATATGAAGCCTCTTCATCACAAGCAAGTGGCGCTCAATCACAGGCAGTTGGCCAAAAATCTCAAATCGTATTAGCACAAGCTATTGTTAAACAACGTGAAGCAGAGTTACAATTAGCACAAACGCAATTAGACAATACTTTAATAAAAGCTCCTTTCGATGGAATTATCTCAAAAAAATCAATTGAAATTGGACAGTATCTTCAAGCTGGGACACCTGTGTGTTCAGCCGTTGATTATACTCATTTATGGGTTAGTGCAAATTTTAAAGAAACTCAAATTGAGGATATGAAACCAGAACAAATAGTGGATATTAAAGTGGATGCTTTCCCTCATGCAGTAATTAAAGGAAAATTGCAAAGTTTTGGCGGTGCTACAGGAGCTAAGTTTTCGCTACTTCCTCCTGATAATGCAACGGGTAATTTTGTGAAAATAACACAAAGAGTGCCAGTAAGAGTGATGATTACAGAGTACCCTAAAGAACTAACGGGCTTCTTATTGCCAGGTTTAAGCGCATCGGTAGATATTCATACTAAATAATTAAATTTTGAACGCAACTCTTCAATCGCCAGCTTCAATTCAGTATCCTACTGGATTTACGAAATGGATTACCATTATCACAGCCATTAGTTGTGCTATTTTGGAATTGATTGATACCACGATTGTAAATGTTTCTTTGAGAGAAATAAGTGGAAGTATTGGGGCAACCACCACTGAAATTGCTTGGGTAACAACTTCTTATGCTATTTCAAATGTGATTATTATTCCACTAACCAGCATGTTATCTGATCTGTTTGGCCGTAAAACATATTTCACAGCTTCTGTTGTTATTTTCACAGTTTCATCATTAATGTGTGGTTTTTCAGATAATTTATGGACTTTGGTATTTTGGCGATTTATTCAAGGGCTAGGTGGAGGCGGATTACTATCAACTGCACAAACCATTATCATTGGTGTTTTTCCTCCACAAAAAATAAGTACAGCTAATGCTATTTTTGGAATGGGCATTATTATGGGACCTACTTTTGGGCCAACAATCGGAGGCTACATCACCGATCATATTTCTTGGAACTGGATATTTTTTGTCAATATTCCCATTGGAATTGTTGCCACATTTTTATCATGGACTTATATTACAGATAGAGTTGGAGCTGTGAAACCTCGAAAAATTGATTGGTGGGGAATGTTATTTTTAGTGCTGTCTGTAGGGTCTATCCAATTTGTATTAGAAGAAGGAACTTCTAAAGATTGGTTTGAGAGTGATGAAATTGTCGCCGTATCTATTCTAGCTTTATTTGGATTAATAGCGTTTATATATCGTGAGTTAAGTATTGATTATCCCGCCGTTAACATTAGACTTTATAAAAATTATAATTTAGTGATGGGAAGTTTTATGAATTTAATGTTAGGGATGTTATTATTTGGCACCGTATTTATTTTTCCATTATTTGCTCAAATATCACTAGGGTGGACCGCCACACAAACAGGTGTATTTATGATTCCAGGCGCTCTATGTTCTGCTATTGGAATGCCTATCGTTGGAAAAATGCTTAGCAATGGCGCTAATCCTAAACGTATTATTATCATAGGCATTGCTTTTACCTTCGTGTTTTTAATGATGTTAGGTTTTGCCTCACCAGACTCAAATGAAAATGATTTTTATTTACCCTTTGTATTGAGAGGATTTGGGATGGCATTTATGATGTCGCCTATTTTATCTCTGGCTGTAGGAAACTTAAAAGGTAAAGACATGGCTCAAGCTGTTGGCTTGGCAAACATGATTCGTCAATTAGGAGGGGCTGTTGGCATTGCCTTAATAAATTTATATTTAATAAACTCTAATGCTCAGATACGGGGGAGTATGTTAGGTTATATAAATATATACGATTATGTAAGTTCCGAAAGAATATCAACGCTCACACAAAACTTTGCGGCATCAGGTCGAAGCTTAGAGGAAGCCCAATCATTAGCCTATAAAGTTTTAGAAGGGGCTTTATTTAAACAACAAGCCTTAGTCAGTTATAATCAAGGATTTTTAATGGTAGGTTTTGTGATTTTAATTTGTATTCCGATCGTGTTATTGATTCGCTACAAAAAGCCAGAAAAACAAGTAGCTCTGTCAGATCATTAACAATTATTTTTAGGTAAACTCAGTGCCTCTATTTGAGTGGCATTTTTCTGATGAAGGCTATTCTTTCACTTTTTATGCGAAGAGAGAAAATATTTTCATATCTTTCCTTCGTTAAACCTTATTTTCAAAAAATTACTATTCATAATTTATGAGTTTGAATTTTAAAAAAATCCTTGCGCTAATTTTACTATCTCTTTATAGTTATGCAAATTCACAAGATAAAGCAGTAGACTCTCTCAATAAATCATTCTCACTAGCTCAAACAGATATTCAAAAAGCAAACACCTTACAAGAGCTTTGTAAACACTTTATGTTTTCTGAGTATAATAAGGCCTTAGTTTTTGGTAAACAAGCGCTTGCGCTTTCCGAACAATCAAATTACGACAAAGGATGCGCAAAAGCACTACATAATATAGGAATTGTATATTATAATCTTGGAAATTTTGATTCAGCACTACATTACTTTAATAGCTCTTTAAAGATAAAACAGTCTATTGGAGATAAAAAAGGGATGGCCTCATCCTATAATAATATGGGCGCTATTTTTGATTATCGTGGTGATTATAATAAAGCAATCTTACATTATATCAATTCCCTAAAAATTAACGAAGAATTAAAAAATTATGAAGGAGCATTATCTGCCGCTAATAATATTGGTAATGTGTTATCTCAACAACATAATGCGAATGGAGCAATTAAGTATTATCGAATAAGTTTAGCGTATTCAAAAAAAGCAAAGAATAATAAGGGTATTGCAGATGCCTTATTAAATATAGGGAGTGCTAATTTTGACAGTAACCGTAATGATAGTGCGTTGATTTATTTTAATCAAGCAAAACAATATTATCTAAAAGAAGGGGATCAAGAAAGAGTGGCCACACTTTACACGTCCATAGGATTATGGCACAAAAAAATGCATCAATTAGATACCGCCTTTAATTATTTTCATAAAGCAGAAGAAATATATGCTTCTATGGAAAATACACAAGGCTTATCGCAAGTATATGATCATCTTGGAAAAATTTATTTAGAAAAAAATAATTTCAATCTTGCTGAAAAATATTTTACAGAAGGACTAAAATATGCTAAGTCACTTGAGGCAAAAGACTTACAAGCTTCTTATTATGAGAGTTTAGCAGCCTTATTTTCTAAAAAAGGTGATTACAATAAAGCCTATAAATATCATGTGTTGTTTTATGAGATTAAAGATTCATTAATCACGAAAGAGAGTTTGGAGCAAATTGCCGACATGAACGTGAAATATGAAACACAGAAGAAAGAGCAAGAGATTAATATTTTAAACAAAGACAATGAGGTTCAAACAAATAACATTAAAAAACAAAAAATTATTATTGTTATTTCTGTCTTAGGATTAATTGTTACCATACTATTATCTTTTTTATTATTAAACACCCTGAAAACAACCCGGAAACAAAAAACAATTATTGAAAATCAAAAACGATTGGTGGAAGAAAAAAATAGTATTGTTGAGGAAAAAAATAGAAATATTATTGATTCTATTAATTATGCTAAGCGCATACAGTTAGCCTTGTTAAAAGAGGAGGAGCATGTTAGCGAACATTTGCCAGAACATTTTATTTTATTTAAACCTAAAGACATTGTTAGTGGCGATTTTTACTGGTCGTTTGAAAAAGAGGAGTATTGGTATTTTGCTGTGGCAGATTGCACTGGCCACGGAGTTCCAGGAGCGTTTATGAGCATGTTAGGAATTGCTTTTTTAAATGAAATTTCTGCCTCTACCGATTTGCTTGCACCAGCTACTATACTAGATTTATTAAGAGAGAAACTAGTAAAAGAAATGGGTCAAAGAGGCACTGATGGTGAAGCTAAGGATGGGATGGATATTTCGTTAGTATGCTTAAACATGAAAACTAAACAATTGCAATGGGCAGGGGCCAATAATCCCTTATATATTTTACGAGGCGAGGCTTTAAAAGAGATTAAAGGAAATAAACAATCTATTGGGTTTCATGAAAACATGAAACCATTTACAAATTTTAATATCACATTAGAAAATGAGGATACTTTTTTCTTATTTACTGATGGCTATGCAGATCAGTTTGGTGGACCTAAAGGAAAAAAATTCAAATATTCTAAATTTAAAGAATTACTCACTTCCATTGCTCAAGAACCTATGGAGAAACAAAAGTTTTTATTAAACAATCATTTTGAATCATGGAAATCATTTCATGAACAAACGGATGATGTTTGTGTTATTGGAGTAAGGGTTTGACAAAGCATAATCCAAGACTTTTTTTGAAAAAACACAAATAAAAAAACCCTTAGAATTTTCTAAGGGTTTTTTTATTTGGAGAGGTCCCGAGCGGATTCGAACCGCTGTGGAAGCTTTTGCAGAGCTCTGCCTAGCCGCTCGGCCACAGGACCAATTTTTAATAGATAGCTGATTTTTTATCAATTATCTATGAACGGGTAGCAAAAATAAGATTTTTTTAGCAACTTAGTCTAATTATTATAAAAAAAATGAAGATAATTTCCAAATTACCCAATATAGGCACTACCATTTTCACCGTCATGAGTGGTTTAGCGAAAGAACATCAAGCAATTAATCTTTCTCAGGGATTCCCAGATTTCGGCTGCGATTTGCGATTAACGGAGTTAGCACAAAAATATGTCTCATCAGGCTTCAATCAGTATGCTCCCATGACGGGTGCTCAACCATTAAGAGAAACGATTAGCGAATTATTGCAAAACTGTTATCAGGCTCAGTATCATCCTGAAACAGAAATTACGATTACAGCAGGCGCCACTCAAGGCATTTACACAAGCATTGCTGCATTTATCAATAAAGGTGATGAAGTTATTGTGTTTGAACCAGCCTATGATTGTTATATTCCTGCGATTGAGGTTCATGGAGGAATTGTGAAGGCTATTTCTTTAAACTATCCGAACTTTACCATTGATTGGACATTAGTTAAAAATACCATCACAGAGCGCACTAAAATGATCATCATCAATTCGCCTCATAATCCTAGTGGCACAACCTTGCAGCAAAGTGATTTATTAGAGTTGGAAAAGTTGGTGTCAGGAACAGATATCATTGTGGTGAGTGATGAAGTTTATGAGCACATGGTCTTTGATGGTAAAGTTCATCAAAGCGTGGCTCGTTTTAAAACATTATCAGCTCAATCCATCATTGTGTCTTCGTTTGGCAAAACCATTCATGCAACAGGATGGAAAATAGGCTATGTGGCAGCACCTAAAGAACTCATGATAGAGTTTAGAAAAGTACATCAGTTTTTAGTGTTTTGCGTGAATCATCCCTTTCAATTAGCATTAGCCGATTTCTTAAAAGATGATCAGAACTACAAAGGCTTGCATCAATTTTATGAAACGAAACGCGATTATTTTAGAAATTTAATATCAACATCACGATTCCAATTAGAGCCTTGTACTGGAACCTATTTTCAATTATTAAATTACAAAGCAATTACTCAAGAAAAAGATACCGATTTTGCTATTCGTTTAACTAAAGAAAAAGGCTTAGCATCTATCCCATTGTCAGTATTTTATTCTAATCAACAGCAACAACAATTATTGCGCTTTTGCTTTGCTAAAAAAGAAGAAACGTTAGAAAAAGCGGCCGAAATTTTATGTAAAATTTAATCGGTATATTTACTAGGCTTCTTATTTTAATGATGGCTCATGAGATTTAATAAATAAGATATATGAAAAATACACTATTATTAGGACTGATTTTATTAGCAAATATAATCTGCGCACAAGACACACTTTGTTTTAAGAACACACAAAAATTGGTTGTGTTCATTAAAGAGATTTCCCAAACAGAAGTTAAGTACAAAAAATTAGAATTGCCAGATGGCCCGATGTATGTGGTTGATAAATCAGAAATTGCTAAAATAGTTTATAAAAATGGCTATTCTGAAACAGTGAAGCAAGTCACAGAAAGCACCAATGTTGCAATTGACAATCAACCTAAAGTAAACGGGAATTCAGAGAAAGCACTATTTCAAAAAATCACATACGAAGATACTAAACAAAGAACCGCATCATTAATTCGATTAATATCACAACATCCAAATGCTAATAAGCAACCCGAATTAACCAATATGGCACGATCTATGCGACGTTTAAGCACTCATAGAAATGGGACAAGAACTGGAGCAATAATTTTTGGGAGTATTGCCTTTGCGGGCACATTTTTATATGCTGTCACATCAGCAGCAGGATCTAGTGACCCTGTTTTTGCAGCACCTCCGATTATTTTTGGAACACTTGGATTAGTAATGGGTTCAGCATCTATTATGATTCATTTGAATTTGAAGGAAAAGAGAAAAGAGTTTGTTAATTTTTATAATGAATAAACTAGGTATATTAGTTTTATGGTTATTGTTTTGTTATACTAGCAAAGCACAAGACACCATTTTTTCAGACACGCCCGAAACACTTTTAGTGAGAGTCATTGAAATTTCGAGTACGGAGGTTACTTATAAAAATTTTTTTAATCCAGATGGAATTTTGCGCTCAATCCCAAATCAGCATATTCTAAAAATTGTTTATGAGAATGGTAAAGAAGAATCAAAATTCCAATTAAAAAATAAAACTTCAGGAAAGACACTTGAATCAAATGTATTTGTTGTTGAAGGCAATCATATTGCTTTTAATAATGAAGATATCACACACAAAGCAGCATTTAAAATAATGATGAATAAAGCTCCACAAACGAATAGCGATGAATTAAACAATGCTTTAGTGATGGCAGATAGTAAACGTAATGGTCAGATTGCTTTTAATATTATAGCGCCTACAAGTGCCGTTGCAGGAATTTATTTTGCGCGTCAACACCGTTATAATGATCCTAAAGAGCAATTAAAAGCTAAAACATTTTTTTTAAGTGGACTAGGTGTGTGTGTCGCATCAATTATAACCGCTCAAATATACAAGTCCATTAAAAACAAACATATTCGCAAGGCGGCTTTATTGTATAATAAAGAACTTTTATACTAATTTTTATATTTTATTGGATGAAATTATTTTATGTTTTTTTGATTATCCTGATTCATCATTTAGCAATATCACAGGATACAATTTTTAAAAGAAGTGGGGATATTATATCTGCTAAAATCATTGAGATTAATATCAAAGAGATTTCGTACAAAAGAGCTGATTTAATTGACGGTCCTTTATTCATTTGTGATAAACACGATATTAAAAAAATCAAATATTTTAACGGACAGGTGGATTCTTTTCCAATTAAAAAAGATGAGCCTCTCGCCAAGAACCTTCTGCCTGCAACGATGAGCCCTTTTATAAAAGAATCATATCGTAAAGGAAAATATATGTTTCAAGGCAACCAAATATCTGATTACCGTGTGTATTTTTTATTGTCAGAAAAAAACAGAATAGTAAATAATAAAGAGATCACCATGGAATTGGATAATTATAAGCGATATAGGACATTGCAATATGCTGTAGGGTTTGGTGGAGCAGGATTAGCTGCAGCTTCATTTTACGGTGCTTCGTTATCTTTATCTGGCACCTCCAGTGTACAAGGAGAAAACATTGGGACCGTGGTCATGTTGTCGAGTGTAGGTGTATTCGTTACCTCACAAGTATTGTCAGCGATTTATAAGAAGAAACGGTTAGCAAGTGCAAATAAAATGGTTTTATTATATAATCAATTTTCAATAAACTAAATGGCAGATTTAAAAATTACCACCATTCAAACGCATCTTGTTTGGGAAGATGTAGGGGCTAATATCACTCATTTTAATAACATGTTAAATGCATTAAAAGAGCAAACAGACGTTGTTGTACTCCCCGAAATGTTTACCACAGGCTTTACGATGAGCACAGAGCGTTTGGCTGAAACGCATGGCGGTAAAGGTTTACAGTGGATGATTGAAAAGGCAAAAGAAAAAGAAATCGCCCTAGTTGGAAGTATATCGGTGAAGGATCAAGACGGTTTTTATAATCGATTATATTGGGTAAATCCAGACGGTTCATATCAATATTATAATAAACGCCATTTATTTAGAATGGGAAATGAACAGCAATATTATACAGCCGGAAATGAAAGATTAATTGTTGACTATAAAGGATGGAAAATTTGTCCATTAGTTTGTTATGATTTGCGATTTCCTATTTGGAGTAGAAATACCAAACAAAATAGTTATGATGCATTAATATATGTGGCTAATTGGCCTGAGTTAAGGTCCTATCCTTGGAAACAATTATTAATTGCAAGAGCCATCGAAAACCAATCTTATGTAATTGGTGTCAATAGAATTGGAGAGGATGGAAATCAGATTAATCACTCAGGTGACACAATGGTCCTTAATCCGCGTGGAGAAAAAATTAATGAGACACTAGCTCATCAGGAACTAATGGAGACGATTACACTGTCTGAAAAATACTTGAGCGATTTTAGAAAAATATTTCCTGTGATGTTAGATTCAGATGATTTTAAGATAATATAATTACACCTTGTAAATATCTGAAACTTGTTTTCGTTTAGTTTTGGCAATTAGCCATTTTTCATAATTTTCATTTAAAATGCTGACTGATAATGCAGATGTATTTTTTGCTAATAAAATTTCATCTAGTATCGTTTTCAATAACGCATTTTCCTCTTTCAATGTTATTCGCTTAGTATTTGTGATCTTATAAAGAACTTGAATAATTTTTTCTTCTATAGGTGTTAAAATAGTTTGAGTTAAATTCTTTTTTAGAATTTGTTTTGAAAGAGCGATTACTAATGATTCATTTTTTAATTCATAATGCGTAATTAAGTTTAGCACTTCAATTCTACGATATACTTGAGGTCTATCCTCGAATTTAAACTCATTCAATGTTTTATTGATAAACTTTAAAGCTCTATGAAATTCACCAACATAAATAAGGGTAATAGCATGTAGATAGTAAAAATAGATGACATGATAGGGTTCAATCGTTAAGTTTAATTTAGAAATATCTTTTTCAATTGATTTTATTTTATGTAAAGCTTGCTGAAAATCATTATTAATTAAATAATACTCCAGCTCATGAGTATTTGTATGAATAAATACACGTTCCGAAATAACCTCTTTTCTGAAATTGATTTTTTTTGTAAATTCATTTAACACTTTAATATCATTAAAGAAATCTGATTGCGGGAAGAATTTTTTAATACCTAATAAGCGATTGTAAATGGAAACATAATCTAATGGATTTTCAATGGAGTAGGTTTTAGATTGATTTAAAATAATAACTAATTTTTGTAAATGATTGTATTCTTCTTCTTTATGATCTATTGAATAATAGTAATTAGAGTAGATCAAATAGTAAAATATTTTTGCTGAAAACGATAAGGCGTTTTTTTCTGATTGTAACTCAGGTTCTTTTAATATGGTTTTTAAGCGTTTTATAAGTTCGTTTTTTGTTTGCTTCTCATTATTTGCTTGAATCAGATTGCTCTCATAATATAAATCAGTGATCCGTTTGAGATTATTAATTAATGCAAGATATTGATCTATTTCCAAATTTACTTCTGCAGCTTTTTTTAAGCCTAAAGAATAACCACTACATTTTTTCTTCCAGGTTAAAACATCGATCATTAACTGAAAACTTTCGCATTCATCGGCTAGTATTTCTGCCTTCGAAATGAGTTTTAAGCATTCCTGATATAATCCCTTGTGAAATAAAATTTCAATGGAAATTAGTAATTGTTTAATTTCTATGTTGTATGTTTTTGAATCATGAAAAACGTTTAAACTTCTTAAAATTAGCTGATATAAATAGTTTTTATCAGCAGAGATAAAATCGCCATTTATACCTAATTTTTTTAAATTCTTTACTAAATCACCATCTTTTTCTTCATCGGTTTTGTCTAATTCATCAAATAAAGTGATGTATTTATTCTGTTCCCCAATGGTATGTCTCTCGGAAAATATTTTAAAATATCTTTTCTCAGACATGGTTAAGCTTTTAATGATGCTAAAAGCATTACTATTTTTTTTCATATTATTTATTCAGACTTACTAAAAATACTAAAATATCATCAATATACTACCATAGGATAACATAATTTTGATGTTAGCTTAACGCCATAGCCATTGATATGAGAAAGATCGTGCTTTTCATGTATTTTAATTTATTATTTAGTTGTAATAAAATAATTGCGACTAATTATTATGTTAATGATGGATACACGACAGGAGACGTATTTTGTTTTGTAGGAGGAGTAAATCATATTGGCATTGATGCCGCTGGCAGAGGCATGTCAGCTTCTACACCTGTTTTAACTTTAAGATATTTGTTTAATCTATATAGTGCTTTGTTTACTTTGGGGGATGTTATTTACATTGATGCTGGAACTTATTCTACAACAGGTTTTGCAGCTAACGATGAAGCAAATTTTATTATTACCACAAGTGGTATCACCTTCCAAGGCACTGGAGTTGGAAAAACTATTTTTGATCATAATTTCCATGGCCCAAATACAGATTTTTTTATGTGGATAAAAGCGAATAATGTTTCTGTTAAGGATATGACGGTTCGCGAATATACTGGAGGGGCAAGTAATAGTGGGATAACGGTAGCTTCTGTTAATACAGGTGGACAGGCTTTTACAGTAGGCACTGGGACATCTACTATTTCAGGAATCTTATTACAAAATGTTCAGACCTATGATAATGCTGGGACAGGTAATGCAGCCATTGCTATTCAACCAATGACAACTGCTACTATTACTGGCGGAGGCTCAACTTGTAATGCCTATGGTGGCTCCTATGCAGGAGGCATCGATGTGTATGGCACGGCTATTAATTTAGTGATTTCTAATTATTTAGTTAGTTATAATTCTAAAAGCGCAGGTTTTTTTGGCGGAGGATTGTACACGTATGCAGCTGATAATACCACAAATATTAGTGTCACAAAAACACGTTTTTATAGCAATACAACTAGTAGTGAGGGGGGCGCTATGTGTTTTCGAGGAGGCAACATCACCATTAAAAATTGTATGATTGATAGTAATATAGCTTCCGCAAATTATGGCGGAGGAATTTATATTACACAAGGAACTTTAGCAATATCTAATTCTAAATTTTCAAAAAATTCAGCGCCAAAAGGTGGTGCTATTTGTGTAAATGCCAACGAAGGACATGTTAATCTAACAATTGATACATGCGTTTTTCAATTAAATACTGCTGTAGGATATAGTGATGTTTATGTTAGAAGATCTGGACCAACATATAATGCTTTTGTAACAATGCGTGATTGTCGGTTTTTATCTACAGGAACAGGGTCGAATTATAATATTTTTAATTATGATGGCGCTACGCCTATAAGTGATGGCGCTGCGAATACATTTAATGTAACTTATTTCGGAACAGCACCAAATAAAGGTGGAAATGCGTTAACATCATTTGCGGCTAGTCCACATACAGTATACACGCCAATCATCAGTACACCATCATTTACAGGAGCTTGCGGAGCGGTTTTAATTTTGTTGCCAATAGAATTAGTTAGATTTGAGGGTGACTGTCAAGAGGGAGATATTATTTTAAATTGGGAAACCGCTTCGGAAAAAAATAATCTTGATTTTGAAGTAGAGCGTTCTAATGATGGAATCTCGTTTGAAATAATCGGCAAAGTAAATGGACTTGGCAATCGTGAGTCTAATGCGACTTATAGTTTCACAGATACTTCAATAAATGAAGGTATGGTTTATTATCGTTTAACCCAAAGTGACTATAATCGTAAAAGAACTGAATCTAAAATAGTTTCTGTTTCACAGGATTGTGATAAAAAGCAAGATGCTATCATCACTTTATTTCCTAATCCATCAGAAGGAAATTCATTTTTGAAATTGAAATTATTCCACCCTTCTTCAATATCCGTATACATATACAATCACATAGGACAATTAGTTAATTCTTATGAGAATTTGAAATTTGAAAAAGGGTTCCAAACCTATCCATTGGATTTTAGTTCAGTTAAATCAGGTATTTATTTTATTAAAACAGTCATCAATAATCAAGAGCAAATTCATAAATACATTAAATTATAAAACAAAAATCAGACTCACTAAATAGTATATAATTTGTAATTGTCAGTTGGCTTAAAATATATAATTTTGCGTCAGTCTGTTAAACAATATATGAAACAAAGCACATCTAATATTATCATTATTATTCCACTCTCATAAGAGGGAAGGATAATGTTATATTAACAAAGCCTTTCCGACGGGAAAGGCTTTTTTTATTTTCAAAAATTTAATAAAACAAAAAACAAAACAATGTATTACAACGACAACACAGTAGTTTTCTTTAATGGAGAATGGGTAAAAGCAAAAGATTTAATGGTGAGTCCTTATGTGCAAGTGATGCATTATGGTAGTGGCGTATTTGAAGGTATTCGTTCATACGCTACTCCTGATGGCACCAGAGTATTTAAATCAAAAGAACATTATGAAAGATTATTGTTCTCAGCTGAAAAGATGTATTTGAAAGTAAATTATACGGCAGAAGAGTTTACTCAATTAACCTATCAGTTATTAGAAAAAAATAATTTAAGTAATGCCTATATCCGCCCATTAATATTTGCTGGTGCTAATATGTCATTAACTCCTGCAGAGGAAGTTCATGTGATGTTATGTGCTTGGGAATGGGGAAAATATTTAGGTAGTAAGATGCTGGATGTTATGACATCTTCGTATCAACGTCCAAATCCAAAATCTTGTCACGTCGAAGCAAAAGTAACAGGTCATTATGTGAATTCTATTTTAGCCACAACAGAAGCTAAAAACAAAGGATTTGATGAGGCTTTATTGTTAGATGCAAACGGAAATGTCGCTGAAGGACCAGGAGCAAATTTCTTTTTCGAAAAAGACGAGGTGCTTTATACTTCTCCTTTAGGGAATATATTACCAGGGATTACTCGCGCAACAATGTTCGAATTATGTCATGAATTAGGATTTAAATTAGTAGAAAAATATTTTACTCCTGAAGAAGTAAGAGGTGCGGATAGCGCCTTCTTTACTGGAACTGCAGCAGAAGTTGCAGGAATAGCGTCATTAGATAAAGTGCCGTTTAAATTAAAATGGGAAGACTCTTTAGGGTATATTCTTCAAGCTAAATATACACGACGCGTTGCATTTAATGAATACGGAAATTTTTCACTTGTATAAAATAATCAACCATGGAATTAAATCGCTATAGTAAAACAGTTACTCAAGATGAATCTCAACCTGCTTCTCAAGCTATGTTATATGGCATCGGTTTAACCGAAGAGGATATGAAGAAACCTCAAGTAGGTATTGCATCAACTTGGTATGAAGGGAACACTTGTAATATGCACTTGAACGGATTGTCGGCTTTTGTAAAAGACGGCGTTCGTAAAAATGGCATGGTGGGGTTACAATTTAATACCATAGGGATAAGTGACGGTATTACCAATGGAACTGAGGGAATGCGTTATTCATTAGTGTCTCGTGAAATTATTGCTGATTCTGTTGAAGCCGTTACTGCGGCTCATTACTATGATGGTTTAATAACCATAGCCGGTTGTGATAAAAATATGCCTGGTGTGACGATGGCTATGATACGTGTCAATCGTCCATCCATCATGGTGTATGGAGGGACTATAGCTTCAGGAAATTATAAAGGAAAAAAGTTAAATATCGTTTCTGCCTTTGAAGCTTTAGGAGAAAAATATGCCGGTAAAATATCTGAAGAAGATTTTAAAGGTGTTGTCAAAAATGCTTGCCCTGGGGCTGGTGCTTGCGGAGGCATGTATACAGCAAATACTATGTCATCTGCTATAGAAGCAATGGGTTTAAGTTTACCATATAGTTCTTCAAACCCTGCTTTGAGTGATGATAAAAAAGAAGAATGTTTAAAAGCAGGAGAGTATTTAAAAGTGCTATTAGAAAAAAACATCAAGCCATCAGATATATTATCTAAAAAAGCGTTTGAAAATGCTTTAACGGTAGTAGTTGTATTAGGCGGTTCGACAAATGCGGTGTTGCATTTATTAGCGATGGCAAAAACGGCAAATGTTGATTTTACTTTGGAAGATGTTACTAGAGTAAATGCCAAAACACCTGTATTAGCTGATTTAAAACCAAGTGGTAAATACTTAATGGAAGATGTATTTGCAGTTGGAGGTGTGCCAGCTGTGATGAAATATTTATTGCAACAAGGTTTATTACATGGAGATTGTTTAACGGTAACTGGAAAAACCATTAAAGAAAATTTGGATGCCGTGAATGCATTGCCTGATGGACAAGATGTGATATTACCTGTAACTAACCCGGTAAAAGCAAACGGACATTTAAGAATCTTATATGGCAATTTAGCTCCTGAAGGCTCTGTAGCAAAAATTACAGGTAAAGAAGGAGAATCATTTACCGGACCAGCAATCGTTTTTGAAAATGAATTTGAATGCATCAAAGGAATACGCGAAGGAAAAGTAAAAGCAGGTCAAGTATTAGTCATCCGAAATGAAGGGCCAAAAGGTGGGCCAGGTATGCCGGAAATGTTAAAGCCTACTTCTGCTTTAATAGGTGCAGGTTTAGGTAATAGCGTAGCCTTAATTACAGATGGTCGTTTTTCTGGTGGTACACATGGATTTGTAGTGGGACATGTGAGTCCAGAAGCATTTGATGGCGGACCAATAGCCTTAGTAAAAGATGGCGATGTGATTATGATTGACGCGGTGAATAATAAAATTGATATTCAAGTGTCAAGTGAAGAATTAGTTGAAAGAAAAAAACAATGGCAACAACCAGAATTGAAAGTAAAGTTTGGTGTGTTGTATAAATATGCTAAACAAGTAAGTTCTGCTAGTAAAGGTTGTTTAACCGATTTATAATTTGAAAATGAAAAAACATAATAAATATCAAACAGAAGTAACGGGAGCAGAAGCAGTGATATTATCATTGTTAGATGCTCAAGTAACGGATGTATTTGGTTATCCAGGAGGCGCTATCATGCCGGTGTATGATGCGCTTTATGATTATATGGATCAATTAAATCATTACTTAGTTCGTCACGAGCAAGGTGCTACTCATGCGGCGCAAGGTTATTCAAGAGTATCTGGAAAGCCAGGAGTTGTATTCGCTACATCAGGTCCAGGCGCTACTAATTTAATAACAGGCATTGCGGATGCGCAAATAGATTCAACGCCGTTGGTTTGTATAACAGGACAAGTACATTCTCACTTATTAGGAACTGATGCTTTTCAAGAAACGGATGTAGTTGGGATATCGATGCCGGTTACTAAATGGAATATCCAAGTGACGAAGGCAGAAGACATCGCGCCTGCAATCGCTAAAGCATTTTATATAGCAACATCTGGTCGTCCAGGTCCTGTATTAGTTGATATCACAAAAGATGCACAGTTTGGCAAGACAAAATATGTTTATGAGAAATGTGAAAGCATCCGAAGTTATTTTCCTTGCCCTAAAGTTAATGAAGAGGAAGTTTCAAAAGCTGCTGAATTAATTAATAACGCTCAGCGACCTTATATATTATGTGGTCATGGTGTATTATTATCTGGAGCCGAAAAACAATTATTAGACTTAGCTGAAAAAGCAAATATACCAGTAGCTTCAACTCTATTAGGTTTAGGAGCCTTCCCACCAACTCATGAATTATATGTTGGCTACTTAGGGATGCATGGGAATTACGGCCCTAATTTATTAACCAATGAGTGTGATGTTTTAATAGCGATAGGAATGCGTTTTGATGATCGAGTGACAGGTAATGTTTCGAAATATGCGAAACAAGCTAAAGTGGTTCATTTCGAAATTGATCCATCAGAAGTGAATAAAATCATACATGCTGATGTGGCAGTATTAGGAGATGCTAAGGAAGCTTTGGAATTATTATTACCAAAAGTTAAAGCTCAAAAACATGCTCAATGGTTACAAAAATTCACAGAATGTGCTAAAGTAGAATTTGAAAAGGTTGTAAAAAATGCCGTTAATCCTGCTACAGAAAAATTAAGAATGGCAGAAGTTATTCATCAGTTTCATCAATTAAGTGAAGGTAATGCGATAGTTGTTACGGATGTTGGTCAACATCAAATGATCACTTCTCGTTACTATAAATTTAATCACCCAAATCATAATGTCACTTCAGGTGGATTAGGAACTATGGGCTTTGGATTACCTGCAGCAGTTGGCGCTAAAGTTGCTCAACCAAATAAAGAAGTAGTGGCAGTTTTAGGTGACGGTGGTTTTCAAATGACGATACAGGAATTAGGAACAATTATGCAGAGTGATATTCCGGTAAAGATTTTGGTATTGAATAATAATTTTTTAGGAATGGTTCGTCAGTGGCAACAGTTGTTTTTTGACAGACGCTATTCATTTACAGAAATGAAAAATCCAAATTTTGTGGCTATTGCGAATTGCTATAATATTAAAGGAAAAAAAGTCACAGAAAGAAAAGATTTAAAAGAGGCATTAAAGGAAATGTATGAATCAAAAGAAGCGTATTTGTTAGAGGTTGTAGTAGAAAACGAAGAAAACGTTTTCCCTATGATCACAACAGGAGCAAGTGTTTCAGAAATCATATTAGAATAGAAATTATGGAAAATACATATACACTTTCAATTTTTACAGAAGATAAAATTGGTTTATTAAATAGAGTAACCATCATCTTTACTCGAAGACATATTAATATAGAAAGTATCACTGCTAGCGAAAGTGAAGTCAAGGGAATCTATCGTTATACAATTGTTGTAACTGTTTCTCAAGAACAAGTCGAAAAATTAGTTGGACAAATAGAAAAGCAAGTAGAAGTTTTAAAAGCATTTTATCATATCAATAACGATATCCTATCACGTGAAATGGCTTTATATAAAGTATCGGCTGATGCTTTGAAGGAAAACGAATTATTTACACGTATAGTTAATGAAAATCACGCGAAGATATTGAGCATTTCTCCCGAATTTATTGTAATAGAAAAAACTGGAGATGAGCGAGAGATAAAACACTTGTTCAACGATTTAGAAAAATTTGGCATGTTAGAATTTGTGAGAAGTGGAAGAGTAGCCATTACTAAACCAATGAAAACATTAAATACCTTTTTAAAAGAAGTAGAAAACAATAGCAAAACAACTGTTAAACATTTTAATAAATAAATTATATATGGAAAATTATTTCAACACATTACCCCTTAGATTACAACTTGAACAATTAGGTGTTTGTGAATTCATGGATCAATCAGAATTCGCAGATGGTGTATTTGCTCTTAAGAATAAAAAAATTGTGATTGTTGGTTGTGGAGCTCAAGGATTAAATCAAGGTTTAAATATGAGAGATTCTGGCTTGGACATTTCTTACGCCTTAAGAGCAGATGCAATATCTCAAAAACGCGCATCATATTTAAATGCCACTGAAAATGGATTTAAAGTTGGTACTTATGAAGATCTTATTCCAACTGCTGACTTAGTTTGTAATTTAACTCCTGATAAACAGCACAAGTCTGTAGTTAATGCCATTATGCCTTTAATGAAGAAAGGCTCTACGTTGTCTTATTCTCATGGCTTTAACATTGTGGAAGAAGGCATGCAAATACGTAAAGACATAACGGTAATCATGTGTGCTCCTAAATGTCCTGGTTCGGAAGTTCGCGAAGAATATAAAAGAGGATTTGGTGTGCCAACATTAATAGCTGTGCATCCTGAAAATAATCCAAATGGAGAAGGGTTTAATCAAGCAAAAGCATATGCAGTTGCAACAGGTGGCCATAGAGCTGGCGTTTTAAATTCATCTTTTGTAGCAGAAGTAAAATCGGATTTAATGGGTGAACAAACTATTTTGTGTGGGATGTTACAAACTGGTTCTATTTTATGTTTTGATAAAATGGTCGAGAAGGGAATAGAACCAAGTTATGCTTCTAAGTTAGTTCAATATGGTTGGGAAACTATTACTGAAGCCTTGAAGCATGGAGGAATAACCAACATGATGGATCGCTTAAATAATCCTTCAAAAATCAAAGCATTTGAATTAGCAGAAGAATTGAAATCAATCTTGCGTCCATTATTCCAAAAACATATGGATGATATTTTATCTGGTGAGTTTTCTAAAAACATGATGGCTGATTGGGGAAATGATGATATTAATTTGTTAAGCTGGAGGGCGGCTACTGCAGAAACTAATTTTGAAAAAACTTCTGCAACTGATTCAGTTATTTCTGAGCAAGAATATTTTGATCATGGTGTATTAATTATTGCCATGGTGAAAGCGGGCGTTGAGTTAGCTTTTGAAACGATGACCGAATCTGGTATTATTGAAGAGTCAGCTTACTATGAATCGCTGCATGAGTTGCCATTAATCGCTAATACAGTAGCACGTAAAAAATTGTATGAGATGAACCGAATTATTTCGGACACGGCTGAATATGGATGCTATTTATTTGATCATGCTTGTAAACCATTATTAAATGAGTTCATGAAAAGCATCGAGACTAATGTGATTGGAAGAGCATTTGCAAGTTCGAATGGGGTAGATAATACATTATTAATCAAAGTAAATCAGAGCATCAGAAATCACCCAATAGAAGAGGTTGGCGCTTGGCTAAGAGAGTCAATGACAGAGATGAAGAAAATAGGATAAGTTTTAAGAAATTTAAAATCACCACATGGTATCATTAGATCACATCAACAAGGCTGCTCAAAATTTGAAAGGTGTATCAATGCATACGCCTTTGCAATATAATGTGCAATTGAGCGAAGAATTTGGTTGTAACGTTTATTTAAAACGCGAAGACTTACAAGTAGTTCGTTCATATAAAATTAGGGGTGCGTACAACAAAATCAGTTCTTTGTCAGATGCAGAAAAACAGAACGGGGTTGTTTGCGCCAGTGCTGGAAATCATGCACAAGGGGTAGCCTATTCATGTCGTAAGTTAAATATCAAAGGCACAATCTTTATGCCTGCAACTACTCCTTCGCAAAAAATTAGTCAAGTAAAATTATTTGGTAAAGAGCATGTGGATGTTGTATTAGTTGGTGATACGTTTGATGATGCTTACAAGGCCGCTGTTGAATTTTGTGTATCAAAGAATGCAGCATTTGTTCATCCCTTTGATGATGAAAAAGTAATTGAAGGTCAGGGAACTGTTGCTAAAGAAATAGTTGAGGATGCAGATTTTGAAATTGATTATGTTTTAGTTCCAATTGGAGGTGGTGGACTGGCAGCTGGTTGTGTGAGTTACTTATCGCAAACAAAACCTAATACCAAAATCATTGGAGTGGAACCAGAAGGGGCCCCCTCTATGAAAACTTCGATAGCGAATGGATATAATACAGAGTTACTAGAAATTGATAAGTTTGTTGATGGAGCGGCCGTCAAAAAAGTTGGCGCTAAAACATTTGATATATGTAAACAAAAATTGAGTGAAATTGTATTAGTTCCTGAAGGGAAAGTATGTACCACGATTTTAAATTTATACAATCAGCAAGCGATAGTTGTTGAGCCTGCAGGGGCATTAACGGTTGCGTCTTTATATTATTTAAAAGAAACACTCAAAGGTAAAAATGTGGTGTGTGTGGTTAGTGGAAGCAACAATGATATTATGCGAACGGAGGAAATAAGGGAACGATCGCTGGTATTTGAGGGACTAAAGCATTTTTTCGTTATCAGATTTCCTCAACGAGCAGGCGCTTTAAAAGAGTTTTTAGGAAACGTTTTGGGGCCAAATGATGACATTGTGCATTTTGAATATATGAAAAAAAATAATCGGGAAAATGGCCCGGCTCTTGTAGGGCTTGAGATTAAGGAACCGAAAGATCTTGAGTTATTAAAACATAAGCTAAAAAATTCAGGTTTTCAATTTGAATATTTAAATAAAAATGATAATTTGCTTCAGTTTTTAATCTAATCAGACTTGCTAATTTTTTTATTTTTGTTACTGGGTTGTGACAGTAAATGATTTAATTTTAATATAAAATAAACAATTGCTCTAATTATTATAATGTTATTTAATCATGAAGTTATTTAAAATTTTATTTGTGTCAATGCTTTTTTTTGCAACTCATATGAGTGCAAAAAAAATCTATGTTAATAATAATTCAACTGTTGGAGATGTATTTACATTTTCAGTTGGATTAGCAGCCAACAATGGAACAACAACTACTACTCCTAAATTAACTTTAGCTCAAGCATATGGCGTGGCTGTTGCTGGAGATACTATTTATATTGATAAAGGCACCTATAATGATAATACCTTGACTCTTGGAAAGGCATTAACAATTATTGGAGCAGGAACAGGGAATACCATCTTTGATAATGGTGCAGGCAATCAAAGATTTGCTACAATCACAGTTAGTAATGTTATTTTTAAAAATTTGTCTTTTGTTAATTATTATTATGATGTGGCACAAGGCCAAGTTTTTATGATTAATAGTGGAGTTACTGGTATTTTATTCGAAAACGTAGTTATTCGGAAGAACCCTGGTGCTACTGTAGCTGGCAATGGAGCCAACGTTTATATGTCTTCAGGCTCAGTGGTAACATTTAATACTTCTGTTATAAGTTGTTCTGGATGGAACGCAGATGGTGGGGGTTCTATTTTTGTTGATAATTCTAATTTAACAGTTAATACTTGCTTATTTATTGATGATAGAAATTTTGCTGATTGGGGAGGAGCCATCAAAATGTTTAATGCTAGTCCAGTTGTTACTGTCAATAATACGACTTTTAACAGATGCTCCTCAAGAAGAGGTGGCGCTATCTATCAAGGCTCAGGAACATTGTTGGTTAAAGGTTCTTATTTTTCAGATAATTTCACTGCAGGAGATGCCTCTGATCCAACAAATGGGGGAGGAGCTTTTTACAAATTAGCAGGAACAACTACTTTTTCAAATTGCGTATTTACAGGAAATTATAATGATCAGGTCAATAATCCAAATAATGGTTCGGTTGATGGAGGAGCTATTTTATTGAGAAGTTCTTCTGGTTCTATTAACTTCAATACTTGTAAATTTTCGAGTAATACCCCCTTTGACAAGGGAAGTGATTTTTATTTAGACGGTGCTACGGCGACTGGTACAATTACCAACTGTACATTTGGGCCTTCAACTGGAGCTTCTGGTTCAGCAAAGGTTAATATCTATAATAATAATTTGCCTGCGGGAGCGATTTTGCTGTCAAATTCAAACAGTTTAACCTTTACAGGAACTAATTTCACTGCGGTCGGATCTAATACTCTTTCTCCAACATCTTTACCTACTGCAGTTTCTATAAATACAAACATTGCTAGTTGTAGTTCCGCTATTAATTGTGCAACGGAAACCTTACCTCCAATTATTCTTTCTTGTGTTCCTGATAAAACATTAACTGGATCATCTTGTTCTTCTGTTTTAGGAAATTATGTTCCTGAAGTCGTTGCATTTGATGATTGTGCATTTACAGTAACACAAAATCCAGCTCCAGGAACTTTAGTTTCAGGAGTCATTACAGTAACCATGACAGTCACAGATACTCATGGTAATTCCACTATTTGTACATTTTTAGCCACAGCAGGTACTGGAGGGGTCTCATTAGCAGTGAATGCAACAACAAGTGTGACGTGTTTTGGCGGTTCTACTGGCGCAGCAACTGTAATACCGTCTGGTGGCTCTGGAACATATACTGTAACTTGGATGCCAGGTGCTTTAACAGGAACAGTTCAAACTGGTTTAGCTGCTAATGTGTATACAGTTTCTGCTACAGACGGTACATGTACAGCGACAAAAAGTGTTACAATTTCTGGACCTTTAAGTCCAGTAAACGTTAGTTTGACAATTACGTCTTCTACTATTTGTTCTAATAATTCAGTTACCATTACTCCAACAGGCGCAAGTACGTATACTTTAAATCCAGGAGCGTTAACAGGCACAAGCTTTACAGTGTCACCAATAACCAATACGACGTATACTTTAACAGGCACGAGTGTCGCAGGATGTGTCAGTGCTAATTCAGCAACGACAGCAATTACAGTAAATACAACACCAACGGTTTCAGTCTTATCCGTAAGCAATCCAACGATTTGTTCAGGCAACACTACCATAATAACACCAACAGCAACACCAATAGGCGCAAGTACGTATACTTTAAATCCAGGAGCGTTAACAGGCACAAGCTTTACAGTGTCACCAATAACCAATACAACGTATACTTTAACAGGCACGAGTGTCGCAGGATGTGTAAGTGCTAATTCAGCAACGACAGCAATTACAGTAAATACAACACCAACGGTTTCAGTCTTATCCGTAAGCAATCCAACGATTTGTTCTAATGGTTCAACAGTGATTACACCAACAGCAACACCAACTGGAGCGAGTAGTTATACATTAAATCCAGGCGCATTAGTAGGCACAAGCTTTACAGTGACGCCAATAACCAATACAACGTATACTTTAACAGGCACGAGTGTCGCAGGATGTGTAAGTGCTAATTCAGCAACGACAGTCATTACCGTAAATACAACACCAACGGTTTCAGTCTTATCCGTAAGTAATCCAACGATTTGTTCAGGCAACACTACCATAATAACACCAACAGCAACACCAACAGGCGCAAGTACGTATACTTTAAATCCAGGAGCGTTAACAGGCACAAGTTTTACAGTGTCGCCAATAACCAATACAACGTATACTTTAACAGGCACGAGTGTCGCAGGATGTGTCAGTGCTAATTCAGCAACGACAGCAATTGTCGTAAATACAACACCAACGGTTTCAGTCTTATCCGTAAGCAATCCAACGATTTGTTCAGGCAACACTACCATAATAACGCCAACAGCAGCACCAACAGGCGCAAGTACATATACTTTAAATCCAGGAGCGTTAACAGGAACAAGCTTTACAGTATCGCCAACAAGTAATACAACGTATACTTTAATAGGTACGAGTGTCGCAGGATGTGTAAGTGCTAATTCAGCAACGACAGCAATTACAGTAAATACAACACCAACGGTTTCAGTCTTATCCGTAAGTAATCCAACGATTTGTTCTAATGGTTCAACGGTGATTACACCAACAGCATCACCAACAGGCGCAAGTACGTATACTTTAAATCCAGGAGCGTTAACAGGCACAAGCTTTACAGTGACGCCAATAACCAATACAACGTATACTTTAACAGGCACGAGTGTCGCAGGATGTGTCAGTGCTAATTCAGCGACGACCGCAATTACAGTAAATACAACACCAACGGTTTCAGTCTTATCCGTAAGCAATCCAACGATTTGTTCAGGCAACACTAGCATAATAACACCAACAGCAACACCAATAGGTGCAAGTACGTATACTTTAAATCCAGGAGCGTTAACAGGCACAAGTTTTACAGTTTCGCCAATAACCAATACAACGTATACTTTAACAGGCACGAGTGTCGCAGGATGTGTAAGTGCTAATTCAGCAACGACAGCAATTACAGTAAATACAACACCAACGGTTTCAGTCTTATCCGTAAGTAATCCAACGATTTGTTCTAATGGTTCAACGGTGATTACACCAACAGCAACACCAACAGGCGCAAGCACTTATACTTTAAATCCAGGCGCATTAGTAGGCGCAAGCTTTACAGTATCGCCAACAACAAATACAACGTATACTTTAACAGGCACGAGTGTCGCAGGATGTGTAAGTGCTAATTCAGCAACGACAGTAATTACAGTAAATACAACACCAACGGTTTCAGTCTTATCCGTAAGCAATCCAACGATTTGTTCTAATGGTTCAACGGTGATTACACCAACAGCAGCACCAACAGGCGCAAGTACATATACTTTAAATCCAGGAGCGTTAACAGGCACAAGTTTTACAGTGTCGCCAATAACCAATACAACGTATACTTTAACAGGCACGAGTGTCGCAGGATGTGTCAGTGCTAATTCAGCAACGACAGCAATTACAGTAAATACAACACCAACGGTTTCAGTCTTATCCGTAAGTAATCCAACGATTTGTTCTAATGGTTCAACGGTGATTACACCAACAGCAACACCAACAGGCGCAAGTACGTATACTTTAAATCCAGGAGCGTTAACAGGCACAAGCTTTACAGTATCACCAACAAGTAATACAACGTATACTTTAACAGGCACGAGTGTCGCAGGATGTGTGAGTAATAATTTAGCAACAACTCTAATAACGGTTAACGCAACACCTACGGTTAATATTCCAACGGATAATATTTCTTTATGTTCAGGAAACTCATTGGTATTGCCAGCAGTATCTGGAGGAACAGATATTAATTGGTCAGGACCTAATTCTTATACATCTTCAGTTTCTTCTCCAACTGTAACTAATTCAATAACTAATGCTAATGCGGGAATTTACTCCGTGTTTATTTCAAACACATACGGCAGTCAAACTTGCTCAAGTGCTATTAGTCAAGTAACGGTTTCAGTTGTTTTATCAGCAAGTATTACAGTTGCAAATACGGATCTTTGTATTGGTTCAACAGCCACTATTACTCCCCAAGGTGGCAGCACTTATACTTTATTGCCAAGTGCAATTTCAGGATTAAGTTTTACATTAAATCCAATTTCTACAACATCATATACTGTATTAGGATCTGCTGGATCTGGTTGTAATGGGAATACAACTTTTACAGTTAATGTTAACCCTTTACCAATATTAACTGCAAGTTCGGTTAACACGATAATATGTTCAGGAGGGATTGCAGTGGTGTCAATAACAGGAGCTGACAGTTATGTATGGAGCACGACGGAGACAGCATCCACGATAACGGTAAGTCCGATGACGACGACGAGTTATAGTGCGACGGGCACGAATACACTAACAGGCTGTTCCAACACAGCTAGTATCACGATAAATGTTACCCCGACACCGACGATAGGGATATCAGCTAGTGCGACGACGATTTGTTTGGGTAATACAACGACTATAACACTAACTGGAGCGAGTACTTATACGTTAATGAGTCCAGTTCAGACAACAACTAATACAATAGTTTTAACACCAACAGTATTAACCACGTATACAATCATGGGAGAAGCACAAGGATGTTCGAGTGCAACAGAGACAATAACGATTGATGTGAACCAGCTTCCGATATTAGCAACGACAAACGCGACGATTTGTTCGGGAAGCTCCGTAACATTAGCAGCGAGTGGAGCAGATACCTATCAATGGCAACCAACAGGAGCAACGACAAGCACTACGACTGTAACACCAACAACGAATAGTACGTATACTGTGACGGGGACTAATACATTAACAGGATGTACATCAACGCTAACAATGGTTGATGTGACGGTTAATGCTTTACCAACGCTAACAGCTACAGCAAATCCAAATTTAACCTGTACAAGTGGCACGGTAAATTTAACAGCGGCGAGTACAGCGACGAGTTATACATGGACAATAGGTAATGGAATAAATACAGGTAACCAAAACCAAGGAAGCATAACGTTTCCAGCATCTAGCTTAACTACAGGAATGTATATTTATACAGTTACAGCGTCTGATACGAATGGTTGTGTATCGATTTCCGCAACCACAACGTTGAACGTTATTAATGTGCCAAACGCGAATTTTGATTTAAGTGATTTAGTGATTTGTCAAAATGAAAATGGCACAATAAGCATTAATACACCGCAAGCGAATGTTGTGTATGATTGGAGTATTAATGGACAAACGTTACCGAATGCAAATCCATTAACGGTTCCAAGCACAGTCACAGGAGTAGCCGGAACTTATACGGTAAGTGTTTTAGCGAGTTTAGGAACGTGTACAAACACAGCAGCCAATACCTTAACGGTTAATGCTTTGCCAAGTGTCACACTGATGAGCTCGCAAGTGAGTGCTTGTGAGAATGCTAGTGCTCAGTTAGCGGTGGCAAGTCCAGTAACAACGTATACGTATACTTGGACCAATGGACAAACTGTATCCACAGGTACAAGTTTAAGTATTAATCCATTAACCCCATCCACACAGGGGACCTATACAGTAACGGTGATAGATCAAAACGGTTGTCAAAATAGAACGACAGGTTTAGTTGACATGCAGTTATGTGAGACGTTTGTGCCAGAATTTTTCTCACCAAATGGTGATGGCGTGAATGATGGGTTTGTGATTAAGAACATTGAGAACTATCCGAACAATCAATTAAAAATCTTCAATCGATGGGGTAACTTGGTGTATCAAAAGGACGGGTACTCAAATGAGTTTTTAGGATATGCTAATGTAGGCGATGCGGCAGGTAAGTCAAAATTACCAGCGGGTACCTACTATGTAATTTTAGTATACGGAGATGATAAGACAGAAGCGTATAACGGTTATTTATTATTACAATACTAGTTTAAACACGCGCAACCACATTTAATAAAATAAAAAGACATGACACACACAAAGCAACTAATCCTTAGCATACTCTTTATCTTAGTAGGATACACCAGTATGGCACAGCAGGAAACGCAGCACAGTATGTATTTTTTTAATCCTGTTTTGATGAACCCAGCCTATGCTGGAAGTCAGGAAGCGATTCAGGTGACAGGAACAGTTCGAGACCAATGGACAGGATTAAAGGGAGCGCCAAAGACGCAGGTATTGTCAATCCATTCGCCATTAAAGACGGAGAATATTGGGATTGGACTAACCGTTTTAAATGATCAATTAGGGGTGACTAAAAACACGGGAGTGTATGCAGATTTAGCATACAGTATAAAGGTGAATAAAAGAAACAATCGTTTAGCATTTGGATTAAAAGCTGGGATGGATTTTTTCAGACAAGATTTTTCTAATTTACGAGTGAATGATAATACGGATGAGTTATATAATAATGGGTTTAATTATAAGAAGAACTTATTTAATTTAGGAGCAGGGATTTATTACTATGGGAAGCGTCATTATTTAGGAATTGCGACACCAAGGATGTTAAAGAATAAAATTAATGTAGCCGCTGATCAAAAAGCCTTACAAGAAAATCACTATTACTTTTTTGGAGGGATTGTTGTGCAATTAAATCCTGCGATTAATATGCGTCCATCGTTTATTGTAAAGTATGTGAATAATGCTCCATTATCGATAGAAGGAAATTTATCATTTTTGTTTTATGATAAAATATGGATAGGAGCGATGTATCGTCATAAAGCAGCTGCAGGATTAAACATCATGTATAATATCAATCAAAACTTACGTATAGGATATGCTTATGATTATCAGTTAACATCCTTACAAAATTATAGTCAAGGCTCCCATGAAATTATGTTGAGTTATGATTTAAGAAGTAAAGCGAAAGGATTTAAATCACCACGCTACTTCTAGCAATAACAAAAAACACTAAACATCGAACAACAGAACAACACGATATGAAGCAATTAATTTTAATATTTACACTTGCACTATTTGCGGTAACAAGTATAAAAGGTCAGTCTTTGTTCCAAAAGAAAGCAGACCAACTCTATAACGAACTATCGTATATACAAGCTGCAGATTATTACAAGAGTTTGGTAAAGACAGATAGTCCGACAGAGATTAATATGCGACGTTTGGCAGAATGTTATTTTAAGATTTATGACTTTGTAAAAGCAGAGCAGGCGTATAAGAACTTAAATACGAAGTTTACCTCAACCATTACGGAGAATGATTTAATTAATTATTTACAATGCCTAAAGTACAATCAAAAATATACAGAAGTCCAATTGGTATTAAAACAAATTGAACAAAAGCGCAAAGACAATATAATTTTAAAGCACCATACAAACAATCAGAACTACGTTAAGGATTTAAAAGAAGATTCTGCAGCTTACAAAGTGACTAATGTAGAAATGTTGAATACAGAAAACTCAGAATTTTCGCCAGTGTTTTTTAATAAAAATCAAGCCGTGTTGTTTGCCTCAAACCGAAGAAACACTTCTGGCAGAAACAAAACCTTTTCGTGGGATGACAGTTATTTTATAGATGTTTATACCTCAGAGAAGAAAGACTCTTTAAAATTTACATCAACCACTACGATGGCAAAAACGGTGTCAAGTTTATACCATGATGGTCCAGCGTCATTATCAGCTGATGAGAAGACGGTGTATTTAACTAAGAGTAATATCATCACTAAAAAAGTAAAAGGTGCTTTAGTGAATGTGGTGAACTTAAAACTTTACATCTTAACCAAAGACAAAGACGGAAAATTATCTGAACCAGTAAGCTTTCCTTATAACTCTGATGATTATTCTTTAGGACATGCTACGGTCACCAAAGATGGATCACGGATGTATTTTGTATCGGATATGCCAGGTGGCTTAGGACAAACGGATTTATACTTATCAGAGAATGTTAATGGACAATGGCAAAAGCCAGAGAACTTAGGACAAGCGATTAATACTGAAGGCAGAGAAATGTTCCCCTATGTGCATGAAGATGGAACTTTATTTTTCTCAACGGATGGACGAGCAGGCTTAGGTGGTTTAGATTTATATTTTACAGTACCAGCCATGGATGCTTATTTTGAGCCACAGAGTTTAGGTTATCCAATGAACTCTAATTATGATGACTTTGGCTTTGCGTTGAACGAGGATTTAAAAACAGGTTACTTTTCTTCGAATAGAGCAGGAGGAAAAGGTAAAGATGATATTTATTTTTTTAGAGCTAAAGAACCATTGATGGGTGTTACTTTAAGCGGGATAGTGTTTGATGAGAGTAATAAAGAAAAAATCAATAATGCTTGGGTGTATTTATTAGATAAAAATAAATTAGTAATTGATTCGGCAAAGGTAAATGACAAAGCAGAGTTCAGCTTCGTGATAAATGACCCAAGCAAGGAGTATTTTGTAGGAGCAAAGGAAAGAATAAAATACTATGACCGTTTAATACCTTTAGGAAAACTTCAAACAGGCGATAATAAGAAAGACATTGGCTTGTTCCCTAAATACAAATTGATTGATCAAATTACGGACGCCAAAACAAAAGCGCCAGTAGAAGGTGTTAAAGCGACGCTTGTTGACAAAGCCACCAATCAACCAAAAACTTATATCACGGATGCAACAGGAACATTTACGGATATTATAAAAGATAAAAAGACAGGAGATAAATTACAGTTTAGTATTAAGTATGAAAAGGAAGGTTACATCACGGTAGAGAAGAACTATGATATAACCTTAGATGTAAATACGTTGATTGATTTAAAAGAGACGATGCAGAAGTTAGAGATTGGAGCTGACATTGCAAAGGTGATTCAAGTTAACCCAATATATTTTGATTTAGGGAAGTCTAATATTAGAAAGGATGCTGCTGCGGAGTTAGACAAGATTGTGAAGGTGATGCAAGAGAATCCAACGATGACGATTGAGCTTGGTTCACATACAGATTGTCGTTCAACGAAGGCTTATAATATGTCTTTATCAGATAAACGAGCGAAAGCTTCTGCGGCCTATATTGTATCAAAGGGCATTGCTAAAAACAGAATTGTTGGCAAGGGTTATGGCGAGAGTAAACTCATCAATGGTTGCGAATGCGAAGGTACTGTTAAGTCAACTTGTTCTGAAGAAGAACACCAAGCTAATCGAAGAACCGAATTCTTGATTACGAAGTTTTAATTAATAAAAACTCAATATTAAAAAGCTCTGTGACTAACAGAGCTTTTTTTGTTTATGTTATTCTAAATCAGACTTACTATTTTTCGTGCTTAAAAAATCATATTATGGTTTCGTTTTAGCTAATTTTATTAGAAATTTTAAATACTGCTTTAAGTTTTACCAGTATTTATTTGTTAGAATGTTAATGATAAAAAACGATGATGTGTTCTATGAAAAAATTCTTAATCAACTTAAAGGCAATGTTCTTAATAATGTTTTTATTATTAGGCGTAGTTGTCAAATCTCAAAATATATTAATTAGTACTGGAGGAACTGTTAACGTCAATGGGGGCGAGGTATTTCTAGATGCTGGTGGTACAGCAGGAAATGATGGTAATACAAATCGATTAATAACCTTGTGTCCTAATATCGCTGGAAAAAATGTATGTGTAGATTTTACATTATTCAATACGTATTACGATGTGAGTTCACTTTCATATGCTTACGGTGATTCTTTATGTTTATTTAATGGAGCAACCAATACCACTACTAAAATGGCAACACTGAGCGGAAATTATGGAGTTGCATGGAACAATGGTACCACCCCAACTCCTGTAGGAGTAGGTATTTCAAGCGGATTGGCAGCGGTTACTGCGCCAGGAATTTTTTGTTCAACGAATGCTAATGGATGTCTTACGGCAAGTTTTCACAATGTAGATGCCACTCAATCACCAGGATGGTCGGCTAATGTTTTACTATATGAGCCATTAGGAACTCCCGGATGTAATGTCCATTTAACAGCTTCAACAAATACAATATGTGCTGGAAATACAGTTGTATTAACTGCAACAGGAAGTATTGTTAGTTCATCATTGAATAATGATTTTAATACAAGTACAGTAGGGACTGGTTGGCAAGGAACATCTGCAGCTACTTTTCAAAATAATGCATGCAGTAATCCTAGTTTAGATGGGTCAACTTATTTATGGATGGCAAGTTCTGCCTGCCCGAGATCTTTAACATCTAACGGTATTGATGTTTCTAGTGGTGGTACTGTTAGTTTCGAATATAGAAGTCCTGATAATAATTCTGACCCTTCTCCTTGTGAAGCACCAGATATTAATGGTTCAACTCCAGAGGCTGTGTTTTTACAATATTCAACGAATACTGGTACAACTTGGAATAATATGAAAGTTATGTTTCCTAATAATATTCAAAGCCCATCATTAACAGGCGATAATTATTTAGGATGTGGTTATGAAGTAAAAAAATGGAGTAAAATTGTTGTGCCAATTCCCAGCTCAGCGCAAACAACAAGCACACAATTTCGTTGGATTATGCCCAAATGTACTTCAGCAAGTACAGATAATTGGGGATTAGATAATGTTATTATATCAACTCCAAAAACATCTACCATAACCATTAGAGATATAACAAATAATATTGTTTTAGTATCGTCTACAGTTTCTCCTATATCATATACGGTTAGTCCAACATCTACAACCGTTTATCAAGCATCTATTACAGATGGAACCACTACTTGTACAAGTAATCAAACGGTGACATTAAATGGAGGTTCGGCGCCGGTGACTTCTTTTTCATATACAAGTCCTTATTGTTCAAATGGCACAAATCCTTTGCCATCATTGGCATCAGGCTTTACTACTGGAGGAACATTTTCTTCTGCTCCTGTAGGTTTAAGTTTAAGTTCATCAACTGGCTCGGTTAATTTAGCAACAAGTTCAACTGGAACTTATGTGGTGACATATACAGTTCCCGCAACTTCTTGTGGCGTTGCTTCTAATAGTTCAGCTACATTGATTATTAATCCAACACCTACTTTAACGGTTAACTCAGCTACGACTTGTTCTGGAACATCGGCGTTATTAACAGCATCTGGAGCATCTACGTATAGTTGGAATACGGGCGCTAATACATCTACGATTAATGTGTCGCCAATAACAACGACTATCTATACTGTCACTGGTATAACAAATGGTTGTTCTTCAAATAAAACGGGCACACTAACAATAACACCACAACCAACCGTATCAGTCAATACAGTAAGTATCTGTTCAGGGTCAAGTGCTACCTTAACGGCGAGTGGAGCGACAACGTATAGTTGGAATACAACTGCTACCACACCATCATTAGTTGTATCACCACCAACAACGACGGTATATACTGTCACTGGAACAACCAATGGCTGTTCTACCTTAAAAACAACAACGGTAACAGTATCCTCAACACCAACACTATCAGCAACGAGTTCAACAATATGTGCAGGAGGAAGCGCAACCTTAACAGCGAGTGGCGCAACAAATTATACGTGGAATCCAGGCTCATCAACAAATGCAAGTTTGGTTGTATCGCCCGGAAGTAATACAACCTATACAGTTATAGGCTCTAACGGAACTTGTTCATCAACAGCAACGAGTTCAGTGACTATAAGCGGAGCCTTATCAATAATTTCAAATTCAGTCAGCATTTGCTCAGGCTTAACAGCAACCTTAACAGCTAGTGGAGCAAGTACTTATACTTGGTTACCAATGTCAATTAGCGGTAGTTCTGTAACAGTTAGTCCTACTAGCAATACAACGTATACAATTGTTGGATTAAGTGGTACCTGCTCAGGTTCAACCACGGTTAATGTTGTTATAACACCACAACCAACCGTATCAGTCAATACAGTAAGTATCTGTTCAGGATCAAGTGCTACCTTAACGGCGAGTGGAGCGACAACGTATAGTTGGAATACAACTGCTACCACACCATCATTGGTTGTATCACCAACAACAACAACGGTATATACTGTCACTGGAACAACCAATGGCTGTTCTACCTTAAAAACAACAACGGTAACAGTATCCTCAACACCAACACTATCAGCATCGAGTTCAACAATATGTGCAGGAGGAAGCGCTACCTTAACAGCGAGTGGCGCAACAAATTATACGTGGAATCCAGGCTCATCAACAAATGCAAGTCTGGTTGTATCGCCCGGAAGTAATACAATCTATACAGTTATAGGCTCTAACGGAACTTGTTCATCAACAGCAACAGGATCAGTTACAGTAAGCGGAGCCTTATCAATAATTTCAAATTCAGTCAGCATTTGCTCAGGCTCAACAGCAACCTTAACAGCTAGTGGAGCAAGTACATACACTTGGTTACCGATGTCAATTAGCGGTAGTTCTGTAACAGTTAGTCCAACTAGTAATACAACATATACAATTGTTGGATTAAGTGGTACCTGCACAGGTTCAACCACGGTTAATGTTGTTATAACACCACAACCAACCGTATCAGTCAATACAGTAAGTATTTGTTCAGGATCAAGTGCTACCTTAACGGCGAGTGGAGCCACATCGTATAGTTGGAATACAGGCGCAAATACAACGACGTTAAATGTATCTCCAAATGCGACTACAGTATATACTGTAACAGGTTCAGTAAATGGTTGTTCATCATTTATAACAACAACGGTGTCTGTCGTTCAAACTCCAACTCTAAATATTAGTCCGGATGTAACCATCGTGAAAGGAATGACTACGCCATTGTTTGTTTCAGGCGGCAATGGGAATTATACATGGTCACCTAATTCTTCATTATCCTGTATGACTTGCTCCAATCCAATTGCATCGCCAGTAGTTACAACGCAATATTGTGCAACCTCAATTATGGGCGCCTGTTCAACAACATCTTGTGTTTTAGTTTCGGTAGATAATGATTGTAAGAGTAATGCCGATTATACAACACCAAATGCTTTTACTCCTAATGGTGATGGCTTTAATGACGAATTTTGTTTAAAGGGATGGAGTGATTGTACCACATCATTTCATGTTGCTATTTTCGATCGTTGGGGCGAAATGGTCTATCAATCAGATGACCCATCCTTTTGTTGGGATGGTAAATACTTAGGGACAGCCCTAAATCCTGCCGTGTTTGTGTTTTACATTAAGGCAGAAATATTAAATGTAGGAACGGTGACTAAAAAAGGAAATATAACTTTAATAAAATAAACCTATTATGAAAGTTTCATTTGTTTTACTAGCCGTTGTTTTCTTTTTAAATTCTCAGGCTCAAGATTTTCATTTTTCTCAATTCAATGAAAATCCCTCTTTAATTAATCCCGGATTAACAGGTTCAGCCAATGCTTTGAGAGCATCCTTAGTTTATAAAGATCAATGGAGAAGCATAACAAATCCATATTCATCATATGGTTTTTCATTTGAATCTAAGTTTAAACCGAGTAATTGGGATTTAGTGGATCCACGTAGGTCAATGACCTTTAAAAAATCATATAGCAGAATGGCTGGAGGTTTATCTATCTATAATGATAAAGCTGGCATAGGCCGATTAGGAACCTTTCAAACGAATTTATCATTAGCAATGTTTTTTCCATTAAGCAAAATGACTTCTTTATCGTTCGGTATTCAAGGTTCTGTGGTTCAAAGAAAAATAGATAATTCCAAATTGATTTATCCAGATCAATATAACGGTTCAGGGTATGACCCAAATATTTCATCAAATGAACTATATGCCCAACAACGATTGCTTTACCCTGATTTAGCTGCTGGTGCTGTTTGGTCATATGCTCATAACGAAAAATCGATTGCAGCCAATAATCAATTTAAGGCTCAAATTGGATTTTCTACCTATCATTTACTGAGACCTTATCAAAGTTTTATTAGAGTAAAAGAAGATCGGTTGTTTCTAAAATATATTTTCCATGGAAATTTATTAATCGGCATTCCAAATTCTATGATGGCTATTGCTCCTTCTTGGCTTGTTCAAGTTCAAGGGCCATCAAAAGAAATTCTTGCTGGGATGATGTTTAAATATTACATCAATGATGATTCTAAATACACAGGAATTATTAAGAGATCATCAGTTGGATTAGGAATATATTATCGTAATTCAGATGCAATTATTACATCTGTGTTGTTTGAAATAGGAAGATATGCCATCGGATTTAGTTATGACTTTAATACATCAGATTTAACCAAAGTGTCTACCGCGAGAGGTGGTCCAGAGTTAACTTTAAAGTTTGTCACGCCCAATCCATTTCTATATCAAAAAAGATCACGATCCATGTTTGATTAATAGTTTATTGAATTTTTTAAAATGGTAAATGCATGTACCCGTATTTCCAAAAGAAGTATAAAGCCATTCCTATCATAATTGATAAGATAAATATGACTGGAAGTAATGGCCTATTCTTTTTAGTAAACGGATCATTTAAATTAATTTTTGCGCCCTTTGGTAATTCTGCTAAATGGGTTAAAGTATTTCCAAATTGAATATTTACAACTGCACTAGCGTTAATTGCCCAACCGTTAGCGTCTAAGATAGGAGCTAGATTTCGTTTACGTAATTTTAAAAAAGCCATAATCATCGATGGGCCAGATACCAACAATAATAATCCGGCAAAGGCTATAGGCATTTTCCACCACGTTAGACCTAAAAATCCAGCAACAACAGATGCTAAGGCGGTACCGATAGCCCCAACGGCTAAACCAATGGCGGCAAATATTCCTACAAATTTACCAACATCAAATGGCGCTGGCGGTTCTTTTTTTGCTTTAGATTCTTCTGCTTTAACAGGAATAGTTTCAACACCCTTAGTCATATCACCAGTTACTTTGTCGTCTTGAGCAGTGGCTACTTTATGGATTTGTGTTTCTATAAATCTCGATACCTTACGATAAGGCGAAAAGAAAGCTTGGCGAATACTAATTGGGTTATCAATAATTTTAATGACAGTAGCGTCCCAGTCTAAACCATTTCTATCATAAAAAAGAGCGTTTTTACCAACTACTAAATTGTCGATGTCTCCGTTGGTTAATGCCGCAACAATAGTCATTGCTTCATTGGTTGATCTCGAACGACAATCGCAATACATTAAAAACATGCCACTATAAGATGCCATGGTAGAGTGTTTTGGCATATCAGACACTTTAATGCATAAGTCGCAACTTCTTTGATCAATGTATAAGGTCCCTGCTTGAAAAATGGCTTTAGAACCTAAAGTATAAAAATCAAAAAATGTCACAAAGTTTTTTAGCAAGGTATAGAGATCCCTGTGATACCTCACAAGTTGATCTACCAATATAATATTATTGGCTTCATTTTCTAATGCCTGATCTTGTGCGATTAATGAAATAATTTCTTCTTTATGAGAATGCGACAATATATATTTAACTCTTTCTATACCTAACGGTTCAACTATTTTCCCTTCTTTTTCTGATAACCATGTGGCATAAGGAACAAATGTTTCACAAATATGATTCCATTCAACTTCAGTGATTTCGGTTTTGTTAGGAGTTAACACCGACGCCGTAAGTTGATGAAAAATTTGAATGGATTTTTCCCAAGCCGGGTTGATTGCTGAAATTATTGGCAACGATTTATTAGCGCTTATTTTTGATAATGGGTAGGCTGCAATTTCATCAATGCAATTAGAAAGGTCTTTTGCCGTAATGCTTTCTACTCGCGCTACTTGTAAATTTAAAACTTCGGTAGATTGAGGGTCGAAAGCGGCTAATCGACATCGCATAAAGTAATCATCTACTTTTGATTTAATTGTACAGAAATTTTGATAGGCGGTTTCAGTTTGATCTCCAAGAGGAAATATTAAGCTATAGTGCGTTTCTTTTTTTAAACACCAAGCCGAAAATTTTTCACAGTCGTTAATAAATGTTTGGACTATTTCTTTATTGATGCCTATCGCTCCGCCTCTATCTTCCACTGAGCCAATACACTGAATGATATCTTGAATCAGTTGTTTATGTTCACTGTCGGTAGAAGTCTCTTCGGTAATAACACCATCTCCATTAAATCGAGTAGCAGCAAATATTTTAGTGGTATCAGAAGTATCATCAACGGTTAAATATTCTGCGCCTTCTTTTCCTAAATTTTTTAAAATCACTTTTGCTGATTCCAATAATGTTTTACCTAAATCAGTTTGTGAATTGATAGAACTTAAAGAGAATGCATCCGATTGTTTTAATAAATCATTTGGATCTTTTAAAATGGAGGTTATCCAATTGACAGCGTTAATTATCTCAGGCACTCTAATTTGCCCGTCGTTATCAAGGTCTATTAATTGGAGTGTTTTCTTATCAATCTCTAAACCATTTACAGGACAGCTTAAAGCTGTCCAAAGTTTCGGATCTAATTTTTCTAGATTTAATAAATCAGCACCTGATTCAATATTTACTCGTTTTACTCCACCAATCGTAGAAAAACTCCATGTATGATTTGTATGTTTCATGTGATCTAATTTTTACTAACTAAGTAGTTAATTGTATTTCCATTTTAGTTTTCTATACAAAATTATAAATTATATTGATTATTATGCCTGATGACATCATTAAACAAGCACAAATTACTATTTTTATACTTCAAATTCAAGATGTTTAAATTGAACTACCAATGAAGAATTTAAAAACAGAGTTGTTAAATTATAGTGTGATTTTACTAGGAAGTTTTGTCGTGGCTTTTGGTATTGTTGGATTTTTATCCCCAAATCATATAGCTACTGGTGGAACTGCAGGCTTAGCCATTGTTCTTCACAGTTTAATTAATTTACCCATTGGTGTGTTAATGGCTTTAGTAAATGTACCCTTGATTTTAGTTGGCTTAAACTATTTAGGAAAAGGATTTGCGATTAAAACTATCATTTGTATTGGGTTTATTGTGATTTGTGTTGATGCTTTAAATCAATGGATTCATTTGCCAAGTTTAAGTTCTAACTTAATGCTGGCAACACTATATGGAGGCGTAACGGTTGGTACAGGTTTAGGATTAATTTTTAAGGGAGGAGCCTCAGCAGGTGGAGGAACTATTTTAGCAAAAATTATTGCTGCTCATACAAGTCTGAAAACAAGTTCTATTATTTTAATTTTAGATGCCTTAGTGGTGGCTTCAGCAGGATTGGTGTTTCACAGTATTGAGTTAGCCCTTTGGAGCTTAATTAGTATTTATGTCGGTTCTAAATTAATTGACTTAATTTTAGTTGGGGCTAATAATCAAAAAATAGTTCATATATCGTCGATTAAAAATTTAACCGAATTAAGTTTAATTATTACTGAAAACCTTGGCATATCAGGGACAATTATTAAAGGGAATGATTTAGGAAACACAGAGTATAAAGACATTATCTTTTTAATGATTGATAAAAGTAAATTAACACCTTTAAAACAATTGGTGTTTAATTACGATGATCAAGTAAAAATGATTGTGATGGAAGCCGCAGAAGTATTAGGAAAATAGATTTTTTTTATTTGACAATTTTAATAAATTTATATTTTATAACTATTTTTAATCAGTAGAGGTATGAGATATTATTTGTTTTTTTCGACATGCTGTTTCTCTTTTTTATTATCCTCAGCAAGTTTAATTAATGATGGCGATAGTTTGAAAAACAACTCTAGTAAAGGCTTAAAATCAAAGTTTAACAAGTCTGACACTCTATCTAAGTTTTATAGAATAAATAAGAGGTTTGAAAAGGTTTTTAAATATATGCCTATTCCTATGTATGCTTATTCTTTTGAAGCTGGACATACACTTGGTTTAGCGAAATTCAATTTATTTGATATGTTTCGTGATAGTATTACGAGGCCATCCAGAATTTCTGGAGTTTTTTCAGTATCTACAAAAGGCCGCGTTAATTTTTCATTATCAACCGAATTGATATTAAAGAAAAACAAAGTTATTTTTTTAAGTTATATCAATTATCGTAAAACGCCTGAATTTATTTTAGGAATTGGAAATGATGTGAAGTTAAAAGATCTTGAATCCATTAGTGTGGATCGCTTTAAATATTATGGTTACGCCTTGTTTAGAGTAACCGATCATTTAAATATTGGTGGAGGTATTGATGTTTCTCAATATTACAATATTAAGTTAGATACCAACAGTATTTTAATTAGACAACAGGCGGTTGGCATAGCTGGTGGCTTTATTTTAGCGCCAGGTGTTGGTTTAGCCTATGATACAAGAGACAATCGATATAATCCATCAACAGGATTTTACGCACTTTTTTCAGCAGCAATTTCTGATAAGTCATTTGGAAGTGCTTACAATTTTACAAAAGTTAATATTGATGTTCGAAAATACTACAACCCTTGGTATAAACACAAAATCGCCTTACAAGCCACATCAACCTATTCTGATAAAGATGTGCCGTTTTACGAATTAGCGATGTTAGGTGGTGATGCCCAAATGCGTGGATATTATAAAGGTGCTTTGCGTGATAAAGTATTATTAGATGGACAAGTTGAATATCGTATGCCAATCTGGAAAATTTTTGGGATTGCAGCTTGGGCTGGTGCTGGTCAGGTTGCTCCTTCTTATGATAAATTATCGACTAACAGAGTTTGGTTTTCATATGGCGTGGGGATTCGTGTTCGCGTAGATTCAAAACATAATACTAATTTAAGAATAGATTATGGCAGAGGTTTAGGCAACGTGATACAAGCCTTTAATATTGGTTTTGCAGAAGCGTTTTAAACTTACGCTCAGAGTTTAAAATTTTAATTTCCTATTAATTTGTTAATGTATTTTTAGGAGTATTATTAGTTTTAAAAATATCACCTATATTAAAGCATAGTCCACCACTTGCAGTAAATTGAATAAAAGAGGCATACGCTGATGCACCTACTGTTGCGCCGCCTGAACCAAAACCAAAGCCTAAACCAATACCTGAAATAGGGCAGCTTAATTGGCCTTGAAGTTTGATACTCATTAGCTCTGATAATCTTATTTTTAGTCCACCTTTTACGCAAAAAGACGCTTTAATTCTTGATTGACCACCGTTTTTTGCATAAAAATGCGAAGCACCTATATCACCACCAGCAAAAGGGACTAACTTGTCGGTTGTAAAAGGGTAAAAGTTTCTGAGAACCGAAACGTGGTATTGAGAAATGCCAACCTTAACTCCAAAAGTATCCTTACGCTAAGCGTAGGCATTCGCCGTTGTCTCCATATGTGAAATGGTTATTCCAATGTCTGAGTATTTATCTTGTTTAAAAAATAATGACCCTCCATAAGTATAATTACCATTAAAAACAATGCGCCCACCACCATCATAATAAACAGAACGAAATGTATAACCAGCTTGTGGATTAATCTCAACTGATTGAGCTTGGATATTTACATTAAAATATAGCGAGATAATAAAAAGAATAATCAATTTTTTCATAGAGAATATTTTATTTACAAAATAAATTTAATCTAATTAAAATCTAATTCCAAAAACAATCACATCATCAACTTGATCGTTAAAACCTTTCCATTGGTCAAACTCATTAGAAAGTGCATTTTTTTGCTCAGAAAGTGGTAAGGTATGAATACTAACTATGTATTCATATAAATTTCTGTATTTATATTTTTTGTTTAAGTCGCCACCAAACTGATCAGGAAATCCATCGCTAATTAAATACAACATATCGTTAGGCTGTGTTTCTATGGTATACAAATTAAAAGGCTCTGTTCGGATACCTTTACCAATGGCCATTTTATCAGCTTCTAAGCAAATGTATGTGTTGTCTCTCACTAAAATAGGTTTATTGTTTCCAGCAGCAAATGAGATGATTTGATTTCCTTTTTCTATTTTTAAAAGGATACCATCCATACCATCTTTATTTTCCTCATTGGTAAATGTTTTTATCAGTGAGTGACGAACATAATTAAAAATATCATTAGGTTCGTGAAGATGTTTTTCGGTAATGGCTTCATTTAAAAAACTCACATTTAATAAACTCATAAAGGCACCTGGAATACCATGGCCAGTGCTATCACATACAGCTAAATAAAAAATCTCATTTTTATTTTTGGGAACTTGGCTATTGATTTCTTTATGATTTACCGCATTAATCCCCCAATAAAAATCCCCACTCACGATATCCTTAGGATTAAAATACACAAAGTAATCGGGTAAATTTTCATGTAATAGCTCGGCACTCGCTAAAATATTATCTTGTATTTTACGAGCGTATCTAATCGAATCAAATATTTCTTTCTGTTTCTCTTCAAGATTTTCATTAACGCTCCTTAAATTAGAAATTAATTGAACAATTTTGTTTCGCATGTCCTGAAAGCTTTCTGCTAATACACCGATTTCATCTTTCTGATTAATTTTAATGAGCGCTTCAAAATTTCCATTACTGAGTGCTTTGGCAGTATTGGTTAATTCGTTAATGGGTTTAGTAACTACCAATGAAATGATATAGGAAAGAATAACGATGATGAAAAACACAATTAAAAAACTATAAATCACAAAGTGTTTTAATGTTTCAATATTTTCAAAAGCTTCCTCTGTATCTATCTTAGCCGTTATTCCCCATTTAAATTGTAAAATTGGTAAAGGCATATAGGCACTTAATATTTCTTTTCCTCTGTAATCTTTAAAAATTTTTGTTTTTGTTTCTCCTTTAATAGCACCTAATGTAGCGTCTGTTTTAATTTCAATGGTTTTTATTGTTGAGTTGGAATGTCGAATTTCTTCTATTTGAGATTGTTGATAGCCAAGCTTACTAACTAATTCTAAAAACTGCGATGGATTTTCTGTAAAAAATCTTGATGCAGAGCGCGTCGTATAATCATCTCCAAACAAATAGGTTTCGCCGGTTTTTCCTAGGCCATTTAATTCCCATTCACTATTAAATGTCATAATCTTGTTAATGCTATCAATGGGGATACGCAATGAAAGGACTCCAATATTTTCTCCATCTTTAAAAATCGGACAAGCCATAAATGCCTTTTGCTCAAAATTGCTAGGAAAATAGGATTGGTAATCAATCACTTCAACCCTTGGTTCTTTTAAAAATCTTAATTTATTAAACAAAACAGCCAAATTGGTTTTACATAAACTATCGCTTAATAAACACCCGCCTAAATCAGAAGTATTGTTTACAGAATAGATGATTTCGCCTGTTTTTGAATTAGTGAGTAACAAATCTCCAAAGTCGGTATGTTTTTCAAAACTTTTAAAAAATGGCTGATAATCTTTTAGCGCTAAAGCATAATCATTTAATAAAGCATTTGATTTTAAATTAGTGTCGTTTCGATAGGTTTGAAGAATAATGGCCTCTTTATTTTTCGGAAGATATTTTAGAAAATTATTTTTTTCCAATGGGGCTGAAACATCTTTTTCGCGATATAGATTATAAAAATAATTGTTTCTATGCTGTTCTAATGTTTCAAGATTTTGTATTGAACTATGACGATTATTTTTAATTAAGTTATAGGCATGATTAAAACGCTCAAAAGCATCAACAGTTACTGTGTTTTCGGAAATACAAGAAGCTAAATGATGCAATGTTTGAAAGTAACGTGTAATTTCTTGAGCCTTTGAATTTCTAATGGCGGTTAGCTTTGAAAACGTTTGCTCCTGAATTGATTTTTTAGAAATATAGTATCCCAGAATGGAGACGATTGCCATTGAGATAAAGCATAGTATTAGTATGGTGAATGTGAGCTTGTGTTTAATTTTAAAATTCATAGGACTGGTTTAATGTTTACTCTATGTTATTTATAGCAAGTTAATTCAGGCATGCACCTTATGTCATACAAATATATCATAATTTAGTAAAGCTTTAATTATCATAGTCCCGTCTGGGATTGAAAAGGCACGAAGCATGCCCTATTTGTATTCTATCATTCAAGCAAGTTTGATGGGTTTTTCAAAACAAAAAGGCCAATGCGTTGCATTGACCTTTTGTACTTATCTGTACCCTACAGGTTTAGTTTATCGAATTTCACAATTGATTTCGAAAGCCTAAAAATATTAAAGGATATAGAACCATTCTTATTTGGCTAATTCAAATCTAACGGTTCTATTTTTACTCTGATTTTCTGAATTATTATCAAAAATTTCTTTTTCGGTACCAATACTGCGGTTAATGTTTTCTGGATTGACACCTCTTTTGATTAATTCATTTCGCACATAAGTTGCACGTCTCACAGAAATAATATCATTAATTTCCTTACCACCTTTATTGCAGGTGTATCCAACAATGTTGATTTTTAGGGTAGGATCTTGGTTCATGATTTTAGCGATGTCCTCTAACTTTTTCAACCCTTCTTCATTGAGTTGCGATTTATTTAAATCAAAAACAACCTCAGATGCTAATTGATTCATGTCTTCTAACGTAGCTTCTGGTAGTTTTTCTTTAGTAGGTTCAGTTTTTGGCTCTTCGATAACAACCGTCTCTTCTTTTTTTACTTCTTCAGTAGTTTCAATCACAGTAGGCTGAATAGTTGAAGCAGGAGGAGTAACAACCATCGGTTCCTCTTTAGGCTTAGGATTTTTAGTTGTTTTACACATACTAAACCCTAACATAATTTGATGGGAAGTACCAATATTAACAGCGTTTTTATTTGTGCCATAATCAACACTATAAGCAACTTTTAAATTTCCGATTTTTGCACCTACTAAGGCTAAAACACCATACTTCGTTCTATAACCAGCGCCAATCGTTATGGTTTTTATAATATTCACATTTAGCATGCCTTCTATCACATTATCTCCTTGTATGGTATAGCGATTTAATAACCAAGGCTCAAGTTCTATTTTTTTATCTTTAAAAAAGGTATAGCTAATTTGAGAGTTGATTTGTGGAAGCAATTTATAAGTACTATTCCCACTAAAGCTAGGATTACTATTATATAAATGCAATACCGAAGCCCCTGCCTTTAATTTTTTGCCAATAAACATGGCTCCAAATTCACTATCAAAACCGTTAGCCTTTTGACGGGAATAACTATTTAAGGTTGCATCATTATCCTGAATCACAATAGCATTTTGTGCATTAAGTGATGACTGTGTCCAGCCTATACCTAAACCTAAATGAACTTTAGCAGTTTCACTTACTTTAAATCGATAGCTATAACCAATAGTTGCTCCTAAATTATTTAATAAACCTTGTGTTTGTGAATTGACTCTTATAGCCAGCGCATTGCTTTTTCCTAGAGCGGTATGGGCATTTAATTGCAAAAGTTTAGGAGCATTTTTTAAACCAATCCATTGGGTGCGATAATGCGCATTTGCCTCGGTGCAAATAGCACCAGCATAAGCAATATTTAATTGCAATGGATCGAGGCTATAGGTGTTAAACAAACTATTTTGTTGTGCAGATACCTTATTTGTAAATAAGATGGCCACTAAAGCGATGATGACGATGATATATTTTTTCATGAGATAATGTTTCGTATTTAATAGTTCTTGATTCTTAATAAATTATTTAGTTAACGTAATACTTCCTTTATACTTCACCGTATTTCCGTCTTTGATAAAATAATAATACACGCCATCAGGTAAATCTTTTCCACCTAGCTTACCATCAAAATCATTGTTATAATGATCTGATTTTGAATACACCGTTTGTCCGTAGCTATCAATAATATCAACACTATAATCTTTTATTAAGTCAGGCACATTTAATTGCCAAGTATCATTTACTCCGTCCCCATTAGGACTCATGTAATTAGCAATTATTAAATCACGTAATACTTTTATATTAATCGTATCACTAGCTATGCAACCATTAGCAGAGGTTACGGTTAAAATATAAGTGATATCATTTTGTGGAGTGGTGGTTGGGTTTATGATATTTACCGAACTTAAATAATCGCTTGGTGACCAAGCATAAGTTGATGATCCAACTTGTGTTGGATTTAACTGATAGGTACCACCTAAGCTTACTTCCGTATCTGCACCAATTGTAACGGTAGGCAAGGCGTTCACCGTAATACTAGCAACGGCATCCACAGCAGAGACACAACCATTTGCATCTGTCCCACTCACCGAATAAGTGACATCAGCTGTTGGTGTAACGATAGCATTACCACTTGAGAAGGTATACGAACTAGCGCCACTTGGAACCATGGTAAATGATTGCCCAGCACAAATCGCCCCAGAGTTCACAGAGATGATTGGTAAAGGATTTACAATTAAATTAGTAGTCACTATACTATCACAGGTATTAGCTGCAGTTAATATATCTGTATATACACCTGCTGATGTATATGTATTTGAACCAACTAAGACGGATTGTCCATAGCATAATGTAATGGTTTGAGAACCAACTATAGTTGCAGGCTCTGTGATACTGATAGTAGAAGTGACTAAACAGCCATTAGCATCTGTCACAGTATATGTTTGAGTTCCAGCAGTTGCTGTAAATGTTCCTGTACCGATATAAGCACCTGTACCACCTGAAGCAGCAACTGTTAACGAAGCTACACCACCATTACATAAAATAGATGAAGCAGTTACACTTGCTGTTAACACAGTAGGTTCAGTAATCGTAATTGAAGTTGTAGTTGAACAACTGTTTGCATCTGTGATGGTATATGTTTGAGTTCCAGCAGTTGCTGTAAATGTTCCAGT
>CANFTW010000008.1 GCA_947450025.1 Bacteroidota bacterium | reverse complement strand
GGGTACAAAGCCTCTCATGAAAATGAGAGGCTTTTTTATTAAATATGATATTATAACATGACTGAAACTCAAGAGCTCACCGATATTAAAATATTAGAATGCGAAGAACGACAAACCATTGTTCACTGCTCATGTGGAGACGACTATGCGTTTCGAATTTGGCCTAGCACATTTTTAATTGAAATCGAAACGGGAAGACGCTCTAAACTTATTACTGCATTTAATATATCATTCGCTCCTCATTGGACACTAAATGATGGGAAAGGGTTTACACTTATTTTTGAAGGGTTAAGTAAAAGCTGTCGGTCATTTAACTTAAAAGAAATTATTCCTCAAGAAGGTGGATTTGAAGTACTGAATATTCAACGTAATACTATGGATGTGTATCATGTGAATTTTTAAATCAAATCGACGATTTACCCAATTCATACAAAACAATTTTTTCTTTAATTTCATTTAATACACTCAGATCTTCAATAGTTGATGGAATTACTAATTCCAAGCCATCTGACATACTTCTTAATGTTTTACGTAAAATTTTACCTGAACGAGTTTTAGGCAATCGTTTAACTACAATTATTTTTTGTAAAATGATACGAACAGTTTTTTTAAGTATTACTTTCGTTGTAACAAAAATCACAAATTATGAGCTATCCATATCAAATTAAAACACTTGAAGGCTATAAATCAGACTATCAAAAAAGCGTAGAAGATCCTGAAGAATTTTGGGGAAACATTGCTGAATCATTTACTTGGCAAAAAAAATGGGATAAAGTTTTGGATTGGAACTTTAAAGAACCATCGATTAAATGGTTCCAAGGAGGTAAATTAAATATTACTGAAAATTGTTTAGATCGTCATTTAGAAAAAAACGGAAATACTCCAGCTATTATATGGGAATCAAATGACCCTGATGAGCATCATCGTGTATTAACCTATAAAGAACTTCACTTTAAAGTGGTTCAATTTGCAAATGTCTTAAAAAATAATGGTGTAAAAAAAGGTGATCGTGTTTGTGTATATATGGGCATGATTCCTGAACTAGCAATTGCTACTTTAGCTTGTGCTAGAATAGGTGCTGTGCATTCTGTTATATTTGGCGGCTTTTCTGCGCAAGCCATAGCAGATAGATTAGAAGACGCGAAATCTGAATTTATTATCACTTGTGATGGCGCATACAGAGGGGCAAAAGACATTCCATTAAAAAGTGTAATCGATGACGCCTTAGTGGGAAATCATACCATCAAGAAAGTAATTGTATGCACAAGAACAAGAACACCTGTTAGTATGATTAAAGGAAGAGATGTATGGTGGGAAGATGAAATAAAAAAAGTAGAAACTCATGGTAATCCTGACTGCCCAGCAGAAATGATGGATGCAGAAGATATTTTATTTATTTTATATACTTCTGGTTCAACAGGAAAACCAAAAGGCGTTGTTCACACAGTTGCTGGATATATGATATGGGCCAACTATACATTTGTGAATGTATTTCAATATCAACAAGGACAAATCCATTTTTGCACAGCAGATATTGGGTGGATTACAGGACATAGTTACATTTTATATGGACCTTTAAGCGCGGGAGGAACTTCATTAATATTTGAAGGTGTTCCTACCTGGCCTGATGCAGGAAGATTTTGGGATGTGGTAGATAAATTTAAAGTAAATATTTTATACACCGCCCCAACCGCAATTAGAAGTTTAATGGGATTTGGCTTAGAATATGTCAATGGAAAAGATTTAAGTTCCTTAAAAGTATTAGGCTCAGTTGGAGAACCGATTAATGAAGAAGCTTGGCATTGGTTTCATAAAAATATTGGAAAAGAAAAATGTCCAATAGTTGATACTTGGTGGCAAACAGAAACAGGAGGGGTTATGATTTCAAACATTGCAGATGTTACGCCTAGTAAACCATCATTTGCAACTCTTCCTCTACCCGGAATTCAACCTTGTTTAGTAGACGAAAATGGAGTTGAAATAGAAGGCAATAATGTAAGTGGTAATTTGTGTATTAAGTTTCCTTGGCCTGGAATTATTAGAACAACCTATAATGATCACGAGCGTTGTCGTCAAACCTATTTTTCTACTTATGAAAATAAATATTTCACTGGAGACGGTTGCTCAAGAGATGAAATAGGTAACTACAGAATTACAGGACGAGTAGATGATGTGTTAAATGTTAGTGGACATCGCATAGGAACTGCCGAAGTTGAGAATGCAATTAATATGCACGCTGGTGTGATTGAAAGTGCTGTTGTTGGATATCCACATGATATTAAAGGGCAAGGGATTTATGCATATGTGATTTACGATGGCTCTCATGGAGACGCGAACTTATCAAAACAAGACATTATTCAAACCGTGTCGAGAATCATCGGGCCAATTGCTAAACCAGATAAAATTCAATTCGTTCCTGGCTTACCAAAAACAAGAAGTGGAAAAATCATGAGACGTATATTAAGAAAAATTGCAGAAGGCGATACAAGTAATTTAGGCGATACAAGTACACTTTTAGACCCTTCCTTAGTAGATATTATCAAAGAAGGTAGAATATAACTAAGAATGATAAACCAAAGGCAGACAACAAACGTCTGCCTTTTTTTTGAATTAAGAATTGATTTTTTGACTCAATTTTATTCATAAACAACACCTAGCCCTTATTATATTTCTTATTCCTATTTTTTATCAGGCTATAATATGACTAATATCATATTAATTAATATATTATTAAGTAAATTCGTATAATGAACCAGACTGAATTAAACTATAATATTGCAGAATTATTTATTCGTTGCTTTTTAGGGATTCTATTTATTTTTCAAGGATACGATAAACTATTTGTAGTAAGAATCAAAAATGTAGTTAGTGCATTTCATAATGAAACTGACAGAAAAAAAATACCTAGTTTTTTACTCACGTTTACCTCCTATTTCACCTCCATTAATGAGTTTTTTGGAGGTATTTTACTTATACTTGGCTTATTTCATTTGATTGTTCCAATCCTATTAGCTGTTAATTTACTAGTGGTTGCTATTGCGTTTTCTCTTTTAAAACCAATTTGGGACTTACAACATGTATTTCCAAGAGTGATTCTGTTACTTATAATCCTATTGCTCTCTAACTATTATTATTTTGGTCTTGACACTTTTTTATTAAAATAACTCGATTAAAAATATAACTATACATGAAAACAATCTTAGTAGGTTTAGACTTCACAAAATCCTCAGAAAATACAATTAACTATGCTATAGAAGTAGCTAAACTAACAGGTTCAAAAATATTATTATTTCATGTGTTAACAGCTCCAGTTGTTCATACAACATCTGGACTAATATTTATGGATGGAAATGAATTTATGAAAGATGCCGAAAAAAAAATGGAAGCTTTACATAAAAAAATGACCATTCAATACCCGAAAATAAAATTCAATATTGAATTAACCTATATCGGTATTAAAGAAAGAGTTGAAAAATTAGTGTCAAAAAATAAAATCAGTATAGTCATCCTAGGGCTAGAAACTAAGAGTAAAATTTCTCAATTTTTAAATGGAACAACTTCATTGAGTTTAGCTGGAAAAATTAAATGCCCAATTATCACAGTTTCAGAAAAGTACAAGCAGCATGCTTTAAGAAAAATGATCATCGCTATTGATAATAAAGAAAGTATAAGTTCAGGATTATCCAAAAGAATAAACACTCTTGTCAAGTATTTAAAAATAAACGTTGAATACGTTCATGTTAAAACAGAAAGCGAATTAGAATTAGGCAACAAAAACAAACATTCTTTTAAAGTAACGAATGTTAAAGCTCAAAATTTTCAAGAAGGCTTAAGTCAACATGCAAAAAAAACAAAAGCAGATATGATTTTACTAATTAGTAATAATTACAATGCTTTTCATAATTTGTTTATCGAAAGCCATTCCAAAAAAATGATTTTAGCTTCAAATATCCCAGTTTTATCAATTCATAAATAAATAGACATATGATCACTTTAAAAACTAAAAAAATTGTCGTTCCTTACGATTTCTCAAAGACTGCTAACAGCGCGGTTGAACATGCTGCTTTTATAGCTGCTTTTACAAAAGGTGAACTTTTCTTAACCTTTGTTCAAAAGAAAAATGATCTTTTAAACATGCTTTTACCATCTCTCAATATCAAAAAACCTAGTTTATTATCTGAATTATTATCTGAGAAACTAAGTAGTGAGGCTTCTAAAATATCAAAAAAATACGGTGTAAAAGTAACTCCAGTATTTTCTTCTGGCAATATTACTTCGGAAATAATCAATATTTGTAGTGAAGTAAATGCCAACTTATTAGTTATGGGAACACAAGGAAGCGACTCTAATAACGATTTATTTTTAGGTAGCAATACATACCGAACATTAACTAAAAGTGAGTTACCTATTCTTACGGTAAGAAGTATGCCTGCTAAAAAAGGATATACTCATATTGTCTTACCAATTGATTTGTCTGCTCATACTAGACAAAAAGTAAATGTTGCTATAAAATTGGCTAAAACTTTCACTAGCCATATTTATGTTTTAGGCTTATATAATGAGTCTGAAGCTGCTGAAAAATATAAATTAGAGGTATATATTAAGCAAATAACAAAAGAATGTGAGAAGAATAAAATCAATATCACAAGTACATTATCAAAAACTGATAATAAAGTCAAAAAAACAATTCAATATGCAAAAAAACAATCTGCTGACATGATTATTTCTATGACAGATCAAGAAGCAGATTTTAAAGAAGTATTATTAAGTAATTATATTCACCGATTAATTAATGAGTCTAAAATTCCTGTATTATGTCTTAAACCTGAATTAAGTGAAATGGAAGCGAGTGGAATCCCTGGAGTACCTTTTTAAATCACAGTCATATATATACAAAAAAAGAGGATTCAATAATTGAATCCTCTTTTTTTGTATATCAATTGAAGAATATTAAATATTACTTAATTCTAAACCTTCTTCATTTTGTTTTTTTAAAGTCCAACTATCTGTAAAAGTAGTTTCTAACCAACTTCTTCCTGATTTTCGAAATACCTGGGCCGATAATTTTAATTTTTCAGTAAATTGATTTTCTAATTCAGAAACCAACATATCTTCCTTAATAATGATAGCATTATCATTACTTAAATTAGAAGCTGTAAAATCATCTGTTATAACATCTTTTTTCAAAGATCCTTGCATTGGTTTATGAATCTTTTTAAAAAACTCAATCTTTAAAAATGGAAACTCATTGTTAAACGCCTTCTTTATTTCTGAAACCTTTACAGGTTTATCTATTTTAATAATTGTCATGGTTCCGTATTATATTGGAAGCAAAGTTCGATATTTTTCGACTTAATAATTCTGACTTGTATCATTTTGAAAGCTGATTTTAGTCATCTACCAATCATTCGTATAAAAACTATTTATGCAATTCTATAACCTTATGAAGGGATTTTACAGCTTGTTCATGCTTTTTAACAAACGGATTGTTTAAATCCCAAACATAGCCCGCTAACACCGAGCAAATTTGCTTTTTAATTTCAGAGTCTTGATTATCCGAAAAGAAAATATCATGAAGTTCTCCACTATACCAAGTAGAAACGTAGGTTCTAAAGGTATTTATACCTTGCATCATATAGTCTGTATAATCACTTTGCCAATTTACATTTTCCCCTTTTAAAAACTGACCGACCAATTTTCCAGCTTTAGCCCCCGACTCCATCGCAAAAGTTACACCTGAAGAAAAAACAGGATCTAAGAACTCAGTAGCATTTCCAACTAAGACGTAGCCTTCTCCATACAATTGCTTAGTTGAAATAGAATAACCTGCAATTGATTTAGGCTCAAACATCATTTCCGCATCTTTAAAACGCTCTTTTAGATTTGGATCATTATCAATTAAATATAACATTCGCTCTGTTGAATCTTCAGGCATTCCATCGTAAAATGAAGGATCGCTCACATATCCAACTGATGTAATACCATTTGAAAATGGAATAATCCAAATCCAGGTTCTTTGTTGATGAACAACTATGGTAATTCGGTTTCCATCAATACCACCAGGACGTTTTAAATCTTTAAAGTGTGTGAAATGAGTTTTTCTAACTCCTAAATTAGATGGCTCATCTAAATTAAACATCCGAGGAATGACTCGACCATATCCACTAGCATCAACTATAAATTTAGCTTCAATTTCTCTTTTATTTCCTTTCGAATCAACTGCAGTGGTTACTGAATTAGTTCCATTAAATTTAATATCTATAACACCTGTTTCAAATTCCAAATCAACACCCATTGATTTAACAGTGTTAGATAAAATTTGATCAAACTGACCTCGTGGTACTTGCCATGTCCATTTCCATCCATCACTAAACTGTTCAGCAAAATTAAAATCACATACTTCATTTCCACGAACAAATTTTGCTCCGAATTTTTCTTGAAACCCAGCTGCCTTAACAGCATCTAACAGGCCAGCTTCCTCCAAATGGTCCATCACACGAGGCAATAAACTTTCTCCAATTACAAAACGTGGAAATTTTTCTTTTTCCACCATCTTCACTTTATATCCTTGTTTATTTAACAATGACGCAGCAATACATCCTGCTGGTCCTGCTCCAATTACTAAAACATCTGTTGATTCCATAACTAATATTTATATTGAATTATCCTCTAAAAACCACTCCGCAAAAGAAGTTGGAGTTTCTTCTAATTTTAAACTATTAACGATAACGTTTTTAGGTAATTTTAAATTAATCCGATTTAAAAAATCAATTAATAAATTTTCACAACTTGGTTGATAAGGAACATAATTAATTTTTTCAAAATTATCATGCAATTGGGTTAAATCAGCATGTGGAGAATTTAAATTTAATACCAAAGAATGATCAAAAACTGAAACAACTTGTTCGTTCACTATTTTCTTAAAATCAGTAAAATCAATTACCATTCCGTTTTTAGGATGATTTTCGTTTTCTAAGGCTTTACCTTTTAATGTTACATAAAAAACGTATGTATGACCGTGAATATTTTTACAAGGCCCATCGTAACCATAAAGAGCATGAGCCATATCAAACGTAAACTTTTTAGTAACTCTAATAAATTGATTTTTCAGCATACTAAGCTCTTCCGAGTTCTTTTAAACGTTCTACATGCGACATTAAAGCGCTTCCAAAACTTGATTTCAAATTATAAGGGATACCAAACTCGCGAGCCGTTCTCTCAACAATAGGAGCTAGTTTAGGATAATGTATGTGACAAATATTTGGGAACAAATGATGCTCAATTTGAAAATTTAATCCACCAACATACCAACTTAGTAATTTGCTGTTACGTGCAAAATCAGAAGTTGTTTTAAATTGATGCACATGCCAATCAGTATGTATCTCGTTTTCCGGAACTGGTTGTTCTGCGCCTTCTACTACATGAGCCATTTGAAATACAAAACTTAAAATAATACTAGCTACCCAATGCATCACAAAAAAACCGATTAAAATTTGATACCAAGTAAAATCAGTTAACCACATTGGTAAGCCTAACACGATAGTTAGATAAACAATTTTACGAAATAACATTTTAGCATATTCACTTTTTACATTTTTATTTTGACTTTTTACTAGCCCAGCCTTTTCATATTGAAACAAACGTGTAAAATCATTTGTTAGCATCGTAATAGTCATTAAACCATAAAACACAAAGGCATATAAAAACTGATAACGATGGTACCATTTTAAAGGAGCTTGTTCCGCCAAGCGAATCGGACCTTTTGTATTAATATCCTCGTCTAAACCAGAAATATTAGTATATGTATGATGTAAGACATTATGTTGTATTTTCCAATTCAATACATTACTTCCCAACAAATACAAAGTACCAGACAATAAATTATTTACCCAATGTTTTTTAGAATAGGCTCCGTGGCAAGCATCATGCATCACTCCCATTCCAACGCCTGCAATACCTACTCCAATTAAAACACACAATCCTAATGCCAACCAAGCAGACATCGGTATGGTTAAAATAAAAACATAAGGAACAATATATAAACTTACTAGTGCAATAGTTTTAACCACCATTGCCCCATTGGCTTTTTGAGAAATATTATTTTCTTTAAAATAATCGTTTACATTTTTTCTAAGTGTGGCTACAAATTGTTTTTCATCTTTGTTAGCGCTTGTAAATCTTACTGTATGCATAAGGTACTGTATTTTATTTAAGGAGATAGACGATCTATCTTCCATGAATTATTAAGTAATGTATATTGAATTCGATCGTGTAATCGACTTGCTCTACCTTGCCAAAATTCTATTTTTGATGAAATAACAACATATCCACCCCAATGATTAGGTTTTGGAACATCTTTATTCGTATATAATTTAGTGACATTTAAAAAGAAATCTTCCAATTCATTTCTACTGTCAATTACTTCACTTTGTTGTGATGCTAATGCGGCTAATTGCGATTCACGAGGTCGTGAATTAAAATATTCTATAGACTCTCCTTCTGATAAAAATTCAATCGTTCCTTCAATTCTAACTTGACGCTGTAATTCTTTCCAAAAAAATAATAGAGAAACATGTTTGTTTTTTTCTATTTCTTTTCCTTTATGACTGGCATAATTAGTAAAAAAAGTAAAACCTCCATGACTTACATCTCTTAATAATACAATCCTTGAGGAAGGTGTATTAAATTCATTCACCGTAGAAAGTGAGAAAGCGTTAGCTGCTTCATCTCCGTTTTCAAAAGCTTCATGTAACCAAATGCCAAATTGAATAAAAGGATCGGAACTAATATTTTCTTCCAACAACTGAAATTTGGTATAATCTTGTCGTATGCTTTTGATTTTATCTTTTAACTCTGGTTTCATTGCTTTAAGACTTAAATAAAAACTACATAAATCCGCTGCAAAGGAACTAAAGATAGACTAAACTAAATATGACAATTGTCAGACATCATGCGAAAAAAATCAGATTTCATGAATTTTTATAATATTAACAGGGCAGTTTTGAGCCGCCTTTAAATTGTCTTCTAATTCGTGATCATGAACCATTACTGAATAAAATCCACGTTTTTCAATTCCACCAACTAATGTACACTTTCCATCTTTAGTAGAAAGACGCCAACGATAATCGGCAGCTTCTACACAAGCATTACAACCAATACATTTAATACGCTGTTGGATAATGCGAATCATTAAGCCTCTGGAACTAGTTTGTATAATTTATCTGAAGGACGAATTTTTTCGTTACTCATAATGGTAAAGATATTTCCTTTTACAACTTTATCCGTTGGTTTACCATCAATTCTTAACTCTTCAATTTTCATCTCAAGATAACCTGTTGTTGGACCTGTAACCATAATTTCATCACCTACCGATAAGCTATGGGATTCGCAATGAAACTCACCTACTTTGGCTTGCTCAAAATACTTTAAGCCTTTTGCTAAATATATTTTTTTCTTCGAAGATTTAGAACCATTTTCATCGCACCACTCTCCCATTTTGCGACCTAAATAATAACCATCCCAAAAGCCACGATTAAATACGGTAGCTAATTGAGTTTTCCAATGCTCTATTTTTTCTTTGGTATAAGATCCTTCTATATAGGCATCAATAGCTTCGTTATAGCATTTAGTAACGGTATGCACATAATCAACCGAACGTCCACGACCTTCTAATTTCAAGACGCTTACACCTGCATCTAATATTTTATCTAAAAAATCAATGGTACATAAATCTTTAGCCGACATTATAAATTCATTATCGATTTCAAATTCCATTCCATCTTCTTTATCCGTTACGACATAACTTCTGCGACAATTTTGAATACAAGCTCCACGATTAGCGGAAGCAAAATGAGAATGCAGACTCAAATAACATTTACCAGAAACCGCCATGCATAAGGCGCCGTGAGCAAATATTTCTAACTCAACTAATTTGCCAGATGGACCCGTGATATTTCTACGCTTAATTTCTCTGCTAATATCTGCTACTTGCATTAAACTTAATTCACGAGCTAACACTACTACATCAGCAAAGTTGGCATAAAATTCAACGGTATCAATATTAGAAACATTAGCTTGAGTAGAAATGTGGATTTCCATACCAATTTTTTTGGCATAATTCATCACCGCATGATCAGCTGCAATAATTGCTGTTACTCCATTTTCTTTGGCAGCACTCACAATACTTTTCATCAAAGTAATATCGTGATCGTATAAAATAGTATTTAATGTTAAATAAGTTTTGACGTTATTTTCTTTACCAATTTCAGCAATGCGTTTTAAATCTTCTAGCGTAAAATTATTACTAGAGCGAGCGCGCATATTTAACTGCTCAACTCCAAAATAAACCGAATTACAGCCTGCTTTAATTGCAGCCATTAACGCTTCGTAGGAGCCCGCAGGCGACATTAATTCAATAGAACGTTTCATTAAAATTTTATGCTTACACGTTATTTCCCCAGTTCTCTAACTCTTCTTTACTCCACAATTCAGGGAAGAATATACGATGTTGGTATTTTGGATGCATATATTTTCTCCAATCACTTCCTCCTGTTGCTTCCGCATTTCCTAAATATTTTCCAGCGGCATTATAGTGAGCCATTACCCAAGTAACATTTACCGTGAAATCATAATGACGCATCGCTTTAATTAAGTCTGCATCATTTTTAACAGCTTCAGGCAATTGCTTGAATTTTGTCCATAAGTTGGTCGTATTATACCCTACCATTTGAATTAAAAATTCAGACTTGTAACGCTTTTCGAAATTTCTAATTAAGGTGTTTTTTTTACCAGTAGCATGATCTTTACCAGCAGCTTGCCAATATAAATGTTCATAGGCATGCTCGTATGGTGTATTTCTATCAATCGTTGCTCTAAAGCGATAATCAATTAAATTAATTAATTCAGTTGAAGCAAATTCAATTAAACGATACTGTGCACTTTGAAAACCGCTAGCGGGTGTTAGTGTATTTCTAAATTTCATGTATTGCTCTTTTTCCATACCATCACCCATAATAGAAAAGGAAGAAGATAGCATGTCAAAATAGCGACTGATGCGTCTTAGTTTCTCGGTAAAGAAAGGAGCAGATACGTCGTTATTATTACTTACTTGATTAATTTCCCATAAAATCATTTTAAATAATAACTCATTGATTTGATGATACATGATAAATACCATCTCATCAGGTTGATTAGTTCGCTGAACTTGTAACCCTAATAAAGCATCAGGTAAAATATAATCCCAATACGTAATTGGGTTGGCCCACACTAAACCTTCTAAATGAACATCAGGATTTTGATCGATTGCTTTATATTTATCTTCAATACGAGAAACAAGTTCTTTTTGAGCGTCAGTCATAATTTATATTTTTCGCTAAATTAATACATTTTTAGTCATTTGTTGATGGATAATATTATCAATAGTGATCATGGATGTGTCATAAGTAATACCATGTTTACTAATTAATTCTTTGATAATATTTTCCTGAGCATTTCCTTTCTCTAAGGCAGTACGATACTCAATATTAGTAAAAGACACCATTGTGTATAATGGGAAATATTTATCTGGATACAATTCACTAAATCTTCTTTCAATTTTTTGCAGTAATAAAAATTCAGGGTCAGCGACTTTATTACGCATCACTAAATAGTTATTGACTGATAAATCCTGAACGGCATCGCCATTTGGTTTTCGTGACACTTGATATTCTTCGCCAATTTTTTTCCAGTCTTCGTTGTATTTTTTCATTAATTCACACATTACGGTGCAATCTTCAAAACCGCAATTCATACCTTGTCCAAAGAAAGGAACAGTTGCATGTGCTGCATCTCCCATCAACATGACTTTACCATGATACCATGGATAACAACGAATGATAGCCAATGATGATAATGGATGATCTCCCCAGGCATCTGCAACATTTGGCATCATGTTGAAGAAATCTGGAAACACTTCTTTAAAGAAATCCTCTACTTTATCATTAGACGTTAATTTATTAAAACAATGTTCGTGTCCATCAAACGGCATAAATAAAGTGCATGTAAATGAACCATCAAAATTAGGAAGTGCAATTAGCATAAAACGACCTCGGGGCCATATATGCAAAGTATTTTTTTCTAATTTATAACTACCATCTGCATTCGCTGGTAATAAAATTTCGCGGTAACCATCTTCAATATAATTTTGACTGTAGCTAAAGCGATCTAATTTTTGCATCGCATTATAACGTGCTGCGGAGAATGCGCCATCCGTTGCAAACACAACATCAGCCGTTACTTCAGACAATGCACCTGTTTGCGTATTTTTAAAAAAGCTTATACCCTTTTCTAAATCTACATTCACACACTCTTCGTTAAAGAAAATTTTTACATTAGGATTTTGCTCTGATAAATCCATCAACTTCGCATTAATTTCGCCACGAGATACAGAATAAATAGCTTGGTCATTAATACCATATGGTTGATAATTTGTATCACCTTTTAATGTGTGCATCGTGCGACCATACATAGGAATCGCAATTTTTCTGATTTCATCGCCTATACCCACTGCATCTAATGCTTTCCAACCACGATAAGATGTTGCTAAGTTAATTGACTTCCCTGCAGACATATTTGCTTTACGCATATCAGGGCGACGTTCATAAACATTTACTTTATAACCTTCTTTAGCTAAATAAACCGCCCATAAAGAGCCTACTAATCCTGCGCCTATTATTGTTGCTTGTTTCATATGAATAGAATATTGTTTTTTAATTGTCATATGTTATAGTCATGTTATTTACTTAGCGTTTGATACTCGGGAACATGACTATTTCATTTCTATTGTCTTATAATATTATTTTACTAATGCTTCTTTTAACTTTGGTGGTTCCATCACATGACCACATTTTTTGCAAGTGCGCAACTCCAAACTATCATAATACGACTGCATTAATTTTGGTAATTGCTCAACGATATCTCCTAAATGAAATTTAGCACGATATAACTCGCTATCGCATTTTTCACAATACCATGTGCAAGCATCTAACTCTTGAGAAGTTCTTTGACGCTCAATGACTAAACCAACGGTATTAGGAAAGCGTTGAGGAGAATGCTCTACTCTAGGCGGTAATAAAAAAATCTCACCTTCTTTAATATCAATCACTCTTGTTGTTCCATTTTCCCTGATAGGCAATTGCATATCACCTTCAATTTGATAGAAAAATTCTTCTCCTTCGTTATAGTGAAATTCCTTACGGGCATTTGGTCCGCCAACAACCATTACAATAAATTCAGTATCCTTATAAACCACTTGATTTCCAACTGGTGGTTTTAATAAATGACGATTTTCGTCAATCCATTTTTTAAAATTAAATGGTGGAATGATGCTCATATGTGTTTTTAGTTAAAATAAAAATGTCATACTTCGACTAGCTCAGTATGACATTTTTGATGGTTATAATTAAAGGGTTCCTCTTCTAGCTTGTTCCGCCTCAATTGATTCAAATAAAGCTTGGAAGTTTCCTTTTCCGAAAGACTTCGCTCCTTTACGTTGAATGATTTCAAAAAATAAAGTTGGTCTGTCTTCTACTGGTTTTGTAAAGATTTGCAACAAGTATCCTTCATCATCTCTATCAACCATGATACCCCATTTCTTTAACACTTCCATATCTTCTTCAATAATCCCTACTCTATCTTTTACAGTATCATAATACGTTCCTGGTACATATAAAAATTCAACTCCACGTCTACGCATTTCAGAAATTGTAAATACGATATCATCCGTAGCAACCGCAATATGCTGACAACCTGGTCCGTGATAAAAATCTAAATACTCTTCTACTTGAGATTTCTTTTTACCATGTGCTGGCTCATTAATTGGAAATTTAATGCGACCATTTCCATTAGTCATAACCTTACTCATTAAAGCTGTGTACTCAGTCGAAATATCTTTATCATCAAACGTTACTAGGTTTGCAAAGCCCATTACATCTGCATAGAAGCTAGCCCATTTATTCATTGCCCCTAACTCCACGTTACCAACCATATGATCAATATATTTTAATCCTGTTGGAGTTGGCTTATACTCTGTATCTAATTTTTCGTAGCCTGGCATAAAAACACCATTGTAATTTTTACGCTCTACAAACATGTGAATGGTTTCTCCGTATGTATGAATGCCAGCTTTTACAATCTCACCGTTTTCATCTTTGATAACCGTTGGTTCTAAATAAGATTTAGCACCACGCTTCGTTGTTTCTTCGTATGCTTTACGAGCATCATCTACCAATAATGCAATTACTTTTACTCCATCCCCGTGATTTCGGATATGGTGAGAAATTTCACTATTTGGATCAAATGGAGAAGTTAATACCAAACGAATTTTATCTTGAACCAATACATAAGATACTCTATCGCGGGAACCTGTTTCTAATCCAGCGTATGCTAATTCTTGGAAACCAAATGCAGTTTTGTAATAATGAGCTGCTTGCTTGGCATTACCTACATACAATTCAACATAATCTGTTCCATTAATTGGCAAAAAGTCTTGAGCTTTTTCAAATACTTTTTCTCCGCTATAATCGTAGTTTTTTACTTTTGTTAAATCTGCTACTGACATGATATTTATTTTTATAGTTATTTAATATAGTTCTTATTTTATACTAATTGAGGAGCACTCATCCATGATTTGTAATAATCTTTCACTTCATATTTCAGTGCCTCTGTCGAAATTTTTAAAGGATTAAACGGATCAATCATCACTGCTAATTCTTTCGTTTCTTTTTTACCAATGCTACGCTCAATTGCTCCAGGGTGAGGTCCATGAGGAACACCAGCTGGATGTAAAGTAAACTGACCAGCTTTGATATTATTGCGGCTCATGAAATCACCATCTACATAATATAAAATTTCTTCAGCATCAATATTACTATGATGATAAGGTGCAGGAATTGCATCGGGATGATAATCGTATAAACGAGGCACAAATGAACAAATAACAAAATTACGGCCTTCAAATTGCTGATGAATTGGAGGAGGCATGTGAATACGTCCTGTAATAGGTTCGAAATTAAAAATGGAGAATGCATATGGATATACATAACCATCCCAACCTACTAAATCAAAAGGATGAGTTTCATAAGTATAAGGATAAATCATTCCTCTTTTTTTAATCATAATTTTGAAATCTCCTTTTTCATCATGTGTTTCAAAATTATATGGCAATTTAAAATCACGCTCACAGAATGGAGAATGTTCTAATAATTGACCAAATTCATTACGATAACGTTTTGGCGTGCGAATAGGACTGTGAGATTCAACAAATAATATTTTATTATCCTTTGTATCAAATTCTAATTTATAAACGACCCCTCTTGGAATAATCACATAATCACCATATTCAAAATCTACGTTACCATACATCGTTTTGCAACGTCCACTGCCTTTATGAATGAACAGCATTTCATCAGAATCTGCATTCTTGAAGAAATAATCTTCCATGTTTTTTGAAGGGCATGCCATTCCAATTTGCATATCATCGTTAAAGAAAAATACTTTACGACTTTCTAAATAATCATCTTCTGGATCAACATCATAACCCATAAAACTTAAAGCTTTTAAGTTTTCATCAATTCCAACTTCAGGTCTAGCATAATGTGCCTTACCAATTTCCTTGACCATTGTTGGTGGGTTTAAATGATATACTAAAGAAGACGTGCTAGAAAAACCTTCCGTTCCAAATAATTCTTCGTGATACAATTCACCATTGGGTTTGCGAAACACAATGTGACGTTTATGTGGGATCTGCCCTTGTTTTTGATATATAGACATAGTAATTACGTTTTAGTTGTAACAAAGGATGAAAAAATGTCGGAAAAAAGGAATGATATAACTCAGTTTTAGAATATGATTATTATCAAGTTTATCAGGACGGGTTTGGTTTACCTTTAGAATAGAAATTAATCATAAACTAAATATAAAAACCCATGAAAACAGGAGAAAAACTTTACACTCAACACGCTGATCATACAGAATGGATGAGTAAATTAAAATTTTATGCAGATGAAATCACTTTAATGAAAGGACGTTTAGGAGAACTAGCTTCAAAAAATAATCATTCTGATGTTTTAGCTCAAGTTGAACACTTTCAGAATCAATTGATTGTTCAAAAAAACAATATCGATGAATTATCGCACGCTATCAAAGTTGACGAGAATTCTTTAGAGAAAGAAGTGAATAAAAATCCAGTAGCAGTTGATCATAGAGAAATGCCTTCTCACTTTAATGAAAAAGAAGCTATTGATGCATTTGAAAAAAACTTTAATGAATTAAGAGCTGAGTTTAAGACATTTGCTGCTAAGTGGATGTAATTAAATTATAAACGATAAAAAAAGAGGGTTAATTAATTAAGCCTCTTTTTTTGTTCGACAAATTAAATTTGAACGGCTTTATAGCCAGCTTTTAATAATAATATGGGTATTTGATTAGGCTCCATTTTTTCAGTTTCTATTGTCAATATTTTATCTAGAGAATTCAAATCTACTTCCCATTTTAAAATATCTTTTTCACCATTCAAAAATTTCTCTACTTTACTCACGCAACCACTGCAACTCATCGTGGTTTTAAATTTATATATACTCATTGTCTTATATTTTTTTAAATTTTAATAATAAACTATTTGTCACAACCGACACGCTACTTAATGCCATGGCTCCGCCAGCAATCATAGGATTTAATAAAAACCCATTGACAGGAAATAATATACCTGCTGCTAATGGAATACCAATCACATTATAAACAAATGCCCAAAATAAATTTTGGCGAATTTTAGAAACCGTTAATCTAGATAATTGAATAGCTTTTAATAGCTGCATTAAATCAGAAGACATAATGGTGACCTTTGCTACATCCATAGCAATATCAGAGCCTTTAGCCATTGCAAAACTCACATCTGCTTGTGCCAATGCATTACTATCATTAATACCATCACCAACCATTGCCACGACTTTGCCTTTACTTTGTAATTCTTTTGTAAAAGCCGCTTTATCTTGAGGCATTACTGAAGATTTATAAAATTTGATTCCTGTTTTTGAAGCAACATTTTTTGCGGCCGCTTCCGAATCGCCAGTAAGCATGTAGACTTCAATACCCATTTCCTGCAAACCCTTAATAGCTAGTATGGAGGTTTCTTTAATTTTATCTGTAATCGCAATTAAAGCCAATACCTCTTGTTGATTTGAAAATGCAAAAACGGTGTAAGCTTGTTCTGAATAATTATTAAACTCTTTTTGTAAATCATCGCTTAAAGTTAATTTCAAATCAGTCATAAACGACAAGCTTCCAACAAAATACGAGACGTCGTTTATATAAGCTTTTACACCTTTTCCTGTTATATTTTCAAATCCGTCTATAGCTACTGCATCAGTTTGCTTTAAATAATCACAAACCGATTGTGCTAAAGGATGCTCACTCTTAGATTCAATTGAAAATAAAATTTGAGATAACTCTTTTATGTCAGATAATTGCTTATTCCAAACAAGCGATTCTACTTTTGGTTTACCTTCAGTGATTGTTCCTGTTTTATCTAAAATAATAGCATTGATATTTTTTGATAATTCTAATACCTCCGCATCTTTTATTAAAATTCCTAATTGCGCTCCTTTACCTATACCAACCATAATAGCTGTTGGTGTAGCTAAACCTAAAGCACATGGACATGCAATCACTAATACAGTAATAGCAGACAATAAACCATAAGTAAAACTATTTTCAATACCAAAAACCATCCAAACAATAAATGTTATTAATGAAATCGCCATCACAGTTGGAACAAAGACACTGGCAATTTTATCCACGTTTTTTTGAATAGGAGCTTTACTTCCTTGCGCCTCTTGAACCATTTTAATAATTTGGGCTAACAAAGTTTCGTCTCCAACTTTTTGCGCACTAATATTAATTGTTCCCTTTTGATTGATTGTACCGGTGAAAACTTTCGTATTTATATTTTTTAAAACAGGAATTGGTTCTCCATTAATTGAGCTCTCATCCACAAAACTCTCACCGGAAACAACAATACCATCTACAGGAATTTTATCTCCAGGTTTTACAACAATTATATCTTCTTTTTTAATTTGATCAATAGGAACTTGAATCGTTGTATGATTGTGTTGCAATAAACTTACTGTTTTTGGTTGTAAACCAATTAATTTTTTAATAGCATTCGAGGTATTAGATTTCGCTTTTTCTTCAAGCCATTTACCAAATAAAATAAAAAAGATAATCACCACCGATGCTTCAAAATAAACATGAGGATGCAAACCACGAGAATGCCAATACTGGGGATTGAGCGTGTTAAATACACTAAACACATAGGCAATACTTGTGCTCAAGGCTACTAAAGAATCCATATTGGCTTTCTTTATTTTTAATTGATGCCAAGCATTAATATAAAAAATTCGTCCCCATACTAATAGTACAGGTGTTGCTAAAACCCACATGATATAATTACCATATGGCATATCCATAAAGAACATACCTATAATCATAATAGGAAGGGCAAACACACCCGACCAAATTGTATTTTGACGGATGCGATTTAAGGTAGCTTCATGTAATTGATTACTTTCTTCGGAATTGTTTTTAATATTTAATATCAAATCATAGCCCGCATCTTGCACACTTTTTTTGAGATTAATATCTTTAGTTTGAGAAGGATCAAACTCAATCGCTACTGAATTATCTGCAAAATTTACCGCACAACTTTTTACTCCATCTTGAGCCGAGAGAATAGTCTCCACGCTGAGTGCACAAGAAGCACAACTCATACCCGTTACAGGATAAATATGTTTTTCAGCGACTATATAATCAACTATTTACTGTTTCAGGAATTGTTACTATAGGATTAAAAGACACTTTAGAATTGATTGAATTTGATATTAAACAGGCTTTTTCTGATTTATCTAAAACACGTAAAGCTTTTTCTTTATCCTCTTCTTTTGTAATCATTAAAGTTGGATTTAAAATAACTTCTGTCATTAAATATTTTCCATCTACTTGATCTAAAATGCCAACAGCGTTGCAATTAAACTCTTTAAACTCTAATCTCGAATTTTCGGCGATTGCTAAAAAGGTAGTCATAAAGCAAGAATTAACAGCTGCTGAAAAAAAATGCTCTGGCGACCAAACACCTTCTACTCCTTTAGGGAATTGAGGTGGCGTTGCTACTTCTATTTTAGTATTTAATTCAGGAGAAGAAACCTCTCCTGCTCTTTCAGAATTCCACTTAAGGTTTACATTATATTGATGTGACATAACTATTGAAATTGATTAAATAATTTGACTAATTCTTGAGTTGGCACAACGCCTGATTGTTTCCAAACCGGTTGCCCTTTTTTAAACATAATTAAAGTTGGTATACTTCTGATTTGATAAATAGAAGCTACTTCAGGATTTTTATCGACATCTATTTTAATAATAGTAGCATTATCCTGTAATTGTGTTTTTACGTCTTTTAAAATGGGAGCCATAGTTTTACAAGGTCCACACCATTCAGCGAAGAAATCAACTAATACAGGTTTTTCGGAATTGATAAGATTATTGAAGTTGTTCATTATTTTGTTTTTTGAGGTATTTCACAATTTCCACCTACACAATTTAGGCAGGCATTTAATAAAGCATGACCTAATAAAAATACGCCACTTGCTAAAAGAATATAATCTAAGTTTATAATTCCACTAACGATAAACACAATAGATAAAACTAATCGTATTATTCGCCACAAACTCCAATTGGTTGATAAGCGTTGTCTTAGATTGATATTCATTATACTTTACCGTTTAAACTCATCCAGCCTCCACCATTATACACTTCCTTAAAACCTAAAGAACTTAACGTGGATTTAGCAGAAGCACTTCTCATACCACTTGCACAACAAGTGATAACGGGAACATTTTTCTTTATTTTTGTCACACTCGAAGATAGTTCATTTAAAGGGATATTCACACTTCCCTTTACGTGACCTGAAGCATATTCTCCACGAGTTCTTACGTCGATAATTTGAGCTCCTTTTTTAACTAACTCTTTGTAATCTGTTTTCGGACCTAATCCTAAGGCTCCTTTGATTGCATCTAACATATTTCTATTTTTTAATGATTATGATTTATACTAATGTGCTGGTGTTTTCTGTTTTTGTATTCTTTTTTAAACTTATAAAAGAAGTTTAACCATATTAATCTCGACCATCTTAAGGTTAAAGGTGCCACCGCTATAATAAACAAAGTAATAAAAATAGCAAAGGGTAATAAATCCCAGTTTAAAAAATAGCTTTGAACTGCATACCAAATCATAAACCAGCCTGATGAAATAGCATATGATACATACATGGCACCATAAAAAAAGCTTGGCTCATCTTCGTACTCTAACTCACAATGAGAGCAGGTTTTATGCATCTTAAACATCTTACTTAAATTATAAGGATTTTTTGATTCAAACACATCACCTTGATGACATCTAGAACACTTATTGAAGAGCATCGAATAAAGGATATTGAAAATTAACATAATGATCGTTTTTTAGATTAATTTCTTTTAAAATTTCACACTATAAAGGTATAACATGAATTAGCCAAAATGTGTGACATTTGTTACATATCACCTTGACTTTTAATAGTATTTATACATAAAAAAAGCCAGTAAAATTTACTGGCTTTTTTTATAAGATTTATACTTTTAATGACATTTAAATAAATCAAACGTTTCTTTACAGTCTTCACACTTATACAATGCTTTACAAGCTGTAGAACCAAAACGACTGATCAAAGATGTATGTCTTGAATTACATTGAGGACAAACAACTACTTCTGCTGCGCTAAATAATTTGCTGCAAGAAGAATGATTTGGTGGAGCAATACCATATTTTTTCAATTTAGATTTTGCTTCCTGACTCAACCAATCCGTTGTCCAAGCCGGCGTGTAAGTTAATTCTACTTTAACTTTATCGATACCTTGAGCGGATAAAATTTCTTTAATTTGATCTTCAATCATTCCCATAGCAGGACAAGCTGTGTAAGTAGGTGTGATTGTGACGATGTATGTATCATTCACTAATTTCACATCTCTTAATATCCCTAAATCTTTAATTGTAATCACAGGAATCTCTGGATCAGGGATTTCTGAAATTAAATTATAAACATCTTGAGTATTTAAATCAACTGTTACCATTTTGCGTCTGGATAAGCTCTCTGTAAATATTGCATTTCTGATAAAATATGTCCTAAGTTTTCAGTATGAACTCCTTTTTTACTTCCTGTTTGCATATAAGTATCTTCAGGTAAAGAAAGAGTAGCTTCCGTTAAAATTTTTTCAATTTCACTTTGCCATTTAGCTTTAATTGCGACTGTGTCTACAGCAATATGTTGGTGTAACAAGTATGTATCAAGAACATCCATTTCAAATAATTCACCTGTATACATCCACAAATCATTTAAACCCTTTTGCATACGCTTGTGACTTTCAGCTGTTCCATCTCCTAAACGTAAGGTCCAATCAATAGCGTGTTGCATATGATATTTTACTTCTTTAATTGTTTTAGAAGCTATAGCCGCAAATGTTCCGTCCTGACTTTTTTCTAATTCAGAGTAAAATAAATATTCGAAAACCGACAAGTATAATTGACGAACTATTGTGTGAGCAAAATCACCGTTCGGTTGTTCAATTAATAAATGATTATGATAATTAATTTCAGCACGACGATAAGCGATATCATCTTCTGTATGTCCTTTGCCTTCTAATTCAGCGGCATACTTTAATAAAGCTTGAGCTCTACCAATCATATCTAAAGACACATTAGTTAAAGCTAAATCTTCTTCTAATATTGGACCTCTGCTGCATAATTCTGATAAACGATGACCTAGGATCAATGCGTTATCGCCTAAACGAATCGCATAATTATATGTTGCATCTTTTGTTGTCATAGTCTTTTGGATTAAATATTTTTAGCGCCTTCAGGCATTACATAAAAAGTTGGATGACGATAAATTTTATCGTTAGATGGATCAAACAACATATCATTATCATCTGGATTAGATGCTGAAATATGTTTTGCTGGAACTACCCAAATGCTTGTCCCTTCTCCTCTGCGAGTATAAATATCTCTTGCATTTTGCATTGCCATTTTTACATCTGATGCATGCACGCTACCTGAATGAATATAAGGAAGACCTGATTTACTTTGAATAAACACTTCCCATAAATCTAATTGTGTATCTGTTGCCATGATAATATTTTATTAAGCTGTTACTAATTCTTTTTTTGCTGTTTTTAATTTATAAGCCTCTGCTGCTTCTCTCACCCAAGCACCTTCTTGATGGTGCTTGATATGATGATCTAATCGTTGTTTATTACACGGTCCATGACCAGCAACAACTCTATGAAACTCTTCCCAATTAATTGGACTTAAAGTATAGTGACCAGTTTTTTCATCCAACTTAAAATTTTTATCAGGAATAGTTAAACCGATTAGTTCTGCTTGAGGAATTGTTTTATCAATAAACTTTTGACATAACTCATCATTTGTTTCGCGTTTAATTTTCCACCTAACTGCATCTCCACTTCTAGGAGAATCAGAATCATGAGGACCGAACATCATTAATGCAGGCCACCACCATCTATTCATAGCATCTTGCGCCATAGCTTGTTGATCTTTAGTTCCACGCATCATGGTTGTCATAATTTCATAACCTTGACGCTGATGAAAACTTTCTTCTTTACAAATACGAACCATCGCTCTACTATACGGACCATAAGAAGTACGTTGTAATGATACTTGATTTACAATAGCAGCACCATCAACTAACCAACCAATTGCTCCAATATCAGCCCAATTTAAAGCTGGATAATTAAAGATACTTGAATACTTTGCTTTACCAGTTTGTAATTGCTCTATCAATTCAGCTCTTGAAACTCCTAAAGTTTCTACAGCACTATATAAATACAAACCGTGTCCACCTTCATCTTGAATTTTAGCTAATAAAATCTGTTTAGCTCTTAAACTTGGGGCACGAGTAATCCAATTTCCCTCGGGTTGCATACCAATTACCTCGGAATGCGCATGTTGTGACATTTGACGAATTAAATGTTTACGGTAACCTTCAGGCATGTAATCTTTAGGTTCGATGTGCTCGCCATTATCAATCCTTGATTGAAAATGTGTATCAGAATGTTCGTTGTGCATAATTCAATTTTTAGCGTAAATATATTTTATCTAAAAATGGAATGTTATGACTTAGGTCAATAAAAAAATATGATTATTATCAGAGACGGTAATCATATTTACTGCATATCAAAAAAATATTGATTGAATGAATATTATCCTATAATATCATATAAGCCCCAAAGGATTAACAATAAACCTGCGGAGCTTGAACTATACATCACAATTGTAAAAGATTGATTTGAATGAAAATTGATGCAAGTAATTAAAAAACCGATTACCAAAAACAAGCAACCAAAACCAATTTTTGTTAATCCATTTTTTCGATTAACAGCATAGTGCACTTTTTTAATTTGAGAAATAATTTCAGCAATGACTAAAGTGTCATCAGTTTTTTGAGAAAGTTGCTTTTCAATTTCGGAATAACTTTTATTGTGATCTGCCATTTCTTTAGCAAATACATATAAATCTTCCCATTGATCATCTTTTGTTAACATAGGCTAAAAACATTTTTAACTAATTTACAGAAAAATAAATCAATTAAAAACAAATCATGATATAAATCATATTGATTTCTAAAATTATTTCAAAATAAAAAAATTAAAGATCGTTATTTTTAAAGTACTCCAATTTAGAGTTAAAAATAGCGGCCATTAATGTCCCTCTTTTTTTTAGCTTCTTCGGAAATCGGTCCAGTAAAAAATTCATCCACTGTTCTTATCCAATTTTGAACCCAGATAATAAAATGACTTTCATCAATAGGCATGCGAGCATGTGGCGGAAATGGTGCGCCACTATATGTATGTTCATCAAATAAAATAGTTTGCCAAAAGCGATACATTTTTTCTAAATGCTGCTCCCATCTACCTCCTACTCGCTCTTCGAAAATTGGCCCTAATATTTCATTTTTTTGAATACGACCATAGAACGTATTCACCATTAATTTTATATCATCCAAATTTTCAATATCTCTTTTCATCATAAACTCTTAAGCAGTCGTACTAAATACATTTCCTTCAGGAACTTTTTTCCAATATCGTTTATCATACAACAAACATACATTTCTTAAAAAAAGTTTACCAGCATCTTTAATTAAAAGTTTATCTGAAGTAACTTCAATTAAGCCATCTATTATAAATTCATCAAACTTATTTTTTGATTCAATATAATATTCATCAATATTGGTGGTATGCTTACACATTAAATCTAAAATATGTTGGCGAATAATTAAATCTTCATTTGTTAAAGAATGCCCTTTGAAAATAGGGAAATGCCCTTCACTTATAGACTTTTGATATTCTTCCACTGTTTTTATATTTTGAGCAAAGCCATCCCAAGTATCGCTAATAGAAGAACACCCTAAACCAACTAATAACTTAGTAGTATTAGTAGTGTATCCCATAAAATTACGGTGTAATTCTCCTCGTTCGAAACAATCAAATAAAGTATCATTTGGTAATGCAAAATGATCCATACCGATATCAGAATAATTTGCAGAAATAAATAAGTCTTTACCAGCTTCATACAAACTTCGCTTATACGAATCTGCTGGCAAATTTTTTTCTGAATATTTTCTTTGTCCGGGTTTTAGCCAAGGCACATGAGCATAACTATAAAATGCGATACGTTCAGGTTTTAAAGAAATAATTTTTGTAATAGTATCATTAATTGACTCTATGGTTTGATAAGGTAAACCATAAACTAAATCAAAATTAATAGACGTATACCCTATTTCTCTTGCATCAATTACAACTTGATTTACTTCATCAAAAGTTTGGTATCGATTAATCGTATCTTGAACTTTTTCATCAAAATCTTGAATACCAAAACTTACACGTTTAAATCCTAAGTTATATAAAGCTTGTAAATGTTCTTTAGTTGTGTTTCCTGGATGTCCTTCGAAACTAAAATCATAATCTTTTGCTACATCTACTGTATCTAAAATAGACTTCAATAAAAAAGATAAATTATCAGGGGAAAAAAAAGTTGGCGTACCACCACCTAAATGTATTTCTTTAATTAAGGGTTTTCCTTGAAATTGATTTAAATATAATTGCCACTCTTTTAGAAGAGTTTCGATGTATGGCATCTCAACTTTATGATTTACAGTGATACGTGTATTACAAGCGCAATAGGTACATAAACTTTCGCAATATGGTAAGTGAATATATAAACTAATACCATCAGAATTATATTTAATAAAAGCATTTTTTATATGTTCAATCCACTTCTCTTCATTGACATTATTATCCCAATAAGGAACAGTAGGATAACTTGTATAGCGCGGTGCTTGTATATTATATTTCGAAACTAAATCCATCTTTTTTTTAAAAATTTATAATTATAAATATAGTTATCTATTAAATATTTACATATAATTAAGATCATTATTCTTTTTTAAATGAATAATTCCTAATAAATTAAAAAGTAATATTAAAGGATATGTTGAGTCAAACTCAAACCATTTTTTTCCAAAATTAGCCCTTCCACCAAATTTGTGATGATTATTGTGATAGCTTTCACCCATCATTAAAAAATCAACAGGTATTAAATTTTTTGCAGTATCTCCAACTTTAAAACTAACATATCCATATTTATGTGCAAACCAATTGATAATTGCGCCATGAACTGGGCCCATTAAAAAATGAATAGGCAATAATAAAAATTCCCACCAATATGTTGCGTATTGCATATAAAATAAAAAATAAAATACACCCCAAGAAATTCTTACAATCCAATTATCTGCAAATAGTTCAAAGGCACGCCAATAAGGGACATCTTTTTTAAATTTCTCTTCAATATCAATTTTATCATGTAAAATTCCATTATACACAACTAGTGTTTTTTTCATCATATCAAATATTTTTTTTGAAAACATAGGAGAATGATGAACTTTTTCGATATCGGCATAAGCGTGGTACATACGATTCATAATACCATAAGCTTTAGGACTTAAAAAAGAGGAGCCTTGAAAAACCCAAGTTAAAAAATAAAATACTTTTTCCCGAAAATTATTCATCGTAAACATTTGATGTGCTGCATATCGATGCAAAAAGAAAGTTTGAGCAAATAAAGAAAGATACCAATGAAGAAAAAAGAAAATTAAAATAGCCATTGTTTTAGATTTTAGAATTAGAGTTATGAGTGCAAGAGAACAATTGCTTTATTAATTTTGTTCGTTTTTTAATTCAGAAAGAAAATTATCAATAATGCCAGGTTTTACATGAGGCATGACTACAATTTTAAACCACTTGGGATTTTCATCATGACTATCAGGGACTAGATGATATTTATTTGCTAACTCTATACTTATATAACTAGCATCTATCGTTACTATATTTAAATCAGGATGGCAATAATGTTTAATCCCCCATTCTGTTAATGTTTCTGAAATAGAGGCAGCTTTATCAACTAACTGACGCATCTTTACAGTCCAACCTACAGAACCATGTATTCGAAGAATCATCCAAACACAAACAGCATTTGCACCAGATCGACTCCCACAAAGCGTGTAATCTTTTCCTTTTACATATCCAGCTTCATTAGTACACACATATTTCATAAATTCTTTTCGAACTAAAAATATACCAGTACCATATGGCGCTTGTAACATTTTATGCCCATCGATAGAAAAAGAGGAAATGTTTTTATTAGCGAAATTATACGAATTACAAGTGGTTGTAAAAGGCAAAATAAATCCACCATAAGCGCCGTCCACATGCAATTTATAATTTATATGTAATAAATTTAAAACATCTGTTACCTTATCAATATCATCTACAGATCCAAACATGGTTGTAGACATATTTACATTAACAATAAAATACTTAATACCAGCTATTAAAGCTGCTTCTATTTGATGCTCTAAACTCTTAATTGAAATTTCTCTTGTGGTTTGATGGACTGGAATTTCAATACTTTTTAAATTTAACAAATTAATAGCCTTTGGAATAGAATAATGAGTATCTGAAGAATATATAACTGCTATTTCATCTATTTTCGCATTATACTCCTGTACGAAATAATTACGATATATCCATGTCGCTTCTATATTAGCTTCTGTTCCTACACTTGCAACATAGCCGTCATAAGAATTAGGTGATGCCGAAAATATTTCTTCTGCACAAATTTTTATTAAATCTTTTTCGATTTCATGAGTTCCAACAAAAAAATCCTCATGATCATCTCCTAAAGTGTGAACCCCTATGTGATTAGGATTTGCAATTAAAGTAGATAAAAAAGGCGCATCCCTTAAAAAAGGTGCGTCATCATAAAATATATCCGTATCTAAAAAAGTTCCAGGTATCCCTAAAATATTTTCTGTTCTGTAATTTGTATTTTTACTTAAAGCATCAAATACCTTTCGTTTTATTAATGAATATGAATATTTTTCCCAGAACATAAATTATACTAATGACATTTTTTTGGCGAACACTTAATGGTTTGTTTTTCGTGCAATGGTTTTTCGCAACAAGAAACTTTATGGCTATCTTTTTCGAATTGTGGACTTAAATAAGGAATCCCTAAATTTAAACCTCTAACAATTAAAAGAATAGCCATAAAAGAAACCACATAAGGCATAGTTTGACGAATATGATTACGGTATTTAAGAGTAATAAATTGTCCTAAAAACGCAACCGCATACATTACTGGAATGGTTCCAATGCCAAAGTAAAACATAAACTCTGCGCCTTTCATATAATGACCAGTAGCGATAGCTCCTGCAATACCTAAATAAACTAACCCACAAGGTAACAAGCCATTTAATAAACCAATAATAAACAAAAAATGTAATCCTTTTTTATTAAACAAATTGCCTAATTGAAACTTTACAGAATTAATAAATGAATATATAAAACCTAATCCTTTGACTGTATTTAATGATTTTACATTTGTAAAAACAACAGATGATAAAAGTAAAACCCCTATAGTAATAGAAAGTATTTGTTGAAATCCTCCTAAGAAAAAAGACTGTCCTAGTAATCCAAATATAACGCCTAAAAAAGTATATGTGGTCACCCTTCCTAGATTGTATAAAAAAATGCCTAAGTATTTTTTTATTGGAGAGTATTGATGAACAGGCAGAGCTAAAGCAATTGGGCCGCACATTCCTATACAATGGAAACTTCCAAGAAGACCTAAGGATATGGCAGCGATTATTAATTCCATGTTTAATTAATAAAAATTACATCCTCTTTAAAGTAATTTTTTTGGTTACTTGTCCAGGATAACTGAAGCTTGTATGCTCCATGAATTAAAGTCTTTGCATCAATAACCTGTTCTTTATTAGTAAAATTCATTTTAAATGACACATCTTTTTTTGAATCTGATGGTCTAAAAAAAGTAATCGTTCCTTTAAAATCATTACTTAATAAAGCTGAATCTATGCTAAGAACAATTGACTTGCCATCGATAACATGTGTAATACTTGATTTTAAATCTTTTTCATTATTTGTAGCATTAATTTTTTGTTGAAAATTAATTTCTTGAGCATAATAATCTGAACTAACCAAATCTACATCCATACTAAAGCAATTAAACACTAATGTTAAAATTAACGCAACAAAGCTCAAATAAAGAATAACTATTTTACCTCCGAAATTCATACTGTTTATTTTTAATGATTATTAAACTTAATAGGACCTAAAAAATTTGTTTTAACCGTTCTTATTTTTTTACCGTTAGAATACACTCCAATTTCTAACTTAACTTTTCTTTCTTTTAAATCTGATTTATTTAAATACACAAAGAACTCTCCGTTGGTGATACCTTCTGGCTTAACCTTTATGTCTTTTCCAACTAATTGCAATTTATAGTCTTTAAAATTTTCAACTTTTAAATCAACTGGCATTTCATCACGGGTCTTATTTACTAATTTAATCGTAAACAAATTACTTAATTGGTTATTTGGCTGTTCTTGGTATAACATTCCTTTTGCACGTAATATCGTTGCATCAAAATCCGAACGAGTCATTAACAATGTTGTTTCAACTCCTATTAAAACTAACAATACAGCAGAATAAGCTTTCATTCTAGTAGTAAAAGCCAATCTTACTTTATTTTTTATGCCATTTTCAGAGTCGTAACGAATTAATCCCTTTTCCATTCCAACGCTTTCCATCATATGATCACAAGCATCAATACAAGCTGTGCAACTAATACATTCTAACTGGGTTCCATTTCTAATGTCAATTCCAGTAGGACAAACTTTAACGCATAAATTACAATCAATGCAATCCCCTCCAGTTCTTACCTCATTCTTTTTAAAGTGATGCCTTTCTTCTCCTCTCACATAATCATACGCAACAACTATTGAATTTTTATCCAATAAAACTCCTTGCATTCTACCATATGGGCATACAATTAAGCAAACTTGCTCTCTGAACCACCAATAAACAAAAAAGAATACAGTTGTAAATAAAATAATTCCTAAAAAAGAACCGACTCTTTCTCCAGCATTAATTAATATAGCAAATACATGATCTATGCTTATAACATAACTTAACAGGGTAAGAACAATAACAAAAGAAATACTATAAAACGCTAAGAATTTTAAAACTCTCTTTTTAATTTTTTCAGCATTCCAAGGAGCTTTTTTTAATGCTTTTTGATAATTAGCATCTCCTTCAATCCAATACTCAATTTTACGGAATATCATTTCCATAAAAATGGTTTGAGGACATGCCCAGCCACAAAATAACCTACCAAAAACTACTGTGAATAAAGCAATGAATACAATGAAGATTAACATTCCCAATCCGAAAATAAAGAAATCTTGAGCCCAAAAAATGGAACCAAATAAAATAAATTTTTTCTCCGGAACGTTAAAAAGGAATAATGGCTCTCCATTATATTTAATAAATGGGACAGTAAAAAATACTATCAAATAAAACCATGTAAAATAGGTTCTTAAATCATAGTATTTTCCGAAGGGTTTTGTTGGATGTATGTAAGCCCTCTTACCGTCTTCATTTATGGTTGCAATACTGTCTCTAAAAGATTCGTCGTGTATATTATCGTTTTGTTTATTTCCTTGAGTATCCATTCATTATTACAGTTAAAACATGATAATTTTCAGACTTATCTATAAAAGATAAAATTATTTTTTCACAGCTGCCACAGTTGGAGTAACTGCTGCTTTTAAACTATCTGCTTTGATTTGAACATTTAAACTATCTATAGTCACAACAGTTGAATCACTTACAGGCGCTACTCCATTTTCTATATATAAATCACCTTGAGGAGCCTTTCCGTTTGGCGGATTTGTTCCTTTTAAAGATTTAATATAGGATGTAACTTGTGCAATTTGCATAGGTGATAAATCTTCTTTCCAAGATTTCATACCTTTTTCAACCCAACCATATTTAATTGATTTAAAGATATCTTGAACACCTCCACCATGAATCCAATATTCATCTGTAAAGTTAGGTCCAACTGTACCTTCTCCTAATTGACCGTGACAAGCGGCACAATTTGCAGTAAATATTGTTTTACCAGCGGTAATATCAGAGGCTTCCGTTAACAATTTTACAGAATTTTCATCGACATTATTAGCAGACGTTTTCATAAACTCATCAACTTCTATTTTTGCTTGAGCCATTGCTTTATTATACTCTGCTGTTTGCAAATCACCTGTTTTTAATACATGATAGTGAACCATATAAATAACACCTGACAAAATTGTAGCATAAAACATATACTTCCACCATGGTGGCAAATTATTATCTAACTCTTTAATTCCATCATAATTATGGTCTAATAAGATGCTATCTTCTTCTTCAACAGCTACTGCATCTGTTAAACTCATCATTAATTTAGATTCAACTTTCTTAGTTTTAGTAACAGTTTCAACAACTGTATTGTTTTTAACTAAGAAATTGAATTGATAAATGATTAAACCTAACACAATTAATTCTATTAGAACGATGACTACCATGAAATAGAAAGTAAATTGATCTAATCCTCCAATTCTTCCATCATCTATTTTTGCCACAGCTGCTACTTTATCTTGAGACATCATAGAAAATGATGATAACAATAGAAGTATAGAGGTTACATTTCTCATTGTTGAAGAATTATCATCTTTTTTATTACTGTACTTCGTCGTTAAATAATCACTATCAGCAATATTTTTAAAAACACTACTGAAAGCAACAATAACAGCTGCTAAGACAACGATTGTAACTAACAGAGTTAAAAACAATACATTTGAAAAATAAGATGAACTTTCTTTGGTAGTTTGTTCCTGACAAAAACCTACTGCCGGAATTACCATTGCAACGGCAAGTGCTTTTATTTTATTGAAATTGTTCATAAGCGTATATTAATTATTTTCGTTTTCGTTAATTGGTAGATTACTTAATTCTTCGAAATGTTTTTTATTTCCTTTCATCACATATAATGTAACAAGTCCAAAAAACACAACAAATATCATCAAAGAGATTAATGGATATATCCCGATTCCAGTGATGCTTACCAAATAGTTTTTAAATTTCATATTTAATGTTTTTAGGGTTCTAATTATTTTTGTGCTTTTAAACCTTCCGCTTTAATATCTTTTCCTAAACGTTGTAAGTAAGAGATTAAGGCAACAATTTCTCTATCTGGTAAAGTTTCAATACCATCTTTTTTCAAATTAGCAGTAATTTCTTTTGCCTGAGCTTCCATATCTTTCACACACACTTTATCGTAATCTTTTGGATAAGGCACTCCTAAACGTTGCATTGCTTTAATTTTAGCAACCGTTGTATTAGCATCTAATTGATCTTCTAATAACCAAGGGTAAGTTGGCATAATAGAGCCAGGTGACATTGATGTTGGATCCATCATGTGATTATAATGCCAGCTATCAGGATATTTACCACCTAAACGAGCTAAATCTGGACCTGTACGTTTAGAGCCCCATTGGAATGGATGATCATAAACTGATTCACCTGCTTTTGAATACTCACCATAACGAGCTGTTTCACTTCTGAAAGGACGAACCATTTGAGAGTGACATGTATAACAACCTTCACGGATATAAATATCTCTACCTTGTAACTCTAATGGTGTATATGGTTTTACACTAGCAATAGTTGGGATGTTAGATTTTACTAAGAATACTGGAACGAATTCGATAATACCACCAATTGCAACAACTACTAAACTTACAATTAACATTTGGATAGGTTTACGTTCAATCCAACGATGCCAGTGATCTTTAGAGTGAGATTGGTATTCACCAACTAATGCAGGAGCTTGATCTTCTTCAATCTCTAAGAATGTTCCAACTTTAATTGTTTTAATTAAATTGTAAGTCATCATAATAGCTCCTATTAAGAATAATAAACCACCAATAGAACGTGCTACGTAGAAAGGCATCATTCTAGTAACTGTATCCATAAATTGGTATTGTAATTGTCCTTCTGGAGTAAAATCTTTCCACATAGAAGATTGCATAAAACCTGCCCAATACATAGGAACTGCGTATAATACAATACCTAACGTACCTATCCAGAAATGCATGTTAGCTAATTTCTCAGAGTATAATTTAGTTTGGAACAATCTTGGTATTAACCAATATAAGATACCAAAAGTCATAAAACCATTCCATCCTAAAGCTCCAACGTGAACGTGAGCAATAGTCCAATCTGTAAAGTGAGAAATTGCATTTACATTTTTTAAAGATAACATTGGACCTTCGAATGTAGCCATACCATAAGCTGTTACAGCAACTACTAAGAATTTTAAACCTACGTTATCACGTACTCTATCCCAAGCTCCACGAAGAGTTAATAAACCATTAATCATACCACCCCAAGATGGAGCAATTAACATCACTGAGAAAACAACACCTAAAGATTGAGCCCAATCTGGAACAGACGTATATAACAAGTGGTGAGGACCAGCCCAGATATATAAGAAAATTAAAGCCCAAAAGTGAATAATTGATAAACGATATGAATAAACTGGACGTTGTGCGATTTTAGGTAAGAAATAATACATTAAACCTAAATATGGAGTCGTTAAGAAAAACGCTACCGCATTGTGTCCATACCACCATTGTACTAAAGCATCTTGAACACCTGCATAAACTGAATATGATTTCCAAAAAGAAACTGGGATTTCAATTGAGTTAACAATGTGTAACATCGCAACCGTAACAAACGTTGCTATGTAGAACCAAATTGCTACATATAAATGGCGCTCACGACGACGAATAATTGTTCCGAACATATTCCAGCCAAATACAACCCAAATTAAAGTGATTAAAATATCAATTGGCCACTCTAACTCAGCATACTCTTTACCAGTAGTTTTACCCATTACTAAAGTTGCAGCAGCTAAAACGATAATTAATTGCCATCCCCAGAAGTGGATTTTACTTAATAAATCACTGAACATACGAGCTTTTAATAAACGTTGTAACGAATAATAAACCCCCATAAAAATACCATTACCTACAAATGCAAAAATGATAGCGTTCGTGTGAATAGGACGAACACGACCAAAGGTGGTGTAAGGTAAATTTAAATTTGCTGCTGGTAGATACAATTGAACTGCCGCTAGTAAACCGGCTACCATACCAACTAAACTCCAAAGAATGGTTGCATAAGCAAACATCTTTACTATTTTGTTGTCATACTGAAATTTTTGTAGTTCCATACTATTTTGTTTTTTGGGTTTTATTATTTGTTTCTTGTTTGTTTTCTTGAATTGTGGTATTATCAAATAACATTCTTACTGAAGGAGTATAATCATCTTCATACTGATTACTTTTTACTGACCAAATAAAGGCTATCAAAAACCCAATTGCTAGTAATAAACTTGCTCCTATCATGATGAAAATTGCGCTCATATTAGGGGTAAAATTATGGTTCTTAACATTTTTTGTAACTGACTATTATCATTCCTATTGATGACTTTTGTCAGTTATTAATCTTTTTAGTTCTAACTCATAAAATGAACTCATTCCTGTGGTTAATAAAACTATACTGATTGAGCTAATTGGCATTAATATAGCTGCAATTACTGGCTCCATTTCTCCTTGAACAGCGATAGAAAGACCAACAATATTATACATAATTGAAAGTACAAAACTTGCAAAAATGATCGTTTTTTGACGACGGCAATAGTTCACTAATTCTTTTAAAAGCGTAAAGTTTTTTCCAGATAAAACGGCATCACACGCTGGAGAAAAATTATTAGTATCATCGCTAATGGCTATACCTACATTACTTTGTTTTAAAGCACCGGCATCATTCAACCCATCACCAATCATTAAAACTTTTTTATTACTATTTTGAAGGCACTTAATAAAATTTAGTTTATCCTCAGGTTTTTGTTCAAACAACATTTCTGATTGATTACCAAAAATATTTTTTAAGAAACCTTCCTCTGAGGAATTATCTCCTGATAAAATCTTCAAATCAAATTGAGAACCTAAAGATGAAACAATGTTTTCTAATCCTTCTCTGTAAGCATTTTTAACTATAAAATAACCTACAAATTCATCATCAATACTTGCATATACTCTACTTCCTGAAGTTAGTTGATGAGCATCTTTTCCTAAAACAAAATCGGAAGAACCCATTTTCACAAAGTGTTCATTGATAGTTGCAGAAGTTCCAAATCCTTTAAATTCTTTATAATTCTTCACATTCAACATTTTTGTAAATGGGAGAAAAGAAACGACACTCTTACTAAGCGGATGATTAGATTGATTAGCTAAAGAACGAATTAACTGAGAATGTTCAGAAGATAACTCTTGACCTTGAAAAGAAATTTCAGATTTTCCTTGTTCGGTAATCGTTCCTGTTTTATCAAATACAATCGTATCAATCTCCGACATTTGCTCAATAACAGAAGCATTTTTTACATATAATTTATATTTATTTAAAATACGAATCATATTACCATTCGTAAATGTTGCGCTCAATAATAAAGCACATGGACAAGCAACAATTAATACAGCGGTAACTGCTCCCCATATTTTAGAAGAATCATTTATTGACCAATAAATTGCAGCAGAAATAGCGACTGAAAATAATGCATAAGTAAAGTAGCGACTGATTCTATGAATAAAAGATACTTTTACTTCTTCTTTATTTTCTTTAAATGCTTCGTTATTCCACAATTGAGTTAAATAACTTTGCGAAACTTCTTTCACAACTTCTAATTCAATGGCGCCAGATGTTTGTTTACCGCCTGCATAAACAATTTCTCCAATTGATTTTTCAACTGGTAATGATTCACCTGTAACGAAACTGTAATCAATAGTTGCTTTACCAAAAAACAAAATGGCATCTGCAGGAACAATTTCATCATTATGAATTTTAATTCGATTTCCTACTTTTAATTCAGAAACTGAAATTTGCTTCTCAATCCCTTCTGTATCGATAACGCTAACACCTAGTGGGAAATAAGATTTAAAATCTCTGTCAAATGAAATGGTTTGATAGGTCCTGTTTTGAAAATAACGACCAATGAGCATAAAAAATACAATACCACTCATCGAATCCAAATAGCCTGCGCCTGTTCCTGATAAAATTTCAAAAACACTTCTTCCAAAGGTTATTAAAACTGCTAAAGCAATAGGCGCATCAATATTTAAAAACTTTTGACGTAATCCTTTATAACCAGAAATAAAAAACTCGGATGCCGAATAAAAAAATACTGGAAGTGCTAAAACTAAATTCAAATAACTAAACCATTTTTTTAGTCCTACTTCATCAGCTTTTGCCAATGAAAAATATTCAGGAAAACTCAGCATCATAATGTTACCAAAACAAAAGCCAGCAATTCCAATTTTTACGATGCTTGTTGTGTCATACTTTTTAACTTTACTAGCACTTACATCATTTAAACTAATGTGTGGTTCATAACCAATGATCGTTAAAGCCTCTGCAACTTTCTTTAAAGAAGATTCGTGATAGTTATAAATCACAGTTACTTCTTTTTTTACAAAATTCACTTGAGATTTAATAATCCCTGAATCAATTTTGTTTAAATGTTCTAATATCCAAATACAAGAAGCACAGTGCATTTGCGGCAGATAAAAAATCACATGCTGATGTGTGTCGTCCTGAAAATGAGTTAATTTTTTTATAATTTGAGCATCATCTAAAAAATCAAATTTCCCTTTTCTAACTTCTTGTTTTTGATTAATACCCGGATTATGCTCTAAATCATAGTAAGAGCATAAATCGCTTTTATTAATAATTTCGTAAACTGTTTGACAACCTCTACAACAAAATTCTTTGTCTTCAATGTTATAATGGTGATCAACAACTTCTTCACCACAATGATAACATGTTGTTTTAACCTTTGATATTTCTTGAATTTTCACGTTTCAAATTTAATCTCAGACGATTCTATTAAAACTGATTATTATCAGCTTTAAAATTGATTTAGGTCAAATTAAACATTTTATGTAATTGATTTTAGCTACTTAAAACAATGCGTGAAATTCAAGATTCTTAAAACGACTTGACTGATTACAAACTCTATAGATAGGAATAATTACAAGTAATAATCAATCATTATAACTTAACTATGAATAGTCAATACTGGAATTGGACTACTAAAAGCAACTTCTTTAGTTGTACTAGGATATATTAATTTATGAATAAAAGAATGTTTTTTCTGTTCTAAAACAATTACATCTACGCCATGTGTTTTAATGAAGTCGAGTAATGCGGTACTAGGCCTATTTTCTGATAATATAAAAGTTTTATGGCTAGTTTTCTCGAGATTTTGTTCAATAAATAAGTCTGTTTCTGATTCAATTTCATTCATTAAATGAAAATCTGGAATAACATGTAAAACGCTTAAGCTAGCATTAAATAGATTTGAAATATTTTTTATTTGTTGCAAACCTGATTGTTCTGTAACATTCACATCATATTCACAAGCATAAGCGATGCTTTTAATATCTTTATAAAGATAAGTTTTAGGGATAATAAAAACTGGAATACTACTTTCTCGTGAAATAGAAACGGCATTACTTCCAAACAATACTTTTTCAATAGCTGTTTCTTGACCTGTTATACCCATAACTATCAAATCAATTGTTTTTTTATTGATAAAATCAAACACAACTGATTTCAAATCACCAATTTCTACAAAACATTCGACATTACCCTTAAAATCGAATTTTTCTTTTAACAAATTCACCTTTTCCTTTAGTGAATTTAAACCAATTTCAAGACTATCATTAACCGTATAGGGTAAAATATTATACTCGTTATTATATACAGGAATAGAATTGACATGTAATAGAATTAAATTTGCAAACAAATCTGTTGCTAAATTAGTCGCATAAAATAATGCGTTATCTGATGTCTCAGAAAAATCAATAGGAACCAATACTGTTTTCATATCATTATGTTTTAGATTTAACACGAATCTCTTAAAGGCTTTAAAAACCTAGAATGCCAAGAGAAAGTAAGACATGCAAATTTAACTAAATGAAAATCAATTCCCTGTAAATATTATTATGACTTATATCAGACATACATTCTACATTTAACTATCTTTACATCATGCAAGTTAAATTTATAGGAGCAACCGAAACGGTAACAGGAAGTAAGCATATCATAGAAACAGATAAAGGATTTAAAATTTTATTAGACTGTGGATTATACCAAGGGATGGGTAAAGAAACTGAAACGCTTAATCGAAATTTAGGATTTCTACCTTCTGATATCGATGTGGTAATTTTATCGCATGCCCACATTGATCATTCTGGTAACATTCCTTTACTAGTAAAACAAGGTTTTTTAGGTTCTATTTATTGTACGCCACCAACATTAGAGGTTGTAGAAGTCTTATTATTAGATAGTGCGAAAATTCATGAATACGACATTGAATATGTCAATAAAAAAAGAGAGCAAAGAGGTGAAGATCCGCTAACTCCTCTTTATACAGTAAAAGATGTAGAGCGATGCATGAAACATTTTAAAACTGTTCCTTACCATGCCGATTTTCATTTAAACGAAGAAGTATCATTTAAATTTACTGATGCTGGTCATATATTAGGTAGTGCAGCAATCAGCTTAACATTAAAACATTCTGATCACAAAGTAACTCATTTAACTTTTACAGGAGATATTGGAAAATACAATGATATGCTATTAAAAGATCCTGAGTGTTTTCCTCAAGCTGATTATATTTTATGCGAATCAACCTATGGAGATAGATTACATGAAATTGACACCGATGCTGAATTACATTTATTAAATGTGGTTAGAAATACTTGTCTTGAAAAAAAAGGTAAATTGATTATACCCGCCTTTAGTTTAGGCCGAACACAGGAAATTGTATACATTTTAGATAAATTAAAAAACAAAAAATTACTACCAAACATTAAAGTATATGTAGATAGTCCTTTATCTACTAACATTACAGATATCATGCGAGAAAATGTAAGTTGTTTTAATGAGCGCCTCCAAGAATATATTAAAAATGATCCTGATCCGTTTGGATTTAGTAACCTTAAGTACATTAGGGAAAAAGAAGAGTCTATTGCCTTAAATTCAAGTAAAGAACCATGTATTATTATATCTTCATCAGGCATGATGGATGCTGGGAGAATAAAACATCATTTAGCTAATACAATTTCTGACCCTAAAAACACCATCCTTGTTGTTGGATACTGTTCGCCAAACTCTCTAGGAGGAAAAATCAAATCTGGAGAAAAAGAAGTGAAAATTTTTAGAAAATTGTATGAAGTTAATGCCGATGTAGAAGTGATTGATTCTTATAGTGCTCATGCAGATTATAATGAAATTATCCGCTTTTTATCATGTCAAGATAAATCTAAAATCAAAACAGTGTTTTTAATTCATGGGGATCCAGATGCCAAAACTTCTTTTAAAGATAAATTAGAAAAGGAAGGTTACCCAAATGTTGTGATTCCCTCTAAAAACGATATACACTTCTTAGAATAAATTACAACATATTGATTTTCATTAATTTAAATTTTAAGTAATTTTAGTAGGTTATACAAATACTGACTTTTATCATTAAAAATACTGATTTTTATCAGTTTTTGTTAAAAACTCCCCGCCTATCTTTAAAGGTTATTTTATAAAAATGAATACCTTGGGAGAAAATAATTCACGCGTTATGGAAAGTTTAAATGCTTTGTTTGAGCATACAACTGAGGGAATCATTATTGCAAACCAATTTGGAACGATTATTCGTGCCAATCCGAGTTCGGAAAAATTGTTTGGATATGAAATTGGCGAACTACTAAATCAAAAAATAGAAATTTTAGTTCCTTCTAAATTTTCCAATAGCCACCAAAAGCATCGCGATCACTACAATGCAAATCCTCACTCTCGATCGATGGGAAAGGGGTTAGATTTATATGGTAAAAAGAAAAATGGCATTGAATTTCCTTTAGAAATCAGCTTAAGTCATTATAAAAATAATGATGAAATGTTTGTTATTGCTTTTATTATTGATAGAACTGAACGAAAAGTAGCAGAGGAAAAAATCATACGCATTAATGCTGAATTAGAATTAAAAGTTGAGGAACGAACCAAAATATTAAAGGAAACCTTACATGAATTAGAAGCCTCTAAAGATGAATTAAGTATTGCTCTTGAAAAAGAAAAAGAATTAAATGATATGAAGTCTCGTTTTGTGACCATGGCATCCCATGAGTTCAGAACTCCATTAAGTACTATTCTTTCATCGGCTTCATTAATAGGCAAATACAAACAATCTGAAGAAGAAGAAAAACGTCATAAGCATGTTGAAAGAATCAAATCAGCGGTTACAAATATGACGATGATTTTGAATGACTTTTTATCAGCTGGAAAACTAGAAGAAGGAAAAGTGAGCGTTAATTTAGCTTTAGTAGAAATTCCTAGTTTCATCAATGACAGTTTAAGTGAGTTAAGCAACTTTCTAAAAACTGGACAAGAAGTCACCTACAAACATGAAGGCAATCATGATTTTGTAACCGATAAACAATTTATTAAAAACATAATTATAAACCTAGTCTCAAACGCTAGCAAATTTTCTTCCGAAAATAAACCAATTGATATTAATACTATACATATTGGAACTGAACTACAAATTATGGTGAAAGATCATGGAATGGGAATTCCTATTGATGAGCAAAAAAACTTATTTGAACGTTTCTTTAGAGCAAAAAATGTATCCAATATTCAAGGAACGGGTTTAGGTTTAAATATTGTTGCCAAATATGTTGAATTTCTGAACGGACAAATAAAATTTGAAAGTGAATTAGATAAAGGAACTACATTTTATATTACTTTACCATTACAAAATGAAAACAATACTATTAATTGAAGATAATAACGAAGTTCGAGAAAACACAGCTGAGATATTAGAGTTGGCTAACTATAAAGTTTTGCAAGCTGAAAATGGCAAAATAGGTGTTGAGCTTGCAAATATTAATCATGTCGATTTAATTATTTGTGATATTATGATGCCCGTTTTAGATGGTTATGGCGTGATTCATCTATTAAGTAAAAACTCAAAAACAGCCTCAATTCCTTTTATATTTTTAACAGCAAAATCAGAACGAGGTGATTTTAGAAAAGGAATGGAAATGGGTGCAGATGATTACATCACTAAACCATTTGATGACATTGAACTTTTAAGAGCTGTCGAAAGTCGATTAAAAAAATCAGAATTAATGAAGTCTGAGTATTCTAGAGATGAAGCTGGTATCAATAACTTTCTTGATGAAGCGAAATCTTTAGAGGAACTAAATCACTTGAGCGATTCTGCTAAGGTAAAAACATTTAAAAAGAAAGAATTAATATATACAGAAGGTAATAACCCTAATTATTTATATTTATTAGAAAAAGGTAAAATTAAATCATTTAGAGCTCATGAATATGGAAAAGAGCTTATCATATCTCTTCACAAAGAAGGTGACTTCTTTGGATATACTGCTTTACTAGATGAAACAGTATATAACGAAAGTGCAGAAGCTCTTGAAGACTCCAGTGTAGTGATGATCCCTAAAGAAGATTTTTATGCTCTATTAAACAAAAATCATGGTGTCATGAAACGCTTTGTAAGATTGCTGTCTAATGAGATTCAAGAAAAAGAAGATCAACTTTTAAAAATGGCTTACAGTAGCGTAAAAAAGCGCGTTGCAGAAGCACTATTAAAACTTCAAAAAAATTATCAGCAAAATAATAAAGATACTTTCAGTATTTCAATATCAAGAGAAGACCTAGCAAATATTGTTGGAACAGCGACTGAGTCTCTTATTAGAACATTAAGTGATTTTAAACAAGAAGGCTTGGTTGAAATAAAAGGCAGTAACATTTCTATTGTTGATATTAAAAAGTTTGAAACTTACATTAAAAAGTATTTTTAAAATCCCTACACCTCCATAAAAAAAGTCCTTTCAATTTGAAAGGACTTTTTTTATTCTAAAATCTAGAAACGCGTTTATGACAATAAGGCACTCCACCCTCTTTCTCATAATATTGTTGATGATAATCTTCAGCAGGCCAAAACTTAGAGGCCTTCTTTAGCTGTGTTGCTACTTTATAACCTTTTAATTGTAATTGACTAATTAATTTTTCTGAAATAGACTTTTGATTATCATCTAAATAAAAAATAACAGATAAATATTGAGGTCCAATATCATTCCCTTGCCCATTAGATTGTGTAGGATCATGAATTTCAAAAAATAATTTAGCTAATTCCTCATAACTTGTTTGCGAGGGGTCGTAGGTTACCTCCATGGCTTCAATATGCCCTGTTGTATGAGAACAAACTTCTTTATAGGTTGGATTTTTTTTGAAACCACCAGTATATCCTACACTCGTGCTTATAACCCCTTTAGCATGTTGAAAATAATATTCAACACCCCAAAAACAACCACCTGCAAAAATGGCCTTTGCCGTAGATGTTTTAACGGCGTCTTCCTCAAATATCATCGATATTGAGTTTACGCAATGACGAGTGTCCTTATCAGTCAATCCTTCTCCATAAAATACATGTCCTAAATGGCCATCACAATTTGCACAAGTGATTTCGGTTCGCTGACCATCTGCATCTAAGGTTTTTTTTACGGCGCCTTTAATTTCATCATCAAAACTTGGCCAACCACAACCTGAATGAAATTTTGAATCAGACTTGTATAAAGGTGAATGACATTGTTTACATAAATAGGTTCCCTTTTTAAATACATCCGTATATTCTCCCGTATATGGTCGCTCAGTGCCTTTGTTCACTATAACATATGTTTCTTCTTTTGTAAGTGGGTATAACTTCATAGTGCCATTTTGTTTTATAACTGTTTTTGAATTTACCTCAGATTTTTTTTGTGCATTTTGACATTGTGTATTATAGCCCAGATTCATAAGCAATATCATCACTATAAAAAAACGAGAGGTGTTTAATTTATTAATATTGATAGGATTTGATTGATTCATATCTTTGTATTTATAAAAATAACATATTAAAAGTGAAAAAGTTTTAGACTTAAAATAATTTATGATTTTTTATAAAATATACAAGACTATTAAACTAAAAATAAAAAAAGTATATTTATCATAATGAAATCATTTATCATTTCGATTTTAATATTAATGGCTACATCGTCTTATAGCCAAGCTCAAATTAACGAATCAAACAATATTATAAGCTCAGATAGCTTAATAGAATTTAGTAAACAGTTTATTGGGACACCCTATAAATATGCATGTTGTAATCCGAAAATCGGATTTGACTGTTCTGGTTTTGTATATTTTGTTTTCACACATTTTAAGGTAAAAGCGCCTCGTTCATCCATTGATTATATGAATACGGGTAAAACAATTCACCCAGATTCATTTAAAATTGGTGATATTATTGTATTTACAGGAACCAATTCTAAAAACAAAACACCAGGGCATGTTGGCATCATAACCTCCAATGCCGGAGAACCTCTCCAATTTATTCATAGTTCTTCAAATAAAAAACATTCAGGTGTTAAGATATCTTCTTATAAAGAATCACCTTATTATGAAAAACGATTTTTGAAAATAGTCAGGATAACCAACCTGTATTAATTCTTACTCTATTAACAATTATAAGTTAGGTTTTGTTGTTAAAAAAGATGGTTAGCATCCACTAATATTGTTATTATTTGTAATTTCATGATGCCAAATTTCAATAAAATCAGATTATATACATGAAAACTAAGTTAATTTTCTTTTTAATATCGTTATGTTATTTAACTTACAGCCAAATAAATCTTGAATTAAAAGAAGAACAAACATCAAATTGGCCTTTAAATGAAAGGCAAAAATTAAATTATGCAGATAAATATTATGATAATCAAGAGTATCTTTTTGCAAGACCAATCTATGATAGTTTGTACAAAAAGCATAAATCAAATATTTACGTTAGCTATTTATTAGGATCATGTAGTGCATACGACTCGCGTTTTCAGGCTAATGCTGAATCTCTTATTATTGCTGCAGAATCAATTAAGATAAGATTAGCTGATTATGATTATTTTTTAGGAAGGGCTTATTCTGTTAACAACAAGTTTCGTGAAGCTATTGCTCAATTTGAAAAATACACGTTAAATAATTTAGATAAGGATACAAAAACCGAAGTAGATCATCAAATTTCTATGTGCAAAAGCGCTATCGCACTAGAAAATAAATCTGCAGTTACCAAAATAACGAATATTGGGCCTCCTGTAAACACAGCCAGTTCTGAGTATACTCCTGTTTTTCCTTCAAGCGAAAACTTTATGGTTTTTACTTATAGAGGTGAACGCTCAATGGGAGGAAAACAAATTTTACCTAACAAAATAGATGCAAAAAATGGGATCTACTTCGAAGATGTAATGATGTCATACAAAAATAAAAACAATCAATGGTCAGATCCAATTCCAATCAGTAGTATTAACACTAATGGACATGATGCTGCCGTTTATATTTCTCATGATGGACAAAAGTTGTTCATTTATAGGAATGTTGGTATTGGGACTGGTGATATATTCATGAGTAAATTAGATGGTGCAAATTGGAGAATTCCCGAAAGAGTAAAAGGTATCAATTCAAATTTTTGGGAAGGCAGTGTCTGTTTATCACCTGATGAAAAAACTATTTATTTCTCGAGTGATAGAAAAGGTGGTTTAGGGGGAAGAGATATATACACGGCTCAATTAATGCCTGATGGCTATTGGGGTAATGTAAAAAACTTAGGGTCTGAAATAAACACTAAGTTTGATGAAGATGCTCCGTTTGTTCACTCTGATGGAAAAACATTATTCTTTTCATCTACAGGACATAATACCATTGGAGGTTATGATATTTTTAGAAGTGAGTTTAAACAAGGTGCTTGGTCAACTCCATATAATGTTGGAAAACCTGTTAATACATCTCAAGACGATAAATTTTATGTGGTTTCCTCAGATGGAGAACGTGGATATTATTCGTCGGAAAAAAAAGATGGTTTTGGCCAACAAGATATTTATATGGTTGAACCAGGTTTGTTTGGCAAACCAACAGCATTAGTATTAATATCAGGATATGTGACCTTCGACAATGCTCCTGTAAAAGCAGATATCCTTGTCCGTTCTAAAATTAGCAAAAAAGATTTTTCAGGAACATTTACTTCTAATTCTTTAAATGGTGGCTATCTCGTAAATTTACCTTCTGGTAACGAATACGAAATCGTTTACAAATACCTTAATACAAAGCTTACAAAGGATATTTCTACTGCTAAAATTGATTCTTTTGCTAGAATTGAAATTAATGCGGAATTGTTTTCTGATGAATATTTAAAAATAAATTCAACTAAAATTGATTCTTCGGTATTCAAGACAGATGATTTAATTCCAATTGGCCTGACTTATGAAGCTTTATTAGAAAAATATGGGAATAAAATAGTTGATAGCTTGCAGTACACTGTTCAAATTGGCGCTTATAAAATTTTAGAAAACTTTAATTATTCAAAATTAATTGGACTACCAAGTGCCGAACGAAAGACTTATGGAGATAATATTACACGCTTTACTTTAGGCAGCTATAATACCTTAAACGAAACAGATGCTTTACTTCAGAGGGCAAAGAAAAACGGCATTAACGATGCCTTTATAATTGCTATTTATAAAGGTCAGAAGTATTACTTTACAGAACTCTTAAATCAAGGCATCTTAAAGTAGTATTTTCACTAAAAAAAAAGAAGCCACTAACTTAGTGGCTTCTTTTGATTATTTGATGAATTTTTAATTTTTACACCCAGCTTCTTGATAATCTTTTTTAGCTGATGGGTTATCTAATACCTGAAACGACATAAAAGGCTCTCCAAACAATTTACAATAACGCTCAGGGTTTCTATCTTTGGCTTTATGCAATGCATCACTAAATGTTCGGCTATAAAATTTCTCAGGTAAATGAGAAGCAATAGAGATATAACTAAATAATAAATCTTCACTAACATTTTCAATATTCAAAAATGGTTCTAAAATCGTTGAAGAATATTTATAATCTTTCCCTCGTGTAAAAACATAAGCAAGCTTTAAAGCATTTTGCCAACTTGCTTCTTTAAAATTATAAAACCCTTTAATTTTATTAATGCAAGCTTCAATCTGAGGTTCAGCATCATCAATTGTGTCTAAGGATTCAATAATCTTAAATTGCCATTCAATATTTAAACCATCTACTAATTTTTTAGAAATTTTTGTCTTATATAAAGCATCTATTTCCTGTTGCATTTTACCTTGTTGCTCTTTTGAACCAACTGTAGAATCTAGTTTTATTGAGCAAAAAATTCGATTAAATCTTACAATATCATTTGTAGCATCTAATTTTTCAATACGTTTAAATTCTTGAAAGTCATCTTCATCTGCAATACTGCTATTTGATAAGTAATTAAAATACACCTTATTGTTCATCATATTAATAAGCTTAGAATCATTTGGTATTTTCAAACTATCCATCACATCATCTGTGTATTTTTTTTCTGTTTTTTTCGCAAAAGCATATTCCATAATTTTATATGCCTGCTGAATTTTATTTGCTTTAAGAGCGCGATTAAAGGAAACAATCGTGAATTTTTGTTCCTTGTCTCCTGAAATATCATACGTCACATCCATAACCATTTGAGCAAAACGTTGTTTTGCTAAAACAGGTTCAAGTTCTGCTAATAAAGTTTTATCACTATTTATTTTCTTGATCGCTTTTTCTTTTCCAAGCTTTACTATATCCGCATACTTTCCATCTTCCATTTCCAATTCAAACAAATTCCATGAATCTCTAGTTTCTATATTTGGCGTAATTTTGTTTTGCTGCATACTCTGTAATACGTTTGTAACACTCTCCGCTCGCTTACGTTGAAGTTTTGCATTTGCCATTGCATCTCCCTCAATTGATGAATATGCATAAATATATAAACCATCAATCAAAAAATCAGGCTCATTTAAGGCTTTAATAAATGGCGCAATATCTTCGGGCTTAAACTCAGACTTGTTTTTTTCAAAAGGAATGGTGAAATTCAAAATAGAACTCTCAGATTTAGGTTCAAAAGCTGGTTTTAATCCAACAGATTCATCAGCTGGAATAATACCAACTGGCGTACTACTTTCTTGGTCACCCTTTTCTAAATAGCTTCTAGTAATGGTTTTGCAAACGTGACCATCTTGAATAATAATTAAGTTCAACTCATAAGGTCCTGTGATTTTAGGATTAAGTTTACCCATTTCTATTTTCAGCTTATTAATTTTCACCTTCTTCTTAGATTTTGGATCAGGCTTAATTAAATTTTTATCAAAAACTTGATCTTTAGAAACCACTTTTTGCATAACCCCTTTATTTTGCAAATTATTATCAACGATATTATAATTTTCTTTTTCGTATTGCGCTCTCTGAACAACGTCTACCGCCAAACCATCTTTCGTTTTCTTTAATAGGCGTTTCAAATCTTTTAGGTTAGCATATTCTAGATAAATTTTTCCATTTTCAACTTTTAAACCTTGTTGCAAAACATCATAATTTTTCCATTTATCGCAATTTTTACAAGATTTTTGATCTGGAGTTAATAGTTTTTTAGATTTTGTATTAAATGGTACAGCCAGTTCTTTTTTCATTTTAGCGCCAGCGTTAAAACTGTCATAGCCTCCATAAACAGCTGTAGCAACAACTTTTTTACCATCTTTTTGTAATTCGCATTTAATCCCAATCATCATGTATTGAGCCTTCAATAAAATTTCTTTATCCTTTTTATTATTCTCCCACCGAGTCCAAATAACTTTGGCAACGTCTAAAGTTTTATAGTTATCTCGTCCTTTACTAACAGGAGCTAATAAGGCAGTTTCTTCGCCTTTCTTTGTGCCACCCGACTTTACTAAATTTTTCTGTACCTTCAAAGGATCCACCTTTATAACACCAGATTTAGCAAATGATTTAGCATCAATAGATGCAGCATTAATTAGTACTTGATTTACTTCAAAAGTATCAAGTCCATTTTTAATTCGAAATTTATTTAATTCTCTAATTAATAAATTAGGTAGATCATCAATTTTAAAATTATCTTGAGCATTAGTCGTAGTGACTAAAAAGAAAAGCGAAAATAAAAATATTATTTTTTTCATAGTGGACTGTTTAGCGTTTAAACAAATATTAAAAAAACACTTTATAAGTGCTTATAAAGAGTATTCACAATCTATCAACAAACGCATATTTTCTTTAGAAATTCTACCAAATTAAAGAACTCATTGAGTATATTCGTAACTCGAATTAATTGATTACTTATGAAAAAGATACTTATAGCAAACCGAGGAGAAATCGCTTTACGCGTCATGCGAAGCGCAAAAGAAATGGGAATACAAACCGTTGCCATTTATAGTGAAGCTGATAGGAACGCTCCATTTGTGCGTTATGCAGATGAAGCCGTTTGTGTTGGACCTCCTCCTAGTGCTCAATCTTATTTGCAAGCAGATAAAATCATCGATATATGCAAGCAATTAGGCGTTGATGGCATCCATCCTGGATATGGCTTTTTATCTGAAAATGCTGATTTTGTTCGTAAGGTTCAAAAGGCTGGTATAACATTTATTGGTCCAAGTGCCGATGCTATGGATTTGATGGGTGATAAATTAAGCGCCAAAGCTACTGCAAAAAAATACAATGTACCAATGATTCCTGGCTCTGATGGCGCTATTAGTGATTTAGCAGAAGCAACCAGACTAGCCAAAGAAATCGGGTTTCCTTTATTAATTAAAGCCTCTGCTGGGGGGGGGGGAAAGGGAATGCGTTTAGTAGAGAAAGAAAGTGAAGTTGAGGAACAAATGAAATTAGCTATTAGTGAAGCGATTTCTGCGTTTGGAAACGGAGCTGTATTTATTGAAAAATATGCTACTGGACCTCGCCATATTGAAATACAATTATTAGCTGATAACCACGGGAATTGTGTTTATCTATTTGAGCGTGAATGTAGCATTCAACGTCGTCACCAAAAAGTGATTGAAGAAGCTCCATCAAGCGTTCTTACTCCTGAATTAAGAAAAGCGATGGGCGAATGTGCTGTTAACGTAGCAAAAGCTTGTAATTATAGCGGAGCAGGGACTGTTGAGTTTTTGGTAGACGACCAATTGAATTTTTATTTCTTAGAAATGAACACACGTCTACAAGTTGAACATCCTGTATCAGAGATGATTACTGGATTAGATTTAGTGAAAGAACAAATTAAAGTTGCTCGTGGCGAAAAATTATCTTTCACTCAAAATGATTTAAAAATTAATGGTCATGCTATTGAAGTGAGAGTATGTGCAGAAGATCCTACTAATAATTTTTTACCAGATATTGGTAATTTAAAAACTTATCGAATTCCATCGGGACCAGGAGTTCGCGTGGATGACTCATTTGAAGAAGGTATGGATATTCCTATCTACTATGACCCCATGATTGCAAAATTAATAGTACATGGTAAAGATAGAACAGACGCTATTGAAAAAATGTTGCGAGCTATACAGGACTATCAAATTACTGGGGTAGAAACAACCCTACCATTTTGTTCATTTGTATTAAAACACGAAGCGTTTGTGAGTGGTAAATTTGATACAGGTTTCATACCTCGTTATTTTAAACCTGAAATGTTAAATAAATCTAATTCAAATGAAGAAGAAGTGGCTTCCATTTTTGGCGCATATATGTCGGCGAGTCTTTATAACAAAAACAAGAAACAATCAACATCCACTGCAACAAAATCAAAATGGCGATTAAATCGTGCGTAATTAAAAGGTAACCTTAGGGTTACCTTTTTAGTTTAAGGAATTAACGTATAATGAGCATTACTCTTTTGATAAACTTCCTTTCTAAGCTTATCACTTCATATGAAGTGGATGATCGCATAGACTATCAAAAAACGTATTTAATTTTACGACTAAAAACAATTTATAAAGTCATTGGTGCTACTTTATTTCTATCTACTCAACTATTTTCTCAAACAAATGATGATCTCATTATTCCTACTGAAAAGCCAAAAATAAAATATAAAGTATGGGCCGAAGTTGTTAACGGAGACACGATTCCTAGCATTAGATTACCTGATATGTGGATATATGCAGAATACACTTATAAAAACAGGAAGCAATATGAAGCTTGGACTAGAACAAAATACAATGTAAAAAAGGTTTATCCATATGCCATTATAGCTGCCGCTAAACTTCAAGAATATAACAAAGTATTAGAAAAATTACCTGATGAAAAAAGTAAAAAAGTATATTTAAAATTAATCGAAAAAAAATTAAAAGATGAATTTGAGGAACCCTTAAAAAATTTAACTACCACACAAGGTAAAATTTTACTCAAATTAATTGATCGCGAAACTGGCACAACAAGTTTTAATTTAGTAAAAGATTTAAGAGGAGGCTTTCAGGCTTTTATGTGGCAAGGCGTTGCTCGTTTGTTTGGAAGTGATATGAAGTCTAAATATGACCCTGAAGGTGAAGATATTTTAATTGAACGAGCTATTAAATTAATAGAAGCAGGTCAATTTTAATAATTAACCACATTCAAAACATCAAGTATTATATTTAATAGTAATTTTTAGAAAAAATAAGCATACATTTAGCATATAAAAAAATCTTATGACTAAATTAAAAATAATTTTATTGACGTTTATCATTTTAAATTGTCATTTCACGTTTGCTCAAAATATAAAAGATGAAGATGTAGAGTACAATTATATTAAGCTACCTTTAAATCCTCTTCCAGGAAGCATAAAAAACTATCAATCTTCTATTTTTGCAAATTACGAAGAAGAAAATAAAATAAAAAAGGCAAAATATGAAGCTGAAAAGAAAATAGCTGATGATAACTATGATAAAGAAAAAGCAGTTTATCCCTCAAAAGTTAAAGCCGCTGAAGACAAATTTAATCGTGAAATGGAGGAATGGAAGAAAAAATCATTAGGTGAAAAAGTTTTAGAAAAACAAGTTTTAGGAGAGAATAATAAACCTGTTAAACAAATCCCATCCCCACCATATCCAATTTCAGTTCAATTACCAGACTTGAAAACTAGCTATGATTATCCAGTTGTAGCTAAAACCTATCTAATTTTAGATGGTTTTACAGACAAACCAGACAATGCTGTTAAAATAGATGTAATCCTATATGGATATGACTACACTGAACCTAGACAATTGTCAGAACAAAAAACTGTAGCAAGTTATGCAAATGGGCAAACGCAAAGCAATAATGTAACATATTATCATAATGAATTTTCATATAGACATACAATGTCAGTAAAGGTGACAACTCCTGAAGGAAAAGAACTATTTAATATTTCTCCTCAAGAATTAAATACTTATAAAATTTATAAATCACCTGAAACTGCTACACCTGCTCCATTTAATCCTCAAATGCTCGTAAAGACATATGAAGAAAAAATCTTACAAGAAAATCTAATTATTATTAATAACATCGTAAATGATAAAATTGGTTATAAACGAGTTAAAAGAAAAATTGAATTAAGTTTTGTAAAATCTAAAGACGAAACCTATCAAGACCTTTTGATAGCATATAATGATGCTTCAGCAGGACTTAAAATTTTAATTGATGATGAAATAAATGCAAAAAAAAAAATAGACAATGCAATTGAACTATGGAATAAAGCTTTGTTAGAATCTGACATTAAAAACAAAAAAGCAAGAATAGATAAAGATGTAACCTTAGCTATTTATTTTAATTTATTAGAATGTTATTTTGCAAACAAAGATATTTCTAATTTAGAAAAAGTAATTGCGTCCTTAAACACAATGGACTTATCTTCCTCAAAACGCAAATTAAAAGAACAATACGAAGAACTCAATAATGATTTGAAAAAAAGAATTTCAAATAATAAATAATTAAACAAAATCAATTATGTATACATTAAAAAAAACAGCAATATCATTATTTTTAGTCATATCAGTTACCAATTCCGTAGCTCAAAACATATCTATAAGTAAAGGAGATGAGACCTCATCTAAAATTGTAAAAAGTAGTGATGTATTAAACTTCATGAGTGGGGGTAATCATTACTTTTTCACAACCTATTCAGAACATGCAGTAAAACAATATCATATGCAATCTTTTGACAATTCGGGTGCACTTTTAACTGACAGAACTCTTGAAGTAAAAGTTGGTGTATTTAACAACTCTTATGGAATTGATGATGTCAAAGGATTAGGAAATAAAGTTTATGCTCTTGTAGAACATCTTGATAAACCCGCTGGAAAAAATAGTTTGTTAGCTCGAGTAATTGATAATGAAGGAAGCGTTTCTGAGGAAGAAATTGAAGTAATGAGTATTCCATTTGAAAAAACAATGAACTCAGGTTACAATTACTCCTCTGTTTCACCTGACAATAAAACATTGGCTATTGTAGGAGAAATGCCATTTGTGAAAGAACAACCTGCACAGTTTAAAATCGCTCTTTATAATCAAGATTTAAATAAAATAATAGAAGGTGTTATAAATTTACCAGGAGAAAATACAAAAAACAAAAGTATGTCTCTGTTAGTTGCTAATGACGGAACAGCGTATTTAATGAAAAAGGGTATGACTAAAAAGGGTGAAATAACTTTAACTATTTATCAATGGTTAATGGATAAACCTTCGGAAGTCACAGAATATATTGTTGAAGTCATAGAGCCTAACCAAATTTTTAATTATTCGCAAATCATAAATTCTAAAAATGAATTAATTGTAAGCGGAACATACTATGAGCGAAAAACATTAACTGTTGGAGAAAAAAAAGCAGTTGGTGTATTTTATTTTACCAACAAAAATAAAACCGAAAAAATATTTAAAACATTTACATTAGATGCTCCTATAGATAATTTAACTTCAAGAAAGGTTTTAATAAATGGAAATACCATATTTTTAACAGCAGAACAATATAAAGAAGAAAGAATAACCCCTCCAGCTTCAGCAGCAGGTTCAATGTCAACATTTGATTATAATTATGATTATACACACAAAAGTGAATATGTGATTGCAATGGATGCGGAAGGAAATAAAAAATTTCAATTAGAAATAGCTAAAGACTTTACAGTAAGAGATTTTGATAAACAATATTACTCATCGTATTTTATCTGTAATGAAAAATTAACAATCATTTTCAATGATGCTTCAAAAAAATATATAAAAGGCTATGAATCATACTATGGTTATCAAATTCCAGTTTTAGTTCAAATCACAAATGATGGATTAATGCAATCTCCAGTGATTTTTAAAGATGAACGCAAATTAGATCAATATTATACTTTAAACCCGTCCTACTCTCTTCAAACTTCAAATAACCAAATTTCGTTTTTAGAAGAATATAATCAAAATTCAAAATTCATTACATTCAAAATTAATTAATTCAATACCTTAAATAAAAAAACGTTTAGTATACCTAAACGTTTTTTTTATACTATAATTAATAAACTAAATATTTGATTTAACTAATTTTCTAATTGTTAAAACATGAATTCACTAAGAACAATATTTCTTTTTTTTTTAGTTAGTCTTCCAATATTTGCTAGTAGTCAAAATATTGATAGTATTTCTTTACGTAAACATTTTGATTATTACTTAACTCAAAGTAGTTGCTACAAAAATTTAGAATTTTTAAGTACAAAAATTGAAAGTCGATTAAGCGGCTCACCGGGTGCTGCAAAAGCAGTTGCTTGGGCAAAACAAGCCATGTATGAAGCTGGCGCTGATACAGTATATTTACAGCCTTGCATGGTGCCACATTGGATTAGAGGCGACAAAGAAGTTTGTTCATCAATTAATTTTAAAACAAAAAAACTAACCGCCTACTCTATATGCGCTTTAGGTAACTCAATTGAAACAACAAAAACAGGCATCTATGCCCCTGTAATTGTTGTAAATAGCTATGCTCAATTAGATTCTTTAGGAGAAAAAAATATTAAAGGTAAAATTGTATTTTACAATGTATATTTTGATCACAAACATTTAAGCACCGGCACATGCTATGGAGAAACTGTTACCTATCGATATTCGGGGCCTAGTAAAGCGGCAAAATATGGAGCCATAGCTAGTATAGTTAGGAGCATGAGTTCTATCAATAATGATTTTCCACATACTGGAGTAATGGGGTATGATACGATTTTAACAAAAAATAAAATACCTGCATGTGCCATTAGTTTTTCTAGTGCAGATAAATTATTAGAAGAATTAAAACTTAATCCTGCATTAGTCTTGCATTTAAAAACAAACTGTCAAATGCTACCTAATGAACTATCTTACAATGTTGTAGGTGAAATTAAGGGAATTGAAAAACCAAAAGAAATTATTATGGTAGGTGGACACTTAGATGCTTGGGATAATGGACAAGGTGCTCATGATGATGGCGCTGGAGTGGTTCAAGCAATTGAAGTGTTAGCTATGTTTAAAAAACAAGGTATTAAACCTAAACACACTATTCGAGCAGTAGCATTTATGAATGAGGAAAATGGTGGTGCTGGTGGAAAAGCATATTTTGAGGACACTAAAAAAAATAACTTAAAACATATTGCAGCTCTAGAAAGCGATGCTGGTGGATTTTCTCCAAGAGGAATTGCCATTGATACAACAATGGGGGCATTTCAAAAAGTATTAAGTTGGAAAAATTTACTAGACCCTTATTTTGTTCAATATATTAAAAAAGGAGGGCATGGAGCAGATATTGGATATTTAAGTGTCATTGGAGTGCCATTAATGGGGTTTGAACCGGATGGACAAAAATATTTTGACTACCACCATACCGCTGACGATACGTTTGATAAAATAAACAAACGAGAACTTGAACTAAGTGCTGGTGTTATTGGTTCATTAATATACCTAATAGATATTAAAGGCTGGTAAAATGAAAATTCCTCAAAAAACACTTAACACATTAGTGCTTGTTTTTGTTATTGCATTCACAGTACTATGTGCATTCAAGATCAAAGATCTAAAATTCAATTATGATTTTGAGGCATTCTTTCCAAATGAAGATAATGAACTAGGTCTATACGAAACACATCGAAATCGTTTTGAGTGGGATAATGAGTTTGTATTATTAGGCATTGAAAACAAAAAAGGGATTTTTCATAAAGATTTTTTAGAAAAAGTAGAAAAATTTTCAAATGAACTTAAAACCATAGCTCATACCGATAGAGTTATTTCTCCAACCAATATTAAAAACATATCATTAAGCGGATTAGCACCTGTTCAAAAAAGACTTCTGCATATAGATGATGAAACCTTATACAAAGATGATAGTATTCATATTTATAGCAACCCTGAATTAATTGGATCGTTCTTTCCTAAAGACGCTAAGTCTATTTCGATTTTTATAAAAACGGAAGAAGGATTAAGTAAAGTTAAAAGCGACAGTTTAGCGCGTAATATTGAAAAAGCATTTAATAAATATCATTTTGACGATGTTCATTTTGTTGGAAGAATAGTAGCACAAGATGTCTACTTAAAAAATCTAGAAAAAGAATTTGTTTATTTTTTAGCCATCTCTTTTGTATTAGTCATTTTATTTCTGTGGATTTCATTTCGATCTCTATATGGCATTGTTGTTCCTTTAACAATCGTCATAGTCTCTATATTTTGGACATTGGGTATTATGGCGATGATGCATCAATCATTGGATATCATGACGTGCATGTTACCAACAATGATATTTATTGCAGGAATGAGTGATGTAGTGCATTTCTTTTCTAAATACTTTGAAGAGATTGCCAAAGGCACCGAAAAACAAAAAATCTACCCTTTAATTTTAAAAGAAGTTGGATTTCCAACATTTCTTACTTTAATTACTACAGTTGTTGGGTTTTTATCACTTCTGTTTTCAAGTATAAAGCCAATAAAAGATTTTGGACTATATACTTCTGTTGGTATTATTATTGCTTTTTGTTTAAGCTATACCTTACTTCCAGCTTTATTATATTTTTTCACTCCAAAGAAATTAGTTGATGTTCACGACCATGACAATAAAACCTACAATGCTATGCGTAAAATATTGTTTTGGATTTTCAGACATCAAAAAACCATCATAGTAACTACTTGCTTATTAATTGTACTATCCATTATTGGAGTTTATAAAATAAAAGTCAATAATATTTTATTAGAAGATTTATCTGATGGTGTAAAAATAAAACAAGATTTCATGTTTTTTGACAAACATTACAGTGGCGTTCGCCCTTTAGAATTAGCCGTTGAAATAAAAAATAAAAATAAAACTGTTTGGGATTACGACATCATGCAGCAATTAAATGAAGTAGATGTTTATTTAAAAAAAGAGTATCACGCAGGCTTTATGTATTCGCCTGCGATGTTAACTAAAAACATTAATAAAGCAATTAATGATCAAACTTTAGGAGAAGGAACATTTCCTACAGCAGAAGAATATGAAGAGGTAAAAAAACAATTAATAGGGAATAAAAAAAATAAAGATTTAAAACGGATAATTACGGTGGACGGGAAATACGCTCGCATTACAGGGAAAATAAATGATGTGGGCAGTTTAATTGTGAATGAACAAAATAAGCACTTCCAAAAATTCTTAAACACTCATATTAATCATAACGATATAGATATAAAAATTACGGGCGCCGCTCATTTAGTTGACAGAAATAATGAATATATGGTTAGTAATATGGCTCAGGGATTTTTATTCTCAATTATTGTCATAGCAATATTGACTTATTTTTTACATAAAAGTTGGCGAATGGTAATTGTATTTATTTTACCGAACCTCATTCCTTTATTAATTATTGCTGGTATTATGGGATATGCAGGCATTGAGCTTAAAGCAGCCACCTCTTTAGTATTTAGCATCGCTTTTGGCGTAGCCACAGATGACACCATACATTTTATTTCAAGATTAAAAATAGAATTAGGGTATGGAAAATCACTGATATACGCTTTTAAACGTACTTATTTTGAAACAGGCAAACCCATTCTGCTAACTACCTTCATTTTAATGGGAGGCTTTGTCAGTTTAATGGTCAGCGATTTTCAAAGCACATTTTATTTCGGATTTTTAATCTGCATAACAATTATTATTGCCGTTATTGCTGATATATTTTTACTACCTGTTTTACTATTTTGGATTTTAGGAAAAAGTAAAAAAACAATTACTCGCAAATAAATTTCATCGCTGTCGACTCATCATCAGTGCTTAGATTTAACGTGTATAATCCTGAACTTAATATTAAATCCTTAAACATGATTTCATTATCGGTAGTTGTAATAGGAATAAAACGAGAATAAACTACTTGCCCTATATCATTATAAATTAATAAACGTAATGGTTTAAAAGTTAAGGCTTTAAATTTCAATGTCAAATGATCCGTTAAAGTCAAACTTGGATTTGGAAACAATTCAACATTTTGCAAAAATGATAATTCCTTCGTGTTACCCGAAAAGCCCCAGTATTCGCAATTATTTCCTGAAAAATGATAATATGGATTTCCTAAAGCATAGTTTAATGAGCATGAGTCTTGATAATATTTTAAACTGTTGGTGTATTTACATGTTACATAAGAGGAGTATTGAGCGCTATGACAAGAAAATACAGGGAAATTAAAATCATGATTTTCATTTTCTTTAACAATATTAATAGGAAAATGTGTTGCCCCTATCGATTCAATCCATTCAACATAATATTTTTGATTTGTCATAAAATTAAGTGGTGCGTCAAACTTACTTAAGAAAAAATGTTTCCTCGGCCCCATGATTTCAGGCTTCATCACTATCGAATCTAATTTATAATATCCATTTTTTAAAACATAAGATGTTGGTGCATAAGGAAGATAAATACTATCGCCAACATTCATCGAAAAATCCATCGCCACACATTCATTCACCGAATCAGGATGAATCATATATACTTTTCGAGCAAGAGAATCCTCTCTTATCAAAACATTGCCTATTTCTGGGTAATCAAATGCATATGGACAAAATTGTTGATTTTTTTCAAATATTTTATAAACCTTGCTATTGTGAACACTATCATGAATTGCTTTATAATAATCTAAACAAGGCGAACCTATATCTGTTAAATTAGGTTGTGATGATGATTTGACACCTAATATAAAACCACTCACAAACCAACGATTTGTATCCCCTAACATTTTATAATATGGAGTTTGAGCATATGCTACACTTACGATAAAACATATTCCTAAAAAAGTAAAAATGTTTTTTTTCATAACTAATAAATTAATGGTTTAAGTAAAAGAGGTGCGCATACATTAAAGGTAAGCAATAAAATGAATATAATAAAATAGTATATTTATGCTATGCTTATAAATTTAAGACCCTGGCACCTTGACGATCTAACTGATTTGGTAGCACTGGCTAATAATAAACATATTGCACAATATATGGCTGATGTATTTCCTCACCCATACTCTATTGAAAATGGAAAAACATTTATTGCGCTTTCTAACTCAAATAATAATTCTAAAATTTTTGCCATAACCTTAAACAACATTATTGTTGGTAGTATAGGTTTACATTTACAAACAGATATTTTAAAGAAAAATGCTGAAATTGGTTATTGGCTAGGGGAACCATATTGGAAACAAGGTGTTATGAAACAAGCAATACCCATGATGATTGATTACGGTTTCAAAAATACAGACATTGTAAGAATATTTGCTCGTATCATGGGAAACAATATTGCTTCGCAAAAACTAGTAGAATCCTGTGGATTCAAATTAGAAGGTCATTATCATAAAACCATTTTTAAAAATAACGAGATGATAGATGAACTTATATATGCCGTAAGAAGATAATGAATGATAGGAAGAGGAATTATAAATAAAAAAATGATGATAAAAAAAATAGGCTTAATTACTTCAGGAGGTGATGCACCAGGCATGAATGCCTGTATCAGAGCTGTGGTAAGAACTGCTCGGGCGGAACAAATTGAAGTTATCGGTTTTTATAGAGGCTACGAAGGATTAATTGATGATGATCATTTGACGTTAACTAAAAGTAAAGTTTCCAATATTATTCATCGTGGTGGCACTATTTTAAAAACTGCTCGAAGCAAGCGATTTATGACAAATGAAGGTATGAATATGGCTGTTAAAACCTTACAACGTCATCAGCTAGATGGATTTATTGTGATTGGTGGTGATGGAAGTTTTAAAGGCGCACAAGAATTAAGTCGTCATCATTCCATTAAAACCATAGGATGTCCAGGCACTATTGATAATGATTTAGTTGGCACAGACTTCACCATCGGATATGACACAGCCATTAATACAGTAGTAGAAGCCGTTGATAAAATTAGAGATACAGCAGAAAGTCATGATCGAATTTTTGTTGTAGAAGTCATGGGACGTGACGCAGGATTAATTGCCTTAAGAAGTGCAATTGCTTGTGGTGCCGAAGCCATTTTAATTCCTGAACGAAAAAATGATTTAGCCTTGTTATTAGAAAAGAAAAAATCGTGGAGACAAACCAAAAAAAGTAGAATTATTATTGTTGCCGAAGGTGATGAAAATGGTGGCGCTATTGGCATTGGTAACTTACTAAAAAAAGAATGGCCAGAGTTTGATATCCGTATTTCGATTTTAGGTCATATACAGCGAGGAGGCAATCCTACTTGTATGGAACGCGTCAATGCCAGTTTAATGGGTTACTATGCTGTTAAAGCTTTGCAAGCAGATCGAAATAATGAAATGATTGGAATAGTAAATAAACAAGTTTGCTATACACCTTTTAAAGATGCTGTAAAACATATTGATGAGTTAAATCCAGAGATGATCAAGATTTTAGATATTCTATCCGCTTAAAAAAATCATATGCCGATAAAAAAAATAGTTATCGCACTAGGACTCGGGATTATATGTATGTCAAATACAATTTTCGCTCAACGCGATAAAGAAGATATTGACCCTTTATTTCAAAGTGCATTCAAAAAATATGAAGAAAAAGATTATACGGGCTCGTATATAGAGTACTCAAAATACTTAGCAAAAAAACCAAAGGATGCTTCTGCAATCTATAATCGAGGATTATGTGCGTATGAATTAAAAGACTATAAAGATGGCATTACAAATTTCAACGAGAGTATTCTTTTAGGGAGACGAAAAGCAGATGCGTTTTATAGCAGAGGATTGTGTTATTATAACCTTGAGAATTATCATTTAGCAATTGCTGATTTTGACACAGCGATTTCCTTAAAGGCTAATTACACCAAAGCCCTTACTTTTAAAGGGGCTAGCTTAAACGAACTAAAACAATACAATGAAGCGTTATCTATTTTAAATCAAGCTGTAGAAAGCGATTCAAAATACGAATACGCCTATTTTTATAGAGCAATTACCAAATATTATTTAAACAATTTTGATGGGAGTCTTTCAGATTGCAATACTTCATTATCGATTAAAATATATTACGAAACTTTTTTCTGGAGAGGATTGAACTATCTGGCTTTAAAACGCTATGATGAATGCTTAGCGGATTATGATACTGTCATAAAAAAAAATCCTAAATATGCTAAAGCATATTATAACAGAGCCATTGCGAATTATGATTTAAAAAATTATGATAAAGCATTAATCGATAATAACAAAGCCATTGAATTAAATCCATCTAAACCAGAAGCCTATTATAACAGAGCCTTATCAAAATATCAATTAGGAAAATACAAAGATGCCGAACCTGACTTTAATGCGGCAATAGATTTAAAATTAAATAATGCTAAACATTACTTATGGAGAGGGATTAACTATTATGCCTTAAAAAAATATTCTTTAGCCTTATCCGATTTAAACAATTCAATTCAAAAAGACGCAAAATCTGAAACTGCCTTTTATCATCGAGCTTTAGTAAAATATGCCTTAGAAGATAATGAAGGGGTTGTTGAGGATTGTAATATTGCCATATCCCTGAAACCCACTGCTGAAAGTTATTATCAACGTGGGATCAGCCGCTATAACTTAAAAGCATATACTAGTGCGATTAATGATTTTAGTGAATCTTTACTTTTAAAACCAAACTACAAATTAGTACTTTTGGAAAGAGGAATTACTTATTATCAAATTGAGAAAGATGATTTAGCCTTAGCAGATTTAAATAAAGCCATTGAATTAAATCCTGAAAGTTCCCGAGGATTTTTCTATCGCGGTAAATTAAAGAAATACATGAACGACTTAAATGGTGCTTGTCATGATTTAAAACAATCCGAAAAACTAGGACACAGCTCCGCAAAGGATGAATGGCTAAAATATGGATGTAAATAATACCTAACTAATCTTTTCGTCAAGCAATTTCCTTTCCAAATATAAAAACGTAACACACCTAAATAAATTCCATTTTTTGGAAAAAATTACACGTTTTTTTTAAAAATATTAAACTTTTAATAATTTAAATTGATAAAGTGAAGTCTAGCCTCACTATAAAAACGGGGCGTGCCGAAAAGCCAAATGAGTAGGAATAAAAAAAATAAAAAATAAAAAATATGAAAACAAAGTCAATTGTAAACATTTTAGCTTTTGCTTTTTTAGTATCAGGTTTATTATTAAAAGCAAATCATTTAGCAGGCGCAAATATTGCGATTATTTTATCATCCGCCATTATGCTTAGTTCACTTTTTCTATTTGCGTTAAAGGATAACAAGGAATCTGGAATGACTGATACGCTAAATTATTTATTAATAGGTTCTGTCTCTTTTTGGATAATCAGTACATTATTCAAATTTATGCATTGGCCAGGAAGCCAAATAATTGCTATTATTGGTTATACTCTGGCATTTTTATTACCAATCATATTCATCTTTCAAAAACAAGATTTTAAAATTTCGAAGCAATTTTTTATAACCTTTCTAACGTTTTTCATATTAATTATAGGCCTAATTCCTCACAATCCAATCTCGCGTTTTTTAGGGGATGGCGATGATTACACTGTTTCTGAAGAATATAAATCTTTAATGAAACATGATTCTATCATCAAATCAAATGAACATTAATTAATAATACATCTATAATAAAAAAAGCCCGTTTACAAATTAGTAAACAGGCTTTTTTTATGATGAAAGTCTCTATTATTTTTTATTCTGAAAAGCTTCCAATGTAATATCGATTTTTACATTTTCAGAAGCACCTCCGCCATCAATTGAAAAATCCTTACGATTAATTTTTAGTTCGCCTTCAAAGCCACTAATGGTTAAATTAATCTGTTTGCCATCCGCCTCAAATTCTTCTTGTTCTTTGGTTCCAAAATAATTAAACATTAATTCAACATCTTTAGCAACTCCTTTAATTGTTAATTTCCCTTTTGCAATGTATGAAAATTCGCCCATTTCAGGATTTTTAACAACTTCAGTTGCTTCAAAAGTTGCTGTTTTAAATTTAGCAACATTAAAGAAATTTTCTTTATCTTTTAAATGGCCATCACGCATACTGTTTTGAGTATTTAAACTGGTCATATCTAACTGAATAAAGATTTTAGGACCTGTGGCATTTTCAAAATTCACATATCCACTATCAATATTAATTGTTCCTTTAGTAGACGAAACTAAATGAACAATACTAAACCCTACAGAACTGTGAGCGCCATCGACTTTATATAATCCTTTTAACTCTGCAATATCTTTTTTACCAGCATTCATAATGCTATCGCATTGAGACTGACTAGTACAAGTATACTCTTGTCCATTGATGTTACATTTAATAATTTCTTCGGAAGAAGTTGAGCAACAAGCTTTAGATCCAGAATCACCAATACCAACAATGTATGGAGCAATAACCAAAGAAACGATAGACATTAATTTAATTAAGATGTTCATTGAAGGACCTGATGTATCTTTAAATGGATCCCCAACTGTATCACCAGTAACTGATGCTTTGTGTGGTTCAGATTTTTTATAAAACATCTCACCATTAATTAACACACCTTTCTCAAAAGATTTTTTAGCATTATCCCAAGCGCCACCAGCGTTAGATTGGAAAATACCCATTAACACGCCCGATACAGTAACACCTGCTAATAAACCACCTAATACTTCTGGCCCGAAAATGAAACCAACAATAACTGGAGTAATTAAAGCAATTGCTCCTGGCATCATCATTTCGCGGATAGATGCTTTTGTAGAAATAGCCACACATTTTTCGTATTCAGGTTTTGCTTTGTATTCCATAATTCCTGGAATTTCGCGGAACTGACGACGAACTTCTTGTACCATATCCATTGCAGCTTTACCAACCGCTTGAATACATAATGCTGAGAAAATAAATGGAATCATTCCACCTACAAATAAACCAGCTAAAACTGGTGCTTTGTAAATATCAATCGCATCAATACCAGCAATACCTACGAAAGCAGCAAATAAGGCTAATGATGTTAAGGCTGCAGAAGCAATTGCAAATCCTTTTCCAGTAGCTGCTGTTGTGTTACCAACGGCATCTAAATTATCTGTACGTTCACGCACATCTGGAGGTAATTGACTCATTTCTGCAATACCACCCGCGTTATCAGCAATCGGACCAAATGCATCAATTGCTAATTGCATTGCTGTTGTTGCCATCATACCGGCTGCTGCAATAGCCACACCATATAAACCTGCAAAATAATATGAACCCATAATACCACCAGCTAATGTTAAGATAGGAATAACCGTTGATTTCATACCAACTGATAAACCACCAATAATGTTGGTGGCGTGACCTGTAGAAGATTGTTGAATAATAGATAATACTGGCGCTTTACCCATTGCTGTGTAATACTCCGTTACAATACTCATAATTGCACCAACCACTGTTCCAACTAATATAGCTAAGAACACACCCATTTTAGTAAATGTAGCATCACGTAAAACGATATCACCATCAGGTAACATCCACATCACGATAAAATAAGAAGCAACGACTGTTAAAGCCATTGACGCCCAGTTACCATAGTTTAATGCATTTTGTACATTTGATTTATCATCTTTAATAGTAACAAACCAAGTACCTACGATTGAGAATAAAATACCTAAACCACAAATAACCATTGGTAATAAAATAGGAGACATTCCTCCAAAAGCATCTGTTACAATAACTTCCTGCCCTAATACCATGGTTGCTAAAATAGTTGCTACGTAAGAACCAAATAAATCGGCACCCATACCAGCAACATCACCTACGTTATCACCTACGTTATCAGCAATCGTTGCAGGATTACGAACATCATCTTCAGGAATTCCAGCTTCCACTTTACCAACTAAATCAGCGCCTACGTCAGCAGCTTTGGTATAAATACCACCTCCAACACGAGCAAATAATGCGATAGATTCAGCACCTAATGAAAATCCTGTTAATACTTCGATAGCTGTGCTAATTTGGTTAGGTCCTAAGCCTTTAAACATGCCTAAGAAAGCAATAAATAAACCACCTAAACCTAAAATTGCTAAACCAGCAACACCTAAGCCCATAACCGTACCGCCAGTAAAAGATACTTTTAATGCTTGTTTTAAACTTGTACGAGCTGCTTGAGTAGTACGAACGTTAGCTTTTGTAGCCACTTTCATACCAATGTATCCTGCTGTTGCAGAAAACACAGCACCTATAATAAAAGCAATTGCAATTACCCAACTTGAGTGAATTTCTTTACCATTAACTTCATGTATTGTTCCTGAGTAAGCTAATAATGCTGCTGCAAATACAACAAAAATACTTAACACTTTCCATTCTGCTTTTAAGAAAGCCATTGCTCCATCAGCTATATAACCAGCCAACTCTTGCATGTTCTTATCACCGGCATCCTGCTTACTTACCCAAGCAGATTTTATTGCCATTACCACTAAACCAAAGACACCTAATAACGGTATCAAATAAATCACTAGATCGTTCATATATTATATTTTTTATTAAGGTTGCAAAAATAAGAAATAATCTGAAATAATAAAATATTTAATTCCTTGAATATCAACAGATTGGGAATTATTTTTCTTTTAAATGCTTGAATATAAAGGAATAAAACTCGTTGATTCTCTTTTAAGCGAGTTATAGCGCATAAATAAGGAAATTAAAAAGGGAATTTTATATGAAATGATATTCTTTAAACACCTTTTCTAAAGCTATCTTAAACCATGAGGTAAATTGCTCAGGGTTAGCTGCCACATCCTTTTTTAAATCTTCTAAAGTTTGCCATTTAAAACTCTCTACCTCATCTCGATTAATTTGTGGATTTTGATTTGTTGAACCAATCAAAACATAATCTAACTCATGTTCGGTTAATCCATTTTCAAATGGTGTTTTATAAATAAAATTAGTTTTAACCTGCAATTGACAGGTCATGCCCATTTCTTCAAATAATCTTCGATTGGCTGCATCTTTGATTGTTTCGTTTGGACGAGGATGAGAACAACAGGTGTTTGTCCATAAACCACCGCTATGGTATTTCGAAATAGCGCGCTGTTGAAGCAACAACTCTTGCTTATCATTAAAAATGAATACTGAAAATGCGCGATGCAATAAGCCTTTCTCATGGGCCATCATTTTCTCCATTACACCAATGTCATTATCACGTTCATCAACTAATATGACATATTCTTTATTCATTAAAAATGTTCTTAAACTCTAAAAAAAGAGGGACTATAATAAATTTAAACTATGACGAACGTAAGAACTAGCAAACAATGCCATTTTTTGAGAATTTGGAATTCGAATACGCTCTTCTAAAATACGCTCCGGATGAAGCGATTTAATTTTATTAAATAATTTACGATAATATATATATGCTACATATACTCCAAAACGAGAGTCTTTAGGCAATAATTTAATACCTTCTAATCCTTTATTAAAATCAATTTCAATATCATCCTCTAGTGCCATTTTAGTTGTAGGATTCAATTCTTTTATTTCAACATTTGGAAAATAAACTCTACCCATACCCAGATAATCAGCATGTAAATCACGTAAGAAGTTAATCTTTTGAAAAGCTGAACCTAAGGACATTGCATATGGCGTTAAATCATCATACATTTTTTGATCACCCTTAACAAATACTCTTAAACACATTAACCCAACCACTTCGGCACTTCCTAAAATATATTCCTTATACCCTTCTTCCGTATATTCTTTCTTCTCTAAATCCATCTCCATACTTTTCAAAAACGTTTCAATTAAGTGTAAATCAATTTTATAATCATTTACTACTTTTTGAAAACTATTTAAAACAGGATTTAAGCTAATTCCTCTTTCTATAGCACGATAAGTTTCAACTTTAAATTCGTCTAATAATTCCTTTTTATTAAAATCATGGAAGGTATCAACGATTTCATCTGCAAAGCGAACAAAACCATAAACGCTATAGATAGGATCTTGAAATTGTTTATGCAAAAACTTGATACCCAACGAAAACGAAGTGCTGTAGCTATTTGTAACCATTTTACTGGTTTTTATGCTGACATTATCAAATAATTGTTTCATTCGGATTTTAAATTGTGACTAATATAGTAAAAATATGACATTTATCATGAAAACAATCTAAAATAGAATTTGTTTAGCTGTTTTTATTTTTTATTTAAATACTTTAAAACCTGCTCAGCAACTAATTTACCTGATATTAAACACGGAGGCACACCAGGCCCGGGCACCGTTAATTGACCCGTATAAAATAAATTTTTAACCTTTTTATTTTTTAAACTAGGTTTTAAAATAGCTGTTTGACTTAAGGTATTTGCTAATCCGTATGCATTACCTTTAAAAGAATTATAATCTTTTATAAAATCAGAAGTAGCGTAATCTCTTCTTAAAACAATATTTTCCTTAAAAGAAACCCCTATTTGCTTTTCAATTCGAGAAATAACCATATCAAAATATCGATTATTAGTTGATTGATCATCTTTTAAATTCGGAGCAATTGGAATTAACACCATTAAATTTTCACAACCTTCAGGTGCCACATGGCTATCTGTTTGCGAGGTACAGCTTAAATACAATAACGGATTTGTGGGCCATTTTGGATCAGTATAAATTTCATCTGAATGTTTTGCAAAATCCTCATCAAAAAACAGCGTATGATGTAATAAATTTGGAAGTTTTTTATTAACACCAATGTAAAATATTAAACTAGAAGGTGCCATTTTTCTAGTATCCCAATATTTTACAGAATAATTTCTGTATTGTTCGTCTAATAGCTTTTGTTCCGTAAAATTGTAATCTGCACTTGAGACTATAGCGCCAAAACCATCATGAGTTTCTGAATAAATAATTTCATTAGCTTTATTTTCGTTTACCTTAATTTTAGAAACATCGGCATTTAACACAAACTTAACCCCTAATTCTAAAGCTAATTGATGCATGCCATTGACAACACTGACCATTCCTCCTTTTGGATACCAAGTACCTCCAATCATATCCGAATAGTTCATCAAACTGTATAATGCAGGCGTGTTTTTAGGTAATGCGCCTAAAAATAGTACGGGAAATTCCAATAACTGAATTAACTTAGGATTTGTAAATGATTTTCGAATATGTGAAGCAATCGAATTAAACACATCTAATTTAAATACACCTTTAAAAAAGCGAAGATTCATAAACTCCATTAAGGATAAACCTGGTTTATAAACTAAATCATTCATGCCTATATTGTATTTATATTCCGCTTCTTTTAAAAACTGTCTTAATTTATCAGCGCTTCCCTTCTCAATACTTTCAAACATAGCATACAAATCATCAGTATTGCTTGGAATATCTAATGGACCATCTTTATAAATAACACGATAAGAAGGAGAAAGTCTCTCTAACTCATAATAATCAGACACTTTTTTACCAAAATCTCCAAAAAACTTCTCAAACACATCAGGCATCCAATACCAACTGGGTCCCATATCATAAACGAATCCATCTTGTTCAAATTTCCTAGCTCTTCCACCCACCTGACTATGTTTTTCTAAAACAATAACCTCACAACCTTGTTTAGCAAGATAACAAGCTGAAGATAAACCAGAAAAACCCGAACCTATAATTGTAACTTTTTTAGACATACACTTATAACAAAAACTGTAAAATATTGTTTAAACTTACGGATTAATCATTAACGAAAAAATAATTAAATTTTATGCAAAAACACATCGTCATTATAGGAGCTGGAGCAGGAGGCTTAGGTGCAGCAGTAAGGTTATCTGCTGCAGGACATAAAGTAACCGTAGCGGAAGCTAATAATTATGTTGGCGGAAAGTTAACTGAAAAAAAAATAGGAAATTATCGTTTTGATATGGGTCCCTCTGTCTTTACTTTACCAGAGTTGATTGAAGACTTAACAGCTTTAGCAAAGGAAGAAAGCAAATTTGAATACGTCAAACTTGATACGATTTGCAACTATTTTTATGAAGATGGCACAACATTAACTGCATATACTAATAAAGAAAAATTTGCCAAGGAAGTTTCTGAAAAATTCGGAGAAACAAAAGAATCAATTTATGACCAATTGAAATTTAGTGCAACAGCCTACGATTTAACAAACGATATATTTTTAAACCAATCGCTGCATAAATTATCCAATTTTTTAAATTTAAAAACAGTGAAGGCTATATTCAATATTGGGAAATTGAAAATGGGTAAAACTATGAATGAAGCCCATTCAGCGCGTTTCAAAAATAAAAAAACCATACAATTATTTAACCGATTTGCTACTTATACTGGTTCTGATCCATATCAAGCTCCAGCTTTAATTGGCATCATTGCGCATTTAGAGCATAACATTGGAGCCTTTGCCCCAAAAGGAGGAATGCACGACATTACCATGCATCTCTTTAACTTATCGAAAAAATTAGGCGCTACTTATTTACTTAATACAAAAGTTACTAGTATCAAAACTGAAAACAATGCTGTCACGGGTGTTAAAACTAGTAATGGGTTTATTCCAGCAGATATCGTTGTTAGCAACTCTGATATAAAAAATCTTTACACAAATTTGTTGGATAAAAAATTAGCTCCAAAACATATATTAGATCAACAAAAATCTTTATCCGCTATCATTTTTTATTGGGGGATAAAAAGCCAATTTAAAAACATGAATTTGCATAATATTTTATTTAGTGAAAATGGTGAAGAAGAATTTAAATGTATGTTCGGGGAGAAAAAGCACTATTCAGATCCCACAATTTATATCAACATCACTTCAAAAGTTACAACAAGTGATGCCCCTGAAGGTTGCGAAAATTGGTTCGTGATGGTCAATGTTCCTCCCAATGAAAGTGGGCAACCAATCACTTATATTGAAGAGATGAGAAAGCATATTATTGCCAAAATCAATCGTGTTTTAAAAACAGACATTGAACCATTAATTGAAATAGAAGATGTTTTAGATCCTTATTTAATTGAACAACGCACTAGCTCATTTGGGGGTTCACTATACGGAAATGCATCCAACAATAAATTTGCAGCATTTTTAAGGCATGCGAATTATAGCAGCAAAATTAAAAACTTATATTTTACCGGAGGAAGTGTTCATCCTGGAGGTGGTGTTCCGTTGTGTTTATTAAGTGCTAAAATTGTGAGTGAAATGATTGCTGAGAAAAACTAATTAGTTGATTCGAATGATATAAGTCATTTTAATAAGATTTTTTGTGTGATAAGAGTCAGAATCACTCTCTATTTTATGATTATCTTTGAAACATGAAAAAAATATTCATTCTTTCACTAGGCCTTTTAATCATCTTTTTATCTTGCAAAAAGGAAAAAGAAAATATTCAAGTAACGAGCAGCGACATCACTGAATCAGTATATGCTTCGGGGAAAGTAAAAGCGATTGATCAATACAATGTCTATTCTACTGTCAATGGTGTTTTGCAAAACATTATCGTTAACAGAGGAGAAAATATCACTAAGGGTCAAACCCTTTTAGAAATTGATAATTTAACCTCTGAATTAAACACAGAGAACGCAAGAATCGCATTAGACTTAAGCACTGAAAATAACCGAAAAGGCTCTGATAAATTAGAGGAAATTGAATTAAACGTCAATTTAGCACTAGAAAAATTACAATTAGACTCATCACTTTACTTTCGTCAAAAAAAATTATGGGAGCAAAACATTGGCTCCAAATTAGATTTTGAACAAAGGCAACTTGCATACAATAATTCATTAGTAAATTTCCAAACCGCTCAAAAGCGCTTAGCACAATTAAAAACACAATTACAAAATGAATTTAAACGTGCCAATGTCAATTATGATATTAATCAAAAACTTTTTAGTGACTACTCTATTAAAAGTTCGATTAATGGTAGAGTTTATGACATCTTAAAAGAACGTGGAGAATTAGTGACTCCACAAACACCATTAGCGGTTATAGGAAAGGCTGATACTTTTTTGCTTGAATTAGCAGTGGATGAAAACGATATTATTAAAATTAATATTGGACAAAAAGCGCTAATTACGATGGATAGTTACAAAGGAGAGGTTTTAGAAGCCATTGTCGATAAGGTATACCCAATTATGAATGAACGCACAAGAACATTCACCGTGGAGGCACGCTTTATTAATCCTCCAAAAAAATTATTCCCAAATTTATCGGTGGAAGCAAATATTATTATTCAAACTAAAAAAAATATTATTACGGTTCCCAATAATTATATTATTGATGGCAAATATGTTTTACTAAATAAAGACGAAAAACGAGAAGTAAAATTGGGATTAAAAGATTATCAAAAAACGGAAGTATTAGAAGGATTAAAAGAAAACGAAACCATCTATAAACCATAATCCATTGAACTTTAAATTAATCATAGACATAGCCATTAACCTTATTCGCGCGAGATTAAAACAATCTATCATTGCAGCAGTTGGGGTTACATTTGGTATTGCTATGTTTATTACTTTATTAGGTTTCATGAATGGATTAAATAATTTATTAGATGGATTAATGTTAAACCGTACGCCTCATGTAAGATTATACAACGAAGTAAAACCAAGTCCAGATCAACCTGTATTAATTTCTAAAGAATATAAAAACAATATAAACTTCATACAATCTATCAAACCAAAAGATAGAGGCAGAGAAATATATAATAGCAAAGCCATCATCAATATTTTAAAACAAGACAAACGCGTTATTGATGTCGCACCAAAAGTAACAGCTCCTGTTTTCTTTAACACAGGCTCCATTGAAATAACCGGAGTTGTCAATGGTATTGATGTTCCAGCTGAAGAACATTTATTTAAAGTGAGCGATTATATTATTGAAGGCAATGTGTTTGATTTAAGCAATGAAAACAATACGATTATTATTGGTAAAGGCTTAGCCGAAAAAATGCTCGTTAAAATTGGAGATGTCATTAAAATTACCACTATTAAAGGCGGCTTAGTAAGTTTAAAAGTTGTAGGTGTGATGCAGATTGGAATTGCCGAAATTGACAATACCATGAGTTACACCTCTCTAAGAACCGCTCAAATGTTACTAGGAGAATCTGCAAGTTATATTACCGATATACAAGTTAAACTTACGGATGTATTAATGGCTCCTGAGGTAGCTAAAGAATATCAAGAAAAATTTAAAATAGATGTGATTGATGCCCAAACCGCCAATTCGCAATTTGAAACGGGAAGTAAAGTACGTTCAATTATTTCATATGCTGTTGGTATAACTTTATTAATTGTTGCGGGCTTCGGAATTTATAATATTTTAAACATGATGATTTATGAAAAAATGGACTCTATTGCTATTTTAAAAGCAACTGGCTTTTCTGGTAATGATGTGAAATGGGTTTTCATTTCCCTATCATTAATTATTGGTATTGTGGGCGGACTCTTTGGATTACTCTTTGGATTTGGCATCAGTAACATTATTGACATCATTCCATTTGAAACAGCGTCCTTACCAACTATTAAAACCTATCCTATAGATTATAAAATTACCTACTACGTCATTGGTTTTACATTTGCAGTTTGTACCACAACCATAGCTGGATTATTTCCTGCTTTAAAAGCTAGTAAAATAGATCCAGTAGAAATTATTAGAGGAAAATAACATGCCGAAGAAAGTACTAGAAACAATTAATATCAATAAATACTTTTACGATCCTGTAAAGTTTAGAGTATTGTCTGATATCAATATGTCTATTAATGAAGGTGAGTTTGTTTCGGTTGTTGGAAAATCAGGCTGTGGAAAATCAACCTTACTGTATATCCTATCAACCATGGATACAGCTTACGAAGGAGAGTTATTAATTAATAATGTCAACCTGACAAAAAAAACAGATAAAGATTTAGCCATTGTCAGAAATGAGCATATCGGTTTTGTGTTTCAGTTTCATTATTTATTAGCAGAATATAATGTCCTACGGAATGTCATGTTACCAGGTATTAAATTAGCAAAATATCCTTTAAAAGAAATTGAACATCGCGCTATGGAACACCTGAGAACATTAGACATGGCAGATCAAGCATTAAAGTCACCTAATCAATTAAGTGGTGGACAAAAGCAGCGTGTTGCCATTGCGCGCGCCTTAATAAATGATCCAATCATTATTATGGGAGATGAACCAACTGGTAATTTAGATAAGAAAAACAGCGATATGGTTTTTGATATTTTTAATAATCTTGTTAAAGAAAGAAATCAAGCCTTATTAATTGTGACACATGATCCTGATTTTGCAGCTAGAACACATCGCACTATTGAAATGGCCGATGGTAAAATCATTAGCTAATTAATAGCTAATCGCTTAAAAGCATTCGGAATATTTTCAATCACATCGGTTGGAATCATTGCCACTTCTCCCTTTTCTTCTTTAGTGATATCTCCCGCTAAACCATGAATGTAAACACCAATCACACTTGCTTCAAAAGAAGAATAGCCTTGCGCTAACAGTCCTGTAATCAATCCTGTCAACACATCTCCGCTTCCACCCTTTGCTAATCCGGAATTACCAGTACTGTTAAAATAACTTTCTCCTTGAGGTGTGGTTATACAAGTATGAGCACCTTTTAAAATCACATATACGTTATACTGTTTCGAAAATTCAAGTTGCAATTGATGTCTTTCAAAATCATTTGCTGCTGCGTTAGTCAAACGTTCAAACTCTTTTGGATGTGGCGTTAAAATAGAATTTGGAGGAATGAACTTCAACCATTCTTTATTTAAGCCAATACTATTTAAGGCATCAGCATCAATCACTAAAGGTTTTGTAGAAGATTGCAATATGGTTTTGACACTTTGCTGTGTATCGCTTTCTGTTCCTATTCCGGGTCCAATACCAATAGCAGAATATGTACTAATATCTAATTCCTCAAATTGAATAAATTCATTTCCATTCACTAAAGCCATCGCTTCGGGTACAGAGGTCTGCATAATATCATAACCGCATTGAGGCACACACACTGTCAATAAACCTGCTCCACTTCGTAATAAGGCTTGAGCACTCATAATAGCAGCACCCATTTTTCCATAACTACCAACCACCAATAAACTATGTCCGAAAGTTCCTTTATGAGAAAATTTTTGACGTGGTTTCAATAATTGTTTAATAAAGTTTTCGGTTACATAAAAGTCATGACAAAGACTTTGAATATCTGCTGACCATTTTAAATCAATATCTAATACATGTCCATTTCCAACATAGAGGTTATTTTCAGCAAACATAAATCCTAACTTAGGATTTTGAAACGTTAGCGTATGCAGTGCTTTAATAATTGTAGAATTTTTTTCAGTATCCTTATCTACAAATAAACCAGATGGCACATCAATCGATATTATCGCTGCTTTACTTTCGTTCATCACATTTACGCACTCTGCCGCTAAGCCTGTTAATGGTTTAGATAAACCAATCCCAAACAAAGCATCAATAACAATATCAGATTTTTGAAAATGAGGAAGATGAGTGACATCATTTACTTCCATTAAAAACATTGGGAATAAATCTTCTACTCGTTTTTTATTAATTAAAAAATCTTCGGAGCACTTATCAGAATAATTAATCATAAATACCTCAACCTTATAACCATTCTCTAACAATTGCCGAGCAATAGCCAAACCATCTCCCCCATTATTTCCTAATCCACAACAAATTTTAAAAACAGTTTCTACATCATAATGCTTCACAATCCATTGCGAACACTTAAACGCAGCTCGCTCCATTAAATCAATAGATTCAATTGGCTCTGATTGAATTGTGTAAGCATCTATCGTTTTAATTTGTTCAGCAGAAAATATAGGTAGGGCTTGTTGCATAGATTAAATTTAAAAAATTAAATCCATACAAAACAAAACATAAATCAGGTCTTGCTATTAGAATTTAATTTATAAAACCCAAAGGCAGATATAAATAAAATAAAACCTAGCACAATAAAAGCCACTTTAAAACTACTGGCATCTACTAAGGTTGAAATTAGAAATGGTCCTAATGTATTTCCTATTCCCCATGATATGGTATATAAAGCCGCATATTGCCCTCTGTTTTTATCATTAGCTCTTTGTAACCAAAATACATTCATAAAAGGCATGGCCATAATTTCGCCAACGGTAATAAATAATATCATGACTAATGATATGAACATAGCATTGCCAGGAATTAATAATGACAAGTATGAGCAAGCACACATCAGTAATCCAATAATTATCCATTGTGTATTTTTATTTTTCTTTTCGAGAGCATATACTAATACCATTTCAATAGCTACGATAATAATTCCATTAATTGCCATGATGAGTCCAATGTACTTTTCATTTAGTAGCATATCATCTCTAAAATACTTGGGAATAGTTGTAAATAGCTGAACAAAACAACATGAGAACAAAGTCATCAATACTAAAAACCATAAATAGGTTTTGTCTTTGTATGCCGACATTACCTCTGGTACCAATTCTTCTTTTACTTCCTCTTTCTTTATTTGAATATTAGGTCTTAAAAAATAAAACAAAAGTCCTGCTGCTAAAATATTAGTAACGCCATCCACCCAAAACAATAATTCATAATCAAAAGCCGCTACTAATCCACCAATAGAGGCTCCTACTGCCCAACCTAAATTAATAGCCAAACGATTTAATGAATAAGAGCGTGTTCTGTTTTCGGGATTACTATAAAACGCAATGGATGATGAATTAGCTGGACGAAAAGCTTCGTTGACCATACTCAACAAAAAAGTAACCATACATATAAGTGGGTAGGATTTTACTTGTCCTAACACAATAAACATCAAGCCTCCACCAAATAAGGTGAACAACTGCACTTTATAAAAACCAATTTTATCAGAGAACTTTCCACCAAAGTAAGCGCCCACAATAGAACCTAATCCAAATAACATCATCACAAAACCAGCCTCACTTAAACTACGATGCATTTCTTTACTGGTTAAGTACAAGGTCATAAATGGAACAACCATTGTTCCGCTTCTGTTGATGAGCATAATGAACGACAGCAACCATGACTCTTTAGAGAGACCTGTAAAAGATGTTTTATAAAGAGAAAATGTTTTTGCTATCATAAACCGATAGTAAAACTACTTAAAATAAAGAGGTTTGAAAAGCCACTTTAGATTTAGGAACATTTTGCGATACAAATGAACCTGTAACATGAAACACTTCTGTTTCTTGCAAACGAGAAGCAACCACTACCTGCGTTTGTTGAGCATGTTTTGTAAACAATTCTTTCACTATAATAGGGCAATTATTGTCTTTGGATAAATGTGATAAAATTACATGACTCATCAACTCTGATTTATGATTCACAAATAAATCTAAAGCTTGTTTATTGGACAAATGACCTTTATCACTACGAATGCGCTCTTTTAAATAATAGGGATAATAACCGCTATCTAATAAACCTTCGTCATAATTTGCTTCTAAAAAAGCGGCATGACATTGTTTGAAATTTTCAATCACGTGCTGACATGCAGAACCAATATCCGTTAATACACCAATCTTAATTCCATTGCCTTCTACAATAAAACTATAGGGGTCAGAAGCATCATGACGCTTAGGAAAAGGCGTTACAATTAAATTACCAATGACAACTTTCTCATAACCATTAAATGATTTTATTAAAACATTCTCTAACACTAAATGAGAATTACTTAATGTTTGTGGTGTAATGTAAACTGGTAAATTATATTTTTTTGATAACGTTTGAACGCCTTTAATATGATCGCCATGTTCGTGTGAAATAAAAATGGCTTTCACTTTATCTAAAGATAAATCTAAACGCTTCATTCTTAATTCTATTTCCTTACAAGAAATACCAACATCTACCAACACGGCTTCGTTATTATTACCAACATAATAACAATTACCATTGCTTCCTGAATTTAATGAGGTGATGAATAAAGACATGCTACAAAGAAATAGAAATTAAAAAGACAATTCTCAATTAAAAAAAATACTTCTCGACAATAGAAATTGAATAGCAATAAAATTGAATAGCAATAAAAAAGCCCCTCATTTCTGAGAGGCTTTTAATTATTTATTAAAGTGATTAAGCATTTACTGCTTCTTCCATATACGCTTCAATTGGTGCACAAGAACACACTAAATTTCTATCGCCATAAGCGTTATCCACTTTAGCAACGCTTGGCCAGAATTTATTGTCGCGTACCCAAGTTAATGGATATGCTGCTTTTTGACGAGTGTATGGTTTATCCCAATTATCAGCCACTACTAACTTACAAGTGTGTGGTGCATTTTTAATCACGTTATTGACTTTATCAAATTTACCGTCTTCAATTTCTTGAATTTCTTTTCTGATAGAAATCATGGCTTCGCAAAAACGATCTAACTCAGCTTTTGATTCAGATTCGGTTGGCTCCACCATTAAGGTATTCACTACTGGGAAAGCAACAGTTGGTGCATGGAATCCATAATCCATTAAACGTTTTGCCATGTCTGCCACCTCAACACCAGATGCCATTTTAAATTCGTTACAATCTAAAATCATCTCGTGAGCACAACGTCCGTTTTTACCTGTATATAAAATTTTGTAGCTACTAGATAAAATTTCTTTCATGTAATTAGCATTTAAAATAGCCATTTCAGTCGCTTGTTTTAAACCTTCGCCACCTAACATTTTAATGTAACCATAAGAGATTAATAAAATTAACGCACTACCATAAGGTGCAGCAGACACTGCAGTAATTCCTTTATCTCCACTAGTGTTTACAATTTTGTGAGATGGTAAGAAAGGCACTAATTTTTCAACCACACCAATTGGTCCCATGCCAGGTCCACCACCACCGTGAGGAATAGCAAACGTTTTGTGTAAGTTTAAGTGACAAACATCAGCACCAATATTTCCTGGAGAAGTTAAGCCAACTTGTGCATTCATGTTAGCTCCATCCATATAAACTAAACCACCATTATCGTGAATTAATTTTGTAATCTCAGTAATCGACTCTTCGTAAACACCATGAGTAGATGGATAAGTAACCATTAAACAAGATAAGTTATCTTTATGCTGTTCAGCTTTAGCACGTAAATCAGCTAAATCAATGTTTCCTTTTTCATCACATTTAGTAACGATGATATGCATACCAGCCATTGCAGCCGATGCAGGATTAGTACCATGAGCCGAAGAAGGAATTAGCGCCACGTTACGGTGAGCATTTCCATTCGCAATATGATACGCTCTAATCACCATTAAACCTGCGTACTCTCCTTGAGCACCAGAGTTTGGTTGAAAGCTCATACGAGCAAAACCTGTAATCTCCGACAAATCCTTATTTAATTGCTCGATTAATTCTGCATACCCTTGTGCTTGGTTAACTGGAACAAATGGATGAATGCTTGCAAACTCCGGCCATGTCAAAGGTAATAACTCAGACGCTGCATTTAATTTCATTGTACAAGAACCTAAAGAAATCATAGAGTGAACTAATGATAAATCTTTATTTTCTAAACGCTTAATATAACGCATCATTTCACTCTCACTGTGGTAAGAATTAAATGTTGGATGAGTTAAGTATGCGGATGTACGTTTTAAGTTTGAAGATGAAATTAATATTGATGCTTTGTATGTTAATTCTTTTGCTGCATTAGCAAAAATAGAAACGATATCATTTAAATCATTTTGTTCAATCGTTTGATCTAATGAAATACCAACATGTTTAGCATCTACTAAACGGAAGTTTATTTCTTTAGCTTCAGCAGCTGATATTACTTTAGCGGCATCGCACTCAACAATAATAGTATCGAAATATAATTTTGTTTTTACATTTAACCCTAATCCTTTTAATGCTTCAGCAACAGAGTTAGTTGCATTATGTACACTTTGTGCAATGGCTTTAATACCTTCCTGTCCGTGATACACTGCATACATACTAGCCATGATGGCTAATAAGGCTTGGGCTGTACAAATATTAGAAGTTGCTTTATCACGTTTAATATGTTGCTCACGTGTTTGTAAAGCCATACGTAATGCAGGATTTCCTTGAGCATCAACTGATACACCAATGATACGTCCTGGAATTAAACGTTTGTAATCTTCTTTACAAGTAAAGAATGCTGCGTGAGGTCCACCATATCCTAATGGCACACCAAAACGTTGAGAGTTACCTACAACACAATCAGCACCCCACTCACCAGGAGGAGTTAATAATGCTAAAGCTAATAAATCCGTAGCAACAACTACTTGAACTTCTTTAGCGTGAGCGTTAGCTACAAATGTTTTATAATCATTTGCTTCACCATTAATATCTGGGTATTGAATTAATGCACCGAAGAATGAATCATCTAATGATACTGTATTCGCATCCCCAATAACTAATTCGATACCGTATGGTACGGCACGAGTTCTAACAACATCAATCGTTTGAGGGAAAACAGTTTCACTGATAAAGAATTTATTGCCGCCGTTTGCAATTTTTACTTTACTACGGTTACTGTAAAACATAAATAATGCTTCAGCAGCTGCTGTTGCTTCGTCTAATAAAGACGCATTAGCAATTGGCATCGCTGTTAAATCCATCACCATGGTTTGGAAGTTTAAAATTGCTTCTAAACGTCCTTGAGCAATCTCCGCTTGGTATGGAGTGTAAGCTGTATACCAACCTGGATTTTCTAAAATGTTACGTTGAATAACTGCTGGTAAAATATTGTTGTAATACCCCAAACCAATGTAAGAACGAAATACCTTATTTTTTTTACCTAAAGCTTTTAAATGCTTTGCGTATTGATACTCGCTCATAGCAGAAGCTACTTGCAATGGTTGTTTTAAACGAATGCCCGCAGGCACAGTTTGGCTAATTAATTCATCGATAGATGAAACGCCAATTTTGGCCAACATTTGTTTAATTTCATTTTCACGTGGACCGTTATGACGGGAAACGAATTTATCAGTAGTCATATGTAATTTATTTTTAGAGGTACAAATTTAAGGAAATTCCTATGCTATAAGTAACGTACTTTTCAACCGATTGTTTATAAGATTTTTGAAATATACATGCCCTTAGAATGTTGAGAATTCCTCTATTTACGAATACCAAGTAACAATGTCCCGGTATTCACATATAATTTAACTGCCTGTAATTTTACCTCATTATTTTTATAAAAGCACAAATTATAAGGAGGAAATAATACTAAGTACTCATATTGCTTTAATTCTTTAGTAGATGCATCTAGACCATTTGGAAAAGCAGTATTAATACTTTTTCCTTCGAACTTAAATTTGTACTTATCAGTTACTTGATAGTAATTGCGATACACGCCAAACAACTCAGGTGCAATACCTACTCTTTTAGCACCAATGCTATCCAAATAAGTAAAACAGGTTTTAGTATCTGCTTGTTGCCAGTAATCAAAACAGTAACGCAAACTTACATTCATTAAAAAGTGTATAGTAAAACATGTACCTATACTATACGAAATGATTGCTTTGATATTTTGTTTGGTTATTACAGCATTTATAAATCCTACAAAAACCATTGCTATTAAAGGGTAAAACATCAATACCGTGCGGTGTGTTGGATACAAAACTCCTAAACACAATTTATTAAATACCATTAATACTAACATGATTAGCAATAAAGAACTTGCAAGTGTGTACCAAATGCACTTATGTTTTTTAGAAAACCAAATACCATAAATTGCTGTTAAAAAAACCAAGCCACACATAACATATGCTAAAATTTGTATAACATCAACACTTAATAATCCATCTTTATATGCCAATGTTTGTATGTAGCCTCCAAATACACCGCTTATTAAATCATTAACTCCATATGCGCCGATATCGTTAGAACAGGTTGTTATAAATTGCAGCGCTTTAATCACAATGGTTGAGATACCTATAGAAAAAATTATTTCGAAATAGAAAAACTTTTCTCTCAAAAAAACAAAGCCTTGCCTTAAATAGTGTTTATAAAAATATAGGCTACAAAAAGCTACAAAAAAATAAAAGAAATTAAAATTGGCAATGGCTGACATCCCAGCAAAAAATAAGGAAAGCACTGATAAATTTCGTTGTTTATTTTTTGAAGCTAAATAATAACAAGCAATGCTTAACACTTCAAACATCAATGCGGTGGAATAACCTCGCGCTAAGGACAAATAATCAATCAAAAAAGGATTTAATAACAGCAATGAAAATGCAAGAACTTTTGAAGGAATATCTTTTAAACTTTTAATCCAAAAATACACCGTGGTTAAACATATTCCTGAGGATAACAATGTAAACCAGCGCAACTGACTTGTTTTTTCTAAACCAAATAATACACAAGTTTTAATCGCTAAAAAATTAAACCAATGGGTATTGCCAGTGCAAAGGGTTTCCACCCACCAAAAATGTTTAGCATTATAATAGGAATAAGCTTCATCATGAGTCATCTCCATGCTCACAGCTCTTAACACTACATAAAACATGACAGCATACACCAAAAAGAAAAAAATGGTGTGAGTAATGAATCGGGTTTTGATGTTTTGCATAACTAAATATACAAATTTTAGAACAGTGCGAATTAATAATAGAACATTGATAATTGAGATTTATATCTCGCAAAGTTGATTTAATCAGTGTCACTTGTGTTCCAATAAAAACAAAAAAAAGGCCTCTCTATTGAGAAGCCTTTTTAAAAAATTGACATTAAAATTAGTTTACTTTAATTAATTCCACATCGAATACCAACCAAGAGTTTGGAGGAATTACCGGAGGGTAACCATTTGCCCCATAACCTAAATTAGCAGGGATAATTAATTTTGCTTTTCCTCCTGGCTTCAATAATTGTAACCCTTCTGTCCAACCTGGAATAACTTGATTTAAACCAAACACTGCTGGTTGTCCTCTGTCATAAGAACTATCAAATTTATTTCCATTTAATAAGTAACCGGCATAATGCACTGTTACTTGAGAGGAAGCAGTTGGAGCAGTTCCTTCACCCTCTTTTTCAATAATGTAACGTAAGCCACTTGCTGTTGTTTTAGCAGAACCATAAGTTTCATTTAAAACCTTATCCATTTTTTCTTGTTCAGCTTTTGCTTTAGCCGCTGCTTTAGCGCCGGCATTTGCTTTTTCAAATTCAAACACTTTAGGTGCATCAAACGCTTCTGCTTCTTTCCCTTTGCGTAAAATCACTAAGTGTTTTAATAAGTCATTTCCTTTGATTGAATCAACTACCGATTGACCTTGCACCACATGACCAAATACAGTGTGCTTACCATCCAACCATTCAGTTTTAACGTGAGTGATAAAAAACTGAGAACCATTTGTACCAGGGCCTGCATTTGCCATTGATAAAATACCTGGTCCAGTATGTTTTAAAGTTTCATCAAATTCATCTCCAAATTTATAACCTGGATCACCAGTACCTGTTCCTAATGGACAGCCACCTTGAATCATAAAATTAGGAATCACACGGTGAAATTTTAAACTATCATAATAAGGAACACCATCTGCTTTTGCCGTGTTTTTAATTGCCCCCTCTGCTAAACCAACAAAGTTTGCTACCGTCATTGGTGTTTTTTTAAACTCTAAAGCACAGTAAATATCTCCTTTTGTTGTTTCAAATTTGGCATACATGCCGTCTGGCTGTTTACTTAAAAATTCTTTATCCATCTTACTTATTTTTATTTTTTTAGGTTTTTTAGGTTTGTCTGGATTCGCAACTAATCCTATGGATACTAATGCGAATAGAGAAGCTAAAATTATTTTTTTCATTGTTTTATATTTAGATAGTATATACTTAATCTATTTTATCAATCTATTGAGCTACTCCAGCCTTATAGTCAACTAATTCTACATCAAATACTAATGTTGAGTATGGAGGAATCGGTCCGCCACCTCTTGGGCCATATCCTAAATTAGATGGGATAATGATTTTTGCTTTACTACCCTTAGTCATTAATTGAATAGCTTCATCCCAACCTTTAATTACTTGCCCTTGTTCTAAAACAAATTTAATTGGTTCATAAGGTCTTTGAGGATTATAAATATTTGCAGACTTAGCATCTGCTTCAATAGAAGAATCAAAAACAGTTCCGTCTAACAATTTACCGGTATAATTTACACGAACTTCGTCATTAGCTTTTGGATGATCTTTTCCTTTTCCTTTTTGAGTTTCAATAAAAATTAAACCACTTGCTGTAGGAGCTGTAGTGATTTTATTAGTTGCTAAATAAGCATCTAATAAAGGTTTTTCGCCCTCAGCCATTTTAGCCATTTCATCTTGTTGCTTTTTCTGATTTTCGTCTAACTCTTTCTTTGATTTTATCTCAACCATTTTAATGGTGATTTGCAATTTATCTCCAGGTTTTGCAAATGGCGGTAACTCATGCATTCTATTGGTTTTTAAGAAAAATGAATCAGCACTAATAATAAATGCAGCGCTATCATTTTTAGCCATCATTTTGATAGCATCTTCTAAACTTCCTGAAAATGATGATTTAGGTAAAATATAACGAACAACTCCTGTTCCATCATCTGAATTTAATCTTGAATCAAATAAAACCGAATCTTTATTTTGATGTTTCAAAGAATAAAGAATACTCATTGTCACACCATCTCCTTCTGCAGCTTTAACGCCTGCTTCATCTTGAGTGAAAAATTGATAATGTAACCCATTTTCAGCTTTTGTAAAACCATCAAATTCTGATTTGTTACAAGAAGCAAGTCCTACTAAAAGCGCAGAACCTAATAACATCGAAAGTTTGTTCATGTGTGTTTTATTTTATATCTATTATTTTTATATTATAAACTAATGGTGTGTATGGAGGTATTGAATGATTACTACTTCCTGACTCGCCAAAAGCCAGTCGCGAAGGTACTATTATTTTTGTAGTTTCACCTTTTTTTAATGATCCAATAACAATATTTAACCCTTTAATTAATTGATCAGGGGTTCCGTAAATAAATTCGATAATTTGCTCTGTTCTATCAACAGGTTTACCGTCTAAAAAAGAGCCTTTAAAAGCAATTTTAACTTTTTTACCGTTCGAGACTTTTTCAAGGGTTGTTGTTGTTTTAGAAATAACATAAATTCCATTTTCATCAGCTTTCACATATTTATAATTATTCAACAAATAGCAATCAATGTTTTGTAATTCCAAGAGTTCGGTATCCTCTTCTTTATCTTCACCAAAAGCATTATTAACCATAGCGTCATACTCTGATTTGGATATGATTTGATTAAGTTTAACATCTAAACGAACTAAAGAATCGTTTTTGCAAAATTCAGGAACGATGGTATCAAAATAGGCTCTAAAAAAAACTGAAGGTTTAATCAAAAAAGAAACACTATCACCTTCTACCATCCTTAAATAATAATCTTTTGCCGAACCTAAAAGGTTATTTCTTAGGGAAACGTATAGACCATTTGTCGCATCATGTTTCGTATCCCAAAAAACAGAATCAGACTGAGTCCTCATAACGGCATCTAACACAACCACCTGATTACTTGTAGGACTCTCATTACCATCGCCTATAGATAATAATTTGCAATAATATCCATCGGGATAAAATGCATATCCTTTAAACTCTGTTTGTTTTTTACAACTGAAAAACGAAAATAATACGGCTAATAGAAATAACGCTCTAATTTTCATAAACATTATTTCGATTGATTTTTTTTAACGGAGACAATCTCTAAATCATACAAAATGGGAGATTGGGGCGGGATTTTTTTTGAATCACCCAATAATCCATGTGCTAAATGGGATGGGATTAATATTAAGGCTTTGTCGCCAGATTTTAAAAATAATACGGCCTTGTGCAAGCCATCTTCCATATTTTCCATCCCCACTGTAAATTCTTTCAATCCCTCATTTTTAGAAGAATAACATTCTGTGCCATCTAACAATGAAACGGTGTAGTTAATTTTTAGAACATCATCATTCTTTATTGAATCACCTTTTTCTGAGGGCTTATAAACAAAATATCGAATCCCACTAGTAGTTTTAACAAATGACATTTTATGAGATTTTTGAAAATAATCCATTTCATCATTTTCTTTAACCACCACTTGTTGATTAGCTTTGACAAATTGTTGTTTGACTTTATCTTGATTAAAAGTATTAGCTTCATTTTCTATTTTATCGGGATGACAAAACGAAAATAACATCGACGAAACAGTTAAGATTAACCAACGAAAAGATAAATATAAAAATTGACGAGAAACCATTAAGCGCTTTTAAAAGTTACTTAGGATCTGATATTTTATCGACTTCTTTTTTTACTTCTTGAATATGCTCTTGAATAGTATTGGTGATTCCACCCGTTCCTTGCATGACATCTTTTTGTATACCATTAGCAGCATCTTTAAACTCTCTTATTCCCTTCCCTAAAGCTTTAGCAATATTAGGAACTCCTTTTCCACCAAACATTAATAAAATGACTAGTAGGATTAAAACGACTTCGCCACCACCTAGGTTTAAAAATAAAACATATAGAGAATTCATGGTACAAAAATACAAATAAGAATGCAAGAATAATGATATTTTATTAGACGATTGGCTATTTTTTGTTAACGAATGAGGTAGGATTTAACAAATTAATGGCATATTTTTGTGTAAATAAGACTAAAAATAAAATTTATGAAAAAAATTTACTTGAAGACAAAAATATTATTAGCGGCATTAGCTGTTTTAGTAGTTGGTTCTTCATCTGCTCAAGTTGATGTTTCTAACGGAGGACCTGTAACTACCTATTCAACGGTAAGTGACGCTTTTGGTGCTATCAACGTTGGTATTCACACTGGAGTTATCTCAATAAAAATTACTGGAAATACTTCGGAGCCTTCAACTCCAGTTGCTCTTCAAGCAAGTGGCACAGGATCATCATATTATTCATCTGTTAGAATACGCCCTTCGGTAACAGCAACGATTACAGGTTCGCCAATTTCAGGTAGATCGGTGATTGAATTATTTGGTGCTGATAGTGTTAGTATTGACGGTGATATTTTGGGTGGAAGTATTGGCCGAGACTTATCTATTATTAATACAAATACAGTAGGCTTAACATCTGTAATTCGATTAATTGGTGATGTAGCAGCTCCTGCGTTAGGCTGCGTAAACGATGTGATTAAAAACTGTGTGATTAAAGGGAATGTTGACCCAATGTCTACTTCACCAGTATCTACAATTGTTGGTATTTTAGCAGGTGGTGGCACTGGAGCATCCATCTCTGCAGTGACCACTATAGGAAATAATTTTGATAATTTATTAATTGAAAATAATGAAATTAAAAAAACTTACTATGGTGTTATTGTTACTGGAGGAACCACTGCTGCATTATGTACACATTCATTAGTTATTCAAAAAAACACAATTGGTTCAACAGATTCAACAGAATATAACCTTAATCGTGGTATATACTTATCAAGTTGTTTAGCTGCAAAATTATATGACAATACCATTTTTAATATTCTTCCTTTAAATGCGACAACTATTGCAGGTATAGAGGTTTTAGGAACAATTGCTGTTTCAGGAAATGATTCGATTGTTAGAAATAAAATTTATGGAATTAGAATGCCAAGCCCGTCTGGCTTTGGAGCATACGGTATCAACTTAGCGGCTGGTAACAATCACACGTTATTGAACAATGTGATTTACGATATTAAAACCACAAATTATAGTTCAACAAACACAACACTTAATGCTTTTGGTATTAGAGTAGCAAGTGGGGCAAACCATAAAATTTACTACAATAGTATTAATATGTATGGAAGTAATACAGGAACTGGGACATCATGTGCATCTGCCCCTCTATTAATTGTCTCTACATTAAGCACGGGGTTAGATATTAAAAATAACATCTTTAATAACAAGATGAGTTCTACAGCAGCTACAGTACGCTTTTATGCGGTATGGTTCCCGGCAAGCTACAACTTTACAACTACTAATTTAGATTACAATGCTTATATGGTAAGCGGAAATTCGCTTACGCATTATATAGGCGGCGTAGGAACTGGAACTCAAATTAACTTAGCAAACTGGCGAACATTTTCTCAATTTACCAATGCAACAAATGATGTGAATTCTATTCCACCATCTAACGGAAATGCACCCTTCATTGCTGATAATAATCTAAATATCGCAAATAATATGGTTACTCTAATTGAATCAGGAGCAACAATATTACCAGCTGTAGGATTACCAAATTCAGACTATTTATTAAACGCAAGACCTAAAGCAGGTGTTAATGCGAATACGAGTCCAGATATCGGTGCTTATGAAATTGATTGTATTAAAGATTTTTTAGACGTGGGTGTTTCTGCTATTTTAAAACCAGTGTATAATACGTCTAAATGTTTTAATGGTGTAGATACTATTTTAATTAGAATTCAAAACAATTACATTAACCCGTATAGTATGACCAACAGACCTATACCTGTTAAAGTAAAGGTAACTGGTCCTAACCCTGCAACTTACACCTTATCGCTTTCATCAGGAACATTAGCTCCTGGCGCTACTTTAGATACGCTAATTACTCTAAATTATAATATGAGTAAAACTGGCACCTATGTATTTAAAGCTTATACGGAGTTAGCAAGCGATGCTGTTTTTGTGAATGATACAACTACTTTAACAATTACAAAAAAACCAATTTTTTCAATTTCAGCTACTCCAAATGATTCTGTTTGTAAAGGTTCTCCTGTTCAGTTACAAGTAAATTATAACCCATCTTACCCAGTAGGAAACAGTACATCCCTTACATCTACATTTAGCTACCCAACTGCATTTGGCAACTTTTGGTATCAAACTTGGCAGCAATACTTATTCAAAGCATCAGAGTTGACTGCAATGGGAATGTCGGCTGGAAATATCACATCAATTTCTTTTAGTACCTCTACCATTCCAAGTCCTAATACTCCTATTACAGATTACAATGTTAATATAGCTGCTACAACTAACACTGTTCTAAGCGCATTTGTTACAACTAGTATAACAAATGTATATGGTCCAACTACTGTAACTGCTTCAATAGGATTAAATACAATTAATTTTACGACTCCTTATAACTGGGATGGAGTATCCAATATCGTTGTTGATATTAGACAAACAGAATTTTTTGGAAGTGGAAATGCTCAAACATATTATACAACAACACCAAATAACTCCGTTCTATACGCTTATTCTACTTCGAATAACCCTGCTTACTGGACATCTAGTCCAATTCCTACAACATCTACAAGCAGACCAAACATAATCTTTTATCAACCATCCACTATATCATATAGCTGGGCACCAACCGCTGGATTATCAGCTTATAATATTTCAAATCCAAATATTTCTGCATTAAATAATACAGCTGTTTATTCCGTTTCATTAACAGATGCTACATCAGGGTGTATAGCGAAAGACACTATTAATCTAGTCGTTAAAGCTACTCCAGCTCCAAGTTTAGGTCATGATACATTGTATTGTAATTTACCAGTGATTATTTCTGCAAATACAACAGCCAATAATTATTTATGGAACACCAATGCTATTGCTTCAAGTATTAATGTGACAACCCCTGGTCAATATTGGGTAAGAGCAACTAATACGAACGGTTGTTCTAACTCTGACACTGTTAACATTACTTTAGGAAGTACGCCAATTGTTACTTTAGGTGCTGATACAGCTTATTGTCAAGGTAATTCTATAAATTTATATGCCGGGTTCGGCGTTGGTAATACTTATTTATGGAGCACAGGAGCTACTTCATCTTTTATTAGTGTAAACAGCATTGGTACCTACTCCGTTGTTGTTACAAATACTTTAGGATGTGTTAATTCAGATATAATCAATATCACTTCTAAACCTAAACCAAACGTATCTTTATCATTCTCTGGAATCACAAATTTCTGCCCGACTAACGCTGTTGGTCGTTTATTAACAGAAGGTACTCCATCTGGAGGAACATATATTGGAGCTGGGGTTACAGGAAGCACATTCTTTGCTAATCAAGCAGGACAAGGCGCTCATATTATTACATACAACTATACTGCTCCAAACGGATGCTCTAACATAGCGAGAGATACCTTGTTAGTTAATGCGTGTGTTGGTATAGAAGAGTTTAATGACAATATGAGTTTAAATGTATACCCTAATCCAAATACAGGTGTATTTACTATAGAAATTAATTCTAACACTCAGTTAAATGCAGAAATTTTTATTCATTCTGTTGATGGCAAATTAGTATATAAAAGTTTAATGGATGGAAACGGATTCATTTCAAAAACGATTAATATTTCTGATTTAGCAAACGGAATTTATTATTTAAAAGTTTCCAGTAAGGATTCTATTAAAACATATAAATTAATAAAAGACTAATAAATAAATTACTTTTTTATTTACAAACAGTAAAACGTCTCGAAATTATCGAGGCGTTTTTTGTTGATTGATAAATAATCGTATACATTTGAATGCAGTTAAATGAAAAAACATTTTTACATAACATCAAAGTATAAATGTAAGGCTCGCCCGAGCCGAATTGAATTTCGTATATCTGAATCAGGAATTGATTTACATACATCAAAAACTTTAATCAATTATTATTCAATTTAATCTGCAAATTGCAGGATCACAAATCATACTATATGACTATTTTAAAATTTGGAGGAACGTGTGTAGGAACAGTAGAACGTATGCAAAAACTCATTCAATTAATTTCAAACAACGATAAATAAATTATTGTTTTATCAGCCATGAGCGGCACAACTAGCACTCTAGTTGAAATTTGCAATAACCTATATCTAAAACAACATTATAAATCTAATGATGTGATTAATAAGCTACAAGAACTATATGAAAATGAAGTAGATAAATTGTACACTAGCACTGAATTTAAACAAAAGGAAATGATTTGACTATAATTATTTTAACCATCTACGCTCTTTTATATTGGATATGTTACTATCAATGAAGAAAAAGCCATTCTTGCTCAAGGAGAATTATTGAGCACCACCCTATTCTATTTTCATTTACAAGAACTAGGTATCGATTCTGCCTTATTACCCGCATTAAATTTTATGCGCATTGACGAGAATGATGAACCTCAATTAAATTAGCTATTGCTTTGGCAAAGCAGTTGAATTATCTGAAACAAAACATGGAGACATTATCCTGATTAGAAGTGCTGGTGCATAAGGGGAAGTAATGGCCAATAAATATAATTTACGTGATGATGTTAGAAACTATTATAGTATATAAAAATATTCATTAATAATACTAGTCGGCACAAATGAAAAACCTGAAAATTAGGTCTTTTGTTTTTTCTTCTTTGCGGCAGGAAATAAAATATTATTGAGGATTAATCTATAGCCTGGAGAATTAGGATGTAAACTCAAATCCGTTGGAGGATCTTCTACTTTGTGCTGATAATCTTCCGGATCATGTCCGCCATAAAATGTCCATGTGCCTTTTCCATGATCTCCATGTATATAACGAGCTTCATTATACGCTTTAGATTCACCTAATATTAAAATATTTTTCTTAATGTATGTTTTAGTAAAAGCTGTTGTTTGTCCATAAAATCCTTTGATTGTTTGTTCGTGATTTTGACATAACATGGTTGGAACTGGATCCCACTTTGCCGAAAATTCAAACAACGTAAACACATCATTATCTTTTGTCATGCCGTATTGCATTCTGGTTGTTGTAGCATCAATGGTGGAAAATTCATATTCATAAGGATTTGTACTCAACTGATATTTTTCAAAAGCATAGCCTCTCGTGTAATCAATTTTTTTATTCATCGCTGCATCAGCAGGATCATGATCAAACATTGATTCACAAATATCAATTCCTTCTGCTGCTAAAGCAATGTCGTAACTATCAGTAGCACTGCACATAGCAAATAAAAAACCTCCAGTAAAAACATAATCGTTAATTTTTTTAGCAACGGCTAATTTTAATTCAGATACTTTATTAAATCCAAGTTTCTTAGCAGTGGTTTCATTATCTTTTACTTCGTTTTGATACCATGCTGTTTGATGATACCCAGCATAAAACCGTCCATACTGCCCCGTAAAATCTTCATGATGTAAATGCAACCAATCATAATCCTTTAATTTATCACCGATAATTTCTTCGTCATAAACTACATCATATGGAATTTCAGCATATTTTAAAACCAAGGTTACTGCATCATCCCATGGCTGTTTTATTTTAGGAGAATAAACAGCAATACGAGGCGCTTTTTCTAATTTTATAGCATCCTGATTAACCTCTGGATTAGCAATGTCAGCTAATATGCCATTAGCTTGTGCATCAGAGATAACTTCGTAACTAATTCCTCTTATCGTGCATTCTGTACTAACTGGTTTTGAATTGGGAATTAAAAAGCTACCTCCTCTATAATTGGTTAACCACTGTATTTCTAATTCTCCTTTTAAACTCCAATAAGCAATCCCATAAGCTTTTAAATGATTCTTCTGAGTTTCATCCATAGGGATTAAAATATAACTACCAAAGCCTTTAATAGTTAATAGCAAACATAATGGAATCAATAATAGTTTTTTCATCACACACCTAAGGTAATAAATCATTTATGTAATTCGAGTTAATAGCTGTTAAATTATTAACCATGATACACTCTCGAAAACACAATTACTCCATTGTTAATTTGAAGGACCTCTCCAACTGATAAATCTTCTTCCCCCTCCACATGTCTTATATATTCCATAAACACTTGTTCCTCATCAGCGGTTAGTTTTATCACCTCATATTGTAAACTCGGCAATCTATCAAACGCATCTTGCCACCATTCTCTTAAAGCAGCTTTACCTTTTATTAAACCCTGGGTGTCCGGTTTCCTGATTTTTAATTTAGGGCTAAAATGCTGAGCATGATCATCGTATAATGATAATAAATTTTCTAAATCATGTTCATTAAACGCCGCAAACCATTTGTCGGCAATTTGTTTATTATTTTGAGATTTCATGTGTGTTCGAATATCTATTTTAAACTTTCAATTACTTGGGGCTTTTCATCTAAAAACCTTGGAGTTCCATAAGATGAAGTGTGTTTTTTAGTTTTACACCCTGTGATAATTAAAATTCCAGTTATAATTACAGCTACAAATTTTAATTTTTTAGAATATAGAAATAAGACAAAAGAATCAAGCTTGTTGTCTGTTTTTACAATTCGTGAATCAAATTTTCCGCAAATTTTTTCATTTTTATAGGTTTGAAAATATAAAGCAATGTCATCGGATGACTTATTAGTAAAATCTATTACAGAAGTTTGACACACTGTGCAAAATTTTCCTTTTTCATCTGAATTCATTAAATCCAAATTCACTAAACAAGGTTTCTTTATTTCTACTATTGCTTTTTGCATTGGTATCTATATTTAATTACAAGTTACAAAAAAAACAAATGTTAAGTTTGTGAATAAAGATTTTTTTTATAAATGATTATTAATTTAAACCTCTTTATCTTTATACTGTTTAAAAGATATGGGATATAAGAGTTTAAAAGATTGCTTAGATGATTTAGAAAAAAACAATCATCTTATCAGAATCAAAGAAGAAGTTGATCCAAATTTAGAAATGGCTGCAATTCATTTACGTATTCACGAAATGGGAGGTCCGGCTTTACTATTTGAAAATGTAAAAGGAACTCAATTTAAATGCGCTTCAAATATTTTTGGGACATTAGAAAGAAGTAAATTTATTTTTAGAGATACGCTTGAAAAAATTCAAACCTTAATTGAAATAAAGAACAACCCTGTTAAAGCGCTTAAAAATCCTTTTAAATACGCTAATGTATCATTAACTGCTTTATCATCTATTCCATTAAAAAATCCATTTTCTAAGCCTATAATATTTAAAGAAACAACCATTGATAAAATACCATTAATTAAACATTGGCCAATGGATGGTGGAGCTTTTGTGACATTACCACAAGTATATAGTGAGGATATTGATAAACCAGGGATAATGAATGCCAACCTAGGCATGTACCGAATTCAATTAAGCGGAAACGATTACATTTTAAATAAAGAAATTGGATTACATTATCAATTACACCGTGGTATTGGTGTTCATCAAAGCAAAGCTAACAAATTAGGTAAATCATTAAAAGTATCCATTTTTATAGGAGGCCCTCCAAGTCATTCGGTTGCTGCGGTAATGCCTTTACCGGAGGGCTTAAGTGAAATGACATTTGCTGGGGCTTTAGGCAATAGAAGATTCAGATATACTTATCAAGATGGATTTTGCTTAAGCACTGATGCAGATTTTGTCATTACTGGAGAAGTTTATCCAAATGAAAACAAACCCGAAGGCCCATTTGGAGATCATTTAGGTTATTATAGTTTAAATCATAATTTTCCTTTAATGCGAGTCCATAACGTATATCACAGAGAAGACGCTATTTGGCCTTTTACGGTAGTTGGTCGTCCACCACAAGAGGATACTAGTTTTGGACAAATCATTCATGAATTAACTGGGGACGCCATCAAGTACGAACTTCCAGGCGTAAAAGAGGTGCATGCTGTTGATGCCGCTGGAGTTCACCCATTATTATTAGCCATTGGTAGCGAGCGTTATACTCCATATAACCAAACTAAACAACCAGCGGAGCTGCTAACAATTGCAAACCATATTTTAGGTAAGGGACAATTAAGTTTAGCAAAATATCTATTTATTACCGCTGACGAAACCAATAAAATTTCAACACATAAAGAATCGGAATTTTATCAATATATGTTAGAACGTATAAATTTGAAGCGCGATTTGCATTTTCAAACAAATACGAGTATTGACACATTAGATTATAGTGGAACTGGATTAAATAGCGGAAGCAAATTAATTGTGGCGGCTTATGGTGAGAAAATAAGAGAACTATCCTCTTCAGTTAATCATTCATTAAAAGAATTAATTACTTTTAAAAATCCTCAAATTGGTTTTCCTGGTGTATTAGTATTACAAGGCAATAAATTTGAATCCTACGAAAAAGCAAAGCAGGAATTTGAAAATTTCAACAACGAAGTCAATCAAAAAAACAGTGATTTAAAAGGCTTTCCAATGATTGTTATTGTAGATGACGCAAATTTTACAGCAGCAACTTTAAAAAATTGGTTATGGGTAACCTTTACGCGTTCTAATCCAAGTCATGATGTATACGGCATCAATTCATTTACAGAATATAAACATTTTGGATGTGATAATATGATTATTGATGCTCGTATAAAACCACATCATGCCCCTGCTTTAGAAAAAGATCCTGAAATAGAAAAAGGAGTTGATAAACTTTTTGAAAAAGGAGGGAGTCTGTACTCCATAAAATAATTTAAAATTTAATACATAAAAAAACCTCCTAATTTCTTAGGAGGTTTTTAATTTTATATCACATTAGAAATGCCATAAATCATGTTCCCATCTAAAGATATCGTTTTTAATACGATCAGATTCTAATAGAGCGTCTATACCTCTTGCATATCTATCAATTGTTCGGTCGTAAACGTTAGTTTCTTTAGTTGCGACAGATGAAAACTGTCGTTTCCAAAAAATATCTTCAAAGGTTCTGCGCTCAGCATCATTTTTAGCATTATAAACCTCATGCTTAGCAAAGAAAGGACGGCAAGCAGGAAAATATACATAAAACTGATTAATAGGTCCAATTTCCTCTTTACCTGGTTTTAATACGTTAAAACCCATCGCTAAAATACGTACCTCAAGTACTGATTTTTGTTTATCAAAAAACCAATCTTCTTTTAACTCAAGTTCAGTGAAATTAGCATATATCCATGTTGAGTCAATAACACCAGGCTTACGAATAGGAACTGAAGTCCCATCAGCTAAAAACTCTTCAGTATCAACAGAATCACCCTGAATCACTATTTTATTTCTGATAGCCGATAATTCATAAGGTTGTAAAAATTCCTCGTCAACAAAAGCAATAATCTGACCTGCCAGCACATATTTTAAAACTAACTGCATTAAAGAAATTCTACTTGTGACAATATCAACTGGATAATACAATTGCTGATTTTGTTTTTCACGCATATCCAATTTTCTCCACACACGCTTTTCCCAATTAACATCTCCTTCACGAAGGTGAGTATAAGGAATAAATCTTCTGTTAACTGAATTTTCTTTATCATAAATTCCATCTCTGTAATCTCCAGGTTGGAATACTCCAGGTTGAGCCTTTACATTTAAAGCTGAAAGTATTACAGCTAAAAATAAAATGTTTCTGAAATTTATCATAGTATTAATTTTAAAATATTATAAATTTGAATTACTTAGTAACTTTTATTGCAACAGTTGTTGAGTTCACTTTTCCATCTGGTCCTTTAATCTTGGCATCAATATAAATTTTTGAACCAACTTCTGCTCCTTTAATAATACCTTTTGCTTCTTCACTAAGCATTGGACCACTTCCCTGAGCTGGAGTAATTTTCCCTTTGACCTTACCTAAAATTTCCCAAGTAACAACAACAAAGTTAGCCTGAAAATCAAACCCATTAGCACCCGCACCTAAACCACTAACCATAGCTAAGTCATTCTTCTTCATATCTTGAGGTGCGAATTTTGGACCAATTTTTAATTCTGGTTTTGGCAAAGGTTTCACGCGAAATTTAATTGGAGGACCCTGAGATTTCACTCCGTCTTTCGTTTTAGCCGAAACAGATACCATACATTCTCCAGTACCAGAAAAAGTAAATTCGTATTTACCATTTCCTTTACCTGCCACTTTAACGCCAGCACCAGTAGCACTTACGCTAATATCTGCCGGAGAAATACCTGCAGCTGCTGCTGTTACAGGATTTGGAACGCCTGCATAAAACACATTCATTTGATCGGCTGAAACACTTGCGCCAGATTTAGCTACTTTATATGCTCCAGTAAATGGATAATATTTAAACGTACCGTCAGGGTTTTTGTATTTAATAACCCCTTTATATTCTTGATCGCCTTCACCACCCGTGTTAGCAGTGTATTTACCCTCACCACCTTGAAGAGGAACTGGTGTTCCTTTAGCACCTGCTGCTGCTGCTGCAGAATCTACACCAATTAAAATCTCCATATCACCAGCTGCTAATTTAGAAGAAGATGCTGCTAAGAAGATATCCGCTTCATACGGTTGACCTGCTGCAATATATGATGATGGAGCAACCACACGAGCTTTAATTGCATCGAATTTAATAGCTAACTTACCACTTGCACCAGAGAATACTTGTAAGATCTCTGCTTCAACGTTTTTTAAATCCGTTTGAAATTTATTTAAATTAGTATAAACCGCTGCTAATGGTAAATGATAAAAATTATCCATTTCCCAGTTAAATTCTACGCCATCTTCAACACGTTTACTATCTGTAGGTTTAATAGATAAAAATTTCTTTTTAATACCTTGAAAATCATCGTCCAAAAATTTTGTTTTAGGATCTTTTTGCATTCCATCAACTAACGATATTAATTTATCATGCAAAGTCGTTAATTTTTGACGTAATTCATAAGCAGTATATGGACCTTTTTCTGGTTCTTTAGGCTCAGAAATACCTAAAACATGACTAGGAACATCATAGTCATCCATTTTTTCCATATTTCTAAGATTCATGGTATCAGCTATTTTCTCATTTTCTAAAGCTGATGGTTCAGTGTGAGCAACAATTTTTGCTCTTAATTCACTGATATACTTATCAATTTCTCCAATCATTTTTTGTGCTTCCAAGGCCTTTTCATAATAAGGTTTTGCTGCTGCATTACCTCCTAAAGATGCTTCGAAAGCTTTGGTTACACGAGTATTATTGTCTGATAAATTTTGTTTTGATTTTACTAAACTTTCATTTACAGATAAATAACCTTGTAAAATCTGTTTAGATACATTCATTGCCAAAAGTGCCGTAAGTACGAGGTACATCATACCAATCATCTTCTGCCTTGGGGTTTCTTTTCCGCCGCCTGCCATAGTATTGAGTGTTTTTTAGATTAAGTTTTAATGAATTTACATAACTCAAATGATAGGCAAAACCTACCATTTAAGTTAATATTGGATTAAATATTATTTATTAAAATTCATAGCACCTAACATATTACCATAAATAGTATTAAGAGCTGTTAAATTAGTAGATAATTGAGACATTTCAGCACGATATTTTTTAGTATCGTCAACTGAATCATTTAAATTTTTCATTAAATCAGCTAATCCATCATAAAACTTCTCAGTAGCTTCCAAATGAGTACGAGATCCTTGTAATTGTAATTCATAAGTAGCATTTAAAGCTGATAAATTTTTAGCTACGCTGTTTAATGATCCTCCAATTGAATTACCAGCATCATTTGATTCAGCTAAAATAGCAATTGAATCAGCTGCTTTACTATATGTGTCAGCTAAATGAGAAACATTTTTAGATGCAGACTTAACGCTATCCACATACTCATTAGTTGCTACTGTTGCATTACTAATATCACCCATTTTGTTGGCAGTTTCACTTAACGAACGCATTCCAGTTCCTAAACTTTCTATTAATGCAGGTCCAATTTTTGCTTCTTCTAACATCGCATCTAATTGCGCAGATACTGGCAAACCACTATCCAATTTATTTCCTTCTTCATCATGACCACCCATACCACCTAATTCAGGATATGCTAAAGTCCAATCATACTCTTCATGAGGAATATCAATTGCGAATAAACAGAATAATAATGCCTCAGTACCAAGACCACCAATTAAGGCAGCAGAAGCACCAGGCCAGTGCATAATTTTAAATAATGCTCCAATGATTACGACAGCTGCACCGAAACATGATGCCAAGTGTAAGTACTTTTTAAAACCGGATACTTTAGGAAGTTTGCTCATAGCTCTTTTTTGTTTAGTTAGTGATTGTTTTGTTTGTTTGTTTGTTTGGTTGTGTTATTTTATATTGTGTTTGTGTTTTACTTTTTTATATACTAAATCTCATCTCCTTTCGAACGACCTAAATAAGTCATAACGTTACGGAAACCAATATAACACTTAGCAGTGTCTTGATATTCATATGTTCTTGCGCTCACTTGCAAATAATATCCAACATCTTTCCAAGAACCACCACGAATAACTTTACGTTTTAAAACGTTAGCATCTTTATCCTGAGCTTCATAAACATAATCAGGGTTTAAATCATGAGCGAAATCATAAGCTGACTCATCAAATGCATTGCTTGTCCATTCAGATACGTTTCCAGCCATACAATATAAACCGTAATCATTAGGATTATATGAATAGATATATACTGAGTGGAATCCACCATCATCAATATAAGAACCTCTCATTGGTTTAAAGTTTCCTAAGAAACAACCTCTAGCATTACGGATATAAGGACCTCCCCAAGGATATGGAGACAAATCATTTCCACCACGTGCTGCATATTCCCATTCAGATTCTGTTGGTAAACGGAAATCATTAACTATAGTCATTCCATTTCCTATTAAAAAATTATTTAATAAATTAGAACGCCAAATACTAAATGCACGTGCTTGTTTCCAAGTAACACCTACTACAGGATAATCATCATAAGCTGGATGCCAAAAATACATATTCGTCATTGGCTCATTAAATGAATAAGTAAAATCATGAACCCATGCTAATGTATCAGGATATACATTAATAACGTCTTTTAAAATAAATACTGAGCGATCAACACCTTTACGTTCACGAGGAACATAATTACCTTGCCCAACCGATACTTGATCTTCAACGTTATATGTTCCTAATGTTTTAGGGTCTTTACCTGGATCTCCAACAGCCGTAGAAGGTTGGCCTGGGGTTCCATTTTGGCCATCATTTAAATGAACACCGTTAATATACTCAGCTTTTTTATACTCATGAGCTGCATCTTGAATATCTAGTGACTTTTGAGGAACGAAACGGTTCGATTTAGAAGCCGCTAAACGAATGTCAATTCTATAGTATTCATAATTTAATTTACGAGCATCTATTTCTTTACGATTATAAAAACGCTCCCCTTCTGGTAAATATAAAGGTTGTAAATCTAAACGATAGTCATCATCGTCACTATCCCATTTAATTTTCTCATCCCAATTAATATATGGATCTTGAAGGTTATTATCCTGTCTGTATATTGGCCACATTCCCAAGAAATCATCTTGAGAAATCTGAAATGCTTCCGCATCAGGTCCAGAACCAAAAGCTAATAATTTACGAGCAATTGAATCTCTAACCCAGTAAACAAACTGACGATACTCATTATTCGAAATTTCAGAATCATCAATATAGAATGCCTGAACAGAAACCATTTTTGATTTAGCTGTGTGAGCCATAGTAACCTCTTCGTCACTTGGTCCCATATGGTAACTTCCCATAGGAATATATAAGGTACCAAATGGATCCGGCTGAAACCATTGTTCTCTGCCCGTAACGCCGACTAACTCTCCTGCCTGTTTGTTACAACCAGTAACAACGGCAATAAACGAAGCTAATACAATCAGTTTTTTCATAGTGCTTTTGTTTAATTTTTAAGCTAAAGAATTTCTTTAATATTTCTTTTCGCTTTCTTGTTGTTTATAATCCCAATCTTTCTTTTTAGTGACACTTTGCTTTATTAACAAGTTATGAACAGATAAAAATAAAGATTGTAAGGGACTTGAACGTACTTTTTTTTAAAAGGTTACAAATTAATCTAAAAATCTTGCATTTTGGTATGTTGTAATTTTTTTAGGTTTCTTCACATTGAAGCAATATCCTAAGCTAATTTCATGAGTACCAGAACTATATCCTTTAATTTTAGAAGTTGTTAAATCATATGAGTATCCAGCTCTCATACCTTTTAAAGCCCCGTTTTGGAATCTATAACCTATCATAGGTGCAATGGCGTCTTGCATACGGTATGACACTCCGACTGACAATGTTCTTCTAAAAATGTATGTTAAATTAACATCTAACTGTGTTGAAGCAGCGTCAGATTTAATTTTAATATTTGGCTGAATAGCATGATCTTGAGTTAAATCAAAGGTGTATCCTCCAACAATATAATAGTGACGAGCTAAAGCAAATTTAACATTAGTACTAGCTTTAATATCTTGAGCTGCTAAGTGAGTAGAAGAAATACCGACATACATTCTGTTAGCGATGGTATAATATGCACCAAAACCAAAATCATAACTCAATTTATTTAAATTTGGATTAGCTGCTGTAACCGTCCCTGAAGTATACGCTGGAATAGTAGCATCATAAACACCAGAACCATCTGGAGTAATCCAAGTACCGTTAAATTGTTTTTGTAAAATACCTCCATCAATACCAACACCTAAAACACCATTAAAAATACGTCGGTTCCAAGCTAATGCTACACGAGCAAATAAGGTTTTATCAAAACCAATTTGATCACTCATCACATTTAAACCAACTGCAATTGGCAATTGACCAATTGGCATATCAAAACTAAACAAACCAGTTTTTGGCGCTCCAGGGAAATTTACCCATTGCTGACGGTATAAAGCGTTAGCACAAATAGCTTCGCTTGTACCTGCGTAACCAGGATTGTAAATCAATTTATTTGTCATAAATTGAGTGAACTGCGGGTCTTGCTGAGCGAACGATACGCTTGTAATTGCTGCTAAAGCAATAGTTAATGTGGTAAAAATTTTCTTCATGTTATACCAATGTTTTTTAGTTTTTGTTAAGTATAGTTAAAATACCTAGGCGACTAAGTTAGGGCATATTTATTAAAAATCAAACTTTTTGAACTTTTTTTTGTTAAAAAGGGGTTTTTTACAGAAAAAATACAAAATTATATATTCCAACCCATTCTTAAATAATTTCACCAAAAAAGTGTTTAAAAAATAAGCCAAACAAAAATAGAAACTGTTTGTACATTTATAACGTTTATAACTTGATTGACAAAAAAGATGATTGCTACTATTTTTCATAAAGGAAAAGATTACAAATTAGACTTATACCAGCCTATTGATATTTCAATTCCATTAAGCACCGAAAAAAACTGTGTCAGTGCTTGGTATTTAGATTCAATGAAATTAGAACCCGTAATTAATGGAACTTGGGTAGGAGATGTGGCTAAAGGCGGCTCTGTAAACTTTAGAAATATTTTATTTAATCCTCATGGAAATGGCACGCATACGGAATGCGTGGGACACATAAGCAAAGAATTTATCACGATTAATCATTGCCTAAAACAATTTATGTTTTTAGCTGAAGTAATAACATTATTGCCAACACAAATTGAGAATGGTGATTACGTGATTACAAAAAAACAATTACAAATAGCAATAGGACAATCTAAACCAGAAGCAGTTATTATTAGAACTTTATCTAATGGGTTAAACAAATTAACCATGCAATATTCTAATACCAATCCTCCTTATATTTTAGAAGAAGGTATTTTATTTTTAAATGAAATTGGGATTGAGCATTTATTAATTGATATGCCTTCCATTGACAAAGAAAATGACGAAGGAAAACTACTAGCTCATCATGCATTTTGGCAATATCCTCAAAACACACAATTTCAAAAAACAATTACTGAATTTATTTTTGTGCCGAATGAAATTGATGATGGCACCTATATTTTGAATTTACAAATAGCTAGTTTTGAAAATGATGCTAGCCCAAGTAAACCTATACTTTATAAAATATTTAATTAAAAGACAATCGAATTATAATGAATTTATATTTACCCTACAGTAATAGCTTAACTGAATATAAACGTTTTTTAACGCGTGAAGTAAAATGTGGAGACATTGGAATTGGTGGTAATAATCCTATTCGACTTCAAAGTATGACTACTACTGATACGATGGACACTAAAGCTACGGTGGCGCAAAGTATTAGAATGATTGAAGCTGGATGTGAATTAGTGAGAATTACGGCGCCTAGTATTAATGAAGCGAAAAATTTAGAAGTCATAAAAAAAGAACTTGTAGCGGCAGGCTATCAAACGCCCTTAGTTGCTGATATTCATTTTACACCAAATGCTGCTGAATTTGCAGCAAGAGTTATTGAAAAAGTTCGCGTAAATCCTGGCAATTATGCCGACAAAAAAAAGTTTGAGGAAATTGAATATACCGATTCTGCATACGAACAAGAATTAGATCGTATTAGACAACGATTTACACCATTAGTAAAAATTTGCAAAGAGTACGGTACTGCCATGCGAATTGGCACCAATCACGGTTCTTTAAGTGATCGTATTTTAAGCCGCTATGGAGATACTCCGCTAGGAATGGTAGAATCTGCTTTTGAATTTTTACGAATTTGTGAAGATTTAAATTATTATAATATTGTGATTTCGATGAAAGCTAGTAATACACAAGTAATGGTTCAAGCCTATCGTTTATTAGTTCAAAAAATGATAGAAACAAATCGTAATTATCCACTCCATTTAGGAGTTACCGAAGCTGGTGATGGAGAAGATGGTCGAATCAAATCTGCAGTTGGTATTGGCACATTATTAGAAGATGGTTTAGGAGACACTGTTCGTGTATCATTAACCGAAGATCCAGAATTTGAAATACCAGTAGCAAAAGCGTTAGTTGATCGATACAGTATCGAGAAACTTAGTAAACATGTCCCAATAGAATCTTTAAATACCGAAAACGGTAAAGTAAACCTATCTTATAATCCTTACGATTATCAAAGAAGAAATTCGAATTCGGTTTTAAATATTGGAGGACATAACGTCCCGAGAATCATCGCTGATTTTAGTAATAAAGAGGCTATTACGCCTGCTACACTTTTCGCTGTTGGTTACAACTACTCTATTCCAATGGATAAATGGAACATCAATGATATTGCTTGCGACTATGTGTATGTTGCCGATAATACTATAAACTTTGAAATTCCTGGAACATTAGGTATTATTTATAATTCTGAAACATGGAAAGCTATTGAAAATCCAGTGAGACAATTTCCTTTGTTTTGTGGTGAAGAATTTTTTAAAAGTGAACAAACGCATCCTTTGGTGAATTTTATTGCCGTAACTAAAGATGTAATTACAAAAGAATTTGTAGATAAAATAAAAAAAGCAACCAATGTTGTATTAATTGCTGACAGTTTTAATCCTTATGCTATGCCAGAATTAAGACGTTTATTTATTTCATTATCTGAACAAGGCATTAAACTTCCTGTGATTATTAAACGTAATTATAAAGACATTTCTGAACAAGAATTTCAGTTAGGTTCCTCAGCTGAAATTGGAGCCTTACTATTAGATGGATTAGGTGATGGCATTTGGATAAAACAACAAAACTGTGCATCTCCACAACTAACAAATTCAACTGCTTTCGGAATTTTACAAGCTACTAGAACTCGTATAAGTAAAACAGAATATATTTCTTGTCCAAGCTGTGGAAGAACATTATTTGATTTACAAGAAACGACTGCTAAAATCCGAGAAAGAACAGATCATCTAAAAGGCATTAAAATTGGCATAATGGGATGTATTGTAAACGGCCCTGGTGAAATGGCCGATGCTGATTATGGTTATGTTGGTGTAGGAGTTGGGAAAATTTCATTGTATAAAGGAAAAGAAGTGGTAAAGAAAAATGTTCCAAGCGAGAATGCTGTCAATGAACTCATAGATTTAATTAAAGAAAACAGAGATTGGGTAGAAAAAGTATAAGATAATTTGTATTTGAAATTAATATTAATACTTTTAGGATAAGAAACTATATGAAAACTGCGCATTTGAAATATTTAACCTGTCTACTATGCTTATTTACATATACTCAGATCGTATCTCAAACTAAAAAGCAGAAAGTAAAGGAAATTTTTCAAACTAAAAACTACCAATTAACTATTGACGAAATTAATGTCATTGAATCTTCAGAAATTCACTTCGATAGTATTTTATATTTAAAAGCGTATTCTCAAATAAAATTAAACCAACTAAAGGAAGCCAACGTTACCATTAATCAAATTTTACAAATTAACCCAAATTACTATGAGGTTTATTTTTTAAAAGGGTTATTATGTGCTAAAAAAGAAAAGTATCCTGATGCCATTGAAAACTTCAACAAAGTTTTAGATAGTAATCCTAACCACGACAAAGCTCTTTATAATAGAGCCCTTGCAAAAGGATTATTAAACGATTATTCCAATGCCATTAAAGATTTAGATAAATGCATTTCTATAAATGCTAATTATGCGATGGCTTATTATAACCGAGGCTATTGGAAAGAATTATCAGAAAACGACACTGAAGCCATTTCTGATTACAAAAAAGCAATAGATCTAGATCATCATTATACAGAGGCTTACATTGCATTAGCATATATATACACACACATAGGAGATCAAGCTAGTGCATGCGAAACATTAACTAAAGCCAAAAACGAAGGTATTGAAGCGGCGAACGATTTAATAAAAGATATTTGTAAATGAAAAAGTATGCTTACATATTTTTCTTAACTATAGCTTGTTTCGTTTTCACGAAAGCACAAACACTTTCTGTTAGTTTTTCAAAAAACGAGCACCCTTGCTTATTAGCTCAAGCCTCTATTACCATTAACACTGGAGTAAGTCCCATTCAAATACTATGGAGCACAGGCGCTACAACCAATGCTGTTGAGGAATTAGCTGTTGGTGACTATTCTGTTAAAGTAACAGACAACAACTCCAAAGACACAACTATATATTTTTCCATTGAGTCAGTTGCATGTTTTCCTAGTGCAGAAAATCACTTTACGCCTAATAATGATGATTATAATGATACATGGGACATTTATCGTATTGAATATTTTCCAAATTTCGAGTTGTTTGTTTACAATCGCTGGGGACAATTAGTACATCATCAAGAAAATGAATTTAAACCTTGGGATGGGAAAAGTTTAACGATTCCTACTCCTGACGCTCCTTACTACTACATATTATTTTTAGATAAGTCAAACAAGAAAGATGTTATTAAAGGAGACGTCAATATTATTAGATAATGAAGTATTTTGTATATATAATTTCACTTTTAAATTTAACTGCCATTGCACAGCAAACTGCACAATTTACTCAATTCACCTTTAATAATTATTTTTATAATCCAGCTTCTGCTGGTTCAAATATTAACGCTGGTGTAGAAATTATTGCTGGTACCAGACAACAATGGATTGGATTTAGAAATGCTCCAGGCACTAATTTTTTATGTGCAAATTACACCATTAAACCAGAAAGAAGTTATAAAAGATGGCATAATTTCGGATTTTTAATGAATAAAGAAAGAGCGGGTATTTTTCGAAATGAGAGTTATTATTTATCATATACTATTCATTTACCAATTAATAAAAAAACATCCATGGCCTTTGGAATCTTTGCAGGAACAAGGTATCTTGCGATAGATAGAAGCCTTATCTCTAAGGATGATCCAGTATATAATTCAACTTATCCAAATTATTTTTTCATTTATCCTGATTTTATTCCTGGTATAAGTATCAATAACAAAACTTCTTTTTTAGATATTTCTGTTCATCAATTATATAAAAACAAAAGATCACAAGGTGATAAACAAATAGGCAATAAATCAGCATTAGTTCCTCAAGTTTACGTGTCTTTTGGTAAAAAATTCTTTTACGATAATGGCATTGTTTTACAACCTGCAGTCAATATCCACTCATCCTTTACAAACATACCAAGTATTGAACTTAATATGATGGCCTATTACAGAAAAAGAATTGGTGTGGGATTTAGTGTTAGAAATAAAGATTTCATTTCAGGAATTATCCAAATTCGCTTTTTACGAAATGTAACCGCAGGATTTGCTTATGACTACAGCATTAATAAATTTAATACTGTAGCACCTCGCACCTTAGAATTTATGATTGGTGTTACGCCTCTAATTGCATTATTAGGTAACGAAAGAGAAAAATATAGTGTTAATAGGTGTCCTGACTTTGATTTCTAATTTAATTTTTCTTTCACTTTGAATATTCCAATGAATAGTCAGTCATTCGTGACCACATTTCTTAGCTATTTAAGTTTTATTCCCACAAATGATCAATCAAACCTCATTAATCTATTAGCTGAATTTATATCAAATCATCATGAACGTGAAATCATGGTTATTAAAGGTTATGCTGGGACAGGAAAAACAAACATGGTGGCCGCTTTGTCTAAAACCTTGCCCACTTTTAAATGGAAAAGTGCCCTTCTTGCTCCAACAGGAAGAGCTGCAAAAGTATTATCAAATTATTCTGAAAAACCAGCACAAACTATTCATAAAAAAATATTCAGAAAAATACCAACCTATGATGGCGGGGTACAATTTACTTTAGCGGAAAATTTACACAAAAACACAGTGTTTATAGTAGATGAAGCTTCAATGATTGGACTAGATAATCCAAATTCTGATTCCGTTTATGGAAGTTTATTGGAGAGCTTATTTGAATATGTTTATTCTGGAGACAATTGCAAATTAATATTAGTTGGTGATACAGCACAATTACCACCAGTAGGAAGTAATGAAAGCCCAGCTTTAGATATCGACTATTTGAAAGCCTCTTATCACTTAAATATTAAACACATTGAACTAAAACAAGTTGCTAGACAGCAAGATGCTAGCGGAATTTTAATGAATGCTACGCATTTAAGGGAATGTATCCAATTAAAAAACGAGGAATTTCCTAAACTTCAAACTTTCAAAGATGTGGTAAGATTAAGTGGTGATGAATTAGAAGATGCATTAAACAATGCATATAGCAAATATGGCTTTAATGATGTGTTAATTGTCACAAGAAGTAACAAGCGAGCTAACCTATTTAATCAAGCTGTTAGGGGACGAATAAGGTATATGGATGATGATTTATGCGGAGGTGATTTAATGATGGTTGTAAAAAACAATTATTTTTGGCTAGATGAAAAAACGGAAGCAGGATTTATTGCCAATGGAGATAGTCTTCAAATAAAAAAAATAACGGCAAGGCGGGAGTTATATGGATTTAATTTTGCTGAATGCATCGTTGAATTATGCGACTATCCAAACTCTCCAGAAATCACTCTCAATCTTTTATTAGATTCAATAAATACTGACACATCCGCATTAACCAAAGAACAACAACAGTTTTTATTTGAAGCCGTTATGGAGGATGTTGCCGATCAACCTATAAAAGGCATACGCATGGCTTACCTTAAAAAAAGCCCTTACTTTAATGCACTTCAAGTGAAATTTAATTATGCCGTTACTTGTCATAAAGCACAAGGTGGTCAATGGCCATGCGTATTTATAGATCAAGGCTACTTAAACAAAGAAATGTTGAATGTTGAATATATTAGATGGCTGTATACGGCGTTTACAAGGGCAAGCGAAAAAGTATATTTGATGAATTTTTCAGACGATTTTTTTAATTAAAGAATGAATTAGGTGGGTGTAAAAAAGCCTAATTATTTTATTATTTACTCAAATAAAGTATGCGCATTTTCGTTATATTCGCATGATATAATTTGCAGAATAGAATGACGACACTTATCAAAAAAATCCAAATGGTTGACTTAAAAGGTCAATACGAAAAAATAAAATCAGAAGTAGATGCAGGTATACAGGAAGTCATAAATACGACTGCCTTTATTAATGGACCAGCGGTAAAAGAATTTCAAGCAGATTTAGAAAAATACCTAAACGTAAAGCATGTTATTCCATGCGCTAATGGCACTGATGCTTTGCAAATAGCCATGATGGCTTTGGATTTAAAGCCAGGCGACGAAGTAATTACGGCAAGTTTTACTTATGTAGCAACGGCAGAAGTAATTGGACTTTTAGGATTAACGCCTGTGTTAGTGGATGTCTATCCCGACACCTTTGATATTAATATTGAAGCTATTGAAAAAGCGATTACTCCAAAAACAAAAGCGATTGTTCCAATTCATTTATTTGGACAATGTGCCGATATGGAAAGAATCATGACTTTAGCTAAGAAACATAATTTATATGTGATAGAAGATGTAGCGCAAGCAATTGGTGCTGATTATACGTTTAGTAATGGCACAAAAGCAAAAGCAGGAACTATTGGAACTATTGGCTGCACATCATTTTTTCCAAGCAAAAATTTAGGCTGTTATGGCGATGGCGGTGCCATATATACAAATGATGATACTTTGGCAAAAAGATTACGAATGGTAGCACATCATGGGCAAAGCGTGCAATATGTGCATGATGTATTAGGAGTAAACTCTCGTTTAGATACCATACAAGCTGTTGTATTAAAAGCAAAATTAAAACACATAGATGAATACGCCGCTGCAAGAAATAAAGCTGCAGACTTTTATGATAAAGCTTTAGCTAATCATCCAAAATTAAAAACACCAGTCAGAGCAAAAAACTCCACGCATGTTTTTCATCAATATACTTTGCAATTAAACAACATAGATAGAACAATATTAAGAGAGCAATTAGCAGAACGTGGTATACCTGCAATGATTTACTATCCTATTCCATTGCATGAACAAAATGCTTATAAAAGCGACCGATTCAAAAAAGGAGATTTTCCAGTCACTGAGAAATTATGTGCAACGGTTTTATCATTACCTATGCATACAGAAATGGATGAAGAAACCTTAAAATATATTACAGATAACTTATTAGAATTAGTGAAATAAATTTATGAAAGTAGCCATCGTAGGAACAGGATATGTAGGATTAGTAACAGGAACATGCTTTGCTGAAGTTGGCATGGATGTTACTTGTATTGATATTGATCAAAAAAAAATTGATAATTTACATAAAGGAATTTTACCAATATACGAACCAGGTTTGGATGAAATGGTAAAACGCAATGTTGACAAAAAGCGTTTACATTTTTCAACCTCTTTAAAAGATAGTATTCAAGATGCAGAAGTCGTTTTTATAGCAGTTGGTACACCTCCAGATGAAGATGGATCCGCTGATTTAAAATATGTTTTAGCAGTTGCATCTAGCGTTGGAGAACATATGACTCATCCACTTGTTATCGTAACTAAAAGTACTGTACCAGTGAGTACAGCTGAAAAAGTTAGAAAAGCTTTAGCTGAACAATTAGCAAAACGTGGTTCTAATTTAGATTTTTATGTAGCCTCAAATCCTGAATTCTTGAAAGAAGGAGCGGCTATTGAAGACTTTATGAAACCAGACAGAATTGTGGTTGGTGTTGATAGACCGGAAGCAGAAGAATTAATGCGTAAATTATATAAACCATTTTTAATGAACGGACATCCAATTTACTTTATGGATATTCCGTCCGCTGAAATGACTAAATACGCAGCGAACGCCATGCTAGCGACTAAAATCAGTTTCATGAACGATATAGCTAACCTATGCGAAATTATGGGAGCGGATGTAAACATGGTGCGTAAAGGAATTGGCAGCGATGCTCGTATTGGAACTAAATTTATTTACCCTGGTGTTGGTTATGGGGGAAGTTGTTTCCCTAAAGATGTTAAGGCACTTATTAAAACAGCTAAAGAAAACAAATACGATATGCGTATTTTAAATGCTGTTGAAAACGTGAATGAAAGTCAAAAGGAAGTGTTATTTGATAAAGTAAAAAAACACTTTAATGGAGATTTAAAAGGAAAGAAATTTGCTTTATGGGGTTTATCTTTTAAACCTAAAACCGATGATATGCGTGAAGCTCCATCATTAGTTATCATCGATAAATTATTAAAAGAAGGAGCCAGTGTTGTAGCATATGATCCTGTAGCCATGAATGAAGCAAAGCATACCTTAAAAGACACTGTCGAATATGCGATGGATATGTATGATACATTAAATAAAGCAGATGCGCTTTTAATTGTAACCGAATGGCCAGAGTTTAGAGTGCCTGATTTTGATGAAGTGAGCAATCGTTTAAATGAAAAAGTATTATTTGATGGTAGAAATATTTTTGACCCTCAAGACATGAAAAAATTAGGATATAGTTACTACTGTATAGGCGTTAGAACAAACTAGTAAGAATAGGACATTATGCAAAAAAGAATATTAATAACAGGAGCAGCGGGGTTTTTAGGGTCACATTTATGTGACCGGTTCATTAAAGAAGGCATGCAGGTGGTAGCTATGGATAACCTAGTTACTGGAGATTTAAAAAATATTGAACATTTATTTAAACTACCTCAATTTGAATTTTATCATCATGATGTGAGTAAATTCATTCATGTGCCAGGTAACATTGATTACATCTTACATTTCGCATCACCGGCTAGTCCAATTGATTATTTGAAAATCCCTATTCAAACATTAAAAGTATCTTCGTTAGGAACACATAACGTTTTAGGATTTGCTCGTATTAAAAAAGCAAGAGTATTAGTTGCTTCAACAAGTGAGGTGTATGGAGATCCTGCTGTCCATCCTCAAACAGAAGAGTATTGGGGAAATGTAAATCCTGTGGGACCTCGAGGATGTTACGACGAAGCGAAACGTTTTATGGAAGCCTTAACAATGGCATATCACGAAACACATGGTTTAGAAACTCGTATCATCCGTATTTTTAATACCTATGGCCCTAAAATGAGATTAAATGATGGACGCGTATTACCTGCATTTATTGGCCAGGCATTACGTGGTGAAGATTTAACGATGTTTGGTGATGGAAGCCAAACTCGTAGTTTTTGTTTTGTAGATGATTTAGTAGAAGGCATTTACCGTTTATTAATGAGTGATTATCACTTGCCTGTCAATATTGGGAATCCAGATGAAATTAGTATAAAAGATTTTGCAGATGAAATTTTAAAATTAACAGGTTCGCATCAAAAATTAATTTCATTGGCATTGCCTAAAGATGATCCAAAACAACGTAAACCAGATATTACTAAAGCGAAACAACTATTAGGTTGGGAGCCAAAAGTAAACAGAGCTGAAGGTTTAAAAATTACGTACGATTATTTCAAATCTTTATCAAAAGAAGAATTAAATAAAACAGAACATCGTAATTTAGAAACACTAAACAAATAATTTGATACGTCATTACAACATCACCGTAAAAGGTAAAGTACAACGAGTATCTTATCGCTTTTGCACGCACGCGCAAGCTTTAAAGTGTAACCTAACAGGTTATGTAAAAAACTTGCATAGCGGTGATGTATTAATTGAGGCCGAAGGGTTAGAAGACGATATCAATAAACTCATTGATTGGTGCTTTGTAGGCTCGCCTTTATCAAAAGTTACAGAAGTCATTGCCGAAGAAGGTGAAGTTAGAAATTTCGAAACTTTCGAAGTGAAAAAATAGTTAAATAATAATTTTTCAAACTGCTTATTTCTAATAAAAATAGAAATATTTAAAAAAATACTTTACAAAAAATTGTAAAGTATTTTTTTTAAACTTCAGACTATGGTTTAACAATACTTTTTGTCCAAGAACGATTACCTGTATTAATTCGCAACATGTATAATCCTGATGATAAATTGTCTGGTAATTCTAGTTTAATTGAATTATCATGTGGCTTACCTTGTTTTATAATTGGGATAATAACTTCTTGACCAAAACTATTAAAAAGTGATAGTTTAATATCCTGAGCATACTCTAAATATATAGAAAGGTTAATTTCCTCATTAAAAGGATTAGGATATACCGTAGAAAGATTATTTTTATTTACATAGTTTTCAATACCCGTCACTAAACACCCATTTAAAGTACCAAACATATTAGCATCCATCCAAATTATTCTTCGTCTAAGCCACGCTTTTAACTCCGACATTTCTTGAACAAATGAAATACGTGGCCCTTGTATTTCTGGTGTACCTGTTGCTTGTCCCATATGTCCCCAATATCCGTAATGACGTTTTTGCGCTTCATTCAAATATATACTTACAGAATCCATATAATGAAATAAGTATGTAGTGTCTAATACTGTGTGTCTCAAATTTTCATAACGACATCTTAATTCATTTGCAAAAATAGAATCTTGCAATAAACGTATCATCCATCCTGGGGAATAATTATCAGTATTACAATCGTTAATATGGTGAGACCAACCAGAACCATCTGTCGCTTGGAAAATAGAACAATCAGAAATATCTTTTAAAGCCCAATCAAAATCCCAAACAGGTCCAGCTTTTAATTTTCCAATGGTACCCGTACTATCATCTTTTTCTTTGTGATAAAAACAACTTTTCTTATAACCATCAACATTTCGAGCCAATTCATTTACGAAAAAATAATCCATAAATGAGGTAACGCTCATGTATTTTCTATATCCTGTTAAGGGATCTGCATAGTTCGGTCCATATAATGCAGTTTCTAAATCATAAATAAAACCTTGTATATATGTTTTTTGAGAAGGAACAATATTTAATTCAGAAGGATAATCGTAAGCCAAATGAATTTGCATTCCAGGATGATCAATTGGGCTATAAGATGTTTGCCAAGAATTAGTAGAATTCCAATAATCAGTTTTAATTATATAACCACCAGAAATCTCTGGCCAAGTAATATCTGTAGTGTTAAGTGTAGCTATATTAACTCTATTATTGTCTCGCTTTATAACTTCAGATAACATATAAATACCTTGATATTGACCATTTAAGACAACTTCGACATATTTAGAATTGGTTGCGTAATGTCCCATTTCTTGAAAAAGATTATTAGAAAGTGTGTTTCGAACAAATGCTTTATCATTATAAGTAGATAATAGTGCCCAATCATGTTCTGGGGACATTCCTAATAATGAGACATTCACATCGGTTCCTGTTGCATCCCAAGTCTCAAAACCATAAGGCTTTTGAGGTAAACTAGCTGAATAATGTCCTCTAATTTCAATCCCAATTTTTCCATTATAATTATTAAATGGATCTGTTAAATGATTTAGCATACCATTTCCATTATCAATAATTCCCATATCTGCCATAATTTTAGGTTCATTTACAATGCTTAAACTACCTGTATTAATAACAACTATTGGTAAGTTAGATGAAGAAAAATTAATAGGTGCGTAAAACCAAGGAGGTGTTGCCCCAAAATAAGTTGAACTATTTTTAATAGAAAAATTTAACCAAAAACGAGATGAAAGATCGGAAGAGGTTGCTGTAATATTATGGATTTGAATAGCTAAAACATTTGTTCCGTTTTTAATAATACCATGCAATGCTGAGGCTGAGATGGCATTATAATCAGGTTTTCCACCAGTATACATAACCGCTTCGTGATTTGCAGTTGCTAAAGTACTGTATGTTGGGCGCGCACCTGCAGGCATATTCACTCTTGCAATTTCAGTATTGTTAAGATATGCTACAAATCCATCATCATAATCTGAATTGAGTATTGCTGAATTTATTTGAGAGGTATCAGAAATATTAAACGTTACACGAATAAATACAGAGGTGTTTTGAGAAATCGTTGTATTATCATCGGAATCACCAAAGCCAAAACCACCTTGGCCACTTAACCATGAACTAGCATTAAAAGTGATTTTACGCCAATTAGTATCAGGTTCAGAAACTGGAACAACATATTTCCAAGTATCTGTTTCATAAACCGCTGTTTCCCAATGATTAGTTTGTGCGTTAGAAAACAAATAAATAAGTAAACTGAAAATTAAATAAAAGTATTTTTTCATGGATAATTTTTAATAGGTCAACTATTTAATATAAATAAATTTTTAATGTTATTTTTTAACAAAAATCGAATGTAATTAAAATCAAAATGAAATAAACTGAATATTAAAAAAAATCTATTTTTTGGAAAAAGGATTGTTAAATAAACTTTAGAATTAATGAAAATAAATATCATTTCATTTTATAAAACAATATATTTGTTATAAGCACCAACGATGCGCAACACATTTGCTAAACCAATCTAGTTAATTTTAAAATCATTCAATAATTTATTATGAAATACTTTTTACAACTATTAGTTATAGTCCTTATATCCCAAAATAGTTTTGGGCAAAATGCTTCTAAAGCTAAATTATCAGCCTTAAGTCAGCAATACATGCTCAGTAAAAAAAACATAAACTTTAAAATAGAAAATTCAAATTTTGTAGTTAAAAAAATTCACAACACTTATTATTTAAGCGCATTTATAAAAATATTGCCAAATATTGATGAAGCCGCATTAAAAGCACTGAACGTAAATATTGGCACCAAAGCTGGAAATATTTGGACTGTTCAAATTCCTGAAAGTCATTTCAATGATTTTATATTAGTTAATGGGATTGAATATGTTCAGTTAGATGAACCTATATACTCAAATTTAGACATAGCCCGCAAAACTACCAAAGTAGATTCTGTTCATATGGGAATTGGACTACCCATGGCTTATACTGGTAAAAATGTGGTAGTAGGTATTTTAGATGTAGGTTTAGATTATACTCATCCAGCATTTTATGACACTTTAGGAACTACATATAGAATTAAACGTGTGTGGGAACAACAAACTAATGGAACACCACCTTCAGGTTTTTCATACGGACATGAATTATTTGATTCATTAAGCATGGTCACTAAAGGAACTGACAATGCATTACAAACTCATGGAACTCACGTTTCTGGAATTGCCTCTGGGTCAGGATACGGAAGTCAAACACCAGGAAAATATAGAGGCGTGGCATACGAAAGTGATCTTGTAATGGTAGGCATTACTCCTCCAGCATCTCAATGGACAAGTGCTGGTATGTCTGATATTATAGACGGTATGAGTTATGTTTATAATTATGCGACAACGCAAAATAAACCCGCAGTTGTTAATTTAAGCTGGGGCTGCACAGTAGGTCCTCATGACGGAACATCACTATTTAGTCAAGCATGTGATAACTTAACAGGTGCTGGAAAATTATTTGTAATTTCTGCTGGAAATAATGGCACCAATAACGTGCACGTTAAAAAAAGTTTTACTGCAACAGATACATTATTAAAAACTGTTGTGAATTTCAATACCTCTTACCCTCAGAAAAAAACCTGGGTAGATGTATGGGGAGATCCATCACAAGTATTTAAAGTAAAATTATCTCTATACAACATCATGACATTAGTTTCTGAAACAAGATTCTTTACATTAAATAATTCAAGTATTGATACCTTTATCGTTGGAAATAGTAATGATACATGTTATTTTAAACTAAGTTTAATTGCTTCAGATTACAATTTAAAACCTCATGCATTTTTAGATATTTATAGTAAAAGCCCTCGTAATTTATGCTTAACCGTTCAATCAAATTCAGGAACTGTTCATGCTTGGGAAGGTTATGTAGACAAATCTAGTGGCATTTACGGTTCATTTTCAACGAGCGGTGTTGCTGGAGCTACAGCTGGTAATACAGACTTTACTATTGGAGAAATGGCTTGTACAAACTCAGCAATAACCATTGGAGCCTATGCTTCAAAAGTAGGGTATACAGATATTGCTGGTTCTGCATGGAGTTATAACTCATATGTCAATGTCAACAAATTAGTGCCATTCTCAAGCCATGGTCCTACAACCGATAACAGAAATAAACCAGAAATCACCGCACCAGGTTTAACAATTGCATCAGCAGTTAGTATGTATGATACAGCATACACTGCAACTGGGTCATCAAGAACTAATGTTGTAAAATCATTTGTGAGTCCTTTAAATGGTCAAACCTATTATTATGGAGAAATGAGTGGAACTTCGATGTCATCACCGATGGCCACAGGAATAGTTGCGCTTATGTTACAAGTAAATCCACTTTTAACGCCAAGTCAAATAAAAGGTATTATTGCACAAACTGCTATTAAAGATACTTACACTACTGCAACTCCAAATCCTGTTTTATGGGGAGCTGGTAAAATAAATGCCTATCAAGCCTTAAAACAATTAATTTATCAAACAGGATTATATCATTATACCAATCAAGTTTCTGACTTTGAAATTTATCCAAATCCAAGCAACGGTAATTTTACGATTAAACCAATCGTTTTAGATCAGGAAGCCTTAATGATTAAAATGTATAATACCGAAGGTTTATTAGTATTTGAGAAAAAAGATTTAGTCATGAATAGCCAGCATCAAATTGACATTAGTTTACCTAAATTATCAAATGGCATTTATTTTACAACCATTTCAAATTCAAAATCAAGCTCGACGTTTAAAACAGTTATTTTACAACCTTAACTTAAAATACATACTTTGATTAAAGTATAAAATTAGCGTTTAAATAATTGGATAATTTTACGGAGTGGTTTTAAGTATGTAGTATAAAAATATGGTTTTAAACCATTTATTTTCCATGCTTTGCGATCTTCATTATTAGCATGAATTCTATTTTTCAAACTAAGGTTACTTTTGCCCCCTACCCTCATTTTTATAATGAATTCGGGCAAATAAGCTAATTTAATTTGATGCTTATGGACAAAACGAAGCATCAATTCATAATCAGCAGCTGACACTAAATCTAAATTAAAATGCCCATACTTTTCATAAATATGTTTCTTTACAAAAAAAGTAGGATGAGGTGGCATCCAACCATGCATAAACATACCATGCTTATAATGCCCTGACTTCCAATGACGAATTATTTTATCAGTATCTTTTTTATCGACATAAAATAAATCAGCGTAAACCGCCTCAGCCTGGTGAGTCTTAAATATTTGAACAATATTTTCGATAACCTTAGAGCTGGTATAAAAATCATCACTATGCAAAACACCAATAATATCACCAGTGGCTAAAGAAATACCTTTATTAAGCGCATCATATAAGCCACGATCTTTTTCCGAAACAAACTTTGAAATTTTATCTTTATATGAATGAATAATCGATATTGAAGAATCAGTTGAATGACCATCTACTATGATATATTCAATATTTGGATAGGTTTGCAACAACACAGAATCTATCGTCTCTATTAAAGTTAACTCACTATTATAGGTAATTGTTATGATAGATACTTTTAACATCCTATTATTGTGTTAATGAATGAGCAAAATATATTAAAGATTTAAAATTAAAATCGATACGCTCATCCAATTTAGCTTCTTGATGTATATAAACTGTTTTCATTCCAGCGTTTCGTCCAAACTCCATATCACTCATACTATCTCCCACCATAATTGATTTACTAAAATCAATATGCGGAAAATCTTGTAGTGCTTGCAATGCCATGCCTATTCCAGGCTTACGAGTTGGATGATTTTCTATGGCTAAATAGGGAGAATAATAAATCTTATCAATTCTGCCTTTTAGATAATTTATTTCATACAACATATTTTGATGAATTAAATCTAAATCCTCAGGAAATATAATACGCTTACCTATACATTGTTGATTAGTTACCACAACAATGGTTTTAAAAATAGGATTCAATATTCGCAAAGCATTTAAAACCCCATCAATGAATTCAAACTCCGTGGTGTGTTTTACGTAATCATCTTCTAATTTTTTATTAATCACACCATCTCTATCTAAAAATAGAGTCCAGCTATTATCTATATTCAAATCCTTTAAAGTCATCTTGTGCTTTTTTATAATCTTCGGGGATACCAATATCTATGAAATAGCCATCGTATTCAAACCCTAATAGATTCAGTTCATTAATTCGTTTTTCAAAAAAATCTTTTTCAATTGAAAACGCTTCATTTGCAATAGTTTTACCTAAATACAATTCTCTATTTAAAATATAAACACCTCCATTAATCAATCCTGGTTGTTCTATATTATCTTTTTCTTTAAAGCTTTTTATAAACCCATTTCCTAATTTGATGGTGCCGTATCTCGCAGCGTTATTAACTTTCCTGAGCGCTAAAGAGCAATCGGAATGAAATGATGTGTGTTGATTATAGTAACGATATAAGTTTACATCAAAAAACGAGTCGCCATTTAACACCAGTATATCCTTTTTGGTACATTGTTCCATTGCCAAACGAATACCACCACCTGTGCCTAGTGGATTCATTTCTTTAGTATAAGAAATGCTAATGCCGTTAAATTGGTTTTTATAATAATCTGTAATTTTATCAGCTAAATACCCAGTCGATAAAACCACATGTTCAATATGATAATGTTTTAAGTAATCGAACACATAATTTAAAAACGGTTCATGATTAATGGGAGCCATTGGCTTAGGAACATCGTTTACAACTGATTGTAAACGACTACCAAATCCACCAGCTAATATGATCGCTTCTTTAAGCAATGTAAATTATGGCTTTGGAAATAAAGCAATTTCTACTAACTCACATATAGTATGCCCTAAAATCATATGACACTCTTGAATACGTGGAGTATCCTTAGAAGGAATATTAATTAAGTACTTTGCACAGTCTTTCATTTTACCGCCAGATTCACCTGTAAAAGCAACTGTAATCATTCCTATTTCATTTGCTACTTCTAATGCTTTAATCACATTGGTAGAATTACCACTTGTTGACATCCCAATGAGCACATCTCCTTTTCGTCCCATTGCTTTTGTTAAACGACTATAAATCACATCATAACTATAGTCATTAGCCACAGCAGTTGTATAACTAGTGTTTACATGAAGTGCTTCGCTAAACAATGGAGGTCTGTCATAATAAAAACGACCGCTTAACTCTGCTGCTAAATGCTGGGCATCGGCAGCAGAACCACCATTACCTGCCCATAATACCTTACCATCATTTTTGTAACAGGTAACAATATCATTAACAACTAATAAAACACTATTTAATAAGACTTCATTTGATAATAAAGAGGTTTTTAAATCAATTGAAGTTTGGATGCGAGATTTTAATATTTGTATCATGATATTGGTGTATTCTTTACAAGTTAAAATTATGAATTTGTATTGTATTTATCAAAACTGATTTTTTCATCATTTAAAAAAACGATATTTCAAATGAAGATATAAAATATTGCTCTGAGTCAACTTTTATGATACCTATTTTATTCTCCAATTTCCCATCGGTATCCTCATAATCAGCAATTCCATACCACGGCTCCAAACACACAAATTGCTCAGTGTCTTTTTTAGACCAAATACCATAGTAAGGCCAATCACGAGAAACTAAAGATACACCATGATTTGTTTTACTAGATTTCAAAATTACTTCACTAAGTTGACTATTCATACAAACCAATGCATCATTATTAAACAATTGTTTAGATACCGGAAGTGTATGATGAACTAATTTTAAACTTTTAGTATCTTTAGTAATCAATCCATCCTTCAAAACATTTAGTATTAACTCTTCTTTATTAGGAAAGCATAACTCATAATCATCAAATGTTTCGCCTGAGATTAATGGGCAATTAAATGCAGGATGAGCGCCAATTGAAAAATATAATTCCTTACTATCTGGATTAAAAACAGAGTAACTGATTTCCAATTTTTGATCAACTAGTTTATACCCTATTTGTAAACTAAAATGAAAAGGATATTTTTCAAGAGTCCATTCGTTAGCAGTAAATTCAAATAATAAAAAATCTTCACGTTCTTCAATACAAATAAATTCATGATCTCTTGCAAACCCATGTTGTGATAATTGATGTGAATTTGTTTGATAGAGGAATGTATTGTTTTTTAATTTCCCTACAATAGGAAACAAATGAGGTGCATGGCGGCCCCAGATTGTTTGATCGGCTTGCCAAATATATTCAATAGCCAAATCTTTTGAAATCACTGAACAAAGTTCAGCACCAAAAGAATTAACTTTAATGTGAAGGACTGAATTATGTAATTCAAAAACTGACATTATAACGACATTACTCCTTCTATCTCTGCCGTCTTCTCATAAATAGTAATAATATCATCCACATTCATCACGACTTGTTTAACGGTAATACTAATGAAATTACCTTTAGCAGATTGCTTTTGGATGATTTCAGCATCATCATCAAAAATCACTTCAACCAATGCCATTGTTTTATTATCTGCTTTAATAATAAACTTAAACATGTATACGTAAGGAAAAGATTTGATACTTTCTCCTAACTTTTTTCGTAATTCATCAAAAATTTGATTTGCCATTATCTATTGAAATAGTGATTGTAAATTAATATTAACCCAAAAATAATCAATGCTGTGCCTGTAATATAATTAACCGCTGTCATGATTTTATCGGTTAAATAATGTTTTATTTTTCCTGCTAATTTCACTTTAAATAATTCTACTAATAACACAGCCCCTAAAACAATACTAAAAAACATTATCATTTTCACCATAGAATAATCTAGAGTTTTACTTATCGCTGTAACATTAGCTAACCATAATAACCATACAGTTGGATTGAACAAATTCAAAAAGAAACCTTTTAAAAACATCAGTTTAGAACTAGGTAATTGATTTTCGATATCAATGATGTCATCTGTTTTAACAGAATGTTTTTTAAAAAAAAATGCACCAAATACTATTAGAATAATGCCCCCCATAATCGCGAAAAAAGTTTGCGCTTTTTCTGAATGCAACAAATTAGACATTCCAAAATGCACCAAAACACATATTAATAAACACAAAAAGAAATCGCTCATCACCACTCCAATTGCTAAAAACGAACCCGTTTTATAGCCAAACTTAATGCCTGTATTAATTAAAGCAAAAAAAGCTGGTCCAAACGAAAACGTAAGTAACAATACTATGACAACTGCCTGATATATTAAACTTAAAATCAAAATGTATGATTATAATTTAAAATAAACGTCTGCCATTCTTCTAATAATTTGCCTTTTAAAACTCTTGGAAATTTATGGGCTGACCCAAGTTTACCTTTAGAAGCCATAAAATCAATGAATGCATTATCAGGTAATACCTTCACATAAACATCTTTTAAAGCTGCAATGCGTTCTGTTCGGTAATCATCATTAATTTCCTTTAAATGAAAATCTAAACGTTCTTTAATCTCATTTTCAGAAACAGATTTGTTAGAGCCCACGTACCATTGATGTGCAAATAATGTTCCGTGAGGAACACCCGCTACTGCAAATTCATTAATTTCGATTTTCAAATCATCAGCCGTTAACTTAATAGCACGACTCATATTTTCAACTGATAAATGCTCTCCGCATAAACTTAAATAATGTTTGGTACGTCCTGTGATTACAATCTCTGCATGTTCCAAATCTGTGAACCGAATAGTATCGCCAATTAAATAACGCCAAGCACCTGAACAAGAAGAAAGCAATAAAGCATAATCTTTGCCTAATTCAACATCTTTGATGGTTAATGCACTTGCGCCAGGTTTCATGTTTCCATCCGAATCAAAGTTTTCTTCATTAAAAGGAACAAATTCATAAAAGATACCGTTATCTAATAACATACGCATACCTTGTTGAGGGTTTGGCCTTTCTTGATAAGCAATCAAACCTTCTGAAGCTAAATAAGTATCAGAAAAAATTAAAGGGAAAGCCGTTAATTTTGCTATACTTTTTCTGTACGGCTCAATAGATACACCAGCATGAACATAAGCTCTTAAGTTTGGCCAAATATCATGAATGGTATCAACTTTATAATGTTCAATAACACGCTCCATTAAAATTTGTACCCATGCAGGCACCCCTACAATAACTCCTATATCCCAATCTTTAGCACTTTTGACTATCTCAGCTAATTTAGTTTCCCAATCCTTATATCGCGAAATGGTTTTTCCAGGTTTATAAAATCGCTGAAACCAAACAGGAATATTAGCGGCTGTAATGCCACTTAAGTCGCCAGAATAATGACTACCATTAAAATCCAACAAAGTACTACCACCAATCATCAACATTCCTTTAGAGAAATGTTCCTTTGGCAAATCATGATTAGCTTGGGCTACAATTTGCCTAACACTTCCTCTTTTAAAAGCTTTCAACATGTCCTTCGTAACAGGAATATACTTACTTGCTGCCTCAGATGTACCTGAACTTAATGCAAAATACTTTATATGATTAGGCCAACATACATAAGGTTCGCCTTTATGAGCTCTATACCACCATTCTTTATAAATACTACTGTAATCATACATTTTAACCGTAGATTGAAAACCCTCTATCGGATTTTTTTGTTGTAGCAATTTTGTAAAATTAAAATGCTCGCCAAACGCTGTATGTTCAGCTTTTGTCATCAATTTTTTTAAAACCTTTGTTTGTTGAGCATAATAGTTCGTCTTCTTAGGAATTTTATTACCTAATTTAACTGCACCTTTTAATATAGAATCTAATATAGTAGCCATCTTTAATTTATAATTATGCGTCAGTTATTAATCCTTTTTTAGCTTAATAACAAAGTTTAACCTTACTTCAAATATCTGAAGTCGTGATTATTTTTAATGTTTTTTAAGGAAGCGATTATTAATTTTATCACATTCTCAACATCATCTTTATGAACGCTTTCAACGGTTGTATGCATATATCGAAGCGGTAATGATATTAACGCCGAAGCTACACCATCGTTGCTGTATGCGAAAGCATCGGTATCGGTTCCTGTACTTCTACTAGCTGCCTGACGTTGAAAATCAATTTTATTTTTTGTAGCCGCATCGATAATTACTTTTAGTAAATTATTTTGCACAGCTGGCCCATATGACAAAACAGGTCCCTTACCACAAGCTAAATCTCCGCTCGTAATTTTATTCATCATTGGAGTTTGTGTATCATGACATACGTCTGTAATGATTGCTGCATTTGGTTTTATTTTATGGGCAATCATTGTCGCTCCATTTAATCCAACTTCTTCCTGAACAGCATTGACAATATATAAACCAAAAGGAAGTTTGGTTTTACTTTCCTTTAATAATCGAGCAACTTCGGCAATCATAAAACCGCCTATACGATTATCTAAAGCTCGTCCCACAAAATAGCGATCATTTAAAATCATAAACTCGTCCTCATAAGTTACCACACAACCTACATGAACACCAAGCTCCTCAACCTCTTTATCACTTTTACATCCAAGGTCTAGAAAAATATTTTTTAAAGAAGGTGTTTCTTCCTTAGCTGCATCACGCACATGAATAGCTGGCCAACCAAATACCGCCTTTACAATTCCTTTCTCTGTATGAATATTAACTCGTTTAGATGGCGCAATCTGATGATCACTTCCACCATTACGGCGTAGGTAGATAAATCCATCCTTAGTGATATAATGCACAAACCAAGATATTTCATCGGCATGGGCTTCAATCACAACTTTATAGGGCGCCTGAGGATTAATGATTCCTACTACCGTACCATAAGTATCCACATAATGTTGATCGATATATGGACTAATGTAATTTAACCACATTTTTTGACCAGCACTTTCAAAACCAGTTGGTGAAGGATTATTTATATAATCTTTTAAAAAATTTAAAGAATTATTGGTGAATATACTCTTCGCTTTTTTAACTACTTTCTTTGCCATAGCTCAATTTTTATAGGTTTTAAAGATATAAAAAAATGACAATGGAAGACCTTATTTTTTAAACTATTTTATTGATTTTCATCAATGAGTATATCAATATTTATACGAATAAACCTATATTTGAACACAATGAATAGCGATGTTATAGAAATATACACAGATGGTGCTTGTAGCGGAAATCCTGGCCCTGGAGGACTAGGGATTGTGATGAAGTATAAGGAACAAAGAAAAGAACTAGCTTATGGTTTTAAATTAACCACTAATAACCGTATGGAATTGATTGCCATCATTGTGGCCTTAGAAACTTTAAAAAAAGAAAATTCAAATGTGGTTGTTTACTCCGATTCCAAATACGTGATTGATTCTATAAATCTAGGTTGGGTATATGGTTGGGCAAAAAAAGGTTTTAAAGATAAAGCAAACCCTGACTTATGGAAACGCTTTCTCGAAATTCAAAAAAAACAACATATCAAATTTATTTGGGTAAAAGGTCATGCTTCTAATCAAGAAAACAACAGATGCGACGAATTAGCCGTAGCCGCCAGCAAAAGCAAGAATTTACTGATTGATGAAGGATATGAATTGAGTAAAAAAAGAAATGATTTGGGAATTTAAAATTTCAGAAATCCTTCTAACTGCCAATCAATTACTTTTAAGGTATCGGCATCTGTTAAACTGCCTTGCTCATCCAATAAAGTATCGACTCTACTTATTGGCAACTTGTTATGATAGACGTTGATTTTTAAATAATTTAAAATATTAGTTAAGTGTTCCATTCCTCTTAAATTACCAGCCCTACCTGTAGAAACTCCCACCAAACATGCTTTATTTTCAGTCCACGTTTTAGGGGGAACAGCATCTAAAAACACTTTTAAAACACCTGCAAAACTTCCATTATATTCAGGTGCTATAAAGACAAACTTTGTTTGTTGCTCAACATACGTGTCAATAATTTTCTGAAACGTCTCAGAACGTTTGCCATATAAATCAGAATGCAAAACAGATTCGGGTAAATCTTTCAAACTAAATAGCTTAGCATCGGCTCCCTTGCTTTTTAGGGCTGAAAAATAATAATTAGCCACTTTTTCAGTATTGCTATCTAATCTGTTTGTAGCTGATATGATTGTAATTGAGTGCATTATATTATTAACATTTTGACGAAGTTATGAATTTTACTGTTAAAAACTAAAAACAGATAAAACCCCTAAATAGTTTAAATTTACTCAATACAAAAAGCACTAATTTTTTATCATTTTTACCATGAATATTACATTTTACGGACACTCTTGTTTTGAAGTAGAAATTAATGGCAAACATTTGTTGTTTGATCCATTCATTTCGCATAACCCACTTGCTAGCCACATCGATATTTCGAAAATTAAGGCGGATTATATTTTAATCTCTCACGGTCATTGGGATCATCTTGCGGATGCTATAGAAATTGCCAAACGAACTAATGCTCTCGTTATTTCTGTTTATGAAATTACAGAATGGTTAAAAAAACAAGGTCTCGAAAATGTTCATCCAATGAATATTGGTGGAAAAAAAATATTTGACTTCGGTTCAATTAAATGTGTGAATGCAGTTCACAGTAGTAGTTTACCAGACGGCTCTTACGGAGGCAATCCAATGGGATTTGTGATTGAAAGCAGTGATAAAAACTTTTACTTCGCTGGAGATACAGCACTAACCTATGATATGAAATTGATAGGCCAATACCGTAAAATCGATTTTGCCATATTACCTATTGGCGACAATTTTACCATGGGTGTTGACAATGCCATTATTTGTTGCAAAGATTTCATCAATTGTAATGATGTGATAGGAATGCATTTTGACACTAATGAATACATTAAGATAGACAAACAAGAAGCTATCCGGAAATTTAAAATACAAGGGAACAAATTAACGCTTTTAGAAATAGGGGAAACGATTAGCAAATAAACATATGGGAAAAATAATAGCAATAGCCAATCAAAAAGGAGGAGTAGGAAAAACAACGTCAGCTATTAATTTAGCGGCCTCATTAGCTGTTTTAGAATATAAAACACTTTTAGTGGATGCTGACCCTCAAGCTAATGCCACGTCAGGAGTTGGTATTGAACCTAAAAATGTAAAATCAGGTTTATACGAATGTATCATTGATAATAAACATCCTAACGAAGTTATTTTAGAAACGGAAACCCCTAATTTATTTTTGCTTCCTACTAATACAGATTTAGTTGCGATTGAATTAGAAATTGTTAATCTTCCAAACAGAGATTACATGATGAAGGCGGCATTAAATAAAATAAAGGATGACTATGATTTTATCATCATTGATTGTTGTCCATCTTTAGGATTAACGGTGATTAATTCCCTTGCTGCTTCTGATAGCGTAATTATTCCTGTTCAATGTGAATACTTCGCCTTAGAAGGAATGGGTAAATTATTACAAACTATTAAATTAGTTCAAGCTCACATCAATACGGAATTAGATATAGAAGGCGTTTTATTAACCATGTATGACCCTCGCTTAAAATTAGCGAATCAAGTGGTAGAAGAAGTGAAAATGCATTTTCAAAATATGGTATTTAATACCATTGTTCAGCGTAACACTAAATTAGCAGAAGCGCCAAGCCATGGTAAAACCATTATTATGCATGATGCCATTGGAAAAGGATCTGTAAACTATTTAAACCTTGCACGAGAAATATTGCAACGCAATGGATTAACTAAAATTAGCGATGAAGATCGCACCATGACATTTACACAAGAAGAATCAGAATTTAACGAAGGATAAAATGAGCAACAAAAAACCAGCATTAGGAAGAGGATTAAGCGCATTGTTAGAAAATGCTAAAACAGATATTACAACCAAACAAAGTGGCGATGGCACCCCTGTTGTGGGCTCAATCGCTATTATTAAAATAAAAAATATTGAAACCAATCCGTTTCAACCAAGAACCAATTTCGAAGAAATTGCTTTACAGGAATTATCAGAATCAATCAAGCAACACGGTATCATTCAACCAATCACTGTTCGTAAACTTGGATATGACAAATACCAATTAATTTCTGGTGAACGTCGATTCAGAGCTTCGCAATTAGCAGAGCTAACAGAAATACCAGCTTACATTCGCGTAGCTAATGATCAAGCGATGTTGGAAATGGGATTAATTGAAAATATTCAACGTGAAGATTTAGATCCAATTGAAGTTTCTTTAAGTTATAAGCGTTTAATTGATGAATGTAGCATCACACAAGAACAATTAAGCGAGAAGGTAAATAAACAACGTAGTACGGTAACCAACTTTTTACGTTTATTGAAATTACCGGCAGTGATTCAAAAAGCGGTGCGTGATAAAGATATTTCAATGGGACATGCTCGTGCTTTATTAAGCATTGAAAATGAAGATAAGCAACTTGCTATCTTTGCCATGACTGTTGAAAATGAATTATCAGTTCGTCAAGTTGAAGAACTAGCACGTGGAGAAAAATTACAATTCAAACCAAAAACCACTCGTGTAGAAAAACCATTAACAATAGAGGATAAACAAATAGCAAAAAAACTAGAAAAAATATTTAGTAAATCATTCGACTTCAAACGAAGTCCAAAAGGCTCTGGCTCTATCACTTTGAGCTTTAGTAACGACACTGAATTAGAGCACATTTTATCATTTTTTGACATAAATTAACTAACCGCTAATCACAAGAAATCATTCGTTTGATTTCTTGTGATTATTTTTGACTAGGTAAATACTCATCTTCTTTTCATAATCAAAACAAAAAGTTAAAATGAGTAGACCAAATAATCGTTAAAAACTACAGTCACTACATTTGAAGATTTCGTTATCATATTTAGTTGTATTATTGACTTGCTTTTGTCTATTTGCTCAAGCACAACGAAACAATTCCTCAAATCCTTCATCTAGTCAAGATTCTATTCAAAGCAAACGTGCAGTCAATAAAGCTATCTATGCTAATGCTCGTAAAACAACCATTATGAGTGCCTGTTTTCCAGGCTTAGGTCAGATTTATAATAAGAAATACTGGAAAGCACCTATTATTTATGCTGCTTTAGGGGGAATAAGCTATTGGGGGGTTAACAATCAAATTAAATATAATTATTACAGTAATAACTTAAAAGCGATTTATGATAACGATGCTAATACAATTAACACAACCAATTATAGTAGTGATCAACTCATAACTCAAAAACGCTATTACAGAAAGTACAGAGATATGGCGATTATGGCTGGAGCATTGGTATACTTATTAAACATTATTGATGCTAATGTTGATGCCCACTTAAAAACATTTGATGTGAGTGATGATTTAAGTTTGCAAATTAATCCTTATTCAAACTTTGATTACAATAATAAATTACAAGCTGGATTAACTTTAAAATTAAGGTTTAAATAATATCATGAATATTGCATTACTTGGATATGGTAAAATGGGAAAAGAGATAGAATCTATTGCTTTGCAAAGAGGGCATACAATTGTTTTAAAAGTAGATGAAAGTAATGCATCGTCTTTTTCAAAAGAAGATTTACAAAAAGTGGATGTGGCTATTGAATTTAGCACACCTCATACTGTGATTTCAAATATGAAGAAATGTTTTGAAGCTCAAATCCCAATTGTAGTAGGCACCACAGGCTGGTATGATTCTTTTCATAAAATTGAAAAAGAATGCAAGCAACTTAATGCCGCTTTATTTCATTCAACAAATTTTAGTTTAGGCGTTAACTTGTTTTTTAAAGTAAATGCATACTTAGCCGAGTTAATGAATAAGTACGATTCCTATCAAGTTGAAATGGAAGAAATTCATCACATCCACAAACTTGATAAACCTAGTGGTACCGCCATCACATTAGCCAATCAAATTATTGAAAAGATTGAACGAAAAAAACAATGGAGTATCACTGATACGAATCCTGAAACACTATTTATTAAAGATGTGCGAGAAGGCGAAGTGCCAGGTACACATATTATCAAATACACCTCTGTAGTAGATGACATTGAAATTATGCACAAAGCTCATAACAGAAAGGGATTTGCCCTTGGAGCAGTCATTGCAGCAGAATATATTAAAGGTAAAAAAGGTATATTTACCATGAATGATTTAATTTAATTTATAAAAAACTCATAACTCCAAACTCTTAATTCACAACTAATCCTATGGGCAACATCATTTTTTTAATACTCGTTTTAATATCATTTGTTGGTTTATATAAAATTTTTGAAAAAGCAGGATTACCTGCATGGAAAGCATTAATTCCCGTATATAATTTTTGGTTGGTAGGTACCATTATCAATCGTCCAAAATGGTGGGGATTAATTATGATTGTGCCTGGTGTTAATTTAATCATGTATGGTGTATATGGTTTTCATTTAGCGCGTGCCTTTAAAAAACGTATGAATAATGATTTAGTATATGCTTCCTTAATGCCTTACATCTACTTTGCGTATTTAGGTTTTAATAAAGACATTAAATATTTTGGCGTTTCCGATATTAAATCAGAATCTTCGTTCATTAAAAATTGGGCCGACCCAATTATTTTTGCAGTCGTAGCAGCCTCTATTATTCGAGGGTTCTTTTTCGAAGCGTTTACTATTCCAACATCATCTTTAGAAAAATCATTAATGGTTGGTGATTTTTTATTTGTGAATAAAGTCTGTTACGGTGCAAAAGTTCCTCAAACACCCATTGCATTTCCTTTTGCCCATCACACCCTTCCTTTTACAGAAAGTACCAAATCGTATTTAGAGTGGATTAAAATCCCTTACTTCAGATTACCCGGTTACTCTAAACCTAAAAATGGAGAAATCATCGTATTTAATTATCCTGATGGCGATACTGTAGCCTTGGGAATGCAGAACATGAGTTACTATCAATTAGTAAGAGAGATAGCAGCTAATATAAAAACTGAAGACGGTGGCAAAAAATCCGAGCAAATATATTTAGATCAAGCTTGGAATTATGTCAATGGTCCGCAAAAACCATTTGGTGGTGTTACTGGCCGACCAGTGGATAAAAGAGAGCATTATGTAAAACGTTGTGTTGGGATTGCAGGTGATAAATTAGAAATTAAAGACGGCGAGTTATATATTAATGATAAAAAACAAGACATGCCTGAGCATGCTCAACATCATTATATTGTAGCAACTAAAGGCAGTATGTTTGGAGAAAACGCTCAAACACAATCAAGAGAAATGGTACTTTCTAATTTTGATTTATTAGAAGAATATGATATTTATGTAACGGAAGCATCAAAAATTGATAGCTTAACACGTAACGACACTGCGTATTATAATTTAAACATGCCAGCTGATGTGGCTAGTAAAATTAAACAACTACCAGGAGTATACTCTGTGAATAAAGAGGTTGAAGCAAAAGGCCAACGCGACCCAAGAATTTTTCCTCACAACAACAGCTATGCATGGAACAATGATAATTTCGGGCCATTAGTTTTACCGTCTGAAGGAATGACTATTAAAATTGATACCGGTAATATTTGCTTGTATGAAAAAATGTTAAGCACCTATGATAATGGAATTCATCAGATTACTAAATCTGGAGCACAAGTATTATATGATGGAAAACCGATAACGTCATACACCTTTAAACAAGGTTACTATTGGATGATGGGTGACAACCGTCATAACTCAGCCGATAGTCGTAGTTGGGGAGTTGTACCATTTGATCATATTGTGGGTCGACCAGTTTTTGTTTGGTTTAGTATGAAAGATCCTAAAAACAATCCTATTACTGGTAAATCAATTTTAGGCTCATTAACTAAAAACTCTCATGATGGTAAATTCCGCTGGGATCGCTTTATGTGTTATGTGGGAGAAGATGATTTAGTATCTTGGAAAATTCCTGTAGCTATTTTTGTATTAATGGCATTTGGTTATAATTTTTGGAGTAAACGCAAAGAAAAAAAGAACGCAAAAAAATAGACTTGCATAACTCCGAAATACTCTTAGAACTCGTTAAAGTAAAAATGCCTTTTGGTCGCTATAAAGGCTATACTTTGGCTAATTTACCTGTATCTTATTTAGAATGGTTTCAACGTAAAGGTTTTCCTGATGGAAAACTAGGGATGATGTTAGCAACGATGTATGAAATTAAATCCAATGGATTAGAGTATTTGTTAGAGCCCTTAAAAAAACTTTAGATTCTGTCAGTTCTAGCACGGCAAAAGTTCAATGAACTTTTGAGCAAGATTATGCGGTAAATGAGTGGCATTAGTCATTGTTCTCAACTTGGTTCGAACAGACAATGAAATCAAACTTTAAGCTTAATTTATTTTAACGTATCTTTGCCAAATATACAGATTGGCTATGACTACTTTTAAAGACTTAAACCTGACGAAACAATTAATAAATGCTTTAAGCGATATTGGCTTTGAAAATCCAACACCTATTCAAGAAAAAGCATTTCCTGTAATTATGTCTGGTAAAGATACGGTAGGGATAGCACAAACTGGTACCGGAAAAACCTTTGCGTATTTGTTACCCATTTTACGACAATTAACGTATTCAGAACAACGACAACCACGTGTATTAATAGTCGTACCAACACGTGAATTAGTTTTACAAGTGGTTGATGAAGTTGCTAAATTATCAACCTACATGCAGGCGAGATGCACTGGAGTGTATGGTGGAGGTAATATCAATATTCAAAAACAAAAAGTATATGATGGGATTGATATTTTAGTAGCTACCCCTGGAAGACTGATTGATTTAACCTTAAGCCGAACACTTCAGTTTAATAGTATTCAGAAATTAGTGATTGACGAGGTGGATGAAATGTTGAATTTAGGTTTTCGTGCACAATTGATTAAAATATTAGATATCCTTCCTGAAAAACGACAAAACCTCATGTTTTCTGCAACTTTAAATGAAGATGTAGAATTAATGATTGACAATTATTTTAAAAAACCTGAATATGTTGAGTTAATTAGTAGAGGAACGCCTTTAGAAAAAATTATTCAGCATGCCTATCAGGTTCCTAATTTTTATACTAAAGTAAACTTGCTCGAATACTTATTACAAACCGAAAATGCTTTTAGTAAAGTATTGCTGTTTGTGAAGAATAAAAAAATAGCGGATGAAATTTATAAATCTTTAGAAGGTGAGTTTTCTGAAGACATTGGTGTGATTCATTCTAACAAATCACAACCGCAACGTTTTAGTGCCGTTAAAAAATTTGATGAAGGCACACACCGTTTATTAATTGCAACCGATGTGATTGCGCGTGGATTAGATTTAAAGGATGTAACACACGTTATTAATTTTGATATGCCCTCCAAAGAAGCAAGTGCCTATATTCATCGTATTGGTAGAACAGGCCGTGCAGATAAAACAGGTATTGCCATTAGTTTTATTACCAAAAAAGATGCAGCGATGCAAAAGGAGATTGAAACATTAATGAAGAAAAAATTAGTGATACTAGATATGCCTGAGGCTGTTGAAATATCGGAAAATTTAACACAAGATGAAAAGCCTGTAACGAGAGATAAGAGTTTAAAAAAACTACCAAGCACAACTCAATTCTCTGGTGGTGGTGCTTTCCATGAAAAGAAAGATAAAAACAAAAAAGTAAACTTAGGTGGTAAACGCCGACAAGAAAATTTAAGACGTATCGCAGAAAAAAATGCGAGAACCAAACCTTTTTAAGAAAATATTAAATAAAAAAGCCTTCGCTAATCATGAAGGCTTTTTTATTAAAACACGTTTTAATGCGCCTCTAACCAATTATTACCAACTCCCATTCCCACTTCTACAGGAACATTTAATGGTAAAGCATGTTTCATGTGTTTTTCAATGATTGGTTTTATGATATCCAATTCTGGTTTATAAACATCAAACACTAACTCATCATGCACTTGCAAAATCATACGAGATTTAATATTCATCCCTTTTAATTCATTATGAATATTAATCATGGCCACTTTAATCATATCAGCAGCAGAACCTTGAATAGGAGCGTTAATGGCATTTCGCTCAGCAAAAGAACGCACTGTGGCATTATTGGAGTTAATGTCTTTTAACCAACGTTTACGTCCTAATAAAGTTTGGACATAACCGTGCTCTTTAGCAAAGTTAATTTCATGGTCCATATACGTTTTAATAGAGGTGTATTGCGCAAAGTAATTATCAATTAATTGTTTGGCTTCGGCACGAGGGATATTTAAATTATCAGCTAAACCAAAAGCACCTTGTCCGTATATAATACCAAAGTTGACACTCTTAGCTTTATATCGCATTTCTTTAGTGACTTCGCTTTCTTCAATTCCATATACCTTAGCCGCAGTAGCCGTGTGAATATCCTTTCCTAAATTAAAGGCTTCGCACATATTAGGATCCCCACTAATAGAAGCTACAATACGTAATTCAATTTGCGAGTAATCGGCACTTAATAAAATATACTCTTCGTTACGCGGGATAAAGGCTTTACGAATTTGTCGGCCACGTTCTGTTCGAATAGGAATGTTTTGTAAGTTAGGATTATCGCTACTCAACCGCCCAGTCACAGCAACCACTTGATTAAATGTAGTATGAATACGATGCGTTTTTTCGTTCACTAATAAAGGCAAGGTATCCACGTATGTTGATTTTAATTTTACCAATTCACGATAATCTAAAATCTTAGCAACGATTGGATGTTTACCTTCTAGTTTCGATAAAATATCTTCGCCAGTTGCATACTGGCCTGTTTTTGTTTTCTTAGGTTTATCAATAATTTTTAAGTACTCAAATAAAATTTCACCCACTTGTTTTGGCGAAGAAATATTAAACTTAGTACCAGCTAATGCTTGAATCTCTGCATCTACTTTAGTAATATCTTCTTGCAGTTGTGCTGAGAATTCATTTAAGCCTTTCACGTCTACATTAATTCCTTCACGCTCCATACCCGCTAAGGCTTCAATCAAAGGTAACTCTACCTCATGAAATAATTTTTCGGTTCCCGATTCTTGTAATTTAGAAACAAAGGCTTGTTTTAATTTCAAGGTCACATCAGCATCTTCGGCAGCGTAATCTTTTATAATATCCAAAGGAACATCACGCATACTCATTTGATCTTTTCCTTTTTTACCAATTAATTCTTCAATGCTAATAGGCGAATAATCTAAATAGGTTTCTGCTAATATGTTCATGTTATGCCGCATATCAGGCATAAACAGGAAATGAGCTACCATGGTATCCCACAACTTATTTTTAATTTCTACACCGTAGTTTTTTAAAACCTGTAAATCGTATTTTATATTTTGGCCAATTAATACTTTAGTTTCGTTTTCAAAAATTGGTTTAAATAAATCAATCAAAGTTTGCGCTTCTTCTCTATTTGCTGAAACAGGAACATAATAAGCCTCATTCACTTTTACAGCAAACGACATACCCACTACCTCAGCATTAATGGTATTTAAATCGGTTGTTTCCGAATCAAAACAATACTCTGGGCAAGCATGCAAAATGGTTATTAAGTGATTGATTGATTCTGTGGTATTACATAAGATATAATTTGGATTAATATCCTTAATCGTCTTAAATACTTTAGCATCAGCTTCAGCAATCGCTTCGAGGTGTGCTTCACTAAATAAATCTCCACCATTAAATAAATCAGGCTTTGCTTTAACTTCTTCTTTTGGTTTAGAATTAGCAAAACTTGCCGAATCTTTTGCACCACCAATATCTTCGCCTAATACTTTTTGAGCAATGCCTCTAAATTCTAATTCCGTAAACAATTCTTTTAAAGCCTCTTTATTAATGTCTTTGCGAGTTAATTCTGCTTCATTAAATTCAATAGGCACATCTAAAATAATGGTTGCTAACCATTTTGACTGCAAGGCTTTTTCTTTATTATTCTCAACTTTTTCTTTTAGTTTGCCTTTTAACTTATCGGTATTTTCTAATAAATTTTCAATCGTTCCGAAATCTTTTACTAATTGAATAGCAGTCTTCTCTCCTACTCCAGGTATACCAGGTATGTTATCTACCTTATCGCCCATCAATCCAAGTATATCTATTAATTCCGCTACATTACGGATATCCCACTTTTTACATATTTCTTCAACACCTAAAATTTCAGCGCCATTACCTAAACGCGCAGGTTTATATATAAATGTATTTTCATCTACTAACTGTCCGTAATCTTTATCCGGAGTCATCATATAGGTTGTAAAGCCTTGTTGTTCGGCAATTTTTGCCAAGGTTCCAATCGCATCATCCGCTTCAAAACCAGGTGTTTTAATAATTGAAATATTAAAACCTTCAATTAATTGAATAATGTATGGGATACAAGTTCTTAAGTCTTCAGGCATTTCTTCACGCTGCGCTTTATACTCCACAAATTCAGTATGTCTAATAGTGGCTTCTGGCGTATCAAATACCACGGCTATGTGGGTTGGCTTTTCTTTATTTAATATTTCCAATAAGGTATTAGTAAATCCAAAAATAGCAGAAGTATTCAATCCTTTTGAACTAACACGAGGATTACTACTAAAAGCAAAATAAGCCCTATAAATTAAAGCGAATGCATCCAGTAAAAATAATTTTTTGGGAGTATCTTTTGTAAGCATGAGGTGAATTTGAGATTTTAAAAAATATAGTATTCATGAATAGTAAAAAACTAGTTCATGTATTTAGTGTGGAAATTTGATATCGTAAATAGTTGGCCAAAGCTTTCCGGTCACTAAAATTTTATCAGAAACAGAATCGTAAGCTATGCCATTCATTTCTAATGATGCAGGATTTTTAGTTTTACTTTCTGCTAACAAATTACTTAAATCCATTTTACCAGCCACATCACCTGTAGTTGGATCTATTTTAATAATGGTGCTTGTCATCCATACATTAGCATAAATAAATCCATTGATGTATTCTAGTTCATTAATATTTTCAACGATATAATTATTTTCTGCGACTTCTAATACTTTGGTTACGGCAAAACTAGTTGGATCAAGGTAAGTAATGTATCTAGTGCCATCACTCATAATTAAACTTTTACCATCTGTGGTCAATCCCCAACCTTCTTTATTGGTGTAAGAAAATTTACCAATTGATTTAAATGTTTTAGCATCATAGATAAAGCCTGTTTGATTTTTATAGGTTAACTGAAAAATTTTACCATTTAAAAAAGCAATGCCTTCTCCAAAATAAATAGCTCTGTCTAATTCCGCTTTGACATCAATCTTACCTGTTTTTAAATCAACCTCTCCAAACAAGGATTTTGTTTGAGGTAAATTATCTGGAGCACCTGTGCTTTCATATAATTTTCCATCATGAAATAAAAAACCTTCTGTAAACGAATTTAAATCATGAGGATATTGATTTTGAACTGAGAATTGAATACTTGGAATTTCCGGTTCATTTTCAACCACAGGAGGTGTTACTTTATTTTCTGTTGGTTTGTCTGGTTCACAAGAAGTTATAACAAAAGCTATGACAACAAGAGATATGATTAAACTAAATTTTTTCATTTTAACTTTTTAAATTTATAAACTATCTACAAATTAAATACTCCATGTCGTTCCTTCTTTTGTATCCTTTACTTGTATATGAGCGGCGGTTAGTTTATTTCTAATGTCATCAGATGTTGCAAAATCTTTATTGACTTTTGCTTTATCTCTTAATTCTAAAACCAATTGCATCACGCCTTCCAAAGCTGTATTCGCTTTTCCTGTTTCTTCTTCTTTTTTCAATCCCATCACATCAAACACAAAATGCTGATAAATTTTATTTAACAAATCAATATCTTCTTGCGTCAAACTTGATTTTTTATCATTAGCAGAATTAATCATGCGAATGGCATCGAATAAATTAGCAATTAATACAGGAGTATTAAAATCATCATTCATTGCATGATAACATTCTCTTTCTAATGCATGCACGTTTTCGGTAGACGCATCAGATGCTTTTAATGTTTGAAGCGTCTTATAACTATCTATTAAACGTGTATACGCTTTTTCTGATGCTGTTAAAGCCTCGTTACTAAAATCAAGCGTACTGCGGTAATGCGTTTGCATCATAAAAAATCTAACGGCCATTGGACTAAAGCCTTTGGTTAATAAAGGATGATTTCCCGTAAATAACTCCATGGGTAAAAAACTATTCCCTAAAGATTTACTCATCTTTTGGCCATTAACGGTTAGCATGTTTGTATGCATCCAATAGTTAGCTGGGCTTTTGCCGCAATATGCAATGTTTTGAGCAATTTCATTCGTGTGATGGGTGGCTTGCAAATCCATACCACCACCATGTATATCAAATTGTTCTCCTAAATATTTAGTGCTCATAGCAGAACATTCGATGTGCCAACCAGGAAAACCAACTCCCCAAGGGCTTGGCCATTTCATTAAATGTTCTGGCTTTGCTTTAATCCATAATGCAAAATCCAATCTCCCTTTTTTATCCTCTTGCCCATCCAAATCACGAGTGTTCTCTAACAACTCTTCAAGTTTACGATTAGTTAAGACAGTGTAGTTATTTGTTTTCGCGAATTTTTCTACGTCAAAATAAACAGTGCCATTATGTTCATAAGCTAAACCATTTTTAATAATTTGTTTCGCTATTTCTTGTTGTTCAATAATATGACCAGTAGCCGTAGGCTCAATGCTTGGAGGTAATGTATTAAACATAGCCATAATATCTCTAAACCCAACCGTGTATTGTTGTACAATTTCCATTGGCTCTAATTGAGACAATTTCGCTTTTTTAGAAATTTTATCCTCACCAACATCGGCATCACCTTCTAAATGTCCAGCATCGGTAATGTTTCGCACATACCGCACTTTATATCCTAAATGCAATAAATAACGATAAATAATATCAAAGGACATAAATGTGCGACAATTACCTAAATGCACATCGCTATAAACAGTTGGACCACAAACATACATTCCTAAAAAAGGGGCATTAATGGCTTTAAATTCTTCTTTTGATCTACTAAGTGTATTATATATATATAATTTTTCCATACGATTATTAGAATCTAAATTTAGTAAATAAAAAAAGACGGCAGGTGCCGTCTTTTCATTATTTAATACTTTTTTGCAATTAATTTTCTACAGGAGCATCTCCAACATATAATCCATTTCTGTATACTGAAATTCTTTGTAAGATTCCATTTTCATCATAGATATAAGCTTTACCATCCATTAGACGATTATCTTTAAAAAATCCGTCTTTGGTAATTTGTTTGTTTTTATTGTAAGTAATATGATCGCCATTTAAAATCATTGGTCCTTTAGACGCTGTTACTCCGTTAGGTTTTTCATCAGCTTTTAAAACAATTTTCGGAGCATTATCTAATGGTGCATCTTTAGACTTCACAATTGGTTTTTTAGGTTCGAATTCCTTAATTGAAGCTACATCTACCGCACCATCATTATAGGTCTTTTCAGCTTTTATTTCGCCATTTTCGTGATATTCTTTAATCACTCCAGATTCTTTACCATTCACAAAATTACCCTCAATGGCAACTTGACCATTTTCATAATAATATTTCACTGGCCCTTCTCTTTTTCCACTTGCATTAAAAATGAATTCATGTTGAGGCTGCCCATTTTCATAATACAACTTATAAGAACCTGTCCAACGATTATTTTTCCAATTGCCTTCTTCCGATATTTTACCATTTTCATGATACATAATGGCATAACCATCAGGGCGACCATTTTGGAAAGTTAATTGATTTTTCATGTTTCCATTGCAGTAATACTCTAACCATTTGCCTATCTTACGGTTATCAGTGTATTTACCTTCCTCAATTTTTTGCTCAGGCGCAAAACATGTACCAGGCTTGTGTTTACCCTTAATAATCCATTTACCTTGTTTTTTACCCAAAGCATCAATCAAATTAATAGTATCCTTACCTTTAGGTCCTCCCATCTCATATGATTGAGATTGACCATGGCTTATTTGATAAACCAAAAACACCAGTATTAAGTATATTTTTTTCATAGGCAAATATCTTGTACTAAAATATGTAATATTATTGTAGCTTTTTTAAAAAATTAGACAAAACAACAAATTTTAACGATGATTTTTTTAAAACTGTTTTTGTTTAAACACTAATTGTTGTAAGTGACATAACAAAAATTGTTCCAATTTTGTTGCATATATTATGCCAAATTTTCAAGCATATTAATAACTAGTGACGAAAGATTATATTTTGACGACCAATTCCAATCTTTTATTGCTCTATCTTCATTAATACTTTGAGGCCAACTATCAGCAATAGCTTGTCTAAAGTCCGAATTATAAGAAATTGTAAAATCAGGAATGTGTTTTTGGATTTCAGCCGCAATTTGAGCCGGAGTAAAACTAATGCCTGCTAAATTATAACTTCCTCTTATTTTAATTTGCTCGGAAGGCGCATGCATAATTTCGATTGTTGCTCTAATAGCATCTTCCATATGCATCATAGGCAAAGCCGTTTCAGCACTTAAAAAACATTCATAAGACTTGGTTTTTAGAGCCTGATGGAAAATATGAACGGCGTAATCTGTTGTTCCTCCACCTGGAGCAGATTTCCAACCAATTAACCCTGGGTAACGTAAGCTTCTCACATCTACTCCAAATTTATTATGATACCACTCACACCAACGTTCACCAGCTTGTTTACTAATGCCATAAACCGTTGATGGTTCCATGACCGTATATTGAGGAGTTTCTATTCTTGGAGTCGTTGGTCCAAAAACAGCAATAGAACTTGGCCAGTACACTCTTGAAATATGTTTTTCCTTAGCTAAATCTAAAACATTAAATAAGCCTTCCATGTTTAACTTCCATGCAAACATAGGATTTTGCTCACCTGTAGCTGATAATAAGGCCGCTAATAAATAAACATGTGACACACCGTGTTTTTTAACCACATTTAATAAAGCGTCTTTATCTAATACATCCAATTTTTCAAATGGATTCAGTTCTAGCGCAGGGATTGGCTTCACATCTGCTGCTATCACATTACTTGAACCATATATTATACTTAATTCTTGAACTAATTCAATACCTATTTGGCCACCGGCTCCAATAATTAAAATTTTATCTTCTTTATTATATGTCATACAAGTGTTTTTTAATGCTTAGACTTCCTAAAAATCAGAAAAGTGTTTATTCTAATCGTTTAGTTTTTTACTACCTTTGCAAACGTAATTAAAAATGTGCTGATTTGAAAATCAAACCTTTTTAATTTTAACAAAACAAAAGGATAGTATAACCTGCAATTATATCTATTATGAAAATGCCAGAATTAAGAAACCGTATCAACAAAGATGAGCTTAAAGCTCGTTTAGCTCAAGAAAATATTGAGCGTGTTACTTTCTCTTTTTACAGATATGTAAAAATTGAGAATCCAAAAGAATTAAGAGATCACCTATTTATCCAATGGACCAATTTAAATTGTTTTGGAAGAATATATGTTGCTCATGAAGGTATTAATGCGCAAATGAATATTCCTAAAGAAAATTGGGAAACATTTATAAAACAATTATATAGCGATGAGCGCTTTTTAAATATTCCTTTTAAAATTGCGGTTGACGGAAATGGGAAATCTTTCTACAAACTGATTATTAAAGTCAAAGAAAAAGTGGTGGCAGATGGAATTAACGATCCTACATTTGATGCTGCTAATACAGGAACCTATTTAAATGCCGAAGGTTTTAATAAAGCAATTGAAGACCCAAATACGATCGTAGTAGATATGAGAAATCACTACGAAAGTGAAGTTGGACGTTTTGATAAAGCTTTTTGTCCAGATGCTGATACTTTTAGAGAGGAATTGCCATTGGTAGTTGAACACCTTAAAGGCCAAGAAGATAAAAAAGTATTGATGTATTGCACAGGCGGAATACGTTGCGAAAAAGCAAGTGCATATTTAAAACATAAAGGCTTTAAGGACGTAAACCACTTGCATGGAGGAATTATTCAATATGCAAAAGAAGTTAAAGAACAAGGTTTAGAAAGCAAATTCAGAGGAATTAACTTTGTATTTGACGAACGTATTGGAGAGCGTATTACCAATGATGTTTTAAGTCAATGCCATCAGTGTGGTAAACCATGCGATACACATGTTAATTGCAAAAACGATGATTGCCATTTATTATTTATACAATGTGATGAATGCGCTGAAAAAATGCAAGGCTGCTGCACTCCTAAATGCCAAGAAATAGCCGCATTACCTATTGAAATGCAGCGTGAGTTAAGAAAAGGACGAATTAAAAACGGCCCTGAATGTTTATCGGTTTACAAAAGTAGATTGCGTCCGAACTTAGCCGAAATTATAAAAAATGATTTATCTTTAAATAAACTAAAATAGTATATATGCCAATTTATCATCACTTAGGTCATATCCCTCAAAAACGCCATACCGTATTTAAATCTCCTAAAGGAAATTTTTATTACGAACAATTATTTGGTACCGAAGGATTTAATGGACATTCGACATTATCGTACCATGTTCATAGACCTACACAAGTAAAAGAAATTTTAAAAAGCTATTCTGTTCAACCAAAAATTGCCATTGATAAAAACATTAAATCACTTTTATTAAAAGGATTTGATATTAAACCAACCGCTGATTTTTTAGAAAGCAGAAAAACAGTTTTATTAAATGGTGATTGCCATATTGGTTTAGCAGCGCCAACAGAAAGTTTAACAACATACTTTTATAAAAATGCTGATGCCGATGAAATGATTTTTATTCATAAAGGCAAAGGGAAATTAAGAACCTTTTTAGGGAATATTAATTTTGAGTATGGCGATTATTTAATTATTCCAAGAGGAATGATTTATCAAATAGAATTTGAAACAAGTGAAAACCGTTTATTTTATGTTGAATCATTTGCTCCATTTTATACACCAAAAAGATACAAGAGTTCATCTGGTCAATTATTAGAACACTCTCCATTTTGCGAACGTGATTTTAAATTACCAACTGAATTAGAAACGTATGACCAAAAAGGTGATTTCATCATCAAAATCAAAAAAGAGGGAATGATTCATGAAGTTGTTTATGCTACTCATCCATTTGATGTAGTTGGTTGGGATGGCTATAATTTCCCATACGGATTTAGCATTCATAATTTTGAACCAATTACTGGTCGTGTCCATCAGCCGCCTCCAGTGCACCAAACATTTGAAACTTCTACTTTTGTAGTGTGCTCATTTGTTCCGCGTTTATACGATTATCACCCGCAATCTATTCCTGCTCCATATAATCACAGTAACATTGATAGTGATGAAGTATTATATTATGTAGATGGTGATTTTATGAGCCGAAATAATATTGAACAAGGTCATATTACATTACATCCAAAAGGTATTCCTCATGGGCCTGCGCCAGGAGCTATGGAACGTAGCATTGGGCAAACTGTTACACAAGAATTAGCAGTGATGGTTGATACCTTTAGACCTTTAATGGTAACTGAAGATGCCATGGGAATTGATGATGGCAAATACTATAAAAGTTGGACAGAATAACAATAAGCTAATATGTTGATTAGATAATAAGATAATTGTAAATTACAAAAAAGTAATGTCAGAAAACCCCAGATATAAAGATAATTTAATTGTAAATCTTACTTTTGAATTTTCTTTGAATATTATGGCATTTTCAGAAACATTAAATGAATTAAAAAAATATAATTTAAGTAATCAATTATTCAGAAGTGGCACAAGTATAGGAGCTAATGTAAAAGAGGCGCAGAATGCAGAAAGCAAAGCAGACTTTATTCATAAAATGAAAATTGCAATAAAGGAGGCTGATGAAACCGAATACTGGCTTATGCTATGCAAACACTCGAAAGATTATCCAGATACTTCCGAAATACTTGAAAAATTAATCAGTATCATTAAAATATTAAACAAAATAATAGGAACATCAAAAACAAAAAAATAATTATTTAAAAATAAGTTAAACCTATTAGCTAATTATCAAATCAGCTAATTATCAAATTAAAATTATATGGCTAAAGAAGTAAAAAACGTAGAATACGGACTAGAAAAAATATTTGAAGGAGCGCAAGATTTCTTGCCTTTATTAGGAACTGATTATGTAGAGTTTTACGTAGGTAACGCCAAACAATCTGCACACTATTATAAAACGGCTTTTGGTTTCCAATCTTATGCGTATGCCGGGTTAGAAACAGGGTTAAAAGACAGAGTATCTTATGTTTTAAAACAAGACAAAATTCGTTTAGTATTAACAACAGCATTGACCAGCGATTCGCCAATTGGTGAGCATGTTAAAAAACATGGTGATGGCGTTAAGGTCATTGCTTTATGGGTGGAAGACGCTCGTAAATCATTTGAAGAAACAGTAAAGCGTGGCGCTAAAGTTTACATGGAACCTGTAGTAGAAAAAGATGAACATGGTGAAGTGGTGCGTGCTGGTATTTATACTTACGGAGAAACTGTACACATGTTTGTGGAACGTAAAAATTACAAAGGAGAATTTTTACCAGGATTTAGAGAATGGAAAAGTGACTATAACCCAGCAGCTGTTGGTTTAAAATTTATTGATCACATGGTTGGTAATGTGGGTTGGAACCAAATGAATGCGACTGTGAAATGGTATGAAGACGTTATGGGATTTGTTAACTTTTTAACCTTTGATGACAAACAAATTACCACTGAGTACTCTGCTTTAATGAGTAAGGTCATGAGTAACGGAAATGGTAGAATTAAATTTCCAATTAACGAACCAGCAGAAGGAAAGAAAAAATCTCAAATTGAAGAGTATATTGATTTTTATGAAGGGGCTGGCGTTCAACATTTAGCCTTAGCAACGGATGACATCATTAAAACCGTTGCTGATTTAAAAGCACGTGGTGTTGAGTTCTTACCTCCTCCTCCTCAAGCATACTATGATGATATTCCAAGAAGATTAGGCGTGCACATGGATATGATGAAAGAGGATATTAAAGAACTTCAAAAATTATCAATTCTAGTAGATGCCGATGAAGAAGGATATTTGTTACAAATCTTCACTAAACCAGTAGAAGACAGACCAACGTTATTCTACGAAATCATCCAACGTATGGGTGCTAAAGGTTTTGGCGCTGGTAACTTTAAAGCCTTGTTCGAATCGATTGAAAGAGAGCAAGCATTGAGAGGAACTTTATAAGTTTAGAAAGTTGGAAGGTTAAAAAGTTAAGAAAGTTTTAACTATAATTAAAAAAACCCGAAGTAAATACTTCGGGTTTTTTGCTTTATATTGCTATATTTTGTGGCAACATGCTGCTATTTTATTACTTTACTTTGCTTTTATAATTTAAAAGAAAATGCCAGAAAAAGAAAATTTACAACTAATTCCTGACGATGTAGTTACAAATAAGATTTATATTATTAGAAACCAAAAAGTGATGCTAGATAGAGATTTAGCTGAATTATACCAAGTAGAAACAAGGGTTTTAAACCAGCAAGTAAAAAGAAATATAAAACGCTTTCCTGATGATTTTATGTTTCAGTTAACAGAACCTGAATTTGAAAACTTGATATCACAACATGTGACATCAAGTTGGGGCGGTACACGAAAACTACCATTAGTTTTCACAGAACAAGGTTTAGCAATGCTATCAGGAGTATTGAGCAGTGATAGAGCTATATATGTTAATATTCAAATTATGCGAGTTTTTGCTCGTATCAGACAATTATTGATGGATAACACTGAAATACGTTTAGCAATAGAGAAACTAGAAAAGAAAACAGATAATAATACAAAAAATATAGATGTTGTTTTTCAATACTTTGATGAACTAACAGCAAAAAAAGAGACAGCAAAACCAAGGACTAAAATTGGCTATAAATTACCGAAAAAATAGATTGAAAGAGAGCAAGCATTAAGAGGAACTTTATAAGTTTAGAAAGTTTTAACTATCATTAAAAAACCCGAAGTAAATACTTCGGGTTTTTTGTTTAGTAACGGTAAGCGCATTTACTCTTTTACAAATTTTGAAGCCTTTAAAAGTTGACCTTGCTCATTGTATAATTTGATAAAATAAATACCATGGCTTAATGAGGATACATCCAAGGTATAACTTGCCTCTTTAGTAAATACTAATTGACCTACACTATTTATAATTTGAATAGATGAAAATTTAGCGTCAGTATTAATATTTACCTGGGAGCTAGTTGGATTAGGATATACTTCGATGTTTTTCAATAAAGCTAATTCTTCAATGCTTACTGGAGATAAACTCAAGGCAACAACATCAGTTGTATCGCTACAAGAACCTGTTCCAACTATACATCTAAAAGTTTGGTTAGTATTGCTAGCACTGACATTACTTATTGTAAGGGTTTGGGTATTAACTCCACTATACTGACCCGCATTGCTTAAATTTTGATACCCTAGACCTAAATTAGTTTGCCATTGCAATAATGCACCAGTAGTCTCTGATACTGTAAAGACAGCATTAGTACCCGATAAAATTGTTTGATTGGTTGGTTGAGATGCTATTGAAGTTTGAGTGCAAGAATTATATAAATTAGTAATTTCTTGCTGTGTTAAGGCACGATCCCAAATACCGATATCATCTAATTTACCACTAAAATATTGAAATGTTAATTGAGCTTTGTTTCCAAAATGTAATTCTGTTGGACTAATATTGTTTATTGTACCAGTTACATTTAATATACCATTAACATAAATAGAATAAGTTGTATTTACTTTCAAAATAGTAATATTATACCAAATATTATTTAACCACGTATCAGCAAAAATTAAATTACCACAGGTTTGAGTATTATCACATATTAACATTTTATTTGGGATCGAATTAAATATTGGACATTGTCCTGGGGCGACTCCTCCATAAATCGAAAATCCAGCCCCACCATATGTTGCCATAGGCGGTCCAATTCCTAATGGATTTTGAATTCCAAAAATAGAACTATTCAAAGAATTAAACCAAAAAGAAATAGACCAATCATTAATAGTATTTGTTATGTTATTAATGTCGATTAAATCATCTACTCCATCAAAGCTATAGGAACTATTTGCAATTCCAAATCTATTAGTAGTTAAGGTTGCGCCATTAACTATACCATTGTTGCTATTAATACTTTCATCAATAGCATTGCCATTAAAAGGCCACCAACCCACTAAACCATTGCTCGGAACATAAGCAGGGACGGTTTGTGCCAAAGCACTTAAACTGCAAAAGGCAGTCATTACTAAAATCATTATTTTTTTCATGTTATTTACTTTTTAAATTTAAAAACAAATTAAACATGAAATCCCAAGTTTATTGGTTTCGTTTCGGTTTCAAAACGGTTTCAATTAATTAGTATCGGTGATTATCAAGCTTATAGCTTAATGAGTAGGTTTGGTAAGTTGGTAGGTAAAACGTCGTTTATCAATAGGATCTTTTGTTCGGCTAATAAATCCGGGATGATTTTTTTCGAGTTCACTTAATAAACGGTGGCGTTTTAATTTTTTACTGTCGGGCTCTAAATGAGCAATGCCCAATAATTCATCCAACTCTTCCGTCACTAAAATGGTTTTATCGCTTTGGCATAATAGCGCATATAAATCGATTGGCAATTCAGTGTTTAATGACGAGGTTTTGGGTTCATGCTCTATTAAAACATCTTCCTCGGTTAATGTCATTTGGGTATTTACAGCTTGACGTTTGATATAAATTAATAAGGCAAGTAAACACAACATGGTGGCTCCCATTACTACATATAACCACGTTAGGCTTTGTGTGTTTGATGCTTTTGCAATGGGTTTTAAATTAAATGATTTGGCTTTTGCTTTATTTTTTTGCCATATGGTATCAAAATCAATGTTGTCAAAAAGCGTATCATGTGATGTGCCTAATGATCTTAAGTCAATTGAATTGTAGCGTATTCTCTTAAAGTTATAAGCTCTCAAAAAACCGTAATCTTCATTATTTATTAATAAATATTTCATTTCGGCTGATTTAACTAATAATGATTGATTAGTAAAACCAAGCTGAAATACATAGTCTTTAAGATAATAAGTAACCCCATTAAAACTAGGGCATCTATCTTGCATTGTAAAGGCTTCCCAGTTCATGGTTTTTAAATTCAATTGATACACACAGGTATCATATACATCAGGCGAGGTGCCATTTCCGCTTTTTAAATTGTTCAGGCTATATACTGTATCCCCTTTTTTAAAACACAAGCCTAAAATATAAGGTGGTACTTGCCCAAAAGTGGGTTTAAAAGACCACTCTTGAATTTTAGCATTAAAATATTCTAAATTATTATTTGTGTTAAAAAAACCATAGCCACCTAAGGCATACAAATTATCGTCATAAGCAAATAAAAATCGCCTAAAATTTCCTCCATGCCATACACAATGATCGAGACGCTGGGCTGTATCACTTGCTAATTTAAATACATAATGATATCCATGCGGGTTATATATCGTATCTTTACCAACAATTGCAAATACATCCTGTCCTTTTTCTAATACTTCTTTGTTATACATATCACCATATTGCGTGGCAATGGTTTTGCGAATAAATTGGTCTTGTTTAGGCGTTAAGGTTTGCGCAAAACTACATAAAGTGGTGGCAATACTTAAAATCAACAAAAAGCATTTTTTTAAAAAATAGGTCATATATCATTGTTAAGGGTTACTGCAATAAAAAGTAATTTGAAGGTAATCGGTTGCTTATTATTTCAAATTAAAACAAATTAATACAGTAAAAAAGTAATTTCATTTTTTTTCGGTTTCAAATCGGTTTCGTTTTGGTTTCAATGTATTTTTTCAAATGATTATCAGATAGTTATAAAAACACAGAAATTTATTTTTTCATATAAAAACACAAAACTAGCATAATTTGTACGATTTGTTGCTTCATGTCATGATTCAATAATGGTTGAAAAATAAAATAAACGCCTAAAAAATTGGTTTTTATTGGCAAACGGCTGATGTATAATTGGCACCTCCAATAAGAAAGTAATTTTCTAAACCGGATCAGCATCTATCTGTAATCGATAAAGACTTTTTTTATTGTTGTATTGAAGAATATCAATTTCTTGTTTCAATAAATTACGCACTTGAGTCGGCGAATATTCGCGATTGATTTTTAAAAGAATCCGTTTATGGTATTGGTCTTTTATTTTAGCCACTAAAGGAAATTCTGGTCCCAACATCATGCCTCCAAATAATGGCTTTAACTGATTAGCGAGTTGTTGAGCAATATCATTCACCACATTCACCTCTTTAGAAACTACCGACAATTCAATCACTCGCGTAAACGGTGGATAATGAAATTGCTCACGTTCATGAATTTGCGATTGATAGAACTGCAAATAATTATCGGCTAACACATGATTAATCACTGAATGCTCTGGCTGATTTGTTTGAATATACACCGTTCCTTTTTTATCCTTACGCCCTGCCCTACCACTTACTTGCACAATTAACTGATATGCTTTTTCAAAAGATCTGAAATCAGGGAAATTTAAGACGCTATCCACATTTAACACCCCAACCACACTCACATGATCAAAATCTAAGCCTTTGGTAACCATTTGTGTGCCAACTAAAATATCAATATTGCCTAATTCAAATTCATCAATTAATTGCTTATAGGCATATTTACTACGTGTGGTATCTAAATCCATACGAGCTACTTTAGCCGAGGGGAAAAGAATTTCAATTTCTTCTTCAATTTTCTCGGTACCAAAACCTTTATATTTTAAATTATTGTTTCCGCAAGCACCACAACTAGTTGGAGGTTGCATGGAATAACCACAATAATGGCAACTTAATTTATTTGATTGTTTATGGTAAATTAAAGCCACATCACAATGCGTGCAATGCGGTATCCAATTACAACTCGTACATTCTGTGTAAGGAGCAAAGCCTCTTCGATTTTGAAATAAAATTACCTGCTCTTTTTTAGCGAGGGCTTGTGTAATCGCATCTACTAATTGGTGAGAGAAAATAGATTTATTTTGTTGCTGCTGCGTTTCCTTTTTTAAATCACACACCACCATATGAGGCATGGTGGCATTCCCATGGCGTTCTGCAACTCTCACTAATCCAAACTTTTGATGTAAAGCATTGTAATAACTTTCAAAAGAAGGAGTGGCTGTACCTAATAATACCTTTGCCTGATGCAAATTAGCTAAGTACATGGCTGCATCACGCGCATGATAGCGAGGTGCAGGGTCTTGTTGCTTATAAGAATTATCATGTTCCTCATCAATAATAATTAAGCCTAAATGATTAAATGGTAAAAATAACGCAGAGCGTGTTCCTAAAACAATATCAAAATGTTTAGCATCCTGCCTAGAATCATTTTCATGTAAAATAGAATCCCATATTTCAACACGTTCGTTTTCGCTAAACTTAGAATGATAGATACCAACTGAATTTCCAAACACTGCTCGTATACGATTAATTAGCTGAGTAGTTAAAGCAATTTCGGGGACTAAATACAAGACTTGCTTCCCTTGTGCAATCACTTTATCAATTAAATTAGAATAAATTTCTGTTTTTCCACTACCCGTGACCCCATGTAATAAAACAGCTTGTTTGGTTTCGAATTGCTGTTCAATGTCTTTTACGGCTTGTATTTGAAAATCGTTTAAAGTCTTATTTGTTTTTTCTTTGTGATCAAATAACAAGCGACTCGTTTCTAATTCAGTTTCAATGAAAATTTCTTTTTTTACTAAGCCCTTAATAACAGAGGTGTCAAAGGATTTTAAAAGTATTGACTTCTTCACTAAGCCTAATTGTTTAGCGGTTTCATCTGTCTTAAGCAAATGTAAAACCGATAATAATACCTCTGCTTGTTTAAAGGCTTTTTTTTCTAGAGTATCTAAAACTTCCTTGAGTTTTAATTCATTCGTTAATAAATCAGGATTAACTCCAATATAGTCTACCAGTTTAGGTTTGTATTTATCTTTAATTTCTTCGTAAATAACAATTGCCCCTTTTTTAATTAGCTTACTAATAAATACCTGAACTGTTTTAATAGAAAGCATCACACTCACATCTTCAAAACTCAAAGAGGCCGAAGTTTGAAGTGCTTCTAAAACCGTATGCTCTTTATCAGTAAAAAAATCATAGGGCATTTCATCCAAACTAAACTCTGGATTTAAGGTAATATGAGACGTACTGCTTAATTTTAAACCACTTGGTAAAGCTGCATTCATCACGTCACCAGGATTACACAAATAATAATGCGCTATCCAGTCCCATAATTTCAACTGAGCATCAGTAACAATAGGCTCATCATCTAAAATAGTTTCAATATACTTAGCCACATAATCCTTAGGTGGATTTGAGTGAATGGCATAAACAATGCCTGTGTAAAATTTAGATTTTCCAAACTGAACAATGACGCGTTTACCAACCGCGATAAACTCATTCATGTCTTTTGGAATACGATACGTAAATTTATTAGCTACAGATAGCGGAACAATCACATCTATAAATAATGTATCGTTACTCTCCATCATTAACTAATTAAAGCGGCCAAAAACACACCAGCTATCATCGACATGATTTTAGCTAAATTGTATCGATGATTTTCTCCTGTTTCAAACATAATAGCAGTGGATATGTGCAGGAAAATACCTATGACTAATGCAAACGATAATTTTAAAAATCCATCGTAATTTTGAACTCCGATAGAATTTAGTATATAACTTATTAAACAGCCAAGAGGAGCCATTAATGCAAAGCCTAATAACAATAAAATTGTTTTTAGTTTAGATGTTTTGTGTTCTAATAATAAGGTTACAAAAGCAATAGCGATGGGGATATTATGAATAGTAATTCCAAAAACTAAAGATTGCTGAGTCGATAATACTGCATGGGTGTTTGCTTCAATAATACCACTTTGATAGATAGGCAATCCTTCTAATAAGGAATGTAAATACAAGCCAGTAATCATTCCAAAAGGCAAATGCTTTTCGCAAGAATGAGAATGCGCATGCGTATGACCATGCTCAATACCAGCACTAAAATATTCTAGAACAATTTGTATAAAAAAACCAATTAAAATAAATATGCCTATTGTTTTGGTATTAGTACCTTCATAACACTCAGGTAATAAATGCGTGACAGAAATAGCAAATAAATAAGCCGCACTAAATGCTAATAAAAAACGTAGGTTTTGTGGCTTAATTTTTAAAGACAAAAAAACAAACCCCGTTATTAAAACAGGTAGTGACAATAATATCGTTAATAACCAAAGACTCATTTTTTTTGTAATACTAAAATTAAACGCGGAGAAGTAGGTGCATTAAACTCTTGCAATTCGTAATTACCAAAAGTATGTAAGATTGTCAAACCACATTCTTTAGCTAAATTATCAAAATAAGATTTATCAAACAATTTGACCCGTTCTTCATAATGAAATTCATGTCCTTGGTTTGAAAAATCAATGTGTTTAATAACGGTATTATTCACGATTTTTTTAGAAATAGAGAAATCAATTCCATCAATAGATTTTAAATCAGATTCAATTAATTGATTTTTGACGAATTCAGAATTTAAATAATCAAATACAAATAATCCATTAGGCTTTAAAGATTTCTGAACTGCATTAAACACGTTCAAATCATCTTCTCGTTTTTCAAAATAGCCAAAACTGGTAAACACATTAAACACCACATCAAAATAATTCGTACGAAACAACTTACGCATATCATGCGTATAAAACTCCAAAGTGTTATTTGCACTTTTATTTGCCTCTATAATGCTTTGTTCTGATAAATCAGTTCCAATCACAGAAAACCCTTTTTTATTCAAATGTATGCTATGCCTACCTTTTCCACAGCATAAATCCCAGCACACATCATTAGATTTTAATTTCAAGAAATCAGAGATTGTATCCATAAATAATGACGCCTCAGAATAATCCCTATTTTTATAAAGGATATGATAATAAGGTGTATCAAACCAAGATGAGAACCACTCTTTTTGCATAGACCACAAAGGTATTAAAACAAAAACACCGAACTATAAAAGCTCGGTGTTTTTTTACAATAATTCCTTATAATTATCTTGCAATAACCTGCACGTATTGATAAGGACTATATTTTTTAGTATTTTGAAAATCAGCCTCATAAATTGGACCTCTTACTGCTGCGTGCTTTTTAAATATAATTTTACTAGCATCGCCTCCTTTAGCTGTTACAGCTGCTTTAATCTTTTCTTCCATTTTATCAGCTCTAGAAGATGCTAATTTTTTATTATTGCCGCCAAATGCCTTTGTAGGAACTTGAGAGGCACTTGACATAATTTTAACAGTAGGATTACATTCTTTGGTTTTACTGATAATTCCATCTATTAAAATATCCCAATCTTTTGCATCCTCGACATTATTCTGATTATATGCAAAACGATGTTTGTACTTAACTGGCGAGCCACAAGCGACATTTGGTTTAGATGTATTATCAACAACTTGTGTTGTTGAATCAATATAAACGACTTGGGTAATCACTTTATCTACTTTTACATCGTTTGTGTTAAATCTTGTAACGGCAGATTGTTTCCCTTGAGATTCTGCATATACAACATAGGTTCTATCAGCAGTTAAAACCACCCCTTCTTTTCTTCCTTTTTCATTAACGCTCACAAACATATCTGCACTAGCACTTTCTTTTAAAGTTACTTTAGCATCAGGAACTGGTTTTTTATCTTTGATATTATTTAATACAACTAAATTTAATAAGAGCGCTTTGTTCTTAGTTTTAACATTCCCCAATAGATTTACTGGATCTAAATTAATTTCTTTTTTAATTTCTTGATAAACATATTCGTTAGTTACAAATACATCTTCATTATAAAACTCTTGTCCTTTTGACTGATAAGAAAAATTATAATTTTTGCTAGGTGCTAAAATCGTAGAAAAACTTCCATTCTCTCTTGGGCGATATCTTCCTATTAATTCTCCAGTCTCTTTATCAGTTACCACAACTTCTAAATCCTCTGGCAATTTCTCTCCGTCCGCAGGAACTATAGAGCCTTTAAATAGTGCCAAAGGTTTTTCTCGAGAATCAGGGATAAACATTTTATATATATCTTTTTCTCCAAGACCACCAGCTGCAGCAGAAGAAAAATAACCTCGCTTACCATCAGGCGAAGTCACAAAAAACACATCATCATCTGGTGTATTAATTGGATAACCCATATTTATAGGTTCAGAAAATTTTCCATCTTCGCCAAGTGTAGCAAAAAATATATCAAATCCACCCATCGATTGATGACCCTTTGAGGCATATAATAAGGTTACGCCATCTGGGTGCATAAACGGACCATCATCATCATATTTGGTATTAATTTGTGGGCCAAGATTCATGGCTTTACTCCATGCGCCATTTGGCAATTTCACACAGCGATAAATATCTCTACCACCATATCCACCCGGCCTATCAGACACAAAATATAATATGTTATTATCGGCACTTAAGCAAGCATGACTCTCCCAATATTTTGAATTAATATCTGATCCAAAATTTTGTAAAGAACTCCAGTCTCTTCCGTCCCAAGTACTATAATACACATTGCCATCTCCACTATCATCTTTGTATACAATTAAGGTTTGCCCATCAGATGATAAATTTACAGAGCCTTCATGCCCAATTGAATTAACAAAAGGACCAATTGGTTTTGGTGAAGACCATACGCCATTTTGATCTTTGTATGAAATAACAATATCTTCATAATATTGTCCATCTGGTGTTTTTTCTCCACCAGTACTGGTATTTCTTCTGGTTGTATATATTAAGGTAGATTCATCTGCACTTAAAACAGGGCTATAATCAGGATAAGGACTATTAATACTATCCCCTAAAGATTCTATTTTTAAATTAATTGGCACAGCCACTAGTCCCTTAGCATACGTTGATTGCTCTATAGAATTAGCGACCTCTAATTTAGTTTCTTTATCTTTTGCGCAATTTTTATTAAAATTATTATACTGGTCTATAGCTTCATCAAATTTGTAATTAAAGTGTAATGACTTTGCATAATAAAATAAAGCTATTGGTGGCGCAGATTTTTCAGTTGGATCATCAACCTTATATTTTTTTGAAATACCTAAAACTGACTTTGCTAAATAACGCTCGGCTTGTCCCTTATCTTTTGAAGAAAATAAATAGCTAAAACCTACATTAAAATTAATATTGGCTGATGAAGAATCTAATTTATATGCCTCTAAAAAATTTTTCAAGGCCATATCATAGTTTTCCTCTGCAATTAAAAAAATGCCTTCTCTAAAGTAGTCGGAATACTTCCCCTTCGGAAGTTGTGCTTGAATAATGTTAGTACAAAAAATTAATACTAAAATTATTATATAGTTCTTCTTCATTTTGATTTCTGTTAACTGGTTAACAAAATTAGCATTATTCAGTAAAAAACAACAATTTAGAAATAAAATGACACTTATGAGATTCTGGTGGTATCCCAATTTTCCATATAATCAGCGACTTTTCTTAAGAAACTACCTCCTAAAGAACCATCAACGACTCTGTGATCATAAGATAACGACAAGAACATGAAATGTCTAATAGCAATAACATCACCTTGAGGAGTTTCAATCACGGCTGGTTTCTTCTTAATTGTACCCACCGCTAAAATAGCAACTTGTGGTTGTAAAATAATTGGAGTACCCATAACATTACCAAAACCACCAACATTTGTTAATGTGAAAGTTCCTCCTTGAATCTCATCTGGCGCTAACTTATTAGCACGAGCTCTAGTAGCTAAATCATTTACATCTTTAGTAATTCCTACTAAATTCTTTTGATCTGCATTTTTAATAACTGGCACAATTAAATTACCTGAAGGCAATGCCGCAGCCATACCTACATTAATATTTTTACGTTTGATGATTTTTGTTCCTGTTTGATCAACAGATACATTTATTAAAGGGAAATCTTTAATTGCTTTTGCTACACATTCAATAAATAATGGAGTAAATGTAATTTTTTCACCTTCACGCTTTTCGAAATCTTTTTTAATTCTATCTCTCCATTGAACTAAGTTAGTAACATCAGCCTCAACAAATGAGGTTACGTGCGGAGACACATGCTTACTCATTACCATATTATCGGCAATGATTTTACGCATACGATCCATTTCAATGATCTCGTCGCCAGCACCAACTGAAACAGCAGGACGTTGAACTAATACTGTATTATCAGGAACACCAACTGTTGATTTTGCTGCTGATGAAGCAGCAGGACTTGAAGTTGCTGCTACAGGGTCAGAAACAACCTGTTTATTTCTATTTGGTAAATAAGCTAAAATATCGGCTTTTGTTACTCTTCCATCCTGACCAGTTCCTTTAATTGAATCAAGTTCAACTATAGAAATACCTTCTTCTTTAGCTATACTTTTTACTAAAGGAGAATAGAATTTATCTGAACCTGAAAAATCAACATCTGCAGGAGTTGAAGCAGTTGTAGGGGCAGAAGTTGCTGTAGCCGTTTGAGCTGGAGCAGCCGTTTTCGGCGTCTCAGCTACTGAAGCATTTGCATCAGAAGAGATAATGGCAATAACAGCACCTACTTGAACAACATCATTTTCATTAAATAACTTTTTAATTAATTTACCTTCAAATGGTGAAGGAATTTCAGAATCAACCTTATCGGTTGCTATTTCTAACACAGTTTCATCAATTTTTATTGAATCCCCTTCGTTTTTTGTCCACTTAATAATCGTTGCTTCTGCAACACTTTCGCCCATTTTAGGCATTGTTAATTCATATTGAGCCATGGTCAGTAAATTAATGTAAAACGCAAAAATAAGGTAATATAGCTATTACACAAATTTTATTATTCAAGTTTTTTACCGAACCCCTATTTCAGTGTGATTCAATAATGGCAATAAGGATTAATTAACTAGCTATCATTTCAATAAATCCAATGGAATTCGATTTTTTAACCTTTAAGGACTTAGAATAATTTAAAATATTCTGGATTAAGGAGTCCGAGGGCTCCATGTCGTCAACTAAAAATGTCTTTAGATGCTTGTTTTTATTAATTTTTAATGATTTAGAAACAAGAGTAAATGTTTTTTGCATAGGCAGTTTAAGGGGTTAATATATTTAAAAACGAATGCCAATGGACTTTATTGTGTGAGGTTAAGCTATTTTTAAATTTTTTCCTTTTTACAATAAAATAAACTTCGGTTAGACTTGATTTTGAGCGTTTTTTTTATTTAATTTTGTTTAAAATTTCCCTCAAAAACTATGTCAATTAAATCAATTTTAGCTGTGTTCTTTATCACAGCATTATCCATTTGCGGATTAACTTACTATACTTCTACTTCTGCAAAAAATGATTCAGGATATATTAATCCTGCTTACAAGGAATACATTGCTGCATACACAGCTGGATATGTTTCAGTGGAAAGTAAAGTGTTAATTGTTTTGCAAGAAGAAACAACTTTGGATATTGAAGAAGGAAAAGAAGTTGAAAATACATTATTTGAGTTTAGTCCAGGCATAGAAGGGAAATTAACTTGGATTGATAAAAAAACCATTGAGTTTAAACCATCTGCAAATTTAAATAGCAATCAAACTTACAAAGCTAGTTTCCACTTAGGAAATGTGCTAACAGTAAGCGATGAATTAAAAGAATTTGAATTTGAATTCTCGACACCAAAGCAAGCAATGGAAATATCTATTGATGAATTTAAAACCGATGAAAAAAACAATTTACAAATTGAAGGAACTTTAACTACCGCCGATTTTGCAGATAATGTGCTAGTAGAAAAAACGACTCAGGCCACACAAGGCTCAAACTCCCTGCAAATAAAATGGTTGCACGAAAACTCAACCACTCATCATTTCAGTATCCATAATGTGATTAAAGGAAAAGGTAATGTTTCTATTGCATACAATGGCGAGGCAATTGGCGCTTCAGAAAAAAACACTCAAGAAATTAAAATACCTCAAGCAAACGAATTTACATTATTAAATGTCATTATTAATAATGAACCTGATCAATATGTGACTTTACAATTTTCTGATAAAATTGATCCTAATCAAAATCTTGATGGACTAATTTCTATTGCAAATCCAAATGGCGCAGCAACCGTTTCTGAATATGATTATAGCGAAAATAACAATGAGAAATTACCTGTTAAGGAATCAAAATTAACCTACTTAATTGAAAATAATTCTATTAAAATATACACCAACGAACGCTTTGTTGACAGCAGAGAATTAAATATTAGCAATGGGGTGAAAAATACTGATGGGAAACATTTAAAAGAGGCCATAACCTATCCGTTATTTTTTGAAGATTTAAAACCAAATGTACGTTTAGTTGGAAAAGGTGTGATTATGCCAAGCTCTAATGGATTAATTTTTCCTTTTGAGGCGGTAAACTTAAATGCAGTTGATGTTCGCATTACTCGTATTTACGAAAATAACATGTTACAATTTTTACAAGTCAATAGTCTTGATGGAAATCAGGAGCTAAGACGTGTTGGAAAATTAATAATCAAAAAGAAAATTGCTTTACAAAACAATGGCAACCCAACTCGTAACAAATGGAATAAATATTCTATTGATTTATCATCCTTAATAAAAGCTGAACCTGGAGCTTTATACAACATTCGTTTAAGTTTTAATCGCAATTACTCAACCTACAACTGCCAAGGCGATACAAGTTCAAAAGGAGAAGAAGATGTGTATGTTGATAATGAATCTACTGAAAATGAAAGAGATTGGGATTATTACAATTCATACGATGATTATTATGACGATTATTATTACTACGATTATTCTGAAAGAAATAATCCTTGCTCTCGCGCTTACTACAACAACAAATCGGTTAACAGAAATATCTTAGCAACCAATATTGGTTTAATTGCTAAACGAGGTAATAATGGGCAAATCAGTGTATTTACTTCTGATCTAATTTCTACAAAACCATTAGGTAATATTGTTATTGAAGCTTTTGATTACCAGCAACAAAAATTAAAACAAGTGACTACTAACAGTGAAGGCATTGCTGTTTTAGAAACCAGACAAAAACCATTTGTCCTAATTGCAAAACGCGGTCAAGAACGCACTTACTTAAAATTAGATGACGGTAATTCATTATCATTAAGTTCGTTTGAAGTAGACGGCGATGTGGTTCAAAAAGGAATCAAAGGTTTTATTTACGGAGAACGTGGCGTGTGGCGACCGGGAGATAGTTTGTTTTTATCTTTTATTTTAGAAAACAAAACAAAAGCATTTCCAGAAAACTATCCCGCATCATTAGAGTTAATAAACCCTCAAGGACAAGTGGTTCAAAAATTAACACGCACCAAACACGTTGATGGTTTTTATAATTTTTCTACTAAAACCGAAAATGCTGCGCCTACAGGAGTGTATTTAGCAAAAGTAAAAGTTGGTGGTGCTGTGTTTACTAAAAATATTCGTATAGAAACGATTATGCCAAATCGTTTAAAAATCAATTTGGATTATAAAAAAGATAAAATTTACAGTAGCGATTTAACCTTAAATAGTAATCTGTATATTAATTGGTTGCATGGAGCACCTGGTAGAAATTTAGAAACAAAAATTGATGTATCGCTTTCTCAAATTACCACTGAGTTTAAAGGTTATAAAGGATATACATTTGATAATCCTGCTCAAAATTTTTATTCAGAAACACAAACTATTTTTAGTGGGCGAACAGATGATAATGGAGCAACCTCTGTGAACGCACAGTTAAGTGACACAAAAGATGCACCAGGATTTTTAGCAGCTAACTTTACCATTAGAGCATTTGAAGAAGGTGGTTCTTTTAGCACGGATAGATTCACTATTCCGGTTTCTCCATTCACCAATTATGTGGGTGTTAAAGTTCCTGAAACAAAGGATGATGAACAATATTTAGAAACGGATATTGCTCACAATGTAGAAATCGCAACAGTTGATGAATTTGGTAAAGCAACTTCTCGTTCTAACATCGAAGTAAAAGTTTATAAATTAGATTGGCGCTGGTGGTGGGATAATTATAACCAAGATTTATCATCTTATATTGGAAGTAATTACCACGAACCAATTTATACAGAACAAGTTTCTTCATCAAACGGAAAAGCAAATTTCAAATTACGCGTGAATCGCCCGTCTTGGGGAAGATATTTAGTGTACGTGAAAGATGTAGAAAGCGGACATGCCTGCGGAAAGGTTGTATTTATCGATTGGCCAAGCTGGGCAGGTAAATCACCAAAAGGAAATGAAGGAAGTAATGTATTAACTGTAAATACTGATAAAGACGAATATAAAGTTGGAGAGAAAGCAAAAATTTTAATCCCAAGTCCTAAAGGTGGTAAAGCCTTAATTAATATTGAAAACGGAAGTCGAACATTATTGAGTAAATGGATTGATACCAAAGAAGGTGTAACAGAATATGAATTTTCAGTAACCAAAGAAATGACGCCTAATATTTATGTATTTGTTCATTTAATTCAACCACATGCACAAACTGTCAATGATTTACCGATTCGTTTATATGGTGTGGCTTCATTAATGATTAAAGATGAGAACACGATTTTAAAACCAAAAATAAAAACAGATGCTGTTTGGAAACCAGAAAGTCAAGCTATTGTAAAAGTGAGCGAAGAAAATGGGAAAGAAATGGCTTATACCTTAGCTATTGTTGATGAAGGATTATTAGATATTACGCGTTTTAAAACACCTGATCCTTGGAAAGCATTTTATGCAAAAGAAGCTCTTGGTGTAAAAACATGGGATATTTATGATAATGTCATTGGTGCTTTTGGAAATGCCATGAGTCGTATTTTATCTATTGGTGGAGATGATGCCACAAACAATAAACCAGAAAATAGTGCTTTACGTTTTAAACCAATGGTGCGTTTTGTGGGACCATTCCATTTAAAGAAAGGTGAAACAGCCTCTCATAAAATTGACATTCCACAATACGTAGGTTCTGTAAGAGTAATGGTGGTAGCTGGTTATCAAGGTGCTTATGGCAATGCCGAAAAAGCAGTGCCGGTTCGTAAACCATTAATGATTTTATCAACTCTACCTAGAGTGTTAGGTCCTGGTGAAGAAGTGAATTTACCAGTGACTGTTTTTGCAATGGAGAAAAAAGTGAAAAATGCAACCGTAACTATTACTACAGACAAATTAATTCAATCTATAGATGGTAATTCGCAAACAGTTAGTTTTAATGCTATTGGCGACAAAGTGATTAATTTTAAATTAAAAATTAAGGATGCTTTAGGTTTATCAAAAATTAAAATTGTAGCTAAAGGTGCGGGAGAAACATCAAGTGAAACTATTGAAATTGCTGTGCGTGCTAACAATCCCATTGTAACCGATGCAGATGAATACGTATTAACGGCTAATAAAAACATATCAATTAATTATGTTCCAATAGGTATCACAGGTACTAATAAAGCCTATGTTGAATTATCAACTTTACCTTCTATTAATTTATCACAGCGACTAGATTATTTAGTTCAATACCCGCACGGTTGTGTAGAGCAAACAACCTCATCGGTTTTTGCAGGATTGTTCTTAAATGATATTACAGATTTAAGTAATGCCCAAAAAGATTTTATTGACAAAGCAACAAAGGCTGCTATTAATCGATTGAAAGGATTCCAAACATCAAGTGGAGGTTTATCCTACTGGCCAGGATTAAATAGCGCAGATGAATGGGGAACTAATTATGCTGGGCATTTTTTAATTGAAGCAAAAACAAAAGGCTACTCATTACCTTATGGATTGTTAGATAATTGGAAAAAATACCAAAAACAAAAAGCGCAAAATTTTACTAGCAATAAAAGTACAGCCTACTATGGCGAAGACTTAACGCAAGCCTACCGTTTGTATACGTTGGCATTAGCTGGCGCTCCAGAATTAGGTGCTATGAATCGTTTAAAAGAAAAAGCAAGTTTATCTAACGAAGCCAAATGGCGTTTATCAGCAGCTTATGCGTTAATTGGTCAAACAGAAGTGGCTAAAAAAATGATTTATAATGTGCCGTCAACTCCAAAAACCTACCAAGATTATTACTACACTTATGGAAGTTTAGAACGTGATGATGCCATGATTTTAGAAACCATGACTTTATTAAAGGATAATAGCAATGCGTTCTTAAAAGTAAAAGCATTAGCTGCTAAGTTGGGTAATAACGACTATTGGTTCAGCACACAATCAACCGCATACTGTTTAATGGCCATCAGCAAGTATGCGAAAGTTAATGGAGCAAATTCAAACGTAACGGCTGATGTAAAAATTGGAAGTGAAGCCATTACCGTTTCTGATTTTTCAAAAACAAAATTCAAAATGATTGAATTGAAAAATGCCAATAACAATGCGCCAATTAAAGTAACTGTAAAAGGTATTGGTAATTTATTTGTCCGCCTAGTAAAACAAGGTATTCCAAAAGCAGGAATGGAAGTAGATAAATTTAGTAATTTAGAATTAATCGTGAATTACAAAACATTAAATGGCAATCCAATTGATGTTTCAAACCTAGAACAAGGAACTGATTTTATGGCGGAGGTTACTATTAAAAACCCTGGAGTAAGAGGTATGTATCGCAACCTAGCCTTGTCTCAAATATTTGCGAGTGGCTGGGAAATTCGTAACCAACGCTTAGATAACATCACTTATGTAAAAGGAGATATTCCTACATATCAAGACATCAGAGATGATAGGGTTTACTCTTATTTTGATTTAGGAGCAGGTTCCGTAAAAACATTTAAAGTATTATTAAATGCTTCTTATAATGGAACATACTATTTACCAGGAGTGAATTGCGAAGCTATGTACGATAATAGCGTCAGTGCTCACGTATCTGGCAAATGGGTTACCGTAAAAAAACAAGGAGAAATACAGTAAAAATAAATAACTTTAGACCCGAAAGGTTTTAAAAACCTTTCGGGTCTAAATAAAAACATATGAAACTAGATATATTAGCAATAGGTGTTCACCCAGATGATGTTGAGTTATCGGCATCAGGAACTATTTTAAAACATATTGCTTTAGGGAAAACCGTAGGCTTATTAGATTTAACCAAAGGAGAATTAGGAACTCGAGGAAGTGCTAATTTAAGAACTGAAGAAGCCAACGAGGCCGCAAAAATTTTAGGAGTTTCTGTGAGAGAGCAATTAGATATGCCGGATGGTTTTTTTGAAAACAATGAAATATATCAAAAACAAATTATTCAAATCATCAGAAAATACCAACCAGAAATCGTATTATGCAACGCCATATCTGATAGGCACCCTGATCATGGTCGGTCAGCTAAATTAGCGGCAGACGCTTGCTTTTATAGCGGACTATCAAAAATAGAAACAAGAGACCAAAATCTCATTCAAACCGTTTGGCGTCCAAAAGCGGTTTACCATTACATACAAGACCATTTTATAGAGCCTGATTTTGTAGTTGACATCAGTGCACATATGGATAAAAAATTAGAATCTATCTTAGCGTATTCATCACAATTTTTTAATCCAAATTCAAAAGAGCCAGAAACTCCAATATCTAGTCAACACTTTATTGATTCTGTAAAATCAAAAAATATAATTTTAGGAAGAAGTATTAATTGTGCTTATGCAGAAGGATTTACCGTTAATCGATATATTGGTGTAGAAAATTTATTTGATTTGAAGTAAAAATAGAAACATCACAAATTAGACAATAGAATTAATTTTTTTTGAAGTTACAACTATCAACTTTTGCATTTTAGCACTTTCTTTTCTGGTCTTTAATTTTAGTTTATTACCTGAATCTTTGCAACACGATTACCAATTGCAATAAAATATAAGCCTGATTGTAAATCAAGATTTATAGTAGATTTATTAGACTGAAGCTTACCATTTTTAACCTCTCTTCCTAATTGATCATAAACGCTGTATTCATGTGCATTATTTGAATCATCTATGTTTAGTGTTATTTCACCACTTGTTGGATTTGGATAAATAATAAGATTAGCAGTTTGCTTAATTTGCTCACCAGTACTTGTTAAATCATCACAATTACCAAATTTAATATTTGGTCTGTAAGTTGTATTTGTAGTATATCCAGATGAATATGAATTCAAACCACAAGCTTGTGTTATATCACTATTAACCCATTTGACTGAATTAAATGAAGTTGCCGTGTAGGGCGATGATGAATTATTTGTATATATAGTTGTAAAATCAGTACATACATCAATTAAAAGGTTCGATACACCATCCCATACATAAGCGTTTTGAAAATTATAAGTATTCCAACCAGTTGTGATATTACTATTTGGAGTAAAATAAACTTGCGTCAAACCTATGCTATCAAATGGACTAGTTGGAACTAAATCAATTTCATTGGTACATTTCATTTTTATTGAAAAGTTAGGATAGGTAGTGGTTCCATTAATCGTAATTATATTCCAAGAGATGCTTGAAATTTTACCAGGTAATACACCGGCAGCGGCTAACTCACTTGCTAAATATAATATTTGATGTCGAGCATTCTTATACCAATTACTATAGATTGCAGGATAGCTAGTACTTGGGTTAACATTTGTTCCAGTTCCTATTGCTATTAGGTTTGGAGCACTGCAACTTCCAGTAGTTGATAAACCGCAAGCAATTGAACTAATTTTTGTGTTTTTTAGATTTACAATATCGCTACTTTTAATCTGCGCTAATGCAACTGATGCAGCAATTATAAAATAAAAGGTAAAAAGTTGATTTTTCATACGCTTGATGTAAAATAATAATTGAGTAAAAATTTTAGAACAATTTAGAACCATTAATGTAATCTAAAATTAATAAAAATTTCCAAACACAAAAAGTCATTTACTTATTTAAATGTAGTAATTACAAGGTAAAGCTAAACGAAACATGAGAATTACATCACATGTAAATTATCCAAAGTATCTTTTGTATAAAAGAAGTTAATGAAATTTAGTACGCTAAAATGAGGGATCGAAGCACTGCTTTTAGCCGACGAGCCATTTTTAACAATCTTTTCCGCAGATGCCTTATTTTTTTCAGCACTCTGAGGTTTTAATATTTGAGGATGCTTAACACAATCCTTAGGATGTTGTTGAATGAATAAATGTTTTTGAGAAGCCTGTAATTTAAACAAACTTGCAAAGATAAATATGTATATAAAAACAACTACTTTCATTGTCATTAGATTTAACTTCATCAAAAATAATACTTTTAACGAATTAAACAAACTAACCTATTTTACTCCAAGAAGACCTGGTTTTACCCTGAGCATGAAGTTGGCTAATCAATAATTGATTCTCTTGACCAGATAAATTCGGGTCTTCATTTAAAATAGCTTGTGCCGAAGAGCGTGCTAAAGATAAAATTTGGCCGTCTTGAGCTAAATCTGCTATTTTTAAATCCATGACTCCACTTTGTTGAGTTCCATCTAAATCTCCAGGTCCTCGTAATTTCAAATCTACCTCACTAATTTCAAAGCCATCATTGGTCCTTACCATGGTTTCCATTCGCAGTTTACTATCAGCGCCTAATTTATAGGACGTCATTAATATACAATATGATTTATCTGCACCACGCCCTACTCTTCCTCTTAATTGGTGTAATTGAGATAAGCCAAAACGTTCAGCGCTTTCAATCACCATCACCGAGGCGTTCGGAATATTAACACCAACTTCAATAACCGTTGTTGCTACCATAATTTGTGTTTCACGTTTAATAAAACGTTGCATTTCAAATTCTTTTTGTTGTGACGTTAGCTTTCCATGCACAATACTAATTTGATAGTGCGGTGGCTGAAAATCATGTAATAGTGCATCATAACCCCGCTCTAAATTTTGATAATCCATTTTTTCACTTTCCTGAATCAAAGGATACACAATATAAACTTGTCTACCTAAAGCGATTTCTTGTTTTATAAACCCAATTAATCGCAAACGCTGACTTTCCATAAAGTGCATGGTTGTTATAGGTTTTCGCCCAGGTGGTAATTCATCAATCACAGAGGTATCCAAATCGCCATATAACGTCATGGCTAACGTTCTTGGAATTGGAGTAGCCGTCATAATCAAAACGTGTGGCGGTTGAATGTTTTTTTTATGCAATTTACCTCGCTGAGCAACGCCAAAACGGTGTTGCTCATCAATAACAACAAGTCCTAAATTTTTAAAAACAACCACGTCTTCAATTAATGCATGAGTGCCAATTAAAATATCAATAGTTCCTGATTCTAAAGCCGCATGTAATTCCCGTCTTGCTTTGGTTTTTGAAGAACCGGTTAATAATGCCACTTGTATCCCTAATGGTTTTACTAACTCTGAAATAGTTTCAAAATGTTGTTTTGCCAAAATTTCTGTTGGTGCCATTAAACACGATTGAAATCCATTATCAATAGCCAACAACATACTTAATAAGGCTACTAATGTTTTTCCGCTTCCCACATCACCTTGCACTAAACGACTCATTTGTTTTCCTGAGCCCATATCTATTCTAATTTCTTTCACCACACGCTTTTGAGCATTGGTTAATTGAAATGGTAAATGATGATTGTAAAAATCATTAAACACTTCGCCAACTTTACTAAATACAAAGCCTTGTGTAATTTGATGGCGGACTAAATTGCTTCTTAACAATCGAAGCTGCACATAAAATAGTTCTTCAAATTTTAATCTGAACTTTGCACGTTCTAATAATTCTTTAGAATCAGGAAAATGTATTTGCCTTAAAGCCTCAAGCTTAGACAATAAATTAAAATCTAGAATAACTGTTTTGGTTAAAGTCTCTGAAATATGATGTTCATTTAATTGAACACTTAGTAAACGCATACATTTACGAATACCATCACTATCTAAATTTCGAAATTTTAATTTTTCAGTACTATTATAAACCGATTGAAAAGAGGACTGGCTTGCTAAAAGTTCTGGTGTTACGACATTAATTTCAGGATGAGCCATATTAAAGCGCCCCATAAACGATGTTGCTTTTCCATATACGATGTATTCTGTATTTGATTTTAGTTTCTCTGCCATCCATTTAGCGCCTTGAAACCAAACTAATTCAATAACACCTGAACTATCTCTAAATTTAGCGACTAATCGTTTAGTGCGCTTGTCACCTATAAAATCAATCTCAATAATATGACCACGTAACTGATAGTAAGCCGAATCTTCAATAACCTCTCTTACACTATGAAATTGAGTTCTATCAACATACCTAAAAGGATAATGCGTTAGTAAATCTTTATAAGTGAAGATGAATAATTCTTTTTGCAGTAATTCAGCCCTTTGCGGACCAATACCTTTGAGGTATTCAATGGGAGTATCTAAAAAAGAAGGTGTCATTTTAGCAAAATTAATACACATCTGCTGTTAATACAATTTTGAAACATCAATTTATAAACAATCAATCTCTGTTATTTTTGTATCATGAAACCTTTCATCTTTATTGTATTTTTAAATCTGTCATTTTTTATGAAAGGGCAATTTTTAGATACATTTAAAGTATTTCTAAATTCCAAACCAAGTATTGATGCTCGCTTAGAATCTCGTTACTCTTTTTTAAACCACAATGCAACAAAAGTTAGTGGTATAAGATTAGGATTGAGTTTTAGAAGAAAGCTTCGTGTAGGTATAGGATATAGTTGGCTAGATACACCTGTTGGTGATTCTAAATTAATTACAGATGCCTCTGGCAATACTAAATATGTTGAAGACTATTTAAAATTTGGCTATATCTGTTATTATGCAGATTTTGTATTTCACAAAACAAAACGTTGGCAATTAAGTGTTCCTATACAAGTTGGAACAGGCCTATATTGGACTCAATACAGAGATGGTTCTAAAACCATTAAATCAAAACAAAGATTGTTATTGTTTTATGAACCTGGTATCACTGTTCAATTTAAAATAACGAAATGGTGCGGCTTAGGATTGGACGTGTGTGCAAGGTTAGCTTTAAGAAACACGAAATATGTTGGCACAAAACTTAACTCGTTTGTTTTAGCTCCAAAATTATTAATTTGGCTCGATCAAATTTTTTATATGACCTTTCCAAAATCAAAAATAACTCAAAAATTTGGTCCAGCTTATTGGTAAGCTCTTTCAAAATGCTACAAAATATAGCAGTTAGCTACTTATTAAATTCGTATTTTTACGTTAATGAATGAAAATTTAGACGCTAATAACGATAAGTTATCGAACACAGATAAAGACTACGAAAAAGCATTACGCCCAGTTGAGTTTAACGACTTTAGTGGACAAGAGTCTGTGGTGGATAATTTACGCGTATTCGTTCAAGCAGCCAAACAACGAGAAGAAGCACTTGATCATGTATTATTACATGGACCTCCAGGTTTAGGTAAAACAACTTTAGCTCATATTATTTCGAATGATTTAGGCGTTAATTTAAAAGTAACTAGCGGACCTGTATTAGATAAACCTGGTGATTTAGCGGGATTATTAACTAACCTCGAACCATTTGATGTGCTATTTGTAGATGAAATTCATCGTTTAAGTCCTATTGTAGAAGAGTATTTATACTCTGCGATGGAAGATTATAAAATTGATATTATGATTGATAGTGGACCGAATGCCAGAACGGTTCAAATTAAATTAAATCCCTTTACATTAGTTGGCGCAACAACCCGTAGCGGTTTACTAACTGCTCCGCTAAGAGCTCGTTTTGGCATTACCTCGCGATTAAATTATTACGACAGTAAAGTATTAACTGGAATAGTTCAACGTAGTTCCGACATCTTAGGAGTTGAAATTGCTGATGAAGCGGCATATGAAATTGCCAGAAGAAGCAGAGGAACACCACGTATTGCAAATGCTCTATTAAGACGCGTAAGAGATTTTGCACAAATAAAAGGCGATGGTACAATTAATATTGATATTGCAACATATGGATTAAAAGCTTTAAACGTTGATAAAAATGGATTAGATGAAATGGATATCCGTATTTTATCAGCCATTATCGATAAATTTAAAGGTGGACCAGTTGGTATTACAACTATTAGTACCGCCGTTGGAGAAGAGTCAGGGACAATTGAAGAGGTGTATGAACCCTTTTTAATACAAGAAGGCTATATGAGCCGAACACCACGCGGGCGTGAAGCTACCGAAAAAGCCTACAAACATTTAGGCAAATCATACAGAGGACGAATGGGTGGATTATTTGAAGATTAATTATTCATCTTCACTAGTATCAATTATTTTTTTTGTATAAATGAACGGAACACCTAGTTCTAAAACATTTTCTCTTGGTTTCTCTTTACTGGAAACATTACGATAATCAGCGTAGTAAATTTTCATTAATATGATGAAATATGAAATGATTAATGGACCAAAAATTAAACCTGTTATACCTAAAAATTTTAAGCCTAGGATAATCCCTAAAACCGTCACAACAGGATGAACATCTGCCATCTTCTTTGCTAAAACAAATCTGATTACATTATCCATACTTCCCATAACGATGGCACACCACAACAATACCGTTATACCTTGCCACGTATTACCCATCGAAAACATATAAATACAAACTGGCACCCAAATAATACCAGTTCCAACAATAGGTATAACAGAGCTAAAGCCTGTTAAAAAAGCCCAAAAGCCAGCCTGAGGCAATCCTACCACTAAATAAACACCATATGCAAAAAAACCTTGAACAATAGCTATTAAAGGTATGCCAACGGCATTACTAAAAGTTTGCGCCTTAAGTTCCTTTCCAAACATTTTTATTTTACAGTTACTAAAAGGTAAACTTAATAAAACAGTTGCCTCCATTCTATTAAACTTAATCAACATGAAATACAAGAAAAAACACATCATGACAATTGAGGTGAAAAAATTCAATCCTTCATTCAAAACACCAGATACCATTTTTGAAGCAGAAGACTCTATCTGCTTAACATTATCTGCAGTAAGAAGTTGTATGCCTATTTTTTCAGTAATGGTAGAATCTGCCTGATGCACCATATCTTTAAGAACCTGCGGTTGATTTATAATAGGAGCCATCTTAAAATAAATCATGCTAAAAAACAAAAATAATGGAATTAGCACGATTAAAAATGATGATAACACAATCAATAATGCCGCTCTTCCTTTTTTAAACTTGCGAAGCTTCACTAAACGAGTCATCCATTCTTTAAACAGAACATAGAACATTAAAGCACCTAAAAACGCTGTAAAATACTCTCTTAAAGAATATAAAAGTAATAAACCAAAAACGATAATTATGGCGAGAAAAATCGTTCTATCTCTTTTAAATTCGGCGGTATTTTGCATTATAAATATTTTTAGACTTGTTGGTTTTTTGTGTAACTTTAGTAAAAATACTAATAATAAGTTATGGATAACAGATCTAAAATGTTTTTCACTTTCGCCATAGGAGTCATTTCTGGTATTGCCTTATTGAAATTTCTAGATTCTAAAAAAGGGGAAGATTTCATTGAAAACACTAAAGAAAAATCATTAGAAGCTATTAACGACTTGAAAAATAAAATCAAAAAAATGGAGCATGAGCTATCTGAATTATTAGTGAAACTTTCCGACGACCATTCTGAGAACAAAACATCCATTTAAATTCTAAAATTATACGATATGAGTAATTCACATGAAGAATATTTTGATCATACATATGAACTTCTTAAGAAATATTCTGATGACAGATTATTGTTATTAAAAATTCAAACAGCAAAAAAAACAAGTAAAATTATCAGCCAAGCTGTTTATATTTCAGTCATTTCCGTGCTGTTTTTTTTTCTGCTACTATTTATTAGCATTATGTTAGGCTACTTTTTTTCTGATTTAACAGGAAGTTTATTTTATGGGTTTAGTATCATAGCGGGTATGTATTTTCTAGCCATTTTATTTTTCATGATGATTTTTAAATTATCATTATCTAAGAAAATTATGAATGCGATTACTCTAACATTTTTTGATAAAGACACCAATTATTTAAATGATATTGAAGATGGAGAATAACTATTATATTCATTCTTATGATGATTTAGATCGTGAGGAAATACGTGTAAAAAAACGTTTGAAAGTTCATGAAAAAGCTTTAAAAGAACAGTTTAAAACACTTCCTGAAGAAATCGTATCAGTAGGTACAAATAAAATCATTTCAGGGATACTAAATGGAGATATTTTTAAATCAACTGTAACGATTGTGAAAACAATTGGTAGCCTAATATTTTCAAAAGACAAGGATAGTTCATTAAATAGTTCGATTATTGACTTATTAAAAGAAGTTTTCAAAAAAAAATTTGAAGATTAAACTTTTATCAGTATTCCCTAACCCATGCTATTATCACAACGTAGTCATATCATAAAGAATGAAGCTAAAAGACTTGGTTTTGATTTCTGTGGTATTAGCAAAGCAGAATTTTTAGAAGAAGAAGCTCCAAGATTAGAGAATTGGCTAAAAGCAGGAATGCATGGCAAAATGGAATATATGGAAAACCATTTTGATAAACGTTTAAATCCAACCTTACTAGTAGATGATGCTAAATCAGTCATCTCACTACTCTTTAATTATTATCCTCAACAAATTCAAAATCCCGAAGCACCAAAGATTTCTAAATATGCATACGGTTATGATTACCATGAGGTTGTTAAAGAAAAATTAAATGAATTTTTAAATTCACTAAAAGAAAAAATTGGAGACATCAATGGACGTGCTTTTGTTGATAGTGCTCCAGTAATGGACAAAGCTTGGGCAAAAAAAAGTGGGCTAGGTTGGATTGGAAAAAATGCGAATTTAATTAATAAACAACATGGTTCCTTTTTTTTTATAGCCGAACTAATCATTGATTTAGAATTAGAATACGATGGGCCAATAAAAGATTATTGTGGAACATGCACTAAATGCATAGATGCCTGTCCTACTGAAGCAATTGTAGAACCTTTTATTGTAGATGGTAGCAAATGCATCAGTTATTTAACGATTGAACTAAAGGAAGCTATACCTGGTGATTTTAAAAACAAAATGGATAATTGGGCCTTTGGCTGTGATATCTGCCAAGATGTTTGTCCTTGGAATAGATTTAGTTCACCTCATCATGAACTACAATTTCACAATCAAACTGGCTTATTAAATTTAACGACAAAGGAATGGCATGAATTAACTGAAGAAACATTTCAAAAGATATTCAAAAAAAGTGCTATAAAACGAACTAAATATAAAGGCTTAAAAAGAAACTTAGAATTTATTAAAGTATCATAAAAACTACGAATTCTTTTCGTTAGCTAGGTTTAGCTGCCACTTCCAAGCACTTAACATCATTTCATCCAAATCATATTTTGGATCCCAATTCAATTCTTTTTTTACTAAATCATTATTTGCATAGATATTGATCACATCTCCCGCACGTCTAGGACCTACCTCATAATTTAATTTTTGTTGAGTTACTTTTTCAAAAGAATGAACTGCCTCCAAAACACTCACGCCATTGCCTGTTCCTAAATTAAAAATAGAGGTTGATTTTTTTTGTTTATGATCAATCAAATAATTTAAAGCTTTTACATGAGCATCGGCAATATCACTTACGTGAATATAATCACGGATGCAAGAGCCATCTCGTGTATCGTAATCGCCACCAAATACAGTTAACTTTTGAAGAATACCAATAGCTGTTTGAGTTATGTAAGGCACTAAATTATCTGGTTTAGATCGAGGGTATTCGCCATTTAAACCTGATGGATGGGCACCTACAGGATTAAAATACCTTAACAATACTGAATTAAAACCAGATTGGCTTTTGGCAAAATTAGTCACAATCTCTTCGCCCATTTGTTTTGTTTGAGCATACGGAGATTCGGCATTGGAAAATGGTGTTTGCTCTGTAACAGGTAATTTTTCGACATTACCATAAACTGAACAAGATGATGAAAAAATAAAATGTGAAATATGAAATTTTTGACAAATCTTTAAAATGTTAATCAAGGAACCTAAATTATTGTGATAATACAATAATGGTTCAGCGACAGATTGCGGTACAGATTTAAAAGCAGCAAAATGAATAATCCCGATTGGATTTTCAATTTGACTGATTGTTTTTTCTAAAGCTTCTAGATGACAAATATCCACATTGTAATTTACGATATTCTTACCCGTAATCGCTTTAATTCGATCAAAGGTATCCTTATTTGAATTTGAAAAATTATCAATAGAAACAATATTATAAGACGTTTGTTGAAGCAATTCGATAATTGTATGGGATCCAATATAGCCTGCACCTCCTGTAACAATAATGGTTGATATATTTTGGGTTGACATAATCTTTTATTAAAATGAATGGTACACTTTTGAATAACGCTCCACGCCATCAACTAAGGAGAAATATTGATTAGCGGTACTCACCGTATGATCTTTATAGGCATTAAAATTTTTCAATAATTCTAAAACAGCATGTTGATAGTTTGCTTGTGTGAATGTTGGTATAATTACTCCGCATGCTGTATCTTGAACGATTTGATCAACATCACCCACCCCTGCATTAGTTACTACAGGAACTCCCATAGATAATAATTCACCCATTTTTGTAGGTGAAGAAGCTGATTTAGAAAATGACGGTCTAATAAAAAACAATGAAGCATCTGACAATGAAATGTAATAAGGCATTTCGGAACGAGCTGCCGACACAATAATTAATTGCTCTGAAGAAACCCCCTGTTTTTTGGCCGCCTCGTATACTAAATCAGAACTGTCCTTGGTAATAATTAAAAATAAAGATGGCTTATGTTCGGATAATACTTTAAAGAAAGCTAACATTTCATCAGCCATATACCAAGTTCCCAAAGAACCAACATAACTTAACACAAAATTATCTTTTAGTTGAGGATATTTTTCTTTAATGATTGATAATTTATGATTGTCAATGCTTTTTTTAGAAAAATGAATTAAATCAGCACAACATGGTATTACAGTTATTTTTTTTGAATCGTTAACAAACCCCCAATTCAAAATAATTGATTTAGCTTTATGGGTCAAGGAAATAATAGCATCTGATTTACTCATCATTTCCTTTTCTTTTTTCTTAAAATACGAATATAAAAATGAACTAATAGGATTTGATTTTTTCCAAATCCCCCCCTCCACTCTTTCATCAGCCCAAAAACCACGCATGTCAAATATAAATCCTGTATTAAATTTTTGTTTGGCTTTTAATCCAATTAAACCTGCCAAATAACTCCTACAATGTAAAATAGTTTGCCCAGGATGATGTTTAATTTGCTGAAAAACGATTCTTTTAAGTGCTATATAATTTTGTTGCTGAGAAATGAATGGAGTACCCGTTTTATAAAAACAATAATTCCAAGTAATGGATGCTTCTTTAACAATTGATTCAATAACAGAATGATGTGCGTTCCAATTACTTTGCTTTTCACAACTAACGATTCCAATGTTATATCCTTGCTTTGATAGTCCTATTAAATAAGGTAATACCTGAGCCTGTCCCAAAGGATCCGTCATCCCATCAATAGAAACAAATAGAAAGGTTTTAGTAGCAGTCATATTTTATAGTAAAAATAAGGTTTTTAGAGCAAAACAAACATGGAGATACGTATTTTTATGAATCATAAAAAACTACTATTTCTCATAAAGAATTAATTCATCCATTTCTCATACCACATTTGAAACATTAAAGCATACCATAATTTTAAAGCTAATTCTCTTTTACCGTTATAAAAATCATGTTTTAATTTTTGAATATAATTCACATTAAAAATCCCCTGTTTCTCAATTGTTTGATCATTTAAATAATATAAAACATTTTCTTTTAAGTCTGTCGTTAACCATTTTTCAATAGGAATAGCAAATCCCATTTTTGGACGATCCATTAATGACTTAGGAACATATTGATGAACAATTTCTTTTAAGATATGTTTTTTGCTTCCTTTATAATATTTATATTCATCAGGTAACTGTGCAGCCCATTCAATCACACGATGATCTAAAAAAGGTTCCCTGCCCTCTAAACTAGCGGTCATACTAGCTCTATCCACTTTTTGCAAAATATCATCCACCAAGTAGGTTTGATAATCAATGGCCATCATATAGGCTAAAGGAGAATGATGATCTTTTAACAATTGATGTGATAAATAAGCTGTTTCGATGTGAGAAAAATGATGTTTGATAACCTGTTTTAATTGAGTGTCAGTAAACTGTTTACTTAAACTTAACATCATATTTTTAGCAGAAGGGTCATTTAAGAGTCCTTTCAACTTCTCGTAGCGGTTAGCAAAATTGTACTGATTTTTAAACCCAGGTATTTGATGAGCAGGAATCACATTCATTAAGTTAGCAGCGCTTTTTCTTAAAAACTTAGGCAACTGATTAAGCTTTTTTCCATGTTTCATCATATAATCATAACGATTATATCCTGCAAAAATTTCATCACCAGCATCTGCACTTAAAGCCACAGTGACTTGCTTTTTAGCCATTTTACAAACTAAAGTTGTTGGAATGGCACTACTATCAGCAAAAGGCTCATCATAAAAATAAGGCAACTCTGCTATTAATTCTAAGGCTTCTGCTTGAGAACATTGATACTCATAATGTTCAGTACCTAAATGCTTTGCAACATCCTTTGCATAAGGCGCTTCGTTTAAACCAATATCAGGTACACCAATCGTAAATGTTTTTAATTTTTCAGTTCTATCTTTCTGAAGTAATGCTGTGACACAAGCACTATCGTATCCGCCACTTAAAAATACACCCACAGGTACATCTGATACCATTCGATAATCAAAGGCAGATTTTAATATTTTTTCGGTTTCTATTTTTGCTTCCTCAAATGAAATTTCATGTTTAGGTTTGTTATAAGAATCATACACATCCCAATATTTAGTGATAGAATAGGAAGACTCCTGAAGAAGGAAGGTTAAAAAATGGCCAGGTTTTAATTTATAACAATGTTCAAAAATACAATGAGGGGTTGGAACATTTCCAAATTGCATAAAGGCTGCTACGGCATTAATATTGATTTTCTTTTGAAACCGGGGGTGCTGATGAAAAGCTTTTAATTCAGAAGAAAATAAAAACAATCCATCTTGATAGTAATAATAGAATGGCTTGATTCCAGCACGATCTCTCACACAATATATTTTTTCAGCGCTTGTATCATAAATAACAAAAGCAAACATACCTATAAATCGTTCAATACATGAAATACCCCATTGTTGAAACGCATGCAAAATAACTTCTGTATCGGAGTGTCCAATAAATTGATGATTTAAACCTATTAACTCTTGTTTAATTTCCGCATAATTATACACTTCTCCATTAAAAGTAATCCATAGGTGCTCAAATCTCATAGGCTGTTTACCAGTTTCACTTAAATCGATGATTGATAATCGTCGATGTCCTAAACCTATCTGCCACGTTGATTTTTGAAATAGCTCATAACCACTTCCATCAGGTCCCCGATGTTTTAATGAATCGGTCATTTGTTGCAAATCTTTTGATGAAGACGTTTGCTTAAAATCTATAAAACCTGATATACCACACATAAAAAATTAAATCGTTAATTTAAAAAATTAATAAGCCATTTTCAAATAAGTACTTTAAAAACATTACACTCATAAAAGTATCCTATTTTTTAAAGTAAAAATAGTATTTTTATACTTGCATGCATCCTAATCTTAGCATATTTGATCTTTTATTAACTCCACTATACGTATTGGCAGCATTTGCCTATGCATATACTGTCACAAAAAAGAATATAAAAAACAGACCTGAATATGCCTATTTTACAAAAGGTTTAATGATCCGTATTTTTGGAGCCATTGCCTTAGGCTTAGTTTACTTTTTTTACTATGGTGGCGGCGATACCATTAACTATCACAAAACAGCTTGTGCCTATTCAAAATTATTCTTTGTCAATAAAGAAGATTTTCTTTTAGGTTGGTTAGGTAATGCCAAAAGTTACTTTTTACCTTTTGATGAATCAACCGGTTACCCGGTTTATAGGCCAACTGACAGTCATGCTTTTTTTGTGGTCAGATTATTAGTTCCTATTGTTACTATGGGATTTTACTCTTATTTTTCAAGTGCGGTGTTAACAGCCTTAATCACTTATGGTGGAATTTGGAAATTATACCAAACGTTTTTACAAGAATTTCCTCAATTAAAACGAGAATTAGCACTCGCTTGTTTGTTTATTCCTTCCTGCGTTTTTTGGGGATCAGGCTTAATGAAAGATTCATTCACCTTATCCGCCACCGGTTGGTTTACCTATGCTTTTTACCATTTTTTTATTAAAAAAAATCGAAACCTACAATACATTGTCTTTTTATTTATTTCATCCTTTGTAATCTTAGCCATTAAACCCTATATCTTTTTCGCTATTTTACCAGGCTCTATTTTATGGCTTAGTAATAATACCATCAAAAAAATTAACCATGCATTTCTTAGAATGATTGCGACCCCACTTTTATTGAGCTTTGCAGGTATAGGGGGGTTCTTTGCTTTAAATCAAATGGGTGATTCATTAGGGGTTTATAAAGTAGACAAGGTTTTAGATCAAGCAGTTGTTGTGCAACAAGATATGAAAGCTGATCACTATGGTGGTAACGCTTATGATATTGGAGATTTTGACGCGAGTGCTGGCGGAGTTACCTTAAAAGCCCCACAAGCCATTTTTGCTGGCATTTTTCGGCCAGGGCTTTGGGATGTAAGAAATGCAGTCATGCTTATTTCTGCCTTAGAAAATTCGTATTTACTATTTTTAACCATATTCCTATTAATTAAACTCAAGTTTTTTGGATTTTTCAGATATATTAATAAAAACTCCCTTCTGCTTTTTTCTATTTTGTTCTCGATTTTCTTTGCTTTTTCGGTAGGTTTAACCGTAGCTAACTTTGGATCCTTAGTGCGATTAAGGATTCCGGAACTACCCTTTTTTGTGGCAAGTTTATTTATCATCAAACACCATTATGATGAAACAATAAAATTCAGAACACTAGATATAAAAATAAAATAACCTTATTGTTTTACAAACCAACCTTTTAAACTATCTCCTCTTCCAAGAGACGTTAATGAGGTATTGATCACCGTTTTTAAAAATTTTAAATACCACTTAGTATCCATTTGATTTCTTATTTTCTCATCGTCTGATTTAGCTGAGATGATTTTTTGATTACTTTTTCCTTGACTCGTTCTAAGTCGAGTAATACTGATACCCGTCGTTTCAATTTTTAGTTTTTGAAATCCAGATCTTTTAAATACTTTTTCTAATGTTTTAGGTGTATAATAAGATAGATGCTCTGGATAGGTAATAACATTATAAGCAGATTTTAACTTAACACGAAGTAAGGAATTGAAGTTAGGTGTCGTGACATATACTAAACCTCCCTTTCGCATAATAGAATGAATATTCTTTAAATCAATTAAAGGATAATTAATATGCTCAATCACTTCAAACGAGGTGACAATATCAAACATATCTTGTTTATAATGATCGGCGTTTAATGCTCCTTGTTTAATATGAATATTTTTCAGAGCACAAATCTCGGCAGATTTTTCAGATAGCTCTGTCCCGTATACTTCCCATCCTCTTTTTTTAGCTTCTTCTAAAAAATAACCAATCCCACAACCAACGTCCAATATTTTATTGGTTTTACGAAATGGCTCAAATTGATCTAAAATCTCGTTATAACGTTTTATGGTTAAGGGAGATAAATAACTATTTGTTCCATAGTCTTTATAATAATTATCTAATTCTTGTGAAGAAGGTATACGTTTTGAAAAGATAAAACTGCACTTCCCACATTGACATAAATGCGCTTTTTCATATCCTATTAACTTTTTTAAATTAATAGAACCACATACTAAACAACTTAAATGTTCTTTCATCGTTTTCTAAGGCTTTGATTAAAAATTACCCAGCTTATCTTTCTTAAATAATTTCCGATACGAATCATAAATAAAATTCAATCGTTTTTCATCATTCGGATAATCGGTATACCATTTAGCTGGGAGATTAATTATATCTTCAAAATCAGACAAACGGATACTTAATTTTTTAGCGATATACTCCTTCTCTTTTTGAGACTTTTCATCTTGATACGGTAATGTTTCTAATTGATTTAAAGCATCTTGACGAGTGGTTTCTCCTGTACATATCTGAGTCGCTAGTGTAGCTCTTCGATAATCGATGCCAAATTTTTTATATAGATAGTAAGATTGAATAAATCCTGTATAAATAGATTCATAATGTTTTCCACCATAATAACGCCAATCTAACTCTTTTGTCAAAAGTTCCATCGCCTCATTTTTTGAGTATGGTAAATAATTTAAAAGATAAATGATTTTCATTTTTTTAACCAACTTGAAATACATTTCTTGCTGGAAACCAAACAAAGGGAACTTTTTTAGTTGACGGGTGCCGAATTTTTTTTGTATAAAATTGAAATACCTGGTGTCTTTCGCATTATAATGCCAAAATTTCGGAAGAATTCCTTCTGTGGCAAAATTGCCTCCGCTAATTACATGTTTAATACCATATTTATTAGCCACAATATGAACTGCTGCCAATAAAGCAATGTCTGTGGGTGTTTCCGCTTCAGGAACTGAGGCTTTTAAAAAAGCTAACTGTAAATCTTTAAACTCCTCCCAATCCAACACATAACTTTCGTAGTCAATCTCTAATTTTTTGGCAATATTTCTAATATTTAAAACAGCCTCTTCCGAGTTCCATCCATTATCCATGTGAACTGACAATACTCTTAACCCGTTTTTTTTACAAATATAGGCCACATAACTACTATCAACTCCTCCGCTTAATCCTACAACACAATCATAGTCTTTTCCTTTACCAGCCATTTTCATTTCTTCAATGAGATTCCGGAACTGTAAATCACTTTCAGCACCATGATAATTATGCTTAGCGCGTTTACTTAAAAACTCTGAACAAAGATTACATTCTCCAGCTTCATTAAAAGATATTCCAGGATCAGATGTATCCATGACGCATCGTGTACATATTTGATAAGTTTTAATGCTCATATAATAATTTTTATACTCAAAAATAATACTTTATTATTATAAAACCTTGATAATTTCTAATTCTCGTTTTTCTGGATAATTAATCAAAACGCCCTGTTTTGTTCCTTGATAAACAAACATACTACCGGCAGCTAAACCATTGGCAAAAGCTTCTTGATAAGCTTGCTTTAAATGTCCTACATTTCCAGCACCTCCAAGGGCTACTACTGGAATCGAGACTGCCATTGAAATACTTTTAATCAATTGGATATCATAACCCGTCATTAATCCATCTTTTTCAATAGACTGTACAATAAGTTCCCCAGCTCCTTTCTCCTCCATTAATTTAGCAAAATCAATAGGCGAATAGCCAGATGCTCTTGAACCATTTAAAGCCCAAACTTGTTCTTTTCCAAATAGCTTCTTTTTAACATCCATACAAACAGCAATGGTCGAAGATCCAAATGTATCTGCAGCTTCTTTTATGAAATTAGGATTTTCAATAGCATAAGTGTTGATGATGACTTTTTCGGCACCGACGCTAATAATTTTTCTAATATCCTCTATGGATCTTATTCCTCCTCCAACGGCAAATGGCATATTCGCTTCTTCACCAATATTTTTAATCAATTCTAATGGCACTAAACGTTTATCACGAGATGCGGTGATATCCAAAAATACTAATTCATCGGCTCTTAAATCATTAAAAATTTTAACGGCATTAATAGGATCACCAATATATCGGAAATCTTTAAAAACTTTGGATTTCACTAATCCGTTGTCTTTTAATAATAAAACTGGAATTACTCTAGGTCTAAACATTTTACAACTGAATAAAGTTTTTTAATACTAATTCTCCAACGTCATGGCTTTTTTCGGGATGGTACTGAACCCCAAAAATATTATCACGTTGGATGGATGAAACAAAAAGCTCTTCATAGTCTGTTTCATTTAAAATATCTTCTGATTGATGGGCTTTAAAATGATAGGAATGAACAAAATAAAATTCAGATAAATCAGGAATCCCTTTCATTAATGGACTTTCTTTCTTGATTATAATTTCATTCCAACCTGTATGAGGTATTTTATATTTTAATTTCTCTTTTACTTTAAATTTTATGACGTCGGCATCTATCCATCCTAATCCATTCACATTTCCTTCTTCACTTCTTAAAGCCATTAATTGCATACCTAAGCAAATACCCAGAATCGGTTTCTTTTTATGAAGCACCTCTTCATTTAATACATGAATCAAGTCTAATTGGTGTAATTTTTCCATTGCCTGACCAAAATGACCAACTCCTGGTAAAATAATCTTATCTGCTGCTATTATATCTTGATGGCTAGAAGACACCAAAGAATTAATTTTTAATCGCGCTAATTTTTTTTGGATAGAGTGAATATTTCCCATTCCATAATCTATAATAACTACTTGGCCTGTCATCATCCTACTATTTTTTCTGTAATGAAATCGTTTTTATTAAAGATGCCAATTGTTCTACTTGATGCATACGAGAATATTGATCAGTATGAATAGCATATGATTTAATAAAACCATATTGTTTAAACTCTAAGTTCAATTCTTTTAATTTTTCAAGTAAATGAATACCATCACGAATAATATATCCTGAATCTGTTTCATGAATTGCATCTATCTGTAACTTTTGATTTAAGGATTTTGATTCTTGTAGTGTAAAATATTTAGACCTTAAACTCTCAGTTTCCTCATCATTTTCAAAACAAAATAAAATATTTCGATGAAGTCCGATATAATCAAAAATTTTTGTTCCTAAAATTGAGTAATCATTAAATAAAAGCATGATATTTTGTTTGGCTAATTCTTTTAGCAACCTGTCATTTGGTATTTTACTGTGAACTTTTATAAATTCTTTTAAATCCGGAAACTCTGAAGAAATCAATTCATTAATATTACATTGAATATGTTTCGAGTAAATATTTATCCCATAAAAGTTGATTTCAAATTTTACGTCGGAGTCTATTTTTATTAATTCAGAAAAAATAGTCAGAACTTTTTTAAGTGGATGCCAATCATAAATAGAGCCAGCAAGAGCGATACCTAAGACATCATTTCTTTGACTAATTTCTTTAGCAGCCTCCATCGCTTCTGGATCGTAACCATTTTTTATGATTTGAATATTATGATGTTGAACATTTGACTGAATAGATGCTTTTAAAAATTCAGAGACTGTTGTGACACTATGCGCATCACTTACAATTTTCTTTTCAAAAAACATGTTCCATTTTTTTAATAAAAAATTATTTTGTATGTCTGTTTTTTGTGACCAAGGATCACGATAATCAGCTATCCAAGGAATATGATATTTGTGACTTAACTTTTTAGCATAATTAAATAATACAAAAGGATCCCCAGTGGCGATAATCATATCTACCTTATGAGAGGATAAATACCTGTCGGCTGATTTATATAATTGTGACTTTGGTCCTATCGGAACTATAAATTGAGCAAATTCGTAAAAGGCTGAAATAGATTTTCGAACTAATCGATATTTAGAATCTCCGTATTTTAGCATTAGTCGATTAGCTAAATTAGGAAAATAGGGCGTTCTAATAATAGTACCTTGAGAAGTCTCTTCAATGATATCTGAATTTGATTCGCCTGGCGCAATATAATCTAAATAATTTCCATACTGATTGGACCATTGACGAGTAATCACAATAGGATAAATATCAAACTGATGAAAATACTTAAACCATCCATAAGGTCTAAGCCCGCCCACAGAAACGTAAGGAGGGAAATCATAGGCCAATATTAAAACTTTTACCATTACTTAATACGAATTTAAGAATTTCAATTCATTTAAGTGGTCTTTTGCCTTAAACTTTGTTATCAAAAGTGCATATCATTAAGTTTATTATAATACAATTTACAAACTAAGTCGACTCAAGACTACAAGAATTATTTTGAGTAATTACATTTTGAATAGCATTTATTAGTAATACTTCCTGATTTTCCCATGTATAAATATCATTACTTAAAACATTATGATAGTTTAAGGTTTGTTTACAATGTTGTTCCAAAATATAATTGTCAATTATTTTAGCAATTGCTTCAGGCCTATCATCGTTTAAAATGATGAATTTTTTCGATTCTTTTGAAATTAATAAATTTTCAGGAGTATTTGACAAAAACATTGGTTTATCTAAAAGTAAAAAATCAAAAACTTTATTAGCAGAGGCATAATATTTAGAAAGATTAGAAGTCTCAAGCAATAAAATACCAAAATCAGCTCCCTTCATTAAATTCAAAGTATTAGCCATTTCAAATGGTCCTTCGACGGATACATTTGGAAGATTTTGAGATTGCTTTTTTAGACTATCACCTAAAGTTCCTTCTCCTAAAAATAATATATGGCAATTAGAATTTAGATGTTTAGCGGACTCAATAATTAATTCTAGTTTACGTCCACTATTAAAATTACCTATATAGAGTAAGATCGTTTTACTAATATCTATTTGAAACTTTTTATGAAGATTAATAGGCTCTATTTTATCGAATTTATATGGACAATTCATTACAATAATAGAGTTTTTAATTGAATAATGATCATTAAAATAATTCAAGTAACTTTTGCAAGTTGTAACAAATAAATCAACCTCTTTGAATGCCTTTCTTTCAATATAATAAGCATTTTTTTTTGTTATATAAATCCAAGATTTAAAAAATATTTGACGAATAAAACTATTCTGCTGAGGATAATATTGACTAATAGTTTCAACACAAATCTCATACGAATCATATATTAATTTTGCCTTTGTAAGTTGTTTAATTGAAACTGCCAAAGGAAATGTCCAAAGATCAACACAGTAAATAATTTCAAAATCCAAAAAATTTAAATTATTATCATGACAATACTTATAAAAACTTTTTGAAAAATCATTTCCTAAAAAGAATGTTCTTAAAAAAAAACCATCAATACTATTAGGGATAGTAAAAAAATTAGTATTTTTAATATTATAGTATAATGAATTTTGTTCTAATTTAACTCGATGTATAACAGTAATTTCAAACAACTTAGAAAGAGATGAAATAGTCTTATATGCACGAATATTTTTTTCTAAAGGAGCGTCAACTAAAAACAATATTCTTTTCATACTATACAAATCAATAAGAGAAATACTAAATCGCAGAATAAATTAAAAAATGAACATATTTAACTACATTCTTTCAAAGCTAAGCATTTACATTTTAAATGCAAAATCAAATACATATCAAAGCAATATTCTAGACTTAAATAAAATAGATTCAAGTGCTGTTATAAAGGATGCTTATTTAGAAGGTGATATTGAAATAGGTGAAAACGTTATTATTACAAAAGGAGTTTATATGAGTGGTAAAATAAAAGTTGACAAATTCACGAGTATAAGTGGGCCAAATACTGATTTTTATAGCAAAATTAATGAAATTAGTATTGGAAAATTCTGTTCGATTGCTAGGAATGTCTCATTTCAAGAATATTATCATAAGACTGAGAATATCTCGACCTCAATGATAAATAATATTATCTTAAATAAAGATATCATTGAGGATATTAATTCAAAAGGTAAAATAGAATTAGGAAATGATGTTTGGATAGGAACCCAATGTGTTATTTTATCGGGAGTAAAGATTGGAGATGGCGCTATTATTGCTTCCAATAGCGTTGTTAATAAAGACATACCAGACTATGCAATAGCAGCTGGTTCACCAGCAATAGTTATTAAATACAGATTCAATGAAAAAACTATTCGTTTTTTAAAGGAGATAAAATGGTGGAATTGGTCGATAGAAAAAATAAAAAAAAATAGCAGTTTATTTAATAAAAAAATAGATGATGATTTTATAGAAAAATTTAATGAATTAATGCGCTAAATAGTTTTTTAATTCATTATAATTCGCATCAAATGAATATTTTTTATTAATATGCACAGATGCATTCGCTCCAATAGTTTTTAAATTTTCTCTAGGAGAGTTAAGTATTTCAAAAATTGCCTCCTCCCAATCTAATTCACTTTTTACTAACCATCCATATTTCTCATTAGGTATAATATCAAGATTAACCGTAATAGACTGCCCTATTGAAGGAATACCCAGTGACATATACTGGATTAATTTAAACCCACACTTTCCTCTATTTGAGATTGTATCAATTAATGGCATTAGTCCTATATCAATTTTGGATATATTCTTAATATCATCAGATAAACTCCAAGGTATATTGACAATTTCGAATTTTGGTGTTGTAGTTGGATTATAAACTTGGCCGCTAATTATCAACAATTTAAATGAATATTTTTCAGAAAACTTATTAAATATTGGTATTAAAAAATCGAGCAAGTGAAGATTTCCTGAAATACCTGTCCAGCCAAATACAAAAGGAGATTGATTATCTTTTAAATAAAAATCACTTTTATCTTCTTCTTGGTACTCAACACAAGTAGGTAAAATCATAATGTTAGCTTTTGGATTTTTATTTAACACTAAACTCTTTAAATAATCCGATCCAACTATAAATTTTGAATATAATAAAAGTGAATCATTAAATTTATTCCCAGTCTCAAATAATAACTTGCCAAATAAATTAACAATTCTTCGTGGTTCTTCCTTTGCTGCTCCTAAATCATCGTCAATATCCAAAATAACATTTGGATGAACTTTCATAAGAAACTTTTCCAGAAACAAATCACCATACTCATTAAAAAATAATAATTCTCTCCTTACAATAATGACATCAAATTTTAACACTTCAAATAATTGAAAAGTTCTTTTCCAAAGAGTGTAAATTAAAAAAAAATTAAAATGATAAATAACATAATAGTCCCATGTTTTTTTATCATCAATTAACGTAATTGTTTTTGCTAAATAACCATCAATCTTAAGCCTTTTAACCCAAGCCTCTGCTCGGTAATAATAACCTGCATTTTCTATTGGAAAATTTTCAATAAAAATTACTGATTTTGCTGAATGAGTTTTTTTTAAAATAAAAAAAGTATAAATAAATAATATAGGAAAAAAAATAAATTTTATCAATATAAATGAAATAAGAAAAAAAATAACAAATAATAAAGATTTAATTTTATTCATATATCTATTAAAGTATAAAATTAGAATAATATAAAACTATAATATACCTATCATTATCATAATTAAACTAATTTTAAAAGACTTACAAATTCATCGAAATGCATTAAATTTAATGAATCCTTTCGGTTTTGCTCAAAAGTTTTAAATTCATAAAAAGGATTTGATACATTAGAGTGAGGACCCAAATTAATTGATTTAGAAATAATGCCAACCCCCCAATCCGTATCTATACAACATGAAAACAAATCATTTCTTAATCTAGTTTTGAAAAAAGCTTTCCAGGTAGTCCCATTCCAATATTGCATAGCAGGAGAAATACTATATTGAAGAACTTCTCTCGCATGAAATTCTGATGGTGGATTACAATCATGTAAAATAATAAATCCATCTTCTTTTATAAAACAGAGTGCATTTTCAATATCACGCTCTACTTGATCTGCTAAATGCAATCCATCAACAAATATAATATCGAAACGAGTCATTTTATCTAGAACCACACCATCTCGTAATTGATTAAAAAACTCATCACTAGTCATTTTAAAGTCAACTGGATTTTCTATAAACTCAACGCCGGGATCAACACTATACTTAATATCCGCTTTTATGAGATTAAAATTATCATTAGGATTTCGAACGCCGATTTCTAAATAAGTGATTTTTCTATTTAAAAAATTTGCAATATGATTAATGATATCCGAACGAAGTGGTTGCTTTTTTCTTTCAATACTATTTAATTTATTTACGGCAAGATGGAAAGGATCGTTTAAAAAAGTTTCACCATTTCTATAATATGTTTTTATTTTTTTTAGCATAAGTATTACTTAAATAATTAATCCCATTGATAATTTCCAAAGACATTCCCGTAATCATACTCCCCATGAATAATAAAAGGTGAAGAGACATCAACAATGTCAAAATAACAAACATCTTCAGCTATATCAAACTGTTTAATTTTAGGAATATGCACAAAACAATGAATATGATAGCTACCTCTCGTTAAAAACATTTTATTTATTTTGAGGACAAGACTATTTTGCTTAATGAACTGCTCTGCAGAAAAAACAGGTACGCCATATTTATCTTTAATAATCACAAACAAAGAATATGGCTGATTGATACTTCTTATTTCAAAATCAAATTTAATATTTATCAAATCATCGCAGGTAAAATGAGAACATGATGTACCTAATTCATTTAAAACCTCTATTTTTTTTATTGCAATATCAACGTCTGCTTTAATGACTTCGGGAGCGTAAGCTGAAGTAGAATGCCCTAAACTCAAATATTCATTCACAACCTCCTCTATGTGTCCATTTGCTGTAACTTGTCCATTAGCCATAAAAATACCCTTTGAGCATAAGGCTTTAACAGCGGCCATATTGTGACTAACAAATAAAATAGTCCTACCGTTACTAGTAACGTCCTTCATTTTACCTAAACACTTTTTCTGAAATTCCGCATCTCCAACAGCCAATACCTCATCAATAATTAAAATTTCGTTTTCCAAAAATGCGGCAACAGCAAAAGCTAATCGTAACTGCATACCGCTACTATAATGTTTAAGAGGAGTATCAATAAATTTTTCAACGCCTGAAAAATCGACAATGGCATCGAAATTTTTTAAAATTTCTGCACGTCTCATGCCTAAAATAGAACCATTCATAAACACGTTTTCTCGTCCACTTAATTCGGGATGAAAACCGGTTCCTACTTCCAATAAACTAGCAATTCGTCCACGGGAAATAATTTTGCCTTCAGATGGAGGCGTAATCTTTGAAAGAATTTTCAGTAAAGTTGATTTTCCTGCGCCGTTTTTACCAATGATACCAATAGAATCACCTTGCATGACATCAAAACTAACGTCTTTTAATGCGTAAAAAACCTCTTTACTTGATTTTGGCTTAAACGCATTAACAATAGTGTCTCGCAAACTCAAATAATGATTCAATTCATGATTAATCATGAATTTTTTACTTATATTTTTTATTTCTAAAATTGGTTTCATTTAAGCTAAATCAGCAAAATAACTTTCAGTTTTTCTAAAATAAATTATTCCAGCAATTAATAATATTGACGAACACAATATACTATAAAATATAGAATAATAATTTAAACTTTCACCAGTTATTCCAAACCTAAAAAATTCAATTGGCGCATTCATTGGATTAAATTGTAAAACAAAGGCGAAAAATTTATTAGACACTTTATTCAAAGGATATATGACTGGAGTTAAAAACAATAATGCTTGAATAAAAAACGGTAAAATATATCTAAAATCTCTGTATTTAATATTTACAGCGGCTAAAAAAGTGCCTAATCCAAATGTTGCGATAGAGCATAATAGCAAACTAAGAGGAACAAAGAGGAAAGCTGATAATTTGAATGAACAATGATAGTAATACAAAACTGGCACAAATACTATAAAGGCCATCATGAAATCAATGAGCGAAACTAGTATGGATGAAATAGGAACAATTAAACGCGGAAAATAAATTTTTTTAATGATACTCGCATTGTTTACCATACTATTTCCTGCATTAGTTAAACCACTAGAAAAAACATTCCATAACATAAAACCACTTAAAGCAAAAACTGGATAAGGAATATTTAAAACAGAACTATCACTTATTAATTTACCAAAACCTAGTGTAAATAAAATAGTCATAATCATCGGTTGAAAAACAGCCCACAATATTCCAAGAAAAGTTTGCTTATATTTAACCTTAATATCCCTCCAAGTAAAAAAATAAAATAATTCTCTATACTCCCATAATTCTTTAAGTCCTAATGAGAATTTATTTTTAGATTTTATTTCAAATTCCATATTTATTTATTACTTTTAAAATACTAATGTAATTAAATTTTTCAATGTTGTATTATAGAAAGATTATATTTTTTTATTTATTAATAATTTCATTTAATTATTTTTCACAAACGACATTTTCTCCTAATAATCTTTCAGGCTTGCAAATTTGGCTAACAGGAGATTATGTAAAGCTTAATGCAACACAAGATATTGATACTATTTATGATTTATCCTCTAATCATAATCATGCCTTCCAACTCTCCTCTAATTTAAAGCCTAAACTGAGTCAAACCAATCTCAGTGGACATAAAACTATTTTATTTGATGGGATAGATGATTATGTAAACTTTAATTCGATCAATACCATTAGAACAGTCTTTTGGGTTATTAAAGAAAGAGCTAATGCCACTCCTAACTACAGACCTTTATTAGGGGATATGGCTGCTTATGATTTTCACAGAGGCAGCGATTCAACTATGTGGTTAAATGGAGT
>CANFTW010000007.1 GCA_947450025.1 Bacteroidota bacterium | reverse complement strand
GGATAATTCACAGAACACTCGGCATGTCCATCCATTTCCCATTCATCTTCGGTTCTTACATCTACAATAATTTCGTTATTCATATTTTTTAAGTTTAAGAGTTTTTAAATTATAGGACAAAGGTGATCTATTAAAAATCATTTGATGGTTACTTTTGTTACATTTCAATTTTAAAACAGATATTGATTTTTAGTATTTTATCTGTACATTTGTACTGTTGAAAAAATTAATAGCCATATTATTTTTGGGAATTTATGTAGTATCAGCTACTGAATTGCATGAGCTATTTAAGCTACCCAATCTTGTAGCCCATTTCATTGAACATCAATCCGAAGATAAATCAACTACTGTTATTGATTTTTTAATTATGCACTATACATCCTCAGATGATGGAGATGGTGATAATAAAAAAGATATGCAATTACCTTTTAAATCTAACCATGATGGAGGTAATATTACCAATACAGGATTCAATGCTTTTAATAATATTCAATTAGCTATTAAATCAGCTCCTATTGAATCTAAAAATTATAACACCTACTCTTCTGACTTTATAAGCTCTGCTTATTTATCGTCAATTTGGCAACCGCCAAAATCTTGCTAATTCTATTTTGATTTTTTCAAAAGTCTTCTTACAAGCGCGTATTAATGCTTTTGATATTTTAATTCTATCAAATAAATAATTAACAAAAAAATTATGCTTAACAAAATCATTGATTTTTCAATCAAAAACAAACTCATCATTGGGCTATTTATCATTGCCCTGATTGGTTATGGAACCTATGAGGTAACCAAATTACCTATCGATGCTGTTCCAGATATTACAAACAACCAAGTGCAAGTAATAACCGTAGCGCCTTCTTTTGGCGCCACTGATATTGAGCGCTTAGTTACTTTTCCTATAGAACAAGCTAACAATAATATATCAGGGTTAAAGGAAATTCGAAGTTTTTCACGCTTTGGACTATCCTTGGTAACCATTGTATTTAATGATGAAACCGATATTTATTGGGCCCGTCAACAAGTTGCCGAACGAATACAAAATGTAAAATCACAAATCCCTCAAGGTATTGGTAATCCAGAACTAGGACCTGTATCAACAGGATTAGGTGAAATTTACCAATATGTGGTCAGAGCTAAAGAAGGTTACGAAAACAAATACAATGAAACAGAATTAAGAACTATTCAGGATTGGCTAGTACGTCGCCAGTTATTAGGCGTAAAGGGTGTTGCAGAGGTTAGCAGTTTTGGGGGTAAATTAAAACAATATGAAATTGCTGTTAATCCCAATAAACTTCAGTCCTATAATATTACGATCCATGATATTTTTAATGCACTTGAAAAAAATAATCAAAACACAGGAGGCACCTACATTGAAAAAGGACCAACCGTATTATTTATCAGAAGTGAAGGATTAATAGGTAATAAAGAAGATATAGAAAATATCGCTATTACTGCTACAGAAGGAGGAACACCTTTATTTATGAGAGATGTTGCTGATGTAAAAATTGGATATGCTACTCGATATGGCGCTATGTGTTATAATGATAAAGGAGAAGTATCAGGCGCTGTTGTGATGATGCTAAAGGGAGCTAACAGTAGCGATGTTGTTAAAAATGTAAAAGACCGTGTTGTTCAAATACAAAAAACATTACCTGAAGGGGTTGTAATTGAACCATTTTTAGATAGAACAAAAATGGTAAATAATGCCATTGGAACAGTAGAACAAAACTTATTAGAAGGTGCTTTAATTGTGATTTTTGTTTTAGTATTATTTTTAGGAAACTTCAGAGCAGGTTTATTAGTAGCCTCTGTTATTCCATTAGCTATGCTATTTGCTATTATTTTAATGAACACGTTTGGAGTTAGTGGGAACTTAATGAGCTTAGGTGCTTTAGATTTTGGTTTGATTGTAGATGGAGCGGTAATTATTGTCGAAGCCGTCATGCATCAACTTTCGCATGGTAAAAAATTCAAACACATTGCTCAATTAAATCAGGAGCAAATGGATAATGAAGTCAATTTATCTGCAAGTAAAATGATGAATAGTGCGGTTTTTGGACAAATCATCATTTTGGTAGTTTACTTACCAATTTTCACGTTACAAGGTATTGAAGGAAAAATGTTTAAGCCCATGGCACAAACCGTAGCCTTTGCCTTATTAGGAGCTTTCGTTTTATCATTAACCTACATTCCAATGATGAGCGCCTTGTTTTTGAGTAAGAAAACCAAACACGCCCCAAACATTTCAGACAAGCTAATGATATGGGTAGAAAAAGGTTACCAACATGCTTTAGCAAAAGTATTACGTTTTCCTAAATTGGTAATTTCAACGGTAGTGATATTATTTATTTCAGCAGTAGTTACTTTAACCTTTTTAGGTGGGGAATTTATTCCTGCATTAGAAGAAGGAGATTTTGCTATTGAAACAAGAGTATTAACAGGAAGTAGCATAAAAACAACGATTGAAAACACACAGAAGACTGCTCATATTTTGAAAACTCAATTTCCAGAAGTCATTAAAGTGGTGACTAAAATTGGAAGTGGTGAAGTTCCAACAGATCCAATGCCAATGGAAGGAGCCGATATGATGGTGATACTAAAAGATAAAAAAGAATGGACATCTGCTAAAACATTTTCTGAATTAGCAGAAAAAATGGGTAAAGCAGTGGCTGATGTTCCTGGTGTAACAACTAGTTTTCAATTCCCAGTTCAAATGCGATTTAACGAATTAATGACTGGAGCAAAACAAGATGTGGTATGTAAAATATTTGGTGAGAATTTAGACACCTTAGCAAAATATGCAGAAAAATTAGGAGAGCTTGTAAATCATGTGGAGGGTGCTAAAAACTTGTACCTAGAACCTGTTACAGGTATGCCTGAGATTATTATTGAATATAATAGACCAGCCATTGCTCAATACAATCTTAATATCGCTGATATCAATAAGATAGTCAATACAGCTTTTGCAGGACAAAGCACAGGACAATTGTTTGAAGGAGAAAAACGCTTTGATGTGGTGGTGAGATTAAATACCGATAAACGTAATGACTTAGAAGATATAAAAAATCTTCTCATACCTACTCCGCAAGGAACTCAAATTCCTTTATATCAATTAGCGAAGGTGAGCATTAAAAATGGACCTAATCAAATACAACGAGAAGATGCCAAACGAAGAATTGTAGTGGGCTTTAATGTGAGAGGAAGAGATGTTCAAAGTATTGTGAATGAATTGCAACAAAAAGTAGACAAACAAATTAAATTCCCTTCTGGTTACTATGTAACATATGGAGGTGCTTTTGAAAATTTAAACGCTGCCAAACAACGTTTAATGATTGCAGTTCCCGTTTCATTAGTCATGATCTTTATTTTATTATTCTTCGCCTTTAATTCAGTCAAACAAGGTTTATTAATTTATTCAGCCATCCCATTATCAGCAATTGGCGGTATTTTCTTTTTAGCATTAAGAGGAATGCCTTTTAGTATTAGTGCTGGTGTTGGATTCATCGCCTTATTTGGAGTAGCCGTTTTAAATGGCATTGTATTAATTGCTGAATTTAATCGACTCAAAAAAGAAGGTTTAAAAAACATGCAACGTATTGTATTAATGGGAACAAAAGTTCGTTTACGTCCAGTGATGATGACAGCCTTTGTTGCATCCTTAGGTTTTTTACCGATGGCTATTAGTAATGGAGCTGGAGCCGAAGTGCAACGCCCACTCGCAACTGTAGTTATTGGAGGCTTAATGATTGCGACATTTCTAACTTTATTTGTTTTACCGGTGCTTTATATAATATTTGAATCGACAACTAAAATAAAAATGAAGAAGGGTCCAAAATTTACAACCTTACTGTTCGTGATTTTTGGTTTATCAGTATTTAATGCTACTGCTCAAACTCCAATTAATTTGCAAGCGGCTATTGATACAGCCTTAAAAAATAATTTATCAATCAAAAACGAACGATTAAAGTCTGATTATCAGAAAAAAATTATTAAAACCTACGCTTCTATTCCACAAACAAATGTTACTGGAGAATATGGACAAATTAATAGTGCCTTTTATGATAATCGATTTGGTGTATCTCAATCATTTAATTTTCCAACGGTTTATGTCAATCAAAAACGATTATTAAATGAAGAATGGAAAAGCTCTGTTATAAGTGTATCTTTAAAAGAAGCCGATACTAAAAAAATTGTGCGAGAGGTTTTTTATTCTTATCTGTATTTAAAAAACAAAGAAAACTTGCTTTTAAAAAACGACAGTATCTATGCGGCTTTTTTAGAGAAAGCTAATTTACGATTTACAAAGGGAGAAAGTAATGTTTTAGAAAAAACAACTGCCGAATCTCAGCGTGGCGAAATAGCAATTCAATTAAAACAATTACAGCAGGATATTGAAATTACAGAATTACAATTTGCATTATTATTAAATACAACAACGCGCTATATTCCCAGTGAAAAAAGCACAAAATTGGAATTAATGATTAACATGGATAGCAGTGTTGTGAATCAACATCCATATTTAAAAATCATGGAACAGCAAAAAAAGATATCTGGAATAAACCGAAAATTAGAAAAATCAAAATTTTTACCCGACATCAATATTGGTTACAATAATATGAGCATGAAAGGAACTGGTTCAGATAACATTACCTACAATTATTCTTCCAGATTCCAATCTGTGCAAGTTGGTTTAGGTATCCCCTTATTTTTTAGTTCTCAAAAAGCAAAATTAAGTGCTTCAAAAATTAGTCAACACATCTCTGATAATAGTTATTTACTAGAAAAAAATGCACTACAAAATCAGTATCAAGCCTTATTAAATAAATACCAAGCTCATTCAGAAACTGTTAAGTATTATGAAAACACAGCGCTTAATAATGCAAAACTTATTTTTGAAACAGCCAATAAGCAATTTGTTAATGGCGAAATTAATTACCTTGATTGGGTTATGCTAACAAATCAAGCGATAAGTATTCAATCAAACTATTTAGATGCTGTCAAAAACTTCAATGAAACGATTATTCAAATCAATTATTTAATTACAAAATAAAACTTTTTATATGAAAAATATATTCATCATTCTTTTAAATGTCGTTCTATTTTCATCTTGTGGAAATAAAACCGAAGAAAAAACTGCAACACAAGAAACAATCGAAACATCGGTTATATTATCAGATGCTCAATACAAAAGTGCTAATATTCAAATTGGAAAATTAGAAAGAAGAGAAATTTCAACTACTCTTCTATTAAATGGTAAAATTGATGTGCCGCCACAAAACATGATTTCTGTGAGCACTCCATTTGGTGGATTCTTAAAATCAACTAAATTGCTACCCGGTATGCGCGTAAAAAAAGGTGAAATCATTGCAAGCATGGAGGATCAACAATACATTCAGTTACAACAAGATTACTTAACAGCAAAATCAAAATTAATCTATACCGAAAATGAATATAACAGACAAAAAGAATTAAATCAAAGTAAAGCTAGCAGCGACAAAGTGTTTCAACAAACCGAAATGGATTATAAAACACAACGCATTACTTTAAGTGCTTTAGCTGAAAAATTAAGATTAATCAGCATTAATCCAGAAACATTAAACGAAAATAGTTTATCTCGTAGTGTTAATATTTATTCTTCTATAGATGGCTTTGTATCAAAAGTAAATGTTAACATTGGCAAATATGTGAATCCATCTGACATCTTGTTTGAATTAATTAATCCTTCTGATATTCATTTGAATTTAAAGGTGTTTGAAAAAGATTTAGATAAATTATCCATAGGTCAAAAATTAGTTGCCTATAACAATAACGAAACGGATAAAAAGTATCCATGCGAGATTATTTTAATCAGTCAAGATTTATCATCTGTAAGAAGTGCGGATGTTCATTGCCATTTTGAAGATTATGATAAAACCTTACTTCCGGGAATGTATATGAATGCAGAAGTTGAAATCAAACAAAAAAATGCTTTAGCAATCTCAGATGAAGCCATTGTTAATCACGAAGGTAAAGATTATGTATTTATAGCAAAAAGTAATCGTCAATTTGATTTAGTAGAAATAAAAAAAGGTGGCACAGAAAATGGATTTTCTGAAATCGCAACCTTAGATGGAAAAGATATTTCTGCTGCTCAAATAGTGATAAAAGGAGCATACTCTTTGTTAATGCAATTAAAAAACAAATCGGAAGAGTAATGAATTTATAAATAAAAAGAGGGAATTGAATAAATCAAGTCCCTCTTTTTTTATGACATAATTGGATACCTAGTTATTTGGTGCCCCTGCATCAATCCAACATACAATATTGTTTTTTTGATCCGTAGTTAAAGATGTTCCTTTAGGCATACTTCCATTAACTATAGTACTTCTAATAGATGCTGATGATGATTTTACTTGAGAATAGGATGAATAATTGCTATGACAACTCACACAAAAACTTTGCATTAATGGCGCTACATTCACTGAATAAGATTTTGTGCCACTACAACTAGGTGTATAACTTGAAGCCGTTGTGTTATTTTTTTTACAGCCAATAAACACTAGAGAACACAATATGAAGGCTAACCCGAAATGTTTCATAATTTAATTTTATATAAATGTAATAATTTTAATGTTCTATGCTGAAATTATAAGAAGATAAATGTTATTTTTAAGTCATAAATAATGATAAAATTCAATTCATGGAACATCAAGAAAAACATTTAAAAAGTTCTGAATTTATAACCGATATTGTGATTGGGATGAGTGATGGATTAACAGTTCCTTTTGCTTTAGCAGCTGGTTTAAGCGGCGCTGTGCATAATAACGATATCATTATCACAGCAGGTATTGCTGAAATAGTAGCAGGAAGTATTGCGATGGGCTTAGGTGGTTATTTAGCTGGCAAAACAGAATTAGATCATTATCAAAGTGAATTACAAAAAGAATATGATGAAGTTGAACGAATTCCTGAAAAAGAAATTCATGAGGTAAAAGAAGTGTTTGCCGAATATGGATTAAGCGATGCTCATCAAGAATTAATAGCCCGAGAATTAGCGAAAGACAAAGATAAATGGGTTGATTTTATGATGAAGTTTGAGCTAGGTCTTGAGAAACCACATCCAAATAGAGCAACGCATAGTGCCTTAACAATTGGGGCATCTTATGTTGTGGGAGGGTTATTGCCCTTAACTGCCTATTTTTTCACTAATACTCCAATTAATGGATTGATTTTATCAGCAATCATTACAACCCTCTGTTTATTTGTATTTGGATATTTTAAAAGCAAAGTTACTGGACAAGCTCCTATTTATGGTGCTCTAAAGGTTACTCTCATAGGATTAATTGCTGCTGGTGCAGCCTTTGCGATCGCTAAAATTATTTCATAACCAATCAATTAGTATGAATTTAATTGAACAATACATTTCCAATAATCATTTTGGGAAAACCATTGGAATGCATTTTGAAATAATTGAACCTGGATTAGTTCATTATTATATCACTATTAAAGAAGAACACTTAGCCACACCCATGGCAGCGCATGGAGGAGTAATTTCTGCACTAATGGATGGCTTATTAGGCGTAACCGCATTATCAGTCTCTGCGAAAGAGCATCATATTGTTTCTACGATTGAATTTAAAATCAATTTTTTATCGGCAGCACTCGTTGGTGATACTTTAAAGGGAATTGGGAAAATTGAAAACCAAGGTAAACGATTAATCGTAACCAGTGGTGATATCATTTGTCCTGAAAGAAATCATGTCGTCATTGCCAAAGCCATGGGAACATTTAATACCTATCCTGCTGAAAAAGCTGGATATACTATATAAAAAGAAAGGCTTCCAAATAGGAAGCCTTTCTTTTTATAAATCTTAACACTACAAAGTTCTTAATAAACTATTAATGCTCGTTTTCTCAGTTAAAATAGAATGTAAATCAGAAATCGCTACTCTATCCTGCTTCATGGTATCCCTGTGACGAATAGTCACTGTTTTATCTTCTAAACTTTGGTGATCAACAGTGATACAGAAAGGAGTACCAATCGCATCTTGACGACGGTAACGTTTTCCAACCGTATCTTTCTCATCATACGCTACCATAAAATCAAACTTCAAGTCTTTCATAATACTTTCCGCTAATTCGGGTAAACCATCTTTTTTAACTAAAGGAAAAATAGCGGCTTTGTATGGTGCTAATGCTAGAGGTAAATTTAACACAGTACGCGTATCTCCACCTTCTAAAGATTCTTCTTTTAATGCAGATGATAATACTGCTAAAAATAAACGATCTAAACCAACCGATGTTTCTAGAACATAAGGCACATAACTTTCATTCGTTTCTGAATCAAAATATTGTAATTTTTTTCCAGAGAATTCTTGATGTTGTTTTAAATCAAAATCGGTACGTGAATGTATTCCTTCTAATTCTTTAAATCCAAATGGAAATTGATGCTCGATATCGCAAGCCGCATTCGCATAATGCGCTAATTTTAAATGGTCGTGAAAACGGTATTTCTCTGAACCTAAGCCCAAAGCTAAATGCCAATTTAAACGTGCTTTCTTCCAGTATTCGTACCATTCCATTTCTGTACCTGGTTTAATAAAGAATTGCATTTCCATTTGTTCAAATTCACGCATACGGAAAATAAACTGGCGAGCCACAATCTCATTTCGGAATGCCTTACCAGTTTGGGCAATACCAAAAGGCAATTTCATACGTCCTGTTTTTTGAACGTTTAGGTAGTTAACAAAAATACCTTGCGCTGTTTCTGGACGCAGATAAATAATATTTGTTTCATCAGTCACCGCGCCAGTAGATGTATTAAACATTAAATTAAACTGACGAACATCGGTCCAATTTTTAGTTCCACTGATTGGGCAAACAATTTCTAAGTCAATAATGATTTGTTTTACTTCTTCTAAATTGTTAGCGTTTAATGCTGTTTTAAAGCGTTCGTTAATCGCGTCAATTTTTTCTTGATATTCTTTGACACGACCGTTCGTTGATTTAAACATCTCTGCATCAAAATTCTCGAAACGTTTCGCTGCTTTTTCAACTTCCTTATTAATCTTATCCTCAATCTTTGCAACGTGCTCTTCAATTAACACATCGGCACGGTAACGCTTCTTTGAATCTTTATTATCAATTAATGGATCGTTAAACGCATCAACGTGTCCACTTGCTTTCCATGTAGTTGGATGCATAAAAATAGCAGAATCAATTCCTACAATATTTTCATGCATTTGTACCATTGCTTTCCACCAATAATCACGAATATTTTTCTTTAACTCCGCTCCCATTTGTCCGTAATCATAAACAGCGCTTAATCCATCATAAATTTCGCTGCTTTGAAAAATGAAACCATACTCTTTACAGTGACCAATAATTGACTTAAAAAAATCTTCGGGTTTTATATTACTCATATTCTTATTGAATTAATTCTTGTATTTTAATATTCAGGCTTCAAAAATAGTATTTTACTTGAAACTAATTTACCATCCAATTATCAATTAAACGAATGTTACCAACAAACACCGCAATTAATGAAACGACTTTTTGATTTGCTTTAATATCTGAAATAGATTCTAAAGTTTCGGCATCACACACTTCATAATAATCTAATTTCATTTCAGGAACTTTAGAAACTTTTTCATTGATAAATTGCTTTCCAGCTTCGATTCCTTTTTCGATGATTAGCTGATTCGCTTCTTGCATCCATTTAGGAATATGTGCTGAAATTTGGCGTTCTTCTGCAGTTAATCTCGTATTTCTAGAACTCATGGCTAATCCATCAGGCTCTCGCAAAATAGGACAGGAAACAATTTCTATAGATAAGGATAATTGTTTTACTAAACTTCTCACCACCATCACTTGCTGATAATCTTTACTTCCAAAAAAGGCCTTATTAGGTTGAACTCCTTCCAATAATATACTCACTACCTGACCAACTCCATTAAAATGTCCTGGACGAGTAGCGCCTTCTAAGATGTGATCTAAGTAGCCAAAATCAAATTTTCTATTATCACTTTCAGGGTAAACATCACTTATCTCAGGCATATATAAAATATCACAACCAGCGGTTTCTAAGAGTTTAATATCGGCTTCTGGGGTTCTTGGGTAGTGAACTAAATCTGTTTGATTATTAAATTGGGTGGGATTTACAAAAATACTACACACGGTAATATCTGTTTGTTGCTTAGAATAGTCAATCAAAGAGATATGCCCTTGATGTAAGGCCCCCATCGTGGGAACAAATCCAATAGTTTTACCTTTTAGCTTTTCTTGTGCAAGAATCGCTTTAATTTCGGTTATTTTATTAAGTACAAGCATTTTTAACCCTTTTTATTCAAATAATAGGTTCCAAAGCTAAATAATACTTTGATATATGGTTTTTTTTTTATTACTTTTGTAATATCTTAAAAATCACTACCTAATTCAATTTTATGAGAAAAGCCAGAGTTCTTTTTGTGTCGCAAGAGATTACCCCTTATTTAGATGAAACTCATATTGGAAAAATAGCTAGAAGATTACCCCAAGCTATACAAGAAAGAGGTAAAGAAATAAGAACTTTTATGCCTAAATATGGCAATATTAACGAAAGACGTCATCAATTGCATGAAGTCATTCGTTTGTCAGGTATGAATATTGTTATTAATAATGCCGATCATCCTTTAATTATAAAAGTTGCTTCTATACCAACGGCTCGTATGCAGGTTTATTTTATTGACAATGATGACTATTTTCATCGTAAATCTGTTTTAACTGACAAGGCTACTGGAAAATATTTTGATGATAATGATGAGCGTACCGTATTTTTTAATCGTGGCGTTATTGAAACTGTTAAAAAATTAGGTTGGGCTCCAGATGTTATTCATTGCCATGGTTGGTTTACTGGCTTAATTCCTTTATATATTAAGAAAGCGTTTACTGAAGATCCTTTATTTGCTGATACAAAAATCATCTTTACTGTTTACGACGAAGAATTTACAAAGTCTTTAAATAAAAAGATTGTTGATAAAGCGATGATTGATGGCGTAACAAAAAAAGAACTAAAACATTTAGAAGACGCCTCTTATGTTAATTTAATGAAATTAGCAATTGATTTTTCTGATGGAATTTCTTTTGGAAGCGAAACAATTAATGAAGAAATCATTAAGTATGCTAAAAAATCAGGGAAACCAATTTTAGAATTCAAAGGAGAAGCAGAATATGCCGATGCCTATAATGAATTTTACGATTTAGTATTAGAAGATTCATCTATTTTAGCAGACTAATAAATTATACACTTTTAACTATTTTAAACGCATAATTTTCAGTAATTATGCGTTTTTAATTACTAATTATGACCAAATTAAATATAGGTATCCTTTTTTTACTAATACTTACTGTATTTTCTTGCAAAAAGAAAGATGATAATAGCATACTCGGACTAGATGTTCAACCCGAGAATGATTTACTTGGAGTGACAATTTCTGATACTTCCTCTATTTTCATGCACACCCAAAAAGTTGACTCAGTTAGGTCATACAATGATCAATATAAATATTTAGGTTCTAATCAAGATCCTATTTTTGGAAGAACAGATGCTAGTATTTATACCAACTTTTCCATTTCAAATAATTTAACCAATGTTACTTTTGGTGCTAATCCAATTATTGATTCTGCTGAAATAGTGATTCGCTTTTTAGGTCAAGCCTTAGGAGATACATCAACTGCCTTAACTTATGATGTTAATTTGTTAAATGAGAGTTTAGTTTATGGAACCTCATACTACACTAATCAACATTTATCAAAATCAAGTTCTAAAATTGGAAGTTATACTGGTCAATTAAAATCTAGAAATGGTTATGTATGCCTTATACTAACTATCGATAAAAATATGGCTCAGTATATTTTACAAACTCCCGCTAATTTAATAAACAATTCTACATTTCAAACTGCTAATAAAGGTTTTTACATTACAACATCTAACTCATCATTAGGAACACCTGGTTCTGGTGCTATTCGTCGATTTGACTTAGATGACAATATTTCTGGTGTCTATTTATACTATCATGATGGAAATTCACCAAGTTCAAAAGGGCAATCTTTTTTATTCTCATTTAGAGGTGTTGATGCCGTAAGATATAATCACATTAAACATAATTACGTTTCAGGATCTAACTCTAATCTATACAGTCAGGTATACGGTGCGGGAACTTCTGACACTATAAAAGGAAACTCCAATGTGTATTTAAATTGTTTTGGAGGCACAAGAACCAGAGTCTATTTCCCATACTTAAAAAATTTTACTGATTCTCAAAAAGTATCCATCAGCAGAGCAGAATTAATTATTAAGGTTGACGAAACAATTAGTCCATATACTTCTAAATACGCTTACCCAGCTAATCTAGCGCTTATTGCCTCAAGTTCAAATGGTACTGAAGAATTAGTTTGGGATCAATTAGAAACTACAGATTTTGTAAAATACGGAGGAAACTATGATGCTACCAACAAACAGTATGTTTTTAATATTGCAAGACAAATGCAACGCATTTTAGATGATAAAAATGTAAATTATGGTTTTTATTTAGTGAATGCCCTACCTAATAAATCATATGTCATTAGACGAGATAATCGCCTTGAAAGGGTTGTTATTGGTGGCAAAAGTAATATTAGCTACAAACCAACTTTTAAAGTTACTTACGTAAAATTTCCACACGATAAATAACAACTGTTATTAACTCTTGATAAGGCAAATAAAATAGTTTTAATATATTTGCCTATCAAAATTTAAACCTATGTCTGCACTTACGGCTACCCATTTTAATTTTCCAAAACAAAAAAGTTTTTACAAAGGAAAAGTTCGCGATGTCTATAACATTGATGATAAATATTTAGTTATGGTAGCTAGTGACCGAATTAGTGCATTTGATGTGGTTTTACCTAAAGGTATTCCTTATAAAGGACAAGTTTTAAATCAAATTGCCTCTAAGTTTTTAACTGCAACAAAAGATATCGTTCCTAACTGGGTTTTAGAAGTGCCTGATCCTGTAGTGACTATTGGACGAGTATGTGAGCCTTTTAAAGTGGAGATGGTTATTCGTGGATATTTAGCAGGACATGCGGCTAGAACTTATAATAGTGGCATTAGAACCTTATGTGGTGTGAATATGCCAGAGGGATTAAAGGAGAATGATAAATTTCCTGAACCAATCATCACCCCTACTACTAAGGCTTCTGAAGGACATGATGAAGATATTAGCCGTGAAGAAATTTTAAAACAAGGCATCGTAGAAGAAAAATACTATGTTCAATTAGAAGATTATACCCGTAAATTATATGCTCGCGGGCAAGAAATTGCCAATAAAATGGGGTTAATTTTAGTAGATACAAAATATGAATTTGGATTATGTGATGGAAAAGTGTTTTTAATGGACGAAATTCATACACCTGACTCATCTCGTTATTTTTATTTAGAAGGTTATCAAGAGCGCCAAAATAATGGTGAAGAACAAAAACAATTGAGCAAAGAATTCGTTCGCCGTTGGTTAATTGAAAATGGATTTCAAGGAAAAGATGGGCAAACAGTTCCTGAAATGAATGAAACTTGGGTGAATGAAATTTCAGATAGATATATTGAATTATTTGAAAAAGTAAGTGGCGATGCATTTATTAAACACCCTACTGACAATTTACCTGAACGAGTTGAAAAGAACATATTAGCGGCTTTAGCTAAATTAGGCTAGCGAATAGAGTTACCAACATTTTAAAAACAGTGCATAGGATATATGCGCTGTTTTTTTATTTTTACCACAAAATAAACAACAACATAATGTATCAAAAAATAAGCAACAATATTCTTGAAACGATTGGTAATACGCCAATGGTAAAAATTAATTCTATTACTAAAGATTTACCTTGTACAGTATACGCGAAAGTAGAAACCACTAATCCTGGAAACTCAATTAAAGACCGCATGGCTTTAAAAATGATTGAAGATGCAGAGAAAGATGGCCGATTAAAGCCAGGAGGAACAATTATTGAAGGTACAAGCGGGAATACAGGAATGGGTTTAGCAATTGCTGCCATTATCAAAGGATACAAATGTATTTTTACAACTACCGATAAACAAAGTAAAGAGAAAGTTGATGCCTTGCGCGCTTTTGGAGCTGAAGTAGTAGTATGCCCTACTGATGTTGAGCCAGAAGATCCTAAATCATATTATTCGGTATCGTCTCGTTTAGTAAAAGAGGTTCCTAATTCATGGAAACCAAATCAGTACGATAATAAATCTAATTCAGTAGCTCACTACGAACAAACTGGTCCTGAAATTTGGGAACAAACAGAGGGGAAGATTACCCATTTAGTAGTTGGTGTAGGAACTGGTGGAACTATTAGTGGTACAGGAAAATATTTAAAAGAAAAAAATCCAAACATTAAGGTTTTAGGAATTGATACTTATGGTTCTATTTTTAAAAAATTGAAAGAAACTGGTATCATTGATAAAAACGAGATTTACCCATACATCACGGAAGGTATTGGAGAAGATTTTTTACCTGAAAACGTTGACATCAATTTAATTGACCATTTTGAAAAAGTAACGGATAGAGATGCCGCCATTATGACTCGTCGTATCCCTCGTGAAGAAGGTATTTTTGCTGGCAACTCTGCTGGTTCTGCTATGGCAGGTTTAATGCAAATGAAAGACATGTTTAAACCTGGTGATGTGGTTGTAGTTATTTTTCATGATCACGGAACGCGTTACTTAGGAAAAATGTTTAACGATGATTGGATGCGTGATAGAGGTTTCTTAGAAATTAAAAAACCAAAAGCCATTGATTTAATCTCTTCCCATAAAAACCAAAAATTATTAACGGTGGAAGCTAATGCCTCTGTTTCAGATGCTTTGAGTACCATGAATAAATATGGAATATCTCAAATTCCTGTGAAGGATGGTAATCAATTTGTTGGGTCATTAAATGATTCATTCTTATTTTCTAAATTAATTGAAGATAGTTCTATTAAAAACAAAACGGTAAAAGATGTAATGCAAGCGCCATTTCCATTTGTAACAGATCAAACATTAATGGAGGATATTTCTAAATTAATTACTAAAGAAAATAATGCGGTATTAATGACTGATTTAGCTGGAACAACTCATATTATTACCAAGCATGATTTAATTCAAGGAATTTCTCAAATGAGTAATTAACCATTTATCATAAACAAAATCAACTCACAAAAATTAACAGTTTAATTCAAATAAAATATCTTAAACTTGTTATCACATAAAATATAAGTATGAAAAAAATATCAATCCTAGCCTGTGTGTTTTTTGCTTTATCTAGCAATGCACAAACTAAACGTCCTGACAATTGGTTTAATTTAGACCCTACTAATGATAAAATTAATGGTGTAAGTACCGAAAGAACCTACTCTGAGTTATTAAAAGGTAAGAAATCAACCACCATTATTGTTGGAGTTTTAGATAGTGGTGTAGATTACACTCATGAAGATTTAAAAGACATCATGTGGACTAATCCTGGAGAAATTGCAGGAAATGGCATTGATGATGATAAAAATGGATACATTGATGACATTCATGGTTGGAATTTCATGGGAAGTAAAGATGGCAAAAATGTAGAGAAAGATAACTTAGAATTAACGCGTGTATATAAAACTCTAAAGACTAAATACGATGGTAAATCTGAAAAAGACATCAACTCAAAAGCCGATAAAAAAGAATTTAAATATTGGCAAGTTGTAAAGGCTGATTACGATAAAGAATTAGCACAAGCTGAAGCTCAATCAAATCAGTACAAATTTATTAAAGAAGCTATTTCTGGAGTTGTTGATAAAATCAAAAAAGATAAAGGAATCACAAAGGTTTCACTAGAAGATTTAAAAGCCTTTGATGCAAAAGATCAAAAAGACAAACAAGGTAAGATGATTGCTGTAGCGCAAGGCAATGCTGGAATGGATGTTGAAGAATTACTTAGTCAATTAGACGAAGCAATTGGTGCCATGGATGGATCTAGACTTGATATTAATTATGATACTCGTTCAATTGTAGGCGACAACTATAATGATATGACAGAAAGATATTATGGTAATGGAGATTGTAAAGGACCAGGAGCATTCCATGGAACTCACGTAGCTGGTATTATTGCTGCATCGCGTCATAATGGAATTGGTATTGATGGAATTGCGGATAACGTAAAAATCATGAGTGTACGTTGTGTACCTGATGGTGACGAGCGTGATAAAGATATCGCCAATGCCATTCGTTATGCAGTTGATAATGGTGCAGTGATCTTAAACATGAGCTTTGGAAAAAAATATTCACCAGGTAAAAAAGAAGTGGATGAAGCTGTAAAATATGCTGAAAGTAAAGGCGTATTAATTATTCATGCAGCAGGTAATGCCTCTGATGATATTGATGAAATCGTACACTATCCTTGCAAAAAATATGAAAATGGTAAAAATGCACCAAACTTTGTGGATATTGGAGCATTAAGTTGGCATGCAGAAGATGAAATTGCTGCACCTTTTAGTAATTACGGTAAAAAAACCGTTGATTTTTTTGCACCAGGTGTTGATATTCACTCAACTGTTCCTGACTTAAATCAATATAAAGATGCAAGTGGAACTAGTATGGCAGCACCTGTTGTTGCAGGAGTTGCAGCCGTATTAAAATCCTATTACCCATTCTTAACGCCTAAGCAAATCATCAAAATTTTAACAAAATCGTCTTTAAAAAATTACAAAGACAAAAAAGTCATTAAGCCAGGATCAAAAGATGAAATGATTGAATTTGGTGAATTATCTAAAACAGGTGGAATAGTTAATTTATATGAAGCCGTAAAAATGGCAGAAGAATTAGCTCCTAAAAAATAATTTTTAAATCCTTTAAAAAAAAGCTCATCAAATTGATGAGCTTTTTTTTTAAACTTTTTTGTAAATACACCGTTTACATGATATATTTACAGCCAAATGTTACAAGGTAAACAACTCATATTAGCCACCAAACCTTTTACTAAAGAAAACAAAGCAAAAAGTTGGTATTATACCTTATCAACTTTATTGATTTTAATAGCCTCTTTATTTGGAACTGTTTATAATTTTCATTGGTCCTTAAAAATCGCTTGTAGTATTTTTTCAGGATTAATGATTGTAAGGATGTTTGTAATTTATCATGATCATCAGCATAAAGCCATTCTAGATAAATCGCCCTTAGCCAAAATCATCTTTACGCTATTTGGATTTTATGTTTTAGCGCCAACAGGTATTTGGAGTGCCAGTCATGATTATCACCATAAAAATAATTGTAAATTATTTAGTGCGAGTATTGGTTCATTTCCGATATATACCAAACAAAAATTTGAAAAATGCAGTAGCTCCGAAAAATTTCACTATTTATTTATTCGTCATCCTTTAACAATTTTATTTGGTTATATTTTTGCTTTCATGTATGGCATGTGCATCAAATCAATCATTAATCGTTTCAGTAAAAACATCGATTCTTTGGTTGCTTTAATTCTTCATTTCTCCTATCAAATAGCTGTATTTTATTTTTTAGGATGGCAAACTTGGATATTATTATGTGCCATTCCGCATTTTATTTCTGGGGCTATGGGTAGTTATCTATTTTATGCCCAACATAATTTCCCTTCAGCAACCTTTGTAGGAAATGAAGAATGGACTTATGAAGGAGCGGCTTTAGACTCTTCCAGTTTTATGAAATTAAATCCTTTTATGAATTGGGTTACTGCAAACATAGGCTATCATCATATTCATCATATGAATTCCCGTATTCCTTTTTATCGATTAACGGAAGTTTGGGAAGCTATTCCAGAAATGCGCACAGCCAAAACCACATCTTTAAAACCAAAAGATGTTATAGCTTGTTTTAAATTAAAAGTTTGGGATTTTGAAAAACAAAAAATGGTTGGATTATAATTTTTTTCTTAAATATGAAACTTTACTAACGCTTCAACTTCTTCCATTAATTTATTAGGTTCTACTACAACTCTATTTATTTCAATTAGTAATTCACCATCTTTCATTTTCAAAACATCCGTATTTCTTTTTTGAAAAAAATCAAGCCATTTAGAAATATCATTTGAATTTAATGATTGATTAGAGCTATAATAGTAAGGATATGGCACTAAGGATTTTAATTCTTTAGACATAATCCATCTTCTAATTTTAGATGGCTTAATAAATAATTTATGTTGCGAATTTAATCCATAAATTTTGAGTTCAAATTCTTCATTAATAACAGAATCCATAGGTATTATAACTCCATTTCGAGTATTGGTGCTTTTATGAAATTTAAAAAAATAGGTAAATGTTTTGAAACTACAAGTAGCTGTGAATTCATAACCCCAGCTATTGCAATTACCGATACATTCAACATTTAAGCTCTTGAATATATTTTCAATTGATAAACAAAACTGTTCATTAACCTTAAAAAAAGGAGATACATTGCTTTCGTAAGATATCATTGATTAAAAAAATTAATGCTTTGAAGGGGCTTGATTAAACTCGTCTTTGGTTAATAATAAATCCTCAATTAACTTCATTACAAATTCTAATTGTTCCTCTTTATTAATATCTGTATTATCTAATACCACCGCATCTTCTGCTTTAATCAATGGATTTTCTTTGCGCGTGGTATCATCGTGATCTCGCTTCTCTAAATTACGTTTCACATCTTCAAACGTATGATACTCCCCTTTACTACTCAATTCATCTAAACGGCGTTGTGTTCTAACATCATTATCTGCCGTCATAAATAATTTTAATTCAGCATAAGGAAATACGTGCGTTCCAATATCTCTACCATCCATAATCACCCCCTTGTGTTTTCCCATTTCACGTTGTAAAATCACCATCTTCTCTCTCACTTCTTTAATAGAACTAATAGCACTGACATGATTAGCAACTTCCATCGTCCGAATTTCTTTCTCAACATGCTCTCCATTTAAAAAAACTTCTGATGTTTTTGTAACAGTATTATATCGAAATGACACTTCGATGTCACTTAAACAATCCATCAATTTCTTTTGATTAACAATAGATTTTTGGATGATTCCGTTTCTTAAACAATAAATAGTTACAGCACGATACATCGCCCCCGTATCAATGTAATTGTAATTTAATTTTTGAGCCAATGCTTTTGCTAACGTGCTTTTTCCGCACGAGGAATAACCATCTATGGCAACTGTAATCTTAGACATAATGATATAAAGATATGTAATTTTTAAGGATTAAAAAATAACGGGAGGTGAGATATAAAACTAAATATTATTCAAATTATAATGTTTCAGTTAGCACAATTTAATCTATATAATTTTTAGTATTTCTCCATAATTAGCGAGAAAAGGTTATAGGCAATACAAGCCAAACACTCAAACATTTCAGAAACAATGGACAGGGTGTGAATCATACAATTTATATCATTAATTGTGTAACTACTAAAATTAACTCAGAACTATCTTTGCACCATATTTAATCTTAAAACATTAAAAATGAAAAACAAAATTTTAAACTACTCTTTTTTCTTAACAACAATTAGCTATTTAGCAATGACTTCTTGTGATAATACAAAGAAAACATCAGAATTAAAAACAACTACCAAAGAGCATATGGACGCAGGAACTAAAACTATTGAAAATATGCAATCAGCATATAAAGGAGAAACTACGGCAACAGCAAAATACAAAGCTTTTTCAAACAAAGCGGAGGAAGAAGGTTATCATTACATTGCATTGTTATATAATGCAGTTTCAGCAGCGGAGAACATTCATGCCACAAATCATAAAGCAGTCATTGAAGATGCAGGAGGAATCATTCCTACCATAACTCCAGATTATGAAATTAAAACCACCAAGGAAAATTTGCACGACGATATTGATGGAGAAGCCTATGAGGCCAAAACCATGTATCCTGACTTTTTAAAAACAGCAGAAACAGCAGGCTATCAACTTGCTTTTTTAAGCCTGACTTATGCAATGAAAACGGAGTTAAAACATAAATTCTTTTTTGAACAAGCTTTAGGTGATATAAACAGTAATACTTTAAACAGCTTACCAACTAAATATTTTGTCTGCCCAACTTGCGGAAATACATATGCTAATAGTCCGCCAAAACATTGCGACTTTTCATTAACCAACAGAGAAAAATTTATCGTATTTCAATAACAACAAATAAAAATTTAAATAATGAAACAATTAGAAAATAAAGTAGCAATAATTACAGGTGGCTCAGGAAGCATAGGAAAAACAACGGCAGAATTATTTATAGCTGAAGGAGCAAAAGTTTTATTGGTAGATATAAATGAAAAGCAATTAAAAGAAGTTGTTAGTAATTTAGGTAGTGAAAATGCAGCCTATTATGTTGCTGATGTTTCAAAAGCTAATGAAGTAGAGGCATATGTTAATCAAGCGGTAACACTTTTTGGTAAAATTGATATCTTCTTCAATAACGCAGGTATTGAAGGTGTGGTAAAACCTATTGTTGACTACCCTGAAGATGTATTTGATAAAGTAATCTCTGTAAATGTTAAAGGAATCTGGCTTGGAAATAAATATGTATTACCTCACATGAACGAAGGTGGGAGCATTATTATGACCTCTTCTGTAGCGGGAATTTTAGGTTTTGCAGGTTTAGGAGCTTATGTTACCAGTAAACACGCTGTTGTTGGAATTATGAGAACAACTGCAATTGAAGCTGCGCCATTAAAAATTCGAGTTAATTCTGTTCATCCTGCTCCAGTAAATAATAGAATGATGCGCTCAATTGAAGAAAGTGCTTCTGCCGGACATGGAGAAGAAGTAAAAAAACAATTTGAAGCTACTATTCCATTAAAAAGATATGCTGAGCCCAATGAAATTGCTCAACTCGTTTTATTTCTTGCAAGTGATAACAGTCAATATATTACTGGCACGACTCAAGTCATTGATGGTGGAATGAGCGCTCAATAGCTATTTTTGAAATTAAACTTTAGTAATTCAAGATTTTATTAATCAGTAACCTTAATAAAAACAATAATGAACCAAACACATATTCACTTACTCATTACCCATCTTCCAATTTTTGGTGCACTTTTCGGTGGATTTGTTCTTGCTCAAGGACTTTGGACAAAAAGTCATCAAACAAAAATTGCAGCTTATACTATTTTTATTATTTCTGCTTTTGGGGCAGGTATTGCTTATCTGACAGGAGAAGCCGCAGAAGAAACTGTTGAAAATTTGCAAGGTGTTATCGAAGCTACCATTAAACAACATGAGGAAGTTGCATTATATTCATTAATATCATTAATTATTTTGGGGTTTGCTTCTATTTTAGGGATTATTTTTACTTTGAAAAATTCACCATTAATAAGAATAATAGCCTTTATCATTTTATTTATTTCACTAATTAGCTTTGGATTGGTTGCTAGAACTGGCTATCTCGGAGGTCAAATAAGACATACGGAAATTTCTAAGAATGTAATTATTCCAATAGAGAATTCAGAAAAAGAAACCGACGAATAATACGTCCTAGTTTATAAAGTAGCCGCCCTTCTTAATCTATCGTTAATGGCTAAACCTAAGCCTTGTTCGGGTAATAAATCCGTGATGATCACATCAACAGCATCTTCATCGAGCTCTCGTAAAAATGAAAATAAATTGACTGCTGCTTCTTGATAGTTTTTTGAAGAAGATAAATTCTTTACAGTTGTTGTTTCATTCAATTTTATATTATCTCCAAAAACAATAGCACCTATTTTTTTACCAGCGTATATATTTTGTAATTCAATAATATCACCAATGTAAATAGGCTTTTTAGGAGCATAATGGCTTTTTAATTGCCCTGGTGCTTTAGGATTACTCGATTGATTTAATTGCACGTTTACTTTTCCTACCACAGCTTCTATATCATTTATGGATAAACCTCCTAAACGATAAATAATAATTTCTCCATTTTCTTCACCTACAATGGTAGACTCTAAACCAACTTCACAAGAACCTCCATCTAAGATATAAGGAACTTTAGTTCCTAATTGCTTATTCACATGCTCTGCTGTGGTTGGGCTAATGTATCCAAATGGATTAGCACTAGGTGCCGCTAAAGGAAAATCTAACTGAGATAATAGTTCAAGTGTTAATGGGTGATTTGGTACACGAACCCCTACTCTTTCTAAACCAGATGTTACTAAATTAGGAATACTATCATTTTTAGGTAACAATAAGGTTAATGGTCCTGGCCAAAAAATTTGAGCCAATTTTAATAAATCAGGATGAATACTAGTTACAAATCGACTCACCTCATTTAAAGAATGCGTGTGTACAATTAACGGATCAAAAGTTGGACGTTCTTTAGCTTCAAAAATTTTAGCCACAGCAATAGGATTTAAAGCATTAGCAGCCAAACCATAAACCGTTTCGGTGGGGATGGCCACTAATTGTTCTTTTTCTAAAAAACCTTTAGCTTTTAATATGTCTTTTCCGATTTCTGCCACATAGCAAATATAGCTGTTTACCCTGTTTTATAACCGTAATTTTTGTATTTTTATAGCCTTTATATTAGAACTCTTTTACAATGAAAATATCATACAACTGGTTAAAAAGCTTAATAAATACTGATTTAACACCCGAACAAATGGATGAATACCTTACCTCTTCTGGTTTAGAAGTAGAAGGTATAGAATCGTTTGAAACTATTAAAGGTGGATTAAAAGGCATTGTAATAGGTGAAGTCATTGAAAAAGAAAAACACCCAGATGCCGATAAATTAAGCATTACAAAGGTAAACGTTGGTACTGCCGAATTATTAAATATTGTGTGCGGCGCACCAAATGTAGCGGCTGGACAAAAAGTATTAGTAGCCATGATTGGCGCTAAATTATATCCTACAACTGGAGAACCATTTGAAATTAAGAAATCAAAAATACGCGGTGCGGCAAGCGAAGGAATGATTTGTGCTGAAGATGAAATTGGTTTAGGAAATAGCCATGATGGTATTTTAATTTTACCAGACCATGCCGTGGTTGGTACTCCAGCTGCAGAGTTTTTTAAATTAGAAAATGATTATGTTTTAGAAATAGGCTTAACTCCTAATCGTGCAGATGCGGCTTCTCATTATGGAGTTGCTAGAGATTTAGCAGCTATTTTAAATTGCAAAAACAACACCAATACTTACGAAGCAAAACTTCATAATATTTTTGAATTACCAGAAGCTAGTAATATCAATAAAGTGGATATTACTATTGAAGACACCGATGCTTGCAAGCGTTACAGTGGATTAGTGATTTCTGGTATCACTGTAAAACAATCTCCTGATTGGTTAAAAAACTATTTATTAGCCATAGGCTTACGTCCTATTAATAACATTGTAGATATCACTAACTTTGTATTGCATGATTTAGGGCAACCTTTACATGCGTTTGATTTAAATAAAATAACCGACAATAAAATCATTGTCAAAACTGGATTAGAAGGCGCTAAATTTAAAACCTTAGATGGTACAGAACGAATTTTACAAACTAATGATTTAATGATTTGTAATTCGCACGAACCAATGTGTATGGCGGGTGTATTTGGTGGTTTAGACAGCGGAGTAAGTAATGAAACAACGGCAATCTTTTTAGAAGCGGCGTATTTCAATCCTGCCTTCGTTCGTAAAACCAGTAAACAACATGGTTTAAAAACAGATAGTAGTTTTCGTTTTGAGAGAGGTACAGATCCTGAAATGACGATTACGGCTTTAAAACGTGCCGCAGCATTAATTTTTGAATGTGCAGGGGGTGTTTTAAGTATGGATATTGTGGATATTTATCCTGAAAAATTAGAACCATTTCAAGTGACTTTCTCTTATCATAATTGTCAATCCTTAATTGGAAAAGACATTGATAAAAATATTATTAAACATATTATCACCTCATTAGGAATTTCAATTACAAAAGAAGGTAATGATGGCTTATTATTATCAGTGCCTCAATACAAAACTGATGTGACACGCGAAGCGGATGTGATTGAAGAGGTAATGCGTATTTATGGTTATAATAACGTTGAAGAAAGTACACAAATTAAATTCTCAGCAAGCTATGCCGATAGAGAAAAAGTAACCGCTACTGATAACACAACAGCTAATTTATTAATTGGTTTTGGTTATAACGAAATGATGGGATTATCATTAACTAAAGAATCTTATTATCCTGAAGGAACACCTTTAGTGAAAATGTTAAATCCTTTAAGTACAGATTTAAATGTGATGAGAAACACGATGTTATTTGGTGGCTTAGAATCATTAGCTTATAACATCAATCGTAAACAATCTGATTTAAAATTATTTGAGTTTGGAAAAACTTACGAAAAAACTGATAACGAGCAATTCAAATACGCAGAAACCAAACATTTAACTCTATTTGTTACAGGACGTAAATATCCTGAAAATCCTTATGGAGAAAATAACAAAGTGGATTTTGCATTCTTAAAAGCAAGTGTTGAATCTATTTTAAATAAACTATCGATTAAATTTAAAATCAATGAGTTAAGCGATTCTAATTTTAGTTACGGTTTATCTTATGCTCAAAAAAATAAGCACTTAGTTAACTTTGGTTTAGTAAATAAATCTATTTGCAAAAAATTAGATGTAAATACAGAGGTATTTTATGCTGATTTTAATTGGGATAATGTAATATCACTAATAGGTAAAACAAAATTGGAGTTTACTGAGATTCCAAAGTTCCCAGCTGTGCGAAGAGATTTAGCGTTATTATTAGATAAAAAAGTAACCTATAAAGAATTAGAAGAGTTAGCCTATAATGCAGAACGCAAGCTATTGAAAGATGTCAAATTATTTGATATTTACGAAGGTGATAAATTAGAAGTGGGTAAAAAATCGTATGCGGTAAGTTTTATGTTACAAGATGAAGAAGCAACCTTAAACGATAAACAAATTGATAATGTGATGCAGAAACTCATTAAAACTTATACCGAAAAATTAGGAGCAGTTTTACGTTAATATGACCACTTATTAATTAAATGCTGCCAGTTATGAGACTCACTATTGTCAAATTATAATTTTTACATACTTTTAAGCAATGCGAAATAGACGTTTTATATTATTTTTTTACATAGTAAATAATCTATTCTGTCATTCCGTTTTTTCGCAAATTAACAAAACAACAAAACCCACTTCAAAAGCAACAGTCATTGCTAATAAAGCCGAAAAAGAAAGACCTTATACTCGTTGGAGTTTAAAAACTGGCGCCAATTTAAGTGTGATTTATTTGGCAAGAAACGTCAAAGAAAGCAATAATGAACCAGGATATTCTGCAGGATTAACCTACGAAATAAATAATTTTGTTCGTGTTTCAACTCTTTATACGCGATTTAGACCAATTAATATTAAACCTACTTGGTTAGATGTCAAAGCAAACACTTACGAATCTAACTTGGAAATTTTAGCCAGATTTCCTAATCAAAAAACATTACTATACCCGTTTGCGGGCTTTAGCTACAATACCTATACAGGCTTTTTTACTGGCGAATCAGATTATTTAAACCTAAGAGAATATTATCCAGTGAACTCTGTTATTAAAAACCGATGGTTTGGTGTGAATTTAGGAGTGGGCCTCGAACATAATTTTGGAATTTTAGGTTTGTTTATTGATTATCGAATGCGTGTAGGTAGGCAAGAAAAAGCAATTAACATTATGGATGTATGTTATACTGCAGGACTAAAAATCAGATTTCCTTACGGAAAATTAGCAAAACGAATCGCTTCTCCTAACGATCGCTTTCACTGGTTTTAAAAACTTATTCCTTTATAAACTTGCTGTTGATGAAACCTTCTGAAGTTTTAATAGAGAGACTATAAATTCCAGGAGCCATTTTGTGACTAAAGTGGATTACATATTGATGAGAATCATTTTCAATAAAAGAAACCTCCATCTCTTTTCCTAAAACATCAGTCAGTATAACCTTTAGTGGAGTTTGATTTAAATTAAAATATAAATTTTCTAAAGTTGGATTTGGGAATAATTTAAATCCTAATGTTTGATCTAATTGCTTTATAGAAACAGGATTTAAATAATTATGTGCGGCACACATATTTGGAATGCCCCATCCGTAATTATTATCGGGACTAGCAGATTGAGAAGCTGTAGCTTTTAATGCCTGTAAAATTTGCATATTTGTTTTAGTGGGGTTTGCCTGCCATAAGCAAGCCACTGCACCTGCTAAAATTGGCGTAGCATAAGATGTTCCACTACCTGTTCCGAAATTATAGCCAGGACTACATACATAAGAATTCTCACCCATTGAACTTAAATCAGGTTTAATACGTCCATCTGAGGTAGGGCCTATGGAGCTAAAATTAGAATGAAATCCTCCACTATTCACCGAACCCACTGTACAAATACTATCCGCATCAGCAGGAACACCAATATAAGTCCAAGGTCCGCCACCTTCATTGCCAGCGGCATTTAATACAAACATCCCTTTTCGCGAAGCCATAGTTGCTGCAATAGATGCTACAGATGTTTTTCCATTTAAATCTGCGTAAACATGGTCTTGAGAAGAAATGTCAAACGTTGTATATCCTAAAGAGGTAGTTGTAATATCTGCTCCTACACTATCAGCAAATTCTGCAGCCACGACCCAATTGTTTTCTTCAATAATTTTTTCGGTCAGCGCATCTTCTGAGCGCAATAACCAATAGCTTGCTTTAGGGCCAGTTCCAATTAATTGCCCAGGAGTATTACCAGCCATAAGAGATAAGCAATTAGCACCATGTAAATAATCTTCATACACTAAGGTATTACCCATAACGTAATCTCTTGTTCCTAAAATACGACCTTCATTTCTTAATGAATCAAAAACAGGATTGACATCAGCTTGTTCGAAACCAGCATCAATAACCGCTATCACCATATTCTGTCCTCTATATCCTAAATCATGCATACAATCTGCACCTATTTGATTAACTTGGCTAAAAGAAGGGCCATAATTATAACCTGTTGTAACTTCAGATCGCTTAAATGATTGAGCCAAAGGCTTAATATCTTCATCAGGTTTAGATGTATGAATTCTTGCTACTGGCGATGAACTTAATACACAAGTTAAACTATTAATGGCTGTTAATTGAGCTGGATTACTAATGATAACAATAGCTGCATTTAACCATTTGGAACGTTGAAAAACCTGTGCACCAGTAGCATTTACTTGATTAATGTAAGTTTGATTCACGGGAATATCCGTCACATCAATAGCAATTCCTTGATTGGTTCTTCGAGCGATAGATTTAGCAGATAAATAAGCGCTTGGATTACTGACTGAATATGGAGATCCATTTTTATTTTTAAACTTCACCCAATATTTCGTTGGCGTTTGAGCATTTAATAAAACTGCTATTAAGCAAAAAGAAAAAGTAAGGACGAGTGCTTTCATTTTATTCGGTACCATGAGTGACGTAAGTTAGTTTATAAATAATGCCTTTTTCAATTCGTGTTTCAACGGGCGTTACTGCACCATTAACAACAATTATCGTATTTGAATATAAATCTTTAATCTCTCTATAAATCAATCCAACATCCTTCGCATATTTTTCAATGTAATATTGACGATGAATGGCGTTTTTATTTTTATCATCTTTTTGAACCACCAACAAAGCATTATCAAACTTCACATTGTTCACTATCTCTGTTCTATCCATGTAACTGTAAGTATAATCCCACTCCCCTATGGTGTTTTGCGCATTTCCATTCCATGTTGCATCAACCTTAATTGGGAAAATTAGTTTCGTAAAGCGAACATCTTCTTCTACAACTTCTAAAGTTGTACTTGTTTTCAAATAACTCCACACATCTTTTACCACCCAAGGCATTTGATCATAATTAACAGAAGCATTATATGTTTTAATATAACGAATCATTTTTATGGCAGTTCGCCCTGAATTATCAATATATTCTTCCTCTAATTTTTCTTTAATTCTATATTTAAAATAAGTAGTATCCTGAAAAAAATCATCATAAACAGTAGAATCAACATCATATACCACATATTTTCCTATAGTTGTAGGCGCATAAGCATAACCCACGTCTGGAGGAGTTTCTGTTTTTTTCTTGCAAGACATGCCTACTAAAAAAACAAGTAAAACAACTATGTTATAGATAATTTTGATATTTAAAATTACTAATAAAAATACTATTTACAATATAAAAATAAGCTTAAATTCGTCCAAAATTATAACCTTATGTCAGATTTCTCTAATCATAAATTTGGAACCAAAGCTATTCATGCTGGTGCTGAACCCGATCCATCAACTGGTGCTATTATGACACCTATTTTTCAAACATCAACGTATGTTCAGGAATCTCCTGGAACCAATAAAGGTTATGGATATGCGCGAGGCAAAAACCCAACAAGAGAAGCCTTACAAAAAAACATTGCTGCATTAGAAGGTGGTAAACATTGTGTATGTTTTAGCTCAGGAATGGGAGCAACAGATGCCGTAATGCGTATGTTACGTCCAGGTGATGAAGTCATCACAGGAGATGATTTATATGGAGGATCTTACCGTATGTTCACTAAAATTTATGAGAACTATGGCATTAAATTTCACTTTATAAATTTAACAGATGCTTACAATATTAAAAAATACATCAATGCCAATACAAAATTAATTTGGGCTGAAACACCAACCAATCCTACGATGCAAATTATTGATATTGCAGCTTGTGCTCAAATTGCAAAAGAAAATAATTTATTATTAGCGGTAGATAATACGTTCGCTTCACCATATCTTCAAAACCCTTTAGCTTTAGGGGCTGATATTGTGATGCATTCTGTAACAAAATATCTAGGCGGACATAGTGATGTGGTTATGGGAGCATTAATTACAAATAATGACAAATTACACGAACAAATTTATTTTATTTTAAATAGCTGTGGAGCAAATCCTGGTCCAATGGATTGTTTTTTAGTGATGCGTGGGATAAAAACGTTACACTTACGGATGGAACGTCATTGCTTTAACGGACGTAAGATTGCGGAGTTTTTAAAAACTCATCCTCGCATTGAAAAAATATATTGGCCTGGTTTTACTGATCATCCAAATCACGATATTGCTAAAAAACAAATGCGCGATTTTGGAGGAATGATATCCATTGTCTTAAAAGGAGCATCATTAGAAGATACATTCAAAATCGCATCTTCATTTAAAGTGTTTTCTCTAGCTGAATCATTAGGTGGTGTTGAATCGCTTATAAATCATCCTGTAACCATGACGCATGCTTCTATACCTAAAGCTGAGCGCGACAAAGCAGGTGTTGTTGAAAATCTATTACGATTAAGTGTTGGTGTTGAAGATTATGAGGATTTAATTGAAGATTTAAAACAAGCTTTAAAGTAATTGAGAAATAAGGATATTTGATAAAATAAACGTTATCAAATGTCCTTATAAACTCTTAATCATAAAACATGCTCCATTCTATTTCTATAGTTAACTATTACAATACTACACCGTTTTTATATGGAATAAACCATTCTGATTTTAAATCTCAAATAAAATTAGAATTGGATATACCAAGTGTTTGTGCTCAAAAATTAAAAAACAAACAAGTAGAAATTGGATTAGTGCCTGTAGCAATTTTACCTGAATTAGACAGTTATCATATCATTACGGATTATTGCATTGGCGCTATTGGAAAAGTAGACAGTGTCAAACTATTTTCTCAAAAGCCACTTGATCAATTAACGCATGTATTACTTGATTATCAATCGAAAACTTCCGTCACTTTAGTTCAGGTTTTAAATAAACATTTTTGGAAAAAAAACATTCAGTTTATACATGCCTCTGAAGGTTTTGAATCGAAAATTTCAGGAACTACTGGAGCTGTTATTATTGGAGACAGAACTTTTGGGTTAAACACTCACCCTTATCAATATGATTTAGCAGAAGAATGGCAAACATTCACTGGTTTACCATTTGTATTTGCCTGTTGGGTCAGTAATATTCCTTTAGAACCCAGTTTTATAAATGATTTTAACAAAACCTTAGCTTTTGGAGTAAAGCATATTGAAGAATCGGTGATAGAAAAACCAAATCAAGCATTAGGTAATCAAGCCTTAGATTATTTAAAAAATAAAATCTCCTATCATTTAGATGATGATAAAAGAAAAGCCTTAGCTAAATTTTTAGAGTTAATGAAATCCTAAAGCTCTATTGAGTAATCAATTTGGAGCAATCAGTTTGTATAAAAACCTTTTTTTCTTACATAAAATAACTACCTTTAAGGGTTATTAATTCACTATGAAGAAACTAAGCTTACTCCTAATTTTGGGCATTATTTCAATTACCGAACTATCTTCTCAAAATGAATATATCGATTATCGATCTCAAACAAATCCTCTGTATTGGAAAAATAGAAAACCGTTTGCCGACTATTGGCAACAAGATGTGCATTACACCATTAAGGCGACCCTAAATGATTCAACCGATATTATTTCGGGGCATGAAGAGTTAACTTACTGGAACAACTCTCCAAAAGAATTATACTTTGTCTATTTTCACTTATACAATAACGCACAAACTAAAGATTCTTATCTAGCTGATTTATACAAGAATAACAATTACCATTTAAAGTTTAACAAATACCGAAACGATGGAAAAGGTACTGAAGTCATAAACATCAAACATGGAACGACCGAATTAAAAACTGAGTTAGATAACACGGTCATGAAAGTATTCCTCGACCATCCATTAAAACCAGGCGAATCCATAACATTTGATTTAGACTTTAAAACGTATTATGCCAAAGAAGTGATTCGTAATCGCATGAAACTATTTAATGCGTTTGGTAATAAACATTATGATGTCACACACTGGTATCCTCGTATTTCTGTTTACGACAGAAAATTTGGTTGGGATACAGATCAACATATGGATCATGAATTTTATGGTGACTTTGGTTCTTTTTATGTGGAATTTACTTTACCAAACCATTATGTATTAGATGCAACTGGTGTATTACAAAATGAAAAAGAGGTTTTACCTGATTCTTTACGTCAGCGTTTAGATATTTCTAACTTCTCTAAGAAACCTTGGAATTCAGCACCAAGTAATATTATTAAACGTGATGGAACGAACAAAACATGGAAGTTCTCTGCCTTAAACGTTCATGATTTCGCTTTAACTGCTGACCCTACTTACCGTATTGGAGAATATATGTGGCAAGGTATTAAATGTGTGGCTTTAGTTCAAGAACCACATGCTGCAGGCTGGCAAACATGCCCGCAATATATAGCCAAAGTATTAGAAGTAAACACTTATAATATCGGCCCCTACCACTACCCTAAAATGATTTGCGCCGATGCACAAGATGGTGTTGAATACCCTATGTTAACTTTAGATGGCGGTTATGATCCTAACTATAGAGATTTATTAGTTCATGAAATGACTCATAATTGGTTTTTTGGGATGGTTGGAAACAATGAAACTTATCGTGCCTTTTTAGATGAAGGGTTTACACAATTTTACACAGCCGACACTTATCAGTTTATTGATGGACCAAATAAAATTGAACAACAACCAAAAAGTAAATACGTTCGCCGTTTCACTGAACAAAATAGAATATTAGATGACCAGATATATAATGGCTATATGAATTCAGTCACTGTTCGAGGAGAAGAAGTAACACTAAATACACACAGTGATGATTATAATGGAGGTATTCGTCATGGAGGAGGATATAGCGCTGTATATACAAAAACAGCCGCGATGCTCAAAAATTTAGAATACGTTCTAGGACGTTCATTATTTGATAAATGTATGCAGCACTATTTTAATCAGTGGAAATTTGCTCATCCCTATCCCGAAGATTTTAGAAACTCCATCATACAATATAGTGGCGTTGATTTAAATTGGTTTTTTGATCAATGGCTAGAAACCACAAAAAAAATTGACTACAAAGTTGGGACTATAAAAAAAGGAAAACAAAAAGGAGAATATTTTATTAAATTTAAACGCAAAGGCGATATGCAAATGCCAATCGATTTTGCAGTCATTGACAAAAACGATTCAGCCTACATGTATCATATCCCTAATACATGGTTCGAAAAACCGGTTAAATCAAATGTATTGCCTCGATGGATTGGTTGGGGAAAAGTAAAGCCAAAGTATGTGGCTAAAGTACAATTAAATGGAAAAATAAAAAATGTGATTATTGATCCTTCTCGTCGTTTAGCAGATGTAGACATGATGAATAATGTTAAACATCAAAAAATAAATATTGCCTTTGATTCAAAAATTTATAATCCGTTGGATTGGAAACACTATGAATTAAAAGCTCGCCCAAGTTTATGGTATAATGGATTTGATGGAATAAAAGTAGGTGCTCATTTAAATGGAGGTTATATGAACACCAAACATGTTTTTGATATTACCGCATGGTTTAGCACAGGATTAGGTCAAGCATATTTAGATTCAACGACTAAAAAAAATAGCTACAACACTATTTCCTTTTTATTAAACTACAAAACATCAACCGCTAAGTTTATTAAAAAATCAAATATCTACATGACTTTAAAATCTTTAGATGGATTAGAAAGTGGATTAATTGGTTTTGAAAAAAAGAGTAACAACGAAAAGAATCGAATTTATATTCAATACAAAGCAATGGTGAGAGATTTACCAAATGACTTAGTTTATCTAATTAATCAAAGCGAGTGGCAAATTCAAAAAATGAATAGTTATTTAAATGTTGGGATAGATCATAATTACAATTATAACAGAGGAAATGGTTCTATGAATTTAAACATGAGAGCTAGCGCCTTAACTAGAGATTATGATTACTCCAATATTCAATATACGGCCATTAATAAAAATGACCTAGGTAAAATAAATATTAATACTAGAGTTTTTGCTCAACTAGGTTTTGGAACTCTATTAGCTGATGAATCGATGTTATTTGCATCAGGTTCAAATCCAGAAGACTTAATGGACAATAAATACACACGCTCTAATGGTTTTATTCCGCCTAGTTGGGGAAAATATGGAACAACCACTAATCATTTCACCTCTGGTGGAGGCTTAAATTTAAGAGGTTACTCTGGTTATGTTTTAGCTTCTACAGATGCTAATGGATTTGTGGTATATAATTACAAAGGAACTACTGGAGCTTCTGCAAGTGCTGAAATTGAATTTGGAGAATTATTTAGTTTTATGAATATCAAAAAATTAAATAATACTATAAAGATAAACCCCTATCTCTTTGGAGATGCAGGAACCATTAATACAAATGCACCAAATAAAGCTACTGTGATGTCAAACTTAATAATAGATGCCGGCGTTGGTGTTGCAGTGAGTATTCAAAAATGGGGACCTTTAACTGGTTTAAAACCATTAACTATTCGTTTAGATATGCCATTCTTTATTAATCGTTTACCGTATGCTGAAAAAGATTATTTGCAAACGCGCTGGATGATTGGTATCAATAGAGCTTTTTAGTATATGACGTCCTATCAATCACAAATTATTCATTTACTAAAACAAATTGCATTTATATTTTTACTGTATGCTATTTGTAGATTATTATTTTTTGCATTTAACTATTCTGCCTTTCAAGACCTTGGTTTCGGTGAATTAGTTTCACTTATGTTTTTTGGATTAAAATTTGACGCCTTTAGTATTTCGGCAACAAATGCTTTGTATATCCTCCTTTGTTCATTACCATTTAAGTTTTATTATTCAAAATGGTATCAAAAAACAACTTCCATTATTTTTATCGTTACAAATTCTATTGCGCTATCCTTGAATTTTATAGATTTTGCTTACTTTCCATTTACAAAAAAAAGAACCACTTTTGAAGTAAGTCAAATGGTCTTTGGTGGACAAACAGAATTCACAAAACTATTACCACACTTCATTTTGCAATATTGGTATATCTTATTGGTCTTTGTTATTTTTATTTGGCTTTTCATAAAATTTCATTTCAAAATCCGAAAAACAGAACAAAAAGAGTTAGTTGATTTTAGTATAAAAAATCTCAGTATTTATAGCCTTATTTTTTTATTGCTAGTTACAACTACCGTTTTAGGAATAAGAGGCGGATTATCTGAACGACCTATTGTTTTATTAGATGCCAACAACTACGCCAAACCAAAATATGTTTCTATACTCCTTAACACACCATTTTCATTTTTAAAATCAGCCGACTTAAATCAATTAGAGCCCTTACATTTATTAAGCCAAGAACAGCTTGAAAAAACATATACGCCCATTCATGCACCAGACACTGGAGAATTTAAAAGACTAAATGTTTGTGTGATTATTTTAGAGAGTTTTTCTAAAGAATTTACGGCTATCGGAAAGCGAGTTAGTTATACTCCATTTTTAGATAGCTTAATGTCTAAATCACTTGTTTTTCCAAATGCGATTGCCAATGATAAAACTTCTATCAATGGAATTCCTGCTGTAATTGCCTCGATGCCATGTTATTTAGAAAACCATTACTTAAACTCACTATATTGTAATAACAATTTACAAACGCTCCCTAACTTACTAAGAGAAAAAGGATATCATTCTGTTTTCTTTCATGGAGGTACTAACGGTACGCTTAATTTCAATTCATTTGCTGAGCTTGCTGGGTACGACAAATATTATGGGCGTACCGAATACAACAATGATAAAGATTATGATGGACAATGGGGCATTTGGGATGAACCTTTTTTACAAAAAAGTGTGCAAGAAATTTCAAGTTTAAAACAGCCTTTTTTTACATCAATATTTACGCTCAGTTCTCACAATCCATATAAAGTACCAGAAAAATATCGTGGAAAATTTCCAAAAGGAAATTACGAAATAACAGAATCTATAGGTTATGCCGACTATGCCTTAAAACAATTTTTTAAAAATGCAAGTAAACAAATTTGGTTCAAAAACACATTATTTGTTATTACATCCGACCATTCAAGTATTTCAAACGACCACTTTTATTCTAATACAGTAGGGCAATATTCTATTCCAATCTTAATATATAAACAAGGGATGACTGCTTCAATTGATGAAAAAACTGTGCAGCAAATTGATATATTACCAACTGTATTAGATTACTTAAATTTTGATAAGCCATATTATTCATTAGGAAAAAGTATGTTATCTAATAGTAAACAACCTTGTATCTATTACATGAGTCCAAATTACTGTGCAATCACAGATAGTTTATTATATGTATTAAGTGATTTTAAACTCATTGAAAAATATAATTTCAAAAAAGACAGTCTATTGAAAAATAATCTCATAAAAACTCAAAAGGATTTAGAAGTTCTTAATTTCTGTAAAGCTTATATTCAAAATTACACAAATGATTTAATTGACAATAAGGTTAATTACATTCATAAAACTAAGAAATAATGGAACAGTACGATTTAATAGTCATTGGAGGAGGTCCTAGCGGATACGCTGGTGCTATGCGAGCTTTAGACTTTAAGAAAAAAGTTTTATTAATTGAAAAAAATCGTATTGGTGGTGCAGGAGTTTATGATGGTGTTTTAACTTCAAAAACATTATGGGAGTATTCTCAAAAAGTATGTTCTATTCGTGAAATGATTCCTAATTACGATGCCGATTATCAGGATATAGTTAAAACATTAAAAGAAGCTGTTCATGAACGAAAAACTCAGATGACTCATCATTTAGATTTGCTGGAAGAACAACCATCAAGATTATTTTTTTACGAAAATGGTTCTGCTTCGTTTATTAATAAACATACGATCTTTATTAAAAAACAAGATGGAACTTCAAAGCAAGTGCAAGCTGAACATATTCTCATTGCGACAGGAAGTCGTCCACGCTACCTTCCAAATATTCCTATTGATGAGCATATTATTATGACTAGTGATGGAGTAAAAAACATTAGTCAAATACCTAAAAGCCTAGTTGTTTTAGGAGCAGGAGTTATTGGTTGTGAATTCGCAACCATCTTTTCAAATATGGGTAAAACAAAAGTGTATTTAATTGATAAAGCTGATAGAATTTTACCTTTTGAAGACGATGATGTTGCTGAATTAATAAGCGAAAGTTTAGAAAAACATGGCGCTACCATTCATCACGGCTCATCTTTAAAACGAATGGAAATAAAAAATGAACAAGTAGAATATGAATTGGAATATAAGGATGGTTTAACTGAAGTTATTACTGTTGAAAAAGCATTAGTTTCGGTAGGAAGGGTTGCCAATGTAGAAGAATTAAAATTAGAAAACGCAGGAGTGAAATTAAATGACAGAGGGAGTATTTGGGATGATGATACACAAACAAACATCTCTAATATTTATGTGGCTGGTGATGTTACTACCGAAATGGCTTTAGTGAATGTTGGTGAAAGGGAAGCAAGACATGCCGTGGTGAGAATGTTTGGTCCAACCATTAAACCATTATCCTACCAAAACATTTCCACCATTATGTTTTTAAATCCAGAGGTTGCTAGTGTTGGCATGAGTGAACAAGATTGTAATAAAAAGGGGTTAGCACACAAAGTGGTAAAACTAGATTATAGTACCAATGCCAGAGCCATTACAATGAGAAAAACAAAAGGCTTCTTTAAAATTATTGTAACCAATGATAATGGCATGAGAATTTTGGGTATGCGTGCCGTTGGCGAACACGCCAGTTCTGCAATTCAAGCAGTTGCCTATTTAATTCATACTAATCAAGGTATTAGAGAACTTGCCGATATGATGCACCCTCATCCAAGTATTATTGAAGGCGTTCAAGAGTGTTTACGCATGTTATTAGGTAAATCAATATACAAATCATACATTTTTAAGGATAAATTGAAATGTTTTGTTTGCGAAAACAACGTCTGTACTCCAGTTGAATCACTTCTTTAGTTACTTAAAATTATAAATAAAAAACGAATCAAAATTACTACCTTTACATTATGGAAAGTGTAAGACAAAGTAAAGTAGCTAAACTATTGCAAAAAGAATTAGCTGAAATTTTTAGAGCTAACTCGAAAACATTATTTAATAATGGCTTTATTACAGTAACAATTGTTCGTGTAAGTTCCGATTTAAGTTCCGCTAAAATTTACCTAAGTATAATGGCTACGCAAGACGTTAATGCTTTGTTTAAATCTATTAATGACCAAAAACAACACATCAGAAAAATCTTAGGTTTTAGTATTGGCAAACAAGTGCGTGTTGTTCCTGAATTAAACTTCTTTATAGATGACTCTTACGACTATGCTGAAAAAATAAATGCCTTATTTAACAAGCCTATTTAAGCATAATCAATTAGAAAGGTTAATAGAATAGTTTTTAACCGATTCTATGATTCATTTTAGTAAAAATTTCATTAAAGTCTAAAAGTTTCTAATTTTACCTAAAAGACAGTAACCGAAATTGAATTTATCTTTTTTTATAGCCAAGCGATATTTGATTTCAAAAAAATCTAATAATGCTATTAATATCATTTCATGGATTAGTATTATTGCTATTGCCTTAACCACTGCCGCATTAGTAATTGTTCTATCTGCTATGAATGGACTAACCTCTGTTGTTGCTGATTTGTATCATGCCATTGAACCTGATTTAAAAATCACTTCTATTCACTCAAAGTACTTCAATGATCAAGATTCATTAACTTCAAAATTAAAATCAATACCAGGTATAAAACACATCTCCTATTCTATTGAAGAAAACGCTTTAATGAAATTAGATGACAAACAAGCAATTGTAACAATTAAAGGAGTTGATGAAGAATTTAAAAAATTAACTCAATTTGACACAGTGGTTGTAGAAGGAAAGTATCAATTCCTAAATAATCATCAATTTTTTGGTGTATTTGGAAGAGGCATTGCAAGTAGACTAGATATTAATGTTCATGATTTTATTTCTCCAATTTCTATATATGCGCCCATTAGAGGTAAAACAGAAAGTATTAATCCTGAAGACGCCTTTAATAAGTTATCCATTAGTCCAGCTGGGATTTTTTCTTTAAATGATGATTTTGATTTTAAATACGTTTTAATTGACTTAAAAGCTGCACAACAACTATTTGATTGCCCAAAATCCTATTCAATGATTGAACTAAGTATTACTGATAAACATCAATTTAAAGCGATTCAAGAAGAACTTCAAAATAAATTAGGATCAAATTATTTAGTCAAAAATAGATTTCAATTAAACGATGTATTATTTAAAACATTAGAAACTGAAAAACTTTGGACATTTTTAATTTTAGCATTTATATTAATTATAGCCACATTTAATATTATTGGGGCTCTTACCATGTTAATTATTGAAAAGAAAAAAGATATTAAAACATTATATCACCTGGGGGCTGATCAAAAATTCATACGAAATATCTTTATGAAAGAGGGATTATTAATTACCTCCGTAGGAGCATTGATTGGGTTATTTATTGGATTAGTGATTTGTTTATTACAACAACACTTTCACCTTATAACCTTTGATGACCAATCTGTTATTGCCTATTATCCTATCCAAATGAAACTACAAGACTTTATATGGATTTTATCCATTGTGATGTGTATTGGATTTATAGCAGCCTTATACCCAGTAAGAGTGTTTACTAAAAATGATTTAGTGCATTTACAAGATTAAGGTTTTATTAAATTTTAAACTCCTTTTACTTCTTCTCCTTCTTTATTAGCAACTAACCTCACACCATCTTCATGAAGTGTTACTTTTCGTTGACGATATAAAACACCTATAGATTTTTTAAAAGTAGATTTACTCATATCGAAACGTCTTTCAATTAAATCAGGAGAACTTTTGTCAGTCAATTCTAAATAACCTTCATGAGTATTTAAGTATTCTAAAATTTTTTCGGTAGAAGAAAGAACATGTTTAAATCCTAAGTTTTGCAAACTCAAATCAATTAAATTTCCTTCACGAATTAATTTAATATATCCTTTTGTTTGATCTCCAACGGCTAAGTCAGTAAATACATCATTATGATAAATTAATCCTTTGTGCATTTCATTAATCACACAGGTAAAACCTAAATCGGTTTCATTGTATACTAACAAATCAACTTCTTCTCCTTGCTCTACTTTTAATACTTCATTGCTAATGAATTTATTGATTTTACTAGAAGCCACAATACGTTCTGTTAAATCATCAATATAGATGTATATCACATAACTTTGACCCTCAATCATTTTTTGTTTTTGTTCTTTAAAAGGCACGAACAAGTCTTTCTCTAATCCCCAATCCAAAAAAGCACCAACTTTACTAACTTCTGAAACATTTAAATAAGCAAAATGATTCACTTCAACATAAGGTTTTAATCTAGTTGCAATTAAACGATCTTCAGAATCTCTATAAACAAAAACGTCAATTTCTTGACCAATTTCAAATTCAGCTTCAATATATTTATTTGGTAATAACACAACTTCTCCACCCTCTTCTCCTAAAAACATACCAGGAGGCGTTTGACGTAAAATTGTTAAGCTATTTGTTTTTCCTAAGCGTATCATTATTTTTTTATTTACGCGAAGATACAATTTAATGGCTAAAAAGAGCTGATTTTAAGATATTTACCATTTCACTAATTCAATTGATAGCTTTACTAGTTTAACGAAGAATAAATTTGTTAAACTAATCTCGTTTTTTTATATTTAAGGATTATTTAATCATTTCTTTAGAGAATATTATGAAAAAATTCATACTAATAATTTTACTAACAAGTTTGTTTTCAATTTCTTTTGGACAAATTACAACAACTGTTAATCCATCCATTGCTCAAATGCAAGCCTTATTGCAAGGAAATGGAGTAACGGTGACAGGCTTAAGTTTAACTTGCCCAGCAGGAGCTTATGCCACATTTGGCAATGGAGCGGCTGCCTTAGGGAATGCAAGTTTAAATTCTGGTATTTTGCTAACAACGGGATCCGCAACAAATGTTGCAGGTCCACCATCTTCTTTCATTAGTGTGAGTAGTGGCGCTGGTGGCTCTGCTCTTGGCAATAGTTTATCTAACGGAACTACCTTTGATGGCTGTTATATGACCTTTCAGTTAACTCCAACATGCGCCACCCTTAGTATTAATTATGTATTTGCTTCTGAAGAATATCCTGAATTTGCCACAGGCACGATTAATGATGCTTTTGGATTTGTGTTAACAGGTCCTAATCCATCTGGACCAGCCTATGCAAATACCAATATCGCCACTCTTCCAGTCACAACAACCACTTCGAATGTTGTATCAATTCAAAATGTAAATAATGGTTCCACTAACACTGGTCCTTGTGTCAATTGCGCTTATTATATTGATAGTCCTCCTGGATTAATTTATGATGGTGCCACTACTGTATTAACGGCATCTGCATCAGTAACGCCTTGTCAAACCTACACTATGACCATTGGTGTTTGGGATGATACAGATGGATTATATGACTCTGGAGTGTTTTTAGATGTTAACGGATTATCATGTGCCAATCAACCCACTATTACAGCCTCTGTAAATCCAAGTTCTATCTGCAGTGCTCAAACAGTCACTTTAACAGCTGCTGGAGGATTACCAATTGGAACCTATACATGGAGCGCCCCGGCTTCTGGAGGACTAGCTGCAACATCGGGATCTGTAGTTACAGCCAATCCAACAGCTGCAACAACTTACACATTAAAATATTCTGATATTAATACTTGTCCGGGATTTCCTGTAACAACAACAGTTGCGCTTAACTATGCGCCAATCAGTACTTTTACAGTAACCAAAAGCCCTACAGGTGTTATTTGCTCTGGACAAAGTGCCACTTTAACTGCTACTGGAGGAACTGGCTCTTATTCATGGAACCCTTCTACGGGTTTAAGTGCAACAACGGGTTCAGTTGTAGTGGCCTCCCCACCATCCAATACTACCTATACTGTTATTCAAACATCAGGCACTTGCACCAACTCAACTGTTGTGACCGTCTCTGTCTCTGTAACTCCTACTGTAGCAGTTACTCCATCACTTACAACCATATGCGTTGGGCAAAGTGTTGGATTATCAGCTAGTGGACCTGGGCCATTTAACTGGGTAGCTAGTAGTGGCGTATTTCCAGTAGCGGCTGCCAATGTAACTGTATCACCTGCAATCACGACTACATATACTGTAAAATCAGGTGTAGGAAGTTGTACAACTTCTGCAGTTGCTATTGTGAATGTCTCAAGTACATCTCCTATAACGATTACACCATCTTCATCAACTATTTGTATAGGACAAAGTGCTTCTTTATCATCTTCAGGTTCTGGTCCATTTATTTGGACTGCGAGTAGTGGAACAAATCCACCTAGTGCCGCAAACGTAACAGTGACTCCAACATCTTTAACAACCTACACTGTCGTATCAGGTATAGGAACATGTACATCTTCTGCAACTGCCACTGTAAATTTATCTCCTGCAGTGCAAGTTACGGTTACCCCTACTTTTTCTGCAATATGTGTTGGACAAAGCGTTGCTCTTTCTGCAACTGGAGCAGGTCCTTTTGGATGGACTGCAAGTAGCGGAACTAATCCTGCAAGTGTCGCTAATGTTACCGTTTCTCCAACTTCTACAACAACTTATACAGTTATTTCAGGTACAGGATCTTGCACAACATCTGCCGTATCTACCGTTTCAATTAACACCGTTCCTAGTATTTCGATAACACCAAGTTCTACCATTATTTGTAATGGTCAATCCACCTCATTAACAGTTTCAAGTGGAGGACCTTTCATTTGGACAGCAAGTAGTGGAACAAATCCTACAAATTCAGGAACCGTTACCGTAAATCCAACGACAACGACAACTTATACAGTACTTTCCGGAACAGGAACCTGTACAACTACAGCAATTGCTACCGTTAGTATTTCTCCAACCTTAACGTTATCAATAACACCTTCAAACACTAATATTTGTATTGGTTCATCCACCACACTAAATGCAAACGGTGCAACAACCTATACATGGTTACCTGGATCTAGTTCGCTTGCAAATAATACAGTTAATCCTATCACAACAACAACCTATACTTTAATTGGAAGCAATGGTGTATGTACTAATTCAGCATCAGCTACCGTTAGTGTTACAACTGTTTCCGCGACATTAACTGCTTCGTCTCCAAGTTATTGTTTAGGAGGTACTCCAGTAACTTTAACAGGAAGTGGTGCAGCAACCTATTCATGGTCTCCAAGCACAGGATTAAATTCTACTTCAGGTTCTGTGGTAACCGCAACCGTTTCTGCAACAACCATATACTCTGTTACAGGCACCTTAAATGGATGTTCATCTACTAGAACTATTTCAATTGCTTTAGCGCCAATTGGAACAATAACGGCTAGCGGTGCTAATACTTTAATTTGTGTTGGTGGAACTGCTACATTAACTGCATCTGGAGCTAATACATATTCTTGGGTTCCAGGTTCAATGTCTACACCTAATGTAAATGTGAGTCCATCAACGACAACAAACTATACGGTTGCTGGTGTAAGCGCTCAAGGTTGCGTTTTAATGCCATCTGTTGTTACAGTTAGTGTATTAGCGAATGTTACACCTACCCTAACAGCTAGTAGTCCTACTGCATGCCTTGGTAGTTCAATTTCCATTTCAGCAGCGCCATCCGCTGCAGGATTAACATACACATGGAGTCCTAGTTCTGCCATTCAAGGTTCGAATAACACTCCAACTATTACAGCACTTCCAATTAGTTCTGCTCCTGTAACATATTCCGTTATCATCTCAAATGGAGTTTGTGTTGGAACAAAAACTATTCAGATCCAAATTGCAACTCCTCCTGTTGCCAATTTCATACTAAGCACTAACGATACAATTTGTGCTGGAGGTTGTGTAACTTTTAGTTCAACCACTTCTGGAGGGAATTTAAATAATTATCAATGGTATTATGGCAGTGGTGTAGGAACGTCCTCAGTAGGTATTACTCCACAAGCTTGCTATCCATCTGCAGGTACTTATTCAGTGATGATGATTGCCTCAAATGGTTGTGGATCAGATACTGTTGTTAAAACAAATTGTATCAAAGTATTTGATTTACCTGTTTTAGTTGCTTATGGAGATACAACCATTAATATTGGAGAAAGCGCTACCATTTTTGCAAATGCAACGGGTGCAACATCTTATAATTGGTCTCCAAACGTAAATGGTTCTATTTCCTGCCCTACATGTTCTACAACTATTGTGCAACCATCTTCTACCACAAATTATATAGTAGTAGCTTCTAACACACCTTATTGTAGAGTTCAGGATACAGTAACAATCATTGTTGAAATTGTATGTGGTGAATTTTTTGTACCTAATGCGTTCTCTCCAAATGGAGATGGGTTAAATGATATGGTCAATATTCATGGAAAATGTATCTCAACATTTATACTTCAAATATTTAATCGTTGGGGAGAAAAAGTGTTTGAAACAACCTCACTCACGGATAGTTGGGACGGAACATTTAGAGGACAAAAACTAGATACTGGTGTATTTGTTTATAAAGCAGAAGGAGTATCTATTGATGGTAAAGAATTTAAAACGAAAGGAAACATCACTCTTATTAGATAAAAATATTTTACTGTCAATCAAAAAAAAGTAACTATGAAAAAAATAATTTTAGCAAATATAATCCTCATTTCTTTGATCACGAAAGCGCAGGATATTCATTTCTCCCAATTTAATGAAACGCCTGTTCTCATTAATCCAGCAATGAGCTGCACGGCTTTTGATACGCGTGTGATAGCAAATTACAAAAATCAATGGGCTAGTGTCACAAGCCCATATCAAACATACGGGATTAGTGTGGAAAGAGCGTTAAAACATTTAAAACTCAAAAAAGCCTACACGGGCATGTCCTTAAGTGTTTATAACGACAAAGCTGGTGATGCAGCATTAGGTTCATTGTTAGTGAATTTAGGTTTCAATACAGTTATAAAAACAGGGCAGTACTCTAAATTATCTGCTGGTATTGGTGGTGGTGTCAACTATAGAACCATTAATGCATCAAAATTGAAATGGGAAAGTCAATACAATGGCTATAGCTACGACGAAACAATTGCTTCTGGAGAAACTACACCACGTAGTTCATTTTTACAAGGTGATTTTGTTGGTGGTTTAGCTTACCATTATGCAAAAAGCGAACGATACATTAGTGCTCAAGATGGAACAAAATTTGATTTAGGTTTTTCGGTTTTCCATTACAACATGCCAAAATATTCATACGTTAATAGTGGTGACAGACAATTTGTAAAATATGCCTTACATGGTAATTTTGATATTGGATTTAAAAATACCGGCATTGCTTTAGTTCCTAGTTTTATTTATATGAAGCAAGGTCCATCAAAAGAAATGAATGTTGGATGTTTAGTGAAATATATTATTCAGGATCAATCTGTATACACCGGAATTAAAAAACCTTGTGCTATAGCAATTGGTGGTTACTATCGTTTTGGAGATGCGGTTATTCCATCTTTATTATTTCAATACGATAAATATGCGTTTTGTGTGAGTTATGATTTAAACATTTCTCAATTAGCAGGTGCTTCAAAAACTAAAGGGGGACTTGAATTTAGTTTACGTTTTAACGTGAGTCCTGGATATGGTAAATCTCTAGGTAAGAGCTTAAATAGACCTACCTATAAATAATTATTTAGATTAATAATAAACAAAAAAGCTGCCTAGAATGGCAGCTTTTTTGTTTAAAGTGTTTTTAAAATTTTATTAAAATAATCGACACTCTTGGTTAAGCGACTTCCATACCAACTAAATAATTCACCATCTACTAATAAAATTTTAGTGTGAGGTAGCGTTATTTGTAATTCCAACATATGATCTTGCTTAAATGGATAAGGTTCTGATGATAATAATATAAAATCAGGTTGAAGTGAAACAATATCTTCAATGCTCAATTCTGGGTATCGCGTATGATTTTCTAAGACATTTTCTAGTCCCATCTGATGTAATAGATCCCCAATAAATGTTGCTCTACCGGCAGCCATATAAGGTTTATTCCAAATAAGATATAGGACTGTTTTGTATCCTATTGATAAATTTAAAAACGATTGTTCTATCGTATGTTTTATAACATGAGCCTTACTTTCTTGATTGACTAATTCTCCTACTAATTCAATCATTTGAAGAGCATCGTCTAAATTATAAATATCACTCATCCAGACAGGAAACTCTTTTTGTAATTCAATAATTTGAGATTGCTCATTCTCTTCCTTATTACCAATAATCAGATCAGGCTTCAAAGCTCTTATCTTTTCAAGATTCAATTGCTTAGTCCCTCCCACCCTTTCAATCCTTTTATACATTATATGAGGATGAATACAAAACTTGGTAATTCCCACCAACTCATCTCTTAAACCTAAATCCCATAACAATTCTGATTGAGAAGGCACAATCGAAACAATTCGTTTTGGGAACGATGGCAATTGTATATTTTGGTGTAATTGATCTTTAAAAACCATGTTACAAAATTGAGAATAATACTGCATATTTGCTACCTAAATGAATTCTTCTCTTAAAGCACATCTATCATTATTGACTGCACAGGTAATTTATGCATTAAATTACTCTATTGCTAAAGATTTAATGCCCTTATCTATCAAACCCTTTGGCTTAGTGATGATGAGAGTTACAGGAGCTTGTTTATTGTTTTGGTTACTATCCTTCTTTTATAAAACTGAGAAATTAGAAAAAGGTGATTTAAAAAAACTAATGTTATTAGCTGTTTTTGGTGTAGCTGTTAATCAATTATTTTTTATTTGGGGACTGAGTTTAACCAAACCTATAAACTCAGCCATAATTATGGTTAGTAACCCCATTGCGGTAATGATATTTACCATATTGGTGTTTAAAGAAAAAATGACTTTTTTAAAACTTACTGGTCTTGGTTTTGGGGTTATTGGTGCCTTAACCTTATTATTATTTAAATCTCATGGAGCCTTTGCAATTGGAAGTGACACGATTGTTGGCGATATGATGACTCTTGTCAATTCTTTATCATGGGCTGTTTTTGTTGTAATGGCTAAACCTATGATGCAAAAATATCAAACTGTTACGGTTATGAAATGGATTTTTTTATTTGGTTTTATATATGTGTTTCCATTTGGCATGCCACAATTATTGGAAGTTAAATGGCTTGAATTATCATCTCAAACACTATTTGCGATGAGTTTTGTGGTGATTGCCACAACCTTTTTAGTGTATTTAATGAATACGTATGCTTTAAAAACGTTAAGTTCATCGGTGGTGAGTATGTATATTTACTTACAACCTTTTTTTGCTACTCTTGTCGCTATTTTTTTAGGCAAAGATGAACTCACAACCATAAAGGTTATTTCTGCCTCTTTAATCATTTCAGGCGTGTATTTAGCTAGTAGAAAAACATCAAAAAATTATTAATTATAAATTATAAATGATACATTAGACATCGTTAAACAAAGTATTGTATTCTCTAAAAAACTTGTCGCCATGGTTCATATTTTATCCGAAAAAAATTCTATTTTCAATCAATTTGTTGCTGAATTACGAGATATTACTATACAAAAAGATAGTATGCGATTTCGAAGAAATTTAGAGCGCATGGGAGAAATTATTAGTTATGAATTATCCAAAACATTAGAATACACGACACGTGATACACAAACCCCACTAGGTATAGCAACAACAAGTCACCTCTTATCTCAGCCTGTCATAGCAACCATTCTTCGTGCTGGCTTACCTATGCACATGGGCGTGTTAAACTATTTTGATCAAGCTCAAAATGCCTTTATATCAGCCTATAGAAGACATCATAAAGACAACACTTTTGATATTCATGTTGAATATGTCTCTAGCCCTAGTTTAAATGACAAAGTATTAATTTTATGTGATCCAATGATTGCCACCGGAGCTTCCATTGTTTTAGCATACAAAGCTATTTTAGCAAAAGGTACACCGAAACATGTTCATATCATATCTGCCATTAGTAGCAAAGAAGGTGTTGATTTTGTGAAAGCTAATTTGCCAACCAAAAATTTCACGATTTGGTGTGGAGCCTTAGACGAAGAATTAACCGCGCATTCATACATTGTTCCTGGATTAGGTGATGCTGGAGATTTAGCTTTTGGTGAGAAAATATAAATCATAACCTCCTTACTAAACCAAATGAATAGTTCTGAAATCTGGCACTTTATCTCAGCCGCGTTGGCTTGTACGATTTCATTATCAAAAATTGGAATTCCAACAGTCATAGCGATTTATAAATCAAATTATATTATGGCCATTGCCAGTAGTTGCAGTGGCTCTATAATTGGCACTGTAATTTTTACCTATTTGTTTGCTGGAATCTTAAAATGGTGGAATAACTTAAAATTTGGAATGTTTAGTTCTAAACATCCAAAAAAAATATTCACTAAATCTAATCGCCGAATTATTAGAATCAAACATCGCTTTGGCTTAACTGGCATTGCAATTTTAACTCCTATTTTTTTATCAATCCCAATAGGTGCTTTTTTAGCCGAACGCTTTTATAAAGACAAAAAGAAAGTAATTCTTTACTTAAGTATTTCTGCTATTTTTTGGTGCATTCTTTTATACTTTTTGTTCTTATTTTTTTATGATTCGTTTAGATCTTGGTTTAACTAAGTCATGAAAGGCATTCAAAAAAGCCCTAAGATTTAATAATCTTTACTTGCTTAGAACTTAAACCATTTGTAATGGTAACAAAATAAACTCCTGATATAAAATCTTTCATAATTATGACCGATGATTGAATTTCATTTTTATATTCCTTAATCGTTTCTCCTAATAAATTAGATATTTTCAAATCATAAGCTTGATTCATATCAACTTGAATATGAATAATCTCATTAGCAGGATTAGGATATACATTCACTGAAAATAAATTATTTTCAGTGAATCCAAGAGTCTGGCAATGAATAACACCAATTGCGTCTAAATCAAAACCACCACTTCCAAAAGCAGTAGGCCAAGGATCATTAATGATATGCAGATTTGCGTCTCTTGAACAATAAAGATTTTGAATACAACCAATTACATCGATTACTTTTACATGCGTAATATTTTGCTTGTTTAATAAGGGATTATCAGGCAAATCCGCTAAATCAAATGGCGTTCCATACTCTGCCCTGTACTTTCCTGCCAAATTATTTAGTTTAGTCGCATCTGTTAATCCAAAAGTTCCTGTTTGAACAGTCGTATCAACTAAGCTAATAGCAGGAAATCTAAAAAAATGAATTCCATCGCTACTCACTTCAACAAATGCTAACTCTAAAAAATAACCGTCGAAACTATTTTCAAAAACAGCAAAATCAAATCCTGTCCCGTTAGTAATTGGAGTATTAAATTTTAAAATAGCAGAACCACCATCGCCTAAACTCAATACGCCGTTTATACCCGCCATTCCAACTGCACTTAAACTATCACCCACATCGGTATAGGAATTTGATGGAGCAGAAATATCTTGAAATCCACGAGTTATTTTACAACTACTAGCCCATGCAATAAATACAGTGCTATCTTTAAAAATAGCTGTTGACCCTACTTCACCTTGTGGTGGAGCATACTGTGCATAAGACGTCAAGCTAAAAAAAAATAAGCTCAACAAGGCACTAAACATAAAGGTTTGCTTCATTTAATCTGATACAATGTCTTTGTGAACCCTTTTCCCGGAATTCTAAACATCGATTTATTGGGAGGTCTTCTGACTTGTTCAAAATTATGCGCCTTCCCGTATTTAAACAGTGGCAAAAAAGCATAATCTATTAAGAACTTACAGCTGCGGGTACAGTTTTGGACTTACACCAAATTCCCTTTTCCAACGATTCAAATGTACAAAAAAATAATAAATCTTATGATAAGATTAGTTCGTATTCTGCCACAAAGTCTTAAAATATCCATGGCACAATAATCGTATATTGTATACCACTAAAACACCTTTTTTTATGAACTTTTTTAATGATTCTGATAAAATGCCCTTTGAACCAATGCTTGACGAGGATAGCGATTTCATTCCATTGCTTTCAGCAGAAGATGAGGACAATATGCATGCAGAAAAAATACCAGATATACTGTCAATTTTACCGTTACGAAACACCGTTTTATTCCCAGGTGTCGTTATTCCAATAACCGTTGGTCGAGATAAATCCATTAGTTTGATTAAAGATGCTTATAAAGGTGATAAGACTATAGGTGTAGTTACTCAAAAAAATGATAGTATTGAGGATCCTCAACCAGAAGATTTACATGCTGTTGGAACGGTTGCTCAGATTATCAAAATGCTGCGTATGCCAGATGGGAATACAACTGTCATCATTCAAGGCAAAAAGCGTTTCCGAATACAAGAATTTACTCAGGCTGAACCATACTACCGAGCTAAAACACAGCGTTTTGAAGAAACCCGACCTGAAAAAGATGACAAGGAATTTCAAGCTATTGTGTCGAGTTTAAAAGACACCGCGTTACAGATTATTCAAAAATCTCAACATATACCTACAGAAGCTGGCTTTGCCTTAAATAATATTGAAAGCCAAAATTTTATGGTGAATTTTATTTCATCGAATATGAATGCCAGCTCTACCGAAAAGCAACGTATGCTAGAAGTTCCTAGCTTAAAAGACAGAGCCACCATGGTGTTAGCTCATTTAAGCAAAGACTTACAAATGCTTGAATTAAAAAATCAAATTCAAAATAAAGTAAAAGTAGATATTGATAAACAACAACGAGATTACTTTTTACATCAACAAATTAAAACCATTCAAGAAGAGCTTGGTGAAAAAAGTCACGAGCAAGATGTTGAAGATTTAAAAGTAAGAGCTAAATCAAAAAAATGGAATAAAGAGATTGCTGATACTTTTGAAAAACAAATTGGCAAGTTATCTCGCATGAATCCTAATTCTCCTGAATTTGGCGTGCAAACAAATTATTTAGAATTATTACTTGATTTACCTTGGGGAGAATACACACAGGATAATTTTGATTTAAAGCATGCCGAAGCTACTTTAAATGAAGATCATTTTGGTTTAGAAAAAGTAAAAGAAAGAATACTTGAGCATTTAGCTGTTTTAAAATTAAAAGGTGACTTAAAAGCTCCAATTCTATGTTTATATGGACCTCCAGGTGTTGGTAAAACATCCTTAGGGAAAAGTATCGCCAAAGCGCTTGGACGAAAATATGTACGCATGAGTTTAGGTGGTTTGAAAGATGAAAGCGAAATTCGCGGACATCGTAAAACATACATTGGCGCTATGCCGGGACGTATTTTACAAAACCTAAAAAAAGTACAATCCTCAAATCCTGTTTTTATATTAGATGAAATTGACAAAGTTGGTAGCGATTATCATGGCGACCCTTCCTCTGCTTTATTAGAAGTTTTGGACCCTGAACAAAACTCAAGCTTTTATGATAACTTCCTAGAAGCTGATTACGATTTAAGTAAAGTCATGTTTATTGCAACCTGTAATAATTTAGCAACCATACAACCTGCTTTGCGCGACCGCATGGAAATTATTGATGTAAGCGGATATACAGTTGAGGAAAAAATAGAAATTGCAAAACAACATTTGTTGCCAAAACAAGTGGAAGAAAATGGATTAAAAAAATCGCAATTAAAATTAACCGATAAGCAATTAGAATATATTATTGAAAACTATACTGCTGAAAGTGGTGTGCGTAATTTAGAAAAAAGAATTTCTAAAATTGCTCGTTTTGTGGCTGTTCATGTGGTAAAAGATGAAACTTTACCGAAAATTAGTGAAGAAACAATTTCTAAAATCTTAGGGCCATCTCACGAAAAATCAAAATACCAAGGGAATGATGTTGCTGGTGTGGTTACCGGTTTAGCGTGGACTCAAGTTGGTGGAGATATTTTATTTATAGAGACCTCTTTATCAAAAGGTAAAGGTGCCAAATTAACTCTTACAGGAAACTTAGGTGATGTGATGAAGGAAAGTGCAACGCTTGCCTTAGAATTCATTAAAGCTCATAATGATGAATTTAAAATTGATTCTGAACTATTTGAGAACTATAATATTCACATTCATGTTCCTGAAGGAGCAACACCAAAAGATGGTCCAAGTGCTGGTATTGCCATGTTAACCTCATTGGTTTCGGCTTTAACAAAACGTAAAGTAAAAAAGAATTTAGCCATGACAGGAGAAATTACTTTACGTGGTAAAGTATTACCAGTAGGTGGAATTAAAGAAAAAATATTAGCTGCTAAAAGAGCTGGTATTAAAGAAATTATTTTATGTTCTGATAACAAAAAAGATGTTGATGATATCAAAATTGATTACCTTAAAGGCTTAACCTTTAAATATGTGACCCAAATGACAGAGGTATTACAACTAGCCTTATTAAAGTAATTTATTATAACTATAATAAAAGGCTTAATGATATTTTCATTAAGCCTTTTTTATTTTAATCATTAGCTAAATAATACTATAGTTTTGTTACTTTTATTAGACATTAGTCTTATAAAAGTATGAAGAAATTTTGTTTACTCCTCTTAATGTTTTGTTACCACATGATGTCTTATGCGCAATTGGTAAAAACATTCTCCATAAACTTCGAGTCTAATCAGTATCATTTAAATACGAATCAGTTAAAGCAACTGGATTCTATTATATCCACATTACCCAATATACCTCAGGCATATTATGTTAAAGTTACTGGACATACCGATAATAAAGGCTCATTAGCTTTAAACACTCAACTTTCTAAAAACAGAGCAAACTCTGTATTTCAATATTTAACAAGAAAACAATTTAAAGTGGTAGACTCTAGTTTAACGTATTATGCTTATAGCCAGCCCTTAGTTGAAAACACAGATGAGTCTTTATGGAGAAATCGAAGAGTTGAAGTGAACGTGTTTATCAGACCATTGAATATGGTTAAAATACTTGGCATCAAAGATTTTAGTCCTAAAAAATATAAATTTATTGAAGATAATGGAGGAACTATTACTTACGACTCCACAAATATTACGATTGCCCCAAATTCATTTGTTCATCAAAATGGAACTGAAGTTACCGGAGACATTGAAATAAGTTACCAAGAATTTAGAAACCCTGCTGATTTTATTTTAAGTGGCATCCCTATGTCTATAAAATTAAATAACACTGTAAATCATTTTAATTCAGCAGGTATGTTTAACATTAAAGCTTACCAAAATAATGAAGAATTGGTTTTAAAAACAGCAAAAGACAAACAAATAAATTTAGATTTTCCTTTAAGTAATTTCATCAATCAACAATTTTTTAATTTTGATTCAACCAAAAATCAATGGAATAGTCAAGCTCCAAATATCACGAATGTTCATGGCAATTTATTAATGCCATTTAATGGGTCATCATCTTTTGCAGTAGCAAGTAGTTTTGTAAGAGACTATACTAATTTCAGAAATTGTGTTTATGGAGATACTTGCGAATACATTAATGGAATGGTGAAAAAGATTCGTTATTTTTTAAATCATGAAGAACCCATTAGATTGAACTACCCCTTTAAATTTGTAAAAAACTATCTGATTGATTTTAAATCTCCATATTACAAATTGTCCATTGATACTTCTTTAAAAACCGTTGAGTTTATCTCACAAAACACCCATAATAAATTTGGTAATTTTTCAAATTACGTTTGGACTTTCAATAAAAACGAATTCAACAAAGGCGTCAAAAACCAATACCAACAAGGTTGTTCATATGTAAAAATCATTTACAGAGGAAAAAATAAATTTGATATAGAAATTGAAAATCAAATTTATCATGTTACAGGTGAACCTAAAAACAATAGTTATTCTGATGGAAAAACAAAAAGGCTCCATAAAAAAAATTATAAATCGTATTTAAAATATACCAACGATTTAGATAACAAAGAAAAGATTTTAGAAAATGATTTAAGAGATTTAGTAAATAAACCAGATGAAAATATCTCTAAATATGGCGAAGATACGCTTTCTTGCATGGATTACTTTTATCGTTCATTTTTATATACCAGTGATGAAAAAGTTCTATTAAATATTGGAGACTTTAATCTTCACCGAGACTTGCTAGCAAAAAAAATAGCCGTATTCTCTTCCAATTTTAATTGTGATGAATACAAAGCTCAATTAATCCGAAAAGACTCTTTAGAAAGAGCAATCGTTGCGAGACGAGATAGTGCTGAAAATTTACGAAAAAACGCATTTGCTAAATTTGGCATTAGTGAAACCGGCGTTTATAATGCTGATCAAGTTAAACAAATTTCAGAACCTGAAGAAATTTTAGCCTCCTATATCAACGAAAACAATAAGCCTCTTAAAATAATAGCCATTTTTATAAGTCTTAGAAGTATTAATGGCATTATTAGATATGATGGTTTTATGGATTATGGTCCTTATAAATTTGTTTATGGTAAGTCGGACAATCCAGTTCTCATAGCTGTTGATGAGAATGAAAAAAGTTATTATTGTAGTGCGGATGAATTTAAAAAATACGTTAATGAAAAAAATAATCAAAAAGTCATCTTTAAAGTTCATCCAATTCAAAATTTAAAAACCACTAATGAACTTGGGAAAATAGTTTCAAATTAAAAAAGAGCTCTGCAAAACGATGCAGAGCTCTTTTAAGTTAGATTCAATAACGAATTATTTTACTACCATCCTAAAACCCAAGAGAAAATTAATGGCGCTACGATAGTCGCATCACTTTCTACAATAAATTTAGGTGTGTGAATATCTAATTTACCCCAAGTAATTTTTTCGTTTGGCACTGCTCCTGAGTATGAACCATATGAAGTTGTTGAATCTGAAATTTGACAGAAATAACTCCAGAAAGGAACATCATGCATTTCCATATCTTGATATAACATTGGAACCACACAAATTGGAAAATCACCAGCAATACCCCCACCAATTTGAAAGAAGCCTACTCCTTTACCACCACTGTTTTTTGGGTACCAATGCGCTAACCAAGCCATATATTCAATACCACTTTTCATCGTGCTAGCTTTAATCTCTCCTTTAATGACGTAAGATGCAAAAATATTACCCATTGTACTATCTTCCCAACCTGGAACAACAATTGGTAAATTGCGCTCTGCAGCGGCTAACATCCAACTATCTTTTGGATCAATTTCATAATATTGTTTTAACTCTCCGCTTAATAAAATTTTGTACATATACTCATGTGGGAAGTAACGCTCACCTGCTGTATCTGCATCTTTCCAAATTTTATGAATATGTTTTTGTAAACGACGGAATGCTTCTTCCTCAGGAATACAAGTATCCGTTACACGGTTATAATGATTTTCTAATAAATCCCACTCTTCTTGAGGCGATAAATCACGATAATTAGGAACACGCTTATAGTGGCTATGCGCTACAAGGTTCATAATATCTTCTTCTAAATTGGCACCAGTACATGAAATGATATCAATTTTTCCTTGACGAATCATTTCAGCTAATGATTTACCTAACTCAGCAGTACTCATTGCACCAGCTAAGGTTACCATCATTTTGCCACCTTCAGTTAAATGCGTTTCATAACCTTTTGCAGCATCTACTAATGCGGCTGCGTTAAAATGTTTATAATGATGTTCTATAAATTTAGAAATAGGACCTTTGTTAGCTGCTGTTGACATAATAGTGTTTTTTAATGTGGGGCAAATTTAGTATTAATCAATTAATATTTAAACATTTAAGATAACTTTATTGCATAAAAAAAGCCCCGCTAATGCGGGGCTTATGATTATACTTGATTTCTAATTAGAAATGTAAGTTTAAACGTAATGAAGCTGATGGTCCAAATACAGAATTTCTGTTATCAGTTCCTAAACCAAAAGTAGAAGTTTTACCAGTATCAGTTGTAGTTGAGGTAGCAGCACCAGAAGCATTTAAAGCCTCAGAAGTTGAAGAACCTTTTCCTTGAAGTGTTAAACCTAATCCCCATCCGAATTCACCACCGATAGAAACTTTAGGAGCTACGAAATACTCAGCACCTACAAAAGCACGAACACCAAATCCGATAGCAACACCTGATTTAGTTTCAGTAGTTCTGTTTCCATTAGCAGTAGAATTAGCAGAAGTACCATTCCAAGTTGCCCAATCAGTAGATTGCGGAGTTGTATGAGTATTATCCATTGTGTTACCATAAGCATATTTAGACTTAGTTGAACCAAAAGATAATCCAGCCTCAGCACCATAAACACCTTGTAAACGAGTTTTACCACGACGTTTTTCGATACCTGCAGTTAATCCTACAAATGTATTTCCAACTTTACGAGTGTCTTGAACATAAGCTTGAGGAGTAGCTGTACTAGTTTGATCTAATACATTGTTAGTGTATTTAGTTGAACCAAAGTTTAAATTTAAACCTACACGGTAAGCTGTATTAGCATCAACAAACTTTTTACCCATAATCATAAGATTACTGTTGTTTAAAAAGTTGAATGTTGGAGCGTTGTTTGCTGTAGATTTTCCAAAGAAATTACCTACGTAATTTAAGAATGGAGTTGCATCAACACCGATTGCATAATCACCAGCTTCTGGTAAAAATGGTTCACCTTTTTTTGAAGTTAAATCTTGAGCGAAAGCACCAGTTACACCGAATGCTAAAGCTACTAGAGCGATTGATTTTTTCATAATTTGTTGTTTTGTTTGTTATTATTTTTAAATTAACACAGCAAATATGAATATATTCTGAAGATATTTAAAGAGACCAAACATTGTCTTATAAACAGGTAATTGTTAACAATGTTAATAACTATTACTGCTTATTTTGCAGCATTGGTACAAATTTAAACTTGCCAAAGGCCTGTTTATCAAACTGAGTCTCGCTTTTTTTAACAATCACATTCATCACTTGTTCCTCGCCTTCTCCCAATGGAATAACTAAAATACCTCCTACAATTAATTGGGCTAATAAATCTTGGGGAATATAAGGCGCTGCAGCTGTTACAATGATTTTATCAAAAGGTGCAAATTGTGGTAAACCTTTATAACCATCCCCATATACTAATTTGGCACCTTTATATCCTAGTAAGGGTAAAAATATTTTCGTTTTATCGTACAATTCTCTCTGACGTTCAATAGAAAACACTTTTGCTCCCATTTCTAATAGCACGGCGGTTTGATAACCACAACCCGTTCCTATCTCTAAAATCTTATCTCCTTTTTTAATTTCTAATTTTTCTGTTTGAAAAGCCACTGTAAATGGATGGGAAATAGTTTGACCAGCGCCAATTTTAAGTGCTTTATCTGAATAAGCATGATCTAGTAAAGCAGGGCGTTCAGTAGATTGGTCAAAAAATAAATGTCTCGGTATCTTTAATATCGAATTTAAAACGGATTGACTTAAAATTCCCTTTTCTTTTAATTGTTCAACTAAACGTTTTCTTTTTCCTTGGTACAGGTAATCGTCTTCTTTACTAATATGAATTTGCATGCCCTAAAATTAATTATAATAAACAATGTAGTTTTAATATTAAAAAATCATTTCTAACAATTAGTTTTTAATAGATAGTACATTTACCAAAAAATTGGTTTTAATGAATGTAGGTATTGTAGGATTGGGTCATTTAGGTAAAATTCACTTGAAATTAGCAAGTGAACTACCTGAATTTAATATAAGTGCGATTTATGATATAGATAAAAATGTGACTGCAAATTTATCCTATCAAAATAATGTGATGATTTGCAATAGTTATGATGAGTTGCTGAATCATTGTGATGGCGTCTTAGTCATTACCCCTACTCCAACCCATTATCATTTGGCTAGTGAAGCTATCAAAAAAGGTAAGCATGTTTTTATTGAAAAACCTGCGACGGATGATTTAGAGGATACAAAGAAACTAATTAGACTAGCGAAGGAAGCAGGTGTTGTTGTTCAAGTGGGGCATGTTGAGCGATTTAATCCGGCATTTACCGCAGCTAAAAATCATATTAACAACCCTCTGCATATTCATATTGAGCGCTTAGCCTGTTATAATCCAAGAGGCACTGATGTTTCGGTAGTTTTGGATATAATGATTCATGATATTGATTTGTTATTACATACCATCAAAAGTAAAATTCGAAAAATATCAGCTACTGGGTCAGATATTGTAAGCAAGTCTGCCGATATTGCTCATGTGAGAATTGAATTTGAAAATGGCTGTGTGGCAAATTTAACGGCGAACCGAGTTGCTTTGCAAAATGTTAGAAAAATGGAAATTTTTCAAGAAAACACCTTCATAAACATTGATTTGCTAAACAAATCAACCACTATACATAAAATTCAACCAACAACTTCTCAGTCAAAAGGAATTATGATAGATCCAGGAGTTGGGCACCAAAAATTTGAAATCATTCAAAATCAACCTATTGTCAATCCTGTGAATGCTATAAAAACAGAATTAGAATGTTTTTATAAAAGCATCCATCATGACTTTCCATTAACCGTTTCGTTAATGGATGCTGAAGTTGCTCTAAAGGTTGTTCAAGATATTGAGGCACAAATTAGACCTATGAAAAAATAAAGAAATGATGTGAAAATCATTTTTTTTATGGCAATACAATAAGTACTGTTATCTTTACGTTTTACATACGATATGCAAAGATATTTACAGTACGTTTTTTTATTTTGTAGTCTGATATTACTAAGTTCTTGTAATAAAGATAAACTTAAAGCGCCAGAATCAGCATTTCTTGTGACCGCTCCAGTAACCTTAACCACAACACCTGCACAAGGCTCTAATAGTCAAAAAATAACAGACATTTGGTACTACGTAAACGGCCAATTTAAAGGTATATTTCCTATAGGAAATGTGATGCCAGTGGTTGCCTCTGGCAATGCAGAAATTACCTTATTTGCTGGGATAAAAAACAATGGCATTTCTGCAACACGTCTACCCTACCCATTTTATAATTCTATTACTTACAATCAAAACTTTGAACCTGGAAAAACCTATACCATTTCTCCAGTTTTTCAATATAATACAGGTGCCTATTTTTATTATTTTGATAATTTCGACTCAGTAGTGGGCGGTGGAAGTTATTTTGTATCAAATGGCGCTACATCCTATTCAAACACCGCTAGTTTTGATCCCACGAAATCTTTTGAAGGAGCTGGTTCTATTTATATGACGATGAGTGATGCACATCCAAATGCTGAAATGCTTCAAACCATTCCTTACTTTTTGCCTTCAGGCGGAGCAACCATCTACTTAGAATTAAATTACAAGTGCAATCAACCATTTACTGTTGGGGTTATTGGTGGAGGAAGCGATAGAAGAACTGCTCTTACAGTTAATACATCCAATGAATGGAATAAAATTTATGTTCAATTATCCAGTGTGGTAAGTACTCAACCAACCTACTCTAGTTATCAAGTATTTATTCATGCCGACAAAACAGTTGCGTCTCCTGAAATTTATATCGACAACGTAAAATTAATTTATCAATAAGTGAACAAAACACTCCAAACATTAAAATATGTTTTGGCTGATTATTTGTCGGCAGGTTTAGCTTGGAGTTTATTTTACCTATATCGTAAATTTTATATTGAGCCAGATAAATTTGGAATTTTACCTGAGCAAGTTTTTGATAGACAATATATCTTAGGAATCATTATTTTACCTCTTGGTTGGTTATTAGCTTATTATTTAACTGGATTTTATAAAGATATCTATCGAAAATCAAGAATTAATGAATTTATACAAACCCTTGCTACATCTATTATTGGCGTAACTTTTATTTTCTTTTTTATACTATTAGATGATTTTGTATCTAATTACAAAGCTTATTATAAAGTTTACACCGTATTATTTGCCCTTCACTTTTTTATTACTGCTATTTTTAGATTTGTCTTATCAACGATGACTAACTATAAAATTAGTCAAGGTAAAATTGGATTTAACACCGTCATTATTGGTAGTAATCAAAGGGCATTAAAAATTTACGAAGAAATCACATCAAGTTATAAATCTTCTGGCAACCAATTTATTGGTTTTATACATCTAGATGAAAAAAATGGTTTTTCAGAACAATTAAAAGAAAAACTTGCTCATTTAGGAGAATACAAAGACTTAAAAGAAATTGTTCAAACACATCAAATCGAAGAAATTATCATTGCAATTGAATCATGGGAGCATGGCTACCTTGAGAAAATTATTAATGAATTAAATGATTTTGAAGCCATTATTAAAATCATTCCTGACATGTATGATATTTTATCTGGTCAGGTAAAAATGAACTCTATTTCAGAAACCGCCTTAATTGTGTTAAACAAACAGGCAATGCCTAATTGGCAACAATCTGTTAAACGATTTATAGATGTTTTGGTTTCTGTTTTAGTCTTAATTCTATTTTTTTGGGTATATATTATTTTAATTGTTGTGGTTAAAGTGAGTTCAAAAGGTCCTGTATTTTTTAAGCAAGAACGCATCGGTAAAGGAGGGAAACCTTTTAACATTATTAAATATAGAACGATGTATACCGATGCCGAAAAACACGGTCCATTATTATCTAAAACAGACGACCCAAGAATTACAAATATCGGTCGTTTTTTAAGAAAAGTTCGATTAGATGAAATTCCACAATTTTATAACGTGATTAAAGGCGATATGAGCTTAGTGGGGCCGCGACCTGAGCGTAAGTTCTTTATTGATCAAATTGTAGTTCATGCTCCACATTACGTTCATTTACATAGGGTTAGACCAGGTATTACAGGTTACGGACAAGTGAAATATGGCTATGCATCTAATATTGAGCAAATGGTATCACGTATTAAGTTTGATTTGCTTTATATTGAAAACATGAGCTTACTTATTGATTTTAAGATATTAGTTCATACCGTATTAATTGTCGTTCAAGGAAGAGGAAAATAATTGTGTTTTTTATGGATTAAATCCATAAAAGTACTTCCTTTCATCATCATCATTTTGTATATTCGCCACTGATAAAAACAAACATCATGAAAATATTAATTACTGGAGGCGCTGGCTTTATTGGTTCACACGTTGTAAGATTATTTGTAAATAAATATCCAAATTACAGTATCGTAAACCTCGATAAATTAACTTATGCTGGTAATTTAGCTAACTTAAAAGATATTGAAAACAAACCGAATTACTCGTTTGTAAAAGGAGATATCGTGGATGCCACCTTTATAAATCAATTATTTAAAGAACACCAATTTAATGCGGTTATTCATTTAGCAGCCGAAAGTCATGTTGATAGAAGTATTACAAACCCATTAGAATTTGTATATACCAATGTTATTGGAACCGTGAATTTACTAAATGCTGCTAAAGAATTGCATAAAGCTGATTCAACTAAGTTTACCAAATTTTATCATGTTTCTACGGATGAAGTATATGGTTCATTAGGAGATACAGGCTTATTTACAGAAAGTACGGCTTACGATCCACATAGTCCTTATTCTGCATCTAAAGCTAGTTCAGACCATTTTGTTAGAGCTTATCACGATACATACAAATTACCATGTGTTATTTCAAATTGTTCAAATAATTATGGACCGTTTCACTTTCCTGAAAAATTAATTCCATTATGTATTAATAATATTAAAAATAATAAACCATTACCAATTTATGGTAAAGGAGAAAATGTTCGTGATTGGCTATTTGTTGAAGATCACGCGCGTGCCATTGATGTAATATTTCATACAGCAGCATTAGGAAGCACTTATAATATTGGAGGACATAACGAATGGACAAATATTGACGTCATTCGCTTATTATGTGATATGATGGATGAGAAATTAGGAAGAGAAAAAGGAACCAATCAAAAATTAATCACCTTTGTAACGGATAGAGCTGGGCACGATTTACGCTATGCTATTGATTCAACAAAATTACAAAAAGATTTAGGTTGGAAACCATCCCTTCAATTTGAAGAAGGCTTATCAAAAACAGTTGATTGGTATTTACAAAACGAAGAATGGTTAACGAATGTTACTTCTGGTGCATACGCTAACTATTACGAAAAACAATACCAACACTAAAATTTTAAATGTAGAAAACATTTATAATTTAAACTATGGTTTTTAGTAGCATTACCTTTTTAGTATATTTTTTGCCAATCTTTTTATTGGCGTATCACTTAACTCCCAATAAATTTAAAAATGCCTGCATCTTAATTTTTAGTATTGTTTTTTATGCTTGGGGTGGGCCTAAATTTATTTTTGTGATTCTAGGCACTACTTTTGTCGATTTTTTTTTGGTAAAACAAATGGCTCAATCAAAATCAGAAAGTACAAAAAAACAATTACTGATTATTTCTTTGGTACTGAACTTAGGCTTATTATTTTACTTTAAATATTCTAACTTCTTTATTGATAATATCAATGGCTTGATGAGTTTAGCAGGCGTAAAAGAAATCGCTTGGTTAAAAATCGTGTTACCAATAGGGATTTCTTTTTATACATTTGAGAGTGTAACCTATGTAGTAGATGTATACCGTGGTATTCATAAACCTTTAAAAAACTTTTGGCATTATCAAACATACATTTTATTGTTCCCGAAATTAATAGCAGGGCCTATTGTTCGTTACCATGATATTGCCGATCAAATTACCGATAGAGAGAAAAATTACACCGCTGAAGTTAAGCTAAGTGGCTTCTATACATTTTGCATTGGCTTAGCAAAAAAAGTCATTATAGCTAATACAATTGGATCTCAGGCTGATGATGTATTTAAATTAGATCTTCAGCATATTGATTCTGCCGCCGCTTGGGTTGGAGCAATTGCTTATACATTTCAAATTTATTTTGATTTTAGTGGATATAGTGATATGGCCATTGGTTTATGTAAAATCATGGGAATTCGTTTACCAGAAAACTTTAATAATCCTTACTTATCATCAAGTATTACAGAGTTTTGGCGAAGATGGCATATCACATTAGGAAGTTGGATGAAAAATTACTTATACATTCCTTTAGGAGGAAATAAAGTTGACTCAAATTTTAAGTTATACCGCAATTTATTTATTGTGTTTTTACTTTCTGGATTATGGCATGGAGCTAGCTGGAATTTTATTATATGGGGCGCATTTCATGGTTTATTTCTAGTACTTGAAAGACTGTTCTTATTAAATATTTATAATAAAACAGGAAAAATACTTTCTACAACTCTCACCTTTTTAATTGTCATAGTTGGATGGGTTTATTTTAGAGCAGAAAATTTAACCCAAGCTAATCATTTCATAAAATCAATGTTTAGCTTCCATTTTACAGATGGAAAATTTGCTTTACATAACGACTTTTATTTTTCTATGAGTCTTGCAATTTTCTTTTCGTTCTTTGCTTTTATTCCTTTTACAAAAAACATTCAAGCAAAAGTATACGGAGAAAATCAATCAACCATTTCAAATACCTTCATGATGGGTATAAGTATTTTGTTATTTTATATATCATTAAGTTATATCGCTGCTCTCGATTTTAATCCATTTATTTATTTCAGATTCTAAATCATGACAAAACGTAAAACCTATAATATATTTGTTTTCATTGCTTTTGCAGCGATTTCGTATCCAATGATCATGGGTATTCTTAAAAAAGACAATAAACCTAATTTAACAGGTATCGTGATCAATAATGTAAAACCCGATTCTTTATTAAAACTAGATAAAGGCATGTGGTTTAGCGGAGAGTATCAATCTTTAAAAGATGACTACAATAATGACCATTGGGCATTTAAGGAAACTTTTGTAAGATTAAACAACCAATTTTATTACAAAGCTTTTAATCAAATTAGAGTTAATGCATTTGTATTAGGAAAGGATAATTATGTATACAGTGAAGGATACATATTCTCGGCCTTTGGAGATGATTATGTCGGCGAAGATAAAATTCTCTCTAAATTGCAAAAAGCAAAAATAGTTCAAGATTCTTTAAAGAAAAAAGGAATTGACTTATTATTGGTTTTTGCGCCTGGCAAAGGTGAATATTGTATAGAACAAATTGAAGATAAATATAAACATCCTATCACCCATACTAATTACCAAACGTACATTACTGAATCAAAAAAATTAGGCATCAATGTTCTAGACTTAAAAGCCTATTTTCAAAAATTAAAACCAACAACACCCTATCCATTATTCCCGAAATTTGGACATCACTGGAGTTTTTATGGAGAATGCTTAGCTGTAGATACTATTATTGGACATATAGAAAATCTTCATCATTGCGATTTGCCTGATATTGTATGGAAAAAAATTGATGTGGTTGATTCTTCAAGAAGTAGAGATGCTGATGTTTTAAAGAGTATGAACTTGTATAAAAATCCTGTTCAAAACATGAAACTAGCATATCCAGAGGTGATGTTTGAACAAGATTCTACTAAAAACAGAACTCGTGTATTAACTATTGCAGATAGTTATTGGTATGGCCCCGTTTATATGGGAGTTGGGCAGAGTAGTTTTGCTGGTGGACAATTTTGGTACTATTATAATAAAGTTATTCCATCTCCTACTCCTGGGGAAAAAGTAGAAGTTTGGCAATTAGATTTAAAACAACAAATAGAAAGTAACCAAGTCATAATGTTATTATACTCAGATGGTAACCTGCCAACCTACGCAAATACTTTTATTGAAGATGCGTATGAATTATATACCAATCCAAAAGGATATCATGCTCGAATAGCAAAAAACAAAACGATTAAAGAATTTGAAAAGCAAATTAGAGAAAAACCTGTATTGTTAAAAAAAGCAACAAAAAAATCACAAGATTTACAAATTCCACTAGACTCAGCCATAAAGCTAGATGCAATGAAGTTAGCAGGCATAAACTAGTTATAAATGCTTTTTGAAACCATTATTTTTTTGTACTTTGTGAGGACTTAAAATACCTTAATGAAAAAATTATTATTTCTCATCGTGTGCTCTATGTGTTTATTTAACTACCTAAAGGCGCAAACTTATGCTAGTTTAAATATGAACTTACTAGCACATTTAGATCCGGAAACAGACCTTACAGGTACCGATAGCAGAAAGTATTCAGGTTGTTGGGGGTGGTATCAAGCTGCCAAACATAAAGAATATGCTATTGTAGGAACAAGTAAACAAACTTATTTCATAGATGTTACAAATCCTTCTGCCCCAATAATTTCTGATTCGGTGGGAGCTAAACACACAGGTTGCACATGGCGCGAAATGAAAACCTATCAAAATTACTGTTATATTGTAAGTGATCAATGTCAACCCAACGGTTTACAAATTGTCGACATGCAATATCTTCCCGATTCGGTTCATGTGGTATATGATAGCAATGCTTTATTTGAATTAAGCCACACTGTTTTTATCGATCAAAATAAAATGTATTGCGGAGCCCCTAAGGATGCCGTTACGGGATATCAATCACCAATGCGAGTATACAGTTTAGCTAACCCACAATCGCCAGTTCTTTTAAGACGATTAGAAGATGATGTAAACTCAACCGTGATTGATTATGTTCATGATATGTTTGTGAGAAACGATACCATCTTTGCATCTACCGGATGGAAAGGATTACAGGTACTAACCTTTAATTCAGCAACCAATACTTTTTCTGTCATTCAATCGTTTACAGGCTACGCATACAATGGATATAATCATAGTTCGTGGCAAACTGATGATAGAAAAACAATTGTATTTGCTGATGAAGTTCCCGCGTCTTTACCAGCAAAAGTTATTGATGTCAGTAATTTAAATAACATAACCGTTGTTGACACGATTAATTCTCATGCTTTAGCGACTCCACACAATCCGTATATTATTGGTAATAATTGGTGTTGGATAAGCACCTACCAAGATGGTCTTTACCTATATGATATTTCTAATCCTAGCAATACTAGTATTCATGGATATTTTGATACCCATCCACAACATGGCGTGAATGATAATTTTAGTACCAGTGCTTATAGAGGAAATTGGGGGGCTTACCCCTATTTGCCAAGTAAAATCATTATTGCTTGCGATATGCAAAACGGTATTTTTATTTTAGATGGAGATGCTATTTATAAAAACTCTTTAGGGATAAAGGATAAAACAACTTTTGGATCTTTGTTTTCAGTATACCCAAATCCATCTTCTGATGACATTACTTGTATAATTGCTAATCAATATCATCAGCAAATGACATACACTATTACAGATATTTTGGGAAATCATGTTGAAGAGCAAACCTTAACTGCAAAAGATGACTTTGATAAAATCACCATTAATACGCGTCATCTAAATAATGGATGTTACTTTATCACACTAAAAGGTGTCTCCATAAATGAAACTAAAAAAATAATTATTAAGCACTAAATATATGTTCTCAAAAAATTCCATCATTGGTATCGTAGGTTCTGGCGCTATGGGAAGTGGCATCGCTCAAGTTGCAGCAACTGCAGGACATAAAACCATTGTATACGATACTAATTCAGCAGCACTTGAAAAAGCTAAACTTAGCTTAACTAATTCGTTAAATAAATTAGTTGAAAAACAAAAGATTACTGCCGAAAAAGCGCAATCAATTTTAAGTTTAACCACCTACTCTAACCAAATTCAAGATTTTAAATCTTGTGATTTAGTTATTGAAGCTATTGTTGAAAATAGTGAAGTGAAACAAACGGTATTTAAAGAATTAGAAAACATTACGTCAGCAAAATGCGTATTGGCTTCCAACACCTCTTCCTTATCCATCACTTCTATTGCATCTGCTTGTCAAAAACCAGAAAAAGTAATTGGCATTCATTTCTTTAATCCAGCAACCTTAATGCCTTTGGTAGAAATAATTCCGAGTGTTGCTACCGATATAGAAATTGCTAAACAATGTCAGGAACTTATTAATAGCTGGGGCAAAGTAACGGTTATGGCTAAAGACACACCTGGCTTTATTGTCAATCGTGTTGCAAGACCATTTTATAGCGAAGCGCTTCGTATTTATGATGAACAAATTGCTGATATGGCTACCATTGATTGGGCTATGCGTGAATTTGGAGGATTTAAAATGGGGCCATTTGAATTAATGGATCTCATTGGACACGATGTGAATTATGTGGTCACAGAAACTGTATGGAAACAATTTTATTACGACCCTCGTTTTAAACCCTCTTTAACACAAAAGCGTTTACTAGAAGCCAAATTTTTGGGTAAAAAAACACTTCGTGGATTTTATGATTATAGAGAAGGAGCGATTTTACCTGAACCTAAAAAAGATGATGTTTTAGCGAAATATATAGTCAATCGAATAATTTGTTTATTAATTAACGAAGCTATTGATACCAATTATTTAGGCATTGCTTCTGTTAAGGATATTGACTTAGCCATGGCAAAAGGTGTGAATTATCCTCAAGGGCTTTTAGCATGGGGCGAAGAAATTGGACTTGCTAATGTTTTAAATACTTTAAATACTCTTTATCAAGATTATGAAGAGGACAGATATAGAGCTTGTGTTCTTCTAAAACAAATGGTAAAACAAGGCAAAGTGTTTTATTAACTATTCAATGTGACTAACCTTTGAGTGTAACTATTTGGAAATTATATTAATAGTATATATATTTGATAATAAAAAAAACCAAAAATGAAAAAAATCATTTTATCAGCCCTTTCAATATTTGTAGTAGGAAGTATCCTTTTTATTTCTTGTAAATCAAAAAATGACAACGATGCGATTACACCTACCTATAAAGATGAAGCATCTAGTGGTACAGGTAATAACCCTAACATTACTAATGTTACGACTACTGGTACAGTTGCTACAACTTCTACTCAACAAAATTCTAGTATTACCAATGTAGGTGACGCTACTTGGTTTAGCTCTGGTTGTCAAACTGGTCAAACATGTTTAACCAATGTTAACAATAGTACATCAACCACCATATCACTTTGTTTTTTCACGCCTCCAACAGCTGGTACATACCAATTAGTTGGAACTAGCGGTCAATTAGCTCCAGGAAAAGCATTTATGACGATTACAAATCCTCCTAGCCAAGATGCAGGAAGTACTTGGTATTCTTCTGGTGGTGGCTCGGTAACTGTAACAATCTCAGGAACAAGTATTACTGCATCATTTACAAATATTGCATGTTATAAAGCTCCTGGCACATTCTATTCAGTAACAGTTACTGGACAAGTTGGTTGTTTATAATCATAAAGAATATTAATTTTAAGGCTCTGCATATAAGCAGAGCCTTTTTTATTTACGAAAACATTTTATCACATAATTAATCGCGTAAAAGAATCTTATACTCTTGACCTGAGAGCGCTAGGAATCATGCGTATAGGTGTCAGTCTCATTTTATTGATTGATTTATGTATTCGCTCACTATCGATTAGGGCATTTTTTACGAATGAAGGCGTATTACCTATTACCACCTTAAAACAGTATAATTGGAGTTCAGTATACTTTTCATTTCATGCCTTAAGTGGTGATTTATGGTGGCAAATTAGTCTGTTTATTTTAAATGCTTTTTGTGTAATATTACTGTTAATAGGATACAGAACACGATTACTGACATTTGTTTGTTGGGTGTTCCTTACCTCTATTCAAAATAGAAATCCTTTTATCCTACAAGGGGGTGATGATTTATTAAGACTTCTTTTATTTTGGGCTATCTTATTGCCATGGGGTGAACGATACTCTATTTTAAAAAAATCAGAGTATTCTACTCGTTATTTTTCATTAGCCAACATTGGCTATATGTTAGTTCCCTTTTCCATTTTCTTTTTTTCAGCGTTACTAAAAACCTCTCCCGAGTGGCGTTCAGAAGGCACAGCATTATATTATGCCTTAAGTTTAGATCAAATTAGATTACCCTTAGGAACTTTTATTTATCAATTTCCAACACTTCTTAAAATACTCACCTTTGTGGTATTTTATATTGAGCTGCTTGCTCCTATTTTTATTATTATACCATTGGTGCCTAAAGCTGTTCGTGTATTTGGTATCCTATGCTATTTGTGCATGTTTTTAGCAATCATGAATACGTTATACGTCGGTTTATTTTATATCATTGGTATTGTTTCGCTTATCGGTATGCTCCCCTCCTCATTGATGGATTGGTTTGAAAAACACCTTTATAAAAATCCAACTCAACCTACAAATAAGACAGAAGAAACAGCACCTTCTTTTTTATTACAACTCTTTTACACGTTTAAAAATTATTTCATTATTGCTATTATCCTATTTTGTTTAATGATGAATTTAGGAAGCATAAAAAAATTCCCTTATGCACTTGAACCAACAATTGTGAGCTATGGAAAAATGTTTCGTTTAGAGCAAAACTGGGGAATGTTTTCTCCATTTATTTTAAAAGATGATGGATGGTTTGTATATAGTGGTTTTAACAAAAAACATCAATACATCGACATAAAACACAATCAACCAACGGTGTCTTTTGATAAACCAACACCCATGGTTTGTGAATTTGAAAGTGATCGATGGAGAAAGTTTCAGGAGAATTATACCTTTAACAACAATAATTACATGCGACCTTTTTATTGCCACTATTTATTAAAGAAATGGAATAAAGAACATCCTGAAAATTATATTTCTGATTTAACCATTTTCTTTATGAAAGAAACGAGTTTGCCTAATTATGAAACTAAACCCATTGTAAAAACTGCTGTTTGTAATTGTCAAGATCATTAATCATGAGGCTTAAAACGATTTTAAAATACATTAATTACCAACTAACTTCGTTTACAGAACACGATTTACATTCGCCATTTGTGTATCATTTTTATATGGAATTCATTAAAAATGAATATCCATTTCAAGATTTCATTCACTTACACACACTACGACAACAATTACTGTTAAATCAATCATTAATTGAATTTACAGATTTAGGTGCTGGATCAAAAAAATTATCTAACATCGGTCAAACTAAAACTCGGAAAATTTCTGACATCACAAATCATGGAATTGCTTCAAAAAAACAAGCTGAGTTTTTATACCGATTGGTTAATCATTTTAAACCTAACACCATTATTGAATTAGGTACCTCTGTTGGATTAACGACCATGTATTTAGCAAAAGCATCTTCTTCTTCTCAAGTATACACCATTGAAGGCTGTCCTAATTTGAAAAAATTTTCAAGCTCATTATTTGTTCAACATAACCTAAATAATATCCACTCTATTGAAGGGAATTTTAACGATGCATTTCCTAAACTTTTATCATCCCTATCCTCTGTTGATTTTTTGTACATTGATGGTAACCACACTTATGAATCAACCATGCGTTACTTTAATATGGCTCTTGAGAAAAAAACCTCGCAATCCATTTTTATTTTCGACGACATTTATTGGAGCGATGGTATGCAACAGGCTTGGCAAGAAATTTCAAATCATCCAGAAGTGACCTTAAGTTTAGATTTATTTTATATGGGAATTGTATTTTTTAGAACTGAACACAAATTCAAAGAACAGTTTGTTTTAAAATTTTAAAAACAACTATCCTACAAACTGAAAATAGATTAAAAGTCCTGCGGCTACAGCCATAATCAAAAGTGCTAAAAAGCCTAATATATTTGCTAGTCTTGTATTCACATACTCACCCATAATTGCTTTATTATTTGATATATGAAGAATAATAGCAATTAATACAGGTGCCGTTATACCATATAAAATGGCCGTAAAAATTAACGCCTTAATCGGAGAAATGCCTATATAATTCATAGAAAGTCCTAATATTAAAGAAATGGCAATAATCACATAAAAGCCTTTTGCTTCATGAAATTTTTTATCTAAGCCTTGCTCCCATCCAAAGGTTTCTGTAAAAATGTAAGATAAAGAACCACTTAAAACAGGGATTGCAATTAAACCTGTACCAATAACGCCTACCGCAAATAATAAATAGGCTAAATTACCAGCTAAGGGTTTTAAAGCCATAGCAGCCTGTTCAACCGTGTCGATTTGATGAACGCCACCATTAAACAAAACCGTGCCTGTAGTAAGAATAATAAAATACATCACAAAACCGGAGACCGTCATTCCAAAATCAACATCTTGTTTCATGTCATGAATCATTTTTTTATTTACCACAATATGCTTTTTCTTATGCTTCATCTCTTCTACTTCAACAGATGCTTGCCAAAAAAATAAATACGGTGATATGGTTGTGCCTAAAATGCCAACCAAAATCGCTAAAAAATCCTTATCAAATTTTATAGTAGGGATAAATGTTGATTTTAAAATATTAGAAATATCTTGATGATATAAAAAAGGTACAATAAAATATACCAACATCACCACACATAAATATTTTAATACGGAAGCTATTTTTTGATAAGGTAAATAAATTATTAAACCTAACAATAGAACAGTAAAAAATACACTAAAAAAAGTGGCATCAATACTAGGAAATAGTAAATTACCCACAGCTCCCATTCCTGCAATATCAGCACCTATATTCATAACAATAGCCGGAAAACTAAATAACAACATCAAATATAAAATAGGTTTAGGATAATGTTTTTTTAGCGTTCCTGTTAAACCTTGAGAGGTAACAATACCAATACGTGCACACATTTGTTGTATTGCAGCCATTAAAGGGAAGGCTACGATAGATGTCCATAAAGTTGATAATCCGAATTGTGCGCCTGCTTGCGAATACGTTGCAATACCAGATGGATCATCATCACTTGCTCCGGTTACTAAACCGGGTCCAATGGTGCGAAACGCTTGTTTGATTTTTGAAATTGTACTATTACTTTTCGTAGTCATTTTATAATAGATAAATAAACGGGTGTAATTAAAAATTCAAACAACGCTCTGTAAATATTTTACATTTACTCTTTTACTAATTTTGCTTTGACTAATGCTTGATGATTCTGTAATACTTGCAAGGTATACATTCCAGATGGTAAATCAGTCATATTAATTTGCTGACGAGCTGTTTCTTCAGATAAAACAATTTCTCCCAAAACATTATATAATTGATATTCAATCAAAGCATCTGATAAAATATCCATTTCAACGTGTAAAATAGTTTGTGCCGGATTTGGGTACATTAAAAAATGTAAGGATTGTTGATTGATTTCATTCACCGAGGTTAATTGATTCAATTTATATTGTCTAAAAAAACGCCAAATCTCTTTTGAAGCATTGATATCTAGATTAGTTCCAACACCTCCTAAAGGAAAGCCTGGCCATGTATGTGTTCCTCCAATAATTTTATATAATTCAACGCTACTGCCTGAGTAACCACCAGAATAAACATAATGTTCGGCAGTGCAACCATCTGAAGTATTACTATTTGGGATAGCTGCAAAAAAAGGGATAGGATTACATCCGTTTTTTGTAACCCAATAATTTACAACTGAATCAATCGGCATCATCGCTTGAGCACTATTTCCTGCGTAAGGTACCGTTGGATCAGAGGTTCCATGAATTTGCATAACAGGCACTGGTCGAGACGGATGACACAAACTACCATATTGCGTATTAAAAATACTACCTGTCACTGAAGCGATAGCAGCAATACGATGACTTAATTCGCAGGCTAAGGTATGACTCATAAACCCACCATTGCTCATTCCTGTTGAATAAATGCTATTCACATCAATATTATATTGAGTTCTTAACGAATCCATTAAATTGGATAAAAAATTAATATCATTGACTAAAGTTGAAGAAATGCCTGCATTCCAAAATGGTTGTCCTGATAATAAAGTGCCATTGGGATATACCATTAAAAAATTAGCCGTGTCGGCAATCGGCATAAAATTGCTATATAATTGTTGTTGACTAGCATTGCTGGTATAACCATGCAAATTTAATATTAAAGGCCTTGCGCTTAATCCATTATAGGCTGCTGGAATATACAATCTGTAATTACGATATATCCCTCCTGAGTAAATACTATCAACCACAGTTGATTGTGAAACACCAAAAAGCCATAAAAAACTAAAAATAAATACAACAGCCGGTTTTTTCATAAAAGTTGGATATGGATTTATTGCTAATATAACAAATAGTCATGACTCTTTGTACTATAATAATTTACATTTTTCCATTAAAATCAGTACTTTCGTTCTCTTAAATTTAACATTTATGGCAAAATTTAGAAAACAAGATGCCCTTGATTATCACTCTCAAGGAAGACCCGGAAAAATTGAAGTTATTCCCACAAAACCATATAGTACTCAAAGAGACTTAACCTTAGCTTATTCTCCAGGTGTTGCAGAACCCTGCTTAGAGATAGAAAAAAACCAAGAAGACGCCTATAAGTACACTGCTAAAGGAAACTTGGTAGCTGTGATTAGTAACGGAACTGCTGTTTTAGGACTAGGAGATATTGGTGCACTAGCTTCAAAACCTGTAATGGAAGGTAAAGGTTTATTATTTAAAATCTTTGCTGATATTGATGTATTTGACATTGAAGTTGACACCAAAAATATTGATGAATTTGTAAATACTGTCAAAAATATTTCATGCACGTTTGGTGGTATTAATCTAGAAGATATTAAAGCACCTGAGTGTTTTGAAATTGAGCGTCGTTTAAAGGAAGAATTAAATATTCCTTTAATGCACGATGATCAGCATGGTACAGCTATTATTTCGTCGGCTGGTTTATTAAACGCAGTTGAATTATCGGGTAAAAAAATGAACCAGGTAAAAGTCGTTATTAATGGCGCTGGTGCTTCAGCTAACTCGTGTGCTAAAATGTACATTGCGGTTGGAGTAAAAAAAGAAAACATTTTAATGTTGGACAGCAAAGGTGTTATTAATAAAAACCGTAAAGACCTTGATCAATACAAAACATTTTTTGCTTCGGATAATGTGAGCGTAAATACACTAGAAGAAGCAATTAAAGGCGCTGATGTATTTGTTGGTTTATCTAAAGGAAATATCTTGTCGCAAGACATGGTACGTTCAATGGCTCCTAACTGTATCGTATTTGCATTAGCTAACCCAACACCTGAAATTAGTTACGAAGAAGCTGTAGCCGCTCGTCCTGATATTATTATCGCTACTGGTCGAAGTGATCATCCTAACCAAGTTAATAATGTGTTAGGTTTTCCTTTTATTTTTAGAGGAGCTTTAGATGTGCGTGCCACATGTATTAATGAGGAAATGAAGTTAGCGGCAGCTTTAGCAATTGCGGCCTTGGCTAAAGAAAGTGTTCCTGATTATGTAAACTTAGCCTATGGCTCTAAAAACTTAACCTTTGGTACAGAATACATTATTCCAAAACCAATTGATAACCGTTTAATTTCTATTGTTAGTTCAGCTGTGGCTAAAGCGGCTATTGATAGTGGTGTTGCTAAACGTGTGATTACGGATTGGGATGCTTACCGAATGGAATTAGATAACCGTTTAGGTAAAGACAATAAGTTAATGCGAAGCATTGCTAATAAAGCAAAATCAAATCCTAAACGAGTTGTATTTACTGAGGCAGATAATTACAAAATTTTAAAAGCAGCTCAAGTTGCCAAAGATGAAGGTATTGCAAAACCAATTTTATTAGGTAATAAAGAAAAAATATTAGCCTTATTAGAAGAACATCAAATTGATATGGGAGATACTCCTATTATTGATACTTGGTTAGCTGAAGAAGAATCGAGACGTGCGGAGTTTGGCGATTTATTATGGGTAAAACAACAACGCCGAGGATTAACCCAATACGATGCTAGAAAGTTAATGCGTGATCGCAATTACTTTGGAGCAATGATGGTAGAGCAAGGATTAGCAGACGCTATGATTTCGGGTTTAACTCGTAAATATGGTGCGCCTATTAAACCTGCTTTAGAAATTATTGGTGTGCAAGAAGGTGTAAGCCGTGTGGCGGGATTATACATGATGATTACCAAACGTGGCCCTTACTTTTTTGCTGATACCACCATGAATACCGACCCTACAGCTCAACAATTAGCTGATATTGCGGTATTAACAGCAAGTACCGTTAAGCAGTTTAATATCACTCCTCGCATTGCAATGTTATCTTACTCTAATTTTGGTTCTGCTGAAGGAGAAGTTCCTAAAAAAATGCAAGAGGCTGTAAAATTATTACACACTAATTATCCTGGCTTAATTGCAGATGGTGATGTACAAGCAAACTTTGCTGTGAATAATGATTTATTAAAGGAACAATTTCCCTTTAGCACTTTAGTGAATAAAGATGTAAATACCTTTATTTTCCCAAATCTAGCATCAGGTAATATTGCTTATAAATTATTACAAGAATTAGGTGGCGCTGAGGCTATTGGACCTGTATTAATGGGCTTAAAAAAACCAGTTCATGTATTACAACTAGGTAGCTCGGTACGTGAAATTGTGAACATGATTACCATTGCAGTGGTGGATGCACAAAATAAAAAGTAAATAAATAATCCTTTTAAAAAGCCTCATCTATAATATACAGATGAGGCTTTTTTTATACAACAAAAAAATCCCCTTACTAATTTCAGCAAGGGGATTTTTTTAATGAGCATGATGTGTTTTATTTTTTGTATTCGACTTTCATCTCTACCCGGCGATTTTTCTGACGTCCTTCTGCCGTTGCGTTATCGGCAATTGGCACGGTTTGTCCAAACCATTCAACAACAACCTTATCAGCCAATACCCCTTTGCTTACTAAATATTTCTTAACCGCTTTCGAACGTTTTTCTGATAATAATAAGTTTTTAGCCGCATCGCCCTGGTTATCGGTATGTCCAGATAATTTCAAAGTCCAATCAGTAGAGTGCTCTTTCATTAATCTAGCTAAGTCATTTAATGATGGTAAGGATACTGGTTTAATAATATCTTTTCCAGTAGCGAACTCTAAACTTGCAAAGGCTTTCTCTAATATTTTTTGCTCCTCTACTTTTAATACTGGAGCTGGTGGACATCCTTTTAACTCTACTAAGCCTGGAGTTGTAGGACATTGATCTTCTCTGTCCACTACGCCATCTTTATCGGTATCTGGCCAAGGACAACCTTTATTTTCCACAGCACCAGCTACATCCGGACAAGCATCATCTTTATCTAATACGGTATCACCATCTTTATCTGGGCAACCTTTATATTCTTTAGGGCCAGCTACATCTGGGCAAGTATCAAATTTATCAGGGGTTTTATCGCCATCTCTATCAGGACATCCAAAAAACTCAGCTAATCCTGCGTCATCTGGACACTCATCATCCTTATCGATAATTTTATCGCCATCTCTATCAGGGCAACCTTTAAACTCCACTAAACCTTTTTCATCTGGACAATTATCTTCTGCATCTGTAATCCCATCTCCGTCTTTATCAGGGCAACCTTGTAATTCTTTAACACCTGGTATATCTGGGCATTTATCATCTTTATCTTGAATATGATCCCCATCTTTATCAGGACATCCCATAAACTCCCACGTGCCTGGCACATCTCTACATAAATCTTTTTTATTTGAAATACCATCCTTGTCTTTATCTTTTGGTCTTCCATAAGGTACTGGTATTTTAAACATAGCATACACATCGGCACCATAGATGGTTTTTTGGCCTACCAATGGCGCTAAATTTGATGACCCAACAATAACTGGCCCTAACCTAACAGCAGCGCCAGCTCTAAATCCATCTAAGAAATTATACTGAACGGGAATAAATACACCAAACCATTTATGATCCCAGCGTGGGGTTAAAGTCACGTTACTTAAATCATGTACTTTAGTATCATTGTGTTTAAATTGAAAGGCAATAAATGGTGTTAAATTCACATACACATCTTTCCAAATTTGATAATCAATTTGCATACTCAAAGCCGTCGGTAAATTCATTTTATAAGATGAACTCGAATTATTTGAAACAAATCGTCCTTTTAAGGTATCATCAAATTCACCAACCGACTTTGGATTAATTGGTCTCAAATTCCAAAATCCAACATTGGCACGAAAGTCGCCACTAGTTGAACCTTTTTTAAATTTAATAGATCCTAAATCGGTTACCGAAACACCAACTTTTAATTTATATTTATTTTTGTCTTTACGCCATAAGTTCTTCTCACCATCCATATCATATTTATATTTCATATAATCTGGTCGCCATTCGTAAACAAATCCAAAATCAAAACCAATACCAGGGTAAGATTGACTATAATCAAATACTTTTGTTCCTGTTTGGGCACCTCCTAGCTGAATATCTTTTAAATTTAAATTACTAGAGTGACCATAATTAACATCGGATTTAAAAATGCTTAAAGTATCTTTTGTTTGAAAGTTATAGTCTAAATCTTTCACAAACATATAAGCCGATTGAATACCTTGTAATAGCTTTACGGTAGCACCGCCTTTAAAATAATGTTCATTATCTTCCTTAAACACATGAGCAAAAGTAAAACCATATTCTGCCCAAGTCATTTCCTGTATGCTGAGGTTTTTATTATTTAGATTCGTGACCCATAAACTTGGATATTTAAACTCATTATATGCTAATTTAGCTAAGTCTGGAGAAATCCCGTCAATGTTTACAAAGGTTCTTACATTACTCGTAATTGCAATGGCATTTTTATGATTGAGCGATACCATAAAAGATGGGCCTGCAATACGGTTATTTACATAAATACTCTTATCCTTTCCAGTAATATGTTCAGATAAATATTTATCAGCAAATGCCGTATCATTAAAGGCTGGTAACGTGATGTTTCCATTAGCATCTTTAGCTCTTTTAAAGGCACTTCTGTCAATCCCAACATAGTTATTATAGGCCGCCACATTAAACCCAATAAGGTTCATGTCAAATTTCATTCGACTATCGACAATACTAGCTGGTTGCAAAAACACACCGGATACGCCTGCATAATTACTTTGATTAAATCCTGCAAAATCTTGAGAATAAACAAAATGGCTGATAGCCATTGTTAAAACAAATAGAACTTTTTTCATAGAGACACGTTAAGTTTAGTCTTTCAAAAATAAGATAATATTGACAATAAAAAATAAAAAATCGGTATATTTTATAAAAGTGAAGTCAAATAATGGGCAATCACGTTACATTTAGTATCTTCGCGAATTGTTACTGAAAATATTATGTTAGATAAATTAGAAGAAATTAAAAGACGATACAACGATGTGGAAGCAAAACTAGGTGACCCTGGTGTTATTGGTGACATGCGTTTATTTAAAAAATTAAATATTGAATACAAAAGTTTACAACCGGTTGTTGAAGCTTACTATAAATACAAGCAAATTACCGATAATATTAATGGTGCTAAAGAAGTATTAGCTACAGAAAAGGATAAAGACTTTTTGGATATGGCAAAAGCTGAATTAGAAGAGAATAGACTTGCTGAAGAAAAATTACAAGAAGAAGTTCGTTTGCTATTAATTCCTAAAGATCCTGAAGATGCCAAGAATTGTACAATGGAAATTAGAGGTGGAACTGGTGGAGATGAAGCTGCGATTTTTGCAGGAGATTTATTTGACATGTATCGCCGTTATTGTGAAATAAAAGGCTTTCAATTAGAAGTGGTTGATGAAAGCCCAGGCTCAATGGGAGGTTTTAAAGAAATTGTATTTAATGTAAAAGGTGATAATGCTTTTGGAACAATGAAATTTGAAAGCGGTGTACATCGTGTACAACGAGTTCCGGCTACAGAAGCGGCTGGGCGTGTTCATACATCAGCGGCAACAGTAGCGGTTTTGCCAGAAGCAGAAGAATGGGATATTGAAATTAAACCTGCCGACATTGAAATGGCAACAGCGCGAAGTGGAGGTGCTGGTGGACAAAATGTCAATAAGGTTGAATCGAAAGTGATTTTAACTCACAAGCCTTCTGGTATTGTGGTAACTTGTCAAACACAGCGTAACCAATTAGGTAATCGCGAGAAGGCAATGGAAATGTTACGTTCTAAATTATACGATCTTGAATATCAAAAACGATTAGCCGATACAACTAGTAGAAGAAAAAGTATGGTGAGCACCGGTGACCGTTCTGAAAAAATTAGAACTTATAATTATCCCCAAAACCGAATTACTGATCACCGCATAGGATTAACCTTGTACAACTTAACAGATTTTACAAACGGTTATATCCAACAAATGATAGATGCCTTACAGTTTGCTGAAAACGCAGAACGATTGAAAGAAGGCGGTTTGTAAAAACTAAAAAGATAGACACAATTTTAGGGACCATATAGAAAAAATATTATGACACGAGCTGAATTAATAAACGAAATTAAAACTAAGAAAACATTTTTATGTGTTGGCTTAGATCCAGATATTGATAAAATCCCTTCGTTTTTATTAGAAGAAGAAGATCCTATTTTCGAATTTAATCGTCAGATTATTGACGCTACGGCTCCTTATTGCGTTGCTTTTAAACCCAACACTGCTTTTTATGAAGCTTATGGTTTAAGTGGCTTAACCAGTTTAGAAAAAACCATAAAATACATTAAGCACGAATATCCTTCGCACTTTTTAATTGCTGATGCAAAACGTGGAGACATTGGTAATACTTCAACCATGTATGCGAAAGCATTTTTTAATCGTTTACATTCAGATGCAATTACGGTTGCACCATACATGGGTAGCGACTCCGTAAAACCATTTTTAAATTTTGAAGGAAAATGGGCTATTGTTTTAGCCTTAACATCAAATGAAGGTGCTAAAGATTTTCAATTAGATGAAGGAAAAATAGAACCTCTTTATAAACATGTTTTAAGAACTTCAAGCCAATGGGGAACAGCCGACAATATGATGTATGTGGTTGGTGCAACTAAAGCAGATATGTTTGATGATGTCAGACGCATTGTTCCTAATCACTTTTTATTGGTACCAGGCGTGGGTGCTCAAGGTGGAAGTTTAGCGGATGTATGTAAACACGGATTGATAAAAAATGATATTGGTTTATTAATTAATTCATCTCGCGCCATTATTTTTGCCTCAAATGGAGAAGATTTTGCGGAAGCAGCCGCTAAAGAAGCGAAAAAAGTTGCTGATGAGATGAAGGCTTATTTTTAGGAGACTTACTGTATAACATGTCAAACCGATCGGGTGACAAGCCTTTTAAAAAATTAAATAATCACTTTTTATTTTTCACTGGTTCATCATCGTCCTTGTATTTATCATAATCCAAGGTATTGCCCCAAAAATTCATTTGTTGTTTAATCCAAATTTTTCTTCCTGAAACATATTGACTTGCAGGATTAGCCTTATAACGAATTGGATTTGGCAAAATAGCCGCAATAGCAGATGCCTCATCCTTATTTAATTGTTTAGCAGATTTATGAAACCAATATTGCGATGCAGCCTCTGCTCCATAAACACCATCTCCCATTTCAATGCTATTTAAATAAACTTCCATGATGCGTTCTTTACTCCAAACCACCTCAATTAATAGGGTAAACCATAACTCCAATCCTTTTCTTAAATAACTTCTGCCTTGCCATAAAAAAACATTTTTGGCAGTTTGCTGTGTAATCGTGCTACCTCCCCTCACTCTCTTTCCTTTTTCATTTTCTTTCATCGCTTTTTGTATCGCTCCCCAATCTACACCAAAATGTTTTAAATAATTTTGATCTTCACTGCACACCACAGCTAATTGAAGTTTAGGTGAAATGTCCTCGAGTTCTACCCAGTCATGCTTCATTTCCCATCCTTTTCCATTTCCAAAGTGTTCAATGTTTCTAATCATCATTAAAGGTGTTATGGGAACTCGAACCCATCGATAAACAACCACCGAAATAACAGATAGTAAGAAAAAACTCAAAGTTACTTTCCATACAATTGACCAAAGTCTTCCAAATATTTTTCTCATAAAACAGTAAAACTATTGTATTATTTACCTTAAGTTTGCTATTTCATTAAAATTTAGCAACACTTCTTTTTTAATAACATGAGTAAAAAAAACACATATATCATCCTTATCCTATCTATTTTAGGAGTTGTTGGCTTATATTTATTTAATAAATATAGGGTTGCACCTCCTATTGATCTTACAAAATTTGAACTAACCACAGCCGACACTACAAAATTTGATATTGCCTCTTTAAAAGGTAAAAAAGTTATTGTGAGTTTTTATGCCTCATGGTGTCCAAATTGTTTAGATGAGTTAAAAACCATTAATGCAATTAAACAACAAAAATTATCGGATGTAGAAGTTTTAGCAATAACCGATGAAGGTTTAGAAAAAATGTTATCCTTTAAAAACAAAAAACAATATCCTTTTACCTTTTTATCCCTTAACAAAAGCTTCCCTGAAATAGGCATCAATTCTATTCCCGTAACCTATCTTTTAAATAAGAAAGGAGAGGTTGTATATAATCATGTAGGCTATATTGAATGGGATGATGAATCTACTCTTGATCATTTAAAATCCATTATGGAATAAGGAAAATTCTTTGTTCAATTATAATTAATTCGATATATTTAAATCCTATTATAGAACTCATATATGACAAAAATTAAATTTGGAACCGACGGCTGGAGAGCCATTATAGCGCAAGACTTTACGGTTGATAATGTAGCACGTGTGACTGAAGCAACAGCTATTTGGTTAAATAAAAATTTCGAAAATCCTTCGGTTGTTTTAGGCCATGATTGCCGCTTTGCAGGCGAATTATTTGCACATACCACTGCTAAAATATTAGTTGCTCATAATATAAAAGTGTTTTTAGCAAAAGATTTTGTGAGCACACCCATGATTTCGTTAGGAACCGTAAGACACAAAGCTAGTTTAGGAATTATAATTACAGCCTCTCATAATCCACCATCTTATAACGGATATAAATTAAAGGGCTATTATGGTGGTCCATTAGGTCCTGAAAAAGTTCAAGAAATTGAAGATATTATTCCTGAAAAAAGCAGCATTCTTCTAGATTCTATTGATTTAAAAGCAGCTGAAGATAAAGGGTTATTGGAAATTACGCCATTAGAAGATATGTATGTAAAACATGTTGAGGCTAATTTTGATTTAACTGCCATTAAAAACTCAGGATTAAAATTTGCTTACGACAGTATGTATGGGGCAGGGCAACGTGTGATGTATCGTTTATTTCCTGAAATTATTCACTTACATAACGATTACAATCCTAGTTTTAAAGGACAAGCGCCCGAACCAATTCATAAAAACTTAACTGAATTTTCTAACTTAATTAAAAACTCAGGAGATATTGATTGCGGATTAGTAACTGATGGAGATGCTGATAGAATTGGATTATATGATAATAAAGGAAACTTTGTTGACTCTCATCATATACTATTATTATTAATTCATTACCTGAAAAAATACAAAGGAATGGATGGCAAAGTATGCACAGGATTTAGCTCAACCGTTAAAATAAAAAATATTTGTGCGCACTATAACCTTCCTTTAGATATTGTAAAAATCGGCTTTAAATACATCTGCAATATTATGATTACTGAAGATGTTTTAGTTGGTGGAGAAGAAAGTGGAGGAATTGCGATAAAAGGCCACATCCCTGAACGCGATGGAATTTGGATGGGACTTGTGTTATGGGAATTTATGGCCAAAACTGGTAAAAGTTTAAATGATTTAATTGAAGAAGTATATGCGATTACAGGCACATTTGCTTTTGAAAGAAATGATTTAACCATTAACGACAGCCTAAAAAATAAAATTGTAGAAAATTGCAAAAACAATTTATATAAAGAGTTTGGTAAATATAAGATTCAAAGAGTTGATGATTTAGACGGCTTTAAATTTTTCTTTGATGAGAATACATGGACTATGATTCGAGCATCGGGAACTGAACCTGTTCTGAGAATTTATGCAGAAGCTGCAACCAAAGATTTAGCATTTGATATTTTAGCTGACGTAAAAAAAGTATTACTAGGCTAATAAGCGATGAAAAAATTATTTTTTTTAATCCTTGTACTTTGTAATAGAAATGGTTTGTTATCACAAACTATTTCTATTGAATCTAAAATCGGAAAAAGTCAGACAAACTATACATTTATTAAAAAAAATGACTGTTCGATAGAATTTTCTAATAAACGACCAGATAAAAACGATGCATCAATTGTCGTTTGCATTCCTGCGGCATTTACTAATTTAAATAATTTAAAAGTAGATGGCATTTATGCGGTTAACGGAAATATTGAAAATAAAGCGGTTATTAATAAAACTTTAGGTGGTGTTTTATTCATCGAGAAAAATAAATGCCGAATATTTCAATCGGGTAAAGGAAAATTATTTAACGACAGTTTATTAAGTATTGTCAAAAAAAATAAAATTTCCTTTTTTCAGCAAATACAATGTATACAAAATGGTAAAGCGGCAGGATTTTCTGATAAAAAAATATTTCAACGCAGAGGAATTGCAATATTAAAAGATTATTCAGTGGCAATTATCGAAAGTAAACAAGCTATTACATTAAAAGTATTTTCTGATGACCTTGTATTATTGGGGGTTCAACAATTAATTTATACCGATATGGGATCTTGGGACGAGGGCTGGTATAAAGACCCCTCCTCAAATAAATTGGTAACAATTGGTCAGGATCTTTCACAAACATCCAAACAAAGTAATTGGATTATTTTCAAAAAATAAAATCCAAAAAAATCCCGATTTATTACTAATTCCTTCATTTTTAACATGTTTTAAATCGCTCTTTTTAATTAAATAATATACAAGTAAACAAAATTTCGCTAAGTTTGTAATCCTTACTAAAATGTCTTTAGAAACCAATATAAAAGCAAGCATCAGAGATATTCCTGATTTCCCAAAACCAGGCATTATGTTTAAAGACATAACACCTATTTTTGAAAATCAGGCGTTATGTAATGATATTGTGAATGGTTTTATTGAAAGAATGGATGTTAAACCTGATGCCATTATTGGTATTGAAAGCAGAGGTTTTTTATTTGGATTACTGATTGCAAACAAACTTAACATTCCATTTGTTTTGGTTCGCAAAGCTGGTAAATTACCATATAAAACTATTAGCTATGAATATGAATTAGAATATGGAACTGCAAAAATAGAAATGCATCTTGATAGCTTACAAAAAGGATGGAATGTATTAATCCATGATGATTTATTAGCTACTGGTGGAACAGCAGATGCAGCAGCGCATTTAGTAACCCAACAAGGCGCCAACGTTTGTGGCTTTAACTTTGTTGTAGGATTAGAATTTTTAAACGGTAAAGAAAAATTATATAAACACTCAAATAATATCACATGTCTAGCACAGTATTAGAAAACAATGTTGGAATGAACTTCCAATTAAACGAAAATCAAATCGCCATTGCGGATATGATTCGCAAATTTGGTAAAGAAAACATCTATCCTAAAATGATGGAATGGGACGAAGCACAAACATTCCCAGTTGATGTATTTAAAAAATTAGGAGAATTAGGTTTAATGGGCGTTTTAGTCCCTGAAGAGTTTGGTGGTTCTGGCTTATCTTATTCAGAATATGTAACCGCAATTATTGAATTAGGTAAAATTTGTGGGTCTATTGCTTTATCAATGGCTGCTCATAACTCTTTATGTACTGGGCATATCCTAGCTTTTGGTAACGACGAACAAAAGAAAAAATATTTACCAAAACTAGCTACTGCTGAGTGGATTGGTGCTTGGGGATTAACCGAAACAGGAACTGGATCAGATGCTGGTGGAATGGCAACCACTGCTGTAAAAGATGGGGACTATTATGTATTAAATGGTTCAAAAAACTTTATTACACATGCTATTTCAGGAAATGTAGCCGTTGTGATTGCTCGTACAGGAGAAAAAGGTGATAGTCATGGTATGAGTGCTTTTATTATCGAAAAAGGAACGCCTGGATTTAAATCTGGTAAAAAAGAAAATAAACTAGGTATGCGTGCAAGCGAAACTGCTGAATTAATTTTTGAAAATTGCCGTATCCACAAAGATCAAATGATGGGTAAAGAAGGAGATGGATTTATTCAAGCAATGAAAGTGCTAGACGGAGGTCGTATTTCAATTGCAGCATTAAGCTGTGGGATTGCTCGTGGTGCTTATGAATGCTCTTTAAAATATGCTAAAGAACGTGAACAGTTTGGTAAACCAATTGCAGCATTTCAAGCAATTAGCTTCAAATTAGCTGACATGGCTACTGAATTAGATGCGGCTGAATTATTAACTTTTAAAGCGGCTGATTTAAAAAATCGTGGACAAAAAATGACCAAAGAAGGTGCTTTTGCTAAATACTATGCATCTGAAGTTTGTGTTAGAAATAGTACCGAAGCGGTTCAAATTTTTGGAGGTTATGGATTCACAAAAGATTTTCCTGCTGAGAAATATTACAGAGATAGTAAATTATGTACAATTGGTGAAGGAACTAGTGAAATTCAAAAATTAGTAATTAGCCGTGAATTATTAAAAGACTAATTATTAATCAATCATAAAAAAAGGCTTCGTGAACACGAAGCCTTTTTTTATTTGTTAAAACTAAATTAGCCACTATCAAGTAAATAGAATGCACAATGTCGTGTCTTATAAAAATAAAAAAGGCTACCTAGAGGGTAGCCTTTTCTTTAAAATTAATCAATAACTTATTGTATAATTAATTTACGAGTAATTTTTTCATTATTATAGGTAAGATTTACAAAATAAACACCACCTGTTAACTTTAAATCATTAACGGTAATATTATTAAATCCATTTGCTACATCAACACTTCTGGCATACACTACTCTTCCAGAAATATCAGTAATTTTTAAATTAAAGGTCTCAGCAACTGTTGCATCAATTAATAAATAGAAATCACCTGAAGTAGGATTAGGTGCTAACACATACTCAAAATGAGATGCTGCATTTTCTTTTACACCAACTGTTGAGGCTACATAACATGGAAAATTAGTTCCAGTAGTATAAGTAGGACTTGCAATATAAGTCATGTTGCTAAAATCAATATAACAAGCATAACGAATACTATCAACAAATGGATTACGATTGCCTTGTAATGAATCTAAAAAGTCGTTACGAGAAATCTCATAAGCATCTGGTAAATCTTGGAAATGCCATTTCTTAATAATATTTTGATCTTGACCATACCCAATTGTTGCACTAATCGGATTTTTAAATTTCCAATTTTGAGCAACACCATACGCATCGGTTTGTCCATTATAAGCTGTTGCTAAATACATCACAGCACGAGCCCAATCTCCTTTGTGAGATGCTCTTGGCTCAAAAACAGTTTGTCCTAAAGCGTTTTGTCCACGTTTTGAATTTATAAATGTACTTTGAACTGTAGTTACTTCACCCATAGGATAATTACTGCGCACTGCATTCACATCATTTTGGTTAGTTGGGAATAAATGATGTTGATCATTATATTCTTTTCTTTCCACATTATTTGGAGCCGCCCCTGTTCCATCTGCAGGATTTGTAGGCATCCATTGATGACAGTAGCTATGCTCACGGCTCATATATGACCAATCAAACGGTTCTGTATAAACATAATTTTCACTACTATAAACACATGTCACTACTTTTTTACCAGCGGTTGTATCGCGAGCCGTAAATAATTTAATCATTGTTTCATCATAATTACTATAAAACAATGAAGTGTGAGGATAGATTTGAGCCGATAAAGATGTTAAGAAATTAGGATTAGTAACGTTTAATGAACTATACTCTGATACGGGTTGCATCGTTGCTAAAGCAGTAAAACCTGCAGTTAAAGGACTAGTTGTTAAATAATTTGTAAAAGAACCAGAACCATTATAAGAAAAAATTGCTAACTCATAAGGTAATCCTGCATAAACATTACTAATACCAATATTAGTTGCATTTCCAGAATAAATAACTTTACTACCTCCAATTGCATCACCAATTTGATACGCTACACCATCAACAGGAACATCCGTAATAGCCGTAGCAGATTGTTTTTTAAGAATTAAATATCCAGATGGAGCTACTGATGCTGCGTTAAAACTAGCCGCTGCTCTATAAGATTTAATGTTAGAGAAATTTAAATTAGTAGCTTGTGTAGAAGGCTGAGAAGCTAAATTTCCACCAATACCATTTAAATTAATCACATAAGCACCTTCATTAGCATCATTATTATTAATGGTTAAAACTGCAGAACGAGTTCCTGCTGCACTTGGATTAAATGACAACGTCAAAGGCACGTTTGAAGATGGATTAATTGTTGAAGGCCCTGTAGGAGCCGTTACAGTAAAATCTGCTGCTGCTGGTCCAGTTAAAGAAAATGAATTAATATTTAAAGAAGATACACTTCCTAAATTTTCAATCGTGAACGCCACCGTTGTTGGAGTTCCAACAGCAGAATTAAACAATGAAGAATTACCACCAGTTAAAATTGTATTTCCTGCTTGTTTCACGTTGATTTCTTGCGCTGTTATAGGTGCTGCTGCGATGTTAATCTCATCTAAGCCAACATTACTTCCAGATACTTTTGTAGTAAGTATCCATTTTAAATAACGAGAATTTGCATTTGGAGTAACTGTATAATTAATATAAGAATTAACATTTAAATTATTAGTAAGAACCGTTATGTCCGTCCATGTTGTTCCATTTACAGATTCTTGAAGTTTAAACGTACCTGACCAAGGAGCGCTACTAGTGGTCCATCCTTTTAAGTAATAACTCACAACACCCATCGCATCATTTGTATTTACTTGCACATATTCATTTGCGATATCTATTCGACTTGCTAATCCAACTTGTCCAGTTGCATATGTAAATGTCCCTCCAATATTAGATGTCCAACTTCCGGAATATAAAGCATTAGCGGTAAAGCTTGAAGCTGAAGTAAAAGTCTCAAAAGACTCCCCTGTTGGAAGAGGACATTGCGCTTGAACATTTGCAATACTTAGTCCTAATAAGGCTGCAAATAATTTAATTTTTTTCATGTTGATTGATTTATGGTTATTAATTAGGCTCATAGTTTTAATTAATTCGATTGATTAGAAAGTTAGTTTAGTTCCGAAAATAAATGTTCTTCCTGCTCCAAAGAATACACCAGCGGAAGTTGCATTAAACCCTCCCCCGTACTGATTATTTTGAGCATCATTAATATATCGTTTATTGAATACGTTGTTAACGGTAGCGTAAATATTGATTTCGAAAATATTGAAAGGGATTTTATATCCTGCACTTAAATCATATAATCCAAAACCTGGCATTTTCCAACTCTCTTGATTAGCATGACTTGCATCCAAATCTGTTGGTTTAAAATTAGCATAGTATTTATCAAAATAAGTATATCTTGGTTTAAAGTAAAAACCTTTAAAAGGCATAATTCTGATAGCTCCACCCGCTTGCATTTGAGCCGCATTACCAACATGAACTCCTTGTGCATGATACTCTAATGTGTTTTGAATAATTCCATTTTGGTCATAGGCATAAACAATTCCTCCTGAATTATAAATCCAATCTCCATAAGAAGCAATTGCTTCAATCTCTAATTGTTTTGATAATTTATAAATACCTTCGAATTCAACTCCTCTAAATAATAGATTAACACCATTAATATTATAGGTTTCTCCATCTAAACCTGTAATCGTGCTTTGTGGCTGATTTTCCCAAGAGGTATAATAAGCATTAATATTTCCTACAAACTTATTATATCTTAAGCCATAACCTAATTCAAATGATTTAATATGTTGTGGTTTAAAATCTTTAGCTACTTCATTACTAAATGTAAAAACATTCGCAAATTTTTGTGGGATTTGCATAATACCAACATTTAGAAAAGCATTATGATGGTCATTTATGTTGTAGTTTGCACCACCTTTAATGGTGTAGCCTATTTGGTATTTCCAACCTGTAGTTGCTGTTTGAACTTCAGCCGAATTAAAATCATAAGTAACACCATTATGAACAACCACAGTGCTGTAGCCAACATAGTTATGATAAGTTGTATCCGCTAAAACTAAATCTTTCTTTTTGTAATAATCAACACGATTATACCCAGAATAAGACCCAGTAGCTGTAATAAAGGCTGTCCATTTATCTTTTTTAAATTCTGCTTGTCCAAATAACCCTGCCCATTTTACAATTCCATTATAGTTTGAACCAAAAATATCTCCCTCTCGTTTCACGAAATTACTTTTATTGTTCGGGTCTAAATTCGGATTTTTACTTGACCCACCCTCAACATAATAATCACCGCCTAATAAATTATAAACCGTTGTATTATGATATCCTCTATAATACCTTAAATCAATACCATAGGTTAAGGTAAACAGCTTATTTAATTTTGTAGTAGCTGTAGATAATAATCCAACCCATTTATGATTATTATTACTAGATCTTAAAATAGTCGTTGATTTAGTTTCAGTTGTGCTGATGGTGTTATCAATAAAGGTGGCATTTGCATCATATTTTGATTGAACTAAATAATACCCAGTTACCGAATCTCGATTACTAAGAGTAGGAGAATAACTAGTACCACCGCCATTTCCAAAAGACGCATATAAAACCGTTGACAAGGTTGTTTTTTCAGTCATCTTCCAAAAATGGTTGACGCTAAATAATGGTTTATGAAAATAGTTTACTTTATCATTTAAGGTTGCTCCATTTAACAAACCTTGATCAGGATTCCATTGCAAACTTCGATCACCTTGAGTTAAGGTTGTATATTTAATTCCACTAGATTGAATACTTCTAATAACCGAATCCGAATTAACGCCTAATTTATCGGCCAATTTTCTATCATAAACAGCAATTGGCATTTTAGATGTTCGCTGACCATGAGATTGAGGTGCTCCATTTACACCAAAGCTAATAATATGTCTTGGGTTAGGCATATACTGTATTTTCGCAAAATAAGAATAGGCATTATTCCATGTTTTTTCAACCCAACCATCACTAGTTTGATAAGTTCCAGCTAATGTAATCCCCCATTTATTATTGATTAATCCTGAATTATAGGATAAACTTACTAAATTACGATTATTATTACCCCATTCTTTTTTTATCACAGTTTGTTGCTTTCCTTCGATACCATTCGTAATAAAATTCATGGTACCACCTACAGATGAGATCGCTAATTTTGATGCTCCTAAACCACGTTGAATTTGAGAACTTTTTGTAATATCTTTCAAGCCTTCCCAATTACTCCAATATACTTGACCATTTTCCATATCATTAACAGGAATTCCATCAACCAATACCCCAATATTAGTTTGATCAAATCCACGAATGGTTACTCGAGAATCGCCAGCTCCACCTCCACTACTAGAGGCATAAGCGCCAGGAGTAATATTAGCAATCATACTAATATCTTTTCCCCCTAACTCTTCCTGGATTTTTTGAGCAGAAATTGAACTAAAAGCAACAGGCGTTTCTCTAATTTGGGCAACGTCTGCTATAATTTCAATTTCATCTAAAACTGTATTTTCTAATTTAACATCTAATTTTTTATTTGAATACAGCTTTATTTTTTGAGTATATTTTCTGTATCCTAGCATCGATAATTCAACAGTATATTCACCTTTAGGGACTTTAATGCTATAATTACCATCTAAATCTGCCGCAGTTCCAACGCCAGCTTTCACCATAATGGTTGCGCCAATTAGCGCCTCGCCTGTTTCGGAATCTTTAATAGACCCAGATAAAATAACCTTAGAACTATCTTGAGCCTTAAAAATGAAAGTACTTACAAGAAATACAAATATTAACCCTTTTTTCAACATACGTTTAAATGTAAAGGGCTGAGTATTTCATCAGCCCTAATAATATGATTATTGAATTTAAAATTATTGAATAATTATTTTTTCAGTTTTAGTTCCTGTATTATTTTTAACGATTGCATAATACATCCCTTTTGATACAGTTAAATTTTTAACAATAACCGTGTTTTCAGAAGTAGAAGTATGTGAGTACACAACTTGCCCAACTGCATTAATAATTGTAATGTCTTTTATCACATCATTACTTACAAAAGCAATTTCAGATCCGTTTGATGGATTAGGATAAATTGATAAATAGATAGCTTTAGAATTTTCTTTTACACCTGCTGGAATTGAACAAGCACAAGAGTGAATACCAATATTAGTCATATTGTTTCTAGGTAAAGAATCCCACTCTAAAGTAACATTAAATTGAGCTGGATTTGCAGTTACCCCTTGTTTTACAGAAGATTTTCTTTGTAAAGAATGATCTTTTGTCCACCATTTACCTACAGTACCATCATATGGAGCAACATCACTCCATGCAGTTGCAGGAAGTTCTCCAATTTTACCAAAAATATCAATTCGTGCATATGGGTTTTTTCTTACTAATACGATGGCATCATCTCCATTCATAAAAGTTGGAGTTGGATAAGCACCATCTAATTGTTGAGCTAAAGCCTGTAATGCAGGATCACATGCAGGAGAAGTTGCTGTTGTTGCTGAAGTAACTCCAACTCCATTTGCAATAACAAATGTTGAGTATGATGCAATTGATAATGTTGGAGTGAAATCTGTACTATCCGTTCCTGTTGAAGAACCATTAGAATAACGAACTAATCGATAGTTACTTAAACTAATCGAAGCATTAGTTGGATTGTAAATCTCAATAGCTTTTGTATTTTGTGTTCCTTCCAAATATTCAGAAATGAATAATTCAGAACAGTTTTGTGCTTTACCTAATAAAGCGACTGCGATTAATGATAAACTTAGTAAAGTTTTTTTCATGTTGATATGTTTTTAGATGTTTTTACTATTTAATTGCTTAAAGCGGTTTAAGGCGGAGTCCAGAATAGTTTTCCTCTTATAGGGTGGTCACTTACTTAGCGAAACAAAAATAAGATATTTTGAACTACTCACAAACAATTGTGAATAAAAATGATAATTAAGTAAGAAACATTTAACAATTCCTTAATTAACTGGCTTTTTTAACAAAAAAACTTGGTACTGTTTACCCATAGATTTAAAATTTTCATTTTTTAACGAATCACTATTCCCAAAACTCGCAATAAAAACTACATTTGCTTGTTAAATATTAAAATAATGACAAAACTATTCATCATAGCCTTAGCAACTCTAAGCATTTCTTCTTTCGCACAATCTTCATTTAATTTTACCATTAATGGTACACTTAAAAATGCCAGCGACAAGTCTTATGCCTATATTCATCATAAATGGGATAATAAGGATTATACTGATAGCTCTAAAATCATGGGGGGGAAGTTTTCTTTCACAGGAAAAAGTACCGAAACAAACATGTATTGGATTAATAAATCAAGAAATATTAATGAGCAACCTAATTTAATATTCTTTGTTGATGCCGGAAAAACATCTATCACAGGTAATATAGATAGTTTACAACAAGCTAAAGTGGTTGGTGGACAAACTCAAAAAGACTATAATGACTACAATGCTCTAATGTTTGGTTTTGGCTCTCGCCAACAAATTTTGGTTAATACCTACAACGAGGCGAAATCAAAAGGTGATGCCGCTACCATGAATGCTAAAGTGGCAGAGTATCAAGCTTTAGATAAGGAAGTGAAAACATCCATGGAAATGTTTATAAAAACTCATCCAAAATCAGCAGTTAGTGCTTATGCCATTTATTATAACAACCAAAATTCAAATGCCTCTATTGATGATTTACAAATTATTGTCAATCTTTTAGATAAAAGCATTTTAAATACAAAGTATGGAAAATTAGCCCAAGAAAAACTAAATCAGTTAAAAGGAACCTCTATCGGTTATACAGCGACTGACTTTGCGCAAGCAGACCCAAGTGGAAAAATGATAAAATTGTCTGATTTGAGAGGAAAATATGTTTTAGTTGATTTTTGGGCTAGCTGGTGCGGTCCTTGCAGAGCCGAAAACCCTAATGTTGTGGCAGCCTACAATAAATATAAAGATAAAGGATTTACTGTCTTAGGCGTTTCTTTTGATCAAGTGAAAGACAAATGGATCCAAGCTATTGAAAAAGACAACTTGGTTTGGACTCAAATTAGCGATTTAAAAGGATGGGCTAATGAAGCCGGAAAATTATATGGCATAACTAGTATTCCTGCTAATCTTTTATTAGATAAAGAAGGGAAAATTGTCGCAAAAAACCTAAGAGGTGCCGAATTAGAAGCCAAATTAGAAGAAATCATTAAATAATAATATCATTCACTTAAAAGTTAAAAACAAATTATAAATTTGCTAGCCTTAAAATAATACATATGAAGAAACGTACTCTAGGATTTTTAACATTATCTGCGATTGGAATAACCGCTTTTGCTCAAACGACTGAACCTGTTATCATGACAATAAACGGAAAACCTGTTTATAAAAGTGAATTTGAAAACGTATACAAAAAAAATAGCGGTAAAGAAGTTAACAAAGAACAAAAATCAGTAAAAGAATATGTAGACTTATTCTCTACATTCAAAATGAAAGTATTTGAAGCCGAAGCAAATGGCCTTGATACCGTAAGTTCTTTTAGAACTGAATTATCAGGTTACCGTAAACAATTGGCTGCACCTTATTTAACTGATAAAAATGTAAATGAAGCTTTAATTCAAGAAGCATACGACCGTATGAAAACAGAAGTAAAAGCTGCTCATATTTTAATTCGTGTGGCAGAAGATGCGCTTCCTAAAGATACGATTGAAGCCTATACGCGTTTAATGATTATCAGAGAAGCATTATCAGGTAAAGCTCCGTCAGCTGCTAAAATTTCTGAATATGAAGCAATTCTAAAAAAGAGCTCTGCAGGCTTATCAAAAAATTCAACTCGTCAGGATTCGACAACTTTTAATTTAAAATTAAATGCCATTAAAGGATTAAATTCAGCGATTTCTACTTCAGGAGATAAATTTACAGCTGTTGCTAAAAAAACATCAGAAGATCCTTCGGCTGCTGATAACGGTGGTGATTTAGGCTATTTCACTTCTCTTCAAATGGTATACCCCTTTGAAACTGCTGCTTACAAAGCTAATGTTGGAGAAATCACGATGCCAGTTAGAACTCGATTCGGCTATCATATCATCAAAATTGAAGATAAACGTCCTAGTCAAGGCGAAATTTTAACCGCACACATTATGGTTAAGTTTTCTAAGGATATGGGAGAAAAAGAAAAAGCGAACTTGAAAACTAAAATTGATGAGATTTATACAAAGTTAAAGGCAGGAGAAAAATTTGATGATTTAGCTCGCCAATATTCTGATGATAAACCAAGTGCTGAAAAAGGTGGTCAATTACAATGGTTTGGCAGCAGCAGAATGCCTATTGAATTTGAAAAAGCAGCATTTGCATTAGCAAATAATGGTGATTATAGTGAACCTTTTGCAACAAATTATGGTTGGCATATTGTAAAGAGATTAGATAAGAAAGGGATTGCCTCATTTGCTGATATGAAGGGTGATTTGAAACAGCGTATTGGTAAAGATTCAAGAACTCAAGCAGGTAAAGCTTCATTAATCGAAAAAATCAAAAAAGAAAATAACTATAAAGAGAATCCTCTTACCTTAAAAGAATTTTTAAAAGTAATTGACTCTACAGTTTATCAAGGGAAATGGGAAGCTAAAAAGGCTGAAAAATTAAATAAAAAAGAATTATTCAGAATATCGAATAACAATAAAGCTGTCAAAACAGAAACAATGGTTACCTATTTAGGAAGTGATTTTGCTAAGTATATTGAAACTCATCAAACTACTAGACCAAAAATGGATAACAATATGTTTTTACAACAATCATTTAAGGATTTTGTCAATGAATCTTTAATAAATTTTGAAGACAATCAATTAGAATCTAAATACCCTGAATTTAAAAATTTATTAAAAGAATATAGAGATGGTATTTTATTATTTGATTTAACTGATCAAAAAGTATGGAGTAAGGCTGTAAAAGATACTGCAGGATTAAGAGGTTTTTATGAGAAAAACAAAAACAACTATCTATGGGACGAGCGCGCAGAAGTTACGACATACAAATGCGCTAACGAAAAAATTGCGAAGGAAGTAAGAAGCTTATTAAAGAAAAATAAATCTGAAAAGGATATTACCGAATCAATTAACAAAACATCTCAATTAAATATTTCTATTGAAAACATCACTTATTTAAAAGGCGAAAATAAAGATGTAGACTCTAATTGGAAACAAGGCGTTGTAGCGACTGATATTAAAGATGCTAAAGACGGAAAAGTAACTATTTTAGTCATTAATAAATTATTAGGTAAAACACCAAAAACCATTGCAGAAGCAAAAGGTATGATTACGGCTGATTACCAAAATTATTTGGAAAAAGAATGGTTAGCATATCTAAAAAACAAATATGCTGTTCAAGTAAACGAAGACGTTTTAAATACAGTAAAATAATTTCAAAAAGAGAATTCGAAAAGGCTGTAACAATGTTGATACAGCCTTTTCGTTTTATAATAACAGTTTGAATTTACAATCTAAAATAAACATTACTCTAATCACAGGAATATTCTTGATATTAGGCTTTGCTTGTCAAAAACCATCCAAACAAACTGATTGTCATGAAAAAATAATTGCCAAAGTAAACAACAATAAATTGTATGCGGATGAGCTCACTCAAATTCTTCCTAAAGGATTAGGTAAAAAAGATAGCATCGCCTTCACCCAAAACTTTATTGAAAAATGGGCAAACAATGAAGTCTTTTATCAGCAAGCTGTTAATTATTTATCGGAAGAAGAACTTGATATCAACAAGGAACTTGAACAGTATAAAAAAGAATTATTGTCCTATAAATTTCAAGCTAAACTTATTAATGAAAAATTGGATACTAATATCACTGATGCTCAAATTGAAGAATACTACAATACAAATTCACGAAACTTTATATTAAAAAACAATATTGTTAAAGTCCTTTATGTTAAAACACCTATTAATATTCCCAATTTAGAAAAATTAAAAAAGCTATGTTATTCATCTAATGCTAAAGATTTAGAACAATTAAAAAGTTTATGCTTACAATATGCCAACAACTATTTTATGAATGATAATACCTGGTTAATGTTTGATGATTTAAAAAAAGAAATTAATCAGCTGAAAGAGGTGCCTGAATACAATATTCAAAATGGCAAAACATTTGAATTTACTGATGCTAAAAGTTTTTATTTTTTGAAAATAATCGACGTTAAATCAAAAAACTCTTTGTCGCCTTTGAACTTTGAAAAAACAAACATCAAAAACATGTTAATGAATCAGCGCAAACAAAAGCTGATTAATACGATTAAAAAAGACTTTTTAGATAAAGCTAAAACCAATAAAGAATTAGAAATTTATAATTAATTTAGTAGAATGAACTTAAGACTCGTAATTGCCTTTTTATTTATCCTGACAATTGGACAGGCCCAACCTCAAATTTTAGATAAGGTGGTTGCCATTGTAGGCAAAAATCCCATGCTGTTATCTGAAGTTGAAACAAATCTTTTACAACAAAAAGAACAGAAAGATAAAAAAGAAATTACAGCAGCAGAAAGATGTAAAGTGTTTGAAGATTTATTATTCCAAAAACTTTTGCTATCCCAAGCAGATAGAGATAGTATTGTGGTAGCTGATGCAGAGGTTGATAATGAATTAAATCGTCGTATACAATATTATGTAGGAATGCTTGGAAGTGAGGAAAAATTTGAAGCCTTTTACGGAAAACGAATTAGTGTATTTAAAGATGAATTAAGAGATGATGTTAAAAATCAATTATTAGCTCAAAAAATGCAACAAAAAATAACTGGAGAAACAAAATTAACTCCAGGAGAAGTAAGATTGTTTTATAATACCCTACCGATTGATAGTTTGCCTTTGGTTAACTCTGAATTGGAAATAGGTCATATTGTGAGAAAACCACCCATTACGGATGAAGCAAAAAAAGCCGTGAGAGCGCAATTAGAGTCGTATAGACAGCGTGTCGTAAATGGTGAAAGTATGAGTGTTATTGCAGCATTATACAGCGAAGATCCAGGCTCTGCTAAAAATGGAGGACGTTACGAATCCGTTATGCGTGGCCAAATGGTTCCTGAGTTTGAAGCAGTTGCTTTTAGATTAAAGCCAGGTGAGGTTTCTGAAATTTTTGAAACATCCTATGGTTATCACTTCATGCAGGTTATTGCAAGAAAAGGCGAATCTGTAGATGTTCGCCATATTTTAATGTCACCTAAAATTTCTCAATTACAAGTTTTAAAGGCAAAAGAAGAATTAGATAGTATCAGAGAATTAATTGTTTCAGGTCAAATAAAGTTTTCCGATGCGGCCTTAAAATTTAGTTCTGATAAAGACACAAAACAAAATGGAGGCTTATTAATTAACCCTGCTGCAAGTAGCACAAAATGGGAATTAGAAGAAATTGGGGAAATGGACCAAAATTTAGTTTTCATGCTAGAAAATCAAATGAAAGTTGGAGATGTAAGTCCTGTGATTCAATATGTAGGAACTGATGCAAAACAAGCTTGGCGAATCATTTATCTTAAATCAAGAACTGAACCTCATAAAGCAAACATGCAAGATGATTATATTAAACTTTTAAATATGGCCTCTTTTGAGAGACAAAAAAAATCAATTACTGATTGGATTACTAAAAAATCAAAAACTACTTACATTAAAATTGATAGCGAATTTAATAGCTGTAAGTTAGAATATAATTGGACCATTACGCCTTAATTCGATAACCGATATAATGATGAATTACAAAAATGATGTAGAAGCTATAGATGCTTTTGTTGTTAAATACAAAGAACTAAATGCCGAAATAGGAAAAGTTATTGTTGGCCAAAACGATACGGTAAAAAATGTATTAATCTCAATTTTTTGTAAAGGACACTGTTTATTAGTTGGTGTTCCTGGATTGGCAAAAACATTGTTAGTGAATACCATTGCCGATGTTTTAGGTCTTTCTTTCAATCGTATTCAGTTTACGCCAGATTTAATGCCAAGCGATATTGTTGGTTCCGAAATTTTAGACGAACAACGTAATTTCAAATTCATTAAAGGACCTTTATTTGCTAACATAGTATTAGCTGATGAAATTAACCGTACCCCTCCTAAAACTCAAGCGGCTTTATTAGAGGCTATGCAAGAAAGAAGCGTAACAACTGCAGGGAAAAAGTATGAATTAGGAAATCCATTTTTTGTATTAGCTACACAAAATCCTATAGAGCAAGAAGGAACTTATCCCCTACCTGAAGCGCAATTAGACCGTTTCATGTTTAATGTGTGGCTAGATTACCCTAGTTTTCAAGAAGAATTACAAGTAGTAAAACTAACAACAACCGATACTAAAATTCAATTAAATAAAATCATCTCTGCAGAGGAAATTATTTATTTCCAAAATGTGATTCGTAAAATACCAGTTGCTGATAATGTTTTAGAATACGCTGTGAAATTGGTAAACAAAACACGTTTGAATTCTGAATTTAGTTCTGATGTTACAAAAAAATATTTGGCTTGGGGAGCTGGTCCACGTGCATCACAATTCTTAGTTCTTGGCGCTAAATGTCATGCTGCTATTAATGGTAAATATAGTCCAGATATTGAAGATGTAAAGGCTGTAGCAAATGCCATTTTAAGACACCGTATTATTCGAAATTATAAAGCGGAAGCTGACGGAATGAGTATTGAAAATATTATAGAACAATTAAAATAGATTATGAGTAAATTAATTTTAGCCAATGATGGCATCGATGCTGTAGGAAAAAGTTTATTAGAAAAAGCTGGGTATACAGTTGTCACTGAGAAAGTAGCTCAAGAAAATTTAGCTTCTGAAATTAACGCTAAAAATTACGTAGCCCTTACTGTTCGTAGTGCAACAAAAGTTCGTAAAGAGTTGATTGATGCATGCCCAAATTTAAAAGTTATTGGCCGAGGTGGTGTTGGTATGGATAATATTGATGTTGATTATGCTCGTTCTAAAGGATTACAAGTGATTAATACCCCAGCTGCATCAAGTAACTCTGTTGCAGAATTAGTATTTGCACACTTGTTTAATGCGGTACGTTTTGTATACGACAGTAATAGAAACATGCCTAATATTGGTCTCACAAAATTTGAAGAATTAAAAAAGAATTATTCAAAAGGAATTGAACTAAGAGATAAGACTATTGGTATCATTGGATTTGGTCGTATAGGCCAATACACAGCTAAAATTGCTTTAGGATGTGGAATGAAAGTATTAGCGTATGACCCTTTTGTTAAAGAAGCTGTTTTAAAATTGGATATTCACGGAACAAATGGATTTGATGTGAAAATTAATACCGTAAGTTTAGAAGAACTTATTTCTCATTCAGACATGATTTCATTACATGTACCAGGAGGTAAAATGATTACTGAAAAAGAAATTAACTCCATGAAAAATGGCGTGATTTTAATTAATGCTTCTAGGGGCGGTGTGATTGATGAAACTGATTTGATAAATGGATTAAACTCTGGAAAAATTGCTCATGCCTGTTTAGATGTATTTGAAAATGAACCAACCCCTAATGAGGCTTTACTTAAACATCCCAAAATTTCTTTAACGCCACATATTGGAGCTGCAACTAATGAAGCGCAAGAGCGAATTGGGGTTGAGTTGGCAGAGAAAATCATTGATGCCTTAAAATAAATAGGCCTACATATCATATTGAGAATAAAAATGAAAAATAGTATTTACATATTGGCTTTCTGCTCATTCTCATTATGTGCTCAATATAAAGTGAAAATTAAAAGAGAAGACAATCGTTTTCTCTTTTTTCAATTAAGTTCAAAGACTGATACCATTATTAAAAATAAAAATGATTTATTTTTAATAAAACTTCCTGATAGTTTAAGATCTAATATTCAAATTTTCTTAAGTAACGGGCAATTTATAAAATCTGAAAACGATTCTATCTTTCAATTAAAATCAATTCCTGGTATGAAATACTCTCATACCAAATCTGATTCAATATTCAATACACTGCTAGAAGGAAACTGCCTTCCTTCAAAAACAATTACAATCGAATTTAATAACATAGCTACTCAAGAAATATTTATGAGAAATAATTTTATTGTCAAATAAAACCTTTCTACTATATTTATAAAAAACAACACCTATGAGTTCTACATCAAAACATCCAAAAGGATTACTTTTTTTAGCATTTACTGAATTTTGGGAGAGATTTGGTTACTACTTAATGATTGGTATTTTCTTTTTATACATGACTACCGACATGAAAGAAGGTGGTTTTGGATGGGAAAACGCAAAAGCATCTGACATATACGGAACTTTTATTGCTTGTGTGTATTTAACTCCATTTATAGGAGGATTGATGGCCGACATGAAGCTTGGATATCGACTATCGATAACGATAGGCGGTATATTAATGGGTATTGGATATTGTTTATTGTCAATTCGCGAAGAATGGGCATTCTTTACATCATTAGGTATCATGATCATTGGTAATGGTTTTTTCAAACCAAATATCTCAACTTTATTAGGTAATTTATACAATGACCCTCAATACAAGTCTAATAAAGATACTGGCTATAATTTATTTTATATGAGTATTAATATAGGGGCTTTCTTTTGCAACTTCATCGCTGCCTTTATGAGAATTAAATATGGATGGGATTGGGCGTTTATTGCTGCAGGTATAGGAATGTTTATTGGAGTGATTACCTTTTGGATAGGTATGCCTCATTACAAGCATGTTGATGTTCGAAAAGAACCTAAACCGGAAGATAAACCTGTTATTATGCGTTTTCTAAAAGTATTAGGGGTTGCTGTAGGATTTGGTGCCATAGGTTGGTTTATCCCTGACACTATTTTTGGAAGCGATAGTACAGATGCCTTTTTGTGTGCGTGTATTCCTATCGTTTATTTTTATTTTACCATATACAAAAGTTGTAATGTGGAAGAGCGTCAATCGGTAGGAACCATGTATACTATCTTTGGCATCGTTATTATTTTTTGGGCCATTTTTAAATTAAACGGAACAGCATTAACCACTTATGCCAATTCATATACAGACAGGGAAATGCCAACAACATTTGTTAAACCTGCCGTATTTTTAACACAATGTGATACCTCGGTTATAGCTAAAACAGATTCTGTATTTAAATTAGATGAACATTTTAGAAAAATAAAAGATGCTAATGGAAAACCTATAAAACAGGTTGACTATCCATCCTATTTTAAAAATTTATCTCCTGAAAAATATCCTGAACAAGGAAAAAAATTATACTTAATTCCGACAGAACTATTCCAATCAATCAATCCATTTTTTGTAATTACCTTAACTCCACTTGTGGTAATGTTTTTTGGATTCTTAAGAAAAAGAAAAAAAGAACCAACCACAGCCACTAAAATTTCCTATGGACTATTAATTAGCGCCTTATCTACTTTAGTAATGGTAGCCGCTGTCAATTATACCAATAATGGACATGATAAGGCTTGCGCTTGGTGGCTTGTGGGATGTTATGGTGTTATTACAATTGGCGAACTATGTCTAAGTCCTATGGGTTTATCGATGGTGTCTAAATTATCGCCAGCACGCTATACTGCATTAATGATGGGTGGTTGGAGTTTAGCAACCTCTATAGGAAATAAATTAAGTGGTGTATTAGCTAAAAATTGGGATAAGTTTGATCATAAAGCAAATTTCTTTTGGTTAAACTTTGCCTTACTCATGATTGCCTTTATTGTTATGATGTTATTATTAAAGCGACTTAACAAAGTCTTTAATCAGTAATTCCAAATAATATAATTTTTCAAATAATTACTTCTCCAAGACTGATTAGCTGAGGCATTTAACACTTCCATGATTGGTTGATTATCAGTACTGATTGTTTTTAAATCAGCATAAATTATTGGAGACAACTCATTATTTAATGTCACTAAAAGTGGCTTTTGAGACGCTACAATTAATAAATTTCTATAATCTTCTTCTTCACTTGAAGTACAAATTTTAATATTAAATCCAGCATCTTTTAATGTCACAAGCAAACATTGTGTCCCTAAACCTTTTTTATCTTTTAAATATCCATGTGTATTAATTAATACAAGACCATTCGTATCTAACATCATTTTTAATTTAATTAAACTTTCTTGAGTAATAATATGTGAAGGTTGCTCTTCTGCTTTAAACACATCAAATAAGATAACATTATATTTTTCAGAACTATGATTTATATAATACCGTGCATCTGAACAAATCGTCTTTATAGAATCATTTAAATAAAAAAAACGTTTAGACATTTCGATGATTCTTTCGTCAAACTCTACAGCGGTGACATCATAAGTCTCATCCTGAAACATATTAGCAACTACCCCACCCCCTAAACCCAAAATCAACATCTTTCCTTTCGGGAAAAACATTTTATTTCTATCAAGTAATCTTACATAGTCTGAAACAGATTGATGATTCTGTAAATTCATTTCTGTTTGAACAATATTATTGATAAGTAATTTGCGTTCAATAATTGAAGAGTTATTTTGATTTGGTTCATCTCTAATTTCTAACTTACCTAAAATTCCTTCTGATTGATAAATAGAAAATTTATTAGGTTTTAAGGTCAAAAAAATAAATGTGGTGATTGAAAAAGTACAAAAGAGAACAATCGCAATTAGTTTACTTTTTTTTTTAATGATTAGCAGTAATGTTACCAATGATAAAGCTATGGCAAAACAAATTAATGACAGTTTTACTCCAGTATTGGGTATTAAATAAAATCCACACAAAAATGTAGACAGAATACCGCCCACCGTTGAAATAGCATATACTTTCCCACTATTTTCTCCACTACTTTGTGCCTGATTGGTTAATATTGAAATAATTAATGGAGAGGTTGCCCCCATGCACAACATGGTTGGAAATAATAAGAAAAAAACACTAATAATAACCGCAGGTATTAATGGGAATACAGAAGATGTAAATACAAACACCGAGGTTAAAATAGGCATTGAACACAAAAAGAAAATGGCAGCTACCAAAACAAACAATAAGTTCTTTTCTTTATCAAAACGCTTACTTAATTTACCTCCAAAAAAATACCCAGAGGCTAAGCCTCCTAAAGTAATCGCCATAACAGAACTCCATACATATAAACTACTTCCAAAAAATGGGGCTAATAGCTTAGCACCACAGATTTCTGCAGCCATAACAGAAGCTCCCTCTACAAATGAAATCGTATAAAACTTATTTTTTGTTAGCATGCACTAGTTATATATACATATTTGAATCTTCTTCATAAGAAGCACTAGAACCATAACCTAAACGTTTTCCTGTTCTAAGATTAATGCTACTCACCTTCTCTTGAATTTCATTTACAGATACTTCCCTTACTTGCTCAGCAGGAGGAGTAAATAAATCAAAGGTAATAGCATAAATAATTAATTCATTAATAATCTCATGTAATTGTTCCTTATTTAAAGGTTCAGTGGAAAAAGAAGAATATTTAATTCCTATAGAGCCCTTGGCTTCTATAAAAAATTTCATTTCTCTATTAATAAATATTCTACAAACTAAATATCCTAAATCATTTAAGCGATTATACTTAAATGAATCGGCTAAAAAATTATAAACATTAATAATGCCACAATAAGAATTATAGGCGTTTTGCTTAACATAACCAGTTTTAAACATGGTATGTGATTTATCGAATTCAAAAACATTAGTATGCATAAAGAATTCTAACATATCACCAGCTACTTTTAATTGAGTAGCATAATTATTTGTTTCTGTATATGCCACATTAATGCGTTTATCAATGACTTGAGTTTCTTTTCCCAATTCGTTAGAAATCTCGGCAACAGATTGTTTTACTAAATCAAAAGCAGCAAGTGTATTTCTAAAAACATCTTGCTTCATCACAGATTTTTCTTTTAATAACTTTAGAATTTGTTCTTTTTGATTTTGCAAAGTATCACTCATCATAATGGTTGTTAGAACAATAAAAGTAACGATTAAATACTTAATTTAAAAGAAACGAATTTTGGTTGACAGCCTCATATAATGTTTTATGAATTTTACTTCTAATACCTAACTTAATCAATTTATTCTCGTCAGCACTTGGATAAACTCTATTAGATAAAAAAACAAATATTAATCCATTTTCAGGATCTGCCCAAGCAAACGTGCCAGTAAATCCGCTATGTCCGAAGCTTTTCAAACTACAATCTTTATTCACTGGACTTTCTTTTTTTTCATCAAACTCTGGTTTATCAAAACATAATCCCCTTCTATTATCAGAAAAATGAGTGCTAGTAAATTGATGAATCACAGAACTATCTAATATTTTTTGTCCAGCATAGGTTCCATTATTTAATAGCATTTGCATAATAATACCTACATCATTGGCATTACCAAATAAACCAGCATGTCCTGCCACACCTCCCATCAAGGCAGCTCCTTGATCGTGAACGTATCCTCTAATTAATTGCTTTCTAAATTTCAAATCATTTTCTGTTGGAGCTATTTGATTTTCAGGATAAACAGTTAATGGTAAATATGTTAAACCTAAATTGAGAGGTTCATAAAATTGTGTTTGGACATATGTGTTTAATTTTGAATTTGTCAGTCTTTCAATCAATATTTTAGAGAAATAATATCCTATATCACTATATACATACTTGCAGGTTTCCTCCATTTTACAACTCATTATTTGGTTATAAATTGTATCATTAAAATCTTTTACAACATATAAATCTTTCGCCACTTGCACTGGAAATTTTTCGGAATATTCATCACTATAATACCCTGTTTTGTATACATTCTTTTTATCAACCGTTTTTTGCCAAAATGGCAACCAAGCTGGTAAACCTGATTGATGAGTCAACATATCTTTGTAATGAATATCAGACTTATTAGTCCCTACTAATTCAGGAAAATAATAATCTAAATGTTGCTCATAATCAAATTTCTTTTGTTCATTCAATTTCATTAAGGATAAAGATGATGATAAAATTTTAGTTAATGAGGCTAAATCATATATGGTATGATCGTCTACTATTTCGGAGGATACTTCATAACTTTGTTTACCAAAATTTTTCTGATAAAACACTTTACCATTTTTTATGGCAACAATCTGACAACCAGGATAAGCATGTTCTTTTACTCCTAATAAGGCGATGGAATCTATGCGTAAAAGTTTATCGCTATTAATCCCAATTTGTTCAGGAGTAACATACTGTACTCTTATAGGTTGCTTGATTTCATAACCCGTGCCAGCTACAAAGTATTTCGTAGAAACTGGAAGCTTGCCATTTACGACAATAGCGCCCATCACCGCATCTGCTGCGGCTTTCTGACTAAACTGATTATATTCATAAACATTTAAAATCGCTTTCGATGAATTAACGTCTAATTTATTGATTAAATAAGGATTAGAGTATAAACAGGTAATTGTAGTCTTTAGATGACATATTTTAGAAATGATTTCGAAACTTCCTGCTGAACATCCAAAATCTTTTTCGGGTTTATAAGCCGTTTTATTAACTTGTAAAATAACTACATTATATTTTTTTAATTTTGATAATAAAGAATCTCGATCTTTTTTATTGGCATCATGGTCAATTCCTAAATGATCAATCTTAGCATATTTATTAATGGTATTAGAAAAGACATTAGCTTTTGAATCACCAATGGAGACTTCTACAATTTTCATCGTATCTAATCTCTGAAGTGGTAAAATAGACTGATCGTTTTTTAATAAGGTTACAGAAGCCTCAGCTAGTTTAGTATTCATTACAAATGATGCCTTTGTGTTTAAATCCTCATACAAATTTTTAGGATTTACAAACTGTTTTTTGTCTAAGCCACACCAGTATTTTGCTTTCAATATTTTTTTACAACGCGCATCTATTTCTTCTTGTGTAATTTGACCTCTTGATATAGCAATTTTAATTTGTTCCATTGCTTTAGGAACATTTTCTGCAAATAATAACACATCATTACCTGCCAATAAAGCTTTTACATCAACCATACCAGGGTCATAGAAACTAGCAACTCCTTTCATGTTTAAAGCATCTGTAAAAATCAAACCCTGAAAACCTAATTGTTTTTTTAATAAATCCTGAATAATATATGGAGATAAGGTTGATGCAGTATTTTTTGCAGTATCATAACATGGAATAAATAAATGTGCTACCATAATACTAGATAACCCTTGATCAAACAATTGTTTAAATGGATATAACTCTAGTGTATCCATTCGTTCCTTGCAAGCACTAATAATTGGCAATGTCATATGAGAATCACTATCTGTATCACCATGACCAGGAAAATGTTTTCCATTTGCCATAACACCTTCTACTTGCAGGCCTTTCATATACATTACCGCTTTATTAGCAACATTAAATTTATTTTCACCAAAACTTCGCATACCAATGACAGGATTTAATGGATTATTATTAACATCTGCTACTGGTGCAAAATTCACATGTATGCCCATTCGTTTGCATTCTCGGGCAATTTGTTTACCCATCTCATAAATCAAAGAATCATTTTGTATAGCGCCTAGTGTCATTTGACGTGGATATTTAGGAGTACTATCTAATCGCATTGCTAAACCCCACTCACCATCAATTGAAATCAGTAAAGGCGTCTTAGCCTTACTTTGATAATAGTTATTTAATTTAGCCTCTCGGTATGGACCACCTTGCATAAATATTAAACCACCGATGTTATATTTTTCAACTAATTCTCTAATTTCTGCTACATGTTTCATATCTCTATTACTATAGGCGGCAACCATAAACAGTTGAGCTAAACGCTGATCAGGATTAAGTGAGGCAAAAACCGAATCTACCCAACGTGATTCTGAACGCAAAAATTCAGGACCAGATTTTGGTTCTTGTTGTTTTGTAATAAATGCCATCATTGCCAATACAGAAAAGGCAAAACATGTTTTATAAAAAATTTTAATCATGTTGTTAAGTTACTATGATTAGTCTTTTTTAAATTTAATAAAACAGATTGTTTTTAACAGATACGTTTTGATAGAACAAATCAATTAAACTCTTTTTTGACTATATTTAACAAACGCTTTAAGTGATCTATTATGAAACTGACTTTTATTGTCTTGTGTGTCATATTATCTTTTACAAAGATAAAGTCACAAGTATCGATTATAAACACTATTACCCAAAATGCTATATGCTATGGAACATGTGATGGGGAAATCACATTTACTGTAACAAATGCAGTCCCTCCTTATACCGTCATTACCGCAAATTCATCTAATTGTTCAAATCCTTTGCCTTATACGGCAAACTCAAATACCTTTACCATTGGTAACATGTGCCCTTGCTCAGGACTTTATACTTTTCAGTTTTTTGATGTAACAAATAATTTAATTGGAACTTCCTACAATTACTTCCAAACAACTGCCACAAACACACTCAATGTTTCTGTCAGTAATATCGTTGCAACTAGCTGCCCAACTTGTTGTACCGGAACTGCTAACATGTTGGCTACAGGAGGATCCACTCAAAATGGACCTGTCACCTTTTGGCTAGATGGCGTTTATCTTGCCTTTAATTTTTTTCCTGCATATAACATTTGTGCTGGCACTCACACGGTATGCGGAAAAGATAATTATGGATGTGAACGATGTACAACGTTTACAATGCCTATCTCGAATAATGTAGGTATAGAAGATTTACAAGATTTTTCAAAAATGAAGATTTACCCCAACCCTGCACAAAATGAGTTTTATATTTTCAATGAACAGAATGTATATGAAAAAAGCATCCTTACCATCACATCTCTATTTGGAGAAAAGGTGAAAGAAATAACCATCAATGACTCTAATTTATCTACTATTAAAGTTTCAACAGATGGTTTAGCAAAAGGCCATTATCTGATTTCTCAAAAATATGTAAACAGTAATAATATAGGAAGAGCTTCCTTGTTAATTAATTGACCTCATGAACTATTTAATTCGTCCTGAACTTACATAAGCTTTTTTAAAATAAGGTTCATTTAAATCACTAATCATAACACCTTTTTTTGATGAAGCATGAACAAACTTATGGTTTTGCAAATAAACTCCAACATGCGAAATACTTTTACCATTGGTATTAAAAAAAACCAAATCGCCTTCGCGTAAATCAGATTCTTTTATTTTTTTTACTTCATTAACCAAATCTTTGGTAGAACAAGCAATCGTTTTTTTATACACAACCGAATATAAAAAAGAGGTTAATCCAGAACAGTCAATCCCATTTTTATCCTTGCCTCCATATTTATATTTTATGCCATACCAATCATTAATAAATTGATATAATTTTTCATTTTTTATATCAGATTCAGAAACACCAAGTTGTTGAGCATATTTTTTTTTAAGCGAAGTAGATATTTTTCCTGAAGATTCGGAGGATTTAGTCAGTGACTCTTGATGTTTACATGATGCTAAATACACTATGCAAAGCATCACACACCCATATTTTATTATAGCTCTCACTATTTAAAAATACCAATAAAAAATTGCGATTAATTAGGTCCTATAAAATGTTTTGTACAAAAGCTTGTTTAAAGCTCATGAGTAACCTCGCTATAGTAGTGTTTAGAGAATTTGGTAATCACTTTATAAGCGATGTAAGCAAAAATAGGAGCAGCTAACACATCATAACTATAATGCACATGCTGAACAACCACGCCCATAGAAACAGCAATTGCGGAAACTAAAAACAAAGCTTTAAGTACCTTATTATTAGCAAAAAAGAAAAACAAAAATAAGGTGGCTGCATGACCACTAAAAAACAAATCTTTTAAATTTTCATTACCAGCGTAAAATGTATGAGTTAAAAAAACATCTCTTAATGGAATGATAGCTGTTGGAGGGTCTAATGGAACAAAAAATAAAGTAATCACTCTTAACAAAGTTAATGAACCATACATTTGTACTAGATGTAAAAATCTATAAGGTGATGAAAACGCATAAATTAAACCAACCAAAGCGGTTAGGTAAGTTACAAAAAATATAAAATCAGAAACATCTCGTGGCTTAATGAAATTCAAAATAGGATCATAAAATGTATGGCCTTGTCTAGTTTCAATATAAGCTAATAGTGAGGCAAAACCAGTTAAAATAATACTCACCACTACTAAAGAAACAAAAAATCGATTTCTAAAGTGTTTGTCAGCAAGAGCTATTTTCCAATTATAAAACATGATACAATATTACTAAATATTTTAGGCTACAAATCCTTAAAAAGATTTAAAAATCAATGGGTTATCAACAATATTCAAGCTTTTCTATTTCACAAAACTACCACAACCTTGGTAAGTTTTACCTTTATATTTTACCACCACTACTCTATCTTTTTTATCACCACTACCTCCATCAATACAAGGCTTATTCATGGCTTTAACAGAAAAACTTTTACTGATATCTTTATCCTGTATTTCATAATGATAATCCTCCTTGCCATTAATAACGCCACCTTTATTATCTAAAATCACACTATCTTTTCCGTAATCCATCACTAACTTTATTTTAAATTCAGAAATTTCCAACAGCCACCCTGGTTCAATGCCACTTGCTTTAAAAAGAAATGAATTCGTCTCTGTCTCATCTATTTCAGATAAAGTATTTAATGCATCTATTTTAGAAGTTGATATTTCAACTGAAGCTAGCGTATCCTGGCCTTGAGTAATTGTTTTTTCTCCGTTTGAATTAACCTGAGTACAAGAAAATAAAATGTTGAAAGATAGAATGAAGATGATATAGTTTTTCATATCATAAACTTACTAAATAATAATCAGTTGCCATTCTTTAAATTCCTTTTAATCATTTAACTTTGCACAAAAAAAAACTAATATGAATTTACAATTTGATATTATTGAAATACTAAAAGTAACTATGGTACTTTTTGCTGTCATAGATGTTATTGGTTCTATTCCTATCATTATTAGCTTAAAACAAAAAACCGGAGAAATCAATGCCTCTAAGGCTTCTTTTGTATCCTTAGGGATTATGATTGTTTTTTTATTTTTAGGTCAAACTATTTTAGATATCGTTGGAATATCAATTGGTGATTTTGCGATTGCAGGTTCTATCTTATTATTTATTGTTGCCTTTGAAATGATTTTAGGTGTTCAAATAACAAAAGATACCATGCCAGCTACTGCTTCAGTTATTCCGCTTGCTTTTCCTTTAATTGCAGGAACAGGAACTTTAACCACCTTGTTGTCTATAAGAGCTGAATATAATATCATTTCAATTATCACAGCTATTATCCTCAATGTCATTATAGTTTATATTATCCTGAAAAATTTATATCGAGTTGAAAAATTACTTGGCGTAGGCGGTATAGCTATTGTTAAAAAAGTATTCGGCATCATATTATTGGCCTTAGCTATTAAATTATTTAGGAAACATACGGGGCTTTAAAAAAACTAAGCCACTATTTCATGAGTTTTCCGAAATCTAATCCATAAAAAAAGCCCGAACAAGTTCGGGCTTTTTTAGTCTTTAAAGAAAGATTATTTTCCTTTTTTAGCAGGAGTAGCTAAAGCTAATGAATCAAGTTTAGCTTGCTCAGCAACAGCAGCAGCTGTTGAATCAACTTTAGCTTGGTCAGCAGCAAGAGCATCAGCAATGGCTATAGAATCAATTTTTGCTATATCAATTGAATCAACTTTAGCTTTTTCTTTTGCTTCCAATTCTTCTTTAGAAGGACCACAAGATACAAATGCAACTGATAATGCAGCTACAGCAACAATAGATAATACTTTTTTCATTTTAATTTTTTGTTTAAGTTTTATTAATTTGATTGCAAAAATACATGTTTTTTATTATAGTAAAAAACATCTCTTAATTTGATAATAGCAGTTGGAAAGACTAAACACAATAATCACTCTTAATAAGACTATAAACAATACATTTGTATTAGTTGTAAAACCTTTAAGGGTTATGTTAACGCATAAATTAAACTAACCAAAGCGGTTAAATAGGTAACAAAAAATATAAAATCAGAAACATCGCGCGATTTTATAAAATTCAAAATAGGGTCATATATTGTCTATAAGAGCTGAATATAATATCATTTCAATTATAACAGCCATTATCCTCAATATCATTATTGTTTACATTATCCTAAAAAATTTATATCGAGTTGAAAAATTACTTGGTGTAGGCGGTATAACTATTGTTAAAAAAGTATTCGGCATCATATTATTGGCCTTAGCTATTAAATTATTTAGGAAACATACGGGGCTTTAAAAATACTAAGCCACTATTTCATGAGTTTTCCGAAATATAATCCATAAAAAAAGCCCGAACAAGTTCGGGCTTTTTTAGTCTTTAAAGAAAGATTATTTCTTTTTAGCACCTTTAGTTGCAGCAGCAGTTGAATCAGCGATTCTTGTAGAATCAGCAGTAGCTTTTGCAGCAGCTTCAGCAGCAGCAGCAGTTTCAGCTTCAGCAACTTTAGCTAAAGAATCAGTTTGTGCTTGAGCAGCAGCAGCAGTTGAATCAGCTTTAGCTTTTTCTTTTGCTTCCATTTCTTCTTTAGAAGGACCACAAGATACAAATGCAGCTGATAATGCAGCTACAGCAACGATAGATAATACTTTTTTCATTTTAATTTTTTGTTTAAGTTTTATTAATTTGATTGCAAAAATACACGTTTTTTTTTATTACAGTTAAAAAAACCAAAAAAAAGTTTTTTTTTATTAACAATATTATAGTTGAAATCATTAAAAACCGCATAAATCGTACCTTTGTAGAGTATGTATAAACTATTATTAAAACCATTATTATTCAAATTAAACCCTGAAAAGGCTCATTATTTAACATTTGACCTCATGAAATTGGCTCTTGGAAATGCCTTTGGTCGATTTTTAGCCTCTGTTTTTTTTGGATTTTCTCATCCCAAGTTAAAAAAACAACTTTTTGGACTTACTTTTAAGAACCCAGTGGGTTTAGCCGCTGGTTTAGATAAAGATGCGAAAGTATTTAATGAACTTTCCTCATTAGGCTTTGGATTTATTGAAATTGGCACTTTAACGCCAAAACCTCAACCTGGTAATGATAAACCTAGATTGTTCAGATTACAGGATGATCAAGCGCTAATCAATAGAATGGGATTTAATAATGAAGGTGTTGATGCAGCAGCAATTCGTTTAAAATATAAAAAAACAAATACCATTATTGGAGGTAATATTGGAAAAAACAAAATAACAGCCAATGAAGAGGCTATTAAAGATTATGAGTACTGCTTTAATGCTTTATTTGATGTGGTAGATTATTTTGTGGTTAATGTAAGTTCTCCTAACACTCCTAATTTAAGAGAGTTACAAGATAAAGAACCGTTAACCCATTTGTTAAATCATTTGCAAACCATTAATCAAGCTAAGCCTAACCGTAAACCTATATTACTAAAGATAGCACCCGATTTAACCAACTCTCAATTAGACGATATTATTGATATTGTAAAAAGCACTAAAATAGATGGGATTGTAGCAACCAATACAACCATTGCTCGCGAACCTCTTACCTACCCTAAAGCTGAGATAGAAGCCATTGGAATGGGTGGATTAAGCGGAAAACCTCTAACAAAAAGAAGTACGGAAGTCATTGCCTATTTAAAAACACAATCTCATAACGCCTTCCCGGTGATTGGTGTTGGAGGAATCCATAGCCCTGAAGATGCTATTGAAAAGATAAAAGCCGGAGCGGATTTAATACAATTATATACAGGCTTTATTTATGAAGGGCCTTCTTTAATTAAAAAAATCAACAAAGAATTAATTCGTCAAAATATATTATCATGAAACTGATTGAATGTCCTAGAGATGCCATGCAAGGCATTAAAGATCTTATTCCTACTGAGGTTAAATCTAAATACATCAATTCATTGTTAAACATTGGATTTGATACGATTGATTTTGGAAGCTTTGTTTCTCCAAAAGCCATTCCTCAAATGCATGATACGGCAGAGGTATTAAAACAATTAGATTTAAGTACCACCAAAAGTAAATTACTTGCCATTATTGCCAATACGCGCGGCGCCCAAGATGCCTGTTCTTTTGATGAAATTAACTACTTAGGGTTTCCGTTTTCTATTTCAGAGACCTTTCAGCAACGTAATGCGAACTCAAGCATCTCTGAATCATTAGTTCGTGTAGAAGAAATTCAGAATTTATGTGTACAACATAAAAAAGAATTAGTGGTTTATATTTCAATGGCATTTGGAAATCCTTATGGCGACGTTTGGAATAGCGATACTGTAATTAATTGGACAAAAAAATTAAGTGACTTAGGTGTTAAAATTATAGCACTTTCAGATACCATAGGTATTTCTAATCAAGAAAACATCTCTTACTTATTTTCTAATATCATTCCTGAATTTAAGCACATTGAAATTGGTGCGCACTTACACTCCACTAAAGAAAAAGCTCAAGAGAAAATTGATGCAGCTTACAAAAGCGGCTGTCAACGTTTTGACGTGTCTATTCATGGTTTTGGTGGCTGTCCGATGGCTAAAGATGATTTAACCGGTAATTTGGCTACTGAAGATTTAGAGCAATATTTTAATACCAATCATATTGAGTTAAACCTCAACAAGGATTTATTATATAAAGCCTATTTAGAAAGTTGGGATGTGTTTAATAAATATCATTAGAAAAGATCGAAGAGACGAAAAGGTCGGATGGGACTATTTGACTCAAAAGATTTTGTCCCTTAAGTCAAATAATCTCTTTTGTCTCTATAGTCCCTTCAGCGTAACAGTTCCCAAAGCACAATTCCCATGCTGACAGAAACATTAAAGGAGTGTTTTGTGCCAAATTGAGGAATTTCTATGCACGCATCACTTTGATTGATAATATTTTGTTCAACCCCATACACTTCATTTCCAAAAACAATGGCCAAGGGTCCATTTGGTTTTTGGAACTTGTTTAACATGATAGAATTTTTTGCTTGTTCAACAGATGCGATATAATAATTCTTAGATTTTAAATCATCCATCGCTTCTTGAGTGGTTTTAAAATAAACCCACGAAACTGTTGCTGTGGCTCCTAAAGCTGTTTTCTCAATTTCTGGTTTTGGTGGCGTTCCAGTTACCCCACACAAATAAATGCTTTCAATTAAAAAGGCATCAGAAGTTCTAAAAGCCGAACCCACATTATTTAAACTTCTGATATTATCAAGGACTAATATGATTTTGTGCTTAGCGGTTGTCTTAAATTCATCTGAACTTAATCGACCTAAATCATCCATGCTTAATTTTTGATTCACGGTGCTATTGTAAATTAAATCTCAAACTAAATCCAGCATTTGTATTCGCTGTAGGGAAAGAGTTAGATGTTTGAGGGGTTGTTTTAATCCAATCGTAGAAGAACCTTAAATTAATAGCTTGTGTTAGTTGGTAATCTAAAGCCGTTTTAAGAGTAATAATATTTTGTCCGCCTGTTGGTGTACTAATTTCATCTACAATACGTCGAATAATGGTCATATTTCTTCGATAAGATAAATCTAATTTAAAGTTTAAGTCACTCTTTATTGGTTGTCCTTTTATTTTAATAGCATTAATAGTCAAATTAGGGAAACGATATCCAACCCCTACCACATACTCCTGACCTTTGGTTTCAATAATTTGCGGACCTGTCACGTTTAAGTTAACGGTTTTATCTTTCTTAATTTCAAAATTAGCTAACAAGCCTGGTTTCTTAAATTTAAAATCAAATTTAATCAACGGACTAAATGCCTCTGAAATTGTAGCTCCCTGCATAGTGTATTTAGGGTTAAAATTTGACGATTGCCCTATTCCAGCTGCCACAGGTACACGAGTATCTTGACCTTCTGTATATAATAAGTTATTAGCATAACCGCCAATGGTATATAATGCTCTATAAGCATGACGGATTGTAACCGATTGGAAATACTTTTTCATAAACTTTAGTTTTCCTAAACCATCCCAACTTACTGTCCAGTTTGGCATAGGAACTTGTTTAAACATTTTATCAGTTCCTACTCCTTTGAGTTTTTTACCTGTATAGGTTTGATAAAACGCTCCCATTAATACATCTTGTTGCGTATTGCTATATCCATCGTATTGAACATCTCCTTTAGCATCAATGTACTCATGAATAACTCTATTATCTTTTGAATACGATAATTCTCTTGCAATATCTTGTCGAACGGTTAAAAACTCGTCAAATAAAACAGATTGTCCACCTTTTACATTGCCTTTATCTTTAAATGATTTACCTAGGGTAAATACACTGATACTGTAATTTCCAGTATTATTTGGTGTTTCAAATAAGTAGCCTCTATTTCCATTATCCGATAACGAATCGCCACCATACCTCACATAAGTAGATTGATTTTGCGCATAAGTTTTCGTTCCATTAAATTCAATTTTTAAACTTCCATGGGGCTCAACATTTGCTCTGTAGGTAATATTTTGTGTATTGGTAGTTGTATATGGTAAACTTTGATTTTGATTTTTCACTAACCAATTATTATCAATTGATTTTCTTAAAATACTATCGTTTGAACCGCTCACAAAGCCAAACCCTGGAGCCATATTCTTACTTGGATCCATCCCTAAATATTGTGAACTTGGGAAAAACCCTGGTAATCCTGTCCCATTAGTTTGCTGATAAGACATGGAAACCTGTTTAATCATCATAATCCCTCTGGCAAGAAACTCTAGAATGTCTTTTCCGTTATCTGAACTGACCTTAGTGCTATCTTTTCCTTTTTCAGCACCCTTGGTAGCAGAAGCTGGTTTTCCGGTAGCGCCCGTATTAATTTTTCTAAAATAAGGAATCTTATTATAAAGGGTTGTCATATTAAACGTCCCGTTTAAGTTTTTAGTATTTGTATTTTGGATGGTATTGCCAATAGATTCTTGGGCAAATGGTCTACGGGTCCAAGTATAAGATGTACTGTATTTAGCAGTGGCATTAATAAAATCAAAGATTGGAATTTTATTAATTGGGATTTGATAATTTAAATTAGATTGCTGACGGAAACTAACCGTCGTTCCTAATCCAATTAAATTTCGTTTAATTGAATCTCTTTCTTCTTGGGTATCAATTTTATTTAAGGGTTCTAAAATACGCCCGTCATTATTAGCAGTGTAATCAAATTTTAAGTTTTTTGTAATATTCCACTGCATATCATAATTACGTGTCATATTAAATGTTTTATTATACTGAGCTTGAGTAAAATTATTAGTACTACCTGAGTAAAAACTAGTAATATCTCGATTTAACAATTCGCTATAACTTCTATTCACATCCATATTAAATCCTAAACGACTAGGCAATGGCGTTAAATTAAAGTCCTTAACCAGAGCCATCCATTTATTATTTAAAATTTTAGATTTAGTTTTCTTAAAAGGAGTCCATGCTTTAGCGGTAATGGCATAATTATATGATATAGCACCTCTATATGTTTTAATAATACTGTGATCTATATTGACGTTTCGCCGTGTTGTTTCATTATAAGCATAGGTAAATGAGAAGTTGGAGACATCCCAGGGCATTGGCTTAGCGCCTTCCTTTTTAAAACCATCTATCCTCACATTAGAAAAATTATAGCCTTTCCTAACAGTAACGTCTTGTGCATTTTTCTTAATTTGTTTTTTTAGCTCAGGGTCAATGTTCGGATTATCAATTTTAATATCTGGATCATAAGGGCTATACTGAGGAGTAATTTTTGTTTGACCATAAGCATAATACACTGGCAAATTCACTTTCCATTTTACTGGGAAAAATTTACCTAATTGAAAGGTTGAGGCAGCATCCCATTGGAAGTTTGTTTCTCTGCTTCGCTCACTAATTTTCTTTTCAATACTTCCAAAATAAGGCTTACTATAGGTAGCCGCTAAAGAGACTTGGCCTAAATCAGCTAATTTAGCTTGCACACTTCCTGTGGTGGCCCAACCACCTTTATTAACAAAGTCTGTTAACCTCAACTCATTTACCCAAACTTCAACACATTTTGGTAAAGCGCCATTATCTTTAGGATTTCGAATACCAATCATTAAACTCTTAATGCTGGCTAAATTTGGATTACCAACGACTGTAATATTATTGTTACCATCTGCTTCGGTATATGGCCTTTGCATAGAGGCTAAATCAATCCCCGAGCTACCATTACGGTTGATTTTAGCAGACGCAATTCTTTCAAAATCAATTATAAACTCATTATCAGATGGCCAAACATTATATTTATCAGCCTCTACATTAGGATCATAATAACCAGGTTGCGTTAATTTCACAGGGATTTCATATTCATAATAGTTATTATTATAATCTGACCCTAAACGCACAAATACAGTGACATCGCCATCATTTAATGGATCAATTCCTAATTTTTCGGCGTGCATAAACAATTTCATCTTTCCAAAAGAACGTACATCTAAATCGGTACTTTTTACAATTGCTCTACTATCGCCATCTTTTAAATTACATGCCCTTAATGATAAAGCTTGCTCATTTAATAAAACAAGGTTAGTGGTTTGTACATTTTGTTGCTGATTAATGCCTGGAGGAATAACATAATTTACCGGTTTTTTCTGACCATTTTCCTGTAAGCTCACTGCCGAAACATCAAACGTGGTGGTATTATCATCATTAGCAATATATTCACCTGGTTTTTGTAAATCAAATGCATAACGTCTCCAATCACTTCTAACTAATTCCATACGAGCAATACGACAAACAACGGGCTTATCAAAGCCTTTCATAAATACACGCATAAAACGGATAGAATTAAATCCTTCAATTGAACCAACTGATTTTTCGAACTCGGTTACAGGAACTTTAAACTGATACCATTTTACATTTTTTTGAGTATTTCCAATTGTCGCTGAACCTTCAATCACGTTAACAATATAGTTTTGACCAACATTGTTTGGTGTTAAATCTTGAGGAGAAATTCTAATTTTATATTGATAATAGTTTTCTGTTTCGCTTAAAGTATTATCCTTATTAATATCCTCTATATTTGGAATATTAGAAGCAGCACTTGGTATTCCAGCATCTGGATATTGAGCCTCTGTTGGTGAGTTTCCTTCAGGACCATTGTATTTTTTATAACGGTGTAAGGTATTCCCTTGTAAATTTGATAATTGATCGTAATCACTTCCTCTAAAGAAATGGTATTTATCAGAACTTGGATCATCTAAAGCCGCTTGAACATCTGCACCTGATGCCCCTGATGCATTTAATGCATTAATAAATGATGAAAACTTTCTAACCTCTGCCGAATCGGATAAACCATCGTAACCCACATCTTGAAATGGTCTATCATCTGGATCATTTACAAACGAATTGGCAATTGGACTAATCATTGGTGTTTTTCCAATATTTGTTTCAATGGTTGGCAAATTAGCATTAGCCCCAGATGGTTTTCCTGGTAAACCATTTTCATATAACATTTTACCGTCCTTTACAATATCCTCGCTAATATTACCTAAGTTAATGTATAACTCTCCACTAGGTTTACTATTCGCATCCATATCGGGATAAGTACCATTGTTATAGTCACTATTAAATGGATCCATCATCCAAAACTGAACATATTCAATATTAGCGGCCTGAAAGTCATTTGTTTCTAACCTTCTCATAATACCACCCCAACGACTTTCTGGACTTGCTAAACGTCCGTTTGGTAAGATACCTGCCGAAGTTCCTGTAGGTGCCACATCATAATTATAAGGCCCACGCTCACCAGGATAAAAAGCTAAATCTAATACAGATAATACAACTGGCTGACCATTTGGAGGTGTTTTGCTAGGGAATAACTCAGTTTCAAGAACCTGACGCATGAAGTTATTTGAATAGGTCGCTTCTGGAATATTGCTAGGTTTAATGCTTGTGTTTTGTAAACCATAAAATAAAGGGTCAATCGCATACCAATTAAACTGAGCTCTATTTTTTCCAATATTCATGTCGTCATGTAAAGAGGCTTCTGGAAACATTGTTGGTTGACCTTGAGGAATACTGGCCATTGACCAAGCACTTGGGCTTTTTAAATCAATTAAAGAAATACTTCCTTCAAAATCATCAACGTATGAATTTCCATTTTTACCAATAGCTTTGGCATTGCCTGGAATTAACTGAGCAAATTCACCTCTAGTAACAATGCTACTCATTTCCTTGGTGTTAATTAAAGGTATCTTATCAATTAATCGGGTTAAGAAAGGAACATCCGTTTTATAGTTATAATCTACACCCCAAATTGTATTAGAAACTGGTTCATCACCAATGTTAACTTTTTGAGTCACAGGCTTTTCGTTTAGGTGAAGTAAAGTTCCACCTAACACTAAATCTTTATTGACTTTAAAATCTAACCGCGTTCCGAATAAGCTTTTTTGCTGGACGTTGAATAATGAATTACTCTCGGTACTAACTTTAATATTTGCTCCTGAATTTAAAATACTCTCGTTAATAATTTTAACACGACCTAAAGTATAATCAACCGTATAATCCACGTTTTCGGTCAATTTTTGTCCGTTGGCTGTAACCGATACGGCACCTTGCGGAATATTTAAGGCATTTAAGGAAATTTCGGAACCTGAAGCCGACTTATATTGACCTTTTATTTTAAACCTATTTTTTTCTGGTAATTGCTGGGCAATGGTTCTGGTAGAATCATATAACTCCTGATAAATATATTTATTAGCGGTTGGAAAATCAGCTGCATCAAATTTAGACCTTAAATTATTACCAAAAGGCTCTTTGGTTGATAAGTAAATTCGTCCATTATTGGGGTTAATGGTATAATCTTTTACAAAGTCATACACCCCATCTGAATGAGGATCACCATTAACGCTTAACTTATCAAGCCCCATTACTTGAATCAATAACCTGCCATTCACCGAACCATAAGGAATATAAGGAATATCAACTCCTGTTTCAATATTGTTATAGTAAATATCACATTTAAAATCGGTTGAATTTAAATTATAGGCGCCTAGTGAATAAACGTTTTTCATCATTAAGTCCCAAGTACTAAATTTTGGACTGGTGATAGACCCACTTTTTAATAATTTTAAATATAAAGGACCTGTTGTAAATTGATCTGAGAACTCCCCTACTTGATAGGTTTTACCGTTGTAAGTATATTGATACGCAATCGCTACTGTTTGATCGTTATTGATAGCTTGATTAATAGAGATAAATCCTAAACGGCTATTAAAGGTATATTCTGAAGCATTTAATTTACGAGCATTAGAGACATATTCAAAATCTCTAGCCGCCACCATAAACTGTCCGTTTGGATTACAACTATTTGGGCCACCAGGTGAGGGTGCTTGCAAGGTTGAATTAATAGCTTGCAAGGTTGTGCTTCGCTGAGAAATTAAACCAATGGTTGGATCCGTTAATAAATAATATAAATTATTAGCCCCGTTATGAGGTTGGGTTCCTGCACTATCTTTTACCACATAGGGTGAACTAGCTGGTTGACAAAAGAATGACCCATTGTAATTATTTAGAGCATTATTCACATGAACAGAATCTTCTCCTAAATCAGCAAAGGCTGCAATACTTCTTACCTGCTCTGTACTTCCGGTTTGATTGGTGATATACACCTCTACTTTTGTAATAACTACTGGTGTCGTTACAATTGGAAGTGTTGACATCCATTGGTCATAATTATCACGGAAGAAATGCCCCATGAAGTAATGTTTGTTGACCTCATAGTTATCTCCAGACACATTAAAATACATGGTTTGCGCCCCACCCTGAACAGAAACCTCTTGTTTTTTACCTCGTTGTTGAGAGAATAAGGTAGTCGCCGTTAATCGACCGAATTGTAATTGCGTTTTAACCCCAAATAAACTTTGACTACCTTGAATTAAGGTACTGTTTAGAGGCATACTTACGTTACCCGCCTCTATTTTTTTGATGATTTCATCTTCATAACCCGTGTACTCCAATTTCATTTGATTTTCCCAATCAAAGGATGCTTCGGTGTTATAACTGGTGGTGATTTTTAACTTATCTCCAATTTTACCAATTAAATTCAACTGAATACGCATGTTGAAATCGAAATTAGTAACCTTTTGCTGACGCTGAGGAATGGCTGGATTGAGGGTTTTGTTTCTGTTTAATGCAAAAATTAATTCGGCTGTTCCTGTTGGTTTAATATCAACTTGATTCCCACCAAAAATTCTGTCAAATATTTCGCTATTGATGGTTAACTTAGGAACAAGACCTTTTTTGTTTTGATTCTGAAGATCCTCTGCCTTTATTTTTGATTTCCAATGATTTTTGACAGCTTGCTTAAATAATTCATCTTGATAATCCTGAAACTCTACATAGGTTTCTGGACGGTAATCCATCTCTCCAATTTTTTGAGTGATATCATAATTACCAGTTTGGGTATTGTAGGTCGTTTCAGTTTTAACATTAGAAGGGTTCCCTAAATACAAACCGCTTTTATCATCATAATTTGGTTGCCCGCCATTGTTGTCGTTAAACTTGTAATGTAAATCATCCTTAGTTACTACTGGAGAATCGGGATTTAAAACAGGTGTGTAAAAGTTATGGGGCTTACTTAAAGGCGCGTTTTTGGCTTTGGAACCAACCACGATGCTCATTAAGCCAACCGACACAGAACCGACAACAAGAAATTTTACGACTCCTTTTACCACGCTTTTAATTACATATTTTTTAAGGCTGATTTTATCAGCAGTTCAACATTATCTGTAGCTACACCTTGTTGTTTGATTGATTTTTCAATCGCTCTTTCGGCCACCAACTTAGGAAAACCTAGAGTAACTAAAGCCATTAACGCTTCATCTTTATTTTTATTGTACGTTGGATTTAAAATTTGAGAAATTCCACCTTCGTGTTTACCCATTTTTCCTTTTAAATCAACTACTATGCGTTGGGCTGTTTTTTCGCCAATGCCTTTAATGCTTTTTAATAAGGCTACATTAGCGGTATTAATGGCTCCAGCAATTTCGGCAGCGCTTAAGGACGATAGCATTAAAATGGCACTTCCTCCCCCAACACCTGATACCGAAATGAGTTTTCGAAATAAGTCTCTTTCTTCAAGGTCAGCAAATCCAAAATAACGAGGATTATCATCGCGCACATAAACACTTTCGATGTATAATTTAGCTGATGTTTTTCCTTGAATTTGACTGTAAGTTGTTAAAGAAATTAATAAGCCATATCCTACGCCATTAGTTTCTATAACTGCTAAAGCAGGATTTAATTCGGCAATCTGTCCGTTAACGTAACTTATCATAGTTTTAAGAGGTGTGAAAATACCATAAATTTTGTAATTGAAGAAAAATAATTCCTACAAAATACACAGTTTTATCAGCAAAAATAAACAAGCCTTCATTCAAGCGTTTATATAACATATAAAGCACTTATTACCAAGCGATTACCCGAATTCAATCAAAGTAAAATAAATGCTTTTTTATTAAAATTTATTTCAAAAAATAACAAAACCTTTTAAAGCCTATTTTTTAGGATTGAAGACCACTTAACAAAATACTGTTTAAATCTTTCAATTTAACTAAAATTTTTAGTCTATTGACATTTTAAATAATTGTTATCTTTGTGTAACTAAAAACTAAACACCATTTTGGAAACAATACTTATTATTTCACTTTTTGTAGCTGCCTATTTGTTGGGATCCATTCCAACAGCGGTGTGGTGGGGAAAAAGATATTACGGGATTGACGTTCGCGAATTTGGGAGCGGTAATGCTGGAGCAACCAATACTTTTAGAGTATTAGGAAAAAAAGCAGGGATTCCTGTATTACTAGTTGATGTTTTAAAAGGCACGGTGGCAGTTTTATTAGCTCGTTTTTCTTTTTATCTGCCAAACTCTAATGCCTTTGTTAATTTAGAACTTGGCTTAGGTATTGCAGCTTTAGTGGGGCATGTTTTTCCGGTATTTGCTGGTTTTAGAGGTGGAAAAGGTGTGGCAACCATTTTAGGTATTGTGATTTGCTTAACTCCCCTGGCTAGTTTAATGGTATTAGGAGTGTTTGTAATGGTATTATTAGCAACCCGTTATGTGTCTTTATCTTCTATAACGGCTGGTGTAAGCTTTCCATTTGTTTTAAATATTGTTTTAAAAAACCATAACCAAACGCTGTTTATTTTTTCTTTAATTATTGCGGTGTTATTAATTATTACCCACAAAAAAAATATTTCTCGTTTACTGAAACGCCAAGAAACCAAAGTGAACTTATTTGCAAAAAAAGCATAGTGAAGCTTAATGGATAGTTTTAAAATCCCCTTTAGGAAACCTAAAGGGGATTTTTTGTTTCAAACGACAACTTAATTTAGTATCATAAAAGTTGTCTCTCCTTTTGATAATCATTAAAAATGATTAATTTTAATTTACTTACCAAGACGCAAAACCAAATGGGCTTTATTGTGGAGACACATCCGGCTATGAAGATCCTAGAAGAAAAGAACTTGAAACGAAAAAAAATGATTGGGTTTTATTATTACAAATTGATTCTGAAGAAGACAAAACAGGAATGATGTGGGTTGACTGCGAACGAATTTACTTCTGGATAAAAAAGCAAGATTTACTCAATAAAAACTTCGACAATACTTGGTGTATTTTACAATGTTATTAGAAAACAAAATATAGCTATAACCAAACTTATATTTCATATAAATATTCAATTTCAATCAAATAAAGAAACAGAATTAGGCCTCTTTACTTTTTTTTATTAAGGGGATTAACGCCAACAATCCTAAAATAAAAAACACAATCAAAGATAAAATGGAGTTGCGCATACCTCCTGTAATTTGGCTAATTAAGCCAAAAGAAATGGTGCCAATAATCATCCCTAGTTTCTCTACCACATCATAAAAACTAAAAAAGCTGGTATGGTCTTCGGTGCTTGGCAAATATTTACTGTAAGTACTTCTTGATAAAGCTTGAATACCACCCATCATTAAACCTACTAAAAAGGCTACCACATAAAATTGAACTGGTGTGCGAACCACTAAAAATGTAAACACACAAATAAAAATCCATACCGCAATAGATATCATTAAGGATTTAATGTTCCCTGTTTTTTTCGACATCCACGAAAATAAAAAAGACCCTGCAATACCTACAAACTGAATAATTAAAATACTAATAATTAAAGCGGTGGTTTTTGATTTTTCCGCATCCTCACTTAATCCCCAATCAATTTCGTTACGAGCAAATAAAACGGCAACCACCATAATAGTTTGCACACCCATGTTATAAAAAAAGTATCCAGTTAAAAATTGTTTTAGTTGAGGTAGTTGCTTGATTTGCCCCCACACATTTTTAAGTTCTTTAAATCCTTTGGATAACAAATTGCCCGTATCGGTGCCATGGGCTTGATGGTTTTTGTTTGGCAAATTGGCAAAGGTGTATTGCGCAAATCCCATCCACCAAATACCTACTAATAAAAAAGACACCCTCACATCAATACTCTTATATTGATCTAAATCGCCCAAGGCATGATAAATTGTTTTGGTCATAATTAAGGCCAAGCAAATAATTAACAGTAAGGAACTACCGAAATAACCAAGCGCAAAACCTCTGGCACTTACCTTATCTTGATTCTCGGGAGAAGCAATTTCGGGTAAATAGGAATTATAATATACCAAACTACCCCAAAAACCAATGGTGGCTGTAATAAAGGAGATAAAGCTTAATTCTAAATGATCTTTAGAGAAAAAATACAAACTCATACACGATAAGGAACCCAAGTAGCAAAAAAATTGTAAAAACCGTTTCTTATTTCCCAAATAATCGGCCACGCCACTTAAAATGGGTGTAATAAGCACCACAATAAATAATGCAAAGGCATACACGTATTCATAAAGCACATGATTATTCATTTGCAGTCCAAAAAAGCTAACCATTTTGGCAGACTCTCCATCTAATAATTTATTAGTGGTTACCGCGTCGTAAAAATTAGGAAATATGGCTGAGGTAATGACTAAAGGGAACACCGAATTGGCCCAATCGTAAAAAGACCAAGCACGGATTGTTTTAGGATTATCTTTTTGAATGAAATTCATACTGAATAGTTAAAGATTGTGATGGTTAAAAATAGCCTAATTTTTAATGATTTCAAATTCAACCCGCCGATTCTTAGCGCGGTCAATATCATTATCATTACTTGCCACAGGCATGCTACTTCCATAGCCTTTAAAATACATTTTATTTTGAACGCCTTTTTTAATTAAGTATTCAAATACTTCGCGTGCACGTTGTTCTGATATTTTTTGGTTTTTGCTTTTAGAACCCACATTATCTGAGTGCCCATTAATTTGAACTTCCATATGAGGATTTCTTAATAAATACTGGGCTAACTTATTGAGTTCAGAATAAGACTCTGGTAATATATAGTATCGATCATTTTCGAAAAAGATATTTTTTAATTGCACTTTCTCGCCTACCTTAATATTATTTTTAACTTCTAACACCGAGTCTTGGGGCTCTGCCACAAAGGATCCTACAATTTCTACCTTCACTTTTTCTTCCACCTCTTTGGCTTTTACCATGGAAATATCGTCTACAAAATAATATGCCTCTTTAAATCCAAGTTTAAAGACATTCATGCGAATCATATCCTTTTTAACGTTTGGCGAAAAATTACCAATCGTGAGGTACTTTTCTCCGCCATCGGCTAAATACTTACCTGAAATTTTAAACCATTGATAGCCATTTATAAAACTTCCTTTTTTACTCACCGAGTCAATTAAGGCCGATTTCACAACATCTAATTTACTTTTATATCCTAATTTGGTAAATAAAGCGCCAAAGGATTTTAAACTCGCATTGCTCCAAAAGGCTAATCTCACATACATTTCAAATTCATAAGTGGTCCCTCTGCGAAGCGGTTCAGCTAATTTTACCTGAAGAAACTCTTTGTATTTCTTTTGAAAACGTAATCCAGCATAGCAATTGCCTGTTCGGGCACCTTTTTGCATGGAGGTATCGTTAGAAAGAGGTTCTTGATAAAAATCGACGCTGGCAATTTGCTGCCAAGGAATGGCTTGTTTAATACTTCCTGATTTTTTTCGATAATTCTCGAAACTACCATTTGGTACGATGTTTTTGATAATTTCGGAGCTTTGTTGAGCAAAAAGCGCCAAAGAAAACATGAATAACCCGAATAAATATATTTTTTTAGAATTCATTTATATTAGCAAATGTAAGTTTTAGAGTATATTCCATAAATATTTGTTATGAACATTTGTTATTATAAAAAAAAGCGTATATTTGCAATCCAATTTAAAAAAACAGATTAATACTTTAATAGAATGGCAAATCATAAGTCGGCAATAAAAAGAATTAGAGCAAATAACGCTAAACGTTTAACTAACCGTTATTATGCAAAAACTACTCGTAATGCAGTAAAAAAATTACGCGAAACGGATACTAAAAAAGAAGCGTCAGCTTTATTACCAAAAGTAGTAGCGATGTTAGATAAATTAGCTAAGAAAAGTGTTATTCATAAAAACAAAGCATCTAACTTAAAATCTAAGTTAACTAAAAGAGTAAACGCTATCGCAAAATAGTCTTTTCTACAGAAATAATTCAAAATCCCGCATACCTTATAGGTTAGCGGGATTTTTTTTATTCAATATGTTAATTAATATACTAAAATAATTAGGCATTAATAAATTATTTTCTAATTTTGTCGAAATTAAAAAACTTATAACCTTAAATCAATGATGAATTCTAAAACTTTACGAAACTTAAGTCTTGCTGTTGGAACAACCGCTTTATTAGTAGGTTGCAACGGATTAGGCAAAATGGTAAAAAAACAAGCTACTATTACTTATGAAGTAAAACCTAATCCTTTAGAAATGCATGGTGATAGCGTAGGTTTTACAGTTACTGGTAAATATCCTGCAAAAGTGTTTGCTAAAAAAGCAACAGTTACTGTTACTCCAGTTGTAAAATATGCTGGTGGAGAAAAAGCAATGAAACCAGTTATTTTAGTTGGTGAAAAAGCAACAGGAGCTGGGCAAAAAATTGGTTACACTACAGGAGGAACATTTAGCTACACTTCAGAAAAATTTGCTTATGAACCAGGCATGAAAGTAGCTGACGTTGAGTTACGCGCTCAAGGTGCTGTAAAGAAAAAAACTAAAGATTTTACTCCTGTTAAAATTGGTGATGGTACAGTTATTACGCCATTATTAGTTCGTAACGATGAAAAAGGAATTTATGCAAAAGATGCTTTTGTAAAATCAACTCCTGCAAATCAAACAGCTAATATTTATTATGTTGTTAATAAATCTGACGTTCGTTCATCTGAATTAAAAAGCGATGAAATGAAAAACGTTCAAGAATTCATTAAAGCTAATTTAAACAATCCTTGGTATGAATTTAAAGATATTAGCGTATCGGCTTATGCATCTCCAGATGGTGAGCAATCTTTAAACGCTAATTTAGCTGAAGACCGTGCTAAATCTGGTTCTAAAGCATTAATGGGTGAATTCAAAAAAGACAAAAACAAAGACCAGAAATTTGGTAAAGAAGAATCTAACTACGTTACTAAAACAACAGCTGAAGATTGGGATGGTTTCAAATCATTAATGGAAGCATCAACAATTGCTGATAAAGATTTAATCTTACGTGTATTAACAATGTACACTGATTTAGATCAACGTGAGAAAGAAATCAAAAATTTATCTAAGACTTACACTGAAGTATCTGATAAAATTTTACCAAAATTACGTCGTTCAGTATTAACTGTAAACGTGAACAAAAAATCTCGTACTGATGAGCAAATCACTAAGTTAACAACAACTTACCCTGATTCTTTATCTTTAGAAGAGATGTTATATGGTGCAACTTTAACTAACGATATCAATACAAAAGTGGCTATTTATACAGTTGCTGAGAAAAACTTTGGTAGCGATTGGAGAACATCAAACAACTTAGGTGTTGCTTTATTAACTCAAAACAAAGTATCTGATGCTTCTGCAGCATTTAGCCGTGCTGAAAAAACTGCTAACGGAAATCCAATTGTAATGAATCACTTAGGTATTATTGCTGCTAAAGCTGGTGACCGTAAAAAAGCGATGGAATATTATGACAAAGCTAATGGTGCTGGTAATGAAGTAAACTACAACAAAGGTATTTTAAATGTACGTGATGGTAAATATTCTGATGCAGTTTCTAACTTTGGAGATAACAAAGGATTTAACAAAGCATTAGCTGAGTTATTAAATGGAAATGCAGGTGCTGTAGTTTCTACAATTGATGCTAGCAACGAAAAAGATATGGCAATGTCTTCTTACTTAAAAGCAGTTGCTGCAGCTCGTAATAACAATACTGCTGAAGTAATTAATAACTTAAAAACAGCTGTAGAAAAAGATGGTTCTTTAAAAGCAGCTGCTAAAGATGATGCTGAATTCATTAAATTACGTGATAACGCTGATTTTAAAGCATTAGCAAACTAAGATTAAAGTTTTTTTAAATAAAAAAACCTCCTCATTCGGGAGGTTTTTTTATGCACAAATATTGCATTCTCAGGTTAAAATCTATTATATTTAAAAACGATAACGATTCGATATATCTTATGGCTAAAGTTATTCCGTTTAAAGCAATTCGTCCTGAAGGCGATAAAGTTCATTTAGTAGCATCACGTTCGGTAGATGGCTATAACTCTGCTGAATTAAGAGAAAAACTATCGGGTAATCCCTACTCTTTTTTACACGTCATAAATCCAGATTTTGAAGATGGAATTAAAACGAAACCAGGGTCTAAAGAACGATTACAAAAAGTTAAAAATCATTTTAAGAAATTTGTTCAAGAAAAAATTTTCTTAAGAGACGAAAATCCTTGTTATTATTTATACCGTCAAATTAAAGAAGGAAATGAATTTGTTGGGATTATTGCTTGCACGAGCATTGATGATTATATCAATGGCGTGATTAAAATTCATGAACAAACTTTAACTACCAGAGAAGAAAAACTAAAAGATTATTTAGAGGTTTGTGAATTTAATGCTGAACCTGTATTGTTTTGCTATCCAAATGACGAAGCCATTGATACCTTATCAGATGAGATATCAAAAACCCGCCCTGATTACGATTTTACCACCACTGATAAAATAAGACATACTGTTTGGGTTATTGATTCACGTAAAACGGTGAAGCAAATTGCCGAACGTTTTGCCACCATTCCTAATATTTACATTGCAGATGGCCACCATCGTTCAGCCTCCGCTACTCTCTTAGGAAAATTAAGACGTAGCACCCGCAAATCTTATACTGGCGAAGAAGCTTTTAATTATTACCTAGGTGTGTTTTTTCCTGAAACTCATTTAAAAATATACGATTACAATCGTGTGGTTAAAGATTTAAATAATTTGTCGGTGAACGAACTCATCTATAATCTAAAAACAAATTTCACCATTACCGAAGTGAAAGCATCTGATTATAAACCGAGTCAAAAACACGAACTATCCATGTATGTAGATTATAAATGGTATTCGTTAAAAGCCAAGAGTAACATTTATAATGCAAAAGACCCTATTGATAGTTTAGATGCGGCAATCTTAACCAAATACATTTTATCTCCTATTTTAGATATTCATGATTTAAAAACTGATAAACGAATTGGGTTTATTCCTGGCGTAAGAGGAAGTAAAGAATTGAAAAAACAAGTTGATGAAGGAAAATCAGCCATTGCTTTTGGATTATATCCTGTGACCATGGAACACTTAAAATGGATTGCTGATACCAATAATATTATGCCTCCAAAATCAACTTGGGTTGAACCTAAAATGAGAAGCGGCTTATTAATTTATAGTATTGAAGAATAAACCATGAGCATTACATCTAATATTGAATTGATAAAAAACTCAATTCCTTCTCATGTTACCTTAATTGTAGTTTCCAAAACAAAACCAAATAGTATGGTTTTAGAGGCTTATGAAGCTGGTCAACGAAACTTTGGCGAGAACTATGTTCAAGAATTGGTTGATAAGCAAGCATTGTTACCTAACGATATACATTGGCATTTTATTGGTCATCTACAAAGTAATAAAGTTAAATACATTGCCCCATTTATCTATTTAATTCATGGAGTAGATAGTTTTAGTTTACTGAAAGAAATCAATAAACAAGCTCAAAAAAACAATCGCATCATTAATTGTTTGTTACAAGTACATATTGCTCAAGAAGAAACAAAATTTGGATTAGATTTTACTGAAGTTGAGAGCATCTTAGATTCAGAGGAATTTAAAGAACTCAAACATATTTGCATACAAGGTTTTATGGCCATGGCCTCCAATACCAATCAGGAGAATCAAATAAGAAAAGAATTTGCTTCCCTTAAATCATTTAGTCAGAAATATCCAAACTATCCTATTTTAAGTTTTGGAATGAGCGGTGATTACAATCTTGCTATTGAGGAAGGCAGCACTATGATACGTGTTGGTAGCAGTATTTTTGGAGAAAGACATTATACTAAATAAGGACACAGATTATCTTAATAAAAAAAAGCAGAAGTTAACTTCTGCTTTTTTGTTTCGACTTACTTTGTCATTTCTTTTAATGTTTTGGCGTATAGTCCTACAAAAACAACATCAACCACCACCATTAATATAATAGCAACCATGGCAATCGTTGAGCTATTTGCACCTGGAGGTCCCATCATACTTAGAGAATTTTTACCCATAAAAATAAAACTGGTGTATGGTAAAATTTCGGCAATCGCATAAATATAAAATCCTTTTTTGGTCAAATTCCACATCATCATGACTCCTAAAAAAGAGATGATGGTATATAATACACCTAAATATGGTGCCACTTTACTAAACGGGTTACTTTGCATTTCTAATACTTGACTCTCCATTTGATCAGCCATTTCTTCGTTGATTGTTCTAACCTGTTCTATGTTACGCTGCATCACATCAGGCTGACTTTGGTAAATGCCCCAAATACCAGATAAAAAACTAATCCCACACATGACAAATGATAAGACACATAAAGTCTTTAAAAATTGAGAGCGTTTAGGCTCCATATTAAAAGGTTGGTTTTCAGAAATGATCGTGTTTTCCATGGTTTATGTATTTATATTCTGTATAAAAATAAGCTTAGTTTTTAGTAATATATCATAGTTAATCCTGAATATATTAACATTTATGTTTAAATAATTAATGGCCCAAACAAAACTAAAAAAAAGAAGATCGTAATAATCACTTCCGAATAAATAAACCAAAGAGATAACGTTCCTCTAAAAAAAAAAGTAAAAAGGCTTACCAAACATCTCCATAAAAACTGAAAAAAAATAAACAAAAAACAAGACCATGCATTGGTATTATAAGTTTTCCCTGCCTCAAAATCAAAATGCATAAATGCTGAAAAAGCTCGTGAAAAACCGCAAGTAGAACAGTCTTTACCGGTCATTTCTTTAACCATACAACCTAATGGATGAGCATTTGGATAAAAAAAATAGGAATAGCCTAAGGCTATTCCTATTAAAATTACAAAAACAAGGTTTACTATAAAGTAAGCGCTATTTTTGTGTATCATTTTTTAGTGTGCTTGTAATGAGTCTGAAATAGTCTCAATTGCTTGATTCATTTCCATTCTTAATTTAGCAGTATCGATGTTTTCTAAAGTTTCTTTAACCTCTTCACCTAATGCTGATAATTTAGAATATTGCCAACCTGCAATAGCAATACCAACGATAGAACAAACTAAACCTGCAATAGCCATTCCTTTTGCAGCTCCTGCTTTATTAGCTTGAAGAATGCTAATAACAGATAATACTAAACCAATTACGCCTGGGATAATAGCATACATTCCTAAACAAGGCACAAATGCAACGACTGCTGCAACAATACCTAATACTAAACCTGCTACACCTAAACCTTTACCGGTTTTTGAATTTGTTGTTGTTTCTTCCATAATTTTTTGTTTTTGAGTTTTTAAATTTTATGTTTAATTTCTACAAAAAAAGAACAAATTAACTCTTAAACCAAATTTAACCCGTTTAGTTATTAACAAACATTTCATGGTAAAATTAGAATTCAATGACCTAAGCATTATTATTTAACCATTTCTCAAAATGAATACTCGCTGTATCCGTTTGATGTTTTAGTTTTAATGTATCAAAATAAGTAATTGGTTTTAAACTTCTTATTAATTTAATTGTTTTTAGTTGTTGATTGGAAGAAACGGTTAGTTCAATCTCCGAATCCTTAAAATAATTCATCCAATCATTAAAATCAGTCTTCAAGGTATAACCGTTCACAGCAATGATTTCATCACCAATACTTAGTCCAGCCTTCCAACTTGGAGAATACGGTGCGATTAAGGATACTTTTTTATTCAATCCAACATCCATGGTTTTAAATCCAAAAACAGATTCACTTAGAATAGAACTAGGCGTTTTAATAAAATCAATGCCTAAATAATTAAAACATTCCATTAATGGCAAATCAAAATCTTCGGTACCATAAACGTATTGATCAAAAAAATCTTTTAAAGACACGCCAGCCATCTTTTGGCAAATAGACATGATATCTTGCTCAGAATACCCTTTGTTTTTCTTTCCAAACTCATTGTATAACTCTCTACAAACATCCCTTAATCCTTTGTTATTATTGGTGTGTTTCATTATCTGCACATCCAACATCAAGGCAATTAAATTTCCTTCGTCATAAATTGATGTTTTACGATAGGGTGCTCCCGGAACATACCCATCTAACCAAGTGTCCCAACTAGAGTGTGCTACTGATAAATTAAAACGCCCGTAATTATGAAAATGTTTGGTTAAACGTTCTTCTAAAGTTTCAAAATAGTCTTGTGTATTAAATACGCCACTAGTTAACAACAATAAATCACCATAATATGTTGTAAAACCTTCGTATACGTAACCAGTTCGTGCATAATTTTCTTTACTAAAATCATACGGTAACATTTCAACTGGACGAATGTATTTGATATTCCACGTATGGAACAATTCGTGGCAAGAAACGCCTAAAACATCTTCATATGTTTTTCCTTTATTTAAATTATATCCTGGCCCAATGGCAATGACGGTTGATTTTTGGTGTTCAACACCGTGATAAAACTTAAACGGGACTATTTGAAACAAGAAATGGTATTCCGTAACTGGAAAATCTCCCCAAAAATGCAAAGAAGTTTGTGTGAACTTTATAAAATCTATTTTGAATTTCTCAAAATCAGGTTGGCACTCACCCACAAAATGTAGCCAAAACTTTACGCCGTTAACGGTATAAAAATCAGATTGTAATTGAGCACTCGCCATGATTGGGCTATCAGCCAATTCATCAAAAGAAACAGCTGTTAATATGTTGCCATTAGTTTTTAAAGAAGTTGCAATCTTATAGGTATCTGGAATATCCAATTCAACCGAATGCTCTTCGTTTACTCGGCTAGGAACATACATACATAAATGCACAGGATTAACATATAACTGTGTTTCATCGGCATAACAATTTCCGGCATTTATCTCTGTTGTATGGTAGCTATAAGTTATTTTCACTTTTTTAGCTCCATTAGTTTCAACTACCCATAAGTCTTTATTGGCCTTTGCATACGTTAGTGGTTCATCCTTCTCGTTAAAAGCATCTACTCTTTTTACATTTTTAGCAAAATTCCCTAATTCATATCGACCTGGGCGCCAAGCCGGTAATTGTAATTCTAGTATTGGAGCATTAATATTATCAATCGTTAAATCAACATATATATAATGAGATTGAGGATTTTTAAGGTATAATTTATAGTGAATCATAATCAAAATTTGGCTCTAAATTAAATAAAAACGAATTATATTTACCGTAATAATGAAGTTAGTTTTCATATTTATAATAATAGGTTTTACCTGCTTTTCGCAAGGTCATGATTCGTTATTATATCAAACCCAACAAATTGAAAACGATACAGAAAGAGTCAATCAATTATATAAAATTGGATTTGATGCTAGAAATAACGATCCAGAGATGAGTTATGAGTTTGCTAGAGTGTGTGAGCAAGAAGCTTCAAAAACAAAATCGCCCAAACATTTAGCAAAAGCCTATAATTTATTGGGAGTTCTCTTTTATAAAAAAGGAAATTTTACAAAAGCGCTTCAGTATCAAAAACAAGCTTTAGCCTTAAACGAATCTATTCATAATGAAACTGGGATAGCAATTAATCAAACCAATTTAGGAAATATTTATAGTGATATTAATTATTTACAATTAGCCGAACAATCATATTTAAAAGCCTTACAGTCCTATAATAAATGCGGGAATACCCTTCATATTGCTAGGAGTTTAAACAACTTGGGTGTTTTAAAATATAACCAAAAGCAATATACCGCCGCCATTAAACAATTTGAAGAGGCTTTAACATACGCGAATCAAATTGGAGAAAATGAATTGGTGGCTTCTTGTTATAATAATATTGGAACCATTTTAAGAGAGCAAAATAAATTAGATAGCGCCCTGCTCTATTTAGAAGAAGGCTTAAAAATGAGACAGTTAATTGATAATGAATTTGAGTTAGCGGATAGTTATAATAACATTGCTTTAGTTTACATCAAGCAAAAAAACTTTAATCAAGCTTCAAATTACATCGCCTTAGCTGATGACATTTCTATGAAATATGATTATACAGAAGCCTTGCTCGAACTCTATCATACGCGTTCTTTATTTTTTGAAGCTCAACAAAATTTTGAACAAGCCAATGTTTGGTTAAAAAAGCACTACCAATTAAAAGACAGTCTACAATCAATTGAGAAAAACAATATTGAATCAGAGTTTGCAAACAATCAAAAAAGCACCATCACCAATCATCAAGATACTAAGCAGCTGCATAACTTATGGTTATTGATATCATGTATCATCATGCTAATTGCTATTCCTTTATTTTTAATTCGCTATAAAAGATGAGTAAGAAAGAAAAAACTAGATTAAATGTGGTTTACTCGACCAATCCAAACTTCAGTTATCAAAACGAAGAAGAAGACACTAAAGAAACATTACCTCCTCAACAACAAAATTTGAAATTATTTTTAGACCGAATTGGAGGTGGCAAATTAGTAACGCGTATTAGCGGTTTTGTTGGTACCGAAGACGATTTAAACGATTTGGCCAAAATCTTAAAACAAAAATGTGGGGTTGGAGGAAACTCCAAAGAGGGCAATATTTTGATTCAAGGAGATAATAGAGACAAACTATTAGATTTATTGACCAAAGCGAACTATAAAGCAAAAAAAGCTGGCGGTTAAAATTTGTTGTATTTTTTTTCAAATTAAGAATTATACAGTAAAAATCCCGATATTAGGGACTCTAAAAAAATCACATTATGAATGCACTTGTTGAAATATTAAAAATCTTAATTCCTGCTGGAGCTGTTTTTGCAGCAGCCTATTTATTAGTTAAACGTTTTTTAGATAATGATCAAAAAAGACGTGAACACGAATTAAAAAAATCAGCGCAAGCAACTATTACCCCTCTAAAAATTCAAGCGTATGAACGTATTGTGATTTTCTTAGAAAGAATTAATCCTAATAGCTTAGTGATTCGTGTTAACAAAAATGGAATGTCTGCTCGTCAGTTACACCAAGAATTAGTGGCTGCTGTTAAATCAGAATACGAACATAATTTATCACAACAAATCTATTTATCAGCTGGTGCTTGGGAGCTTGTAAAAACCTCTAAAGAAGAAATTATTCAATTAATTAATATCGCTTCTTCAAAAACAGCACACGATTCAAATAGCTCAGAGTTAGCTATGCTCATTTTAAATATATCTTCTAATATAGGTAAAAAATTACCGAATGATGTGGCAATAGATTATATCAAAAAAGAAATTGCTCAAAATTTTTAAGACCTTAGCGAATGCAAAAATTATTTACTGAATTTACTTCTACAACAGCTGCTCAATGGAAAGAACAGTTAGTGAAAGATTTAAAAGGCATCGACTACAATACTTTAGTTTGGAAAACAAACTTAGGCATTGATATTCAGCCTTTTTATACAAAAGAAAACCTTAGCACAAACCCAATTCCTGTTTTTGCAAAAAACGATTGGGCTATATGCGAAAACATTTTTGTATCAGATGCAAAAACAGCCAATGCTCAAGCCTTAAATGCTTTACAAAATGGAGCTTCTGGCTTAGTATTTCATATCACTCAAAAAACAGATTTTGCCGTTTTATTAAACGAAATTTTATTACAATATATTTACACCTTGTTTATAGTGACTCCTGAATTTGAAAAAGAGTTATCTGCTTATTTAAATTCTGCAACAATAGGAGACAATTGTTTTGTTGAGTGTGATACAACATTAGATGGAAAAGTGGAATTACATAACTCCTCTTCTATTTGCATTAGCACTAATATGTATCAAGAAGCTGGCTCAAACACCATAAATGAATTAGCGTTTTCTATCGCTCACTTAAATGAATATTTAAATGTTGCTCCTAGTTCAATTAAAACTGTGCATTTAAATATTTCTGTTGGTGGAGACTTTTTTATGGAGATTGCTAAACTAAGAGCTTTAAGGAAATTAGTTGGTTTCTTATTAAATCAATACGGCATAAAAGCAGATATTCATATTCACGCTCAAACGACTTTAATTAACAAAAGCACTGTTGATAGTTACAATAATATGTTGCGTTCTACTACCGAAGCCATGAGTGCTTCTATTGGTGGAGCAAACAGTATTGTAGTTTTACCTTTTGACGTAGAATTTAATTCTCAAAACGATTTTAGTTCTCGTATGGCTCGTAATCAACAATTAATTTTAAAAGACGAAAGTTATTTAAACATTGTTGCGGATATGGCTGCTGGTTCATATTACATTGAAACCTTAACAGAAACACTTTGCGAAAAGGCTTGGGAACAATTTAAACTGATTGAATCGAAGGGTGGCTTATTAGCTTGTTTAAAATCAAAATATATCCAAGAGATCATTACTAAAGATGCTGAGATATTGATTCAGCAATTTAAAGAAGGAAAATTAATTTTAGTAGGCGTTAATAAATTCCAAAACAAAAACGAAGAAATAAAAGTGATTAAGAGAAAAAACACTGCAAATCCTTCAGGAATAAAAGCAATTAATTTGAGTGAATCTCTATAACAATCATTAGCCAATTAATCATGAGAAAAGATTTTTCAAATATATCCTATCAGTCTCAAGAAAATATTTCTATTGCTTCCAATGCAGCAGAGAAGTTTGTTACAGCTGAACAAATCACATTAAATACATCTTACACTTTAGCAGACACTAAAGAATTTGAACACTTAAACTTTGGAGCAGGTACACCACCATTTTTACGCGGCCCCTACTCTAGTATGTATGTTCTAAATCCCTGGACAGTTCGTCAGTATGCTGGTTTTAGTACAGCTGAAGAAAGTAATGCTTTCTACCGTCGTAACTTAGCAGCAGGTCAAAAAGGGTTATCAGTTGCATTTGACTTAGCCACTCACCGTGGTTATGATAGTGATCATGAACGTGTAGTTGGAGATGTTGGTAAAGCGGGAGTTGCCATTGATTCAATTTTGGATATGAAAGTATTATTCGATCAAATTCCACTCGACCAAATGAGTGTGAGTATGACAATGAATGGTGCAGTATTACCGATCTTAGCATTTTACATTGTAGCAGCCGAAGAACAAGGCGTTACTATGGATAAATTATCTGGTACCATTCAAAATGATATTTTAAAAGAGTTCATGGTGCGTAACACCTACATTTATCCACCAGAGCAATCGATGAAAATCATTGCGGATATTTTTGAATTCACTTCTCAAAAAATGCCAAAGTTTAATTCAATTTCTATTAGTGGTTATCACATGCAAGAAGCAGGTGCTACGGCTGATATTGAATTAGCATATACATTGGCTGATGGATTAGAATATATTAGAACTGGAATTAAAGCAGGATTAGACATTGATGCCTTTGCGCCTCGTTTATCTTTCTTCTGGGCCATTGGCATGAACCATTTTATGGAGATTGCTAAAATGCGCGCTGGCAGAATGTTGTGGGCAAAGATGGTCAAACAGTTCAATCCAAAGTCTGCTAAGTCAATGGCTTTACGTACACATTGCCAAACTAGCGGTTGGAGCTTAACTGAACAAGATCCTTTTAATAATGTGACTCGTACTTGTGTAGAAGCTTTAGCAGCGGCGATGGGTCATACACAAAGTTTACATACCAACGCATTAGATGAAGCCATAGCCTTACCAACTGATTTTAGTGCACGTATTGCTCGTAACACTCAATTGTTTTTACAAAACGAAACAAACGTTTGTAAAGTCGTTGATCCTTGGGCTGGTTCTTATTATGTTGAAACCTTAACTCATGAATTAGCACACAAAGCTTGGGAATTAATTGAAGAGGTTGAAAAACTAGGCGGAATGGCAAAAGCCATCGAAACGGGAATTCCTAAAATGCGTATTGAAGAAGCGGCTGCTCGTAAGCAAGCTCGTATTGATGGAGGTAAAGATATTATTGTTGGTGTGAACTTATATCAAACTAACGAAAAAACTAACATCGATATTTTAGATGTTGATAATGCCAAAGTGAGAACACAACAATTAGAGCGTTTAGCAAAATTAAAAGCAGAACGAAATCCTAAAGAAGTAGAAGCGGCTTTAGCTGCTTTAACAGAAGCCGCTAAAACAGGTAAAGGAAATTTATTAGAATTGGCCATTAATGCTGCTCGTGTGCGTTGTAGTTTAGGAGAAATCTCTTACGCACTAGAACTTGTATTTGGAAGGTATAAAGCAAACATCAGAAGTATTGCAGGAGTTTATAGTAAAGAAATTAGTATGGATAAACACTTTTTGAAAGCAAAAGAATTAGCCGACAAATTTGCGGAGATGGATGGTCGTCGCCCACGTATTATGATTGCAAAAATGGGACAAGACGGACATGATAGAGGCGCAAAAGTAATCTCTACTAGTTTTGCAGACATGGGGTTTGACGTGGACATTGGTCCATTATTTCAAACGCCAGCAGAAGCAGCTAAACAAGCTGTGGAAAATGACGTACACGTTTTAGGTGTATCATCCTTAGCTGCTGGTCATAAGACATTAATTCCTCAAGTAATTGAAGAGTTAAAAAAATATGGAAGAGAAGATATTATGGTGATTGCAGGTGGTGTCATCCCTCAGCAAGATTATGATTTTTTATACAAGGCTGGTGTATCGGGTGTGTTTGGTCCTGGAACCGTGATTAGTATTTCAGCCATTGATATTTTAGAAAAATTAATTGAGAAGAATAAGTAAATAAAATATTGAAAGAAGTCACACAAATACTCACCGATTTAAAACGAAAAATATTTAAACCCGTTTACTTTTTAAGCGGAGAAGAAGCCTATTACATTGATTTAATTAGCGATTATATTGAAAAAAATGTCCTAGACGAAAGTGAGCAAGAATTCAATCAAACAATTTTATACGGAAAAGATGTTGATTTAAATGCGATTATCTCAGCAGCTAAGCGTTTCCCAATGATGAGCGAATATCAAGTAGTGATTGTGAAAGAGGCGCAAAACTTAAAAGAATTAGGCAAGGCTTCTAGTGGCGATGATGACGATGATGATATTCCTGCAAAAAAATCAGCAACTACTTCTAATGCCCTAGCTGGTTATTTACAACAACCTCAACCTTCAACCATTTTAGTATTTTGCTATAAGTATAAAACATTAGATAAGCGAAGTGCTGTCTATAAATCTTTACAAAAAAATCATGTCTTTTTAGAAACTAAAAAGATGTATGATAATCAAATTCCTGAATGGATTACATCTTTTGTTCAGGAACGTAAATTTAAAATCGGACCAAAAGCATCGTTTTTATTAGCCGAATTCTTAGGTAATGATTTATCAAAAATCAGTAATGAAGTTGAAAAGCTATTTATCAATTTAAAAGAAGGAGATGAAGTAACACCCGATGCTGTTCAGGATAATATTGGTATCAGTAAAGAATTTAATGTATTTGAATTACAAGATGCTTTAGCAAAAAAAGATATTTTAAAAGCTAATCGTATTATCAATTATTTTTCAAGTAACGAAAAAGAACATCCTGCAGTGATGACCTTAAGTACATTGTACGGTTATTTTTCTAAAATCTTATTATATCACTTTGCTCCCGATAAATCTAAATTTGCCGTGGCTCAAGCCTTAGGCGTCAATCCTTTTTTTGTAGATGGCTATGCTAAAGCTGCTCAAAACTATAATACCGGTAAATTAAAAGCCATTTTTGCTTATTTAAAAGAGTATGATTTAAAAACCAAAGGAGTGGATAATAGCGGCGTCAATAATGGAGAATTAATGAAAGAGTTGATATTTAAAATATTGCATTAATTTTTGTATAACTCTACTTTTGTTTCCATATCTGATTTTATAGTAAATTTTTTTTCAATCGTATAAATTGAACCTTTTAATGATTTTGCCCTCCACTCTGCTCGATAATTTCCAGGTTGCAAGTAATAGGTTTGTGAGGTAGTCGCATTTAAATTACAAACCCATTCTAGTTTTTTTGTATCCTTCATAATACACCCATCGCCATTATCCAAAGACTTTACAGTTAACATGCCAGCATTAGGTATTTCAATTAATTTAGTTTGAGATTGATCAACTTTAACACCATAAATATAGGTTCTAGGTAAAGTTAAAATCTCTAAATCATAACTACCTATGATGTATTTCTCGGTGGTGTTCATTTGCTGAACATTTAAGGTTTGCATATTACCATTTGTTTTTCGGATAACACTTTTTATTTTTTCATTAAAATTATAAACGCCCATCGGTCTTCTTAATTCAATAAATCCTTGAGGTGCATCAATGGGAATAATAGTATGTTTTCCTTGCGTTAATTTAATGTCTTTACTTTCTGTTGGCGGAATTGTATGTACAACAACTTTGTAGATAGGAAAATCATCGATATACAAAGTATCTGGATTGTTTTTTTGATTTAATGTATGGATATAGTTATACATATAATTTCCTGTAGACGTATTATAAAACGTCATATTTACATTGGTTTCGTTTGGCAAAGATTTGGAATCAAGTAAATTAACTTGTGCCGATGTTTTATTGAGTTTCTGTTTAGAGATGATGGCGCTAATATCAGTGATAGTGTTAGCATTATCAAAATCATAATAATCACCAACGCATTCAAATGTTTTAATTTGTTCAAGAGTTAAGCCTATCCCAATAATAAAAGGCTTAAACACAATCCCTTTTTCCATTAATTTTTGACGAGCTTTGCAAGGATCACCTTCACACTCTTCTATTCCATCTGTAATTAAAATAATCATATTCAAAGCTTTGGTGTCTGGAAAATCATTTGCCGATTCTGTCAAAGAATGTTCGATTGGTGTAATTCCAGTTGGCTTAGCTTCTGCCACCTTTGACTTAATTAAAGCGATGTTATTTTTACTAAATGGAACAACTAATTTAGAATCCTTGCAATCTCCTGGAGGATACTTAACCGTGTGACCATACATTCGTAAAGCAAATTGCATGTTTTTTTGTTTACTTAAACTATCTAAAAACTTATAAAATAAATCTTTAGCACCCTGAATACGAGTGGTATTTTTATGTTTTGTTTTCATACTATTACTAGCATCAAAAACAAACAATACTCTCGCGAGAGGTTGTTCGTTTTTTTTAACTTGTGCTTTAGAACATAAAACACTTACAAGTAAAAAACAAAAAAATATAAGTCGAATAAATTTCATTAAATATATAAGCTCAAATTTAAAATAGGATACACCCATAAAACCAACGAAAGAGGAAACTTATTAAAAATGAATTGCTAAGAAATATTACCTCACAATATTCACGTGGCCATTTAGCTGAATATATTCTCCTCGAGCATTCTTATACTCAATAATATAAACATACACTTCATCAGTGGCATCATTACCAGTCCACCCTTCAGTATCGCTATGGGTTTCAAATACCTTATCTCCCCATCGGTTAAACACCATCACTTTATAATCTGTTTTTTCAACATATTGTGCTATTGGAAGCCAAACACTATTTAAGCCCTTTGGAACAAAGGCATTAGGCACAAAGACACTAACCTCTATGAAGGCATCAGATGGATTGGATGTTGCTTTATCTAAAAAACCATACACATTTCCCGTACCTTCAACGGCCTCTATATAATAAGAAAATTTACCCTGACTCGATACAAAATCCTGAACATTATCTGTATATGACTTTGTTAAAACAGGCACATTAATTATAGGTGTTGGGTTAAATATACCATTAACCGCTCTATAAATATTATACGACTGAACTCCGCCCAACCAAGTGGAATAACTATCCCAAGTTAAGGTTACATTAAAAAAATCGCTCTGATCGTTACTAACATGTAGTAATATCGTTTTGGAAACATTGCTAACAACACCAGGATTATCACAATTATCAGCTACTTCAACTTTATAAAAATAGTTTTTTTCTTGAGTATGAACATTTTTATCAATGTATGTTTGAGGCGAAACTGTAGATGATATATAAGTTAGTCTTGTAAAATTAATTCCATCCTCTGATTTATAAATATGACAACCTTTAAACAACTGAAGAGTATCCACGCTATAAGTAATTTCTACAAACTTACTAGTAGGGTTTACACTAACTGAATTGATATAAACAAATGATGGTCCTGGCAAAGCTCCGGCAGTTAAACATGCTTTATTAGATCTTGCTGTAATAGAATTATCAGAATTAACAACTCTGATATAATAGCAATATAATGATCCCGGAATTAAACCAGAATGATTGAACGTGTTAGAATTACTAGACCCAACCCATGCATAAGCTGCTCCATTTATTGAACAGTAAATATCATATTTTAAAACTCCTTTTGGTAAATTACTATAAGCAGTCCAGGTTAAAGTTGACATTCTTTGACATAAATCATAGGTGGTTGAAAGGAACATGGTATTATTCGTTAAACTTGGAATACTAAAATTCCCACAACTATCAATCCCTGCAATACAATATCCTTCGGAACCACTATTCGCATTTGAAACTGTATTTGTAAAGATGGTATTACTAATTCCGCAAACTCTTCCTATTTCAGTTAAAAACCCACCACTAGAAGAATAAATGATGTAACAATCTAAATCTAAAGAAGAAGACTGTGGCCATCCAATAATCGTTTGCCCATTATCATCTACCGAAACAGAGTCTATGACTAAGACGTTGGGAGGCTGCACATTATAACAAGTATCGCTAGCAATATTAGATGATGAAATACAACCTAACCCGTCCGAAATTTCTACTTTATAATTATAAAAAACCTTGCACAGCGTAATGGTGTCTTTAAAATTTAAATGATTACCTGTGTATATGGGGCTCCATGAACCAGGAGTGGTTTTTCGAGATAAGGTGTATGTTGTAGAAGAAGATGTCAATAAAGGACTTTTTGTTGCATTCCAATTTAAATTAATAACACCATTTCCTGGATTGCTTAGATTTAAAAAAACAGATCTCAAGGTATCTGATGGCGAAGATGTATAGGTGCCGCTAACCGTTGTGATATAATAATATTGCGATTGTAAATTTGCATTTGAAGGCGTTTGAGTATAAGATGACTGCAGATAAAAATTCACAGTACCTATTAATGAATAAGGTCCTGCTTGAGTAGGAGAACACCATATTTGATATTGAGTAAATAACCCTAAAGGATCAGATGGAACAACCCATGTTAAAACAGCGCTGGTAGGCGAGGCAACAGAAACGCATCGTAAATCGGGAGCTGCAACTTGCGCTTTTACTCCAAAAAATAAAAATGCGTTTACGACAATTAAAAAATATACACTGACTTTCTTCAAAAAATGCTATTAAAAAACGTAAAATGATAATACAAAGTAACGAAAATCTAAGCGCTTTTAGTGTGTAAAAAATATAAAACTATTAAAAACCCTATTTTAATGAGTAAGTCTTAGTAAAAACAATATTTTTGTAGTTTCAAATTCTAAATTATGCAACAAGCTTATATCATTAATGGCGTAAGAACAGCCATCGGAAATTTTGGAGGAACGCTATCAACTGTGAGAACAGATGATTTAGCAACCTTAGTTTTAAAAGAATTAATGGTAAAAAATCCTTCTGTTGATTTTTCAAAAGTAGTTGATGTGATCATGGGCTGCGCCAATCAGGCTGGCGAAGATAATCGTAATGTGGCTCGTATGGCTTCGTTGATGGCAGGATTACCAATTACTGTTCCTGGTCAAACGGTAAATCGTTTATGTGCTTCTGGTTTAAGCGCTACTGTTGATGCTGCAAGATATATTCAATTAGGCGAAGCTGATTTAATGATCTCTTCGGGTGTTGAAAACATGACTCGTGGTCCATTAGTGATGAGTAAAGCTAGTTCTGCATTTGGTCGCGACCAACAATTATTTGATAGTAGTTTTGGATGGAGATTTATTAATCCTAAATTAAAAGAACAATATGGTGTAGATGCTATGGGAGAAACAGCTGAAAACGTAGCCGAAATGCACAAAATTAGTCGAGAAGACCAAGATGCCTTTGCATTATGGAGTCAACAAAAAGCTGCTAAATCAATGGCTGCTGGAAGATTTGAAAAAGAAATTATTCCAGTTGAAATTCCTCAAAAAAAGGGCGATGCATTAATTTTTAAAACTGACGAATTTGCGAAAGTCAATACAACTTTAGAAGGCTTACAAAAATTAAAACCATCTTTCAGAAAAGAAGGAACGGTTACGGCTGGTAATGCTTCCGGATTAAACGATGGAGCTGCAGCAATTTTATTAGCGAGTGAAAATGCCATCAAATCATATAACTTAAAACCATTAGCCCGTATTGTTAGCAGTGCTGTTGTTGGTGTTGAACCTCGCATTATGGGATTAGGTCCAGTTGAGGCAGCAAATCAAGCTCTTAAAAAAGCAGGTTTAACTTGGAATGATATTGATATTATTGAATTAAACGAAGCCTTTGCTGCTCAAGCATTAGGTTGTACTCGTCAATGGAAATTAGATGATAAAGACCCTCGTATTAATCCAAATGGTGGTGCGATTGCTTTAGGTCATCCTCTAGGAATGAGCGGTGCTCGTATCATTAATTCAGCAGCTATTGAATTAAATCTTCAAAATAAAAAATACGCATTAGCAACCATGTGTATTGGTGTTGGGCAAGGTTATGCCGCTATAATCGAAAAAGCTTAATGATTTATTTAGATTATAATTCTACAACGCCTGTTGAAGAAAGAGTATTAGCAGAAATGTTACCCTATTTTACAGAACATTTTGGTAATGCCTCCAGTAATACCCATCCTTTGGGTTGGTATGCTCAAGGTGCAATTGAAAAATCTAGAAATCAAGTAGCCAATTTTATTGGTTCTGAAAGTTCTGAAATCATTTTTACATCTGGTGCAACCGAGGCGATTAACATGGCTTTAAAAGGTGTTTTTGAGGCATATCAAACTAAAGGAAACCATATTATTACTTGTAAAGCAGAACATAAAGCTGTTTTAGATACCTGTGCCTATTTAGAAGAAAAAGGTGCTGTTGTTACTTATTTAAATGTTGACAGAGAAGGGCGAATTGATTTGGATGAGCTTAAAGAAAGTTTTACTCCAAAAACCATTTTAGTGGCTATTATGGCTGCAAATAATGAAACTGGTGTATTACAAGATTTAGAGAAAATTTCAGAAATTACTCATCAACACGAAGCTTTCTTTTTTAGTGATACTACTCAAATGGCTGGCAAATTGCCTATTGATGTGAATGAGATGGGATTAGATTTGTGCTGCATTTCGGCGCATAAACTATATGGACCAAAAGGTGCGGGAGCATTATATGTTCGTCGAAAAAATCCACGAGTAAACTTAACGCCTTTATTTCATGGTGGTGGGCATGAAAATGATAAACGGAGTGGGACTTTAAATGTTACAGGAATTGTCGGATTAGGAAAAGCATGTGAAATTGCTCAAAACGAGTTCTGGGATGACAATATGCATATCTCCAAAATTCGAGGACATCTAGAGCATCAATTACTTGAAATAGCTAATTTAAGAATCAACGGATCAACAAGATACAGGCTTTATAACACGTCAAATATTTACTTTCCTCCTATAAAAGAAGGCAATTCTGTGTTTTCTAAAATTAAAGGTCAATACGCTGTTTCTTTAGGTTCGGCATGCACTTCTGCAAATTCTGAAGCATCTCATGTATTATTATCCATGGGATTAGAAAAAGATGAAGTTGCAAATTCTATTCGCTTCTCATTTGGTAAAAAAAGCCAAAAAGAAGATATTGAAAAATTAGTGACTGATATCTTGTCGTTATATAAATAGCATTCCTCTCAGAAATAAGCACTTAAGTCTTCTAAAACGAATTATAAGCTATAATTTGTTAATAATGAACCATTTGAGAAAATTGATTTTTGAGTTTTTTAAACTTATCTTTGTCCTAATAACAAAAAATAATCATAAATGAGTACTCAATCAATCAGATTCAACAATGCAAATCGTTCCTTTTATTTAACAGCAAAAAAACGTGTTGACGACTATTTCAAAGAAAACAATCTTTCTCGTTATGGAAACGCTCAAATGGTCATAAAATCCATTTTCATGTTTGCATTATATTTCACTCCCTTCGTCTTATTAATTACTAATACTTTTGATAATCTTTGGATTCAATCATTATTATGTATTTTGATGGGTTTTGGAATGAGTGGTATTGGTTTATCAATTATGCATGATGCCAATCATGGGTCTTATTCTCGAAATGCCAAATTAAATGCATTAATGTGTCGTAGTATGAATTTTATTGGAGGTAGTTCTCTAAACTGGCAATTACAACATAATAATTTGCACCATACTTATACCAATATTGAAGGTCATGATGAAGACATCGCACCTCCAGGATTTTTAAGATTTTCTCCTCATGCAGAGTATAAATGGATTCATAAATTCCAATTTTTATACGCATGGTTTTTTTATGGCTTAATGACAATTATGTGGGCCACTACTAAAGATTTTCAACAACTTGCTCGCTATAACAGAATGGGATTGTTAACTATCAGAAAAACAACCTATAAAAAAGAGTTGTACTTATTGATTTTAAATAAATTGTTTTATTTAGGGTACAGTCTTGGTTTACCTCTATTAATTATGAATAGTCCTTGGTATCAAATTATTGCTGGATGGGCTATTATGCATTTTACTTGTGGGATGATTTTAGCCTTAATTTTTCAACCCGCTCATGTGGTTGATTTAACTGAATTTCCATTACCAGACGAAAAAGGTAATATGCAAGATGATTGGGCGGCTCATCAATTAAAAACAACCACTAATTTTGCTCAAAAAAGCTGGGCATTCTCTTGGTTTGTTGGTGGCTTAAATTTTCAGGTAGAACACCATTTATTTCCAAATATTTGTCACGTTCATTATAAGAAAATCGCCCCAATTATCAAAAAAACTGCTGAAGAATTCAATTTACCTTATTATACTAAAAAAACATTTGTTGGTGCATTAGCTGCTCATGCTAAATTATTATACCAACTAGGACAACCTAGTCCTAAAATGGCATAATACTTAACAAATCATTGTTTAAAATGCAGGTCTTATAGGTCGCATTTTTTATTTAAAAATGGTTACTTCGTATAACTATACAAAGTTCTAATTATGCGAGTTCACTTAATTGCAATTGGAGGAAGTGCCATGCACAACATGGCTTTAGCCTTACACGAAAAAGGATTTATTGTTACTGGTAGTGATGATGAGATCAATGAACCATCAAAAACTCGTTTAAAGAATGCTGGTATTTTACCTGCAGAAATTGGCTGGTTCCCAGAAAAAATCACTACTGATATCGATGCGGTGATTCTAGGAATGCATGCCAGAGAAGATAATCCTGAATTAATTAGAGCCAAAGAGTTAAATCTAAAAGTATACTCTTATCCTGAATACATTTACGAAGCAACTAAAGATAAAACACGAGTAGTAATTGGAGGAAGCCACGGCAAAACAACTATTACAGCTATGATTCTGCATGTATTAAACTTTCATAAAATGGATACTGATTTTATGGTTGGTGCTCAATTAGAAGGATTTAATACCATGGTAAAGCTCACCAAAGAAGCTCCAATTGCTATTATTGAAGGGGATGAATACCTTGCTTCTCCAATTGATAGACGTCCTAAATTTCATTTATATCATCCAAATATTGCTATCCTTAGTGGAATTGCTTGGGACCATATTAATGTATTTCCAACTTTTGAGATTTATGTTAATCAATTTGAGAAATTTGTTGATATAATAGAGCCAAATGGTCATTTGATTTATTGCAATGAAGATGTTGAATTACAAAAGGTAGCCGCTAATTCAGGCAAATCAAATAACATCACAAAAATACCCTACTCTATTCCTAAACACCGAATTGAAAATGGGACGACTATTTTAGAAGATAATGGAAAAAATATTCCATTAATGGTATTCGGAAATCATAATTTAATGAATTTAAATGGTGCGCGCTTGGTTTGCAATAAACTTGGATTAAGCGACGCTCAATTTTATGAAGCCATACAATCCTTCAAAGGAGCTGCCAAACGTTTAGAACTAGTTTCAAAAACAGATACGTTTGCATTCTATAAAGACTTTGCACACTCCCCATCTAAATTAAAAGCAACCACCCAGGCAGTTAAACAACAATTTACTGATCGTTCTGTTTTAGCTTGTATGGAATTACATACATTTAGCAGCTTAAATGAAACGTTTCTGTCTGAGTATAATGGAGCGATGAATGACGCTGATGAGGCCATTGTCTATTTCAATCCTCATACCATCGCTCATAAAAAATTAACTCCTATTACAGAAGAGCAAGTTCTTACTTATTTTAATCGCCATGACTTAAAAGTATTTACCAATAGTGATGAATTAAAAATATACCTGAAATCTAAATCTTTAAAAAATCATGTCTTATTAATGATGAGTTCTGGTAATTTTGATGGAATCGATTTTAAAGAATTGTCTAATGAATTAAATCTAAACTAATATTTTGCCAAAAGTACTCCGCATAATTAATCGTTTTAACATTGGTGGCATAACATACAATGTGAGTTATCTATCAAAATACTTAGAACCAGACTTCGAAACACTTTTAGTTGGTGGTCCAGAAGAAGAAGGTGAAGATAGTTCATTATATATTCCAGAAGGATTAGGATTAAAGCCAAGTGTTTTACATGAATTTCAAAGAGAAATCAATTTAAAATCAGATTACGCGGCTTATAAAGAAATCAAAAAAATCATTAATGAATTTAAGCCAGATATTGTTCATACTCATGCTTCAAAGGCAGGTGCCATAGGTCGTTTAGCTGCGATAGATTGTCATGTTCCTATTATAGTTCACACCTTTCATGGACATGTATTTCATTCGTATTTTGGTAAATTTAAAACCACATTTTACAAAACCATTGAACGTTACTTAGCAAAACATTCAACCGCTATTGTGGCTATTAGTAATAAGCAAAAACAAGAATTATCTGAGGTTTTTCATATTGCTCCGAAAGAAAAAATTCATGTAGTACCCTTAGGATTTGATTTAACGAAGTTTACCTTAAACAAAGAACAAAACCGAAAAGAATTTAGGGAAAAATATAACCTAAATGATAATCAATTAGCCATAGGAATCATAGGAAGGTTAGCTCCAATCAAAAATCATAGCCTATTTATTGAATCCATAGCTTATTTAAAATCTCAAGGTATAGGCAATTTTAAAGCTTTTATCATTGGAGATGGAGACACAAGAGAAGTGATTACAGAAACTTGTAAAAACAATCATGTTTCATGGTCTAATAATCCGAAGGATGAAGTAGATATTATTTTCACATCCTGGATAACAAACGTTGAATGGGCGCTTCATGGCTTAGATATTGTGACCTTAACCTCACTAAACGAAGGCACTCCGGTAAGTATTATTGAAGCTCAAGCTGCAGGTAAATATGTTGTTGCAACGAATGTTGGCGGAATAGAAGACGTATTACATCCAGAATGTGGACTTTTATCAAATATTGATGATAAAAAGACCTTTTTTACTAATTTACATCAAGCTTGTCAAAATAAATCTTTATTGCCTGAGCTCGCGAAAAAGGGAGAAAGTTGGGCTATTCAAAAATTCAGTTATACCAGATTAGTAAGCGATATGAGAGAATTGTATATGAAATTATTAAATTACAGATGATTTTTGATATTAGCGGATAAATTTTAACTTTGTAATATAATATCGATATATGCGTTTTTATAAATATTTCTTCCTTTTACTAATAGTCTTCTGTTTTTCTTCTTGTAAAGTTTTCAGATCGAATTTGATGTTAAAAACAAACAAGGATTATACTTTTGATAAAATTGTTGATTCGTTATCGAAGCAAGATTATAAAATCGATGCAAATGATATTATCAACGTTAGAATATTTTCAAACGACGGCTTTAAAATTATCGATTTAGCCAATTCAAATCAGATGAGTAGATGGATTGATTTGGATTACGTCATTAATAGAGACGGTACTTGTAAATTACCTTTAATTGGACGAGTAAAATTAGCTGGTTTAAGTATAAGGGAGGCCACTGAATATCTTGAACAAATTTATGCGGATTATTATGTTAAGCCATTTGTATATATGACGGTAACTAATAAACGCGTAATTGTATTTCCTGGCAATGGAGGTACAGCAAAAGTTTTAAATTTAACAAATAACAATACTACAGTTATTGAAGCTCTAGCTTTAACAGGAGGTATATCTGAAGATGGTAAGGCTTATAAAGTAAAACTAATTCGAAATCAAGAAAATCAAAAACCTAAGGTTTATTTGATGGATTTATCAAAAATTGAAGGTGTAGCCGTAGGAAATACAGTTGTATTAGCACATGATATCATTTACGTGGAACCTCGATATAGGTTGGCTAAAACATTAGTAGCTGAAATTACACCAATTGTGTCGTTGATTAGTTCAACTTTTCTATTGTATGCTTTTATTAAAAATGTAAAATGATACATTCTCACAGTACAAATTCCATTGATAAATATAGAGACCGAGTTTCCCGTTTTAGCAGCGAACTCGATATCGCCTTAGTATTTTATATTATCAAAAAAAGTTTGTGGTATGTCTTAGCTTTTTTTATTTTAAGTGTTGGTATAGCTGCCATTTATTTAAGATATAGCGAGCCCGAATATCAATCCTCAACAATTATTCAAATAAACGAAAACGATCGAGCGACAGAAATTTTACAAATATCAAAATTTGATGGGGGTGATAATAAAATAGCTGAAGCTATGGAGCAAATTCGTTCTAAAATATTTTTAAAACGAGTTGTTGAAAAATCAGACATACAAATTAGTTATTTTAATGAGGGTACTTTTAAAAATAATGAACTGTACACATACTCTCCTTATTTAGCAAAATTTAATATTAAAAAAAACACAATTTATGGTATAAAAATTTATATCAAATTTAACACGCTTACTACTGGTATATTAAAATTTACAGCAGATGGCAGAAATTTCACACTTCCATTTACAACATTTAATGTCATAAATTCCCCATACTTTGAATTAAGCATTTTTCCTAATTCTAAATTCGACAACCAACGTTTAAAGATAGAGCTACTTGATAATAACAAATCTTATTTTATTATCAATAATGTTGACAACGTTACGGCAAACTTACAATCCAAAATGGATATTAAATTAGTTAATGAAGCTGCTAAAACTATTCAAATTAAAGTAACCGATGTCAACCCTCAAAAATCAAAAGATATCGTTAATTTGATTTCTGAAGAATACTTAAAGTTTGATGTTGAGCGAAAAAGTGAAAGTTCTAAAAGTATATTATCTTTTATTGATAATAAATTAGAGGAGGTTTACAGCGATTTAAAATCTTCCGAAAATAGTCTTCAAGCATTCAGAAAAACACACAACTATACGATTAAAGAAACAGAATCCGATCCTAATGCCCTTCGTCTTTCTAAAATAGAAGATGATATGCTTCAAGTTGAACTTGACGAGAAGATTTTGGGTGAGCTGCAGCAAAATATTCTTAAAAACAAAAGTATCGATACCTATCAATTGATTTCAATGATATCAGGAACTGAATATGAAAATGCCATTAAGGAATATACTCAAAGTATTCAGAAACTATTATTAGAAAAAGAAGATCTGCTTTATATGGTAACTCCTAGTAGCGAAAATATTAAGCAAATAAATTTCAATATAGAAACTCAAAAAAAACTATTAATTGAAACCATTAATACTGTTCGATTAAAGTATAAATCGAAATACACAAGCTTAACACAAAAATACTCTGAATATAAAAGTAAAAACTTAACCAATCCTGATGAAGATTTAGAACACTCAAGATTAATGCGTTTGTTTAGCATCAGTGAAAAATACTACACGATGCTTCTTGAAAAGAAAACTGAATTCTCTATCTCAAAAGCTGGATTTGTTTCTCAAAATGTAATTTTAGAAGAAGCTGTAAAAGAAGGTAAATTAGTTTCCCCTAACAGAAATGCAGCAATTCTTATTGCAATCTTATCAGGATTCCTATTGTCATTACTTCTAGTATTTACTCGTTATTTCCTTCATGATAAAATAACCTCAATAAATGATGTCGTAAATCATATTGATGCATCCATTGCAGTTTTAGGTATTGTTCCTAACTATGAAAGCGACGTTCCTATTTCTCAATTAGTTGTTGATAAAAATCCAAAATCCCAAATTGCAGAAGCCTTTAGAAGTATTCGATCGAATTTAAATTTTATTAATAACACCGAGGGCCCAAAAATTATTGCCGTTACTTCTTCTATTTCTGGAGAAGGAAAAACGTTTGTGTGTTTAAATATTGCTGGTATATTGGCCTATACAGGTAAAAAAGTAATTCTTTTAGACTTAGATATGCGTAAACCAAAAATTCATAAAGGGTTTGGTGTGGCTAATGAAATTGGAATGAGTACTATTTTAACCAGTATGTCTTCAGTTAGTGAATGTATCAATCAAAGTCATTTTGCTGGTTTAGATTATATTACAGCTGGACCAATACCTCCTAATCCTTCTGAACTAATTATTAGCGATAAATTAAATTCAGTGATAGAAGAATTAAAATTAACATATGATTATATAGTATTTGATAACCCTCCAATTGGTTTAGTAACTGACGGAATCACAACCGTTCAAAAAGCTGACTATCCTATTTATGTATTCCGTTCAGATTATTCGAAAAAAGGCTTTGTTCAAATCTTAGATAAATTAATCAATGAAGGTAATATCAATAATTTATCACTCATTCTCAATGGCGTAGATACAAAACGATCTACCTATGGATATAAATATGGTTATGGGTATGGCCACGGATATGGATATGGTAATGGATATTATAGTGACTAAAAAACTTTGTACTAAAACATTATGGAATTAATTACAACTAAAATAAAAGATTTACTGATTATTAAACCAAGAGTTTTTGAAGACGCTAGAGGTTATTTTTTTGAAAGTTATAATGAAGCAGCCTTTAAAACCAATGGAATAGACGTTAGTTTTGTTCAAGATAATCAATCACTTTCAAATACAGGCGTATTAAGAGGGTTACATTTTCAAGCGCCTCCTTTTGATCAAGGCAAATTGGTGCGTGTTATTAATGGCGCCGTATTAGATATTGCTGTTGATATCAGAAAAAATTCGCCAACCTACGGAGAATATGTTTCCATAGAACTCACAGAAGAAAATAAAACTATGTTTTATATACCTTCTGGATTTGCACATGGTTTTGTTACGTTAAAAGATAATACTATTTTCTCTTACAAATGCACTCAACTATACAATAAAGCGTCTGAAGGCACTATTTTATGGAATGATACGGATTTAAATATTAACTGGAATATATCAAACCCAATTTTATCCGATAAAGATTTATTAGGTACCTTATTTAAAGAATTTGTAAGCCCTTTCTAAAAATGTCTTTTTTTCAAAATAATATTTTACTATTCGTTCTACTAGCAGTTGGTATAACTTTCATCATATCCGTTGTATTAAATTCTACGCTTTTAAAATTTTCTCAAACTCTAGGTATAAGACAGATCATCTCTTTTGAAAAACAAACTCGATGGAGTCCAGCTGCAAGACCTTCAATTGGAGGAATATCTTTTTTTATGATATTTTTAATGACGTTTATCTCTCTAAATTTTATTGATCATCTTTTGCCAATGAAATATAGTAGCTTAAAAGTTGTGGGAATTTTAATGACTTGCACTTTAGGTTTTTTAATGGGCCTAGCAGATGATGCTTATAATACAAGGCCATTATTAAAATTTATTATTCAATTATCTTGTGGGTTTATTTTATACTTTACGGGGACTAAAATCAACATTTTTTCTAACGAAATTCTTAATCTGGCTTTAACAGCTTTTTGGGTCATTGGGTTTATGAATTCCATCAATATGCTTGATAATATGGATGCAATAACAACTTTAGTATCAATTGTTATTTTAATTTTCGCAATCATTTTAAACGTCAATTTAAATTCACTATTAAACCCAGTTCCCATATTAAGTTTAGGGGTCTTAGGATCTCTTCTAGGTTTTTTGGTTTACAATTGGCATCCTGCCAAAATGTTTATGGGTGATACAGGTAGTCAATTTTTAGGCGCTTTTCTATCTGTTATAGGTATTGATTATTGCTGGAATGCACATTCATTTATAAGCGTTGGAGAGGATTTAGTTAATCCTATATTATTTGGTTTTATATCCATCGCCTGCGTGTTTATTTTACCATTAACTGACACCATTACCGTAAGTATTAACAGACTTAGAAGAGGACAATCACCTTTTGTTGGAGGAAAAGATCATACCACTCATCATTTATTTTTTAAAGGCTTAAAAGAGAAAAAAATTGCTCGACTTTTTTTACTCATCGCATTAATCGGGATATTTTTAACCTTAAATAACATCTTATACTATCAATCTAAATGGTTGATTGTTTCTATTATATTTTGTGCTATCACTTTCGTATCTTTATATTTAAATACGATTATAAAAAGAAAGTGACCTTATCTGTTTGGATTTTAAAAATAATTCGCGAACCATCTCCTCTTTACAAAAAAATAATTGTAAGTTTTTTGTTGTGGACATTAATCAGCTTGTTATTTAAATTTTCTAGCACAACAATTCATTTATCTTCATCGGATTATACCAATTCAAACTTTGAAGTACTTGGATTAAACATCCCTTCTAATCTTCAATTTGCTGGTGAACGAGTCCCTCAAAATGATTACGAGATTAAAGAAAGTTTAGAAAAGGAATTTTTTAATAACAAATCTTGGAAAAGTTCCTCATTAGCATTATTTGTGAAAGCTCAAAAATGGTTCCCCTTAATTGAACCCATTTTAAAAAAAGAAGGCGTTCCAGATGATTTTAAATATGTGGCCATTATAGAAAGTCATTTGTCTAATGTCGTATCTCCAATGGGAGCTGCTGGTTTTTGGCAACTAATGCCCGTAACAGCTCAACATTATGGATTAACCGTTAACAATGGAATTGATGAACGATTGGATGTAGAAAAATCGACTTATGTAGCATGTCAGCACTTTAAAGATGCTCATGCTTATTTTGACAATTGGACTTTAGCGGCTGCAGCCTATAATGTCGGTATCGGAGGTATTCAAAATGCTTTGAAAAAGCAAAATACTAATAATTATTACGACCTACTTTTAAATAAAGAAACTGGAAGTTTCATTTACCGAATATTAGCCTATAAAACACTCTTATCTAATCCCGAACATTTTGGAGTAAAACATAAAATAAAAAATACAGGGGCATTTCCTGCTTTTAAAATTGTGAAAGTTGATTCATCCATTACCAATTTAAAAGCATTTGCTAAACACATTAACACCAATGAAATTGTCTTAAAAACCTTTAATCCTTGGCTTATTGGAGAACAGCTTAACAATCCTGATAAAAAAACATTTCAAATTAAAATTCCAAAAAACAAAAACCTCGATTTAAGTGTTTACTTTAATGATGTATTTCCCAAGGATGCATCCATCGATACAACATTAACAATAAAAAGTTTAACAGATACTTTAAAAATAATTACTGACACTTTAAAAAAATAGACTCAAGAGACACAAGGCAAAAGTGATACAAGATATAAATAATGAAAATCCTGCATCAACTCGTCTTAACTCCCTTTTGTCCCTTAAAAAAATGGAAGACGAACAAATAGAAGTCATCGGTGCTCGTGCCCATAACTTAAAAGATATATCACTCAATATTCCTCGAAATCAATTAGTAGTTCTTACCGGCTTAAGTGGTAGTGGAAAATCTTCATTAGCATTTGATACTATTTATGCAGAAGGTCAACGTCGTTATATCGAAAGTTTCTCGAGTTACGCTCGTCAGTTCTTAGGAAACATGGAACGCCCTGATGTTGATAAAATTTCAGGATTGAGTCCTGTTATCTCCATAGAACAAAAAACCGTTAACAAAAATCCTCGTTCTACAGTTGGAACAATAACCGAAATTTATGATTTCTTACGCTTATTGTTTGCACGCTCGGGCGAAGCCTTCTCTTATGTTACGGGCGAAAAAATGGTTCGCTATAGCGATGATCAAATTATTGATTTAATTTTAGAAAAATACAATCTCAAAAAAATCAATTTGTTAGCTCCTGTGGTTAAAGGTCGTAAAGGACATTACCGAGAGCTATTTGAAGATGTTCGCAAAAAAGGATTTAATAAAGTTCGCATTGATGGAGCTATCGTAGATATTACACCTAAAATGCAAGTAGATCGTTATAAGATTCACGATATCGAAATTGTCATTGATCGTTTAGAAATTACTAAAGATATTAAAGCGCGTTTATACCAATCTATACAAACTGCCATGAAGCAAGGTAAAGGAACCATCATGGTATTAGAGCATGAAGAAGAAAATCCAAAAGCAAAAAAGAAAGCAGCATCGTCTTTTGGTTTTGGAAAAGTTCAATTCTTTTCTCGTTCATTAATGTGTCCTACTTCTGGAATTTCTTATGATGAACCTGCTCCTAATTTATTTTCGTTTAATTCACCTTATGGAGCTTGTCCGCATTGTAATGGATTAGGTGTTGTAAGCGAAGTAGACATTTCCAAAATTGTTCCTAATCAAAAACTATCTATTCGTAAAGGTGCTATTGCTCCTCTTGGTCCATCCAAGGGTATTTGGGTATTTAAACAAATTGAAGCCATAGGCGAAAAATATAAATTTACTTTAGATACACCTTTTGAAGATATACCTGAAGAGGCGGTTAATATTTTATTGAACGGAACCGAAGAACTATTCACCATTAAATCAGATACTAACGCCAATGGTTATAGTTCTGCATTTGATGGCATTGCTACTCATATCTCTCGTCAAGCTGAGGAAGATCCTTCTCCAGCTATGTTAAGATGTGTGGAAGGCTTTACTAATAAAATTAATTGTTCGGTTTGTGAAGGAACGCGTTTAAAAAAGGAAGCATTGTATTTTAAAATTGATGATAAAAACATTGCAGAACTTTCTGAAATGGACATCAATATTTTAGGCGATTGGTTTAAAGGGATTGAAAAGCGTTTAAGTAAATCTCAAAACGTGATTGCTAAAGAAGTCCTTAAAGAAATCAGAACTCGTATTGGATTTTTATTAGAAGTTGGTTTAGATTATGTGACCTTAAATCGTTCTTCAAAAACCTTAAGTGGTGGCGAAGCACAACGTATACGTTTAGCCACTCAAATTGGCTCTCAATTAGTGGGTGTATTATATATTTTAGATGAGCCTAGTATTGGCTTACATCAACGTGATAACATGCGTTTAATTGAAGCTTTAAAAAATTTACGTGATGTTGGCAATAGTGTTTTGGTTGTCGAACACGATAAAGACATGATTATCGAATCTGACTACGTGATTGATATTGGCCCTGGCGCTGGCGTTCACGGTGGACGTGTAGTGGCAGCTGCCAAACCAAAAGATATGTTGAAATTTAATACTGTTACGGCCGAATATATTACTGGCAAACGTAGTATTGAAGTTCCAAAAACACGACGAAAAGGAAATGGCAAAAAATTAGTTTTAAAAGGATGTACGGGTCATAATTTAAAAAATGTAAGCGTAGAAATTCCTTTAGGGAAATTTATTTGTGTCACAGGTGTGAGTGGAAGCGGTAAATCAAGTTTAATTAACGAAACGTTGTATCCTATTTTAAGTAATTATTTTTATAATTCAGAGAAGCGTCCCCTACCCTACAAATCATTTACAGGCATTGAACATATAGATAAAGTAATTGATATTGATCAATCACCAATTGGACGGACACCACGAAGCAATCCTGCAACTTATACCAATGTATTTTCGGATATCAGAACTTTATTTTCTGAATTACCAGAAGCAAAAATTAGAGGCTATAAACCTGGACGTTTTTCATTTAACGTAAAGGGTGGTCGTTGTGAAACCTGTGGTGGCGCTGGTGTAAAAACCATTGAAATGAATTTCTTACCTGATGTGTATGTGAATTGTGATGAATGTAATGGAAGAAGATACAATAGAGAAACATGTGAAATTCGTTACAAAGGAAAATCGATTAGTGATGTATTAAACATGACGATTGATCAAGCGTGTGAATTTTTCGAAAATTTACCTAGCATTTATCGTCAAATAAAAACCTTACAAGATGTTGGTTTAGGCTACATTACACTAGGGCAACAAGCCACCACTTTAAGTGGTGGCGAAGCGCAACGTGTCAAACTCTCAACCGAACTAAGTAAACGCGATACTGGTAATACATTGTACATTTTAGATGAGCCAACAACCGGTTTACATTTTGAAGATATTCGTATTTTACTAGGCGTCTTAAATCGACTAGTAGATAGCGGAAATACTGTGGTTGTCATTGAACATAACATGGATATTATTAAAGTAGCTGATTACTTAATTGATGTGGGCATGGAAGGTGGTAAAGGTGGTGGAGAAATATTATTTACTGGCACTCCCGAAGAATTAGTGAAATCTAAAAAAGGATATACAGCCCCTTTCTTAAAAAAAGAACTTTAACAAATTTTACATCTAATAAAGTTTAAAAGTTTAATGATCGTAAAGAATAACTTTTTTAACTTTGATGGTTAAACTTTTATAGTTTTAAAAACTAAAACATATATGACACAAGAAAAAGAAGATAGAATTAGAAAAGCATTTGCCTCTAGAGAAACACGTGAAGTAATGGCTTCAGATAGTTGGAGATTGTTTAAAATCATGAGCGAATTTGTGAATGGTTTTGAAAGAATGCAAGAAATAGGTCCATGCGTTTCTATTTTTGGTTCTGCAAGAACTAAGCCCGAAAATAAATATTACCAATTAGCCGAAGAAATTGCCTTTAAACTCACTCAAGAAGGTTATGGTGTGATTACAGGGGGTGGCCCAGGCATTATGGAAGCAGCTAATAAAGGCGCGAAAAGAGGTGGTGGAAATTCCGTAGGATTAAATATAAATTTACCTTTTGAACAAAAACCAAACGATTATATCGATCGAGATAAAAGCATTGATTTTAATTATTTCTTCGTTCGTAAAACCGTTTTCTTAAAATACTCTCAAGGATTTATAGGCATGCCTGGTGGTTTTGGAACGATTGACGAATTATTTGAATCCTTAACTTTAGTTCAAACCAATAAAATTGCAGAATTTCCGGTAGTTTTAGTTGGTAAGGAATATTGGCAAGGTTTACTTGATTGGATTAAAAATACGATGTTAATGCAAGAACACAATATCAACGAGTCTGATTTAGATTTATTTAAAATTGTGGATACGGCAGATGAAGCGGTTAAACATATTGTTGATTTTTATAGCCGTTACTTATTAAAACCAAATTTCTAATTTGAATAAAAACACATCATGAAAACAATCTTAATTACAGGTAGCACAAGTGGTATTGGACTTGGTATTGCTATAGAATTTGCAAAAACAAAACAATACAATATTGTATTTAATGGTTTAGAAACTAACGGTCAAGAAATTGCAGATGGTATAGCAAAAGAATATGGCATTGATGTCATGTATAGCAATGCTAATATGTTGCAGCCTGCTGAATTAAGAAAAATGGTAGAGGATACTGTTACAAAATTTGGTAAAATAGATGTATTGGTTAACAACGCTGGCATTCAATTTGTATCACCTATTGAAGATTTCCCTGAAGATAAATGGGATGCCATTATTGGTATTAACTTAACCTCCGCTTTTCATTTAACCAAAGCTGTTTGGAAAGGAATGAAAGAACGGAAGTTTGGACGAGTAATAAACATTGCTTCTGCGCACGGCTTAGTAGCTTCTGAATTTAAGAGCGCATATATTGCTAGTAAACATGGCATCGTAGGATTTACAAAAACTATAGCCCTAGAAGGTGCTCCGTTTGGAATAACCGCTAATGCCATTTGCCCAGGTTATGTAAAAACTCCCTTGGTTGAAAAACAAATTGCCGATCAAGCCAAAGCCCATAACATGAGCGAAGCGGATGTTGTGAGTAAAGTCATGTTACTGAAACAAGCTGTTAAAGATTTTGTAAGCGTTGAAGAGTTAGGTCAATTGGCAGTATTCTTAGCCTCTGATGTTGCAAAAACCATGACAGGTACCGCTTTACCAGTAGATGGTGGCTGGAACGCTCAATAAAAATTTCATTTAACACCTTTATAAAACTCAAACAAGTCAATGGCTTGTTTGGCTTCTTTTACATCGTGAACCCTTAAAATGTTAGCGCCGTTTTGAAGGGCTAATGTATTTAGTACCGTTGTTCCATTCAGTGCCGTTACAGGCGAGGTGTGAATCACTTTATTGATCATGGATTTACGAGAAAGCCCCGCTAAAATAGGCAAACCAAATTCAGTGAACTCATTCATCTGTTTTAACAAGACATAGTTATGCTCTAGAGTTTTTCCAAAACCAAAACCAAGATCAATAATTAATTTATCAAATCCTCGTTGCTCGCATGCTTCTATTTTATTACGATAAAAAGTTTTGACTTCTTCTACTACATTTTGATAGAACGGATTAATTTGCATGGTTTGAGGAGTTCCTTGCATATGCATTAAAACATAGGCAATTTGATGTTTGGCTACCACATCCAACATGTTATCATCCATATTACCACCTGAAATATCATTAATGATATCGGCTCCTAAATCAATCGTAAAATTGGCAACTTCTGAATAATAGGTATCAATTGAGATTAAAACATCAGGAAATTCCTTTCGCAATTGTATTAAAGGTTCTTTTAATCGTTTTATTTCATCAGAGGGAGAAATCTGAATAGATTCTGGCCTTGATGAAGCTGCGCCAATATCAATCATCGTGGCTCCCTCGCTGATTTTCATTTCAGCATCTTTGACAATATCAAACACCGACGAAAACTTGCCTCCATCATAAAAACTATCGGGAGTTACATTAATAATAGCCATCACTTGAGCCTTTTCAAAACTCAATTGTTTACCATTTGTTAAATACGTTTTGGTCATTTTCATTAAATTAGCAGTGTAAATATATGAATACAACTTCACAACAATACGACAGGGCTATAAAATTATGTAAGGATCTTTTTTTGAAAAAAATGAAAGATTATGGCACCGCATGGCGTAACCTACGCCCTACTTCGTTAACCGATCAAATTTTCATCAAAGCACAACGCATTAAAAGCATTGAAGAAAAAGGCACACAAAAGGTTTTGGATGATATAACTGGAGAATATATTGGTATTATTAATTATTGCATCATCTCTTTAATTCAATTAGAATTAAAAGAGGATACAAGGTTAGAACTCCCTTACGAAGAAGTTGAGCAATTGTACAATAAATACGCCACACAAACCAAACAGCTCATGGAAGATAAAAATCATGACTATGGCGAGGCTTGGCGGGACATGCGTATGAGCTCCTTAACAGATTTAATTTTAATGAAAATTTTTCGGGTTAAACAAATTGAAGACAACAAAGGACAAACCATTGTCAGTGAAGGCGTAGATGCCAATTACATGGATATGCTCAATTACTCTGTCTTTGCTTTAATTAAGTTGAAGGGGTAGTAAAACAGTCTTCTCATCATTATTAATGAAATAGGTAAAAAGTCATAATGTCATTTATAATGGATTTAGACAAGTTATATGGCCATTTAAAACAAGACAGAATGAAAAAAACTTTAGCATGTGTAATTATCATTAGTTTGATTTGTTTTAGCTGTATTTTAAATAAAGACAATACTCTTAAAGATGATGACAAAATAATTGGGCTCTGGACTGAACACTGGGGAAATGGGTCTCTTGAACCTGAAACGGATGTTAATTACGTAGACACACTTAAAATAGGATTAAATGATAGGGGTAAAATCAACATCATTTGCATAAACAATTCAAATTATGTTTACAGTAATATTATATATAAGGGATCCAAATTATTATTTCAAATGGAAAACAAAACAGACCCTAAAGAAAAATTTATAATTCAATATTCTTTAATGCTAACAGAAGAGAATGTTTTTAAAGGCGAAATAAATAATAGTAGAGGAAAAAAAGTTAGTATCAATCTTAAAAAGCACACAAAAAACGCCCTATAATTGATTTTGCAATTTTACATTGGCTTTACAAATAAAAAATAGTTACTCCATTTAAAAAACGTTAGTGTTAGCAGAAAGTTTTCAATTTCAAAAACCAAAAGCACAAAGTCTTAAAACGTAAATATCCTCCATCAACATATTATGATTTCATCATTCCATAGAGAGAAGCTCATTCATGAAGTTACTAATTTTCATGATTTGCTATCGACACCTTTCTATGAAGAGTTGAATGCAGTTTGTTGGAAACGTGAACTTAAAGGAGATTTTTCTGAGATTATAAAAAAAGCAGAAACAACAGAAAACATAACAATATTGAACAAAGAGCAATTACTTCAACTTGAATTAAGTGAAGAAGGACAATTGGCACGTGATATTATTTTAAATGACTTACAAGTATTGAAAGAACATGGCGCCTCTCCTTCGCTTAATATCATCAAATATTATGAGCGTGACGAAGAACATCCATTTTTTCCAACCGATGTGTATTCCTTTCATGTCGACCGCTCACCCATCCCAACGGACACCATTTTATGTACTTACTATGGAGCGTCAAGTGACATATTACCTAATGCCCATGCCGAACAAAAAATACTCGTTCCTGAAATACGCAATGAATTAAAAAAACATTTTACAGGAACTGATGAAGAATTTAAATCTTATATAATTGATAATTTCTTTGATTTGCATTATCAAGCAAAACCTAATGCGCCACTTTTAAATTTAGGAATTGGAAACTTATGGCGCTTAGCAGTTGATCACCCTGAAAGTCAAATTCTACCTTGTATTCACCGTGCACCAAAGGAAAAAGCAGGTGAGAGCCGTTTGTTGTTGATTTGTTAAGAGTCCTTAAATGAAATGCAGATGACCCTGTTTGTTAAGATTAACACAGATAAAAAGTCTTAACCAATCATATCCATCTCCGATATCTGTGTTCTATTGTTTAAAGTAAATATAAGTTTAAACCTCTATAACTCAACTACCTTGTCTGCATAACGCAAAGCTGAATCACGATGGCTGATGATAATAGAAGTTTTATCTTTCATAATAGACTTCAAATTATTTAAAATCAGTTCTTCCGTTTCAACATCCACCGCCGATAAACAGTCATCAAATATTAAAATTTGAGGTTTAGAAATAATAGCACGAGCAATCGAAATACGTTGTTTTTGTCCACCTGATAGTGTGACACCTCTCTCCCCTATCACAGTATCAAAACCCTCGGGAAATGTCATAATATTATCGTAAACGCCCGCATCTTTAGCGGCTTGTATAATTTCAGTTTCCGTGTACTCATGACCTGTAGAAAAAGCAATATTATTTCTAATGGTATCAGAAAACAAAAACACTTCTTGTGGCACATACCCGATACTTTTTCTTAATTCAAATAAGTCATAAGTTTTAATCGGGCGATGATCAATTAATATGTCTCCCGAAGTAGTATCGTATAAACGTGTAACTAAATTAGCTAAAGTTGATTTTCCGGAGCCTATCTGCCCCTTAATACCAATGGTTTTACCTTTTTCAATACTTAGATTAAAATTTTTAAGTGCTTCAATTTTACTATCTTCATACACAAACCCCACATTTTTAAACTCAATAGCTCCTTCAATTTTTTGTTTTACCTCAGGCGTATTGACAATTGTAGATCTTGTTTTTAAAAATTCATTAATACGTGTTTGAGAAGCTGATGCTCTTTGAATTAAAGAGGTTACCCAACCTAAAGATGCAAATGGCCAAGTTAGTTTATACACGTATAAAATAAATTCCGTAATGTTTCCTGGCTCAATGGTTTTATCAATCACTAAATGGCCACCATACCAAACGGTAGCTATCACACTCACACCAATCATTAATACCATCACTGGTTGAAAAAATGCTTCAACTATAGCTAAGCGTAAATTATGTTTTTTGAAATCAGTATTTAAAGAAGCTAATTCATTGATATAGTGTTTTTCGCGCGCATAAGCCTTAATGACTCTAATAGCTGAAAACGTTTCTTGTGCATGAGAGGTTAATTTTGATAATTCTTGTTGCACTACCGTGCTACGTTTATTAATCAAATCAGATACTTTATAAATGACAAAAGATAAAAGAGGTAATGGGGCAAATACCAATAAGGTTAATTGCCAGTTTACTTTAATCATAAAGGCTAAAACAATTACCACGGTTGAAAATGTATTTATTAAATACATCACCGCAGGACCTGTATACATGCGAACTTTTCCAACATCTTCACTAATACGGTTCATTAAATCACCCGTGCTATGATTTTTATAAAAAGAAGCATCTAAGGTTTGATAATGACTGTACATTTCATTTTTTTGATCAAACTCAATATGCCTGCTCATTACGATAATGGTTTGTCGCATTAAAAACATAAAGAACCCACTCACTAAAGCGCAACATAACATCAACAAACCATGCTTTACAAACACAAAGCTTTGAAACACTGTTTTGTGAGAAACGACATTGTAAATTTCATTAGTTGCATCTCTAACAACTACCCCCTGATAAATTGAAAAAATAGTAGATAGCACAACAAATAATGCCCCTAATAACAAACGCCACTTGTATTTCACAAAATAGGCATTAATGGTTTTTAGTGATTTCATTTTTCGATCTGTCAGCTATTGAGTTGAAATATTTGCGTCATGCTGAACTTGTATCAGCCTCTTCATTCTCATACATTTTAATTTATGAGACCCTGAAACAAATTCAGGCTTACAATTTAAAAATCGTTATTTAATTGATTAGTGGCTTTTTGTAAAATCTCGAAAGCGTTTTCTGCCATTAAATTTTCTTTATCAAGCGTTGGGTTAATTTCCACCATTTCAAAACAAACAATTTTTTTAGAACGCATGATGTAATAAATTAAATTACCCGCTTCTTTTTCTGTAATACCGTTTGGAACTGGCGTTCCTGTTCCGCTACTAATACGACTATCCATGCTATCTACGTCAAAACTCACATAAATTAAATCACAATGATCTAAATAGTTTAATGATTCAATCGCCACACGTTCTACTGCTTTTTTACGAATTTCTTGTAAGTTAAACACACGAACTTTATTCTTTTTAATTAAAAATTCCTCTTGAGGTTCAAAGTCACGTAATGCAATATACACTAAATCATTATAATGAATTTTGGGAGTAATACCACCCAACGATTTTAATTTTTCCCAATATTCAATCGTTTCATCATCTGGCTTATTTTGCTGACGTTCTTTATTATCTTCTCCTAACACACAAGCAATTGGCATTCCATGCATATTACCACTTGGCGTTGTATAAGGTGTATGTAAATCAGCATGCGCATCAATCCAAATAACTCCAATACGTTTTTTAGGATAAGCCATTTTAATACCAGTAATGGTTCCTAAAGCTGAACTATGGTCGCCAGCTAAAACAATAGGAACTTCATCATTTAATAATGTTTTTTTAATTTCATTCGCTAAACGATCATTTAGGGTATGAACTCCTTTGATACGTTTTGCATAATCATTAACAACTGGTTCTAATAATAAATGATTTTCATTTTGAACTTCAACAGCTTTGAATTTTTTGAAAAAATTACTACCAAAATCTAAGGCAGCAATTTTAATTGCATCCACACCCATACTCGACCCACGAGTTCCTGCTCCTATTTCACTTTTTACTTCAATTAACTTAATTGGCTTTATCATAATATCTATTTTAAAGAGTTGTAAAGATACAAATCATTAACGAGATAGAAAATTATAAAACAGCCCCATTATAGGGCATTTTGAGCCCTAATTATTTGTGAAATCTCAAGAATTTGTGATTTATGGAGGGTGCTTAAGGTTGGGATATCAATAATTAAGGTATTCTGAACAGTATGAGTAATCGCTTGTTTAACTTCAGGTTCAAATTCACCATTAAATATTAATGCTTTCAATTTAAAGTGATTCCGCTTTAAATAATCGATAGATAACAAGGAGTGATTAATACAGCCTAAATAACTTGAAATCACTAACACGATTTCACAATCGAATTGCTGAGCTATATCAATCACATAGTTTGACTCATTAATAGGAACCAATAATCCTCCTGCTCCTTCTATAATTAAATGATTTTTGGTTTCAGGAAGTTGAATTTTCTTTAATTCAATATGAATGCCATCTAATTTAGCAGCAAAATGGGGCGACAAAGGCTCTTTTAATAAATAGGTTTCGGGATGAAAAGCAGATTGAGTATTGGTAATGAGTGATTTAACCGTATCAGAATCTTTTCCTTCTAGAACTCCACTTTGTATAGGTTTCCAATAATCAGCATTTAAGCATTCGGTTAATATGGCAGAAACAACTGTTTTACCTACATTGGTTCCTATACCTGTAATAAAATAATTCATCATTAAAATAAATTTAAATATTGCTTGCGAATTTCTTCAGCATTTAGTTTTTGATGGATATAGTTATAGCATCTTTCACACACTTTATCAAAATCAGTTTGATTCATTGAACTTAAAGATTGAATGGATTCTATAAACTTTTCCTTATGTAACAAGTCAATATCAAATCCTACTTGTTCACTCTGTAAATGTCGCCAAGGAGTTTGATCTGAAATGATAATAGGTCTTGCATGTTGTAAGGTTTCTACAATGATATGTCCGTAATTTTCATTTTGTGTTGGCAATAAGAGGGCGTGATATTCAGAAACAACCTGACCAATCTCTGATGGCTTTAAAACACCTTTGTAATGATAGGACACATTAGCTGGTAATTGCTTAGCATTTTCTTGACAGAGATTCCAATATTCTTCATCTTCGATGGGACCGTATACATCAAAAACTAAATCAACGGAATTCACTAATTTCAAAACATCCATCGCAAAGTTTAAATTCTTTTTTTCAGAGATTCTCGAAATAAAACACAATTTCAGATGTCCTTCTTTTTTTTGAATAGGTTTAAAATAACTATCTGAATTAGGAAAATTGGAAGCTTGCTTGATGTGACTATTTAGTCCTATTCTTTTTTTTATTTCAAAGGATTCTTGTTCAGAAGTTGATTGCCAAATAATATTTTGAAACCATCCAAACCATTTAGCAAATCTCAAAAAAACATGCTTTTTTAATGGCTTTATGGCTATTGCTCCATCACCTAGCATACCGCGAGGTGCTAAAATAATATCAGCGCTGATTTTACCTTGTTGTTTCCATCTGAGAGGTCCTATCGTAAACTGCTTTGAAAATAAGCTATTCAAATAAATAACTTCATGTTTTGTACTTAGAATCAATTTTAAAATAAAATCAGAATTCATATTATTTGGACTAATGTAAAAAACAGCTCTTCCTTCAAATACCGTCCATTCATTAGCCTTAATATTGGGATAGGATTGTTTTGATTTAAAATCCCTATCAGATGTAATGATTTTAAAATTAAAATCTGAACCTAATTTTTCGGTTAGTGTAGCAATAGATTGTATTGGCCCTCCAGCTAAATAACCTGGTAAAAACCAATCGCATAAAATCAATATATCTTTTTTAGCACTCAATCTGATGTGTATTTATCCAATGATTTAAAACTACCAAATGCCAAACTCTACTCCAACTAATTTTAGGATCTTGATTCAAAAATCGATTCCAAATAATTAATACCGACTCACGATTAACAAAACTTCGTTTAGAAAACTGAATCATATGTTCTTCGCAAAAATCTCTTAAATCATCTTTTAACCATTCTTTCCAAGGCAATACAAATCCCATTTTTGGGCGGTTAACAATATTCTCTGGCAATAAATCACCTACGGCATCAACTAATAACTTTTTAGGTGTATGAGGGTATTTATAATCATCATTCACGCTTAAGACATACTCCACCAATTTATGATCTAAAAAAGGAACGCGTACTTCTAATGCTTTTGCCATACTCATTTGGTCAGCATCTCGTAGCAAGACATTTTGCATATAGGTTTGCATCTCAAATAAAGATACTCGGCTTAGCACATGCTTTTTATCTGTTTCACTTTTTCTGATAACATTTTTAATAAACAGATCTGCATGATGCTGTTCTTTTAATAAGGAACAAAAATCTTTTGGATTAAATAATTTACGATTGATTGGGTAAGCATGAAATCCATTAATCGTATCTAAACTTAATATTTCAGCCATTTTATCACCCTGAACTGATTTTTTCTTAGCCGCAACAATTTTTCCTACGATACTTTTAGCTGGTAAAATATTTAACCAACCTTTTTTTTCTAATTCATAATAACGTTTAAAAATATCATAGCCAGCAAACAATTCATCACCACCTAAGCCAGAGAGTGCCATGGTAATCCCCTCTTTTTTAGTAGCCTTTGATACAATATAACTATTAGCTCCATCACCACTTGGATGGTCAATTGCATGTAAAGCTTCGGGCAATTGTTTTAAGAAATCGTTAGGTGTTAATTTTATTTCGTGATGCTGTGTATTAAATTTTTGAGCAATTTGCTTAGCATAAATAGATTCTGAAAACTCGCCCTCATCAAAACTAATATTAAACGTTTGTATTTTTTCTGATGACACTTTACTCATTAAACCAACAATGGCACTGCTATCAATCCCTCCAGATAAAAAAGCGCCAAATGGCACATCAGACATTAATCGTTTTTCAACAGATGAAGTCAAGAGTTCATTAACATTTTGGCAAGTTTGCTTGTAACTGATATCCTCTTTTGATTTTGTAAAATCATTAATATTCCAATATGATTGAATAGTTGCTGCACCTTGTTGCCATTCCAGAATATGTCCTGGCATCAACATCATGACATCTTGTAAAATGGTATGAGGAGCATGAACGGTGGCATATTGAACATATTCCGCAACCGATTTTAAATTGATTTTTTTATCTATTAAACCTGATTGTATCAAGGCTCTCATTTCAGATGAAAATAATAGAACATTATTTTTTAGATAATAATACAAAGGTTTTTCTCCTAATCTATCTCTTGCTATAACAAGCTTTTTATCTAAAGTATCCCAAATGGCAAAAGCAAACATGCCATTAAAATAATTAACACATTGCTTCCCCCAGCGCAAATAAGCCGCTAAAACAACTTCGGTATCTGAATTTGTTTTAAACATATAAGGTAATTCCTTTGACCCGTGTTGGGCTCTTTGAAGTTCAAGCTTTAAGGCTTTATAGTTATAGAGTTCGCCATTATAAACTAAAACGTAACGCTGATCTTGAGATAAAAATGGCTGATGTGCAGATTCTGATAAATCGATAATTGATAAGCGACGATGTCCTAAAAAACAGATGTCATCGTTCCATATACCCTCAGCATCTGGTCCACGATGAACCATTTCCTGAGTCATGTTTTTAATTGCCTGATGATGAACGGAATGGTTTACTTGTTGACTAACGATACCTGCAATCCCACACATAAATTAAAGTCCAATAGATTGAAGGTATTTTTTATCATTCATCATTCGAGTAATCCCCTCTTCTACTGAAATTAATTCTCGTCCTAAAATTTCTTTCATTTTAGTATTATCAGGCTGACGACGAGTCATATCCCCATCTTTTAAAGGTGGTAAATGAATAATTTGAGATTTACTGTTGGTAATTTTGATCACAAGCTTCGCTAAATCCAAGATGGTCATGAGTTTATCGCTACCTATATTTATCACATCATTTTCTAATAATTTATGTTCCATGATGGCAACAATGGTATCCACGTTGTCATCAATATACGTAAAAGTACGTGTTTGCAAGCCATCACCATAAATGGTAATATCCTCATGTTTAAGCGCTGAAGCCAAGAAACGAGATACCACAAAATCAGTGCTTTGATTAGGACCATAGGTATTAAAAAATCTGAAAATGGTATATGGCAAGCCAAACTCTTGCTGATAGCTTTTTAAAAAACTTTCTCCTACATTTTTTACAACCGCATAAGGAACTCTCGAATTTAAGGGTGTGCGATGTTCATGCTGAGGCAATTCTACTGGCTCTCCATATACTTCGGAAGAAGATGAAAAATAAACGTGCTTTACCGATGAATTCTTTGATAAATTTAAAACATGTTTGATCCCTGAAATATCTTCTAATACACTTACAGGGTTAGCCTGTGTTCTTAAAACACCAACCACTGCCGCGAAATGATAAACATATTCAAAACTATAGGACAACATGATCGATGAAATCTCACGATAATCATTCACATCTGCTTTAATAAATTTCCAATTGGTATGCTCTGTAGAAGGCAATTTAGAAACAAATCCTGTAGATAAATTATCAACAACTACCACAAAATTTGATTTGTCCTGAACCAATTTTGCAACTAAGGCTCCTCCCACATTTCCTGCCCCACCAGTAACTAATATTTTTCTCATATGAAATTATATAAATTCAATAACGAAGATACTAATTTTAGCGTAATTATATTGCCACTAAATAGTTAATTCATAATCCATTTTTTATGTACTTTTGCGGCATGAACATCGAGCATTTTTTATCAAGTAGTCTATCGCCCATTATTAATGAATTATTTGGTTTAACAACAAACCCAAATGATATTATTCTTCAAAAAACTAAAAAAGAATTTGAGGGCGATTATACCTTAGTCACTTTCCCATACATTAAAGCTGCCAAAGCAACTCCCGAAAAAACCGGTGAATTAATTGGCGAGCAATTATTAAAACATCACTCATCTGTGACTCAGTTTAATGTGGTAAAGGGTTTTTTAAATTTTTCTCTTTCAAATGATTTTTGGTTAACAGAGTATAAAAGCATTAGCCAAATGTCTAATTACGGCATAAAGGAAGCTAATAGTAGTGGAAAACAAATTATGTTGGAATATTCATCTCCTAATACTAACAAACCATTACACCTTGGGCATGTTAGAAATAATTTATTAGGTTACTCTGTTGCTACCATCATAAAAACTCAAGGACATGAGGTAATTAAAGTAAACTTAGTAAACGACCGTGGCATTCATATTTGTAAAAGTATGATTGCTTGGAAATTATTTGGAAATGGAGAAACACCTCAATCAACTGGAATGAAAGGCGATCATTTGGTTGGTAAATATTATGTTGAATTTGACAAAGCCTATAAAAAAGAAATTCAAACATTAATAGATGGTGGGGCAACAAAAGAAGAGGCTGAAAAACAAGCTCCCATAATGTTGCAAACTCAGGAAATGCTATTAAAATGGGAAGCCAATGACCCTGATACCATTGATTTATGGAAGATGATGAATGGATGGGTATATGATGGATTTGGTGTATCTTATAAAAAATTAGGAGTTGATTTTGATAAAATGTACTATGAAAGCAACACTTACTTACTAGGTAAAGAAGTTGTTCAAGAAGGATTAACCAAAGGCATATTCTATAAAAAAGATAACGGCAGTATTTGTATTGATTTAACCAACGAAGGCCTAGATGAAAAAGTAGTTCTGCGTAGTGATGGAACATCTGTTTACATAACGCAAGATATGGGAACAGCGATTGAACGCTTTAAAGAATTTCCAAAAATCAATCAAATGATTTATACAGTTGGTAATGAACAAGATTACCACTTTAAAGTTTTATTTAAAATTCTTGCTAAACTTGGTTATTCTTGGGCTAATGAATGTTATCATTTATCATATGGAATGGTTGAACTTCCTGAAGGTAAAATGAAAAGCAGAGAGGGAACCGTTGTAGACGCCGATGATTTAATGGACGGCATGGTTGCTACAGCAAAAGAAACAACAAAAGAATTAGGAAAAGTTGAAGGATTTACGACAGAGGAATTGGAAACTTTATACCAAACCATTGGTATGGGAGCTTTAAAATATTTTATTTTAAAAGTAGATCCTAAAAAGAAAATGTTATTTGATCCTAAGGAAAGTATTGACTTTAATGGACACACAGGGCCGTTTATACAATACACCCATGCCCGTATTAAATCGATTTTAAGAAAATTTGAAGGCAACCTACAATCTATTTTAATATCAGACCATATCACGTTGCACGAAAAAGAAAAAGAACTGATTAAATTGCAATATGAGTTCCCTTATATTTTAGAAGAATCTGCAAAGACCTTTAATCCGGCAGTGGTTGCAAATTATATTTACGAATTAACTAAATTATTTAATCAATTTTATAATGAGTGTCCTGTTTTAAAAGAAGAAAACAATACCATTAAAGAATTTAGAATTAAGTTAATAGACTCAACGGCAAGTATCATTAAAAATGGAATGACGTGTTTAGGTATTGATGTGCCAGAAAGAATGTAAACGCAACACCTCGTTTTGAATTTATTAAATTATTGATACGCTCCAGCCGACACTAAAGGGCCTGTTGGTCTGGCTATTCCTTTAATATCTTGATTGCAAATTGGATATAGTGAAGGGATTGTTAAATCACCTACGTTTTTTGCAGTTGAACTAGATTGAATGCTAAAATCATATAGGGCTGTTCCATTAAAAGCCGGGTTTCCATTGTAAACATTTGCAGAAGTTGTAATTAAGGTATTGGTAATTGTGGATGAGCGAATTAAACAATGGCTCATCAGGCATTTTTGTGATAGGTTTGATGACACTCGAATATCTTGCTCAAATTCATTTGACTGACTACCCTCAATGATACAATTAGCAAAATATATACTATCTGTTTTAATGACAGCTGAACCATCATAATTATCAATATGAACGCAAGGCTGCCCTCCTCTTCCACCATCTTGAGTAAAATAGTTAGCAAAAGTGGTATGTAAAAATGTGTAATTCCCTCCTAAGGTAAATGCTGCGCAATACTCTTTGCAATTCGCAATCACATTATTAGCGCCCCATACATCAAAATATTGAGTATATAATCCCCACTTTGAGCAGTTTTTAATAATGGTATTGGTTAATTTTAATTTTCGTGGCTGATTAGCATTTTCTAGGATACTCGCCTGCACACCAATAAAACTATTTTTAATAATCGCATAATTAATGTAATTATCCGTATGTCCTTCATTAATCCATATCCTATCCCATTGCCCCGGTAAATCAGCATAATCAGCTTCTCGGCGATCACCTTGAAACACAACTTCATTCCCTAAAGTGCCGTTCACTTGCAAAGTTCCGTAACGATAAACCCATAAGCCTGCATTTTGATGAAAGTAAACCTTCATGCCAGGATTAATCACTAATTTCTGAAGAGAATCTACTACTAACCAACCATAAATAACGTGTGGTTTATTATCGAGTGCTCCCCAAGTAACAGTGGTATTAGTTCCAGCAGCTATGGTAGAATAAGGTAAAAATCCATTTTTATATTGAATTGCACTAGTTGGAAAATGATAATACGCGTCCTGACCCCAGGCTTCTAAAGCAACGCTTTGTTGATTGCCATTAAGGTCGAATAAAATTTTATCTTGAATAATTAAAGGACTATTAACATTTGTTGGATTAACATTGACTTGAACAAATATATAAATGCTATCATTCGCTAAAATTTCAACATCATTCACTTCCTTACCAGGTATACCATCTACATTTAAAAAAAAGTTAGAGGCTTGCCCTTGCTCCAATCTTATAGATGAAATATTAATCTTTTGCTTATTCTTATTAATGACTCTAATATTGCGAGTAGCCGAGCCAATGGTCGTAAAAACCGTATCAAATAAAATTGAATCTTGCGAAAACGCTAAGGTCGCAGAAGGGTCTGTTAATAGCTTGTCTTTTTTACAAGACATAAAACTAACTGACATACAGATAGTTATGATAATAATAGAGATAACTCTTAACATGAAACAAATTTATACTTTTAATAACGAAAATGAGGAAATATTATTATAATTTTGATAAAAATACTTGGAGTTTAAAGAAATTTACTATCTTTGCATTCCAAATTTTTTGAAATAAATTAATTGAATATAAAATGAAAGCAGAAATTCACCCAGAAAACTATAGATTATGTGTATTTAAAGACATGTCTAATGGTTACACTTTTTTAACTAAATCTTGCGCTGATACTAAAGATACAATCGTTCACGAAGATGGAAACGAGTATCCTTTAATTAAATTAGATATTTCAATGACTTCTCACCCTTTCTATACTGGTAAACAAGTATTAGTAGATACAGCGGGTCGTATTGATAAATTTAAAACTCGTTATTCTAAAAAAGCTTAATTTTTTTAAATTAAACATTTAGAAATCCATTTGCTTCATAGCGAATGGATTTTTTTATTTAGTACATTCGTTATCGCATGAAATTTGTTTTTTTATATACAGAAATAGCCGAGTATGTGTTAGCTTGTTGCCATGAATTAAGTCAGCATGGCGAAGTTCACATCATCCGGTGGCCTGTTAATAAAGAAGCGCCTTTTCAATTTCAAGAAAGCCCTCATCTCAAATTATATACAAAAACGGATTATAACTTGACGCAATTAAAACAACTTGTCAATGATATTGGGCCCGATGTGATGATTTGTAGTGGCTGGATTGATCAAGATTACTTAAATATCACCAAAAGGTATTATGGCAAAATTCCCACCATTATGACTTGTGACACGCATTGGCGAGGAACTTTAAAACAACATCTTGCAACCATCCTTAGTCGATTTACATTACTTCGTGTATTTTCTCATGCGTGGGTTCCTGGACAAATTCAAAAACAATATGCCTTAAAATTGGGGTTTAAACCCTCCAATATTCAAACTGGTTTTTATAGTGCCAATTTGCCTTATTTTGAAGCAATTTACCAATCTCAAAAAGCACAAAAACAAAGTCATTTCCCTAAACGCTTCTTATACGTTGGTAGATATTATGAGTTTAAAGGAATCAAAGAACTTTGGCAAGCCTTTACAGAACTTCAAACAGAATATCCCAACGAATGGGAATTATGGTGTTTAGGTGTTGGCGATATTGAGCCAATAAATCATCCCAAAATAAAACACTTTGGGTTCATTCAACCAAAAGATATGGCGCCATATACATTACAAACTGGCGTGTTTATTTTACCTAGCCGATTTGAACCTTGGGGCTTGGTGGTTCACGAATTGGCTGCTTCGGGCTTTCCTCTTTTATTAAGTCAGCAGGTTGGCGCTAAAGAACAATTTTTACAAGAAGGCAAAAACGGCTTTGAATTTATAGCACAAGATGTCTCTAGCATCAAGCAAGCACTCAAGCATATCATTCATACAAGTGCTGCCGATTTATTATCCATGAGTCAACATTCTCATACCTTAGCACAATCTCATTCACCTAAAAAATGGGTTGAGTGTTTATTAAGCATGATTCAAAAAAATAAATTGATTGACTCACTTTAGCGATTTTATCATTTTCTGAGAGATAGAATAAAATAACCTCTGCTTTTATTTTCATCAAAATGCATCACATAACAGTATAAATTTCATATTTTTATACTTTTAAAGCTCAATGCAAGATTCTTATTGTATATATAATGGACATTTAATTGGTTTATACGAGCCCGCTATTAGTTTTACAAATAGAGCGTTTAGATATGGCGACTCATTATTTGAAAGCATCCGTTATACCAATGGAAAAATCATGTTTCTGGCAGATCATGTGAAGCGTTTAAAATTAGGGATGACTACCTTACGAATGAATGTTCCTGCAGAATTTACTTCGGTAAATATTGAGCAATTAATGCGTCATTTATTAGAGCAAAATAAAACTGATCGAGAAGCTCGTATTCGACTAACTGTTTTTAGAAACGAAGGTGGCTTTTACACACCTGAAACAAACGACATTTCTTTTTTAATTGAATCAGAATCTTTTCCAACAACAGGGTATACCCTAAACCAAAAAGGATTGTGGGTAGATGTGTATGCCGAAATAAAAAAATCAATTAATAAAATTTCGAATCTAAAAACAGGAAGTGCTTTAATTTATGTGATGGCAGGTATTACTAAGACTTCTTTAAAGTTAGATGACTGTTTATTGGTGAATGATCATGGAAATATTATTGAAAGTATCAGCTCAAATATTTTTGTTGTAAAAAACGGCACACTCTTCACCTCTCCTATTGCCGATGGTTGTATTGATGGGGTGATGCGAAAACAAATTTTAGATATTGCCGCACAAAATAAAATTTTAAGCTTTGAACAACCCTTAACCGTTCATACCCTGACCAATGGAGACGAAGTTTTTTTAACCAATGCTACCAAAGGAATTCAATGGGTTGGACAATTTAAAAACAAATTTTACACCAATCAAAAAGCGGTGTTTTTTACTGAAAAACTAAACGAATTAGCCCACTAAAAATCATGTTACAAACGTATTTTAAATTGGTAGATGATGCCATTATTGAACTAGGATTAAACCCAGACGAAACTCGTGGCAACATGCCAGGACAATGGAATTTAAAAAAAGGAAAATTTGATATCATGATTGATGTTTGGGAACAAGAAAAACAATTTTTGTTTCAGGTTGTATCTCCATTATGCGGATTACCCGACGAAAATAAAGAAGCCTTTTTGTTACACCTATTACAAAAAAACTATGGATTAAGTGGCATTGCTTACGCAATTATGGATGAAGCTGTATTTTTGAAATACACCACTGAAGCTGCCGCTTTAACCAAAGAAAACATTATTAGTTTATTAACTAAAACCGCATTTTACGCTGAACAAAGTAGTTTTGTGCCAGCTGAAGAAAACTAATACGGCTTATGCAAAAAATTTTAATGGTTTGTTTGGGTAACATTTGTCGTTCTCCGTTAGCAGAAGGTATTATGCTAAAGTTGATTAAAGAAAACAACCTTAACCTAAGAGTAGATTCAGCAGGAACATCCAATTACCATGAAGATGAAGCACCAGATGCTAGAACCATTGCTAATGCCGCTAAACATCATATTGATTTAAAACCCTTAAGAGCTCGTCAGTTTAAGACATCTGACTTTGATAAGTTTGATAAAATTTATGTGATGGATAAAAGTAATTTATCAAATGTCTTAGCTTTAGCATGTCATGAGGCACATAAAGCTAAAGTTGATTTGTTGTTAAATGCCTCACATCCTCATCAAAATTTAGAAGTCCCTGATCCTTACTTTGGAGGGGAGCAAGGTTTTGAAGAAGTGTTTCAACTAGTTTATAAAGTTTGCCAACACATTGCTTTTGCATAAAAAAATCCCTCTGCTATTGCTAACAGAAGGATTTAATAACTAATCTTTTTACGATTAACCTAACATTTTTATCGCAGCCTCTTTACTATCAGCCACTTTAAACAGGGTATTTAATTTAGTAATCACTAATAAATCGTTTACTTTTTTACTGAGGTTATAAATCACACTTTCGCCACCATTGTTGCGGGTTTTGGTTAGTAATTGAATTAAAACATTTAAGCCACTACTATTCATGTATTTTAAATCTGATAAATCAATTATTAATTTAGGCTTACCTTGTTCCAATAATTCCTCCATACGTGTCATTAAATCATTGGCTTGATGCTTATCAATTAACTCACCGCTTAATACTAAAACTTGTATGTTATTTTCTTCTGTTAAGGTATACTCTAGAACCATATGGATATTTATTATGCGTTTGAATTTTAAATTTAATATTATTTTTTATGTTTAAATAACGATTTTTATTCTTTTACTACTCCTTCAGCTCCGCTCAGGCCAACTACTTAAGATATTAATTATAGATTAGGATTCATGGTAGAAAGTCAATTTTTAAGATTCCTATTTAACCATTTACTTAGTGGCATTTTTTTTATGTTCGCAAACACCGTTTTCTTTTAAACCACGGCATTTTGCAAAGAAATTTAAGGAATGATGAAACACATCAAAATTCAACATATCCTCTGCCATTTTTTGTATTTGCATAATTCGAGGGTCACAAAACTCAAACACTTTTTCGCAATCGCTACAAATTAAATGATCGTGCTGCTTAAATTTATAGGCTTTTTCGAACTGAGCTAAATTTTTGCCAAATTGATGTTTAACGACCAAACCTGCATCTAACAATAACTCAATGTTATTATATAAGGTTGCTCTACTCACACGGTACTTTTTATTCTTCATCATCACATATAAGCCTTCAATATCAAAATGCCCCTCATGAGAGTATATTTCGTTTAAAATAGCAAACCGCTCCGATGTTTTACGGTGTTTATTTTTCTCCAGATAATCTGTTAAAATTTTCTCAACAGCTTCCTTTGTTTCCTGTGTCATTTTGTCTCCCATTAGTTATTATCAATACGTATTACACTGGTTACACCTTTTACTTTCATTAAATTATCAATCAACACGCTTAAATGTTTGGCATCATGCACATACACCATAATCGTTCCATCAAATATACCATCTTCTGTGTCAAAATTAATAGAACGCATGTTAATATTTAATTGGCTCGAAATAACCTTAGTCACATTATTTACTAAACCTAATTCATCGGTTCCTTTAATTTTAATACCTGCCAAAAACGAAATTAAGTGGTCATTATTCCACTTAGCCTTTACCACGCGGTAAGCATAATTAGATAACAATTTAACTGCATTGGGACAATTAACACGATGGATTTTAATTCCCTCATTAATTGTTACAAAACCAAACACATCATCGCCTGGAATAGGACTGCAACAGGATGATAAGCCATAATCTAATTTCTGCATATCATCTCCTATCACCAACATATCCGAGCTGCCTCGCACATTGGTAACCAATTCCTCAATCTTGTTTTCTTTTTTCTTTGGTTTATATTTTTCGGGATGTAATTTAAAATCAATAAACTCTTTTAATTCTTTAACATCCACATTTCCTAAAGCCGCTCTATAAAATAATTCGCTGTTAGAAGGTAATTTCAAAAAGGACATTAACTCATTAATATTTTGAACCGTGAAATCTAATTTACATTTATAGAATTTCTTTTCTAAAATATCTTTTCCTCCTTCGGCAACCTTACGACGAGCCTCTTTTAAGGCACTCTTTATTTTAGATTTGGCACGTGCCGTTACCACATAATTAATCCAATCATCTTTTGGAATCTGCTTGCTGGAGGTTAAAATCTCAACTTGGTCGCCACTTTTTAGTTGATAGCTCAAGGGTACCAATTTATGATTAACCTTAGCTCCAATGCATTGCTCTCCAACCTTTGTGTGAATTTCAAAAGCAAAATCTAAAGCCGTTGCCGATATGGGTAAATTTTTCATTTCACCTTTTGGAGTAAACACAAAAATTTCGTCGGCAAATAAATTTAATTTAAAATCATCAATAAACTCCAAGGCATTTGGATCAGGATTATCCAGCATTTCACGAATACGGCGTAACCAATTTTCAAGATTACTTTCTTTTTCGGCCGCAGCATCCTTGTATTTCCAATGCGCCGCATAGCCCATCTCCGCTAAATCATCCATGCGCACTGTTCGAATTTGAACTTCTACCCATTTACCCTCAGGGCCCATCACTGTGGTATGTAAACTTTCATATCCATTACTTTTTGGTGTTGAGATCCAGTCTCTTAACCGATCAGGATTAGGATGATAAAAATCGGTAATGATGGAATATATTTTCCAACAGTCAGCCTTTTCCTTATCCATTGAGGTATCAATAACAATACGAATGGCAAACAAATCGTAAATTTCTTCAAATGGTACGCCTTTGTTTTTAATCTTATTATAGATAGAGTAAATGGATTTTGGTCGGCCAAAAATTTTGAATTTAAAGCCTTGTTCTTTTAAAATATCATTTAAAGGGTCAATGAAATTTTTAATGAATTTTTTTCGAACCGGCTCCGTTTCTTCTAACTTTTGTACAACCTGATTATACCAATCTTCATTAGTATATTTTAAACCTAAATCTTCTAACTCTGATTTGATCGCATTTAATCCTAAACGATGCGCTAGAGGTGCATACAAATACAAGGTTTCGCCTGCAATTTTCATTTGCTTATCACGCTTCATGTGATCAAGCGTTCGCATATTATGCAATCTATCGGCAAGTTTAATTAAAATTACTCTTACATCCTCTGAAAGCGTTAGCAACATCTTTCTAAAGTTTTCGGCTTGGATAGAAGAAGTATGATCAAACACTCCTGATATTTTGGTTAAGCCATCAATAATTTGAGCAACCTTATCACCAAACATGCCTTTGATGTCATCTAGGGTCATATCGGTATCTTCAACCGTATCGTGTAATAAAGCGCAAACAATGGCAGTAGTTCCTAAACCAATTTCTTCGGCACAAATTTGAGCAACAGCAATGGGATGATAAATATAAGGTTCGCCAGACTTACGACGCATTTCTTTATGAGCCTCTACAGAAACTTCAAACGCTTTACGTATAATCTCTTTATCCCCTTTTTCTAAGCGGCGTTTACAAGCTTTTATTAAATTTTTATACCGATTTAATATTTCTTTTTTTTCTGCTTCTACATCAATTTGCATAAGTACGTTTTGTGTGTATGAAGGTAATTTTTTTTATCAAAACTATCAATAGTATGATACAAGATATTACATTTGAGCTAATGAAATTTTTTCAATACATCTATTACTTTTTCAGATCACTCTATTATAGGGGTGCGCGCAATACATTTAACTTACTAACGTACGAAAGCAAGTTTGAAAAACAGCTAGGTATTCATACTCACAGCATTGTTAACCTACAAAAATTAACCCTTGCTGGAGAAAATTCTGATCAAAACCATCATTATCAAGGCGCTAGTTACTATATCTTATATTCGATTTTTAATCAATTACCATCTAAAACTAAGGCATTTCCACTCATTGACTTCGGTTGTGGAAAAGGTCGCGCCCTATTTGTAGCTGAACAGTGTGGTTTTACGAACCTAGTTGGCGTTGATATTGCTAAGGAATTAATAGAGGTTGCTAATGATAACCATGCTAATTATAAAAAGAAAAACCAACATAGCACCATCCAATTTTTATTTGAAGATGCTACTCAATACCATATCCCTAGCAATGCTGAAGTCTTTTACTTTTTTAATCCCTTTGGAGAAGAGATTCTGCAAAAAGTGATTGATCATATTAAAGAAAGTGTAAAAACAAACCAAAGAACAATTTACTGTATTTATCTTAATCCTAAATACAAAGCTATTTTTGAGAAAAATGGTTTTGAGGTATTTTACACAGAAAAAAACAAACGGTATGTCGAAGGGATTATTTATACAATAAAATCCTAATGAATAACTTGTCACTTAGAGCGAAGTTAATAAGTGTTGGTATGTGAGGTTAAATTTTTAGATTTTAACTCTTCAACTATTTTCTTCCAATTTGAATGAATGAAAGCTTCTTTATTAATTACTTGGTTCTCGCCTGCGCTCGAACCGACATAACTATTGTGTAGGAATTTTTTCTTCCAAGAGATTGTTTCCTAAAAAATCATAATAGGTGCAAGTCATTTTTTGCATATCAACCACCAATTTTTCAACACCAGATTGAGCGGCATCCTTACAAAAAGTAAAGTAATCTGTTTGGCCCTGTTGGTGAATTTTAAGACGATTGACAAAAGTAAATAGATCACTCTTTTGAGAAATAGTTAAAACAGGATAGTTAGCTTCTGATTGAATATGCTCATCATCTTTACCAAAATATTATTCATGACCATCACTCACATAAGTATGATAACTTTTTATGCCTAAGTTTATTAAATCTTGAATATAGTTTGGAAAATCAGCGCCACTTTTTACTTTTGAATGAGCCGATTTAATTTGTTCTAATGTAAACACATTACTATTTTTCTAAAATATCTTTAATATTTGGACGGAAATATAAATTGCTTTTCAAAATCTTACCATCTTCTCTAAAAATAGGCTGACCTTGTTCATCTAATTTACTCATATTACTGCGTTGTATTTCATCAAATACTTCTTCAATTTTATGCTGTAACCCATGTTTTAAGATTGTTCCAAATAATATATATAATTGATCGCCTAAAGCATCTGCTATTTCAATTATATCACCATTTTTACAAGCGTCTAAATATTCTTCATTTTCTTCTTTAATCAAATTAAAACGAAGCGTATAATCACGTTCATCAATTAAAGTAGGCATATCTGCATTTCCAATTTGAAAGGTTTCATGGAAATGATGAACATGCATGATTTTAGATAATAAAGCTTTTCTATCTTCCATTATTTTTTCTTTTTAAAATTTGAATATTCATCATTTAAAATCTTAATAATATCCTTACTAATATCTAATTTTTTGTTTTTAAATGTTAGGATAGGTAATGTTTCAGAATAAGACATCACATAATCAAATCTACCGTTATTATATTGATCAACCACTTGCTGCAATTTTGCATTCAATTCAAATACTTTATCTTGTTGGTCGTACTGTAAATTTTGTAATTGCAACTGCTTATTCTTTATTTCTTGGTCTTTACGTTTTAAACTTTCTTCTGCTTTAAGCATTTCGCCTTGAGGTGCAATACCAGCTTGAGCTGATTGCTGATAAGCTTCATATTCTGCTTGAAAAGATGCGGTTAAACTTTCTATTTGATTTTCGATAGACAATACTTGTCCTTTCATTTTCTTAGAATAATCAGCCAAGTATAAGTATTGAGAATTAATAGAATCAATATTCACAAAGGCTATTTTCGCATCAGCCAATTCAGTTGGGCCAATCTCATTAATCACTGGTTTTTTATGAGCTGAATCTTTCACAGATGATTCAGAAGCAGATTCAACCGCCACTCCTTGATGTTTTAAAGAGTTTACTTGATAAAATAAAATAGCTACTGCAATCACTAGTACGCCATTAATAATAAGAGAAAGGTTTTTCATATTTTTAAAAAAAATTATAGTAGGTAAATATAAAAATTAAAGCCAAAAGAACGGTCATCTTCAGGCTTACAACTTATTAAATTTTATTAAAGAAATGGGTAGTTTCTACTCCATTCTATTTCAATATTTTGAAAATGGTATTAAAAATGATCTTCACATCTACTACAATACCTTGCTGCTTAATGTATTTAGCATTTAAAGCTAATTTAGCTGGCATAATCTCCTGGATGTAGGTTTGCTCTGGATTTTGAGATTTTGATAAAAGCTCATTCTCTTTAATATATTCTACTGAGGCATAATCTGTAATACCAGGCTTAATCGTTAAAACTTGTTTTTGTTCCTCAGAATACAAATCAACATATTTTCTAACTTCTGGTCGCGGTCCCACTAAACTCATATCACCTATCAGAACGTTAAATAATTGAGGAAGTTCATCTAGCTTATATTTTCTTAAATAATAGCCAATCGATGTCACACGAGGATCTCTCCCTCCTACTGTTAGGAGTCCTTTTTTGTCAGCATCCAAATGCATCGTTCTAAATTTAAAGACTTTAAAATCCTGATTATTTTTTCCTACTCTTACTTGTAAATAAAATAATGGGAAACCACAAGTCAACATCATTCCGATTCCTATTATCAAAAACAATGGTAATAGGAGAATAATACCAAACAGCGAAGCAATTATGTCAAATAATCGTTTTAACAAAGTATAAACTATTCAACAAATATACAAAAATGATCATTAGGCTTTAATGACATTAACCTCGATTATCCTATGATACATCGCAAAAACAATGATATTTATTGATTAAGAATCTTATCTACAGAAGAAACCACTGCATGAATAACTGTTTGAGTTTGCTCTTGAGTTAAATTATAAAAAACTGGTAATGAAATTTCTCGGCTAAAATTATCATAAGTCACTGGATAATTTTTTAAATCATAACCAAGGTTCTTATAAAACGTCATGGCTGGCACAGGAATAAAATGAACATTAACTGATACATCACAATCAAAAATTTCTTTCATGATGGCATCGCGCTGTTCTTCAGTAATTCCTTTAATTCTTAAAGGATATAAATGATAACATCCCACCTTTGAATCAGTATGATAAACAGGGACTTGGAAACGCTCATCTTTTGAAAATGCAGCTTGATAGGTATCAAAAATTTGTTTTCGTTTAAGTTGTGTATCGTTATCGTAACGCTCTAACTCTACCAAACCAATGGCGGCGGACATGTCTGTCATGTTACATTTGTAACCCGCTTCCACAATATCATATTTCCAATTTCCTTTTTGAGTCTTTGCTAAAGCATCTTTATTTTGCCCATGTAAAGTATACATACATAAATAGTTATATAGCTCTGTATTATCAAACGGCTCAGGGAAATTTAAAGCCACAGCGCCACCTTCGGCTGTTGTTAAATTCTTTACCGCATGAAATGAAAATACAGACACGTCGGCTAAAGCTCCACATTTTTTACCTTTATAATTAGCCCCAAATGAATGGGCTGAATCTGATAAAATCATGATACGTCCAAGTAATTCTTGATTCTTATGTTGAGGCTTAAAAATAGATTTATAAATAACTGCCAAGCTATTAATTTCATCATAATCGCAAGGAAAACCAGCAAAATCAACTGGCATAATCACTTTTGTTCGTTCATTAATAGCTTTTTCTATATTAGACACATTGATATTAAAATCATCTGCATTCACATCCACAAAAACAGGTTTTGCGCCACAATGAATGACCACATTAGCTGTTGCAGAATACGTATAAGCTGGTAAAATCACTTCATCGCCCTCACCTACTCCAAACCAACGCAACATAATTTCTAACCCAGCCGTTGCTGAGTTTAAGCATAATGTAGATTTATTACCACAATATGCCGTTAGTTTTTTTTCGAAATCTTTTGTGCGAGGCCCTGTTGTAATCCAACCTGACTTTAATGCTGCGGTAACTTCAGCGATTATTTTATCATCTATACGTGGAGGAGAAAAAGGAATCATACTGTTTTACTAAGTTTATGAAAATGATATTGGGTTAAAAGACAAAAGAAAAATACAAAGAAAATAAATCCTGCCTGAGCTTGAAGCATCGATTCAACTAAAAAATTAAAAATAATTAAACAACTAAATAACATGAGCAGGTAATTTTTTGTCACAAAACCATAAACCAATCCCCCAAAGGTTAACAATACCAATAATAAAAACCCAATAATCCCTGTACCTATAAAAGTTTGTAAAAATTGATTATGAGCGTTTAATCGTTTTTTTAAGGCTCCCGACAATCCCTCCTTTTGATATGCCGCTACCAAATCGTCATCTGTATCACCTGGAGTTGTTCCAAAAATTATCTGTTGTTTAATTAATTTTACAGATTCTTTCCAAATTAATATTCTAACAGCAGTACTCTCTGCATCTGTTTTATCAATCGACTGGGAAGATGAGGACACTTTAACGGCCATTTTAATTCTCTCAAATGGCGTTGGAAATAATTTATAAGCAATAGCTATCGCCCCCATTAAACCTATCAATAAACCTATAATTATTTTTTTGTAACCATTTTTGTATAAAAGAACAACAAATGTCGTTGGCAGCAATAAAAACGCTGTGATTAAACCCATTTTAGAGGAACATAAAAAAATAGCGACTAAAAAAATGATGGACATAAATCCAATTTTTATGTTCAAATTGGATAAATGTGAAAGCCATTTTGGATAAAAAAGTAAAACGATTAGCTGAGCAAATATTAAATACATGACAAAATAACTTGGATGCATAAAAACACTAAACTCGGTATAAAAAAAGCCACTAGTGTTTAATATCCAATAATTATAAAATGCTCTAAAAACACAAATAACTGAAGTTAAAATGCAACCGGTTACAAATGAAATTACTATTTTCTTGATTTGAACCTCTGAATACTGGGAGGAAAATATTAAGATAGGAAAAGCTAAAAAACTTAATTTTATCTCAATCGCATTTAATGCGCCTGCTTTATTACCAGAAAAGAAATAACCTACCGCATGAATGATAAAAAACAGAATTAAAACATATGCCCATTTGTTCTTCATAAATTGACTCATGCCCTTTTTAACATCACCCAAGAGAAAGAAGCAAAGAGCCCATGCTAAAATAAAAATAGCATAGTTAATTCCAAAAGGCAATAAAAATGCAATCATCAACGGTAATTGATAACCTTGTAAATGATATATTTTTTTTAATTTATCCAGCATGCGTGTTTAATACCTCATTGAATTTTTGAGCAATGACATTTCTATTAAAACTCTCACCTACATAGATTCTGCCTCTTTCTCCTAATTGTTTTCTTAAAGACTTATCATGAGCTAACAATAACACATTTTCCACTAAATCTTCTACATTTTCCGGTTCCGAGTATAACGCACATTTCCCTTGATTAACAAATAGTTCCCGAGCTTCGCCATCAACGGCTAATATGACCGCTTTTTGCATCGCCAAGTTTTCAAATATTTTTGAAGGTATGGCGCCTAAAAATAATTCTAATTTTCTTAACGGAATAATAGAGACGTCGCTTGCCTGAACAATTTGAGGCATCTGCGTTTTAGAAACCGCATCAAAAAAATAAACATTCGTTAGTTGTTTTTCTTTTTGAATAGCTTGTAATTTTTCTTTTTCGGGTCCACTACCTACAAAAATAAATTTGATCAATTCATGCCCTTTAACCTTATCAGCCGCTGATAAAATAATTTCTAAGCCTTGCGCTAAGCCAATAATTCCAGCATATAAAAATAAAATATCTTGTTCTTTAAAACCATGATCCGTTCTCCAATTTCCTGAAACCGCGGAAGGATTATAATAGGATACATCTACGCCATTTGGCAACCAAAAGGTTTTCACATTTGAGAAACGCTCATTTATATTTTTACATATACCTTGAGTTTGACCAGTAACTAAAACTGACTGACGATATAATTTAGCCTCTAGGTGGTAGGCCAATTTAAGCATCCACTTATTTGTCACCACTCCTAATTTTTCAGCGCTTTCTGGCCATAAATCAGATACGTTAAATATCAATTTAGCGTTCTTCTTTCTTTTTAAATACAATGCTGAATACCCTAAAAACAAAGGAGGTGATTCGCACATAATCACATCAATAGGTCCAATTTTAGAACGGCCTACCTTGGCAGATGAATAAACAAACGAAAAATAATTTAATAAACGCTGTATAATGGATTTACTTTTTGGCAAATAAATAGAAGATCTATGAACGGGTATCCCTTCTATTTCCTCATAGAGATAATCTTTACCTTGATACCCATCATAAATTTTCATTTGAGGATAATTTGGCATTGCGGTTAACACTGATACATCTACTCCAAGTTTTTTTAGTCGAACTGCCAACTCAAATAAACGATTTTGAGGAGCCCCAACCTCTGGAGGAAAATATTGTGTTAAGATGAGTAATTTCACGGGTTCAATTCTAATTCTATTACAGCTTGTTTAATATTTAATTTTCTGTTCCTTAAGACAACTCATTTACCTACTATGTCATTGTTTTATTAAGCATTTAAAGGTAAGTAAAAAGCGTTCTTTACCTTTTCTTTTTTAAAAAATTAATTAACCGTGGTAATTTATTAACTCTTAAAAATCCATATTCTAATTTCTCTCCGCCTAATCCTGCATAAAAAGAAGCTAGGCCTTGAGAGTTAGAACCACCTCCAAAATCAAAAAGATCTGATTTGTCTGAAAAAAACTCAATCGCCTGACTTAATAATAAATGCATACTTCCCGAATTTTTATCCAATTGTGTCCCTTTTAAATAAAGAGCATGTTTTCCATTACTTATAAAATGGGCAAGTGCCTTAATCGTATTTTTGGAATCGAGCACTTGAAAAGTATACAAAGATTTAGTTTTAAGAGCATTTAATAATAAATCATCCATTAAATTAACTGTTAATGAAGTTAAATGTAGATCGTTCCTTAAAAATGAATTTAAATATGTTTGAGATAATTTAAGAATATCTCTTTCATTCACAGCAACAATATGCAATCCAGCATCTTTAGCCTTAGCTATATTACGTTTTGTGTTTTGATTAAAAGAATAGCCTTTAGAATAACTAATCGTAAAGGTATTTTTTGGTAAAAAATGATTTGTTTTTAATTGGTTAAACGCATTAAACTCCAAATCAATTAAGCTAAAATGTTGAATAATATATTCATAAAATAATTTCTCAACCTCTAAATTAATTTTACCGTATGCTCCAAGTTGAGAAGTAAAAGATGGTTGTGGCAAATATCGATAACCAAATTTAGATTTATAAGTGATAGGGAAAACACTTTCATAATCTCCAATAACTAATGCATCCCAATGCGGACAAGTAGCATTTAAATAAAAAGACTGGGCAAATACAAAAGGTATCTCTGACAACAAGATAGTATTATCCCATTTTTCAAAATCTATATGATGATGCTTAATATATTTTAGACGAGTCATTTTATTAAAAATCTATATCCAAATGGAACCATCAATCTATAATGATAAATATATTTCTTCCATTTTTGCCATGTTTGCATCCCATGTGCCTTTTTCAGTAACTATTCTATCATTTTCTTTAAGAGCATTATCAATGATGGTATTGAAATTTTCATAAATGGAAATCAACGCTTGTGATAAGCCGTCCACATCATTAATTTTTACAAAATAACCATTTAAGCCTTCTGTAATCCATTGTTTATTTGCTAAAATATCTGTCACCACAGGATAAGCGCCGCAAGCCATTGCTTCAATTAAGGACATGCTATTGCCATCTGACAATGAAACGGTTACAAAAACATGAGATTGATTTAACACTTCTACTACTTTACTTTGATGTACTTTTCCGTGAAAAACTACAATATCATCAATTTTTAAATCTTTAGACAAATTGACTAAATCATCATGTAAAGAACCAAATCCAATCATGTTTACTTTTAAATTGGGGATTTGACTTTTTACCTGTGCGATGGATTTTAAAAAATGTGGGATATTATAAACTGGTTCAAAGTTTCGAGTACTAGAAATAACAAATTCTTTATCTGACAAAACACGATTATTTTTATTGAAAATAGACGTATTTATTCCAAATAAAATATCAACTATTTTTTCTTTTTTGGTCCCTAATTTTAATAATGCCAACTTTAGATGTGGAGCCATAGATGTTACAATGTCTGCCTTTCTAAATACATATTTTAATATTGATCGATAAATAAAAGATTGATCTGGACTAATTAAAATATCTGTACCTAAGGGAGTTACTATATACGGATGAAAACCTGACAGTGCTCCTACAAATCCATAACTCGTTGCATAAAGAGAATGAAGGACTTGTGGTTTAATTTCTTTTATAATTTTTTTTACTTTTTTAAACTTTAAAATAACTTGCCAATTTCCTCCGGCGACATCAATATTAACTCCTTCAATAAAGTGAACATTTACATTTGCAATTTCTACATTCTTAAATGTTATCAAGTGAACATCATGACCTTTATTAAAAAAATGCTGACACCATCGTTGTGTGTGTATACTTTCCCCATCAGCAAATAAACAAATTCTCATAAATGTTATTCCAAAATTAAATTACAAATTATTAATATCAAATATAATACTGTGTTTACTAGTTAAATTAGGTAATAGGTTAAAAACATACCAATCAACAAAAACAACTTTTTAAAAACACTAACCTTATAAAAGTAATAAAAAACCATTATAAATTCTGAATATTTATAATAATGTTTTAGATGAAATCATTCCTATTAGAACCATTATCCTATGTCTTATTTCATCCCCTTAGGCGGATTAAAAACGAGCGGTAATGTATAGAAATAGGCTTTTGCTTTTTTAAAATAAATCTTATTAAATGGCGATAAAAGACCAAATATTAGCAATTTAATTACAACATGGTAAAAACTCAAAATCCATACAATACTCCATGATAAAATAGAATGATGTTTTTTGAAAAATTTCATTTTATTAAATATCTGATTTGAAATAGAGATATTGTAATTTTTTTTAGCACTTTGACCAACATGATGTATAATCTTTGCATCAGGGAAATACATTAATTTTAACCCAGCATGATAGGCACGGTAACAAAACTCAGTATCTTCTATCCAAAACATAGTTTCATCTAAAAAGCCTATTTTATGAAACACCTCTCGATTGAATAAAATAGCTGCTCCAGAGAAACATTGAGCCTCAAAAGGTATTGTCAAATCTTTATCCTTGTAATTTTTAAATCCTAAGAGAAAATTTAAATAATGTGTTTCGCAAAAAATTGACCATATTGACGGGAATCTCCATACACTTAATTGCCTGCTATGATCAGAATTTAAAAGCATTGGTGCAATTAAACTAACTGAAGGATCTGTTTTAATTTTTAATAAAAGTTTTTTTAATGAATCGTCGGTGAATTCCGTATCAGGATTTAACATCAATATATACTCACCAGTGACTATTTTAAAAGCCTGATTATTAGCCGCTGGAAATCCGGCATTAAAATCATTGACAATAGTAATGACTTTTGGAAATTTTTCTTGTACCGAATTAATTGTATTGTCAACTGAACAATTATCAACTAAAACACATTCAATCAAGATATCATTTGGGAGAAATTTATATAAAGTTTCTAAACAAATTAAAACCAAATCTTTAACATTATAGCTTACAATAACGACACTAATATCTATTTTAGATTTAATTTGCATTTATAAGTGGGTTACTGTTTCCTGAAATAATTAATTTATTTTTTTAGAAGGTGACGATACACTTCTATCATCTGATTAATATTATTTTTCCAATTATATTTCTGAATAACTTTCTCTCGAGCAGCTTTACCGACGGTATGTTTTAATGATTCATCCATAAAATACTTTTCTATTTCAAAAGCTGTTTGTTCAACATCTCTTATTCTCACTAAACTTCCATAATCAGAATTTTCAATAATTTCTTTTAATCCACCAGTATTAGTAGCTATCACAGGTTTTTCGCAAGCCATTGCTTCAATAACAGATACTCCAAAACTTTCATAGTTACTAATATTCACTAATACATCGAGCATATTAAAATACTCCGATACTTGAGAGAAAGCAATTCTGCCAGTAAAAATAACATCTTCTGATAAGTTCATGTCGCTTACTAGCTTCTTTAAAGTAAACTCTTGTGAACCTGTTCCAATAATTAATAATTTAATGTTTTGCTGTTGATATTTTGATTTAATATGAGAAAAAGCTTTAATTAATATATCAATATTATATATTTCTTCTAACGATTTAACACATCCAATCACAAAGGCTTTCTCATAAATCACACTCTTAACCTCTTTTTTTGAAAAGACTTCCACATCTACACCAAATGGAATAACTTGAACGGGTTTATTGGTTACAGGTTTTAAAAACGTCTCAATCGTATGTGACGTAGCACAAATAGCATCAGCAGTTTTAAGGTTGAATTTAAGCATCGCTCGATTAATAAAATTTTTTTGAGGGAATTTCATCACATCTGTTCCCCAAGCGGAAATTACAAATGGATGAAACCCACTTAAAGCTCCTATTAATCCGTAACTTGTTGCATAATGAGCGTGCAATACATCTGGTTTAAAATAAGCAATGGCCTTTTTTAAATCTTTTATATATTTCAAATAGGATAACTTACCAAGTTGTGTATCAGTATCTAATTTTTCTTTAGACTCATGAAGTACCTCAATATTTGAATGATTGGCGTACCAAGAATAAGATGCTTTATTAAAACTAAACAATCCAACCTTAACGCCATTTGTCGCTAAGCCTATTGCCCACTTTTCTGTATGTTCAGAATGAGTATCTGATAATAATAACACTCTCATTATATAACAGATTGTTTTCTAAAAAATAAATAATTCATCATCTTAGAAAAAGTATAGATGTATGCCTTACATTTAATACGATACTCTTTCTTAAATAACCCAATTATGAAAAACAAAGGCACTCTACTTAGTATTTGTAAAATAAAAATAGGCACAGATATAAGAAAATAAGAAACCTGCTTGTGTTTTTTGTAAAATTTTAGTTTACTTATAATCTGATTAGAAATAACAATATTAAGATTTTTCTTGGATGACTTACCAATATGATGTTTGATTTTAGTGTGTGGGAAATAAATATTTTTACCACCTAACTCAATATTACGTTTACATAAATCTACATCATCCATCCAAAATAAATTCACATCTAAACCTTTAAGTTTTTTTAAAGTTTCAACATGCATAAAAATCAAAGCTCCAGAAATAAAATCTACCTCTCTTGTTTCAATTAATAAATCAGATTGATATTGTGAAATATTCATCCAGGTATTTAAAAAAAATAATTCCAATAAATGTTGGATAGGATTTGGAAATTTCCAACATGATGCCTGTATAGAGTTATCTGTATTTATTAATTTAGTTCCTAATAAAACATCTTTACCTACCCTTAAATCTATTTCCTTTATCATTAACTCCAAAGAGTTTTCAACTAAAGCTGCATCTGGATTAAATAATAATATATAATTACCAGTGCATAATTGAAATCCCTGATTATTAGCTGCCGAAAAACCCACATTTTCTTTATTTTCAATAATCAAAACATCAGGAAATTTAGCTCTAACTGATGACAAGGTGTTATCAGAAGAATTATTATCTACTAAAATAATTTGTATCGGAAATTGAGAAAATTTAAATAGTGATTCAATACCTTCGATAATATAATCACATACATTGTAACTTACAATAACTACACTTATGTTGTATTGATATTCATTAATCATTCAAAACAAATATACAAAAATGATAGAATTACTATAAATTATAGATGAGAAATAGAACAAAATCCTACTGTAATACAAATAATACGTTTACTTCTTTATTAAACTCATCATATAAAATAAGGGATACAATACGATAAAATCAAAAATCGATGCTTTTAAAAATGGGTAATCTAAGACTGCTTTCCGATAAACATCAGATTCTGATTGATTTTTAGAAATGTGCCAAGCATTAAAAATCTTATATTTATAATATACTACTAATTTCAACTTTTGTTTAAATGATAATAACTTATGTAAATTACTAAATATACTATTGTGATATAATTTATAAGCAAAAAGGGCCGATTCGAAATTAACCAAATAAAAATACTTATCGTTAATGTTAGAGGTAGATGTCGAATTTTGATGAATAAAAAAATGACAAAGTGTTTTATTAATAACATAAATCCCTTTCATCGTGCTCAACCTCATGCTATGTTCTAAATCACAAATTTGATAAAATAATGGATCATAATTTCCAACCGTATTTATCAAATCTTTTTTAAAAAACAATAAACTAGGCTCTCCAATAAAATTTAATGCGATGTTAGATAAAGCTATATCAACAACTTGCTTGTTTGAGAAATAAAATCCTTCAGCATTTTTCGGAAAATAATTTTCTAGTTTTTTAATATCATGATCATAATACTTTTTATCAAGTTCGGTTGCATTATCAGGTAACACATAATGACGTTTTGATACAATAACATCGTATCCTTTCTTAGCAATATCATAAAAAGATTCAATAGCATTTAATTCCATTAAATCATCCTGAAACAACCACTTAATATATTGGCCAGAAGCCAGTTCTAAACATCGATTCCAATTAGCCACTAACCCTAAATTTTTGTTATTTTGAGTTAATTTTATACGCGTATCTTGTTTTGAAAACTGCTCTATTAATTCAAGAGTATTATCAGAAGAACCATCATCATTAATAATTATTTCAATATTTCTATAAGTTTGGTCAACACAACAAGCTATACATTTTTCAATATAACGTGAACCATTATAAGTAGGAATACATATACTAATTAAAGGAGTAGAATTAATCACGTTTAAATTTACGGTAATATTGAATCATTAAACAATTTAGAGAATATTTTATTCTATCTAATTGAGATAATTTGTTTTTTTCACTTTTTAAAAGCATCTCAAATGACAAAATAAGTTGATCATTATTTTCTTTTATTAAATTTATATAACTGTCTATATTAATATCAAAATTCATACGAGCTAACGTAAATAATTCGTCTTTTCTGAAAGAAGAAAATATAATTTTTTTCTTTATCATTGGCGAACCATTTTTAATATGATAGTTAACACATTGGTAATAAGGAGAAAACTCACCTATATAGCCATCGTTAGTTAAAAAAGAATCGCCTGAATAGTTTTTTGAGATTAAATATTGACTTAAGCCAATTTCAAAATCAGATATTACTTGTTTTATATCATTTGATGTTTTAGTGTTCTTAAAATAATTAACTAAATCATTAAAAGTATTTTTATTAAATAATAAAAAATAGGATTGAATATGTTCTTTTTGATATTCTGATTTAGTTAAACCTCCAAAATCTAACTTGGATTTATTGAACCACTCAATTAAATGACTTAATGATGCGAATAATATGCAAGAATCATTCACTAAACATAATTGATCATATTTATCTAAACTAATTGTTGATAAAGCTTGTTTCCATTGACCAAAATCAAAACCTTGATTATCTACTAATTGATGATTAACCGATTGTTGATCTAAAAAATCAATTGAATCTCTATCTAATTGATTGGAATGTAAATAAATAACATCTGTAAAATGCTTTTTTAATTCGGAAACATATATACCAGAGTAATATGGTAACCCTATTCCATCAACATAAGAAGCATACAAGCAAAGAGTTTTCATTTTACATAATTAATTAATATTTCATTCCATTTTTGACTCCAAATCTTAATATCAAATTCCATAGCTCTTTCGATTCCACCAGTTATATTATGCGACATTTCATTATTCATATATAACAGCATCGCATCAACAAAATATTGAACGTTATTTTTCTCCTTAACTATAATACCAATGTCATCTCTTAATATCTCTTTTACGCCTCCACAATCATGGGTAACAACAGGAATACCTAATAACAATGCTTCAATAGTTACTAAAGAAAAAGATTCTTTATTTGAAGTAAGAACAAAACCATCTGCACAATTAAAATAGTTAAGATAATCCTCATTGGCGCAATCAATCCAATAAATTTTATCTGAAATATTTTTTTGAATAGTTTTATTCTTAACACTATCAAAAAAATCTTGATCATTTGCCCTTCCTATCCATAAAAAAATGGTGTTTGGTTTACTTTTTAATAATTGAGCGGCTATTTCGATAAAAAGATCAGGATTCTTATTTAGATCTAAAGTGCCACACATGGTCCAAACAAAATAATCTTGAGGAATATTTAATTGTGTGCGATAGTTTTCTTTTATTAATCTGTTAGATTTATTTTTTTTTGTATCAATTGCAGGGTAACATAATTCTATTGATTTTGTTCTGCCATATTGCTTAATTAACTGTTTCGTGTGTTCTGAATTCGCAATAATTAAATCTGGGTAATGAATCGTTTGCTCTAACTGTTCCTTATTTAGTAAATCAAACATCTGTTCCAATTCGTGTACATGTAAAACAACATTTACTTTATATTTTATAGCAAAATTTAAAATATCTGGTGTCACAATCGTATTGATATACCAACTAGACTCTTTTTTATTTTTTAATATAAACGGAATAATAAAAATTGACTTTAATCTAAAAATAATTCTATAAAGTAGATCATTCGATTTTTTTTGATATAAGTATGAGGTCTTAATATTATTTTTAATAAAATGTAATAATGGGCCTTTATATTTTGATATAACGCTTGCCTCAAAGAAATCACTGATATGATTTAATAAATTCAACAATACAATTTCAGAGCCAGTTCTTTGCATTGTTGGACTAAAAAAAATTATATGTTTCTTTTGTTTCAAGGACTTTTAATTTCGTAATTTAGAATAAACGTTGAATAATAGATTAGTAATTCGAGTAGCTTTTGGTTTATTAATTAACCATTTAGAAAAAGATTGGATTTTAAATTTCATTAAGTTATCATAGTAAGAAATTTCATCTATTGTTAAATAACTTTGATGAATCATAACTCTTTCTTTCTTTATTTGGTCTAAATTCTCAGATAATGAACTTAATCCAGAAGTATCATATAGTGCTGTTGGAAATGGAATTGATGCAGTGGATGCGTCTTTTACAACAATAGCTTTAAAAAAGAAATCATAATCTGCTGCTATTTTATACATTAAATTATAATTTCCGTATTTCAAAAAAAGAGAACGATTAATAAAAGATGTAGGATGCCAAATATTATCCTTATACATGTGCATTTTTGTTAATGTCTTTGGTAATTTCATTAATTTATGATTGCCATTCCCAAAATCAAAAATCAAATCAGCATACCAAATATCTTCTTTTAAATTTAAGTTTATTACCTTTTGTAAAATAGAATCGTTCAGCAACAAATCTCCAGAATTTAAAAACAAAATGTAATCGCCTTTAGCCTTAATAATTCCTTTATTCATGGCATCATAAATTCCATTATCTTTTTCAGAGACCCAATAATGAACCGCCTGTGCATTTTTAATAACATCTAAACTACCGTCATCACTACCTCCATCAATCACTAAATATTCAAAATTTTTAAAACTTTGAGAAATTACGCTATCCATGGTTTTTTTCAATCCATTAGCGTTGTTATAATTTATAGTTATGATAGATAATAAAGGCATTTTAAAATGAATTCATAACATCCACTACCTTTTGAATAGTTTCTTTGGTGTGAAAATAGGAAATAGGAAGGCTTAGTGTTGTTTGATGAATTTCTTCTGCAATTGGCGTATTCTGTTTATCGAGTATTCCAATCATTGCTTTTTGCTTGTTAGGAGCTAAAGGATAATGAATTTCTGTTTTTATATCATGTTTCAATAAATAATCTCTTAACGCATCTCTTTTAGAATGTCTAATATTAAAAATATGAAACACATCATAATAATCTTTATGAATCTGAGGTTTAATGAAATCAGATTTCAATCCATTTACATAAACAGAAGCTAATTCACGTTTATGCAATGTAATTTGTTCCATGTATTTCAATTTAACTAGTAATAAAGCTGCTTGTAATTCATCTAATCTTGAATTAACCCCAACAACGTCATTATAATATTTTACTTCAGAACCATAATTTCTTAAAATTCTAATTTTTTTGGCTAAATCATCTGAATTAGTTGTAACGGCACCCGCATCGCCTAATGCTCCTAAATTTTTAGTTGGATAAAAACTATGGGCTGCGTAATCTCCAAAACTGCCAGATAAATGACCTTTATACTTTGCTCCATGAGATTGAGCACAATCTTCAATAACCTTTAAATTATGTTTTTTAGCAATTGATAAAATAGGGTCCATCTCGCAAACCTTGCCATACAAATGCACCACCATAATGGCTTTAGTTTTTGATGTAATTGCTTGTTCTAACAATTCAGGATCAATATTATACGTATGAATATTTGGTTCAACTAATACAGGTTGTAAGCCATTATCAACGATGGATAAAATGGTTGCTATATATGTATTTGATGGAACTAAAACCTCGCTACCACGTTCGAATCCAAAAGCACGTAAAGATAAATTCAAAGCATCCAACCCATTTGCCACACCTACACAATGTAAGGTATTGCAATAACTCGCAAATTGATTTTCAAATTCTTTAACTTTATTACCTAAAACATACCAACCACTTTCTAATACTTCATTAAAGGCTGTTTTATATTCTTCAAATAATGGTTTATTCAAATTATTTAAGTTCTCGTATTCAATCATTTTATAAGAAATTATCCTGTTTTTGTTATTCTAATTTATACTTCAATCGTATTATCTTTATTATAAATCTAATGCGTTAAAAAAATAATGATGTTTAATTTTTTTTATTAAGTACATTCCCAATATGTTACGTCTACTATTTTTAATACCTTCTATATAATATTCTTTAATGGCTCTGAAATTCAACCTTTTATAAGGTGCTTTGCCTGCTGAACCATTTGGGTTAAAACTTGAATCTGTCTTAAAAATACGACTTTTCTGACTCATTAATAAACCAACATAAGGTTTAAAAAACAAAGTAATTAGATATTTTTCTAACTCATATTCGGATGGAGCTATAGAAACGATATTGTTATCATAAAACTTTAGGCCATGAAAATGAATAAAAACAAGTTCAAATTTATTACCAGTTCGTTTTTCTATACCAAACACATTCTTTTTATCAATCTTAAATTCATATTGCTGAATATTCCAAGGAGCTATGCCACCACCTAAATGATTCAACACATGAACGTTATTAAATCGAGTCGTCCAATCATCTAAATATTTCTGATCTCCAAATTTGCCATCTTCCACTCTAGCATAACACCAATTAATACAAGATTCCCTCCAATATTTCAGGGCTGTAATACCATCAACATCATTTTTAAATCCAACAAATTGAACACAATAAATGCCACTTTCTTCACAATGATCATATTCAGGAGTATAACGATGTTCGGTAATTAATACTGATTTATCACCCCATTCGTCAAACAAAGATTGAGGATTTGAATAAAAACACATATCCGCATCAATATAAACGCAGTGATTTAATTGGTAAGTATTAATACAATATAATATAGTTGATGCGGTGCATGTCCAACAATATTCACCAGATGACCGAGAAGACTTTACCGATAATAACTTTTCATCCTCAAACTGACTCAATGAAATAGCCGTTAGGTTTTTATGAGGATTTAATTGAAAATAGTTGTAAGTAACATCATCAAATGCTACGACGTATAAATGAAAATCTGGACAATGTTTTAATAATGACTCATAAAGAACCAATCCTCTGGTTAAGTAGCTTGAATTAAAAAGTGTTACAAAATTTAATTTCATTATTTTAATTTAAAAACTAAACATTTCCAATAGCAATCATTTTTACCAACCTTTAAGGTGGTTTCTATATCTCCATCAAAGCTATCTACCATTGTATAATATTGCTCCAAAATAGATTTGATTTTTTTTTCGTTAAAAAACCATGCAGGATACGATGCATTATAAAACTCTGGAGGGACCTGCTGTAATGTTAAAAGTGGCTTTTCTCTTTGCACAAATGCCGTTCGATATAAAACAATATATTTAATTTTGTACTCTATCATCTGCTTTAAAAAACTTTCAGGATCAGGTAAATAGGCCAATACCGAAGACATAAATAAAACATCTTGCTTTCCTGAATTTAAAGCTTCGTCAATTGTATAAAAAAAATTAATTTCCTGATTACTATATTTCTGAATGCCAATTCTAACAAATTCACCTTGCTCAACCACTGACCAATTAATTACTACACCAGATAACAACTTTCTATATTGGTAATAAATACTTCCTAAAGCACCTCCAAAATCAATTAAACGTAAATGGTTATGATGCTCATTTGAAATAGTTTTAAATAATTTAAGTAAATCTTCACTATAAATTAATTCTTTAAATGCCACGCTATCTCTTTCAAATGCTGCGCGGCCATTAATAACTTCTGTTAATCCCTTATCAACTCTATTAAAAATTTCATCAGCATTATAACCAGTTGAAATATTCATTACCTCTTGCCAAGATGAATAATCACCACTCCATCCATAGGCATCATTTTTAGTATATCTATATGCATGATATTTCTTAAGAATGAAATCTGGAACAAGAAATTTAATAATATTTTTCAAAATAATAATTTTTCAATTTAGTATTTAATAAATCATCTCATGATTAAATAAGAAATGTTTTAAATAATTAATGTTGGGTAAATTTAAAAAAAAAAATGAAGAAATGATTAATATATACGATACATATAGCGTGATTTAGCTTATAAACTTAGATATGAGCTTTGAATAAATCCGTTTTAAAAAAGTAACTTTATTAACTTTAAAAATGACATGAAAATATTCAGAAATATTTTTTTTCGCAGAAACATTTTCTAGTACTGGGATTTTTTCAAGAATCACTTCCTGATTTAAAATTTCAACGTCAAACAAATTTGATTCTCCACTATGAATACCAGAACCATCAATTCCAATATTTTGTATTAATGATTTCCCAGGATAAAGTGTTAATTTATTTCTCAAATATGCTGATGCATACCACAAAATTGCCCATGAATTATTTTTCTTATCTATTTGATCCTTTAGCATATCAATATATGGATAAGAATTAAAAAAATTAAAATCAAATGAGAGCTTTTTATCCTCTAATTGCTCTAATAAACGAGACCCATTATCATCATATAAATTCCAAGATCTTTCCCACGTAGCCCATCCCCAGCAATCGGCTCCTTTTATAAAAAATGTATTTGGTAATATGTTTTTTACAGGATAAATATAGCCCGAAATACAAGCTACACTATCTTCAAATTCATACATATCCAAACCATCATTCATGAATTTCAAAAAAAATCTATCAGTAATTAAATCATCCTCCAAAACAATAACTTTCCCATATTTCCTAACATTTTCCGTAACGCCATCAACAATAGATTTAGCTAAGCCTTTATTATTTTCTGATTCAATAATGACGACTTCTTTACACCAAACCTCTTCTCGAATAACTTTTTTCACAGCCTCATTCCTCTCCTTTTGTTCTTCGGTAGAGTTAAATTTAAGTCCATCTACATATATAATCAATAAGGAATCTTTTGCTAATTCATTTTCTTTAAGACTTAACAATGTTTTTCTAGTATGCTCAGGTCTATTGAAAACAAATAATATGATAGGTGCTAAAGTCCTCATAAATAGAGTTTATGAATTAACTTTTGATTTTATTAGGGCCGGATTACCATACGCCATATGATGAGCGGGAACTGATTTTGTAACGACGCTACATGCCGATAATATTGCTTCGTTTCCAATGATGCATCCTTTTAAAACAACAGCTCTTTTCCCAATCCAACAATCATTTCCGATAATAATAGGTTTAGTCATTGGTTTTTCGCGTTCAATGCCTATTGCAGGGAAGTCCTGAGTTGTTATTTTTCGTCTCTGAATTGGAGGATAGATGCAATGAGTATTTGTATCATAAATCATACATTCATATGAAATTAAATTAAAATCTCCAATATCTATTCTTTCATCACATCTAACTTCTGTTAATTCATTTAAGCAATTATAATTACCAATAGTACAATGCCCTTCGAATCTGATACAAAATTCAGCTTTAATAACATTATGATGACCTATCTCTAATTTTCCAGAACTAATATAAATAGAAGGAATTAAACTGCTATTACCTTGCTCAAGAATAGTGTTTTCACCTATAATTAATTCACCCTCTTCAATAACAATTTTATAATTATGAATTTTAACACCTTCTAATAAAGTGAGTTTTGCTTTAACGCCTAATTTAATTTCAACATTACTTAAGGTTACATTTTCCTTTTTTATAAATGTTCCTAATATTTGATTATTAGAAAAATTAAACCGATTAGCAATATTTTTGATTCTATTTATTATTTTCTGTATCATGAGGTATAATAAAATAATTCATCAAATTGATAAATATATTATTGATAATTAGCTAAGTAAAGAAAAATTATGGTCAACATAAACACTTCCTTGCCCTTCATCTGGCAATCTTCCAGTTTTGAAAAAATCGCCACTTTCAATATCTAAAACGGTAGCTTCTTGAATCCAATCAGCAATGTCTCCATTAACAGATGCGAATAAAGATATAGTATACCTTCCACCTTTAAATGGCAAAACAGGTATGTTAATATGAACTTTAAACACACCTGGCAATACCTGATTAAAAATCTGATTGGTATTGTTATTATTTAATTGTGTAATTCTTTGGGCATGTTCATCATCAATTCCAACAGTAATATTAATATTTGATAAAACAGATGAGGCAGATGATAAAATCTCAAACTCAATATTTAAACTTGAACCTGCAATAGCACTTGTAATGACTGAGCCATTCCCATCTTTATATTTAATAGACAAAAACTTTAGTATTCCATTTCCAGAACGATCAACTAAATCAGATAAAACGATTGAATTAAGTGCCTGAGAAGAAAGCAAATATTGAGGGATAATTTTTTCCGAAACACCAAAATCAACAACTTTACCATTTTTTAGATATAGGCATTTATCACAAAGATTTTGAATAGCCGACATTTGATGGCTAACAAATAAAATAGTACGTCCACTACTTGACACATCTTTCATTTTACCCAAACATTTTTTTTGAAAAGCAGCATCTCCAACAGCTAACACTTCATCTACAATTAAAATATCTGGCTCAAGGTGAGCAGCAACTGCAAAAGCCAACCGAACATACATCCCACTGCTATATCGTTTCACTGGAGTATCAATAAATTTTTCGATTTCGCTAAAGGCTACTATTTCATCAAACTTTCGATCTATTTCATGTTTATTCATGCCTAAAATAGATCCGTTTAAATAAATATTTTCTCTACCCGATAAATCTCCATGAAAGCCAGTGCCAACCTCTAATAAAGAGGCCATCCTGCCTGTATACTCAATCCTTCCTTTTGTTGGTGGTGTAATTCGAGATAATATTTTTAATAAAGTAGATTTTCCTGCTCCATTTCTTCCAATTATCCCTACCCTATCGCCACGTTCTATTTCAAAAGAAACATCTTGAAGTGCCAAAAACTCTTCTTTTTGTTGTTTTTGAGAAAGGTTTTTGACATGCCGTAATCCATTTAAAAAACTACCATAAAGCGTATCACTTTTAGGTAATAGACTTTTATTAAGCAAATATTGCTTAGTTAAATGTTCAACTTTTATAACAGTATTTTTACCCACTAGATATAATCTACAAAATTACGTTCAAATTTATAAAAGTACTTCACTCCTATAAACAGAAATAAAATAGAAACGCATATTGATAACACAAAATAATAGATATTATAAACAGCATCTCCTCCAAACAAAGCATATTTAAAACCATCAATAGCTCCAACCATTGGGTTTAAACAAAAAACACATCGTAACCATTCAGGAAGCGGGCCTAAATATTTTAAAGTCGGTAAAATAACAGGGCTAACAAACATTCCAATTTGTAAAATAACAGGCACAATAAATTTCACGTCTCTATATTTTACATTAATAGTGGCAAAATATAGTCCAATCCCGAAGCCATTTATTAAAGTTAATGCTATAAAAAAAGGCGCTAAAATAATTTGCCAATGAATTTGTTGGCCAGAAATAATAAATAAAACCACTAAAATTAATAATGAAATTAAAAAATCAACCATGCATACTAAAATGGTACTTAATGGAATAATAATTTTCGGGAAATATACCTTTGAGAACAAATTAGAGTTTCCGATTATGGAGTTACTGACGTCGTTAAACACATTTGAAAACAACTGCCATAATAACATTGCAGAAGCTACATATAGAAAATTGGTTGTGGTATTGGTTGTATTATTAATTTTACTAGAGAGGTACCCAAAAACAATAATATTAATTAAAGGCTTTACTAATGCCCACATAATACCAGCAAAAGCTTGCTTATAACGAACCAAAAAGTCTCGTTTAGCAAGATTATTAAGTAAACTCTTATATCGAAGCACATCCTTAATAGAAAGGAAAGAACTCAAAGTGGGGTCAATTATTACTTTTTCGGTATTCAAGGTATTACAAAAATAAAAGAAGTCTGTATTTTAAAGCGCCTATATGCCCAAAGATATTGACTTTATTTGTTTAATAACTATATGTTTTTCTAAATATTTAATTATTTTAGAGGGATTTAAAAAAACACAACTATTTCATTACTATTTTACGTAAAGACCTTAATAACAATTGTTTGTGAGCATAGATGATATAGACTACAGAACCATGAAAAAAATAATAAGCACACTTTGTTTTACAATCTCTTTATGTTCATTTTTAACAGCACAAGATGAACCTATTAAACTTGAGGGGTTTGCTCAAGGAACAACCTATCACATTACTTATTTTGATTCTTTAAATCGAGATTTACAGCCAGAAATAGAAAAAATACTTGCAGATTTTGATAAATCGGTATCAACCTATATTCCTAATTCTATTATTTCAAGGATAAATGCTAATGATAAAAAAGTGGTCGTTGATCAGTATTTTATTACCTGTTTCAATAAAGCTAAAGAAGTTTGGAAAAATACTAACGGAGCCTTTGATCCCACAGTTTACCCATTAGTTAACGCATGGGGATTTGGACCAGGAAAGAAACAAAAAATTGAAAAATCAAAAATTGACAGTATTCTTCAATTTGTAGGATTTGATTTAATTAGCTTAAAAGGTCATAAAATAATTAAAAAAGACCCGCGAGTTGCTTTAGATTTTAATGCCTTTGCACAAGGTTACTCTGTTGATGTAGTCTCTAATTTTTTGAATTCAAAAGGTATAAAATCCTATATCGTTGAAATTGGTGGCGAAGTATTTGCAAAAAACAAAAAACCAAATGGCGATAACTGGAAAATAGGTATTGAAAAACCAATCGACAATAAAGAAGGAACAAATGATTTTAAAGCAATTGTTAAACTCGAAAATTTAGCGGTAGCAACTTCTGGAAATTACAGACGATTTATTTTAGAAGACGGCATAAAATATCATCACCATCTTGATCCCAAAACAGGTTATCCAACCAAAAATAATTTATTAAGCGCCTCCGTTTTTTCGAAAGAATGTATTTCATCAGATGCTAATGCAACAGGCATTTTAGTAATGGGACTTGAGAAAGCTAAGGAATTTTTAAAGAATCATCCTGAACTACAAGCTTATTTAATTTATTCTGATGATCAAGGCAATTATCAAATTTATGAAACGCCTGGCATATCAACTCTTGTTTCTGAAAAAGAATAAACGAAGCTTAAGAGCATAAAAAAAGGTTAGCTAACGCTAACCTTTTTTTTATTTAAAATCATAAAATTATTTATTTAAAATAATTTTATGATTAATAGATCCTTTTCCATTAGATACATTAATAAAATAAATACCATCCGAGAAGCTTGATAAATCAACTGCTTTAGTTCCTTCAGTTGCTTGTTCAATTTTTTCGTCGTACACTAAAACACCTAAAGCATTAAATACTTTAATACTGTTTGCGTTTTTAAAATCAACGTTAAATATTCCATTTGAAGGATTTGGTGCAACTGAAATAGTAGGATTAGAAGCTGTTTCATCAATTCCTACTGTTCCTGTTGGTTGCCAATGCAAAACAACATTACTAAAATTTGTAGTATTAGCAGGTGCTTGATCATCAACAGTTGGGCCTTTTGTGAAAGTATATGAAGTAGTTGCTGTACCACCAGTTCCATGATTCCACGTTGATTGAATTGTTACTTTATAAACGCCATCAGGCTGAACTGTGCCTGTTGCAGCTGCACCTTTTTTTCCATCCCAAGATACTGTATAAGTTTTAAAAGAACTCTGAGTAGCTCCAGTTGTTCCATCTACTGTATTACAGCCTGCTGATATACAACTACCCCCTGTACATGATGCTTGAGATGCCCATGTTGGTAAATGATCGCTTGTTCCACCACCTGCATAACGTAATTTTGTTTTCACAAAAGCTCCTGCACTTGTTTGAATCCAAACTGCCAAATCATGTTTTCCTGTACTTTGATATGTAGAAGCTGTGGCTACTGGAACTTCAGTAAATGTAAATGTTAACACACCTGTTGTTTGAGCTGAACCAGTCGTTGAAAAGAAAATTCCTAACGATAAAATAGTAAGTTTAGATAAAAGTTTTTTCATGTTAAATTTTGAACTTATGTTATGTTACAAATATAAAGAGTAATTCTGAAGACAATCTGATATCATGATTTAATTTATTATTTTTTCATTTTATGGAAAAAATTAATGTTTTATTTACAAAACATTAATTACGAGTTAATTACACTTAAAATTTGAGATTTTCCCAGTAAAGATTCCACCTAATTCTGAGAATTTTTTCAAATCCAAACATCCAGCTTCTTTTTCTCCAATCTGTATTTTTAACTC
>CANFTW010000006.1 GCA_947450025.1 Bacteroidota bacterium | reverse complement strand
CTTTTTTAACGTAATAATAAACATAATCATCATTCATGAATTGACATCTACTATTTTGAAGACATAATAATATAAAGGGCTTAATGCTTTGAATTTTTATGTCAGTTTCAAAATTTTGTTTAACCTTTAAACTTGTCAGTTATGAAATCATTAAATTCACTACTTGTTGTTGTTATAAGTCTATTTTTATCGACATCTATTTCTAAGGCTAATATTATCATTGACACTTCATTATGGAAGGCACCTTCGGCAAAACTAAAAGCTGTTTTTGTAGTAAACAATAACCCTTCAAAAACTGAAATACTAAAGTTATATAAAGATAAAACTTTTGAATTAATTAAATATTCAAATCATACTAGTAATTGCATTATGACAAGGGATCTTGGTAATTATGATTTAAAGGGTAGTAGCCTTAAACTTAAAAATCCTATAAATAAAACTGTTCAATCGGATATTTATTTGAATACCCTTACCTATGTCGCAGGAAAAGGCATTTACAAATCTAAATTCCAATCTATTTTTCAAAAAAATAAATTTTTAATGGCCGAAAATAGAAAAAGCGATTACGACTTTCCTTTTTATTTAGACCCTATTTCAAAAACAATTGTAAATAATAAGGAGGCTGTCGATAAAATTGATTTAAAAGATTTAGTATATCAAATTACTAAAAACAAAAACTCTGAACGGGAAAAAATGATGGCTATTATTACCTTTATTCATTCGTCCATTGAGTATGATTACTCGGGTTATCATTCTAAGAATTATGCTAACCCTCAAGATAATACAAAAAAAATATTAGCGAGTAATAAACGATTGGCAGTTTGCGCTGGTTACGCTCATGTTTTCGAAGAATTATGTAGCTATGCAAATATTCCATGCCAATATGTAAAAGGATATGCAAAAAACAGTTTAAATGACATTGAAAAGAAGGGAGGATACCATGCTTGGAATATAGTAACCTTAAATGGAAAAGATGAGTTGTATGATATTACATGGGCTGATGGAGGAGCTGAGAAGTGGTTGAATGTTGATCCAAAATTAATGATTCGAAGTCATTTTCCAGACAAGGAAAAAAACCAATTATTATTAAATCCATTCAAATATGAGGATTTTATTAATGGAACTATTGTATTCCCTGATAGTAAAACCAACAAATACATTAGTTGTTATCCTGAAAAAGGTGTAGTTTTTACTGATAGTGTATTTATTTTTACAATTGATACTTTAGTTAATAGTATTTCAATAGATGAAATGAGTGGCAACTATTTTAATATAGTCTATTCAGGAGAAACTAAAAATACCGAAAAATCATATCTAGTCACTAGTATTACAAATTATAAAATAAAGCAGAAAGAGGGTAAAACAACTTTTTATATCCCAATAAGTCAGGATATTACTGCTTTAAAAATTCATGTTAATGGTTGCTCTTTTGGATATAAAATTATTAAAGGGAGCCTATTAACTTTGTATAAATCATTTCAAAAAAACGCTAATAAAAGCAATTTAGATGCATACATCAAAGGTGTATTATCATCTATACTTTTAAATGATACTAAAACATTAGGTGACTTAGTCGGTTATGATAACTCATTGTTTTTTGATAAATCAAATCGAATCAAAAAAGAACTTGTAGATAAATTTAAAAATTGGCAAGGCAATATTTCTTCATGGGAAAAAGAAAATATAACTACTATACATTTTGAATCTGATTCTAAAGGAAGAACAAAAAAAATGAAAAACAGTATTGAAAATAAAGTTTATGTAGGATCTCATTTTGTAGTGTTTGATGAAGTTAATAATTCCTACGCTATTACATCATTATGATAGTATGGTGTTTTTATTCCTTCAAATGATTCTTACCATAAATCAACGTGTTGGTGGGGCCCAACCTCAATAAGGTTAGGCAATATATTAAATTGTTTCTTTAGCATTACAATCACAGTCCTGATCCGCACTTTTTTACTAAAAGAAGTAAAATAGGTATATCTGCTACACAATAGCAATTAGGTAGGATTACTCAGAGAGTCGGTGAACGGTACCTTGATGGCGGTAATTGTTTAATTTAACGAAGGATCATATTCATAATCACTAAAAGCTTTGTACCCACGGTTAATCTTCATAAGCTCTGTGCCCCACAATTCATCTGGATGAATCTTTAAGATATCAGCATAGCTAGAGGATTGAGTAAACCACATGTTGTTTTGTATTTCGGCATTTAACTGTCCTTCACTCCAACCACTATAACCAATGTAAAAGCGAATTTGATGAGAGGTGATTTCTCCTTTTTCAATCATTTCTGATAACTCAAAAAAGTTTCCTCCCCAATATACATCATCATCAACATGCTGGCTATCTTTAATTTTTTTACCTAAAGTATGTGTGTAAAACAGTTGATTAGGTGATACAGGACCGCCTTCAAATAAAGGAAAATTGCCGTTTTTTAAATGTGGGAAAATATCACGAAGTAATAAGCCGTGAGATTTATTAAGTATAAACCCTAAACTACCAAATTCGTTGTGCTCACAAACATAAATAACCGAACGCTTAAAATGTGCGTCCTGAGAAAATGGTTTAGTAATTAATATGTCCCCTGCTTTTATCAAAAATAACTGTCTATATTTGTGTAAAATTACAAAAAAATGAGTCAAATTAACCAACACATTTCACAGTTAAGAGAAGATTTCATGAAAGGAGAATTAAGTGAAACCCACTTAAAAAAAACGCCTGATTTGCAATTTGAACAATGGATGAAAGATGCCATTGATGCCAAAGTAAATGAAGTGCCTGCTTGTAATTTAGCAACGGTTGACAAACACCATAAACCATCGGCTCGTATTATTTATTTGCGAGAATTTTCCGACAACGAATTCTATTTTTATACCAATTACGATTCGCGCAAAGGAAATCAGATAGCAGAAAATCCTAACGTATGCTTAACTTTTTTTTGGCCAGAGTTAGAGCGTCAAATTCGTATTGAAGGCGTGATTACTCAAAAAGCAGAAGCAGAAAAAAGCGATGCGTATTTTAATGCGCGTCCGCAAGACTCTAAAATAGGTGCATGGAGCTCGCCGCAAAGCCGCGTATTAAATAACCGCGAAGAATTAAACACTTTTATTGAAGGCAATAAAACTAAATTTAATAATCAAGAAATTCCTCGCCCTGAGTTTTGGGGTGGTTACGTTATTAAAGCAAACTACTATGAGTTTTGGCAAGGACGTAAAAATCGTTTGCACGACAGAATTGCTTTTACTTTAGAGAATGGCAATTGGAAGATTGAAAGACTTGCTCCTTAATTTTATTATTATTTACTAGCAAAAATTTATGCGTTCTTTTTTCTCCCATAAAAAAGAACCAAAAAAATCACCGCTTCTTAAATTTAACTCGAAAAATACGAAGCACTTTCCCCGCCCGATTTTAGAAACTCGCCCGAGTGAAAACGCTGACTCAAACAGCCTAAAATCGACGCGCAAATCCTTACTGAAAGTTCTTCTATTTTCTTCGTTAAATTTAAAAGGCGGGCAAACAAATGACTTAATTCAGAGTTTTACTATCCATCTATATCTACAAATAGGAAAACAAAAAACTCAAATGTTAAAGTATAATTTTGTGCAGCAATAGCAGTAAAAATAAAGAAAGGCAGGCACGCGCAAATGGTTATTTTTATCTGCGATCCGCAGGAATTGCCTATTACAAAATCATGAGCTTCTGGATACTTTTCGCTGCAAAAGTATCAAGAGACTTTTCGTATATTCGTCACATGAATAAACAAGAAAAAATAAAAAACTTTGATCCAAACAGCGTTGGCGATGTGAACGCTAATATGTTTGGTTTACCATTCACGACACAAGAATCTGAAACTGTATTAATACCTGTGCCTTGGGAAGTAACAGTAAGTTACGGTGGCGGAACTATTGACGGACCACAACAAATATTTGATGCTTCTTTTCAAGTAGACCTTTACGACCCGATTGTAAAAGACGCTTGGAAGATGGGAATTGCGATGGATGATTTTAGTGAAGAATTAAGAGAGAAAAGCGAAATTTATCGTCCAGTTGCTGAAATTATTATTGACAGACAATGCAATGGAGAGCCATCTTCGGAAATTGAAGAAATAAAAGACGTCAACAAAGTATGTGAAGAAATGAATGCATGGGTTAAACAACGTGTTTTGCATTTCTTAAAACAAAAGAAAAGTGTTGGATTAATTGGTGGCGACCACTCTACACCATTGGGTATGATTGATGCTTTGGGAGAACATTTTGGAGAGTTCGCGATTTTACAAATTGATGCACACGCTGATTTACGTGTAGCTTACGAAGGTTTTGAATATTCGCATGCTTCTATTATGTACAACGCTTTAAAAAGACATAGCGTACAAAAATTAGTGCAAGTTGGTATCAGAGATTATTGCCAAGCAGAGTTAGAGATTATTAATAACTCTAACGGACGTGTGAAAACATTTTTTGATAGAGACATTAAACAACAACAATACAAAGGCAAAAGCTGGGATACCATTTGCCAAGAAATAGTTGCAGAGTTACCACAAAATATTTATTTAAGTTTTGATATTGATGGTTTAGATCCAAAATTATGTCCGGGCACTGGAACACCAGTAGCAGGTGGTTTTGAAACAGATCAAGTATTGTATTTACTAGAACAAGTAGTAGCATCTGGCAAAACCATTATAGCTTTTGACATCAATGAAGTTGGTGGCGAAGACGAATGGAATGCAAATGTAGCTTCTCGTTTATTATACCGCATTGCTAATTTAGCGGCGCATAGCCAAGGAAAGAAGGCTTAATGGTATTCTAAAATTAGAACAAGAAAGGCTGAGAGAAATCTCGGCTTTTTTTTAAAATATTTTTAAGCTTTTGCTTTAAATTTATTAATAGCGTTTACCGTAAATTCGGATAGAACTAAAGTACCGCTCATGCCAGCTCTTTCAACTAATAACGTATCCCAGTTTTCTGTTCCTTCCCACATAATTTTTTTTAACATCATCATCGCTTCAGGATTACTCGTTGCTAATTTACCAGCAAGTGTGGCAATACCTTTATCCATGTCTTCAGCTGAAGCAAATACCTCAGCATATAAACCTTTTTCTTTAGCCCATTGAGCTGTTTGCCATTCGGTAGCATTAATCGTTAATTGACAAAAAGCAGATGTTCCAACTTTACGTTCAACTGCCGGACCAACTACAAACGGACCAATACCAACGGCTAATTCAGATAATTTAATAGACGCATCATTCACAGCAAATGTATAATCTGCGCTAGACGCAATCCCTACTCCACCACCAACAGCTTTACCTTGCACACGAGCAATAATAAATTTAGGTGCTTTACGCATAGCGTTAATGACTTGCGCAAAACCTGAAAAGAATTTTAATCCAGTATCAATATCTTTAATCGAAATTAATTCGTCAAAACTAGCGCCAGCGCAAAATGCTTTCTCGCCTTCGCTTTGTAATACAATTACTTTAGCGTTATCATCTTTTCCTAATTTCTCAATCTCTGCTGCCAAGTTTCTTAATTGAATACCTGGCATTGAATTACTTTGAGGATGAAAAAAAGTAATCGTTCCTATTCCGTTTTTAATTTCTGACTTAATAGTTCCTTCCATTTCTTTTATGCTAAAATAGTTACTGGATTTTCTAAATAGGTTCTTAATGTTTGTAAGAATGCGGCTCCTGTTGCCCCGTCAACCGTTCGGTGATCACAAGCTAAAGTTACTTTCATCACATTACCTGGTACGACTTGATTATTTTTAACTACAGGAACTTGTTTAATTGCTCCTACTGATAAAATACAAGATTCAGGCGTATTGATAATTGATGTAAATTCATCAATACCAAACATTCCTAAATTAGAAACCGTGAATGTATTTCCTTCCCAATCTGCCGGTTGTAATTTTTTATCTTTTGCACGTTTACCTAAATCTTTTACCTCAGCACTAATTTGAGATAAGGATTTTTGATCCGCAAAACGAACTACTGGAACTAACAAACCATCTTCTACAGCCACTGCTACACCAATATGTACGTGAGAGTAGTAACGGATTTTATCTCCCATCCAAGATGAATTTACTTTTGGATGTTTGCGTAATGCAGCTGCACAAGATTTAATTACTAAGTCGTTGAAAGAAACTTTCGTATCAGGAATTGCATTAATCGCATTACGAGATTGCATGGCGTTTTCCATATCTACTTCAATCGTTAAATAGAAGTGAGGGGCTCCGTTTGTACTTTCTAATAAACGTTTCGCAATTACTTTACGCATTTGCGACGTTGGTTCATCATTAAATCCTTCGGCACCTGGAACAAACGAACTAACGTTTGATGATTTACTGCTTGAAGTGGATGCAGTAGGTTTATAATTTTCGATATCTGATTTAGTCACACGACCATGATCACCAGAACCTATTACTTTTGAAATATCAATTCCTTTTTCTTTTGCTAATGCTTTTGCTAAAGGAGATGCTTTTACTCTTCCATCATTTGCAGAAGGAAATGTTGTTGTTGTATTTACAACTGGCGCTGCTGTTTGAACAGGCGCTTCAGCTTTTGGAGCAGAAGTAGTTGCAGGAGCAGAACCAGCAGAATTAACAGACGCTAAAATAGCATTCACATCTTCTCCACCTTTTCCTAAAATAGCAATAATACTATCCACAGGAATAGATTGTTTTTCTATAACACCAATATGAATTAATACTCCATCTTGGAATGATTCAAATTCCATCGTTGCTTTATCAGTTGCAATATCAGCTAATAGCTCGCCGCTCTTTACTTTATCACCCACTTTTTTGTGCCATTTTTCAATCACACCATCCGTCATCGTATCACTTAACTTAGGCATACGAACAACCTCAACACCTGCAGGTAAAGCAGCTGGAGCTGATGTTACAGGAGCAGCAGTTGCTACTGGAGCTACTGCTTCTTGTTTTGGTGCTGCAGCAGATTGATTTAATAATCCAGAAATATCTTCTCCTTCTTTACCTAAAATGGCAATGATAGAATCAACAGGTACAGCTTGTTTTTCTTGAACTCCAATGTGCAATAAAACACCATCTTGGAAAGATTCGAATTCCATTGTTGCCTTATCGGTTTCAATATCAGCAAGCAATTCTCCGCTTTTTACTTTATCACCAACTTTTTTGTGCCATTTAGCGATTACGCCATCTATCATGGTATCGCTTAATTTGGGCATTCTAACTATTTCAGCCATGTTATTTAAGATTTAAGATTTAAGATTTAAGATTTCTCTTACTTCTAAAATCTAAGTTCTAACTTCTTAATTTATTCGTTAATGTATGGATAATTTGGTTCTGCGTAAACGTCTTTATAAAGTTCCTCTGGTTCTGGATATGGACTTTCTTCAGCAAACTGAACTGATTCGTCAACTAACGCTTTTACTCTTGCTTCAGCCGCTTCAATTTCAGCATCAGTAATCCATTTATTTTCAATTAAAGTATCTAATACTTTTTGAATTGGATCTTGAGTCTGGTACTCTTTCACTTCATCTTTCGTTCTATATGTTTGAGCATCACTCATTGAGTGACCTTTGTAACGATACGTTTTCATTTCTAAAAATGTTGGTCCATCACCACGACGAGCGCGAGCAACGGCTTCTTCCATTGCTTCATGAACTGCCTCCACTGTTAAACCATCAACTGGTTTACTTGGCATATCATAAGCTAAACCTAATTTCCATAGATCATGCACGTTACTGGTACGTTCTACAGAAGTTCCCATCGCATACATGTTATTTTCTACAATAAAAATTACTGGTAATTTCCAATTCATCGCCATGTTAAATGCTTCGTGTAATGCACCTTGACGCACTGCACCATCTCCCATTGAACAGACACACACATTATCATTGCCCATAAATTTATCAGCAAAGGCAATACCTGCACCTAATGGAATTTGTCCACCAACAATACCATGTCCGCCAACAAAATTATGCTCCTTACTAAAAATATGCATAGAACCGCCTTTACCTTTGCAGCAACCTGTGATTTTAGCGTACATCTCAGCCATAATATATTTTGGATGCATTCCCAGGCCAATACCATGAGCATGGCAACGGTATGCGGTAATATGCTTGTCTTCTTTTTTAGTAGCACTAACCGTACCAGCGACAATAGCTTCTTGTCCAATATATAAATGGCAAAAACCTTTAATTTTTTGTTGAACATATACTTGTCCAGTTTTCTCTTCAAATTTACGCATCAATAACATTGATTCGTACCATTTCAGATATTGTTCTTTTGAGAACTTACTCTTTTTTTCAGCTGTTTTAGCCATAGAAATTACAATTTAATAGGATACAAAAATAAGAGAAAATGTGATATACAAAAGCGTTAAATCATGCTTGAATTAGAGATACTTTTTACTAAACATCAATGGCAATAAACTTTCGATGCTTTTAGCGATATAAATTTGGCCTTTTTCGCCTGACATCAAGATTCTGATAGGTTTTCCGAACTTATTTTCATACTCAGCAATGGCCTGTCGACATCCTCCACAAGGAGACAAAGGTTCATTGATAACGATATTTTTAGATTTTACAGCTATAGCAATTGTTTTTACCGCCACATCAGGATATTGGGCTCCTGCATAAAAAATAGCAACCCTTTCAGCACATAATCCACTAGGATAGGCGGCATTTTCTTGATTATTTCCTGTCACAATTTTACCATTATCTAATAAAAGTGCTGCTCCAACCTGAAAATTTGAATAAGGAGCATAGGCATTTTTAAGAATTTTTCTCGCTTCTTGAAGCAATTCAGCGTCTTTTTTTGCTAAATCTTTAATAGAATTATAAACTTCAAGTTCAGTTACTATTGTGAGTTTAGAAATTTTAGATTTTGCCATAAGTCCATTTTTATAAAAAAGAAAGATAAGAAACAATTTGAAGACAATGAAAGCTTTTAAATTTTTCTTTTAGGATTATCTTTTATAAAAGCATCCCATCCAGAATAAGATTTTTTTGTTCCTGAACTAGCTGTTTTATTTTGAAAATAATGACATACCGCAGCACCTAAAGCATCCGTAGCATCCAAATATTTATCGTTGTGTTTAAAATTTAATAGACTCTCGAGCATAGCTGCCACTTGCTCTTTGGAAGCATTACCATTACCTGTAATTGACATTTTTATTTTCTTAGGTGAGTACTCTGTCATCGGAATATTTTTTGACAAAGCTGCAGCAATAGCGACGCCTTGAGCTCTACCTAATTTTAACATCGATTGAACATTTTTACCAAAAAAGGGCGCTTCAATGGCTAGTTCATCAGGCTTATATTCACCAATCAATTCAACCACTCGCTCAAATATTTTTTTTAATCGATCGGCATGCTCATCTAATTTATCAAGTTTAATCACGTCTAAGGTAACTAATGATAATTTATTATTTTGAACATGTATTATTCCATAACCCATCACTAATGTGCCAGGGTCAATTCCTAATATAATTCTATCGTTAATTGCCATTATTGTGTAAATTTAAGCGTTTTAAAACAAAGTCTTGAGTATACATAAAAAAACAATAAGCTTTCTGATTAAACTACTAATAGGTGTTATTAGTTTTTGGATAATCTATCAGCGACTTCATCAAATTCCAGAACTCAAAGAACAATGCATCTATTGGTTTAAAGAACCAAGCATGTATATCACCCTATTTATAGCACTCTGTTTAATGCCCATGAATTGGGGGATTGAGAGCTATAAATGGAAATCCATTACCAAACAAATTGAATATGTTTCCTATAAAACTAGCTTAAAATCAGTATTTTCAGGTATATGTATTGGCAATCTTGCGCCTGGAAGAGCGATGGAGTTTTTAGCAAAAATATATTTCTTTACACCAAGCAATAGACCCAGTATTACAGTATTACATTTTATCAATGGCATGTTTCAAATGTTGATTACGGTGACAATGGGAGTCATTGCAATTGCTTATAAAATAAATCAAACCAATACGTCCTCTCAATTTATTTATTTCATCATTGCAGGAGGGATAGCCCTCATTTTATTTTTTTGTTGGTCCATTTTAAATGTATCCTTTATTCAAAAAAAATTAGGATTTATAAAATGGTTTAAAAACATGAATGAGACGCAACATATTCATTTTTCAAAAACACTCATTTTAAAACTAGTATTATTATCCATTATTAGATACCTGGTATTTACAAGCCAATTCTATTTAATATATAATGTTTTATCTCCTCAAAACATAGCATCTGATGTAATTATGAGTATAGCAGCATACTTTATGTTAACGAGTTTAATTCCAATGATCAGTGTGATTGAGCCTGCTATTAGAGCCGCTATTGCTTTGTTTGTGTTTAGTCATGCGCAGGATAATACGATTACCATCGTATTATCATCAACATTTGTTTGGATTATCAATGTCATTATTCCAAGCATAATTGGATACATCATTATTTTGCGAGAAAAAATTGATTTTAAAACAGCAAATGCTCATTGAATTGTACATATTTGCTTTTGCTATTATTGCGTATGGAATCATCATAACGCTAGCCATTATTGGCTTTAATAAATTAAGATTAGTTAATCCTATCGCACCTTTACACGAAACACCAACATCCTTTATTTCTATTGTTGTTTCAGCTAGAAATGAGTCTTTGCATATAGAAGAATTCCTTTATGAAATTATAAAACAAAATTTTTCTAGAACCTATTTTGAATTCATTTTAGTAGATGATTTTTCGTCGGATCATACGCTTCAAAAAGCGACGAACATTCTAGAAAATTCTAATATATCCTATAAAATTTTAAAACAAAAAGAGCCTCAAGGAAAAAAGAAGAGTATTGCTTGGGCTATTAAAGAAGCCAAAGGCGACATCATTGTTACCACCGATGCAGATGTTGTAAATAGGCATCAAAACTGGTTACTAACGATTTCTAATTATTTTAATCTCCATCAACCAAATCTATTAATCATGCCTATAGACTTTAAAAGTCATTCTGGTGCTTTACCTGCCTTTCAGATAACAGAAAACCTTGCATTAACTGGCATTACAGCAGGCTTTGCCGGCGTAAAAAAAGGATTTATGTGTAATGGAGCAAATTTGGCATTTACCAAAAAAGCGTATGAGCAGGTATCTGGATATACCTCGCATATTCATATTTCGTCGGGCGAAGATGTATTTATTTTAGAAGATATTAAAAAATTAAATCCTAATGGTATTCATTATTATTTTTCCAGAGAACTTATTGTTAAAACAAACCCTACTTTGACAATATCTTCATTTATAAATCAACGTTTAAGATGGGCCTCAAAGGCAAAATCAAATAAAAATCAATTAAATTTACTGATTGGATTTATTACAATATTAACCAACCTTGTTTTCTTGGCATTATTGGTTGCATTGGTTAAAAACTCTATAATATTGCCTTATTTATTAATTTTTGCATTAGCAAAGGTTGTTTTTGATTTTTTGTTGCTATTTTTAGCTTCAGATTTTTTAGGGCGCTTAAAATACATCTGGTGGCTAATTCCCTTTGAAAGTATATATTGGTTATATGCTTTAACGATTGGAGTTCTGTCGATGTTTTACAAACCCTATTGGAAAGAACAAAAAACGAACTAATTGTTATTCAAAAAGAAACATACAGACTATATATCAGAATCACTTTCTGTTCAAACATGGCGTCGCTTTAAACGAAACAAGTTAGCAATGTTTGGTTTATTTCTAATCATTGCATCATCAAGTATTTCTATATTAGGTTTTTTAATAACTCCCGATTCATCTCCATTTGCTAATGATCAGAAGCCAGAGTTACATATTAAAAAACCTGGATTTAAAGCCCAAATGTTATTAGCTAGAAAAAATGAATTAACCCATAAAGAAAATTGGTTTAACAAAATGATTTTTGGTGAGGTTAGTGATTTCACCTATCTGCCAGCATATTCTTACTCTTTCAAAGGTTTTGATATCATCATTGAAGAATATACAGGTAATGAACCCAACAATAACGGAAATAAAGTTGCCTACAATTTAGCAGACGTTGTTTATGACATTAATAACAATTATCCTATAAAAAATGACACCCTTACCAACAAAATTGAGTTTTATCAATTAAGTACAGGAGAGAAATTAAAACTTAGCGTGAGTGATTTGCAAAAAACAATCCAACAACAACATATCAAAGATAGACACTATATTTTAGGAACAGATTTAGCTGGAAGAGACTTATTAAGTCGATTAATGATTGGCACTAGAATTTCATTATCCGTTGGATTTATATCAGTGATCATCTCTATTGTAATTGGCATTTTACTTGGTGCCATAGCAGGTTATTATAGAGGGTGGATTGACGATGTTATTATGTGGCTAATAAATGTTGTTTGGTCTATTCCAACATTATTATTAGTGATTGCGATTACATTAGTTTTAGGAAAAGGAATTCTTCAAGTTTTTATTGCGGTTGGATTAACGATGTGGGTAGATGTTGCAAGATTAATTAGAGGTCAAATTTTAAGCATTCGAGAAAAAGAATTTGTAGAAGCTGGTCGCGCTTTAGGATTTAAAAATATGAGAATAATTTTACGACATATTTTACCTAACGTTATGGGACCTGTTATTGTTATAGCTGCTTCTAATTTCGCTTCTGCTATTTTAACAGAGGCTGGTTTAAGTTTTTTAGGCATTGGTGCCCAACCTCCAACCCCCTCTTGGGGAGAAATGATTAACGCCCACAGAGGGTATGTTTTAGTTGATGCCGCCTATCTTGCTTTTGTGCCCGGCGTTTCAATTATGGTATTGGTACTAGCATTTATGCTAGTTGGTAACGGATTAAGAGATGCCATTGACTCTAAATCCATTGATAGTAAGCCTTTACTAGGTAATTAATTTTTTCTGTTTTACACATCCTTCATGGATTTGAAATAAATTATTAGCTATATTTGATAGTATAGTATCAATAATGTATTAAAATTCTTTATGAAAAAAATCATCACATTTATTTTTATACTTAGTTCTTTAGTCTATTCTGCTCAAATAAAATCCTATCTAAGAAAGGCAAATAAAGCATTTGATAATAATAAAATAGACATCGCTTTCGACAATTTTCATAAAGCCTATGCTATTGATGCGAAAAATTTTGAAGCCAACTTCGGACTAGGTTTTATACTTTGTGAATTTAAGAATAAGTATGAAGAGGCTCTTCCCTATTTACAAACGGCCTACTCTCAAGATATAGAAAACACGACGCCTGATTTAGTTTATGCTTTAGCAGTATGCTATAATTATCATAAAGAATTCACTAAAGCACAAGAATTATATACAAAATTAGCCGCAAAAATCGCTAAAGATAAAATACAGGAAACCTATACAACAAAGAATATAGAGAAACGGATAAATGATTGTATCTACGCAAAAAATCATCTTAACACCATAGACAGTATGAAGTATGTGGCAAACATAGGGTCACAAATTAATACACCAATGCCGGAATATGTGCCGGTGCTTATTAATGAAAATGAATTACTATTTACGTCAAGGAGGAAAGATTCAAATAAAGAAGGGAAAAGTAAAATTGATGGAAAATATTTTGAAAATATCTATATCAGCCAATTAATTAATGGTAGACCTCAAGTCGTAAAAATATATGACTTAACTAATAGTTCATTAAAAACAAATTCAAATAAAAAACATATCTCCATTGTTTCTGCATCCAGTGATGGCAAAACAATGTTTGTTTTTTTAAATAACAAAATTCATGAAATCACTGAAGATGCAAATCATAAAAAAACAGTTATTGCCTTATCAAAAAATGTAAACATGGATTTTTATCAAAACCATGCCTGCATTAGTAAGGACGGCAATACACTTCTTTTTACTAGCGAAGATGAAAAAGGGAATGGTGGATTAGATATTTATAAAACAACTAAAAGTTCAAATGGAGAATGGAGTGATCCAGAAAATTTAGGAAAAACAATTAATACTCCGTTTGATGAAGATGCACCCTATCTATCTGATGATGGCAAAACATTATACTTTTCATCAAAAGGGCATGATGGCTTTGGTAATTACGATATATATAAAAGCAATCTCATCGATGGAAAATGGTCGGCACCTGAGAACTTAAAACAACCAATTAATTCGCCAGGTAATGATATATTTCTAGTTCAATCCAATAATAATGATTTTGGTTATTTGGCTTCTTTTAGGCTTGGTGGATATGGTGATATGGACATTTATAAAATAACCTACCTCAACACTTTTAACAAAACATGTCCTGAAAAAAATAATGATTTACTAACAGTAAACTCAAAACTAATAAACAAAGAAACCAATTTAGTAAGCTTTACATCATCAATATCCGACACCTACAAAGCTATTCATTACCAATGGCAATTTAATCAAACATCATTAACCAACAACACGAGTGAATTCTCAAAAATAGTATCAAATACTGATGTTGGAGATTCGGTATATGTTAAAGCAATCTTTGGATGTGATACTTGTATTGAGCCTATCGTTTTATGTAATTATGCGAAATACCAAAAACCTAAAGAAGAAGTTCTTGTTTGTCAGCCAGAACCTATTAAAAATGCATATGATCAACAATTAGCAGTGTCTTACCTAAATAAATCAGAGTTAAAAAATTTGAGATTAAATGAAACGCCTATTCACTTTGATTTAAATAAATCAAATATAGACATAGATGATAAAACTATATTAAATGACAATGTTGTTATTTTAAAAAATCACCCAGAACTGTCCATACTTATTTATGGTTTTGCAGATAGCAGAGGTTCAGATGCCTATAATTTAAAACTATCTAAGATACGGGCTGAGCACGTAAAAAAATACTTAATTAATAAAGGATTAAACCCTCGTCAAATTGAAAATGTTATTGGAAAAGGAGAACAATTTATCATCAATGAATGTGCAGAAGGGGTAACTTGCGATGACTCAAAAAATGCTGAAAACAGAAGGGTTGAGTTTGTTATTTTCAAGAAAAAGGAAAGTAAATAATTTATACTATTTAAACCCTTCAAAGGCACCTAATCCAAAAAGTGCAAAATCATATTTAATAGGATCAGTACTGTCAAATTTTCTTAACACAGACGTTATTTCTTCAACTGCTTGCCAATCGTTTTGGGTTCGAGAAAGAAGTCCTAATTTACGACTCACGTTTCCAGTATGAACATCTAATGGCAAACACAACTGATTTGACTTAATTGCTTTCCAAATTCCAAAATCAACACCATGATTATCCTTTCTTACCATCCATCTCAAAAACATACATAATCGTTTTGCGCTTGATTTTGCTGAAGGATTTGACAGATGCTTTTCAACATGATGCTCATGTGGTATACTGAGAAACAATTCTCTAAAATGAGTAATAGCATTTTTTACATCGCTATCTTTTTTAGATAATTTTGATGAAAATGCATTTTCTAATCCACCATGATTGATATAAATATTCCTTAAAGAATTTAAAAAAAATAAACAATCATTTGAATTAAATGTGCGATGGACAAATGACTGAAAACGAGCAGAATCTTTTTTAGAAAAATTTAAAATAAAATCATGAGGTTCATCATTCATCAATTTCATGAGTTTATTTCCGTTATTAATTATGGATATTCTTTGTCCCCAGGCAATGGTAGCAATCAACAACGAAGAAATTTCGATATCTTCTTTTTTCGAAAATTGATGTGGTATTGAAATTGGATCAGTTTCAATAAAAGACGTGTTATTAAATTGAAAATATTTTTCATCCAATAACTCTTTTATATAAGTCAAAACTAATTTCACTATTCTAATTTAGAAATATCTAATTTTTTTAAATCAGGATTTAATTTATTAACTCCTAAAACAACCAAAATAGTCATGACTCCTCCAAAGGCAATGGAAGGCACTAATCCTAAAAGTTTGGCAGCCACCCCAGATTCAAAAGCGCCTATTTCATTACTACTGCCAATAAAAATACTATTTACAGCAGCCACCCTTCCTCTCATTTCATCTGGAGTACTTAATTGCAAAATGCTATGTCTAACCACCACGCTAATATTATCAAATGCGCCAGTCATTAATAGCATGAAAAAAGCTAGCCAATAATTTGTACTCCAAGCAAAAAAGATCGTAAATAATCCAAAAGCGGCAACACCTAGTAATAAACTTATACCTGCATTTTTTGCTGGAGGATACACTGCCATGTAAAATGCCATTAATACTGCTCCAATCGCTGGGGCCGTGCGTAATAAGCCATAGGCTTCTGGGCCAAGATGTAAAATTTTATCAGTAAAAGCAGGTACTAAAGCAACTGCCCCACCAAATAAAACAGCAAATAAATCAAGTGATAAGGCACTTAATACTAATTTATTTTTAAAAACGAATTTTACGCCAACCGTCATACTTTCTAAAAAAGTTTCTTCTTTTGTTTTAACAGGAACAGGTTTAGATTTGATTAAAGCAAAACACGTAAAAGCACAAATAAATAAAATACAAGTTAAACCATAACACCAATTGGCGTGCAGGGAATGATGATAACCGTACATTAATCCAGCTAAAACAGGGCCTAAAATAGAACCAATATGCCAAGCGGTACTATTCCAGGTAGCAGATTGCGTGTATAATTCTCTTGGAATAATCTGACTCATAAAAGGATGCATACTAACTGCTAAAAATGATCTGATAATTCCAAAAATAAAGACTACCCCGAATAACGCATACATGCCAAACCCTTGTATCCATGAAAATAAAGAATTGCTGAATCCTAATAAAAACAATGAACCACCTAATAAAGCAATACTTCCAATCAATAAAATTTTTCTTCGACTAATGATATCAGCAATATGACCTGAAAAAAAAGAAGTTGCAATAAAAGGCATAGCTTCAGTTAATCCTATCATCCCTAAAACAAATTCTTCTTTCGTATACTCATAATAAATTTGCAAATTAATGGTGCTCATTTGCATCTGGACAGCCAGTGTCAAAAAAAAACGAGCCATCACAAATAATCTAAATTCTTTATGCTTAAGTATTTGAAAAGATTGTTGAAGAGACATTGTACAAAAGTATTATTTTAAAATTTACTAAAAAGCATTAATTTTAAAACATATTGGAAGAATCTCAACATAAGCATTTAACAATTAAATCATGGGCAGAAGATGATCGTCCTCGTGAAAAATTAGTCACGAAAGGAAGACAAGCTCTATCAGATGCCGAGTTATTGGCTATTTTATTAGCTTCGGGCAATAGAAAAGAAACAGCCGTTCAATTAGCACAGCGCATTTTAAAAGAAAACAAAAATTCAATCAATGAATTAGCAAAATTACAGCTCAATGATTTAAAAAAATTTAATGGAGTTGGCGAAGCTAAAGCTGTAACCATTGCTGCAGCTCTTGAAATTGGAAGAAGAAGAACTGATGAATCCATTGATGAAAAAATAAAAATAACCTCTTCTGCATTAGCCTACTCTATTTTAAAATCAAAACTATCTGATTTACCACACGAAGAATTTTGGGTTTTATATATGACTAGAAGTAACAACATTATTAAAACAGAATGTATTAGCAGAGGCGGAATTAGCGGAACCGTGGTGGATGTTAGACTAATTTTAAAGCCAGCGATTGAATATTTAGCAAGTTCAATTATCTTGGCTCACAATCACCCTTCTGGCAATTTAAAACCTAGCCAAGAAGATATTCGTTTAACAAAAAAAATTAATGACGCATCAAAACTACTTGATATTAGCTTACAAGACCATCTTATAATAGGTGATCAGGCATATTATAGTTTTGCAGACGAAGGAATTATATAACATTATGACAAAAATAGTAACTATCATTGGTGCCAGACCTCAAATTATAAAAGCAGCTGCATTAAGCCGAGCTATTAAAAATAAATTTTCAACTACTCTTCAAGAAGTTATTGTTCACACAGGGCAGCATTATGACGAAAATATGAGTCAAGTGTTTTTTGATGAATTAGGGATTCCTGCGCCTCATTATAATTTAAATGTAGGTAGTGGAAGTCACGGCAAACAAACTGCCACCATGATTGCAGGTATTGAAGACATCTTAATCAAAGAAAAGCCACAAGCAATTGTATTATACGGCGACACAAACTCTACATTAGCTGGTGCTATCGCTGCGAGTAAAATTCATGTGCCTGTAGTTCATATTGAAGCTGGCTTGCGATCTTTTAATAAAGCAATGCCCGAAGAAGTAAATCGGATCATGTGTGATCATGTTTCCACTTTACTATTTTCGCCCACAAAAACTGGATTTCAAAATTTATTAAATGAAGGCTTTAAGGCAGATACTCCTAAACCCTATGGCGCTAATCATCCCAAAATATATCACAGTGGAGATGTAATGTATGATAATAGCTTACATTTTAGTGAAATTGCTGAGGATAAAACCACCATTATTACAAAAAACGTTCTTGTTAAAAATAAATTTATTTTAGCAACCATTCATCGTAACAACAATACTGATGAACCTGTTAGATTAAATGCCCTATTTAATGCATTATATAAAATTAGTGAACAAAACCAATTAGATGTCATATTACCGCTTCATCCAAGAACAGCAAAACTTTTAGAATTTAATTTAGATACTGAATTGCATGAAAAAATAAATGCTAGTAAATATTTTAAAATTATACCACCGGTATCTTTTTTAGAAATGATTGCCTTAGAAAAAAATTGCAAAATAGTAATGACTGATAGTGGAGGCGTTCAAAAAGAAGCATTTTATTTTGAAAAACCTTGCGTGATTTTACGTCCTGAAACAGAATGGGTAGAACTTGTAGAGTGTGGGACAGCGATTATTACAGATGCCAATGAACAAAAAATCATTGAAGCATTTAAAACCCTAACATCTAAATCTGACATGCAATTTCCAAAACTTTATGGCGATGGAAAAGCCTCTGAATTTATTTGTAATGAAATTATTGAAAATTTAAAAACTAATTGAATTTAAAAAGACCGTATTTTAGTATGCAATAAATCGCTCTAAATCCGTCTTTCCAGCCAATTTTTTTTCCTTCTTCATACGTTCTACCGTAGTATGAAATACCAACTTCATATACTCGTATATCCTTAATTCGAGCAATTTTTGCTGTTACCTCTGGTTCAAAGCCAAAACGTTTTTCTTTTAAAGATAAATTTTTTACAATGTCAGCTCTAAACAATTTATAACAGGTTTCCATATCTGTTAAATTAAGATTAGTAAACATGTTTGATAATAAGGTAAGCCATTTATTACCGATGGAATGCCAAAAGAATAAAATTCTGTGGGGTTTACCACCAATAAAGCGGCTGCCATAAACCACATCTGCATTTCCACTCAAAACTGGATTTAAAAGAATATTATATTCCTCCGGATCATATTCTAAATCGGCATCTTGAATAATGATATAATCACCCTTAGCTTCTTTTATTCCTGTATGAAGAGCGGCTCCTTTTCCTTTATTATACTCATGCTTATAATACTGAATATTTAATTCTGAATGGACATTTTTATAATTAAGAATTGCCTCTTCTGTATTATCTTTTGAAAAATCATTTACGATAATAATTTCTTTTTCAACTCCGGATGGTAGTTTAACATCCTTAACTTTATTAAGAATAAGATGAATAGTTCGACCTTCGTTATAAGCTGGAATTACAATTGACAATATCATATAACAAACCTACATATAAATATTGAAATTAAAAACATAAGAGGTATTGCTAACTAAAAAACAGAAAACATTAATGGTTCTTTACAATAGTCAATTTTAAATTATCAACGAGATTATCTCCTTTATCGTCGTTAGCAAAAATTTTCATGCAATTAATCTCATGAATATATTTCTTGTCGATTTCAAGAACTTGGGTCATTTTTGACCAGCCATCAGTTCCTGTTTTAAATTGACTATTAAACACGACGGACCATTTAACACATTGCCCATTTTCATCAATAGAGATTGCCAGTGTTAGATTCTTTCCTTCTAAAGATGTTTTAGCCATACATTCTATTATAACATAAAAAGGTTCAGTTAAATTTAAATCTTTAATAGGGAATTGAAATCCTTTTGAGTAATAATTAGTTCTTCCTACGACACATGCCTGATTACTTTTGTAACCTCCTTTAATTATATTTTTATCATCAAAGACATTCTCATAATCTAATAGGTCTGTTTTTACAATAGTGCCATGTTTTAAAATTCGATCTATCTTCTTTTGATTTATCGTTGCTAAATCTGTTTCTAAAAAAATATCCCAGAATTCCTGTTTGTTCATTTCAGTAGAATCCATAATCAAATTAGAATATTGGTAAGCCATCAATTGACTCATAAACAAAAATGGGATAATTAATATTATTACCATTCGTTTTGAAATCACTGGCAACTTGCTGTAAAACAACATGCAGGTGATCACAAATAAAGGTAAAACATCCACAACTGGCCTTATACTAAAACCCCCTCCGTACCACCAACACCACCACGAGGCTGTAATATAAATGAAAAGTGAAAAGGTAAGAAAGAAAATTATTTTTTTAAACCAAGAATGTTTTACAACTATAATAAATACTAAAGCCAACAATAAAATAGGAACATATAAAAACAATCCTTTTTTATAGCTAAACAATACATTGAGAAATTCTGGATTAGAAAAATTAAATGTCTCACCTTCGTATGAAACAATATAAAAACCACCTGTTTGGAGATAATAAAAAACGAGTTGTAATAAAACTGCAATACCTAAAGCTAATGCAAAAAACACAATACCTTTTAAATGTTTAACAAAAAGCAATTTTAAGAATAACAAGTAGTCTTTTAAATTTTCAAAAAAGAATGGTGTAAATAACACGACCACTACATTAACAGGTCTAATTAAAATAATTAATCCTAATGATAAACCTAAAAAAAACAACCCAGAATTCGTTTTATGTTCAATTGTTTTGATAAATAGGAATAGAAATAAACTCACTGCAAAAAATGAATATACATGAGACATGGACGGTTCCTGAATGGTATAATGAAATAAATTTGTGCCAAAGAAAAAAACTAAGCCAGTAGCAAAACTTATTTTTTCGGAAATCTTGAAAAAATTTCCAATTTTAGTTAGCAAAAACAATGACAGCAAATAATAAAACAAGGCCCCAACACTAACTAACATGAGGAAAGTATCAGTATAGCCATTAATTTGAGTACCAGTTATCGCAGAAATTATGACGCCAAGTGCAAAAAACGGCAACATACAAAGTGAAGTGCCGCAATAATATTTATTGACAGATCTTCCTTTATAGGCACTTAAGCCTGGTTTATAAAAAGGATTGATTTTATTGTCAGGATTATCATAATATTGATAGGAAAAATCTTGGTATATTACTGCTGCTGGTAAGTAGCAGTAATATCCTAACCCATCAGAAGAAACAGAATTCACTAAACCATTTTGTCGTTCATTTAAAAATCGTTGCGTTAACACAACTAGAAATAAACCTATAAAAAGGAAAATATATTTCCATTTCCACAAAAATGGTTTTATTGATTGAATCATCCTTACAATACCATTTCAGGAATATCCCCTTCAACTAGCAATTTGCCTGCTGTTGCATTTTTTATTTGCTCAACACTTACTCCTGGAGCTCTTTCTAATAAGCGAAAGCCTCCTTCTGGTAAAACATCTAATACTGCTAACTCAGTAACAATTTTTTTAACGCATTTAATACCAGTTAATGGCAATTCACATTTAGCTAGTAATTTTGATTCGCCAGCTTTATTAACATGTTGCATAGCCACAATAATGTTTTTAGCACTTGCTACTAAATCCATTGCTCCTCCCATACCTTTAACCATTTTTCCTGGAATTTTCCAGTTAGCAATATCTCCATTTTCGCTCACTTCCATGGCTCCCAAAATAGTTAAATTAACTTTTTGAGATCTAATCATGCCAAAACTCATAGCACTATCAAATACTGATGAACCGTTTAATAATGTTACAGTTTGTTTACCAGCATTAATTAAATCAGCATCTTCTTCTCCTTCAAAAGGAAAAGGGCCCATTCCTAAAATACCATTTTCTGATTGTAAAACTACATTAACACCTTCCGGAATATAATTTGCAACTAATGTTGGAATTCCAATTCCTAAATTCACATACATACCATCTTTTACTTCGCGTGCTATTCTTTTAGCAATACCGTTTTTATCTAACATAATACTTATTTATATGTTTTTTTAAATTATCCTCTTTTTCTAACTGTAACTTGCTCAATACGTTTCTCATACTTTTCTCCTTGAAAAACGCGATGAACATAAATACCAGGTGTGTGAATTTGATCTGGATCTAATTGACCAACCTCAACTAATTCTTCTACCTCAGCGATGGTAATCTTACCCGCCATTGCCATCATAGGATTAAAATTACGAGCTGTTGAGCGGAATATTAAATTCCCCGCAGTATCACCTTTCCAAGCTTTTACAATAGCAAAGTCTGCTTCAAATGCTTTTTCTTCTAAATATTCTTTTGTTTCCCCATTATAGGTAAATGTTCGAACAGGCTTCCCAATGGCAACCTCAGTGCCAACGCCTGCAGGAGTATATATCACGGGCATTCCATAACCAGCGGCTAAACAACGTGTTGCTAATGTTCCCTGAGGAATTAATTCAACGTCTAATTCGCCACTTAACATTTGTCTCTCAAACTCAGCATTTTCTCCCACGTATGAAGAAATCATTTTTTTTATTTGCTTAGTTTGTAATAATAAACCTAAACCAAAATCATCAACACCAGCATTATTACTAATACAAGTTAAGTTTTTGACATTCTTTTTTACTAAAGCTGAAATACAATTCTCAGGTATCCCGCATAATCCAAAACCACCTACTAACAAAGTCATGTTGTCTGTAATATCTTTTACAGCTTCTTCTGCATTTTTTACTACTCTATTAATCATATGTATATGCTTTCTATAAAATTTAACAAGCTCTTAATTTTTCGCTAATTTAGCCAAATTCTTTTATTAGATAAAACAATTTGACCTTCAATACATTAATACAATAGATGGCATACAAAAACATATCTAATCCTTTAAATATTGTTGTATATCTCATTGGTATTCTTTTGTTAAGCTATACAGGATATCGTAGCTATGCCTTGTCTTTTACGCACGATGAAAGCTATAGCTTTATTCACTACGTTCACTCGTCTGTTCTTGATATTTTAACATATAATCTTGATCCAATTATTGCTAATAGTCATCCTTTAAATACCTTAAGTATGAAATGGATGGGGGCTTTATTCGGCAATAGTGAATTTATTTTAAGATTTCACAGTTTCATAGCGCATTTTATTTATTTAATTTTCACCTACTTAATTCTAAAGGAGTCTCAATCCAAGGTTATCATTTTGTTTGGGTTTATTATTCTTAATTGCAATCCATATCTTCTAGATTTTTTTTCTTTAGCAAGGGGATATGCTCTTTCAATATCTTTCATGATAATGAGTATATATTACTTTATAAAATACAATCATAACTCCAATAAAAAGCATATGTATGTCAGTTTACTCACCTCTATTTTAGGGGTTTTAGCAAACTTTTCGTTAATAAGCTATGCAATCTCTTTGATTTTCGTGTTTGAACTTGTATTTATTATAAAAAAAGAAAATCGACGTTCTATCATCCTAAATAATATATCTCTCGGTCTTTCATTCTTTGCATTAGTTTTAATTTATGTTGGTCCCATCAAAGTGTTGATTGACCATCATGAATTAAATTTTGGTGGCTCATTTGGATTATGGGATGATACCGTGATGTCCAGCATAGCTGCATACACCTATAGTTCTCCATTTTCGGATGTTACAACTTTGTTTTTAAAATACTTAGTTATTTTTACCTCAATAGTATCACTAATTGTTTTATTCATACAATTTAAAACGAAAATTATATCTGGTTTTAGCTATATATCTATTTTATTAATTCTAATATTAATTTCAAATGTTCTACAACATTTGCTATTTCAGGGAAGTTATTTTAAAGAACGATTTGCCTTATTTTTAGTGCCCCTATTCTTTTTTTCTTTAATAAATTCCGTTCAATTTTTATCTCAAAACAAAAATCGAATTATTCAATACTTCAGCATTGGAAGTATAAGTCTAGTGATGTTTTGTTCATTTTTTGTTTTTCTAACTGCAGCAAACTTAAACTATTGCTATTCATGGAAATATGATGCTGATACAAAAAGGATGTTAGAAGTTTTATCTAAAGAAAAACAAAACCATCAAAAAATAAAATTAGGCATAACGTGGTTATTTGAACCTACCATTAACTTTTATAAAGAAACAAAATCATTAGATTGGCTCAATCATGCGACCAGAGATGGCTTAAATGGAGATTATGATTTTTATTATGTTGAGTCAAATGATTTAAATAGCTTTGACAAAACAAATAAGATTTTAATTAAAGATTATTTAATATCTGGTTCAACACTTTTTAAAAAAGTAAAAGAATATTAGTTACTCCCGCCTTCAAAGTCTAACTCTTCCATTGGAATATCCTGCATAGATTGTTGATCATACTTAGAGCAGTCTAACTCAATACTTCCCATATTAGCTGGTTTAGCAAAAGGGTTTTTACTAACTTTTAAAGTAGGATCGGCATATACTTTTTGAAAAAATTTACCCCAAATTGGCAAAGCCATACTAGCACCTTGTCCTTCATTAGTTGAATTAAAATGGACGCTACGTTCTTCTCCGCCTACCCAACAGCCAGCAACTAAATCGGGCGTTAATCCCATAAACCATCCATCAGCATTATTTTGAGTAGTTCCTGTTTTACCTGCAATCTCATTTCGTAAATTGTATCTAAATCGTAATCTACTTCCTGTTCCATAATCAACAACGCCTCTCATCAACTGAATCATGGCATATGCTTTTTCTTCGCTAAACACTTCATCTGTATTAGGAAAAAACTCCTCTAGTACTTTTCCGTTTTTGTCTTCTATTCTTGTAATGTAAGTTGGTTGAATATAAGTTCCTTTATTGGCAAAAGTGGCATTAGCGGCCACCATTTCAAAAACTGAAATATCTGGCGTACCTAAAGCGATAGACGGAACGGCATCAATTGGTGCTGTAATACCTAATCGACGAACTAAATTAATCACAGCATCTGGTCCAAACTGTTTCATTACCCAAGCAGTGACATAGTTAATAGAACCAGCTAATGCATATCTTAGGGTAACCATTTTTCCAGTTCCTTTGCTTCCATCTGAATTATCTGGGCACCAAGGAGCCTGTCCCGGAGTTTCAATACAGGTTCTAACATTTGCCACCTGATAACAAGGTGAATAACCTTCTTGAATAGCTAATGCATAAACAAAAGGTTTAAAGGTTGAACCAACTTGTCTGCGCCCAACTTTTGCATGATCAAATTTAAAATGTTTATGATTGACTCCGCCAACCCAAGCTTTTACAAATCCAGTAAATGGCTCTATGGAAATAAACCCTGTATGTAAAAAACTTTTATAGTATCGTATACTATCCCAAGGCGACATAATAGTGTCGATGTCTCCTCTTAAACTATATACCGACATGGCAATTGACTTTTTAAAATCTTCTAGAATTTGTTCTTTTGAAAGTCCTGCATTTTTTAATGAGCGATAACGATCACTTCGTCTCATCGAACTCATCATAATGTTTTCAATCTGCTCTTTATTTACATTCCAAGCAAAGGGAGCATTCTTTTTAGTTTTACATTCTTTGGTAAATAATTTCTGAAGGTCAGACATATGTTCATGAACTGCTTCTTCAGCATACTGCTGCATTCTTGAATCAATAGTCGTGTAAATTTTCAATCCATCTCTATAAATATTATAAGGCTTATTGGTTTCGGGATTAATGTGTTTTGAACACCAATCTTTTAAATAATATTCTCTTATATACTCTCTAAAATAAGGAGCCAAGCCATCATTATGATCTTCAGGATGAAAAATAATTCCCAACGGTAATTTTTTCAAACTATCATATTTTTCTTTACTTAAAAACCCGTTCGCAACCATTTGCATCATTACCACATTTCGACGATGTAATGTCGTGTCTGCTTTTTTGATCGGATTAAACAAAGAAGGATTTTTAGCCATTCCTATAAGCATGGCTGCTTGCTGAATCTCTAAACTATCCTGAGTTCTATTAAAATATATTTGCGCAGCTGATTTAACGCCCACTGCTTGATTTAAGAAATCGAACTTATTAAGATATAAAGCTAAAATTTCATCCTTTGTGTAATTTTTTTCTAAACGTGCGGCAATAACCCATTCTTTTAATTTTTGTAAAATCATCTTGGGTTTGCTTAACTTTTGACGAGGAAACATCATCTTAGCTAATTGTTGAGACAAGGTACTGCCCCCTCCACTGCTTGAACGACCTATGGCAGCACCAAAAATAGCCCTCCCTATAGCTCTTAAATCCACTCCACTATGTTCTTGAAATCTGGCATCCTCAGTAGCGATTAAAGCATCAACTAAATCTTTATCTAGTTCATAATATTTTACGCTAACTCTGTTTTCAGCATAATATTTTCCTAAAGTTTTCATGTCACTACTGTATATTACAGTGGCTAAATTACTTTTAGGATTTTGCAGTTCTGCAACACTTGGTAGGTCAATAAAAAACTCCAAGGAAATAAGACTTATCAATAAGAATAAAATGATAAATGGCGACCAAACTATGAGCCACGTTAATCGAATATATTTAGATACTTTATTAGCTGCCATAAATAATTGTTATGCAAAGTTAACGTTATTGGTTAGATTGTGAAATTCTAGGTAAAAATATTAGAAATCCAATAAAAGTCGTTTTTTAACACACTAAAGTGCCTTATGAATGAGCCAAACGACTTGTAAACCTAAAATATAAAGTTTAAATTTGAGACAAAATATGTAATTTGTAATTTGTATTTAATGCCTTTTTTAGGATTAGTATTTCTGAAGCAAATTTCGTTATGAAACAATAAAAAAACATGAAAAAACAATTATTTTTTTCCTTAGCATTTTTATCGCTTAGCTTTTCTCAATTATTAATGGCACAAGCTAATGATCTAAAAAAACATGACCCTAATGTGTTTGATGAAAAAGCTGCCTATGAACAAGCAAAAGCTAAAGGGCTCAAATCTTCAGAACTAAAAGGTTATGTTGACTTTTTAAGAAACGATTTTTCTTCTCAAAGAGCGCTTGCTAAACAAAAGCACAAACATACTCCTTACGAGGCGGGTTCTTCTGAGATATCAGAAACAATAATTTATTTGGATCCAAACAAGCCTATGAGTGTAGGGTGTCCAAACATGGGTTTTGAACAATATAATTTTAATGGCTGGACAGGAGGCATAGGAACAGCTGGTACTGGGCCTGCTGGCGGTAATCCTAATTACACGTCTACAGGAACAACCATAATTAACAGCGCGGGTAATAATGGCTCTCCCTTCAGCACAACAAATTTTCATACTATTATGACACTGCCTCCAATTAGCAATGTATTTCCTAATGTCACGGCTCAAGGTTATGATACAAACGCTGCTAAACTAATTAATGGTATTTATTACTCACAAATTCCGGTTCGTAGCCCATTTAGTTTTGACCCTGTTTCTGTGCGAATGAATAGTTCAAACGCAAATTACAGAGCGTGTCGTTTAAAATATATCACAACTTCCTCTCCAACCAATCAACGTTTATCGTTTAGTTATGCGGTTGTTCTTCAAAATCCTAGCGGTCACTTAGTAAATGAATCTCCATATTTTAAAGTAGAGGTTAGAAATGAAGGGACAGGGGCTATATTGCCAGGTTGTACTTCTTATACTTTTAATCCAAAATCAACTTCACCTGCAGATTCACTGTTTCAATCAGATGTTGGAAGTTCGTTTGACCCTACTTTTTATAGAAAATGGCAATATTATTCTGTAGATTTATCTTCATTACCAGCAGGAACAAACGTATCCATTAATTTTGAAGTTGGCGGATGTACCTTAGGTGGACACTGGGGTTATGCCTATGTTGATGCAGAATGCGGTGGTATAGGAACGCCTTATGCAAACATGTGTTCTGGATCTAACTATGCAACTTTAGTTGCTCCGACAGGTTTTAACACTTATCAATGGTATGGACCAGGCGGTCTTATTGTTGGCGCAACCAACGATACCTTAATTCAAGGTCCTCCTGTTGGTCCAATTCCAGCGCCGGGTCAAACTTATACAGTGAATATGGTCTCTCCAGGTGGATGTACGATTACTCAAACAGTAAGTATTGGGTTTACGACTGTTAATATTGTTAACTTAAATTCAACAAGTTCATGTGCTGGCGGTAACTCCGGAACGGCCTATGTACAAGCTATAGGTAGTAACGGCATATACACATATACATGGACAAGCACCTCTGGACCAAATACTGGCTCTGTAGTCTCTACTTCACAAACCGCTACTGGATTATCTCCGGGAACATACAGTGTTTTAGTTGCTTCAACTACTTGCGGACAAGCTTCAGCTAATATTTCTGTGGGCGTGTCTCCTCCGTTCTTTTATAGTTTAACTCGACCATTCTGTGGAAACGTTACAAATATTCCTCAAGCAGGAGGCTCAAACTACACTTGGTATTATGGCACTACTTTAATTCCAGCGCCAGCTGGCATTAATGATACCCTTTACATCAACAACGCCATAAATAACGATGTATATTCTGTTGTTTATACAAATGCTCAAGGTTGTAGAGATTCAATAGCCTACACGCTCACTCAAATTGCAGGAGGATCTGCTTATTTTTCTAACACAACCAATGTTTGTCCGGGAAATACGAATGGATCGACCGTTATTAATTTAAACACTCCATTTGGTGGTCCATATAATTATAATATCTCTGGTCCATCAGGGGTTGTTACAACAACCGTAACAAGTGCCTTAACCTTAACTATGTCGCCTTTAGCTGCTGGAACATACACCTCTTTAATTTCAGATGGATTTTGTTTTTACAACAACACGGTGACAATTGCACCTATTCAAACAAACTTCACGATGACTCCTACGAACACGGTCTTGTGTTTCCCTGACGAGTTTACCTTAAATATGGATTTTGGAGAAACAGCTCCAACATCTTGCGGTTTATCTTCTACAGGTTCTTGCTCTACGCCTAATAGTATTCAATTAGGTTTTGGATCAAGCGTTAATTCAACTACTTCATATCCTGCAATTTATGGTAATTGGTACAGGAATACCCGTCACCAAATATTATATAAAGCAAGTGAGTTAATTGCAGCGGGTGTTCAAGCTGGCAAGCTCTCTAGTATCTCGTTTAATATTTCGACAATTAATGGTACTACTTCATATCCTGACTTTTCTATCAAATTAAAATGTACATCAGAACAAGATATGACATCTACTACATTTGATCAAACAGGATTAATTCAAGTGTACTATGCGCCAAGCATCAATATTACAACAGGATGGAATACCTACACATTTGCTAATGCTTATGAGTGGGATGGTGTATCGAATTTATTAATTGATGTATGTAATAGCCAAACAATGCCTTCTTACACTCAAAATTCATCATCACCTTACTCCATCACGCCTTTTGCATCAGTAAGATGGTATAATAGTGATGGAACTGTAGCGTGTCCTATCCCAACTGGTAGTTCATATGCGCCAAATAATACTTACAGACCAAATATTAAATTCGGAAATTGTGGGGCTTCAAATCCTGCAAGTTATACTGTAGCTGTTTCTTCTAATGGGACGATTACCGCAAATTATGCGAATGATTCAATTAGAATTGCACCAACTTTTTCTGCGCCTCCAGTTCCAACGGGTTCTGTGATTTACACTATATCTGTTACTAATCCAATTGGAGGATGTGTTGCAACAAAAACATTACAAATTATTTACCCTCCATTAACAACAACAGTAACTACAGCAGTTACAAATGCTACTTTATGTGAAGGTGGTAACTCAACTTTAAGTGCTTCTGGCGCCTTTAACTATAACTGGTTTTATAATCAAGGTGGAGTTTTAGTCCCAATATCTACCAACTCAGTAATAAATGTGACACCTCCTGCTGTTGGCACTAATACCTATGTTGTTACAGGTTTTGCGCCATGTCCAAGTAGTGCACCTGACACAAAAACTATTACAATTAACGTAACGCCTATGACTAACTTAATTGTAACTCCAATGCCTGATATAACTAAGTGTAAAGACAGACCATTTCTATTAACAACTGCAGCTGGTTCATCACTTCCGGCAAATGCTGGAACACCATACACTTATTCTTGGACAACATTACCAGGAAATAACCCAGCGCCTGGTGCCACAAATAGCACAACATACACAGCAAATAGTAACTCTACAACAACGTTGGTTGTTACCATTAGCGGGGTGTGTGCATACTCTACATCTGATACAGTTGTGGTTAAAAACTTCGTAAATGATTTAGCAATTTCAATTGTAGATACTTCATCTGCTTGTGCGGGCACTCCTTTTACATTAAATGCTCTTGCCACAGGTGGTTATCCAACTTATCATTATGAGTGGACTATGGTTCCAAGCCCATCTATTTTATCAAATACAGCTGTGTTTAACTCTATTAGTCCTGATACTCAAGGCAACTATACAATAGTAGTTTATGTAAGCGATAGTTGTGGGTACAATACAACTGACTACCAAGTCATTAATGTATTACCTCCTTGTGCTATTATGATTCCTAACATTATTACTCCAAATGGTGATAATGCTAACGACTACTTCAAAATCACAAATATTGAACATCATCCAAATACGAATGTGACTATTTTTGATAGATGGGGATTAAAAGTTTACGAAAACCCTAACTATAATAATGAGTGGAAAGGGGATGGTGTATCTGATGGAACATTCTTCTATGTTATAGACGTTCCAGATGACAAAAAATACAGTGGGTTTATTACAGTATTTAAAGGAAAATAACAACAGTATATAAACTAAAAAAGCTCCTCTTAATAAAGAGGAGCTTTTTTTATTTCGTGAAATAATTAAACTGCTGCAGCGTTTTCTTTATTCATTCGTAATACATTAGCCAATGATTTTAAAGCTCGGTCATGCTTTTTCACAAATGGGTTTTCTAAATCCCATACATAGCCTGCTAATACAGAACAAATTTGTTTTTTTATCTCGGGGTCTTGATTTTCTGAAAAGAAAATTTCATGTAAATCGCCTTCATACCAACCAGCTACATAAGATCTAAAGGTGTTAATTCCTTGCATCATATAGTCGGTATAATCTTTTTGCCAATCTACTTTATTTCCTTTTAATGTCTCGCAAACCAATTTACCTGCCTTATTACCTGACTCCATTGCAAACGTAACACCTGAAGAAAATACTGGATCTAAAAACTCTGTAGCATTGCCGCAAAGCACAAATCCATCTCCATAAAGTTGTTTTGTTGATATGGCATAACCTTCAATTGTTTTAGGTTCAAACATCATCTCAGCACCTGCAAATCGATCTTTAGTTTGAACATCTGAAGCAATAATTCCTTTCATTCGTTCAGTAGCATCTTCAGGGAAATCTTTAAAAAACTCAGGGTCTGCAACAAACCCAACAGAAGTAATACCATTAGAGAACGGAATAATCCAAATCCAAGTACGTTGCTGATGAACTACAACGGTAATGCGATTTCCATCTATCCCTTCTGGTCGTTTTAAATCTTGAAAGTGTGTGAAGTGTGTTTTACGAGGCTCAAAATTAGAAGGTTTATCTAAGCCGAACATACGAGGAATAACACGTCCGTATCCGCTAGCATCAACAATAAACTTAGCCTCAATTTGAGATTCTATTCCATCCTTATTAACAATAGTTGTCACAGAGTCAGTTCCAAAAAACTTAATATCCTTAACAGCCATTTCATGCTGAACATTCACTCCCATCGAAGCTGCTGTTTCAGATAATATTTTATCGAATTGGCCTCGTGGCACTTGCCATGTCCAATTCCATCCTTTAGTAAATTGATCAGAAAAATTAAAATCACAGATTTCATCTCCTCGAACAAACTTTGCCCCAAACTTTTCCTGAAATCCTGCCTTTTTAACTGCCGCCAACAAACCAGCTTCTTCTAAATGATCCATGACACGTGGCAATAAACTTTCACCAATCACAAACCTTGGAAACTTTTCTTTTTCTACAATTTGAACTTTATACCCTGCTTTATTAATGATACTTGCAGCAATTGAACCTGCGGGTCCTGCTCCAATAACAAGAACATCAACTTTTGTACTTTCCATATAAAATAATTTTAAGCAAAGTTACATCGTTTTTAAATGTTATACAACAAGGCGCTGTTTTTTTTTGTTTGCCTTAAACCCTATTAAATAAAGGGAAATCTAAAATTATGTTTAATGATTTAACTGATAAATTTTGCCAGGAAGTGATTTAATAATATTAGAAAACTCTAATTGTAGCAAATGTGTTGAAGTTTTACTAATTGAAAATTTAGTAGCATAACATATTTCATCGACATGTAATTGCGGTTTGTTTTTAAACGCATTCACAATCATTTGCTCATCCAAAGATAAATTAATCATTAATGGAATTTGAGGTGATTTTTTCTTTTTAGTTTCTTCGTTCCAGTTCATAATATAAAACAAATCAGCGGCGCTCTCTATTAAATTTGCTCTGTTTGATTTAATTAATCCATTACAACCTTCACTTAAAACATCACCAGCTTTTCCTGGATAAGCAAACACATCTTTATTGTAAGAATTTGCAATGGTAGCCGTAATTAAACTCCCTCCACCGCGTTTAGATTCAACTACTACTAAGGCATCACACATCCCGGCTACGATTCTATTTCTTTTTGGAAAATTTTCTTTATCGGGATTTGTTTCACTTAAAAATTCAGTAAGTAAGCCCCCTTGTGTTATCATTTTTTCAGCGTAATTTGAATGAACTGAAGGATAAACTCTGTCTAGTCCATGGGCCAAAACCCCAACTGTATTTAAACCAAAATCTAAAGCATATTTATGAGCAGAAATATCGATACCATATGCTAAGCCACTCACAACTAAGCAACCACTATCTGTTAAATCAGAAATTAATTTTTCTGTTAATTGTTTGCCATAAGAAGACGGTGTTCTTGTTCCTACAACAGCAATCACTTTTTCTGTATTTAAATTTGTATTGCCTTTATAATATAACATGACTGGACTATCATGGCAATTTTTTAATCGTTGAGGATAATTTTTATCAGTAAAAAAAAGTGCTTGTATAGATTTTTCTTCTATAAAAATTATTTCTTTTTCAGCTCTATCTAATACGTGTTTATGATTTAGGATAGCCTCCGAAGTAAATTTTCCAATTCCCGGAATTTTTTCTAGTTGACTTTTTTTTGTTTTAAAAACTTCCTCTGCGCTACCACAGTAGGCTATCAGATTTTTAGCTAAAACATCTCCTACTCCATTTAATAAAGTAAGCGCTATTTGGTATGTCAATTCGACCGGACTCATTTGTTAAATAATAGTAATTTATTATATTGTGTTCGTAAAAATAACGAGATAATGATAAAAAACATTAAATATATTTTAACAGGAGTCTTTTTTTATTCATGTGAAATTTATGCTCAAACTTTAGGAGTGGTAAAAGGTGTAGTAAAAGACAAAGCTAATAGTGAAACTCTACCTGGAGCTGTTATTGTTTTAGATAAAACTAAAGGTATTGCGGCCGACATGGATGGTGTTTTTTATATTTCAACCACAGAAGGAAATCATACCCTAGATTGCGACTTAGTTGGGTATAAAAAATACTCAGAAACGATTACTGTAAAAGGTAATGATACCATTGTGGTTAATATTGATTTAGGAAACGGCAATCAATTATTAGATGAGGTGGTTATTTCTGCTGGAAAATTTGAACAAAAACTATCTGATGTTACGGTGAGTATGGATGTGATTAAACCATCTCTGATTGAAAACAAAGCAACGCAAAGTTTAGATATTATCATGAATCAAGTGCCTGGCGTTGTTGTATCTGATGGACAAGCTAGTATCAGAGGAGGAAGTGGTTATAGTTACGGTGCTGGTACTCGCGTATTAATGCTAGTTGATGAAATGCCTATGATTAGTGCTGATGCGGCAGATATTAAATGGAATTATTTGCCTCTTGAGAATTTAGAGCAAGTAGAAGTTATTAAAGGCGCTGCTTCTGCTCTATTTGGTTCATCAGCCATGAATGGTGTTATTAATATGAGAACTGCCTACGCAAAAGATAAACCCCAAACAACGGTGTCACTATTTGGAGCTTCATATGATGCGCCAAGAAACACGGGTTACAAATGGTGGCAAGGCACTAGCCAAACACAAACTGGTGTTAACTTTTCTCATGCTCAAAAAATAAAAAATTTGGATATCGTGCTAGGTGGTCATATGTTTAATGATGAAGGCTATCGTTATTTAGAAAATGAAAAGCGAGGAAGATTCAACATGAATCTAAGATATAACTTTAAAAAAATACAAGGATTATCTATAGGAGTAAATACCAACATGATGGAAACAAGAGGTGGTTTATTTTTCTTATGGCAAAATGCAGACTCTGCCTATGTTCCTCAAGGATTAACTATTCAAAAATATTCCAATCAACGTTTAAATATTGATCCATATATTACCTATTTCAGCAAAAAGGGGGGGAAATATAGCCTTCGTTCAAGATATTATTTAACTAACAACACCAATGATAAAGATCAAGGTTCGAGAGCTGAATTATACTATAACGAATTCCAATATCAAAAACGTTTTAAAAATAATTTCACCATGACTTATGGTGCTGTCTATATGGAGCAACAAGTGATTGCGGATTCTTTATACGGCAGACACACAGGTAAAAACTACGCAGGCTATGCTCAATTTGATTATAAATACAAAAAACTAACCACTTCTTTCGGAATACGAGGGGAATATAACCGAATTGACACATCATATACAAGAGGATATTTAAGCCCTAAATTAAATAAGCTACCATTTCAACCAGTATTTAGAGCTGGCTTAAATTACCATTTACTTGAATACACATTCTTAAGAGCATCGTTTGGTCAAGGATATCGTTTCCCTACTATTGCCGAAAAATATGTGAGTACAAGTGTCAGTGCTTTACAAATATATCCTAATAACAACTTGCAACCAGAAAGAGGATGGAGTGCAGAAATAGGTATTAAGCAAGGTTTTAAAATTTCAAACTTCAAAGGTTTCCTGGATATTGCTGGTTTTTGGACAGAGTACAAAGATATGGTTGAGTTTGCGTTTGATATTTATGGTCCAAAGACTGGGAAATTTTACTTAGACCGACAATATGCTGGATTTAAATCTCAAAACGTAGGAAGTGCCAGAATTAATGGTATTGATGCTTCTATTACAGGAACAGGAAAAATTGGGCGAGTTAATGCAACAACATTAATTGGATATACCTATACAAATCCAATTTACTTGAATTACGACTCTAAAAGAGATACATTAGGTATTGAAGGTTTAAAAATATTAAAGTATAGAAATCGTCATTTATTCAAAGCAGATCTTCAATTAGATTATAAAAAATTATCTGTAGGATGGAGTACAAGATATTATAGCTTTATGGAAAATATTGATAGACGTTTTATTCAAAGTGTATTGCATGAATATAACGAACCTCAAAATGGAATTAATTGGGATGCTATCCCATCTACTTACATCTTACCAGGATTAAAGGAGTATAGAGAAAAGCATGCTCATGGAGATTGGGTGCATGATGCTAGAATCTCGTATCAAGTGTCTAAAGAACTAAAAGCTTCGTTTATTGTAAATAATGTTTTTAATGCCGAATACAGTTTAAGGCCAGGTGATATTAGACCACCGCGCATGTTTTTATTTCAACTAATGATCAGAATCTAAATTATTTTTTAGCAATTTTTATAAAACATAGGTTTATAAAATGAGTACCTTTACACAAAAAATAACACATGGAAACAAACTTTAGAAATACAAACTTAAATAATATTGAGAGTGCTACAATTATTAAGGAGCGTTCGCTTTTTGCATCCGTATTTACATGGATGTTTTTAGCGCTTGGAGTAACTACCATTTGCTCATTATTATTTGCCTACAATCCTGATTTAGGACAGTTACTTTATAAATATGATGAATTAGGCAATCGCATTGGCACATCCATGATTGGTTGGATTGTGATGCTTGCTCCACTTGGCTTAGTGATGGTGATGAATTTCGCATTCAATAAATTATCATTTGTGGCTTTAATGGGCATATTTTTCGGATTTTCTGCATTAATGGGCATTAGTTTAAGTTCAATATTTATGGTTTATAGCTTAGACTCTATTGGTGTAGTGTTTGCAAGCACATGCGCTCTATTTGGCATTATGGCTGTTGCAGGATATACAACTAAGGCAGATTTAACTAAAATGGGTTCCTTATTAATGATAGGTTTAATTGGAATTATCATTGCTTCATTAATTAATATGTTTATGCACAGTGGAACAATGGGCTATATTATTAGTATCATTAGTGTTATTGTATTCACTGGATTAACAGCTTATGACGTTCAAAAAATAAAAGAATTAGCTCAAGCTAATGATGGATCATCAGACTTCAAAAAAATAGGTGTAATGGGTGCATTAACTTTATATCTTGATTTTATTAACTTGTTTTTATCTTTACTCCGCTTATTTGGAAAAAGAGACTAATCAAATCTTGATCATTAAAAAAGCCCTAGTATGACTAGGGCTTTTTGTTTTTTTCTTCTATCCACTTTGACATATATTTTGTACCTGAAATAGTATGATGCATTAATATAGAACCTATGAAGTTTTTAGCGCGATGCTGCAGAATCGTTATTTGTAATTCCTTGATTTTATCTACTAATACTTTCGAATGAAGTTCCTTATCAAACACTTGGTTAATTATTTTAGCGCCATTTTGTTGTGCATTTAACCAACTGACTTCATCAGAATATAGTTGAACTGAAGCGTTTGCAAACTCAATAGTTTCATCTGCAATTTTACCTCCCCAGTCTAATTTTCCATGCATGCCTTCAGCACCAATTGTAGTAGTTACATTTGGAGTGCCACATTCCATGGCATCAATTAATTTTCCCTTTAATCCAGCACCAAAACGTAATGGTGCAAGGCAGACTTTTGCCTTGAGCATCACATCTTGCGCACTATCTGCTCTGCCTTTTATTAAAAACCCATCTTTTGGCTGATGCAATTGATTGACCTTAGAAGATGCATATGCACCATAAACATGCAATTCAACTTCGGGCAATTGTTTTCTAATTAGTGGCCATATCTCTTCTTTTAGATATAATACTGCATTCCAATTTGGCTCATGAATAAAATTGCCAATAGTGACAAAGTGCTTTCTTTCTTGAAATGAAGGCCAAACTTGAATTTGATGATTACTAATACTATTTAATAAAAAGGGTGTGTAATGCAGTAAACGAGAATCTATTTGAAAATGATTTTGCAATAAGTTCATTTCATAAGTTGAAATCATTAAAGTACAATCACAACGATAAATACTTGCTATTTCACGTTTAGCAATATCACTAAATAAATCTTCTGATGAAAACGCTCTTTTTTCTTTAAACGCTTGCTGCCTGGCTAATCGTAAACAATGTAAATCAATGGTATCCAATATCCTTACAGATTTAGGACAACTTTCAGCAACGCGCCATCCAAATTGCTCTTCGATCATAAAACGGTCAAATAAAACAATATCTGGTTGAAGATTTTTGATAAACTCATCAAAACTACTATCATTTAAAGTGATTTTCACTTTATCAATACCATAGTCTTCAAGATTAACCATGAAATCACTGTCGGAAGCAGCGCAAGCAAAGGTGACTTTCCAATTTATTTTTTGAAATTGTTCAATTAACTGCATGGTTCTGCTACCAGCGGCTGAAGAATTTGGCTCAGGCCAAACTGTTCCAATAATGAGTATATGTTGTGCGTGTACCATTCAATAATACAAAAAGCCCTTGAAAATCAAGGGCTTTTGTGAGTGGTACCTCCAGGAATCGAACCAGGGACACACAGATTTTCAGTCTGTTGCTCTACCGACTGAGCTAAGGTACCAACATATTCGGGCTGCAAATTTAATAGAAATATTTATACTTCAAAAGAAATATTAAAAAAACTTAAATAGAATTCAAGATATCTAGTATTTACTTACTTTTATAAGCATTGAATTTAGTTATAGACATAGGTAATACACGCATTAAAGCGGCATTGTTTCAAAACAACCAAATCGTTGGATTTGAAATTTACAATTCTGAGCAGGATTTATTCAATGATACCAAATTCATCAGTCAGGCTCAACATGCCATTATCGGCAGTGTTATTAATGATTTAGATGTTTTTTACACGAATCTTAATTCAATAATCCCAACCTTAGTTTTTAATGTCGATACAAAAATTCCAATTACTAATTTGTATCAAACAGCTGCAACGCTTGGTTCCGACCGACTAGCGGCTTCCATTGGAGCCTATTTCCTTCATCCTAATAACAATGTTTTAGTTATTGATGCTGGAACTTGTATAAAATATAATTTTACAAATTTTGAAAATCAATACTTAGGCGGAGGCATTTCGCCTGGTATACAAATGAAATTTAAGGCTTTACACCAATTTACAAGTAAACTACCCTTAGTTCGCCCACTAAATAATGACGTTGATTTAATAGGTACAAATACAGAAAGTTCAATACTATCAGGGGTTTTAAATGGTTCACTGACGGAAATTGATGGCATCATTAATCAATATAAATCGTGTTACCATAACTTGATTTGTATTTTAACTGGTGGTGATAGCGAATACTTGGCAAAACGGTTAAAAAATAGCATCTTTACCCACCAAAATTTAGTTTTAAAAGGCCTTAACGATATTTTAAATTATAATCTTGAAAATAATTAAACATACTTCATTTTTGAAATCAACATTCTTAACGATTGCTTTTATTAGCATAAGCGCATTTTCGTTTGCTCAAATATTAACCTCAAGTCCATATTCAAGATATGGATTAGGTGAATTCAATAACCAAACATTTGCAACTCCTGCTGCCATGGGAGGATCTTTTATTGCTTATCATCAAGATTCGATTGCGCCATTTTTTATTAATGCTGCAAATCCTGCTGGCCTAGCTAGTATTCGATTAAGTGTTTTTGAGCTAGGTGGCCAATCTCAATTTACAAAAATTAGTAGTGAAACAACCTCTATTAAAAAGAAAAATACAAATTTCTCATATGGGTCTGTAGGATTTCCATTAAAACGTTTTGGGGGTGCTGCCTTTGGGATTATGCCATATAGTACGGTTGGATATAAAATTACAGCAACAGAACAGGAAGCGTCCATAGGCACCATGACTTATATTTTTAATGGTGATGGCGGAATTAATAAGGCTTTTATTGGGGCTGGTGTTAAACCATTTAGAAAACAATCTTCGAGATTTTATAGTTCGAACTTAGCGGACACTTTAATTAAATATCAAAAAACAAATACCTATAAGCGAAAGAAATTTACTAAACAATTATTATCTGAACTTTCAGTTGGTGTAACAGCAAATTATTTATTTGGAACTATTAATCAAGTGACTGATGTTATTTATCCTGGAAGTATTTCCTATTTCAACGTCAAAAGACAGCGATCTATGCAGGTTTCAGATTTTACTTTTAATGCTGGAGTTCAAACACACTTTACAATTGATTCAATCAAATCACATGGGCATCGCCGAATACTAAAACAAAAAATAAATGTTGGGTTAGGATTTTTCATAAACACACCTACATCAATCAATGCCAAACAAAATAATATTGTTTACAATTATGCTATTGATGGGTACGGATTAGAAAAACCAAAAGACACTTTAATTAACTCTCAAAACAACCAAGGAACTATTCGTTTGCCTTTAGAAATGGGGCTTGGATTATCAATAAAAAAAGGGGAAAAGCTAACGGTACTTCTTGATGCGGCTACAACTAACTGGAATACTTTTAAATATTTTGACGCCCCTACAGCCGAGTTTAAAAACAGTTACCGTCTTTCGGCTGGTTTAAATTATGTTCCTAACAAACTAGCATACGGTTCTTCAAACTACATTAAACGCGTTCAATACCGTTTAGGCGCTTCATACTCAAGCGGATATTTAGATTTGAAAAATAAAACGATTAGCAATTATTTTGTTTCAGCTGGATTAGGTTTACCTGTTGGGCTTGGTAGATTTGATGATATTGCTGTTGTAAACATATCTGCGCAATTTGGCAAAACAGGTACTCTGACAAATAATTTATTAGAAGAAAATTATGTGCGCCTAGTATTAGGCTTTACATTTAATAAACGTTGGTTTATTAAATACAAATTCGACTAATCCAACAAACATGCTTTCATTAAAAAATAGAAGTATCCTTTTTATTTTAATGGTAAGTGCATTGGCATTTATTTCATGTGAAACTAATCGAGATGAAATTATGGCCATTGGAAAGAAATCCATTGTTCCAGATTTAACAGGCAAGGAGGTGACTATGTTATACTCAGATTCAACGATTCTGAAAATAAAACTACTAACACCTCAAATGCTTAAATATGAAAAAGGTGTTAAAGAACCTTTAACCATAATGCCTAAAGGGTTATTTGTTATTTTTTATGATGCAAAAGGAAAAGAATCAACAACATTAAAAGCTGATTATGGTGTAAGGTACGAAACTAGTAAGCGTATGGAAGTAAAATATAATGTAGAAGTTGTAAATGCGAATGGTGAAAAATTAAATACAGAACATTTAGTATGGGATGAAGAAAAGAAAAAAATTATTTCTGATGCCTTTGTAAAAATTACCACTGCTAAGGAAATTATTATGGGTAAAGGATTGGAAGCTAATCAAGACTTTACGCAATACGAAATTAAAGAAATAACAGGCTCTATCAGAATAGAGGACAATCAATTATAATATGAGTAAATTTTTTAAAATTTTAGAAATTATATGGCTATTAACTGCAATAGGATGTGCAGGTATTACTGTTTATTTTTTAATTATTAAAGACACTGACAGTGCGCTGTATTTTGTATTTGTATTTATTATTTCCGCCATCATGTTCCTCTTAAGAAGGTATCAGAGAAAAAATCAGGATCGATTAAATAATAACGAACCAAGAAAATGACACAAACCATTGCCATAGTTGGCGGCGGGATTAGCGGCACATTAACAGTTTTACAACTTATTAAACAATGTAAAACCGCACTCACTATTTTTTGGTTTGATTCTCAAAACATTTTTTGTAAAGGCTATGCATATCATACATTTGACGAGAATCACCTTCTTAATGTTAGGGCTAATAATATGTCTATTTTTACAGATGACCCTCAGCATTTTATTAATTGGTTAACTAATAAATATGCTCATTATTCATCAACGGATTTTGTGCCAAGAAAAATATATGGTGAGTATGTGCATGATACATTTGAAAACTTAAGGCATTCAAACCCTTTCATTTCAATTTTTCAAATAGCAGAAGAAGTAAAATCTATTCATCAAACAAATGAGGGTTATACTTTAACTTCAAATCAAACCTTTCAAGCTCAAAAAATTGTTTTAGCGTTCGGGAATTTTTTACCAGCCCACCCCTCTTCTATTACAAAAGATTTTATCACATCGAAACATTATTTTCAAAATGCGTTTAACGTTCATTTAATGCAACACCTTGCACTTTGTCATAATATTACTATTATTGGTTCTGGTCTAACTATGATTGATTTGGTGATCAGTTTAGCGCATTATGATTTCAAAGGAAAAGTACAGGTTATTTCTCCTCATGCGTATATTCCTGAAGCTCATCAAGAAAACCCTCTTCCTTCAATTTCTCCATTTATTGAAAGGGAAAGAATATATGGTTTGACCGAATTACTTAGTATTGTAAATAAAGAGTTAAAACAAGCTAAAAAACATCATTTAAATACACATAGTGTTGTTGATGTTATGCGTCCATATTTACAAGATATTTGGTTTAACTTTTCAATTGATGACAAGAAACAATTTTTGAGACATTTAAGACATAAATGGGGAGTTGCCAGACATCGAGCGCCATCTCAAAGCATGGCTATCTTTAAAGAACTGCAATCCTCAGGGCAATTATTCCTAATAAAAGGTCGAATAAAAGACATCAAATCCGATAAGTTAGGCTTCGAAATCAGTTATTTAGAACCAGAAAATCAACAAAAAATGCTAAAAACAGACCTTATTGTGAATTGTACCGGACCTGAATCTGATTACACTAAACTAAAATCTCCTCTTATACAACAACTTGTTAGCGACAAATTGATTTCCGCAGATAGCTTAAATTACGGGTTAAATGCCTCAAGAGAAGGCTGTTTGGCTAAAAATCTATACACCCTTGGGCCGCCCTTAAAGGGTGTTTTATGGGAAAGCGTTGCGGTGCCCGAAATTAGAGTTCAAGCCGCCAATTTAGCCTTTAAAATTATTTGCGATTAATTTTTCGTTTTTCAGCAATAATTTTATCTTTGCATTCCTTAAATTATAATAAATATGAGCGTTTTAGAAAAAATACGTAGCAAAACAGGTCTTTTAGTTGGAATCGTTGGTTTAGCCTTGATTATCTTTATTTTAGAAAGTTTATTAGGCTCTGGTGGAGCGTTGTTTTCTGGACAAGATTTAGAAGTTGGTAAAATTGCTGGAGACCAAATTGAGTATCCTGCTTTTAGTGCAAAAGTAAATGAGCAAATTGCGCAAATACAAAAACAAAATCCGAATGCACAAATTGACGATAAGATGAAAGAACAGATTATTGAATCTGTTTGGAGTCAATTAATCAATGAAAAAGTGATTAAGGTTCAATATAAAAAATTAGGAATTACTGTATCGGAAGATGAATTGTATGACTTGATGTTAGTTCATCCTCATCCCTACGTTATTCAGCAATTAACTGACCAACAAACTGGCAAAATATATGAAGGATTTGCAACACCTGATGGAACATTAGATTTAGCTAAATTAAATAAATGGGTAGGTCAAACTAATGCTGAACAAGAAAAATTTTGGAAGCAATTAGAGAAATCTATTTTAGAAGTTCGTGCTGCAGAAAAGTATAATAACTTAATTAAAAAAGGATTATATGTTACTTCAGCTGAAGCAAAAGACGTTTTTATCGCTCAAAACAAACAAGTGAATACATCGTTTGTAATGAAACGCTATTCAGATGTAGCAGATTCAACTGTAAAAGTTAGCGAAGATGAAATATCAGCTTATTACAAAAAACACCAAAACGATTATAAAATTTCTGAAACATCTCGTAAAATTGAATACATTGCTTATGATGTCATGCCATCTAAAGGAGACTATGAAATTTTACTAAAGGATGCGCAACGTGCGACGGATGAGTTTAAAACTAAGGCGGCAAAAGAAGATTCATCTTTTATAGCTCAAGAAAGTGAAGGCGCTGTGGTTAGTATTTCTAATTATGGTAAGAAAAACATGATTATCTCTGATTCAACTGTTTATACAGCAGCTAAAGGCTCAGTATTTGGTCCTTACACAGAGGGAACATTTTTCAAAATTTATAAATTAACTGATATTAAATCTATTGCAGATTCGGCTAAAGTTCGTCACATCTTAATTGGATTACAAAGTCAAAAAACACAAACGCAGCGCACTCCTGAAGTCGCAAAACGTATTGCAGATAGTTTATTAACCTTAATCAAAACTAAACAAGTTAAGTTTGATACCCTAGTAAAAACAATGTCTGATGACATGGGTTCTATTGCTAAAGGTGGAGATTACGGCTGGTTTGATGAGAACAAAGGATTTGTTGATCCATTTAAAAATGCAGGATTACAAGGAACTGTTGGTAACATTACAGTTGTTCAAACTCAATTTGGATACCATATTATTGAAGTATTAAATGTTTCTAAAACACGTCACAACTCTTATACAGTTGCACAAATTAGCAAATTAATTGCTCCTAGTGGAGAAACAACTCAAGAATACTATAAAGTTGCAAGTGATTTTGCTGGTAAAAACCAAACAGCTGATGCATTCAATAAAAGTGTTGAAACTGAAAAATTAAATAAACGTATTGCAGAAAACATTAAAGAAGGCGACAAAACTTTACCGGGTTTAGATATGGCAAAAGATTTAGTACGTTGGGTTTATAAATCTAAAAAAGGAGATATCTCACCAGTATTTGAATTTAAAGATCGATTTGTTGTAGCTCAATTAGCTGCAATTAAAGAAAAAGGAATTGCTGATAAAGAAGATGTAAGAGATGATGTAACTGCAAAAGCAATTCGTGATAAAAAGGCGGAAATGTTTATCAAAGAATTTGAAACGAAAGCAGGTTCTTCAAAATCTATTGATGATATCGCAGCAAAAATGGGTTTAACTGCCGAAAAAGCAGATAATTTAAATTTCTCTGCATTCAATGTAGCCGCAATCGGAAGAGAAGATGCATTAATTGGAACTGCTTCAGCAATGAAAACAGGTACAACCAGCAAAGCTATCAAAGGCGATAATGGCGTATTTATAGTGAATGTAGTATCTGTTACAGAGGCTGTTTTACCTACAGATTTTAAAGGTAAACAACAAGAAATTGAAAGAATGAATAATGGCCGTGTGGATTATGAAATGTTTGATGCTTTAAAAGAAAAAGCAGGCATTGAAGACCACAGAGGTAAATTTGATTTCTAAAACCTTATTAAAAAAATTAAGCCCGTTTGACATGTCAAACGGGCTTTTTATTTATAATACTGATTTAATATAAACATGAATATTGTTAGTTTGTATAACGAGTACGGCATTATCACCATGATGTTACTTGCTCTGTCTGCATTTACAGCTGGATTTATAGATGCAGTGGTTGGAGGCGGAGGTTTAATTCAAACTCCTTTTTTACTTATTACATTTCCTAAAATGCCATTACCTATTTTATTTGGGACAAATAAAATTGCAGCGCTGGCTGGCACATCCATTGCAGCATTCAAGTACGCAAAAAAAATAACCTTTAATTACAGATTACTATTTGTCATTGCATTGAGTTGTTTTATATCCTCTTATTTAGGCGCACAAATTATCAATCATATTGATAGTAATTTATTAAAACCTCTTATCCTAATTATTCTTATTGTTATTGCCATTTATACTTTTATAAAAAAAGATTTGGGGGCTATTGAAACCAAAGAACTACCATTAAACAAACAAATGTTATATGGCTCTATCATTGGTTTAATTGTTGGGTTTTACGATGGCTTTTTTGGCCCAGGCACTGGTAGTTTTTTTGTATTAGGATTTGTGGTAATATTGGGATTTGAATTTGTAAAAGCCTCTGCTTATGCTAAAATTGTAAATTGTGTTACCAATATATCAGCACTCATTGTTTTTATTAAGGAAGGGCATTATATTTTACACTTAGCTATACTACTAGCTATATTTAATATTTCAGGAAGTTTTATTGGAAGCCATTTAGCGCTTAGAAAAGGAAATGGATTTCTTCGCATCATATTTTTAGTAATCGTATCCATCATGATTTTAAAATATGGATACGACGTCGTCACTATCTATTTATAAAAAAAGCCTGCCCAATGTGTATTGAGCAGGCTTTTTTAGATTTTGGATAAATTAAGCCTCTACTTCAGTTACAATACTTGGGAAGATACGAACGTTGTTATTTTCTTCTCTTCTAAATTGATATGTGTATTTATAATGTGCCTCCAAGCCTGATTTATTTGGTAAACCATTAATCATCATAATGTTTCTGTTTTTCGCAAAACGTAATAATTCACGCAAGTAATGCGCCGAAATTTGACCTACCTCATCTATAATACAATGTACTTTAAAATCAGAACTACCACGATGAGAAGACTCTTTTATAAATACATGTAACAACGTAATATAGATAATTGCTTTTACAAGGATATCTGTTCCTGTACTACCAATACTATCTATTTTGTGTGTCCAACCAGTTTCATTTAAACCTTCTTTGATGTTGAATTTCAATTCAAATAAATCTTGTAAACGAATTTCTTCTTGCTCTTGTTCTTTAATTGCAGTGCGTAACTGATCTAATAATTTAACAGCACGATTACTTATCTCACGATTTTTATGTGTTGCAAAATCAGTGTTAAATAATCCTTCGTTATATACCAGGCCATTTTCTTCACGAAACTCCTGGATACGTTTTAATAATTTGTAAACTTTATTATCAGAATCCTCTAGACGAATTTTAATGAACTCAATTAATTTCGACTCTTCAAACTCCGCTTTTTTAAAGTCTTCTGCAATTAAAGTAATAATATGTTGAATCTTATCTTTTTGTCCACTTAACTCACGCACTTTGGTGGCAATACTATCTGTTACTAAGCCAATTTGAGTAGCTGTTTCTGCGATTGATAATTCGATTTTCGCTTCATTAATAAATGAACGTAAGTTTTGTGCAAAACGTTCGTATTCGCCTTGAGTTGCATCATTACGAATGATGAAGTTAAAGTGATTCTCTAATCTAAATTTACCGGCGAACTCATTTACATAACGTTGGAAAGCTGTATACTCCTCATTAAAGTGAGAATCATTTTTAAGGAGTTGTGTACACAAATCCATCACGCTATAATTCGTTTTCTTTGGTTCTGCTCTATCAATGATATCTGCATACTTATTGAATACAGGAGTTTCACGGAAATTTTTCGTAAAGTAATTAATACCATTATTAAACTCAATTAGCTCTTCTTCAAACGCACGTTTTTGTTTATTCAACTCCATGCGTTTAATATTAAACTTACGAGACACCTCTTCTATCTCAGCACTTAAATCATTGGCAGATTTTACGTACTCTTCTTTTTTCTGAATTAAATCAGGAAGTTTATCAAAAATTTCACGTTTATCTTTTAAGTAATCGCTCACTATCTGTGAATACTGATCAATCTCTTTTAAAGCTTCTTGTAATTCTTTAATCCGAGCGTCAATTTTTTTAATCTCTTTACTATCTACACCCTTAGCTTTGAAGTTTGTTTCTTTTTCGTTACTTAACTGAACTTCTTTTTCTTCGTATTCTTTTACTTGATTTTTTTTCTCAACTTCTAATTCAGAAATCTCCGTTTCTTGACGAGATTTTAAATCAGCTAAACGCTCATCATTAAAAGCTTTTAATTTATCGAATTGAGTATTGAAATCATTTAATAAATTATTTTTCTTTTTATTTAAGATCGCTAACTCTTCTTCAATAATATTTAATTTTTGACGGTTACCAGATAAAGATTGCTCGATTTCTGTGCTTGCGCGTTGCTTCCAGTCTTCTAATTCTAATATTAATTTCTTTTCACGTTTTTCTGCTAACTCTAATGAGTAAGTTAATACTTTTAAATCTTCTTTTAACTCTCCTAATTGCTTGCCGTATTTATCAGCAGCCAACATTTTTTCTTCGTTGTTAGCTGTTTGGAACTGAGTCATCGACTCTTCCAAATCTCTAATAATCGCTAAACGCTCATTCTTTTCAAATTGATAAACTTCAATAGATTTAGAAACCACTTGAACATCATCTAATTTTAAAGAAATACCAAATAACGATAATCCTTTATCATCAGTCAGTGTTGGATTTAAATCTGTACGGAATAATAAATCTTCGTTTACAACCTTACCAATAGTATTATGCCAATCTTTAACGTTCTTTTCTAAATAACCATATAAGGCATCGTGTTGAACGTTTAATTTTTCTTCAATCGATTTAATCTCCGTTTTAACACGAATGATTTCGTTATTGGTTTTTTGTATTTGATTAGATAAGGATAATTTTAATTTTGACTCTAAACCTTCCCACTCTTTTTGGTTGGTTTGAACCAAATTAGTTTTAATCGCTAATTCAGATTTGTTTTTATAATTAATGGCTCTTAAATCTGCTAACTCCGTTTCTTGAGCTTTAATTTCAGTTTCATAAAAACGCGTATTACGAATAACTTTTTCTTCCGCTTTTAACTCATTAAATTCAATTTGCTTTGAAGTGACTTCTGAATTCAACTCAGTTAAAGCTTCTTCACGCTTTTGTTTTAATTCAGCATCTTTCTTATTAAACTCGTTTTTCTGTAATAATTGTAATTCATTATAGTGATTAAAAATTTCACTTGTACGAGAATTGATTTTATTAACATAAGCTGTTTTATCGTTGCGCAGTTGCTCGATTAAAGATGAATATTTCATCTCAATACTTTGAACATTGGAAGTTAAAGATTCATACTCACGACGTGCGATATTATAATCAACTTGCAATTTATCTCTCTCTGCATTTTTCTCAACCGCTTGCTCAATATTTTTTTCTTTGTACTCTTTTAATTTCTTGTTAGCCTCACGAATCGTTCTATCATAGTATCCAATTTCTTCGCGAACATCTTTTTGTTTTTCTTCTAATAAGGTTTTTTGCTCTTCGTTCGCTTCTGTTAATTTATCTAACTCCTCTTGTTTTTCTTGAGAAGCTTTAATAACCGCTTCATTTTGAGTTTCAGCATAGCGTAAGCTACTTCCCAATTTATCAGCCATTTCCATTTGTGCACCTTTTAACATATGCACTTGGTCATACTTTTTATCAATAAACTCAATTAATTGTTGAGATTCTTTCTTTAAGTATGTTTCAATATCCGAATACTTTTCGTTGAACTGACGTAACTGGCGATCTACTTGCTCTAACTTAATACTACTATTTTCTGTAGTTAATGAATTAGCAATAAAATCTTTAATGAAACGACTATCAATACTACTTTTAGAACTTAAAAATACATTTGTAATTGATTTGGGAATGTTTTGGTATTTTTCGTTACCTTTTAATAAATGAAATCTCGTTAATTGCTTATCTGTTTCTGTACCGTATAAAATATTACGGTAACGCTCAAATGTGTCAATTTGTTGAGAAACAAAAATACCACGTTTATCAAATCCAGAAATCACTTCTTTGATTTTAATCGCCTCATCATTTTCATTAAAGAAATAATCGGGATTGTATTCAGCATCCACAAAACGAAACACCAATTTATTATGACGGTATACAATCACAAAAAACGGTTTACTTTCAGTTTGAATTTCGTAAATTAAATATGAGTTTTCATATTTAAAATAATGCTCTTCAAATGGTTTTTGTGAGGCCGAAATACCTAAGCCTCTTGTATTAGCGCTATAAAAAAACAAAATGGCACGTTGCAATGATGTTTTACCAAAGTTATTTGTACCAACAAAACAGGTGTTACCACTAAGTTCCAAGTCGGTATACTTAACATTGGCAATGTTAATTTGCACAATTCTATTTAATATTCTACAGTTATTTTCCATGTTTTATCTATTTATCCTGTCTGTTACAGGCCGCACGTCTTTAATATTTTTAATAAATTAGTTGTAAATGATTGCTTGAGAATCATCCGAAGAACTACTATCTTCATAAATCGCTACTGAATTAATAACATCCAATAAATAATTATAAGAATCTAACACTTTATAAGATTCTGATTTTTCATCTTCTAATTCCAAAAAAGAATCTCTGCTCATTAAATCACAAATTTCTCGAACTTTATTATGTAATGTTTCTGAACGATATAAAGGAATTTTTTGAAGCTTTTGCTTTAAACGCACATTTGCATTACATTCTTCAGCAATTTCACTAGGGCGAAAACGACTACCAATACCAATTTTATTATCCATACTAGCAAACAAATCTATAATATCAATATAACGTTCAAAACGTTCTAGTTTCTTCTCTAATTCAGAATTTGGTTCACTTAATTTTGAAAAATAGAAAAAATTATTTCCTCTTTCAATGTTATATCTAATCACATTAAAATAAGCCTGAAGTCTATCAAAATTTTCAGGATTATTAATCACATCATACAAACGATTCATCCCATCTCTACTTCCATTACTAGAAATAAAATTTCCACGAGCCATGACAGAAAAAATATCATGTGTTTGTTTTGGTAAATTAAAACTGGTTGTTTCTTCCATGTTATATAATTTCTATTTAGTTGCTTTTTCTTTTTTTGGTTTATCTTTCAAAGGGAGAATCAAGGTGTATCCTAATCGCTTTTTAATATCTGTTACCGCTTCTACATAATCATGATATTGTAAACGATATTTAAAATCCAACTGATTTTGATATTCCATCGCAATTTCCACAAATAAGGATAGTCGTTCTTCAAACGACACTGTTCCAATAGCTTTTGGAAATTTGTATTCCATTAAATATTCAAACAAATTTAATTTTGTTTGAGTTAAAAAACGTTCAACTAATTTTTCAGTATCTAATTTTATTTGTTGCTCAAGACCTTTTTCTTTAAAGTTACCTGCCATTTTATCAGCAAGTCCACGCACCATTAAACGTGTAATCTTATACTTTTCAGCAATACGTTTACATAACACATGTCCATCATCACTGTATAAAAAGTCAATTGGAATTTTTGTTTTAGGTGTTTTATGTCCGTTATGCTTTAAGGTATTAATGTTTGAAACAATCTCTCTAAAGTTTGTTTTAAAGTGAAGCGTTCCATGATCTTTCACTTCTTTTAAACGTTGTGCTTTTTTGTAAACGTCTAACTGATACTGAATTTTATTAATGAAATCTGTAATGTCTGTTTGAATCTCAATTAAGAAATCGAGGTTCTCTATTAAACTTGATTTTAATGACGATACAATTCCAAATAACTCGGTATCGTTAGTAATATTAAACAACACACGTGTCTCATCAACGATGGCATTGGTTTGTTTAATAAATTCAATGATTGTATCACGTTTCTCTCGATAATCTTCTAGCTTTTGTAATTTTATGCGGTAGTTACTTTCGTTTTTGTAAGTATCATCTACATTTTTTTGAAGCTTAATAATTTCGCGTGTTAAAGTAGAGTTAATACGCTTTAAATATTTTTTAATACTTCGCAAGAATCGCATTTCGCGTGCTTCTTGATAGAATTTTATATGACGTTTTAATTCGTTGATGTAATCATTAATGAAGCCTGGTGTTACTTCACCAATCTCCATAAAATCTTCGAACATGGCAACAACGGCATCGTTTAAGCTTACCACATTTTCGTATTCGTAAAGAATATCTAGGGACACTAATTTACGGTATTGCTCTTCCGTAATATCATCTCTGCTCAATAATTCGTTTACTGTTATATGGTCTCGTTGACCAAATAGCAATTCTACTACACCACGATTGTAGTATAGATTTGATAGCAAATCTTTAACATTAACTTGTAAACTCATTAAAATAGTTCTGTTTGACATATAAAAATACAAAGGCTTTACCCCCTAATGAATTTGGTTTATTAACAAAATCATGGGTAATTAACGAAAGAGGTTACTTTGATTATGTAAGTACTTGATATATAGGTTTTTTAATGTTAATTAGCCGTTGATAACGGAATGAAATCCCTATTAATCCTCATTATTAAATTTTCCCCTACACTAATAGAAGAAATATATTCAAGTAGAAATCGTCGATTTTTAAAAATAGGTGATAGCTTTGTCTTGCAAAACAACAGTTTATGACCGACATCGAAATTGCTCAATCCATTACTCCAATTCATATCAAAAAAATTGCTGAAAAATTAAATATCAGTGAAGATGACTTAGAATTATACGGAAAATATAAAGCCAAATTACCACTTTCATTAATTAATGAAGAAAGAATAAAATCATCCAAATTAATTTTAGTCACCGCGCTCACGCCTACTCCTGCTGGAGAAGGTAAAACAACGGTATCAATTGGGTTGAATGAAGGGTTAAATAAAATTGGCAAAAAAAGTATTGTGGTTTTGCGCGAGCCATCTTTAGGGCCGGTATTTGGTATTAAAGGAGGGGCTGCTGGAGGAGGGCGTTCGCAAGTTATCCCGATGGAGGATATTAATCTTCATTTCACTGGAGATTTTTCGGCTATTGAAAAAGCCAACAATTTTTTGGCAGCAATCATCGATAACGTGATTCAAAACCATGAACATCCCATTAAACTTGATCCCAGAACTATCGTATGGAAACGTGTGATTGATATGAATGACCGAAGCTTGCGAAATATCATCATTGGTATTGGAGGAAAAGCAAACGGAGTGATGAGACAAGATGGTTTTAATATTACTGCAGCATCTGAAATCATGGCTATTTTATGTTTGTCAAATAGTTTATCCGATTTGAAAGAAAAATTAGGGAATATATTTGTAGGTTTTACTTATAACAACGAACCCGTTTACGCTAGAGATTTAAAGGCTGAAAATGCGATGACCATCTTATTAAAAGATGCGATTCAACCTAACCTAGTTCAAACATTGGAAGGGAACCCTGCCATTATTCACGGTGGGCCATTTGCAAATATTGCTCAAGGAACCAATTCGATTTTAGCTACTAAAATGGGATTATCTCTGGGCGACTATGTGGTTACTGAGGCTGGATTTGGGGCAGATTTAGGGGCAGAAAAATTTTTAGATATTAAGTGTGGATATGGAAAATTAAAACCAAGTATAGTGGTGATTGTTGCAACCATTCGCGCACTAAAACACCATGGTGGTGCTTTAGCAAATGAGCTCAATACACCATCTGTTGAGAAACTTAAAAAAGGTTTTTGCAACTTAGAAAAACATATTGAAAACATCCAAAAATTTGGCATCACTCCTGTCATTGCAATTAACCATTTTGTAAAAGATACTGATGAGGAAATTAATGCCTTAATTGACCTTTGTGCTCAATTAAACATCAAAGCTGTTTTAAGTAAAGGATGGTTATTAGGAGGTGATGGTACTAAGGATTTATCCAAAGCAGTTGTTGAAGCAATTGAAAAAAACAACAGTTCAAATTTTAAACCACTATACGATTGGAATTCAAATATCAAGCAAAAAATAGAAACGATTGCTAAGGAAATATACGGAGCTGAGGATGTGGAATACAACACAAAAGCTGAACAAGATTTGAAACGTATTGAAAAATTAGGATTATCACATTTACCAATTTGCATGGCAAAAACACAAAAATCGTTTTCGGATAATGAAAAATTAATTGGCCGACCAACAAATTTCATCGTAACCGTTCGTGAATTTGAATTAGCAGCTGGCGCTGGTTTTATCATTCCGATATTAGGTAATATGATGCGAATGCCAGGCTTGCCTTCTATTCCAGCATCTGAAGGAATGAGTATTGATGATCAAGGAATAATTAGCGGGTTGTCTTAATCAAAAATGATATCTTTAACTTATGTTATTTAACAAACAAAATATCGCACTAAAAGACACAGGCTTATTTTCTTCATTATTTGAAGATTATATATCTCAATCTAATCAAGTAACGCCATTTTATCATCATCATATTAGCAAACAAGATTTTTCGAATTACTTTGATAATACAAAATATGACACCTTAAATAGAAGTGTTCTTGTTTCAGCTTTACTCAAACAATCTCAACTAAGTCACAACTCGACATCTGTTTCAATTGAAAACATTAACTCATTAGCGTCTAGTCAAACCTTTACCGTTGCAACAGGGCATCAATTATGTTTATTTACAGGGCCATTATATTTTATTTATAAAATAGCAAGTACCATCAATTTATGTAAGGCATTAAAAGAAAATTTTTCAGATAAAAATTTTGTACCAGTATATTGGATGGCAAGCGAAGACCATGATTTTGAAGAAATTAATCATGCAAATGTGTTTGGCAAAAAAGTAGTTTGGAATAGTAGTCAAAAAGGCAGTGTTGGAGAATTTAGCACTGAAGGATTGCAAGAAGTGATTACTGAATTAAAAACTATTTTAGGTGAAAGTGAAAAAGCAAATGAAATACTAACGGTATTTGAAACAGCATACTTGAAACATAGCAATTTAGCAGATGCCACACGTTACCTAGTAAATGAGCTTTTTGGAGAACATGGTATTGTAATTTTAGACGGGAACGATTCTGAACTAAAACAATTATTTAAAGAAGAATTTAAAAAAGATATTTTCGAAAATACATGTTATAAATTAGTATCAAACACCATTACCGAACTCCAAAAAAACTATTCAGCTCAAGTTACTCCTCGAGAAATTAATATTTTTTATAAAGAAAAAGGATTAAGAGAGCGCATCGAAAAACAAGGCGAACGTTTTGTCGTTTTAAATACAAAGATTAGTTTTTCAAAAGAAGAAATTGAAAGTATTATTCAAATTTCTCCAGAAAAATTAAGTCCAAATGTGGTGCTGCGTCCATTATATCAGCAAAAAATATTACCAAATATTGCTTATGTTGGCGGTCCAGGTGAACTTGCTTATTGGCTGGAATACAAAACAATGTTTGAAGCATTCAATATTCATTTACCAATTTTAATGCCTCGTCATTTTGTAATGCTACTTGATAAAGGCACACTAAACAAATTGCAAAAGCTTAACTTATCAATTAATGATACATTTAAAAACGGTGAAGATTTAGTAAAACAGTTTATTAAAACACAACACAACGATATTCATTTAGAAGAAGCAAAAAAGCAATTAACTGAACTTTATGCGTCAATCATTGAAACCGTAAATCGTATTGATAAAACATTGGTAGGCACAACTGAAGCCGAAAAACAAAAAGCTGTCAATGGCATTTCTATGATTGAGCAAAAAATTAATAGAGCTTTAAAACAAAAATCGGAAACAGACATCAATCAAATTTGGAGCATTAAAGAAAAATTATTTCCTAAAGGAACTCCGCAAGAACGATATGATAATGTTGGCATGTATTATACTAAATACGGAAAAGATTTTATAACGAGCGTAATGGAAACTCTGACTTATGACTTAGAAAAATTTGAGTATAGTGCTTTAATAGAAAAATAAAATCTACAAATCGTCGTCGGAAACGCGTTTACCTCTAACTAATTTCCAAACGGCTGCAATTTGTTTTCTGAAAATAAAGGCCATTAATACATAAGGAATCAACATCAAATAAATGATTCCTTGATTGATACCACCAGCCACTGAGTTTTTTTGACCTTGACTGCTTTCAACTGTTGCTTTACACATAGCACATTGTGCCTCTGTTAGGGTTGGCCATGAAAGCAAAACCAAAAGGATAAATATTACAAAATAGTATTTTTTCACAATACAAATTTAATAATTATTTCAACATAATAACTGCCCACATTCTTCCTGTTTTTCCTTGATCTCGTCTATATGAAAAGAAATCATCTTCAGTTGTACAACGATTCATACACCAAATATGCTCTGGTTTAATTCCACATTGTAGAGCTATAAATTTGTTTGCTTGTAATAAATCTAATTGTCTTCCAGTCCAACAATCATCTGAAAAACCAGCATCCGAAAATTGTTTGATAACATCTTCACTCACTTGATAATTTGCTTTACAAATCCCTTGACCAATGGCAACTTTAATATGTTCTAGCTCAGCACCTAAATTTACCATTTCTTGAATGGTGTTATTAACTATCTTATAAACAGTTCCTTTCCATCCGCAATGAGCAGCTCCAATCACTTGATTTTTTTCATCATAAAATAATACTGGATAACAATCCGCAGCCCCCACAGCTATCGCTAAGTTTTTTTGACGGGTTACCAAAGCATCGCCGGTTTGTTTCCCTGCACTTGCCTGGCAAACAATATTACTATGGATTTGATTAAGATAAGATACTTGATTCATATCTATGCCTAAGGCACTTAAGGCACGCTTTCGATTTTCGGCTATGTGCTCTAATAAATCCTCCGTGCCACCTAGATTTAAACTTGAAAAAGGCATAGAAGACACGCCACCATGTCTGGTAGAAAAGCCATGAATAGTGTTAATAGAGTCCGTTTTTATCCAATACATTTAATCGTCTTTTCGCTATAAAATTAGTAAATTAGGCCTTTGAAAATTAACTAAATAAATACATATTCTTTTGACATTCAACGATTTTAATTTCGATCAATCATTAATAGACGGTTTGCAATCCATGGGATACAAACTACCAACTCCTATTCAGCAACAAGCGATTCCTGTCATTCAAGCTGGAAAAGATTTAATTGCTTGCGCACAAACAGGAACAGGAAAAACAGCTGCCTTTGTATTGCCCATTTTAGATAAAATTATCAAAACAAAAAAAGGTGGCATCAACACACTAATCATTGCCCCTACGCGTGAATTAGTTTTACAAATTGACCAACAAATTGAGGGCATGGCTTATTTTTGCGGAGTTAGCTCTATAGGTATTTATGGAGGTAATGATGGTGTAACTTGGGAACGCCAAGCAAGAGCTTTACGCGAAGGTGTGGATATCGTGATTGCAACCCCAGGCCGTTTAATTGCTTTATTACAATCCGGAGATGTAAAATTTGATACCATCGAACATTTAATTTTAGATGAAGCTGATCGCATGTTAGATATGGGTTTTGCCGATGATATTAAAACTATTTTAAAGTACGTTCCTGAAAAAAGACAAACGGTTATGTTCTCAGCAACGATGGCTCCAAAAATAAGAGTACTTGCTGGACATTTATTACAAAACCCGGAGTCGATTAATATTGCCATTTCTAAGCCAGCTGCGGGTATCGTTCAACAAGCGTATGTAGTTTACGATGGACAAAAAGAAAAATTATTAAAAGAGATTCTAAAGAATGAAGATTTTTCTTCGGTGATTATTTTCTCTTCAACTAAAGAAAAAGTTAAAGAACTCGCGCAAACATTTAAAGCTTTAAAATATTCTGTTCAAGGTTTTTCTTCAGATTTAGAGCAAACCGAGCGTGAAGAAATTATGCGAAATTTCAAAGCTCGTAAATTAAGAATCTTAATTGGCACTGACATTTTATCTCGTGGGATTGATGTGGACGGCATTTCATTAGTAGTAAACTATGATGCTCCACCTGATCCAGAAGATTATATCCACCGAATTGGACGAACCGCTCGTGCTGCCAAAGAAGGAGTAGCCATCACATTTATTAACGAAAAAGACCAACCGCGTTTTGCGCAAATTGAAGCTTTAATGGGAATTGACGTGATAAAAATGCCAATTCCCGAAGAGTTTGGAAAAGGGCCTGAATACAACCCTGATGCGGCTAAAAAGAAATTTGACAAGCCTCGTCCGTCTGGAAATAAATCAAAACCTGGCTTTAAGAAAAAGCCATTTCATGCGCCAAAAAAAACATAATTAAAACACAAAATTGTATATTTAAACCTTAAATACTTAAATCAATCATCTCCAATATTAGAGATTAAACTAAATATTATGGACTCAAAAATAGCCCTATTAGAACAAAAACAAGCAGAAGCGCTTTTAGGTGGGGGACAAAAGCGAATTGATTCTCAGCACAAAAAAGGAAAGTTAACTGCCCGCGAGCGTTTACATTTTTTATTGGATGAAGGAAGCTTTGAAGAAATTGGGATGATGGTTACCCATCGTAGTAAAGATTTTGGTTTAGAAAAAGAACAGTATTTAGGAGATGGGGTTGTGACTGGATACGGAACCGTTAATGGTCGTTTAGTGTATGTCTTCTCTCAAGACTTCACCGTATTTGGTGGTTCTTTATCAGAAACTCATGCAGAGAAAATCTGTAAAGTGATGGACTTAGCCATGAAAAATGGCGCACCTTTTATTGGATTAAATGATAGTGGTGGAGCTCGTATCCAAGAAGGTGTTGTGTCTTTGGGAGGTTATGCCGATATATTTTATCGTAATGTAAGAGCAAGTGGGGTGATTCCTCAGTTATCTGGAATTATGGGGCCATGCGCTGGAGGTGCTGTATATAGCCCTGCCATGACTGACTTTATTTTAATGGTTGAGAATACAAGTTACATGTTTGTGACTGGACCTAACGTTGTGAAAACTGTTACTCATGAAGAGGTCACCTCAGAAGAATTAGGCGGAGCAATGACACATGCTAGTAAAAGTGGTGTCACTCATTTTGCATGTGCAAACGAAATTGAAGCTATTAATAATATCAAACAAATATTAAGTTATGTTCCTCAAAACTGTGAGGAAGATGCTCCTAGTATTCCATACGAAAGTTCAGGCTCTGAATCAAGACCAGAATTAAATACTATAATCCCAGAAAACGCTAATCAACCTTACGATATCAGAGAAGTGATTGAAAAAGTAATTGATGATCAAAGCTTTTTAGAAATACATAAACATTTTGCTGAAAACATCGTTGTTGGCTTTGCTCGTTTAGCAGGGCGTTCCATTGGTATAGTAGCAAATCAACCAGCTGTATTAGCGGGTGTTTTAGATATCCATTCATCTACGAAAGCTGCGCGTTTTGTAAGATTCTGTGATTGCTTTAATATTCCATTATTAGTGTTTGAAGATGTGCCCGGATTTTTACCAGGAACAGACCAAGAATGGAATGCCATTATTACAAACGGAGCTAAATTATTATATGCATTTAGTGAAGCAACTGTTCCAAGAATTACTGTGATTACTCGTAAAGCATACGGTGGCGCTTATGACGTGATGAACAGTAAACACATTGGTGCTGATATGAATTATGCTTGGCCAAGTGCTGAAATTGCTGTTATGGGCGCTAAAGGAGCTGCAGAAATTATTTTTAAAAATGAAATATCGGCAGCAACTAACAAGGATGAGAAATGGAAAGAAAAAGAAGCTGAATATCAAACCATGTTTGCTAACCCATACCGTGCAGCAGAAAGAGGATTTATTGATGAAGTCATTAGACCTGATCAAACCCGAGAAAAATTAATTCGTGCTTTTAAAATGTTAGAAAATAAATCGGATAAATTACCTAAGAAAAAACACGGTAATATCCCTTTATAAATAAAATGGCGATAATATTTATCGCCATTTTTTAATCAAAAATATAATTACAGCTTACTATTAAAGTCAATTAAGAGTTTGCAGACCTCCAGATACTTGGTCAAAGGAAGTGTTTTTTCAATATCGTAAATGTCGTGATAAGCTTGTATGCCTCCCATTGTATAAATAAAAAAACTAGGCACCCCCTTCTCCGTAAACCAATAATGATCACTATTGGCAGCTTTTCCACGTTGCTTAATTTGTTTTAAATACTGTTGCTCAAGATTAATCTGATTTAACTTATCAAACTGATTTTTAAACACCGTTGCATTCACCACCATAATCCCTTCATCGCCTGTTCCTAATAAATCAAGATTGGTTAAAAACTTAATTTTGGATAAGGAAAACATAGGATGTTCCGAATAGTATTTAGAACCTAACAATCCTGCTTCTTCGCCGCTAAAAAAAACAAAGGCAATCGAATATTTCGCTGGATGTGCTTTATAATACTTTGCTAAATTTAATAATACACTTACTCCGCTGGCATTATCATTAGCCCCTGGAAAATAAGCATCTTTACCAATCGCTCCCAAATGGTCATAATGAGCAGTATACACGATAAAGCTATCAGGTTGTTGAGTCCCTTTGATAAATCCTGCTATATTTTGGCAACTAAACTGTGAAATGAATTTATTTTCAAAAATAACATCCATGGTTTTTAAATCATAAGGAAAAGAATCCTTCAATAATTCTATGATGGTTTGATTAGATAAAGAAGTCGCAACGGTATAGGTTAATTTCTTTTTTAATTTAATCTGCAATGCAGCTGGCTTATTTCCATCAATAGCTTGATAAGTGACGCTGTCTGTTTTGAATAATTGAAAACCTTGCTTTATGGTTTTTGATGTTGGTTCTATTAAATAATGTTTCCCTGCTACCAAAAGTTTTCCATTTAAAACAACTGATAGGTTGTTTGGAAATGTATTTACTGGAAATGTATAAAATTGCGAATAGGATTTTTCGAATTTAGATACGCCAATACTTTTTAATTCTTTTACCAAATAACTTGCTGCCTTATTCACTCCATTATTGACATAGCCCCTGCCTAAAAATTCTTTAGATGTCAGTTTCTTAATAACTTGACGGGCATATACGGTATCTTGCCCAAAGGAATTAATCCACAGTAATGTTATAAAAATAAAGAAGAATGGTTTCATGAATTTAAAAATGTGATGTTAACTATGTTCAAAGGATGATAAAGAAAACAATCGCATGTTTAAGAAAAACGTTTTTGAGCTAATGCATATAAATTTTTTACAACTTCATGCTCTTCTTTCCAGGCATAAATTTGCTTTAATCCATTTAAATAATTAGTTAAATCTTGTAACGAAGAAGCTGAATTAATTTGTTCAATAGCAATATTATATTCCACGGCATTAGAAGCAAATAACTCATTGATAAATCGAAATTTATCATTGATACTAATCATGATTTTTGGCAAGTCATGTTTTTCTGATTTGATTTCAATGACTGGAGCTTCTTTTTCAATAACAGGCTCTATATCCTTTTCAATTATAGTTTCTTTAATTGGCTCTATAACAGACTCTTCCTGTTTCGCTTCTTGCTTTATCCAAATAGGAACAGGGTCAGCAACTTTAGTTTCTTTAATTGGCTCAATAATAACTGCTTTTTCTTCAACAGAAGGCGCATTCATAATCTTCACATGCATCTCTAAATCAGGAGATACATCATTATGCTCTTTATAAACTAAATAAGCAGATACAAGCTTATGGCTATGCTGCATGGCTATATGTAATTTTTCAGTGTACTCTGCACTAGGAGATGGATGTTTCTCAAATTTATCGATCGCCGTTTTTAATTCATTTAAAGACGTTTGAAGTTGCTTCTGTAAAATATCCGTTTGCATAATGTGAATAATTAAAAATTAAAAATACTTCATTTTATGGATACTTAGTTTATTTTTAGATTTTGTTATTAATATATAATAAACATGTTTTTAGAAAACATTAAACATAGTACTGGCCGCAAAGGATGGATTGAAGTTGTTTGCGGCTCCATGTTTTCTGGCAAAACAGAAGAGTTAATCCGTCGTTTAAAACGTGCACAATTTGCTAAACAAAAAGTAGAAATTTTTAAACCACAAATAGACACACGCTACCATGAAGAAAAAGTTGTTTCTCATCAGGGAAATGAAATTCATAGTACGCCAGTTCCAGCCTCTGCTAATATTTTATTATTAGCGAATGATGTTGACGTGGTAGGCATTGATGAAGCACAGTTTTTTGATATGGAATTAGTAAATGTTTGTAATCAATTAGCAGACAGTGGTGTTCGTGTCATTATTGCCGGATTAGATATGGATTTTAAAGGTCAACCATTTGGCCCTATGCCAGCTTTATTAGCATGCGCCGAGTATGTTACCAAAGTTCATGCAATATGTATGCACTGCGGCAGTTTAGCTCATATATCGCATCGAACTACACAAGAAACTAGTTTGGTATTATTAGGCGAAACAGATAGTTATGAGCCCTTATGCAGAGATTGTTACAATTTAGCAAATAGAGGAAAATAATTATTGCCCTATCTTGTTTAATAATTCATAGATCTCATGAATCACTAACTCAGGATTTTCTTTTTGTATAAAATATCCACTCTTTAAAGTGGTCATTACCTTTACTTTAGGATTGATTTCTTTCCAATGTTCAAAATATTGAATTTTGTATTCCATTTCTTTGTCAATGTAATCATTATCAACGTCAACCTTTTTAGCGATTAAAACCGTAATAGGAATTTGATCAGGAATTTTTAGACCTTTTACGATTCTCTGATTAGTTGAAAAACCTAAGCTATCAAAATCAAATGAAAATTTTGATTCTTGTTTGTCAGCCTTGAATCGACCTTCCATTTTTAAAAAACTTTTGAAATCATTTTTAAAAACTACTTGATCAGAATCTGTTCTAATGGCGATGCCATTTGAAAATTCATATTCATGAGACGGCTCAACAAACACCATTCCTGATACTAATTGGGGGTATTGATTCACGAAACAACGCATAATATACCCACCTAATGAATGACCAACTAAAACATAAGGAGGTTTAATATTTTCTTTTATCAATAATTCATGTAATTCAAAAGCCATGGTATCGACTCGTCGATCATTTCTAATCGCTTCAGATTGCCCTAAACCCGCTCTATCGTATGAAAATATTTGATTGGTGTTTTTTATTTGTTGATAAACTTTTTTAAAATCTGTTTGAGCACAACCTTTGCCAGTTAAAAAAACAATGGTGGGTTGTCCAGATCCTTCAACTAATACATATTGTTTTTTACCATTCAAATACACAAAATGTCCTTGATCTCCCTCATAAAAAATCCATGAAGAAATGCCTACTACTGTAAGAAATACCAAAGTTATTTTTAAAATTATTTTCATACTAATTTATAAACACATCTGTGAATTCAAATCGCTTACCATTAAACAATCCTTTATCGCTTAACTTTAAATGAGGAATCACTAATAAGGCCATAAATGATAAAGTCATGTAAGGGGCTTTTAATTTACTTCCTAATTCTTTTGCTCGTTTGTCAATCGCTGTATACAACTCCGCAACTTCTTCTGCTGGCTTATTCGTCATAATACCAGCTATTGGCAATTCAAGAACCATTTCCTCACTTCCATTGGATAACGAAATACCACCTTTGGCTTTAATAATTAAGTTCACGGCATGAGCCATGTCTGTGGTATTTGCTCCAACCACTACAATATTATGACAATCATGAGCCACGCAACTAGCAATGGCTCCTTGCTTTAAACCAATATTTTTAATAAATCCTGTAGATATAGGCGCATCGTGATAACGATTAACGACCGCTATTTTTAAAATATCATTTTCTAAATCCGATTCTATAAAGCCATTGTTTAAGATTCCGTTAGCACGTATTTCATTGGTAATTAACTGGCCTTCTAAAGCTTCTATCACTCGAATATGTTCACTACTTGCTTTTAATTCAAAATCAACAGGCTTCTTTAAACTACAATTAAAATTATTAACGATTGGCGCATCTAAAATTGAAATATATGAGGTTCCTCTTTCTGCCACAATAGCTCCGTTGATAAACGTTTTTAAAATATTAAATTCCGTCAGATTATCAATTTCTATAAAATCAGCTGTATCACCAACCTGCAATAAACCAATTGGAAGTTGATAATGTTTAACCACATTGTAGGATGACGCACGAAGAACATCAAACAGATTATATCCTTTAGTTAAAGCGCGTTTCACGTGTTGGTTAATGTGGCCTTCCATCAAATTATCAGGATGCTTGTCATCACAACAAAACATAATCTGCTTCGGATAGCTCTCTATTAAAGGGATCAGGGTGTCAAAATTCTTCGCAGCACTTCCTTCTCTAATTAAGATATGAACGCCTTGTTTTAATTTTTCTAAAGCCTCATCATATTTAAAACATTCATGATCAGTCGAAATGCCTGCACTGAAATAAGCTTTCATGTCTTCGCCCATTAATCCAGGCGCATGACCATCAATGGGTTTGTTATGTTTTTTAGCTGCTGAGATTTTCCTTAAGACTTCCTCATCTTTATAAATCACTCCAGGGAAATTCATCATCTCTGCTAAATACACGATTTCTTTACGAGATAAAAGTTCATCAATACCTTTAGAATCGATGATGGCACCAGCTGTTTCAAAATGAGTTGCCGGCACACAGGAAGGAGCGCCAAAGTATAAATAAAACGGAATCTGATTGGCATTGTTCACCATATAATCAACACCTTCTATCCCTAACACATTTGCGATTTCATGTGGATCTGATATGGTTCCAATGGTTCCATGAGTGACAGCAATTCGAGCAAATTCAGAAGGGACCAACATACTACTTTCAATATGTACATGAGCATCGATAAATCCAGGAAGAATAAACGTATTTAATGTTTCATCGATTCTACGAATTGATGCAATGATATTATTTTCAATAACCACTTCAGCAGCATAAATATCATTGGATACTAAATCTATGAGATTTGATTTGATTGTAAAATTCATATTTGTTTTAAATCCTCTCATAAATATAATTGATTAATGCATTTAATCACCTGACCATTAAAGGGATTGAAAGGCCATTTCAAACGCTTTAATGGTTTTTTGGATATCTTCATGGGTATGTGCCTCACTCATAAACCCTACTTCATATCCAGAAGGACCAGAATATATGCCATTTGCTAATAAAGCATGGTATAATATTTTAAAATGTTTCATGCTATCCGCATCAATATCTTCAGCACATCTAATCGCATCCTTTTCTGTAAACGCTAACCAAAAAATAGAACCAACTGTAAATATTTTAAAATGATGTTTGGTATTTTTACTTAATCCTTCTATTAATAATTGTGTTTTCGACTCTAAGTCTTTATAAAAATTAGGCTTTAAACATTCTGTTAATTGAGCAATTCCTGCTGTCATTGCTACTGGATTACCACTTAAGGTACCAGCTTGATACACATTTCCTTCTGGTGAAATAGAAGACATGATTTCTTTACTAGCTCCATAAGCGCCAACAGGAAATCCTCCACCAATAATTTTACCATAAGTAATGATATCTGGTTTGATATCATAATATCCAGCCGCACCACAAAATCCAACTCTAAAACCACTAATCACCTCATCAAATAATAATAATGTTTTATTAGTTGTACATATGTCTCTTAAAAACTGTAAATATGCCTTCTCTTGTAATAACAATCCATTATTTGCAGGAATGGGTTCAATAATCACACAAGCAATTTCATCTTTAAATTGAGCAAATGCTTGTTCAACGGCTGCTTGATTATTTAAAGGAACAACAATGGTTTCTTTAACAAAACTTTCGGGAACACCTGCTGATGATGTTTCACCAAATGTTACCAATCCTGAACCTGCCTTTACTAATAAAGAATCTGAATGGCCATGATAACAACCTTCGAATTTTAAAATTTTATTTCTTCCCGTAAAGCCTCTCGCTAAACGAATAGCACTCATGACAGCTTCAGTTCCACTACTCACGAAACGAATTTTTTCGATATAAGGGTTGTTTGTTAAAATTAATTCAGCTAGTTCATTTTCTAAACGTGTTGGCGCACCAAACGATGTTCCGTTACGCATCGTTTTTTCAACAGCATTTAAAACGTTGTCATTCGCGTGTCCTAAAATTAATGGGCCCCAACTCGCGCAATAATCTATATATTCATTACCATCAGCATCCCAAACATGTGAGCCCTTTCCTTTATCAATAAATATTGGCGTTCCTCCTACACTTCTAAAGGCACGAACGGGCGAATTAACTCCCCCTGGAAAAAAAGATTTTGCTTTTTCAAATAATTGAGCTGATACTGAAAGATTCATTGTTGTAAATTTATTTCAAAGATAAGCTTTGACGGATATATTTTTAAATTTATTTCCAATAAAAAAGGCTACCTCAATGAGGTAGCCTTTTTAAGTATAAGTTAAACTTAATTATTGTTTAACAACTTTACCAATTTTAATTGCGCGGTTGTTGTTAATAATTTTGAATACATACATACCATCTTCAACTTTTGATAAGTTAATTGTACTTGTATTATTCGTTAAGTTTTCTTTAATCACTAATTTACCAATTGCATCGTAAACTTCGATTGAGGTATTACCAGCTAACTCATAAGAGATAGAGATGTTTACAATACCATTTGTTGGATTAGGGAAGATGCTAATGTTATCATTTGTTAACTCTTTAATACCTGTACAATCAAATACAGTTACTGTAACAAGTGCATTACTTGAACAACCAGCCTGTGTAGCAGTTACTGTGTATGTTGTAGTTAATGTAGGTGTTACTGAAGTTGTTAACGTGTTAGCTCCATTTGACCATGTATAAGCACTAGCTGTTGTAGATGCTGTTAAAATTGAAGGGCCATTACTTCCATCTAAACATAACGTAGATTGTGATGCTGATGCTGTAACTGTAGGCCCTTGATTAACACCAACCGAAACAATTGCAGTGTTAGTACATCCATTTAAATCACCTGTCACAGTGTAAGAAGAAGGTGTTGAAGGAGTAACTACTTCAGTGGTTGCATTTCCTCCAGTTGACCAAGTATAAGCGTTAGCTCCACCTGCAGTTAAAGTTGCTGATGAACCAGCACAAACTGCTGAACTTGAAGAAACTGCGGTTACTGTAGGTATCACTGTAGAAACATTGACTGCCACTGTAGCAATGTTAGAACATCCATTAGATTCACCAGTTACCGTGTAAACTGAAGCACTTGTTGGAGTTACTGTTTCCGTAGAAGCAGTTCCACCTGAAGTCCAAGTATAGTTAGTTGCACCCGCTGCAGTTAAAGTTGCTGAATTACCAATACAAATGGATGTATTTGAAGAAGCTGCTGTTACAACTGGAAGAGCAATAACAGTTACTGAACTTACAGCGTCTGTTGCACATCCTGCCGTTTCACCTGTTACAGTGTATGAAGTGGTTGCAGTTGGAGAAACAATATCAGAACCACTAGAGTAAGAATAAGTTGTTGCACCTGATGGTATCATTGTAAAGCTGTTTCCAGAACAAATAGCACCACTATTTACAGTTACGACAGGGTAAGCATTAACTGTTACAGAACTTGTAGCGGTACCTAAACAACCTGAAGCACTTGCTCCAGTAATTGTATATACTGAGGATGCGCTTGGTGTTACTACTGCTGATCCACTAGAGTATGTATAAGTTGCTGCTCCAACAGGTGACATAGTAAATGAATTACCTGCACAAACTGCTCCACTATTAACATTAAATATTAATACAGAAGACACAGTTACTGTTGTGACGGCAGTATTACCGATACAACCATCTAAATTTGAACCAGTAACGGAATAAGATGTTGTAGCAACTGGAGTAACCACAGCTGAACCACTAGAGTATGTATAAGTATCTGCTCCTGATGCTGTAATTGTATAAGAATCACCTGGGCAAATACCTCCTGACAATAAACTAATAGTAGGTGTTGTACTAACTGATACACTTGACACTGCAGTTGATGAACATCCTGCTGTTGTACCTGTAACCGTATAATCTGTAGTTGTTAATGGAGACACTACATCTGAACCACCAGAATATGAATAGGAAGATGCTCCAGTTGGAGTAATGGTAAAGTTGTTTCCTGAACAAATAGAACCACTATTTACAGCCACTGTAGGAATAACATTATAACCAACTCCAACAGTGGTTGAACTTACACAACCTAAACTAGCACCAGTTACTGTATAAACAGATGCTGTTGAAGGAGTCACAACTTCTGTAGAAGTTGTTCCACCCGAAGTCCAAGTATAGTTAGTTGCACCAGTAGCTGTTAACGTTGCTGTTGATCCAGCACAAACAGAAGGGCTAGAAGCAACCGCTGTAATTGTTGGAGTAGCATTAACTGTTAATGTTACAGGGCTAGATACAACTGCACAAGAATGAGAATCTGTTAACGTTGCTGTATAAACCGATGTTACTGGTGGTGTCGATGTAATGGTATAACCTGTTCCTGCTGGTGTTGTCCCTGCAGACCAGTTCACTACATTTGAACCTGTCATGGTATTTCCTAAGAAAATCACATTTGGTCTAATTGTACTTGTTGCTGAAATACCAACGTTCGCTGTATTACATAAAGAAGAGTTATCTTGATAATCCCCTCTCACTGATGTGAAACCAGTTACCGTTGTTGCAGCAACAATATCATTACTTGTATATAAGACAGCTGTACTTAATGGGTCATTTTCGAAACATACGTCAATGATTACATTCGATACACCATCCCATGTAAAGGCATTAGTAAAGTTATGAGTACTTAAACCAACTGCAGGAGGCGCTAAGTTTACTGGACCAAATACGTTTACTACCGCGCTACTAGGTGACGCATACGATGCTACTAAATCAGTTGCTGAAGTATGGTACATTTTGATAGCGTAATTTGTAAACTGTAAGGTTGCTGGAGCAGATGTCACATTAAATGATATCGCTGACATATTTCCTGAACTTAAGCCCATTGCTGATAATTCACTCGCTGTAAATAAATACTGTGTTCTTTGACCTTCCCAGAATTGAGCATAAGGAGAAAGACCAGAACCGCCTTGTGTTGTTACACCAGTACCTACTGCTACAGTTCCCGGAGAAATTGCAGAGATTGATAAAGTTGCTGTATTACCAGAACATAATGTTGTTGGAGCAGCTGAAATTGCTGTTAATGTAGGCGTTACAAACACATTTAATGATGTGGTGCTAATTGCTATACAACCTGCAGCATCTGATGCTGTTAACGTATAGTTATAGTTACCAGATGTACTTGGTGTAATGTTTACTGAACTACCAACTACTGAAGTTGAAATACCACTTCCTGTAGCTGAAGATGCTGTCCAAGTAAATACATATACATTAGTTGAACCTGTTTGAGTTGCAATTAAAGTTGCGTTAGTACCTGGACAAACAGAAGCTGATGCTACTGATGCTGATACTGCATCTGGAACAGTTACTGAAGTTGTTACAGTAGCTCTAGGACTTTCGCAACCTGCTGTATTCATAGAAGTCACATACCAAGATGTTGTACTATTAATTGCGGTTGTGTAGTGAGAACTTGAACCTGTTTGTAATACGGTTGTAGCTGTTGGCGTTGCATACCAATTGTAAACTGTACCACCTGACACTGATGCTGTTGGAACAGCCACACCACATTGTGCAGAGTTTACAGCTACTGGTGTAGTAGGGATTGGATTAATCACTACTGCTACTGTTTTAATACTAGAACATGTCGTAGCTGGATTATTAACCGATACTGTATACACTTGAGTAGAGACAACAGAACCTGTATTTAATGGCGTTACTAATGCTGTATTGGTGGTGATTGCACCTGGATTCCATAAAATATTCATAGAACCTGTGATATCAGAACCAACTTGAGCACCAAATGTAATTTGTGGACGGTTAGTAGTTGCAGTCCCAACAGTTGCTGAACAAGCTCCTAAAATAGTAGAAGTAATTACTTTATTAGATGTTGTTTCAATAACAACATTACTACTTACTCCTAATGGATTCACAGCATCATGACAAATTTCAATCACAACGTTTGAGTTACCATCCCAGAAGAATGGTGTATCAAAGGTGTGTGTATTTTGACCTGCAGTAACAGAGTATGAATAAGGACCATATACTAAAGTTGATGCTGCAGAACTATAGGTTGTTCCTAAAGAACTAGCCGTTGTTGCGCCCATTTTAATAATGAAGTTATCCATTTGTCCGCTACCTGCTGTTAAAGCGTTAATACTGATATCTGTAATGTTACCTTGGTAAATACCATAAGCATTTAACTCAGCTGCTGTAAATAAGTATTGTGCTTTTTGCTCTAATGTTGTTCCAGCACCTTGTCTGTATGGAGAACCATTAATAGTTGTTGAACCACCTTGGAAACCAACAGTTGCCAAACCTGGAGTAGCATTGTTTGCTTGTACATTTAAATTCACCGATGTACCTGAACAAATAATAGAAGGACTTGCTGTTGCTACTAAATCAGGAACTGCATTTACTAATACACTTACTGTTTTAGTGGTTGTACAGAAACCATCTGTTGCCGTCACATTATATACATAAGTTCCTGGCGTATTTGGAGTTAAAACTACGTTTGCACCTGGAGTTGTAGAAGAAATTCCACTTCCTACAGATGGAGATGCTGACCAAGAATACGCATACACATTTGTTGTACCAGTGTTAGCTGAAGATAATGTATAGGTTGTACCTGGACATACTGCTGATGATGTTGTTACTGCAGTAACTCCATCTGGCACAACAACCGTTTGAGTCACAGCTGTTCTAATTAAACTTTCACATAATCCATTAAATGTATTCACATACCAAGTTGTGGTTGTGTTAATTGGACTTGTAATATGATTAAAAGGACCTGCTTGAACAATAGTTGTAGACGTTGGTGTTGCATACCAATTGTATGATGTGCCACCTGTTACAAAAGCTGTTGGAACACCTAAACCACATTGAGTAGAGTTAGTTGCTATGGCTGTATTAGGAACTACATTTACTAATACGCTAGTCGTAGCAGTATTAACACAACCTGTCACTGTACTAGTGCCTGTTACTGTAAACACTTGAGTAGTTGCAGTACCAGTTGTATTTGTAACTACAGCAGTAGCTGTATTACTATTGACTGCACCTGGATTCCATTGCCATGAAATACCACCAGCTCCTTGTGTTTGAATTTGCGCACCAAAAATAATATTTGGACGACTAGTAGAAGTAGTTGGTATTGGATTAGATGTCCAATAGTTAGCATTTGAAGTCGTTGCATAAGCATACAATACAGAGTTATTTGGAGTAGTGGTATAATACGTTGTTGCATTTCCATTACCATAAAATTCTGTTTGTCTTAAATCAATTACTAAGTTAGATACACCATCCCAATTGTAAGGCGTTGCTAAAGTAATGGTATTTAAACCAGCTGCTGCTGTTACAGTTGTAGGTCCAAATACGTTACTTAAACCAGTTGTTACAAAAGCTGATAAAGCAGTGTTGCTTGTTGGAGCAATTTGAATGTTATAATCCGTTATTGGAGTATTTGGATTTGGTAAAGCTGAAATACTGAATGATAAAGATGTAATGTTACCTGCAGTCATACCCATCGCATTTAACTCAGCTGCTGTAAATAAATACTGTTGCCATGTTTGGTACCAGTAGTTACCAAAAGCTGTTGGATAACTATATGATAAAGTAAGCGCTGTTCCTGTACCAACTGCTGCAGGCCCAGGAGCAATAACAGCATTCGTAGCTGTTAAATTAACGCTAGAGCCTGAACAAACCACAGATGGGTTTGAAGAAGCAATGATTTGAGGAAGATCATTTAACCTCACAACCACACTTGATAAAGTTGTACAAATACCATCAATAGCAGTTACATTATAAGTGTATGTTCCTACCGTTGTTGGAGTAATAGATACTGTTCGTCCATTAACAGAAGTTGTAATACCACTTCCTACTGAAGGAGTTGCTGTCCACGTGAAATTGTAGTTATTTGTTGAACCAGTTTGATTAGCTGTTAACGTAATCGCGTTAGCACCACCCACACAAAGTGATGATGAACTTGTACTTGCAGTCACTAAATTAGGAATGTTCACTGTTTCTGTTACTGCAGCTCTTGGACTAGAACATCCTTCTGGACTCACAGACTCAACGTACCAAGTAGTGGTTGAATTAATAGATGTGGTAAAATTAGCTACTGAACCAGTTTGCAATACAGTTGTAGAAGTTGGTGTTGCATACCAATTATATAAGGTACCGCCACTCACTGATGCTGTAGGAACACCTATACCACATTGAATAGAGTTGGCTGCTACTGGAGTTGTGGGTATAGCATTAACTACCACACTTGTTGTGCCAGTATTTGAACATCCAGTTAAGGTATTAGTTCCTGTAACAGTAAATACTTGAGTTGCCGCCGTGGCAGTTGTATTAGTAACTACTACCGTTGCTGTGTTACTGTTAATTGCACCTGGATTCCATTGCCATACTAAATTACCAGCGCCTTGAGTTTGAATCTGAGCACCAAAAATAATATTTGGACGGCTAGTTGAAGCAGTAGGCGCTGGACTAGATGTCCAATAGTTAGCATTTGAAGTCGTTGCATAAGCATACAATACCGAGTTATTTGGAGTTGTCGTATAATACGTCGTTGCGTTACCACTGCCATAAAATTCGGTTTGTCTTAAATCAATTACCAAATTCGATGTTCCGTTCCAATAATATGGCGTTGATAATGTAATGGTATTTAAACCTAATACCGCTGTTTTTGTAGCAGGTCCAAATACATTAGTTAAACCAGCTGTTACAAAAGCTGATAAAGCTGTATTTCCTGTAGATCCGATTTTTATATTGTAATCTGTAATCGCTTGATTTGGAATTGGAAGAGCTGCAATACTAAATGATAAAGATGTAATGTTACCAGCTGTAATACCCATGGCATTTAATTCTGCCGCTGTAAATAAATACTGTTGCCATGTTTGGTACCAGTAATTACCAAAAGCTGTTGGATAACCATAAGCTGAAGTCAATGAAGTTCCATTACCACTTGTGGCAGTTCCTGGAGCAATAACAGCGTTAGTAGCATTTAAATTCACGCTAGCACCAGAACATACTACTGAAGGAGTTGCTGAAGTTAACAGTTGAGGTAAAGCATTTAAGGTAACGACTACACTTGATAAAGTCGTACATACTGCATCAGATGCTATGACGTTATAAGTATAAGTACCAACCGTTGTTGGAGTAATCACTACTGATTGACCTGTTACTGAAGTTGCCATACCACTACCTACAGCTGGAGTTGCTGTCCAAGTAAAGCTATAAGCGTTATTTGTTCCAACTTGATTCGCTGTTAAGGTAATAGCATTTGAACCACCCACACATAATAAAGAAGCACTAGATGCTGCATTAACTGCATCTGGTAAAGTCACTGAAGCAGTAACCGCTACTCTTGGTGAACTTTCGCAAGCACCATTTACTGAGGTCACATACCAAGTAGTGGTTGCACCAACCGCAGTTGTATAGGTCGAACTTGCACCACTTTGTAATACCGTTGTTGAAGTTGGCGTTGCATACCAATTATAAGATGCACCACCCACTACATTTGAAGGAGAAACTCCCAAACCACATTGACCAATATTCGTTACAATTGGTAACGAAGGTAATGGTGTTACATTTACTTGAACTGTTGTTGCTAAAGGACATCCATCTAAATATGCTGTTGCAGTATAAGTTGCAGAAGTATTTACAGTTAAAGTTGATGAATTAGTTGCTGCAGTGAATGTTGTGACACCATCTGTCCAAGCATAAGAAACTGTTGAAGGCAAGACTAAGAAGGTATAATCTTCCGCTTCACCTCTTCCACCAGAAGCAAATGGACCACAAGGTGCTGCTGGATTAGACGCATTATAATCCATTAAAATTCTCATACGAGTTGTTCCTAACTTCGCTGTTGCAGGAACAGTAAAAGTACCTGCTGCTGTTGAAACATATCCTGTCGTATTGTACATTCTTTCTGAAGGATCAAATATTCCATCTTGATTCCAATCTACCCAAATAGCCACACCAACTGTTGTACCTTGTAGTAAGGTATTAAAGCTAACTGCTTGTCCTAATTTTTGAGAAACAGTTAAGTTAGTGTAGTTTGCATAACCACCCACTGAAAATCCAGTAGCTGTATTATTAATATTTGAAACCGCACCGGTTGTGGTAAAGGCATCAAAATAAGATAATGCTGAAGTAGCCGCTGCTATCGCACAATAAGTAGCTGTACTAGTTCCTAGTAAATTATATTGTAGAGTTACAACACCGCCCTCACAAACAGGGTTTGGAGTTACTGAAGCTGTTGCCACATAATTAAGGGCAGTTGCATCAGAATAAGATGATGTATTAGACGCTTTACTATATGTTCCATCAGTAGTAGTAACATACCAAGCCACACTAGCATTTGTAGGAACAGCTGCTGGAATAGTCGCTGTCCATGTTGAACCAGCCGCTAAGTTACCACCAGCCATTGTGATTGGTGTTTGAGCCACTCCATTAAATGAATAATTTAAAGTTACCGATGTTAAAGACGCTGCACCTGGAGTTACAGTTGCAGAAATTAAACGAGAGATAGCTGAACATGAACTACCTAATGGAGAAATAGCAACACCATTAATTACTGGCGCTGGGCTAATCCCTGCAAATTCATCAGCTCCTAAATCTGGTGCTGAACCTGCACCAGTATAGCCTGCAAATCCTTGACGAATATTACCGTCAATATCATCAGAAGTTATTAATCCACTCACCCCACCGGATTCAATCACTGTTGCCACAGACGGATTAACATGTAAATCACCAGTAGCAGAAGCATTAAATAATGGGAAAGGGTTAGCGCTAGTAGAGGCTGTTGGAGAGTTTGCATCACTTAAAGAGGCTGTTTTCCAACCTGCAAAAGTTTGAGCAGATGTCCAGTAACCAATGTTAGGATTACCTGTTACGGTATTATAAAAGTTGTAATCGGATGCATTAGTACCCCAGTTAGTTGCACTAGCCGTTGCACCATAGTTATTAGCAATACACACGTGAGTACCTGTACCAGCACTACGTGTATTACTGAAAACGTTATTTTTTACATTCATCACATAAGTAGTTACCGCAGTAGCAGAGAAATCTCCTCTGTATAAACCAAAAGTTGGTAAAGCCCCTGCTGTTACAGTTCCCTCAATATTGATGGAATTATGTAAAATATTCATGGTTGTTACAGTAGAGAATGAATATTGCAACCAAAGCCCCATAAAGGTTGTATTAGTTGCTTGACCATTCCCTAAAGAGATCATGTTATTACTAATATTAGCAGTTGCGCCGCCACCATCACGCACAAAAATACCTGATACAGTAGGAGGAGCAGTAACAGTAGTTCCTGTACCTGCAGATGTTAATCCGTAAATTTTATTTTTAGTAATCGTAATAGAGGTCGTTGGGAATGTATAACTAATACCTCCTAAAGTAAAACCACCTGTTCCAGTGTTTAATAAAGCTAAATTAGAAATGGTATTTGAACTAATCACTGGATTAGTACCACCACTTAAATAAATACCTAATCCAGATAAAACCCCACTGCCTGTAGAAACAGAAGCACTATTTGAATTAATATTACTAATATTATTACCAGAAATATTTGAAACACCTGAACTAGAAGCAATACCTTTAAATAAAGCACTAGCACTATTTGAATTCACAAATACATTTCTAATCGTATTAGGTTCAGCAACTGTACCAATAGTAATAGTTCCACTTACTGAACTGTTTATCCCAACAAATACACTAGCACCTGTAGACGTTGTAAAAGTGGTTCCTGCATTAGATAAAGATACCCCAGTATAAAGGTTACCCATTCTTAAGTTATTTGCTGTAGAATTACCAATGGTATTATTCGTAATTAAGAAGTTACCTATTCCTGTTACATCAATCCCTCTAATACTTCCTGATAAAGTCGTTAAAGTATTACCAGTTGCATCAATAGCACCTACTGTATTGTTTTTAATAGTAACGGTATTAGAAGAAGTAACATAAATACCGGAAATTAAACCTCCAGCTGTTGAAGAAGCAGAGTATAATGAACCATTACCAGTTGTAGCACCAATCGTATTCCCTTGCACTGTACCAATGTTAACATTACCACTTGTTACCACAATACCAGCTAAAATACCATTAGTGGTAGTTGCACCACTTGATGTATAAATTGCAATGTTAGCCACTTTATTATTTTGGATAGAAGAAGTTGAGCCAGCCGCCGTAAAAGCCGCATTAATACCGACATAACGTGTCGCATTTGCTGTACCAGTAGTTGCATATGCTCCTGGGAAACCAGCTAAAGCAACTGAGTTACCAACAACATTTGTTGTACCTGTTCCACTGTTATTAGCATAACCAATGGTATTTCCTGTAATTACATAGCCTGCACCAGATGTAATGTTAATACCATAATGTGTATTAGCAGTTGTATACGTTCTTGTTGCAGATTGGTATAATTTATTATCAGTAATCGTCCAAGCATTATTATTACCACCAATAAAAATACCACTTGTAGAAGCGGCAGCATTAAAATAATCGTAAATATTATTTGAAGAAACTGTTGCACTGTTTACAATTAAAGCACTTTGACCAACAGAATAAATGCCTGTTAAAGGGCTATTTGCACCAGCTGCAGCAATATTGTTATTAGACACTGTATTAGACAAGTTACCTAATGTACCAGTACTTGTTCCAAAATACACAACTCCTAAAGTAGTTGATGAACCTAATAATGTACAATTAGTAACCGTGTTGTTAGACGCATCATTATAATAACGAATTGTACTCGAAGCTCCAGTAGCTGTATTCGAAATAGTTAATGCGTTACCTCCGGTATTTAAACCATTGATGGTTACATTACTTGCTCCATTAAAATCAACTAATGGGCCAACAACTGAACCTGTAATGGTTCTTGCAGCACCTCCACTAGGACTGATTGAAACGTTTGCAAAACTAGCACTACCTGAACCGTTCGCATTTAAAACTGCTGAAGCTGTTTCGGTTGTACTTGCAGAAATACTGATAGCAATTGTACCAGTGTGCGTACCTGCATTAATCGCATCAAAAGACGCTTTCAATGTGGTGTACGATGCCGTAGCCGTTCCTCCCGAGGAAGTCACATCTACCTGCGCCATCAAGTTGCCAGTAAAGACAACAGCGAAAAAAGTCAAGGCTAAGAGCCAATTGCTTTTTTTCATTCTTGTAAATTTGAAATACATATTGTGTCTGTTTAATTTATTTCACCAAATTTAACGAAATATTAACGATTCAGTAACCCTTTTTGTCGAAAATATTAGATTCTTATCCTAAAACATTACAGATTTAACAATCTAAAATTTTAGATTCCAAAGTATGGAAAAATAATTAGCTTTATAAAATGTATTTAGAGGATTTGAGAATCTATTGTTTGTTAAAAAAAGGAGTGGAAGAAACCATGCCTTTTGGAAATGATACTTTAGTTTTTAAAGTATTAGGTAAAATGTTTTTACTATCGGGCATTGATTCCATACCTATGGAAATGAATGTAAAATGCGATCCTGAAATTGCCTTGGAATTACGCGCAAATTATCCATGCGTTAAACCTGGATATCATATGAATAAAAAACATTGGAATACCATTGTTTGCGATGGCACTGTTGCTGATGCTCAAATCTTAAAATGGGTAGATGATAGCTATGATTTAGTGGCGTGTAGCTTGCCAAAAAAACTACAATTAATGCTTCAATAAACATCAGTTACTAAACCGTTATATTACCCTATTCGTCTTTAAAAAAACTTAGTTTATGCAAGTCAACTAATTGTGTTTTTTGGTAGTAAAAATTAATCACATCAGGATATTTATAGCCTAACTTCGCCATGCGCATGGCACCTTCTTGGCACATGCCTACTCCATGGCCAAAACCTTTCCCTTTAAACACAATGGTATCCCCTTGGTCCACAATACTAAAAAAGGTTGATTTTAATTGCAAATCCATTCGCACATTTTTTAAAGGCACCTTCACATTATTGGCTTCTAAAAAGGGTTTCCGACTCTCTTGTTTAAATGAAAACGCTAATCGTCTCGCCGATGAATCTTGAATAGGATAATTGTGTTTTAATTGCAAATAACTTAACCAATCTTCTTTCGCCATTTTACGTTCCCATTTAGCATTAGGCATTTTAACACTAAAGGAATCATTTACACTTCTCAAATAAGGCAATTTACTCCCCCATACATCTTCAGAATTAACAGTTTGTCCGCCACTATTACTATGAAATGCCGCATCAATTAAATTTAAATTTTCGTCCACAACTACTTTTCCGCGTGTATCAGTTACCGCCTTCATAATATCTAATTCTGATGTTTTACCAAAATACGCTTGACAATGCGTGTGATCACATAAATTAAACCCTTCAAGTGCATGCTTTTGAAGGTGCGACAAAGCAAAGGTACGCGCTAAAATTGCTTGAACTTTATAAAATTCTTGAAATGCTCTTCGTCCTGATTCAGCTTGCACCACCCCCGCAATGTAATCATCTAGAGCAATTTCATTGATGCATTTTAGTTCGCCTTGTTCGGCTGTGATGTATAAATTATCATCATAAAACCGAGGTTTTCTTTCTGGTAAAATTAACTTGATTCGAAATGATTTGATAATATCAGGGCTAGATAACTTGACACGTTTAAATTTCCCGATCACATTTTCAAATGTTTTTACTTCTACAGAGTCGTTCACATAAGTAAATTTTATCAAAGGAAACTTGGTTGTATTGGTAACTTCAACCCCATTTGACCACACACTATAAAATCCAACTTCAGAACTAATGGTTAGTGATTGAATTTTTGTTTGAGAATAAATTCTAATATTAACTAACTCATCTGAATAATACTTTACATTAAAAGATTGTGGCTTTTCAAGACTAACGTTTTTATAACTTGCCTTTACTAACACATCAGTTACTTGCCAAGAAACGAGTAAAAACAAAACGCCGATGATAAAAATGAACCTACTTTTTTGCATGAATATGGGCATACATTAATTCAGCTACTTTTTTGGAAGCGCCACTATTTCCTAATAATTTTATTAAGCCATCATATTCTGATAACATCTCTTCTCTTGCAGGACCTGAAACAATCTTAGACAATTCGTGTGATAAATTTTTAGCCGTTAAATCAGATTGAATTAATTCCTTCACAACAGGCTTATCTAATATTAAATTGGGCAATGAAATGTATTTCACTCTGTCACCTACCACCATTCTTGCAATAGAATAAGAAACCGCTCCACCTTTATAACAAACAACTTGGGGTAAACGAAATAAAGCACTTTCTAACGTAGAGGTCCCTGACTTTATAATACCCGCATGGGCATTATGCATTAAGGCGTATGTTTGATTAAATACAACTTTTAAATTTTTATCAAGCGCCATTTGATAGGCTTCTTTTGGTAGATTAGTGGTGCCTGCAATGACAAATTGATACCCTTTAAAGTCATTCACAACATCTAACATAATAGAAAACATCCTTTCTATTTCTTGCTTTCTGCTTCCTGGAAGCACAGCAATAATTGGCCGATCATCTAACTTATTTTTTGAGGCAAAAGTGGCTCTATCAGGTAGAGAGGATTTCTCTTGCTCAATTGCATCCAATAAAGGATGGCCAGCGTAATCTGCTTGGTAATGATGCTTTTTATACACCGCTACTTCAAAGGGTAATATCACAAACATTTTTTCAACACTGCGTTTAACGATCTCCACTCTGTTTTCTTTCCATGCCCAAATGGTTGGAGAGATATAATAAAAGACTCTTATACCTTGTGTTTTTGCCCAATCAGCAATTCGTAAATTAAAGCCAGGGTAATCCACTAAAATTAAAATTTCTGGCTTAAACTCTAAAATATCTTGTTTACAAAATGCAATGTTTTTAAAAATGGTTCTGATATTTTTAGCCACTTCTACAAAGCCCATAAAGGCTAAATCCTTAATGTGTTTTCTTGGTTTTTGATGAACCACATTCTCCATTAAATCGCCACCCCAAAATCTAAATTCAATGGTTGGATCGAGTAATAACAACTCCTTCATCATATTAGAGGCATGTAAATCGCCTGATGGCTCTCCTGCTATTACGTAATATTTCATAGTTAGAAATGGTTGTATTTTAGTGTTTATGGGGTTTACAGTGATGTGTGTTCTTATTGAAAAAGGAACAAAGGAACACGTTATAATTATTAGAGTAATGAAATATATAAGACAAGCCCAACGTATAAAAATGCAGCAATAATTAATCCTCGTCCGAAATCAAATATTTTTTTATTTAATGAAATATAAAACACCACTAAGCTTGCAATAATACAAGCTATTGCAACCTCTTGTAACATATTACCGTTTCTTAAATAACGTATAAATCCGTTCGGAAAATTTAATTGATTGTGTAAAAACAACCAATAACAAAAAAAACAAAATGCCGGAAAAACGATTCCAAACACAAACCCAATCCATTGTTTATTAATTTTATCAAGCATTTTATAACGTGTTTTGAAGGTGAGTAATATAATTATGCGCCGTTAAATCATGCATAATTGGAACAACTGAAACATAGCCATTTTGCAAAGCCCATTCATCCGTATCTTTTGCTTCAGGCTCAAAATTCACAAATTTACCTGTTAACCAATAATACGATCGACCATAAGGATCCTGACGCTCTTCAAAATCTTCTACCCAATTAGCTTTAGCTTGTCGGCATATTTTTAAACCATTGATTTCATCAGCTTTTAGCTTAGGAAAATTAACGTTTAAACAAACGCCTTGTGGTAAAGGATCTTTTAAACAAGAGGTTATTATTTTTTCAATAAAATGAGTTGTAGGAGTAAAATCGGCATTAATATCATAATCACACAAACTAAAACCAACAGACGATGTTTTTTCTAAAGAGCCTTCAATGGCAGCACTCATCGTACCTGAATAAATCACATTAATAGAACTATTACTGCCATGGTTAATGCCAGATAACACTAAATCAGGCTTACGAGGTAATAATTTAGTGACGGCCATTTTCACGCAATCAACAGGGGTGCCGGTGCAACTATATTCGCTACTGACTCCTTCATGATGATGTGTTTTTTGAATTCTTAAAGTAGAATTAATTGTAATGGCATGCCCCATTCCCGATTGAGGTTTATCAGGTGCTACCACATATACATCGCCAAATTTTTTAGCAATGGAAGATAAGTGTAAAATACCTGGTGCGCTAACACCATCGTCGTTAGTTACTAGTATGAGAGGTTTTTGTTGCATCGTGGTAAATCTATTGTTTTTATCGTCATTCTCAGACGGAAATTAAGTTATTTACTAAAACAAGCATGTTGAATTCTATGCTTAACATTCTTTAGGTTTTTTTACTACTTTTGTCACACTAACTAAACATTCATTAAATATCTCATATGAAAAAAATCATTAAAACCTCTCAAGCACCTGCTCCTATAGGACCATATAATCAAGCGGTACAAGTTGGCGATTGTGTATATGTATCTGGTACAATTGCTATGGATTTGGAGTCTAAACAGTTAATTAAAACAACCATCAAAGATGAAACAAAAATCGTGATGGATTATTTAGGAGCTGTGTTAAAAGAAGCTGGCTTAACATACGATAACATCGTGAAAAGCACTATTTTCCTATCAGACATGAATAATTTTGTTCATGTCAATGAAGTTTATAGTAGTTATTTTAAAGGCGATTTTCCTGCAAGAGCAACCATTCAAGCGGATAGACTGCCTAAAGATGCTAATGTGGAAATTAGTGTTGAAGCTAAAGTGTTTTAATAACAAACAAGTCATATTATACCATTTACAAAGGTTTTAAGCATTCATAACGCTTAAAACCTTTATTTTTTGAGCAAACCTCTAAAAAACTCGGAATTAGCCTTTACATTAAAAGATAAAAAATAGTCACTCGTAGAACAAAATCTATTATTCACCGAAAAAAATATTGAAAAAGATTTGTTTATTAATTTTTTTGTTTTAATTTTACTATAACTAAATTAATAATGTTATGAATATTTTTGTAAGCAACATCAGCTTTAAGGTAAGAGAACAAGCACTTAGTGAACTTTTTTCTCAGTACGGCGAGGTTACCTCGGTAAGAATTATTAAAGATAAAGAAACAAAACGAAGCCGCGGCTTTGGCTTTGTTGAAATGGCAAATGATGAAGATGGTCAAAAAGCCATTGATTCGTTAAACGGAACTGAACACTATGAACGTGCCATTGTTGTTTCGCAAGCAAAAGGAAAACCAGAGAACGCATAAAAACCAACATAAATGAAGAACGGTCCCTGCTAGAAATAGTGGGGATTTTTTTATGCTTAATTCCGAATGGTTAAAGTATTTACTCCATCAAAAACCGCACTATATTGTCGTAAACTTTGAGTGGCAGGCCCTGAAATCAAAGCCCCATCAATAATTTGCCATTTTGAACCACTAATGGTGTCTTTTAAGGTAAAATTATCCGACTGAACCTTCACTTTGGCATAAGGATCATCTGGTAACGACGTTGAAGTGCGCTCTATCGCCACAAAATCAGTTGGTGAATTTGTGGCTGTTTTTCGATACACAATAATGCCATTAATACCTCCATTCACGTACATCCAACCGCCAACCACCTGAATTTTAAAATTTAAAGGGTCATTTGGATAAAGTGTCAGATTTACTGTTTGATACGGGATGTTGTCCTGAACAGTTTTACTTTTCTTTTTACATGCAGAAAAAAGGCTGATGAAAGCCACAAGTATGAATATGCTAATTTTTCTAAACATTCCTCAAAATAATAAGTTAAAGAGATACCTTTGCACTACAAATATAATCTTTTCATATGGACATTGACCCATCTACACCTCCAAAAAAGTATAACGTTTTTTTACCAATCATATTGTCTTTTGTACTAGTCCTTGGTATTTGGTTGGGTTATTTTTTAAATAAACGCATCGATTCAGGGGCAGAAAAAAACTTAGGCTATCATGAGGCAAGTATTGATAAAATTAACAGTTTGATAGATTATATCGAATACCAATATGTTGATACGATTAACAAAAAGGACTTAGTAGAAAAAACAGTTACATCAATGTTACAAAGTTTAGACCCACATTCGAGTTATATTCCTGCAAGTGAATTTGAAACCGTTAATGAGCCCCTAGAAGGGAATTTTGATGGCATTGGTGTGGAATTTAACATTATAAAAGATACCATTAGAGTGATTGTGCCAATAGAAGGTGGACCATCTGAAAAAGTTGGAATTAGAGCAGGTGACAAAATTATTAAAGTAGAAAGTAAAAAAGTAGCAGGAGTTAAAATCACCAACAAAGAAGTATTTGATCAATTAAGAGGAAAAAGTGGTACAAAAGTTAATATCACCATTATGCGCCATGGCTTTTCAAAACCATTAGATTTTAAAATTACCCGAGATGCTATTCCGCTTTATAGCCTAGATGCTTCTTATATGGTTACTCCGAATGTCGGATATATTAAGATTAGTAAATTTGCAGCAACTACCTATCAAGAATACCTAAAAGCCTTTAATCAATTAAGTCAATTAGGGATGAAAAAATTAATCTTGGATTTAAGAGGTAACCCAGGCGGCTATTTAAATGCAGCAGTGGATATATCAGATGAATTTTTAACCAATGGCTTACAGATAGTATATACTCAAGGTCGAGCAAATCCAAAAAAAATGTATAAAGCTACCGAGCATGGAAGTTTTGAAAATAATCCTTTAGTTGTTTTAATTGATGAAGGTTCTGCAAGTGCTAGTGAAATTGTAGCTGGAGCCATTCAAGATAACGATAGAGGAACCATCATAGGAAGAAGAAGTTTTGGGAAAGGCTTAGTTCAAGACCAATTACAATTACCTGACGGTTCAGCCATTCGATTAACGATTGCGCGCTATTATACACCAACCGGACGATGTATTCAAAAACCATACTCCGACGATAAGAATCAATATTATAATGAAGAATATGATCGTTATGCATCTGGCGAACTATTGCACCAAGATAGCGTGAAATTAGACAAAACTAAACAGTACAGAACACCCGAAGGAAAAATAGTTTATGGTGGCGGCGGAATTATGCCAGATGTCTTTGTGCCTTTGGATACCGCTAAAACGAATTCCTATTTAAATAAAATATTTTATTCTGGCGCGATTAACGCCTTTGCTTTTGAATATGCCGATAAAAACAGAACCCAACTCAAAGCCTTCGGCAACTCTAAGAATTATATTGAAAAATTTGAAATTAGCCCTGATATATTAACCGAATTTTACGATTACTGTTCTAAACAAAAATTAATGATAGACAATATAGCTAAAACAAAAATAAATGAAGCACTTAATCCTTATTTAAAAGCATTTATTGGTAGAGATATGTTTGATAAAGATGCTTACTACCCAATCATTAACCAAAATGATAAATGTATTTTAAAAGCGGTGGAGTTGTTATCTAAATAAAAAAATGTAATTTTACTATTATTAAATATAAATTATGAGTTACAAATTTTTAGCTATCCCATGTTGTATCTTATTCTTCGCACTTATTTCGTGCGGGGGAAACAATGAAGATCAAAAAAATCAAGAATCTATTGAGAGTGTTGATTCTTCAGTAACCACTAATAGTGACTTGAGCTCCAATGATCGTGAAGTGTCCTACACTTTGCCATCGGCGCTACAAATTGCCTATGTATTTAAAAAATCGGGAGCTATGTTTATTCCCAATTTATTAAATAACAAAGCTAAAGCAAGTCATTACAATACCAGTAATTTTAAAAGAGGCGCTAATTTTGGAATTTACAGTTCTGACTTAGCGTATTGTTTATTCAATAAAAAATATCAAGAATCAAAAGAATACTTAAAAGCTTGTAAAGATATGGGTTCATTCTTAGGCTTAAACCAAGCTTTTGAGAGCGAAAACTTAACACAACGCTTTGATAAAAATATTGCAAGTGAAGACTCTGTTATAAAAATTGTGTCTAACATTCAATTAAAAACAGATGTAATGTTTGAGCAAAACAAGCAAAACTATATTCCTGTGATTGCTTTTGCAGGTGCATGGACAGAAAGCATGTACATTGCTTTTGAGGTGTATTCTAAAAATAAAAATAAAAAAGTGTTAATCAGTCTCATGGAACAACTGATTTTATCTCGCACCATTATTAAGGCTTTAAAAGTATACGAAGAAAAAGATGCTGAAATCCCAGCGCTAATTACTGCTATTGAAAAAATAAACTCTGAATTTAACAACATCGCTTCAGTAAAATCGGCTATGGAAAAAGATGAAGAAATGGATTTTTCAGTAATGCCAGTCACTGATTCTGAACTTAAACCAATTGCTGAATCCATAAAATCGTTAAGAGCTAGCATAGTTGACTAAATTTTACATTATGAAAAAAATTATTACTCCCTTATTTAGCATCCCTCTTGTAGTGTCATTAATGGCGTTTCAAAGAGGAGATGTATTATGTAACGCAAAAGAACTAAAAGATAAAGCAAAAGCTACGCTTGAACCTTATAAATATGATAGTTCTGAACTAACTCGTATTCTGTATAAAAACAAAGAAACTATAAAAGAGATAGAAGTCCCTTTATTTATTGGTGAAAAATACCGCATCATTTTTGAACTAGAAGCTTTACCAAAACAAGTAGAAGTTCAGATTTATAATAAAAGCAAAGAGTCTAAAAACAGAAAACTATTGTTTTCTTCGAAAGATAAAGGTGCTGCTAAAGAATTTGAATTTGAAGTCTCTAAATCACGACAAGTATACATTGATTATGTCATCCCTCCCTCCGAAGAAGGTTCCTATAGCGGCTGTGCCGTGTTTATGGTAGGATACAAATAAGTCATAAAAAAAAGCTCATCAATTGATGAGCTTTTTTATTTTAAAGTTTAATTTTTCTTTTCTATTTCAAATCCTTTTTTCTTCCAATCGTCAAAACCTTTCTCTAAATTAACAACATGGGTAAATCCTAGCTTTTGCATTAACTCTGCACATTCACCACTTCTACCGCCTCCTGCGCAATAAATCAAATACGTTTTTTTCTTATCTAACTTGGTGATCACTGCTTCAATATTATTTTGAAAATAATCAATCTGTGTATAACCCTTAATATACCCTTTCATTTTTAATTCATCAGATGTTCTTAAATCAATTAATACCGATTTTTTTTCGTCGATTAATTTTTTAAAAGTTGTTGCATCTACATTTTCGATTTTAGTTTGCGCAAAACTGATGGCTGAAATAAAGAGAGCTAATAGAGTAATTATTTTTTTCATACTATTTTATATATAATTTATTAATACTAGTTATTGCTATTTATATTGATTAACGATTTAAGCAACACGCTTAATAAGTGCCATATAAAAACCATCAAATCCTTCACTTGGTAAGATTGTTTTATCTTTTATCAATTCGAAATCTTTGTTATTCTTTAAAAATTCATCCACTTGATGTCTATTTTCACTCGGCAAAATACTACAGGTAGAATATACTAATTGCCCTCCTTTTTTAGTCATGAAACAATATTCACTCAAAATTTTCTGTTGAATCGCTTTCGTTCGTTCAATAAAATCTAAATTTAGTTTCCATTTCGCGTCTGGATTACGTTTAATCACACCGGTTCCACTACAAGGAACATCTAATAATAACCTATCTGCAGAATTTTCTAATCGCTTAATCGTTTTACTACTTTCAATTAATCGAGGCTCAATATTACTTGCTGTTGCTCTGCGAGCACGTTTTTTTAATTCATCTAATTTCCATTGTGTAATGTCCATAGATATTATACGGCCCTTATTTTGCATTAATGCCGCTATATGTAATGTTTTTCCACCACCACCAGCACAAGCATCTATCACTCTCATACCTGGTTCAACTCCTAAAAATTCGGAGATATGCTGAGATCCTGCATCTTGTAATTCAAATAAGCCTAATTTAAATAATGGATTAGAAAATAAATTTTGTCTCTTGTCTAAAATTAAGGCATCATCATATCCTTCTAAAAAATCCACCTCAATTTCTTGTTCAGCTAAATGTTGTTTTAAAATGGCTTTTTTAGTTTTTAAGGTATTGACTCTTAACACAACCTCAGCTTGTTTATTTAACGCCTTAGCTTGTTCTTCCCATACCTCTTTTCCTAATTCAGTCTCACATAAATCCCACAACCAATCAGGGAATGACTGTGAAATTTTTTGTTCTTTAATTGCTTTATACTTGTCAAGAATTATTTTTTCGTTTAAATTTTTAAAGTCGCGTTCATCCGGCATTGGCAAATGTCTCACAATAAAATAAACACCTAAAATTTCCCAAAAACCATCATTAGAATCTGCTAAATAACTCAATAATCTATAATTCCGAACAATATCATAAGTAGTTTCCGCAATAAATCGTCTATCTCTGCTCCCAAATTTTGGATTTTCTTTTAATGTTTTTTCAATGACCTTATCGGCATACTTATGATCATTAAAAATAGTATGTAAGGCGTTAACGACTGCCTGTAAAAGTATGCGATGCGGCTTAGCTTGTTTGATTATTTTTTTACCCATGAACCCAAAAGTTTAGATCTCGAAGTTACTTTATTTTTTTCATATGTTGATTTTGTTATTATTCCATTTGTCAAAAGGTTTATTCATCATAAAAACCAGAAGTGTTGTTTTTTAGGAATGGTGATTATTTCTTATATTTACCTATTACCAAATAGGTTCACCATGATAAAATTTTTGATTTCGTTTTTATTAATTACGACACTTCTATCGGCTCAAAATAAAAAACATATTTTACTGAAGAACGGCATTGCTCATATTGGTAATGGAGAAATTATTGAAAATAGTTTAATCTCTATTAAAGACAATAAAATTGACTTTATTGCAGATGCCCGTTTAATAAAAATCGATATCACAAAGTTTGATACAACGATTGATGTATTTGGCAAGCATGTTTACCCTGGTTTAATTGCTCCAAATTGTATTTTGGGATTGCAAGAAGCGGAGGCTGTGAGACAAACAAGTGACTATGCAGAGGTTGGTGAATATAATCCTCATATCAGAAGTTTAATTGCCTATAATGCCGAAAGTAAAATATTAGAAACCGTTAAAACAAACGGCGTATTATATACACAGTCTACCCCTCGTTACGGCACAATTAGCGGAATGTCATCAATTTTAGCAACAGACGGATGGAATTGGGAGGATGCTGTGATTAAGGCTGATGATGGGATACATCTTAATTTTCCAAAATCGATTCAAAAACAAGGATGGTGGGCTGAGCCACAACCAAGCGAAAAAAACAATAAGTATACTGAACAAGTAAATGATCTTAATGCCTTTTTTGAAAATGCATTAGCCTATTACCATGCCACCAATGTGATTGAAAAAAACTTGCGCTTTGAGGCTATGAAAGGCATTTTTGATGGAACTAAAAACTTATACATACATGCCGACTATGTAAAGGATATTATAGGAGCGATTAATTTTTCGAAAAAATTTGCCATTAAAAAAATGGTATTGGTTGGAGGAAAGGATAGCTATAAAATCACCAAGCTTTTAAAGGAAAATCATATTCCCGTGATGTTAAATCGATTGCATGATTTACCAGATTTACCTGAAGCTGAAACAGATTTAATTTATAAACTTCCTTATCTTTTACAAAAAGACTCTGTGTTATTTTGCTTGCAAAATCAGGGAGATATGGAAGCTATGAACGCTCGTAACATTCCTTTTTTAGCAGGCACCGCAGCTGCTTATGGTTTAACTAAAGAGCAGGCCTTACAAAGTATTACCTTGAGTTCAGCAAAAATATTAGGCATAGATCAACTAGTTGGAAGTTTAGAAGAAGGAAAATTAGCTTCTATCATTGTTTCGGATGGTGATATTTTAGATATGCGAACGAATCATATCATCCTAGCATTTATAAATGGTCGCATCATTTCTTTAAACAATTTTCAAACTGAATTATATCATAAATACTCCAATAAATTGGGTATTAAAGAATAAGAGAATAAATCCTTCTTATTTTAAGATTGGTAAAATAATCGTTGATGCATTCATCGCATCATGAAAAAGTTTCACCTCTGATTTAACAAAGTCTTTATCTTCACAATGGTAAATATCTATAAATTGTTGAGGATTTCTATCTGCTAAAGGGAACCAAGAACTTTGAACCTGAATCATTAAACGATGGCCTTTTTTAAAAGTATGCGCCACATCTGGCAATTCAAATTTAACGGTTGTTACTTTATTAGGGTCAAATGCCTCTGGCTTTTCAAAACTGTTTCGGAAACGCCCTCTCATAATCTCGCCGCGAACTAACATTTCATATCCATCCATTAAATAATCATTCTCCTTATTTGAGGAAAAAACTAAGGTGTCATAAACAAAACCATCTGGAAAGACATCAATCACCTTTACAACAAAATCAGCATCGGTTGTTGATATAGCTACTTTTAAATCAGCAATTACAGTTCCTGCCAATGTTAAATCATCTTCTAAGACATCCGTTTTAAAAGTAATCACATCTGGTCGTCTACTTGCAAAACGTTGGTCGTCGGTCATATATTCTCTTGTTCTTCCATCTAACACATCTTCAGTAAATGGAACAGGTTTAGAGGGGTCGCTGATATAATTAGTGAAACTATTTTGAGAACTTGATTTATTAAAAGACAATAGCCCACGATCATTAAAATAAATAGGTGTTGGTGTCATACCTTTTGGTGGCCATGCAGAAAGGTTTCTCCAAGCGTTTTCTCCAGAAAAAAAGATGGATGCTTCTGCTAGCTTATCAATACTTCCTTTTCCTTTCAGATAATAATTAAAAAAAGGAATTTCAATAGTATTTTGAAAATACTCTGATGTCTTGCTTCCAAAACGCACATTGCCTAAAAAACTACCATCACCTTTACTCCATCCTCCATGAAACCATGGCCCCATCACAATTTTATTATTTGTTTCAGGACTTTGTTTCTCAATTGCCTCATATAAACGCCAAGCGCCAAAACAATCTTCGGCATCAAATAAGCCTCCAACGGTTAACATAGCTGGTTTTACATTTTTACAACCAACACGGGCATCACGCGCCTTCCACCATTCGTCATAGTTAGGATGATTCATTAAATCATTCCAAAACAAAATGCTATCACCCATTAATTTTGAGAAATTTTTTATAGCACCTACCTCTAGATAATATTTATAAATATCATTCGTATAATGTTCGAATTCTTTAGGTCCAATAGTTGTTGGTTTTGGGCGTGGTTGACCGAATCCTGAATAAAAATTAAAGGCATCGCATAACATAAATGCACCATTGTGATGAAAATCATCACCCTTAAACCACTCTGTTACAGGCGCCTGAGGACTTACCGCTTTTATGGCCGGATGACCGCTTAAGGCAGCCATCGTGGAATAAAAGCCAGGATAAGATGTTCCAAACACACCCACATTTCCATTATTGTTCGGGATATTTTTTACCAACCAATCAACGGCATCATACGTATCACTTGCTTCATCAATATCTTTTTTTGATTTTTTATTTGGATTAAAAGGACGGACATCCATAAATGTTCCTTCACTCATCCATCGACCACGAACATCTTGAAAAACAAAAATATATCCTTCTTTTAAATATTCTCTCCAATGGAAATTCCATAAACGAGGCTGATAATTTTCTTCTCCATAAGGAGCGCAAGAATACGGTGTTCTTGTCATTAAAAAAGGATGTTTTTCGGAATTATCTTTAGGAGCGTATACGGTAGTAAATAGCTTTACCCCATCGCGCATTACAATAGTATACTCTTTTTTAGTATAATGTTCTTTTACCCAAGCCTCGTTAATTGTTTGAGCATTTGCAAACAACTGAAATAAACCAAAACAGAAAATAATTATAAAACGCATAGTTAATATTTTTTCTAAAAATAGACATTTATTACAAACTGAACCATTTGATTGAAAAACTGTTTATTAATAAAATCTTATATATTTGAAATAAAAAAACAATGAAAGCTATTTTAACTCTCGGTATATTTTTAATAAGTCTAAACTTTTTTTCTCAAAATGCTGATGCTATAATTGGAACATACATGACCGATAAAAATGAAGGCATGGTAGAGATTACAAAAAAAGACAATAAGTATTACGGCAAATTAATTTGGACTAAAACCCCTGGGAAGCTCGATTCAAATAATCCTGATAAGAAACAACAAACCGATAAACTGGCAGGTAAGGAAATATTAAAAGCCTTTGTATTTGATGGTAAAGATTTATGGCATGAAGGAACCATTTATGATCCTAAAAATGGCAAAACTTATAGCTGCAAAATTAATCGTGATGAAAAAGGAAACTTAAATGTACGCGGATACATTGGAGTTTCTATGCTAGGCAGAACTACCTTTTGGGTAAAAATAAAATAATATGAATACATCTATTGTTCGAAAAGCATCTGCTGCAGATAAAGAACAAGTTTTATTGCTCTATAAAAAGGTAAGCCAAAATATAGGAGGCTTAGCAAGAAATAATGATGAAATTACAGAAACATATATTCAAAAAATATGCTCTGAATCTCAAGCAAATGGCATCCAATTAGCCGTAGAAAGTAACGGTCATATTATTGCAGAAATACATTGTTATAAATAGAGCCCGTTGTTTTTAATCATGTGCTTAGCGAATTAACCGTTGCTGTAGATCCTAATTATCAAGGCAAGGGAATTGGAAAATTAATTTTTCAATCTCTATTAAACATTATCCAAGAAGAAAGAAATGACATTTTAAGGGTGGAACTTATTACAAGAGAATCTAATCGAAAGGCTATTCAATTTTATCAAAAATTAGGCTTTATCATAGAGAGGCGTTTTGAAAAAAGAATATCCGCTTAAACTAATAGTTTTGAAGCGGATATTCCTATGGCATGGTTTAATCCGTACTTTAATAATTCAATAAATCCTCAATAGCTTTTTCAACCTTATCAGCATTAGGCAACATCGTATGTTCTAGTGTTGAGTTTAAAGGGATAGCTGGTAAATTTTCAGAGCCAATCACTCTCACTGGTGCATCTAATTTCTTAAAGCAATTTTCAGATATACGAGCGGCGATACTTTGAGCAAAACCGTTAAAGACAGGCTCTTCTGTCAACACCAAACATTTACCATGCTTACTAGCACTTGCAAACATTAATTCTTCATCAACTGGTGCAATGGTTCTTAAATCAATGATTTCGATTTGACCTTCAAATTTTTTAGCAGCACTCTTTGCCCAATAAACCCCCATACCGTATGTTATAACGGTTAAGGACTTACCTTTAGATATATTTTCTTCTGAGGCTTCTTGCACAACTCTACCTTTACCAAATGGAATTACATAATCCTCATCTGGTTCAATGGTTTTAGCATCTTCCGTTCCTTTTATTTTACTCCAGTACAATCCCTTATGCTCTAAAATCACAACAGGATTTGGATCATAAAAAGCTGATTTCATTAAGCCTTTTAAATCAGCTCCCGTACTTGGGTAAGCAATTTTGATTCCTTTGATATTTGCTAATACACTTTCTACAGAACTTGAATGGTATGGACCACCACTACCATATGCTCCAATTGGCACACGAATAATACAGCTTACGGGCCATTTACCATTACTCAAATAACAAGAACGACTGACCTCTGTAAATAATTGATTTAAGCCTGGCCAAATATAATCTGCAAACTGAACTTCAACAATTGGCTTTAACCCAACAGCACTCATACCAACGGTACTTCCAATGATAAATGCTTCTTGAATAGGTGTGTTAAATACCCGATTATCTCCAAATGTTTGCGCCAATGTCGCGGCTTCTCTAAATACACCACCTAAACGCTTCCCAACATCTTGTCCGTATAATAAAGCATTTGGATGCTTCTCCATAATTTCACGAATCGCAAATAAAGCGCTATCAACCATAACGGTTTTCTCCTTTCCGCTTGGCGCTCTATTACCTTTTTCTTCGGTAATAGGTGTTGGAGCAAAATCATGTAATAATAAATCTTCTGGACGAGGATCTTCTTCCAATAAAGCTTTTTGATATTCACTCTCAACAAAGGCAACTGAATCTTCTTCCATTTTTTTAATGTCTGAAACATCAACCCCAGCCACAATTAATTGATTGCGTAAACGAGGTAACGGATCTCTTTTTGCACATTCTTCTAAATCATCTCTATACCATTCTTTACGAACACCTGACGTATGATGATTTAGTAAAGGAACTTTTGCGTGCACCAACATTGGTCGACGCTCTTTGCGAATGATTTCTAAACACTCTTTAATGGTATTATAAGATGTCTTAAAATCAGTACCATCAATGGTACGTGTTTCTAGTCCCTTAAATCCTTTTGCATAATCGGTAGCATCTTGAGAACGAATTTCGCGAGCATGCGCTGAGATATCCCACTCATTATCTTGCACTAAATATAATATTGGTAACTTTTTTAAAGTTGCCATTTGAAACGCCTCAGCCACTTCTCCTTCAGTAATGCATGCATCACCTAAGGAACAAACAGCCACTGGATTTTTACCTTTAAAATCTTGTTGTAAATTATTTAATTCTAAATATTGCAATCCCATTGCCACGCCAGTAGTAGGAATTGCTTGCATTCCTGTAGCGCTTGATTGATGAGGAATTTTAGGCATATCATCTCTTCGTAAACTTGGATGCGAATAATATGTTCTTCCTCCAGAAAATGGGTCGTTACGTTTTGCTAATAATTGTAACATCAATTCAAATGGAGACATTCCTATACCCAATAACATGCTATCATCACGATAATATGGGCTCACAAAATCTTGAGGTAATAATTGTAATCCCAATGCTAATTGAATGGCCTCATGCCCACGAGATGTGGCATGAACATATTTAGCCGTAATTTCCTTATTTGCCTCGTACAATTCTGCCATACTTTTTGCAGTGCACATTAATGAATAGGCTTTTTTAATTATGTCAACTGGTATTTTATCTTTCACAGAAATAGAATCTAGGTTTATGGATGCACTTTAAATATAGTGTGCTAATTTAAAAAATCTGTGGGAAAATAACCTACCAAACAAAAAAAACATCCCAAAAATGAGATGTTTTTTATTTTTTACACTCTTAATCTCCTTTTACTTAATTAATACACCTCTTTTATTGATAATAGGCACATTAACGAAGTTAGACTCAACAATCGTTTCTGCTAAAAACACAAATTTTTTATCTAATAACTGATCATTGAGGGTAAAGCTTACCCAATACTCATTACTTAATCCGAATACTTCTTTAGTAATGGGTTCAATGGTCATAAAATCTTGCTGTTTTATTTCTTCAAAAAAATGACGCAATGTGCTCGTTTTTTTATGCTCATCATTTATCACGCCATAACCGGTTGACGTAATTAAGACATTTTTTATGTCTGTATTTTTGAGATTAATCAAATATACATTATACTCATCTAGCCCTTCAATTTCTTGCACAACTGCCACTGCAATACCTTCTACTTCAGGAAAAACGATATCTTTTATCATCTTATTTTATACTTAACCGCATAGTGCGCGGAGTTTTTATGAAAGAACTCTAAGAGTTCTTATATCAATTTTATTAAATAATTTTCTTTCTTGCCTTTACTAACTAATAAATATTTACTGCCGTTAAAAGACTCTACATTAATCGTAGAATTTACATCTGTTACTTTTATCTTATTAATACTCACGGCATTTCCAGTAAACATTTTACGTGCTTCCGTTTTACTTGGAAATACAGCTGCTTTTTCTACTAGCAAATCAACTACATTAATTCCATCAGAAACATCCGCTTTGTTTATTTCAAAAGTATCAATACCACCTAACATTTTTTCAAATGCATCTGGATTTAAATTAGCTACATCTTCAGCTTTTGATTTAAATAAAAACTCAGCCGTTTCAATAGCTTGTATATAATCTGCTTCGCTATGAACTCTCGTCGTTACTTCCTTTGCTAGTGATTTTTGTAAATGACGCTCATGAGGTGCCGCAGAATGTTTTACTTCGAGCTCAGCTACTTCGACTTGATTTAATAAGGTAAAAATGCGCACATAAGATTTGGCATCATCATCGCTCACGTTTAACCAGAATTGGTAAAATTTATAAGGCGATGTTTTTTCTCTGTCTAACCAGATGTTTCCGCCTTCTGATTTACCAAACTTAGTGCCGTCAGATTTTTTTATTAATTGTGTGGTTAAAGCAAACGCTTCGCCACTTGCTTTACGACGAATAAATTCAGTGCCCGTTGTAATATTTCCCCACTGATCAGAACCCCCCATTTGAATTTTACAATTCTTTTCTTTCCATAAGTGGTAAAAATCAAAACCTTGAATTAATTGGTAACTAAATTCAGTAAATGACATTCCTGTATCTCCATTAATTCTGTTCTTAACAGAATCTTTAGCCATCATGTAATTTACAGTGATGTGTTTTCCTGCATCACGAATAAAATCTAAAAAAGAGTAATTTTTAAACCAATCGTAATTGTTTACTAACTCTGCGCTATTTGCCCCACAATTAAAATCTAAAAACTGACTTAATTGCTTTTTAATTCCTTCTACATTTTTATTTAAAGTATCCGCATCTAACAAATTACGCTCTGCTGATTTTCCACTAGGATCGCCCACCATACCCGTTGCACCACCCACCAAAGCTAATGGTTTATGTCCAGCTAGCTGAAAACGCAATAAAGTCATGATTTGAGCTAAACTACCCACATGTAAGCTATCTGCTGTTGGATCAAATCCAATATATCCAGTAACCACTTCTTTATTCAGTAATTCTTCTGTGCCAGGCATCACATCATGCAAGATGCCGCGCCATTTTAATTCTTCTATAAAATTTGTTTTCATTTTAAATATTGAGTGCCAAAAATAGAAATAATTAGTGGATTTGCCCTGCTGATTTCAGAGATTTTAGGCTTGAGGCTTTTTGCACTTCGCGCTTAGTTTATAAACTCCTTAATTGCTTTTACCATTTGAGGAACCGCCTCTAAATTTAAAGTATGTCCTGCAAAAGGAATTACCTGCAATTGGGCGTTAGGTATAGCGTCAGAGACTTCTTTAGCCATATGAACAGGGAACAACGTATCTTTCTCGCCTTGAATAACGATTGTTGGTGTATGTATTTTTTTTAATTCAGAACGGTAATCAGAACGTTCTTTTGTGGCGCGCATTAACTTAAATAAAGCTTGTTTATCTTCATTTGCCTCTTGGCGAGTTTGTTTCATTAAATCAATTGGAATTAATGGGTTTTTAAAATAAGCCTCGCTCAATACATTTGGAAGCATAATATCTAACATTAAACCATATCCACCAAATTCTAAAGCTCTCCACCACGATAATTCAATAGCTTCATAATAAGGTGTTTTATGCGCAAACGTTGACATTAAAATTAATTTTGAAATACGTTGGGGATGATTCACCGCTAAATGTTGAGCTACCAAGCTCCCGTAGGATAACCCAATAACATAAGCTTGTTCAATTTTTAAATGGTCCAAAACAGCAATGACATCACGAGCATGTGTGTCGAAATTTCGCCATTCGCCCGTTTTATCGCTCTGACCTTGAAAGATAAAATCAATTAATACAATTTTATAATCCGTCTTAAAATAAGGCGTGGTTAATGCCCATGCAATGGTAGATTGTGATAATCCATTTAAAAACACGAGGGTTTTATTTGCTTGCTCATTTCCATGAACTTCAAAGTAAATATTAAGTTGATCTGTTGTTTTACAAAACATATTATTCAAATTTTAAAATAGCCGAATCGGTAACATGTAACTCAACTTCTCTGCCAAAATACATCGCTAAATTTTTATCAATATGCCCTGCTGGAAAATCAAAACATACAGGATAATTATAATCCTTTACGGCATCCAAAATAATTTCTTCAGGAAACTTTCCAAATGGTATGGCGTTATCCTTCATATCAGTCATCCCTCCCACAATAAGTCCTTTTAAACAGCTTAGTTTTCCAGACAATTTCAGTTGCATCATCATGCGATCTAAATGATAGAGATACTCATCTAAGTCTTCTATAAATAAAATTTTATCTCTGGTATCAATATCATAAGGCGTCCCTGATAAAGCATAGAGTAAAGATAAATTACCTCCTATCAATGTTCCCTTAGCTGTGCCTGGAATATTAGAATAATTTTCTTCAGTCTCGATGTGTGTTAATTTGCCCATCAAGGCTTTAATTAAACTTCGGGTAGCAATTTGATTTTTAGAAAAATTTAAAGGCATGGTTGCATGTAATGTTGCCATACCAATATTATGAATAGCACTATGCAAAACAGTTACATCACTATACCCTACTAACCATTTTGGATGCTTTTTAAATTCAGTAAAATCAACATATTCCATTAACCTGACTGATCCGTATCCTCCTCGTGCAATAATAACAGCCTTAATTTGTTTATCATTCAATGCCCACTGCAAATCTTCAGCTCTTTGAGCATCGGTTCCGGCATATTGATGATGAGATTCAAATAAATTTTTACCTAACACAACAGAAAAGCCGTAGCTTTCAAAAAAAACTACGGCTGGTTCTATTTCTTCTTTACTGACTTTACGAGCTGTTGCAATGATGGCAACAGTATCCCCTTTTTTTAAATAGGAAGGTAAAATCATATTATTTTTTATTTTTCTTTTTAGACTTTTTTGATTTCTTGTCTTTCTTTGATTTTACAACTAAGGTGTCTTTCTTTTTAGTTTTCTTTTTAGAATCATTTTTAGATTGACTTTTTTCTTTCTTCAGTTTTTCTGCTTCTTTTGCTTTGACAGCAATTTTCTGTTTCACTGCTGCGCGCTCAACTTCAATACGCTTTTTATTTTTAGCTAATTTCGCCAAAATCACTTTTTTAGCAGCTTCTTGTTGTTTGCGTTTGTCATCAGACAATTTCAATTTTGCTTCTTTTTTAGCATGGAAAGCTATATTCTTTAATTGTTCCTTGTATTTATCAAAAATTGGTTCGCCCTCAACATGTACATGGAACCATAGTTCTCCATTCTTAATGCGATATAAATTCATTTCGGCAATACCATATTTTGCCGCTAATTGCTTAAAGGTTAATTTACGTTTAGGATTCCATATCTCGGTTTTAAGAGCAATGACTTTCTTCTCATTCAATTTCTTGGAAGTTGCTCCAGTATATACCTTATGCGCAGCGGCAGCCAATACATAAGGACTTTTTTTACTATGTTCTACTTGTTCTTTTTTAGTAGCCCATTTTAAATTTGAAGGCTCATTATTAGCTTTATTATAGTCTAAATGAAGAACAAACTTATGTTTTGAACTCGGTTTCTTTAAAAATGCATTGGCAACAGCATGATGTGTAAAAAGAGCCTGCGTTTTATCATTAGAATGAATGGTTACCATCGGAAAACCTCCATTTAAATGCTGCTTTAAGATATACTTATCCTCTATTTTAAGATCATAGGACGCTAATTGTGCCTTATTAGACACGGCGTATTTTTTACTCGTTTTCCCTTTAATATGGGTAACTTGCTTCCAAATTTCTTTGTCATTTGATGCCATAAGATTTGATTTTTAATGAATAAAGTTTAATGTTATCTTTACACAATTTTACAACATTTTAGCTATTTAATAAACACTATGTCAGCTACTTATAAACGAACACTTGTTACTTCCGCTTTACCTTATGCTAATGGACCTGTTCACATTGGTCATTTAGCGGGTTGTTACTTACCTTCCGATATCTTTGTCAGATACAAAAGAAGCAAAGGGGAAGACGTGATGTTTATATGCGGTAGCGATGAACATGGCGTGCCTATTACCATTAAAGCTAAAAAAGAAGGTATCACCCCTCAAGATGTGGTAAATAAATACCATAAAATGATGGGAGATTCTTTTAAAGAATTTGGGATTTCATTTGATGTTTATTCTCGTACCTCCAGTAAAACTCATCACGAAACAGCTTCCGACTTCTTTAAAACATTGTATGATAAAGGTGTTTTTACAGAAGAAATCACTGAACAATATTATGATGCTGAAGCTAAACAGTTTTTAGCTGATCGTTATATTACTGGAACTTGTCCTAAATGTGCGAATCCAAATGCCTACGGCGACCAATGTGAAAAGTGTGGTTCGACATTAAATGCTACCGAATTAATTGATCCTAAATCAACGCTTAGTGGCAGTAAGCCTATTTTAAAAGAAACAAAAAATTGGTTTTTACCATTAGATAAATTACAACCTAAAATTCAAGCTTACCTAGATCAACATAAAGACTGGAAGACGAATGTTTATGGCCAATGTAAAAGTTGGTTAGATAGTGGAGATGGTTTGCAACCACGTGCCATGACTCGTGATTTAGATTGGGGCGTACCTGTACCTGTAAAAGGAGCTGAAGGAAAAGTGTTGTATGTGTGGTTTGATGCACCTATTGGTTATATTTCTGCTACTAAAGAATTACGACCAAATGATTGGGAATTATATTGGAAAGATAAAGAAACTCGCTTAATTCATTTTATTGGGAAAGATAACATTGTTTTTCATTGCATCATTTTTCCAGCCATGTTAATGGAGCATGGTGATTTTATTTTAGCGGATAATGTTCCTGCAAATGAGTTTTTAAATTTAGAGGGTGATAAAATTTCAACGTCTCGTAATTGGGCGGTTTGGTTGCATGAATATTTAATTGACTTTAAAGATAAGCAAGATGTCTTGCGTTATACATTATGCTCAAATGCACCAGAAACAAAAGATAATGATTTTACTTGGGCTGATTTTCAAACCAAAAACAATAGCGAATTAGTAGCTATTTTAGGGAATTTCGTCAATCGCACCTTAGTATTAACACATAAATATTATAACGGTTCAGTACCTTCTGCAGACACCTATACAAAAGAAGATTTACTCATTTTAGAGCAATTATCAGCTTTTCCTGATAAAATTTCGGCAGCCATTGAACAATTTAAGTTCAGAGAAGCTCTATCGGAAATGATGAATTTAGCTCGTTTAGGGAACAAGTATTTAGCAGAAACAGAGCCTTGGAAATTAATTAAAATAGATGAGCAACGTGTTAAAACTATTATGAATATTGCCTTACAAATTACTTGTAATCTGGCAATTGTTTGCGAACCGTTTATTCCATTTACCTCTTCTAAATTATTTGGCATGTTAAATATGCCCATTCTAAAATGGCATGCGGCTAAACAAACATCCAATATGGCAGCAGGGCATGTGATTAATAAAGATGAATTATTATTTGCGAAAATAGAAGACGCAGAAATTCAGGCACAAATTGATAAACTTTCAGCTAGCAAAGCGGCTAATGTTACCACTGTAATTGCGCCTAGCAAACCAGAAACAAGTTTTGATGATTTTAGTAAAATGGATATTCGTACTGGAACCATTTTAGAGGCAGAACGTGTTCCCAAAACAGATAAATTATTAAAATTAAAAATTGACACAGGAATTGATCAACGTACTGTGGTAAGTGGCATTGCTGAGTGGTATAAACCAGAAGATATTATTGGACAACAAGTGAGTATTTTGGTAAACTTAGCGCCTAGAAAAATTAAAGGCATTGAAAGTCAGGGAATGATTTTAATGGCTTCTAATAGTGCTGGAGAATTAAGTTTTATAACAGCTACAAAACCAGATTTTAACAATGGTTCTGAAATTAAATAAATTTATATTTATACTTGCTATACTAGGCGGATTAAATGGCGTATCTCAAGAAGACGGTGCCAAACCTCCTAAAGTAAATAATTATAAAACAGACTCATCCTTTACTAATTTTAATACTTTAAGATTTAATGTGGCTAAAGCACAAATTACCTTATTAAAAAAAGATGGGGCTTTATTAGTGCGATTAAAAACAAATACTAATACCATTCAGCGTTTAAAAAATGCTGGCAACATAGATTTGGCCACACAAGTTGAACGCGAAACGCAGCTCACAAATAAAGCCATTATTAGAGCCTACAACAAAGAGTTTAAATTTTGCCCGGTTTTCTTTTTTTATTCTGATTATTCTGATTCAGTGAAGCATCAACATTTAGAAACTATTTTTGTGGATAGCACTTTATCAATCAATTCATCTATTGTTTGCAAAGCGTCTTTTTATTTAATTGCGGAGCAAGGTTCTATTTACGACTCATCTTTAGGAATCGTATCTGAAGCTCAAGCTCCAATGGCCATTGAAAAAGGCACAGCTTCAAAAGAGGTAGCAATTGTTGTAAAAAACCGATACTTTATTCAACTTCATAAACCATTCCCTTATTACCAGCAAGGATATGCTATCAAAAAATATCCAGAATTTGTCAAAAAATTCAATAAGGAACTAGAAGATTTTTACACGAAGAACAGTTCTTTTGTAATGCCTGCCGAACTAAAAGAGTTTGTGTATTAACTAAAAATTCTAAATAAGCCAATTATCAAAACAAAACAAGCTGCATTATAAATAATGCAGCTTGCTTAAAACAAACAAATTATTCGATTTTATTGTTGTTTAACTATTCGTTTAATAGTTTGTTCATTATCTGTAATCACACGCACTGAATAAATACCATTTGATAAACCATTTATATTAAGCGAAGTAAATTCATTAGTTACTTTTTGTTGCATAATTAATTTACCAGTTGCGTCATATAACTCAATGATAGCATTGTTTATTAATGCTGTGCTCATCTTAACATTAATGACAGTTATTGCAGGATTTGGATATAGCTCCACATTTTTTAAGAGACTTACATCTTCAAACCCAACCGTTGATAAACTTAAAGTAGCAACATTGCTGGTATCGCTGCAAGAGCCTGAACCTACTATACATCTGAAGGTTTGATTGTTGTTGTTAACTCCAATACTACTTACCGTTAAAGTTTGTGTAGTAACACCACTATACTGCCCAGCGTTACTTAAATTTTGAAACCCTACCCCTAAATTAGTTTGCCATTGTAATGTTGAACCAGCTGTTGCAGATACCGTGAATATAGCCGTGCTACCCGAAGATAAAGTTTGATTTGTTGGCTGGTTTGTTACTGCATTATTGCAACAATTGCCAAGGCTGCCAAAATATAAATCCTTAATTTCACATGAAAGAAAAGCTCTGTTCCAAATGCCAATGTCATCTAGTTTGCCATTTAACCAATAATTGTTGTTTCCTGTATCTTGTCCAAAATACATAGAAGAAGTACAACTAGCATTTGGTGTTGGCAGACCACCTGCAACAGGAAGGTTATTACCATCCACCCCAGTTGTAGTATTGTCAAGTAATCCGTCAATATAACATTCTAATGTATGTATTGTTAGTGTATAAACAATTGTTACATGATGCCACCCATTTAAACCCAAGGTAGAGTTCGAATACCCTCTTGGGTCTGCTCCACCTGATAAACCCAAAAACAATTTGTTTTGCGTCCCTTGGTCTGCTCCTAAAGCCCAGCCATTTTGAACACCTACGCCTCTTTTGTATATGAATGCAGTTCCTCCACCAGTGCTGTATGCGTTGATATATGTCCAAAACGAAATAGTAAAATCTGTATTATTAAGACGAAGAGGAGTTGCATCATTAACAACAATTTTATTGTTAGTACCATTAAAACTGTAAGCACTATTTACATTACCAAATCTATCCGTTGTTAAGGTTGCTCCATTTACTGTCCCATCATTGGTATTAATACTTTCGTCAATGGCATTGCCATTAAAAGGCCACCAGCCAACTAGGCCGTTGTTGGGTACATAATTAGGCACTGTTTGTGCCATAGTTGTTGCTGTAATTATTAAAGCAGCAATAAAAAGTGTAATTGTTTTTTTCATGGTTTTTTTGGTTTTAGAGAGTTGTTATTAATATTCAAGAACTATTTAGATTATTTGCTTTAATATTTATTTAAAGTTTCTTTACAAATTATTTCTATTGGTTTATTGGGTTTTGCTATCCAAATTTGTACTTCAGGATATAGCTTTAACATCGCGCGAATATCAGGCATCTCAATAATTCGACTTATATCATTTGGATTTATAATGATAAGAACCCCACTCTTGTAGTTTAGGCGCCCTTTGCAATAAACAACTAATTTGGCCAAGTCCCGTTTTATTAAAGTTGGATCAACTCTTTTTTTAATTTCCACAGCGATCAACTGCTGATTCATATTATCATATTCATGAATCAACAAGTCCGGATATCTATAAATCCTGCTATTTTCATTAATTCCATTAGAAAAAAAACACCTTTTTATTAATTTATTATTTAGAATAGTGTCATTCATAGCAAATCTTTTTTTGGACGATTCACATGTTACTTCTGTTTCTTTTGGTAGCTTGAGTATCCGGATTTGGTGATAGAGTTCGTAAGAAAAATCTCGCTCATTTCTCTCAAAATATTTAGTATTAATATTGCTTAACGCTATCCTTAGTAATTTTAACATGCTTTTATATTTTTTATTTCCCTACTCATCTGGCTTTTCGGTTTTCGCCTTTGTTATTTTACCTATAACAAAAAAGGTTTGATAACTATTGGCAAATAAAAACCATTACACTGAAATGAGGTTGCAGTTTGTTTTTATTGTTGCCATTCAAATTTTAGTTCACCATCATTTTCGTAGGTATAAGTTCTTTTATAAGGATTCCACTTTATGGGGGCTTTTAATTCTTTGCGCATATAACGTAAATAATTGTGCGCCGTGCGTTCGCTTACTCCCAGGTTTATGCTCAGTGTTTTGGGAGAGCCCGTTCGTTGCCCTTTAATGAGCTTATTAATACGTATAATTTTTCTTATATCCACACTACAAAATAAATAGCTGCTAATGAAATGAGCTTGCAGTATAAGTAAAACGATTAATATTTTACTTTGTACTAATAATTGTTTAAAAAAATATATTTTTGGCAACTCATGGATAAAATGCTCTCATTTAATGAATATCTATTTAGTGCTCATTACTTAAATGGAAATAATGAAGCGTTAGGCAAGCTATACGAACACTATTACCAATCGCTGGTGATGATTGCCTATAAATACACCGCTGATACTGAAAAAAGCAGAGATGTAGTGGGTGCTGTTTTCGAAAAACTATTACATATTCAACAACCTAAGCGCGAGCAAATCATACTTCATCCACAAAAAGGACTCTATCCTTTTTTAGTAACTGTAGTAAAAAATAAATGTTTGGATGGTATAAAAACAAACAAATTACACGGTGAAATAAAAAAACATTTGGTAACTTTAATATCAGTGAATAGTATAAACACTTCTTTTAATCGTTTTGAATCAGAAGCTATTAAACAATTACTTGATAACTTACCAAATAGAGAAAGAGAAATGATTGAACTGCATTTGCAAGGTTACAAAAACGAAGAAATTGCTACTCAATTAAATATAAGTTATAATACCGTTCGCAATACGCTGCACAATGCCAAACAACGTATTAAAAAATTATGGCAACTTTTTATGTAATGGAATCAAAACAAAAACATACTTATGCAGAAGTGCTTGATGGTTTATTAAATAATCAATCCTATTTTTTGGACTACATCAAATCAACTGATTTTGATGACGATGCATTGGCAGGGTTGAAACTGTTTTTAGAAAACAATAAGTATAATATACAATTATTAAAACAATTTACCGAACCACCGCCGCTTACTTTAAAGCCTTCAAAACAAAAACATATTGGTAATTACTATAAAATAGCAGCAGGAATTGTATTGATTATCTCCGTAGGGCTTTTGGTGAAATTTTCTTTGAGCAATAAAGCATCAGCCATTAACCATTACTGGATAGAAGATCCTGGTTTTAAAGTTTGGATGGGCCCTACTGATAAAAGTATGTTTTTGCAAAATGGCATGAGTTATTATCGTGCCAAAGATTATAAAGCAGCACTTGACCAATTTGTAAGTATTGCGCAAAATGATACAGCCATGTATTATAGTGGTATTTGTTTTATTAAATTAAATAAAATGGATAGTGCCATAAATCATTTACTACTTCTACCTCAAACGTCTGTCTATAAAAACAAATCCATGTATTATTTAGTACTTAGTTATTTGTATAATAATAAAACAAATGAAGCGTTAAACATTTTGAATACCACCATTTTTAATACTAATGAAATGGCATTTAAAAAGAAATTAATTTTAAAAGAGTATAGTACTAAATAATGATTATTCGCATCATCAAAACTTATTTAATTATTTTTTGCTTTTTTTCTGCTAATTTGTTTAGCCAGAATTTGCCTCTTAATTTGTATTGGAGTGGAAAAACAGATAGTGCTCTGGTATTAGCGAATAAAATAGTAGCAAACAAAAAAATAGTTTCTGCTAGCTATCTTACCAACGCTTACGATTTTTTAGCTGAATATAATTTAGAACAAGGACATTTTGAAAATAATTTAAAATACATAGCCTTACAATTTCGTATTAACAAAAATAATTCCTTGGATAGTGCTTTATTTTATGGCCGTTTAGCTAATTACTATCATTGTTATTTAATGCATGATTCTAGTACCTATTTTATAGCTAAGGCAACAAAAACGTTATTACATTATTCATTTAAAAAACGAGATAAAATAAGTTATTCGAGATACTACTCTTATATTGGAAATGGAGCTAGAAACACAAAATATAGAGATGTTAAATTCTTAGACTCAGCGATTGCATTATCTGATATTCCCTTTTTAAAAGCATTGCATTATAGAAGGTATGGCACATTTTTAAGTGATCTATTAAATTTAAGTGAACAGCAATGGACATTAAGTGAAAATTTAAATATGTATCATCGGAGTATTACTTATTTAACTAAAGCAGAAGCATTAGCAACATCTATTTATCCAAATAAAAAAAGTTCCTTACATAGCAGTATTTATAAAATATGGTCTATTATTTTAAAATACAGAAAGCTAGATGACGCAAGTTTGGTTTTAGCGGATAAAACAAAAGAAGCTTTAGTAGTTGACAACACTGTTTTAAATTATTCAGACTATTCTGCTATCATAACTTGGGAATCAAGTATTAATATGAGTTTGTATTATAAAACTCATGATATTAAGTATTTGTATAAAAATGAAACATCATTATTAAAGTCCATTCCTATTTGGGAAAATTTTTATAAAATAGAAGTTGAAAATCACTATAATGGATTTGACGACCAATATAATATTAATCCCTATCAAAAATTATTAGCGGTATATTTTGAGTTATTTCAAGCAACAAAAAATCAAATTTATATCTATAAATGCTATAACCTTATTGAGTTTATTAAGAAATTAAATAAGGAGCCCTATGCTAACGAATTAATTAACCATAAATCAAAAATGTTAGACAGCATCTCTTTTTTTTGTAAAAAAGAAAACTGCTCTGTAATAAATTATTTAATCACACATAATCCAGTTTTAACAATAGCTATTATTTCGTTACCTGATACTACATTGATGATTAATTGCTCTATTAATAGTGATTATATTCCACTCCAAAAAAGCAATAAAATTTTCCAAAGAGATAGTATAAGAAGTAACACTTCCTATTTTAAAAAAACAAATTATTTAATGTATGAAGCTTATTTTAAAAAAATAGACAGCATACTTACTAAAAGGAATATTAAAAAAGTAACTATCATTAACGATGGATTTTTAAATTCTCTTAATTTCGATATGCTTCAAACAGATTCCGTCAAACATCATTCATTTTCCAGTTCAGCCCTTATTAATAGATATAATTTTACATATACTATAAGTGGATATATCCTTTTAAAAAAGAGTAGACAAGTCATAAAATATAAGTATTTGAATATCTTAGTGCCAAATTTTGCATCTCATAAATATCCAAAATTATTATTTAGCGAAACTTTAATAAATAAATTAAAAGTACTTTTTAACATCCAAAAATGCGATGCTTCATCGAATCAATGCTTTTTAAAACCGAATCAATTATTTGAATATATTGGTCATATAAACTCAAATGACAAGTCTGTTGAACAGGAGTTAATTTTAAATGATACGATTGTGATAAATAGCAATTGTGTTTTAAATAAAAATTTAGACGGTAGTAGTTATTTACTAAATGGTTGTGGCAGTGGCATCGGCCGAGAAGTTAGATTTGATAAAATAAATAGTTTTCCTTACATTTTAATGAATCAACATGCTCATGCAGTAATTTGTAGCATATGGCCTATTGACGACAAAGAAAACGCTGAGTTTTTAGAAAAATTTTATTCTTTTATGGCTCAAGGATTAGCTTCATCAGATGCATTATATGAAACAAAACTTTATTTTGCAAAACAAAACTATTCACCATCTATGTGGGGAGCTTATGTATATTATGGTAGCGATTTTTATTTAAGTAAAAATCATCACGAAAATATATTTTTATACTTGGCTATCAGTGTTTTTGTCCTTTTACTTTTATTCCTGTTTTTAATCTATAAACAACGGAAACAAAATGCTAAAACTCAGCAATAACTGATTGAGAGCCTTTAACAACATCTCCCATTTTAACTTTAAGTTTAGCGTCTAAAGGCAAATATAAATCTACACGAGAACCAAACTTAATAAAACCCATTTCACCACACTGAGTGGCTTTATCTCCTTCTTTACTGTACATCACAATACGACGCGCTAAAGCTCCAGCAACTTGTCTAAATAAAACCGATTGACCGTTTGAAGGATGCTTGACAACAACTGACGTTCGTTCATTCTCTGTACTTGCTTTAGGCAAACTTGCAACTAAAAATTTTCCAGGATGATACTTAGCGTAAGTCACTTCACCAGCAATTGGATAGCGATTAACATGCACATTTATTGGAGACATAAATATAGACACCTGAATACGTTTATCTTTAAAATATTCCCCCTCTTCTGTTTCTTCAATCACAACCACTTCGCCATCTGCTGGAGCTACAATAGCATGATCATTAATGGTATGCACACGAGACGGATGTCTAAAAAACTGAAGCACGACAATCAATAAAAATCCTGATAACGCATAAGCAAACCAAAGCGCTATAGCAAAATCAGGGAAAACTAATTTTGCTATACTAATCATAATGGCACTAAATAAAATAGTGACTAATAATGTTGGATATCCTTCTTTATGAAATTTCATAGTTTTAATATTTGTTTATTTATATGGTTGAAAACCATTAATTAATCTATTTCCTGTATGGTTTACGTTTAAAATTTTGTCAAAAATAAGATAAATTGACTAAAAACAACTAAAAAATTAATTAGTTGTATTATCATCAGTCCAATGTTTAGTTTGCTGTTTAGAAAACTTTAACCCTAGCATTAACTCATGGGTTCCAGTAGAATACTTTTTCAAATTAGTTGTTGTGAAATCGTAAGAATACCCAATCATTAAATAATTTTTATACATAAATCCAAGTATAGCTGTAAATGCATCATGGTGTCTGTATCCAACGCCTAACCAAATTTGTTCTTGATAAATGACGCGAGCTCCAACATCCACCTTAATAGGAGCGGGACTGGCATATTTAGCTAAAAATGATGGCTCTATTTTAAATTCATCATTTACTTTAAACTTATAGGCGCCATTTAATAAAAAATGAGTCACTAACGTTCCCTTATTATCTCCGCCATCATATAATTTAATGGGACTTTGATATAACTGAGGAGCACTAAAACCAATATACCAATTTTCATGATGCACATATAGGCCTGCTCCAAAATCAGGAACTACCTTAGTTTGATATTGCGTCAATAAATTTTCATCCCCCGAATCATGCAAATGTAATTTATGTCCATCAATCCCCCACTGCTGTATTCCGGCACTTAAACCTAACGACAGTTTAATTTTTTCAGAAAGTTTAATGTGATACGCATAGGCTAAACTAATTCCTACTCTTCTTGTTGGACCAACAATATCGGTATAAATTTGCGTACCTAAGCCCATACGTTTATTTTTTAAAGGACTATGCAAGGTTAACATATAAGTTCGAGGTGCATCCGTTATTCCAACCCATTGGTAACGATTATTTGATCTAACATCCGCGTAATTATCTTTGCCTGCAACTGCAGGATTAATTGCCATTTCATTTAGCATATACTGAGTATACTGAGGTAACTGTTGTGCCAGAAACTTACTTGTAAGCAACACCATTACCGTTATGTATAAAATCTTATTCATCTTTATCTAAATATGGTTAATGGACTTGTATAGGCGTTAGGATAGGCTGGATGATTTAATTTGATAACATAATAATAAGTTCCTACTGGTAAATCTTTTCCTTTATATTGTCCATTAAATGGCACAGAATATCCTACTGAATAAAACAATTGCTCGCCCCATCGATTATATACTTCCACCTCACAATCAGGGAATAAATTAATAAAATCAATTTGCCAAACATCATTTTTTCCATCACCGTTTGGTGAAAACCCATTTGGAATTGTAATTTCAGGATAGATATAAACCGTAACGGTATCAGAACCTATACATCCATTAACATCAACCACCGACACAGTATAAATAGTCGTCACTGTTGTGCCAGAAACGGGATTTGCAGAGTTTGGATTATTTAAACCTGTTATTGGGAACCAACTAAATATACTGCCTGAAGCTGCTGTTGGATTTCCTCCAATACTAGAAGAAGAAAATATCGGGATATTAACCATAGGTCCTGCATCAACAATAGGCAATGCATGAGTGGTCACCAAAATAGTATCTTGATCATTACAAGCTCCATTAGTCGCTAGTAACACGTACGTATTTGTTCCGACTGCTGGAGTTACCGAAGTTGTAATTGAATTAGCAATCGCTGAAGTTCCAGGTATTTCAAACCATTGATAAGAAACGCCTCCGTTTGACGCCGAACCATCTAATAGTAAAGTTATATTTTGACATAGCATCGTGTCTTGTCCAGCAACAGCATTCACAGTAATAGCTGGTGTGAGTACAAATGACGTGTCAAGATTACAACCATAATTATCTGTTAAGGTTAACGAATGCACTCCTGATAGAACATTTGAAATATCTTGAGTGATGGCTCCTGTAGGAGTCCAAGTATAGGAATAATTGGGAACACCTCCACTAACGGTTACATCAATTGCGCCATCTAATGTTGTATTACAACTAGCAGATGTTATGATAGCGGATAATGTCAACAAAGGAGGATTTGTTAATGAGTAAGTATCAGTTGCAGAGCACCCATTGGCATCATTGACAAGTATTGAATAAGATCCTGAACATAAATTCGTAATCGAGTTATTATTAACATTAGTTGGAGTCCATGTATAGGTATATGGCATTGTTCCTCCAATTGGTGTAACTGTAAAGGAACCATTACAATCATTATAACAAATAGGCTGGGTACTCACTTGTGTGATTGCAACTTGAGAAGGCGATGAAATGATAGCTGGCACTGAATTAAAACAACCATTAGCGTCTGTAATAGTTACAGAGTAGGATCCATTACATAATCCAACAGCTAAAGATGTCGATTGTCCAAAAGAGTCTGACCAATTGAAAGAATAAGGAGGCAATCCTCCTGCAACATTTGTAGCTAATAAAGTACCATTACAATCTCCAAAACAGTTATTATTAGTGGCAAAGGTACTACTAGTAATTGTTGTTAAACTAGGAACCGTATAGGTAGCGGCAAAGTTACAGTTTAAATTATCGGTGATTATCACAGAAATTGAACCTGGGCATAGGCCACTAACGGTTTGCAAATTACTTCCATTGCTCCATACATATGAATAAGTTCCATTTCCGCCGCTTGGATTTAAAGTAATACTTCCATTACAATTGCCAAAACATGTTGCACTCAAAATCGTTTCATTATCATCTATTAATTGTGGCTGCAGAATTGTCACTGCTTTATAAAAAATACAATTATTAGCATCCTGAATTTGTGCAGTATAGGTCCCCGCGCAGAGACCTGAAATAGATGGGCTTAAAGATACTGGAGTAACCCAACTCAGGACATAAGGCGCTGCTCCTCCTATAGGATTAGAAACATCTGCCGCACCATTACACTGTCCGTTACAAGCTACATTGGTTGAAGTAATAGTCGCTCCATTTGGACCATTGGAATTACTAAGCGGTATGGTTAAGGTAGCTGAGCACGCGCTAGCATCTGTAACAATTACCGTATAAATTCCAGCAGGAATACTGGTTACTAGCGTATTGGTAGATTGCGCTGCAGAAACAGGAGGTAGCCACTGATAAGTATATGGAGCTACACCAGATGATGCCACCGCATTGATAGATCCATTACTAGAACCACAAGTAGCTGGTGTTACAGCAGGGTTCAAGGTAATTGCAGATGGATCGGTTAACGTCACTGACTGAATACTTTGACAAGAATTAGCATCACTAACGGTTACTGTATACGCTCCTGAACATAAATTAGAAACAGTTTGATTGTTATTACTAGGAGATATCCATGAATAAGAATAAGGAGCTGTTCCTCCAATTGGACTTGCTGAAACAATACCATTACAAGCTAAATTACAAGTAGGATTAGTAAAGGTTGTGTTTGCAATGAGTGCAACAGGATCTATTAAAACAACTAGTGCTTGAGCAGAACACAAACTATCATCTGTAACCACTACGGTATAATTTCCTGCGCATAATCCCGTAGGGTTTGGAACAGTACCTCCACTAGTTATCCATGAATAATGATAACTAGGGTTGCCACCGGTAACTGTAGTTGCCACACTGCCATCACAAACCGCATGACACTTTGGATGACTAAGAGTGCTTGTAATAACAATTGGCAACGGCTCTGTAATATTAAAATTCAAAGTATTACTACACCCATTGGCATCAATCACTTGCCCTATATAAGAACCGTCACATAAATTATTTATAGTTTGTGTGGTGACTGCTGGCGAGGTATTATAAGAAAATGAATATGGCAGCGTTCCGCCACTTACATTAATTATAGCTGATCCATTGCATTGATTATTACATTTAGCATTAATGCTAGTCAATGTGGATGTTAATAGTGTAGGTTGTCCAATATTTACAGTTCCTGAAATAGAACATCCATTTAAATCCTGAACCGTAACCGAGTAAATACCTGAGCATAAGTTTACTAACGTATCGATTGTTGAACCTAAAAAAGAACCTAAGGGAGTCCAGGTATATGAATATGGTGTAGTTCCTCCACCAACAATCGCTCTTACACCTCCGTCACAATTTCCATGACATAGCACATCCTTTTTATTAAAACTAAGAGTTAATGAGGTAGGCTGGACTATGACGAATGTATTCGTTAAAGAACACCCATTTGCATCAGTTGTAATCACTGAATAATTTCCTGAGCATAAATTAATTGGATCTTGAACATTACCTCCCGTAGGAAACCATGAATAGGTATAAGCAGGGGTACCACCGTTAGGCGTTAAATTTATAGAGCCTGAACAAACTGAATGACATGTTGCGTTTGTAATGATACCAGTAGCAGTATGCTGAGGAGGTTGGGAAATACTAATGGTTTGATTAGTTACACAACCATTGGCATCCAATACGACAGCGTTTGTAATTCCTGAACATAACCCAAGTAAGGTAGTTGTATTCGAAGGAATAGCAGAACCATTCACACTAAATGGTCCTACACCTGATATAGATAAAGTAGCTGATCCACTGCATAGACCAAAACAAGAAATAGAATTAGATACGACCGAAACCGTTGCCCCTGTAGGACTGCTTAAAGAAGCTACTACTGTTCTAGTGCATCCTGCAGCATCATTAATATTTAATGAATAATTTCCTGCAGAAAGATTTGTGTATGGATTAGCTGATGAATTACCTGGCAACCAGGTATAAGTATAAGGTGCTAGTCCGCCGGTAATCGAAGTCGCTATTGCGCCATTAGCAGTCACACAAGACGTTGGATTTGTAAAAGTAAACGTAGCCGTTATAGAATTAGATTGTGTAATAGTAATCACTTGAACTTGCGAACAATTATTAATATCAGATACTGTTACTGAATAACTACCAGGACATAGGCCAGAAACAGATGAAGTGGTCATACCTCCAGGTTGCCATAAATAAGATAACACACCTGTTCCTCCATTTGCAATGGCACTAGCCGACCCATTGCATGAGCCATTACAAGTAACATCTGTTTTATTAACCGTTAATGTGATAGCGGGGGGATTCACAAAATTAACAGTACCCATATTTGAGCAACCATTAACATCTGAAACCATAACCGTATGAGTTCCGGCACATAAGCCTGAAGCAATCTGTGTGTTTTGAGTAGGCACTGGAGTCCAAGTATAACTGTATGGCGCAATGCCTCCTGAAGCATTTGCTATTGCAACTCCAGAGCAAGCTCCGTTACAAGCTAATGTATTACCATTTGAAGTTACCAATACAATAACCAATTGGTTTATTTGCACAGTTTGAGTAGTTAAACATCCCTTACTATCGGTAATCGTAATTGTTTGAGGTCCTACACAAAGGTTACTTGCAGTTTGTGTAGTTTGTCCACCCGGAACCCATAAATAAGTATAGGGTGGTGTTCCGCCAATTCCATTTGCCGTGGCAGAGCCAATACACACATTACAACTTGCTTGAACATTACTCATTGAAGCCGTTAATACAGCTGGCTGTATAACATTTGCGCCTACTGAAGCAATGCAGCCTTTTGAATCAGTCACAGTCACAAAATAATTCCCAGCACACAATCCACTAGCTAATTGACTAGTTTGAACTGGTATTGTATTCCAATTATAAAAATAACCTGGAGTCCCTCCGGATGCGGTTACAGATATTGTTCCATCGCAAACACCAGAACAACTTACAGTTCCATTTGCAGGAGTTAAGGTTATTGCGGGAGGAGTTATTATAGAAGCTGTTTGTGTCTTAATACAGCCTAAGAAATCAGTAACAGTTACCGTATATACACCTTGACATAAATTATTAACGATATTACCTACTGCCCCATTATTCCAATTTATAGTGTAATTTGGAGTGCCACCGCTAACTGAAGTAGTGAGAATTCCAGTGCATTGCGAGTTACAATTTGGATTAGTTGGCGTAATGCTGATTGTTAAATCTGGCTTAGAGGTAATCGTGACTGTTGCTGATGCTGAGCAGCCATTAACATCTGTCACCGTAGCCGATCTTACCCCTGCACACTGATTAACTAATGAATTGGAAGTGCCTCCTGTGCTCCATGTAAAAGTATAGATAGGCGACCCTCCATTGACAACTGCAGATACAGATGCATTACATTGGTTAAAGCAATTAATAGACGTGGCATTCAATGTTAAGGTGATAGGATTTGGTTGAGTTAAACTGACCGTTTGAATTTTTACACAACCTAAAGCGTCTTTAATAATTACGGAATAAGAACCCGCACATAAATTAGTAAACGGCGGATTTGACGTAATTGATGTTGATGACGTTTGCAAGGTATAAGAATAAGGAGCAACCCCTCCAGATGGAATAGTATTAATAGATCCATCACAAGTTCCATTACAACTAGGCGTTACTGTTGTAATATTTGCAGTTATGGGTGTGGGTTGAGAAATCGTGACGGTTTTGGTAACCATACAGCCATTAACATCAGTTACTTTTAAGGTGTACGTATTTGGACATAAGTTTGTAATTGTTGGTGTTGTTTGTCCTAAAGGATTTCCTGGCGACCAACTATAGGTATAAGGACTTGTTCCTCCACTCATATTACCAATTGCTGATCCATTACAAGCAGCATTACAAGTTATGCTAGCACTTGAAATTGATAAAGTAGACGCTGGAGGCTGGGTTATTGATACTGTATTTGTATATTGACAACCTAACACATCTGTTACTGAATAAGAATATATTCCAGCACACAAACCAGAAGCTGTCACAGTGTTAGATACAACCGGCGACCAAGAATAGGTATAGGAAGAAGTTCCTCCTGTAGGATTTAAATTAACTGAACCATTACATGCTGCGTTACATAATATATTTGATTGTGTTGGACTAGCGGTTAACGTTGGAGGAGATAAAATATCTACTGTGATTGTTTTAATACAAGTAACATTATTGGTCACTGTTACAGTATAATTTCCAGAGCATAAGCCAGTAGCACTGGCTCCTGTTCCTCCGCTAGGGGTCCAAGAATAAGTATAGCTGCCTATTCCTCCTGTAGCCGTAACAGAAGCTGTTCCGTTACAAATATTAGCACATATTAAGTTAGTTTTAGTAACTGTTAAGGTAATAGCAGGTGGTTGAGTAATATTTGCAGAATATGTTGCCGAACAAGATTTAGTATCGGTAACGGTTGCTGTTACGACACCTGGACATAAACCACCAAAATTTGATAATGTTGATGTTGAAGGAGAAGAACTTGGAGAAGACCACGAATAGCTGTATGGTCCTGTTCCACCTGAAGGAGCTACTAATGCAGAACCATCACACGAAGCATTACAAGTGACGCTGCTACTAGAGCCATTTGCTAATAATACTGAGGGTTGAACTAAGACCGTTGTAAATGTATTCGTGCATCCATTAACATTAGTCGCAGTGATTGTATATGTTCCTGCACAAGCGTTCTTCAATGTATCCTTGGAAATAATATTAGTATGACTCACATTTGGCGGATTCCAATTAATGACCATTGGCACTGCACCTGTTAAAACAGAGGCTCGAATCTGTCCATTACATAAATTATTACAAGTTGGTTGCGTTTGAGAAAAATTCAAAATAGTTGCTGGCGGATCTACAACACCAACTGAAACTGCCGCTTGCTCTCCAAGTGCATTTTCAAAAATAACTAAGTACTGACTAGAACATCCACATAAAGTATTTACGGAATAGGTGGTTCCACTAAATGCCGGTTGAGCAGGTGGTAATGACGAAGAACAAACTGGATTAATCCATTGAATGAGATATGGAGGATTTGTACAACCAGATAAATTAAATATGGCAACGCCATTACATAAGCCTTGACATGTTGGAAACACCACTGTAGGATTAGGAACCACACATGCCTGAGGCATAATAGGATTAACAGATAAATTAGAAACTGAGTGTAATGTTTGTAATACAGAAGGCTGCAAATTATTTAACGGACAAATAATTTTACTTTTAGTCGCAGTAGGATTTGTAATCTGAGAATTATTAACATCAACTCGCGTTGTTGCTTGAAACAAGTTATTATCAAAAACTAATCGAGCATTAGAGATTTGTATATCATCTGCAAAAACTACCGAGTTTTTTAATTTAAAATTACCAGAGATTAGAATTGATTTGGACGTAGACAAAACTCCTAAATCAACATCAGACGATGCATTTAATACAATATCATTATGAAACTTTTGATGTGAAAATTGATAATTTACAGAATTTTGTGGTGATAAGTAGATTTTACCATTTAAGTTAAATTGAAAATTAGGATTTAAAGTAACTTGCCCACTGATTCTTAAATCAACTGTTGGGGAACCAATAACATCTATCTTAAATTGAGTGTTTTGAGCTATTATAGAATGGAAGCTAACATCATGTAGCGCATGAATCGTAAAACTAGAGATTGAAGAGGCATTATCAAAAACAACCGTTGAACTTGAATTAGGAATAGTTGTTGCAGGAGCTCCTCCGCTAACAAAAGACCAATGATTAATATCGTTCCAATACCCTGAACCGCCTACCCAATAAAACGTCTGGGCATTTAAATAACCAGTCGCCAATAGGACAATAAAAAAAAGACGTCTTTTGAACATAACAATTTTCAGTTTTACGAATTTAACGCTGTTTAGGTTTCTAAATATAAGAAAATAAGCCTAATATTAACAATTCAACTGTGTGAAACCTATGTTGAAATTATGATAACACAAACTAGTATTATATGAATCATCAAGACCCTCTAAACACCTGGAAAACATTAACAAGTGAACTAGTATATGAGTCTGCATGGATAGCTGTTCATAAACATCAAACCATAAATCCAGCAGGAAATCCTGCTATTTATAGCGTAGTGAATTTTAAAAATTTAGCTATTGGTATTTTGCCGTTAAGCGATGATGGATATACTTGGTTAGTTGGTCAGTGGCGATACCCTTTAAATGCCTATAGCTGGGAGATTCCAGAAGGAGGTGGCCCCTTGGGAGAAGCTCCTATTGAAACAGCGAGAAGAGAGTTAAAAGAAGAAACCGGTATTGTTGCAAAAAACTTTAAAGAAATTATGCAATTACATTTAAGTAATTCGGCAACAGATGAACATGCTTTTGTGTTTTTAGCAACTCAGTTAAGTTTTGAAGAAGCTGAACCGGAAGAAAGCGAAGATTTAAAAGTAAAAAAAATACACTTCAATGACGCATTTGAAATGGTGATGAAAGGAGAAATAACTGACGGGATTAGTGTAGCTGCAATTTATAAAACCAAACATTTAATCGATACGGGAGAATTGAAAATTACCAGCCGGTAATTTCCCAAGTTCCTTGAGATCGCATCACTTGCTCTATAATATCACGTACACAAGCTTCGCCTCCATTTCTGCTAGAGATATATAAACAAATATCTTTTATTTCATGTGCCGCATTATGAGGGCATGTTGCCAAACCAACTCTAGACATGACCTCATAATCCGGCAAATCATCGCCCATATATAAGATCTCCTCTTCGTTTAAATCATGCTCATTAATATAATCTTTATAACATTGTAGCTTATCATGTTGAGATAAGAACACGTCTTCAATTCCCAATCCATGCAAAGCACTTTTGACTATTTGGCTATTCCCGCCTGTGATAATTGCTATACGGTAGCCTTTTTTAATAGCCAACTGCAAAGCATACCCATCTTTAGAATTTAAACTTCTAACAAATTCGCCACTAGCCATTAAAAACACTTGACCATTAGTAAGGACACCATCTACATCAAATAAAAATGTTTTTATGCGTGTTAATTTTTGCTTAAAATTTTCCATCATTTAATTTTTGCTGTGATACAATTAAATCAGACAACATTTTATACACTTGAGTTAATTGTTGGTTAGATTTTATGAGTTGTAAATGTTTTTTCATAACCAACTCATCATGTCTTTTAGCTGGTCCTGTTTGTGCATCCTTAGGGTGAACACTTTCTAATTTATGAAAGGAATGAGTCATGAGTGGCAACAATAAATCCGTATCTTTTTTACTCAAACTGTTTTCAATAATTTGAAATGCAGCCACATACATCGCATTTGTAAAATTACAAGCAAACACTGCTGCTAAATGAATTTGCAATCTTTTTTTAGAATCAACTAATTTTACTTTTTTAGAAACTAATTTCGCTAGTTGTTTCAATTTATTTTCAGATTCAATTGTGTTTCCTTGAATTAAGATCGGAGTTGATGACCATTCGATCAAAGCATCTTTGTAAAAGGTTTGCAATGGATAGTAAACGCCAATATATTTAGACGACCTTTTTAAAACAGAAACATCTGTACTTCCCGAAGTATGGGCAATAATGCCATTTAACTTTAAAGACGTTAAATTTTTGGCCACTTCTGAAATAGCATCGTCTTTCACAGCTAAAATATAAATATCTGCTTGAGTATTTATATCAGCATAGTTTGTTGCTAAACTACAGCCAAATTTTTTAGAAAATTGTTTAGCTTCTTTGGTATTTCTGTGATTAAAAACTTGAAGCAAATGAACGCCTTTTAAAGAGTAAAAAGAATCGGCAAGATGATGCGATAAATTGCCAACACCAATCAATACTATATTTAAAGATTTTTTCAGAGCTTACTGAGCTTTTAATTTATTTATGCGTCGTCTCTCAATAATAGCTACTATAGTACCTATCACCATCACGATGCAACCAATCCATAAAACATTTATAAATGGAAACATATAAGCTTCTAAGACCACAAAATCTTTTGTATTATTTACTTTTTCACTCATTTGAATTTCGATGCTTCCTTCGTTAGGATTTATTTTCCAGAATATAAATTTTAAGCCTAATTCCTTTAATTCAAATTCATCGGGCAAGACCATGTTGTTTTTTAAAATGTATTTAGGAGTAGCTCTATAAATATTTCCGTTAATATCTGTTGCTTTTAAAACGGCTGTCACAATTAATAAACTATCATTTTTTGTATACTGTTCTTCTGTTAAGTTAGTCATAATACTATCTATCAAAATAATTGCATTATCTGCAAAAATCGTATCGCGCATATGACCCACAAAATTAGTTGGCGTTTTATAGGCATCATCCTTGACTTCCTTTGTATCAGATAATACACCATAGGTAACATGGGTATAAATGTCACTTCCTAAAAAGTGCTTAGTATCGGGATGAGACGCTTGCCCCATGCGAGGATTATCTTGAATTAATGGACTTAACTCAAAAGCTTTTACTAGTTTGCCATCTTTATCTTTAGTAAAGTAGTCCATGTTAAAAAACACATCAATACCTTTTCTTTCCTTGCCTTTATAAGTAACTAAGTAATTGCCCATTGGCAAGGTATCACCAATGGTTAACACCAAACTTTTTTGGGCATTAAAATTTTCTCCTAAACTAGCCACATTTTTTTGCGAAGTGTTTTGAGAAATAGTTTGTTTTTTAGAAGTTGATATTAATGCGCCTAGCAAGATTAAAGCAAAACCAATATGAGCAATAGATGCGCCTGCATGACGAAGCTTACCTTTTAAAACACGCATCCAATAATCCAAATTACAGAAAACTGCGAATAATGCTGAAATAAATAATAAAGCGTATGATATTAAATTCCATTTATCAACAGAGCTTGAAGATGAATAATCTTTTAAAAAATACAATGGAATCACTGCCGATAAACCGAATATAAATGCCAACAATGCCGAAATCCTAATGTGTTTTAAAAATTGTTTAGGATCCGTTTTTTTATATTTAAAATATTGAGTCACAGCCACAAGCAATAACGCAACAATCGCAAAAGGCACTTGCCACAAATTATAATCAGCAACTTTGATTGGTGCTTTTTCTAAAGAAAATAATTTATTAAGTACTGGGATCGATGTGAAATAGGTAATTACTAAAGAGGATAACAAGAAAACCAATGAACCAACAAACATCCAAAACTCTCTAGAATATAAACTTTCCTCGTCATCTTCTTTTGGGAAAAATTTCATGTATGAATAAATCGTTAATACAAAACTGACAGCTAACCAAATTAGTAATAAGATGATTTTATAGCCGAATACAATTCCAAAAAACAACATTAAAAAAGACAACATGATATATGATACACGAATGAGTTTATCATGAATTAAAAGCACCACGCAAATCAATAAAAAGGTTAATACATAAATCACCAATTGCCCTTGCATTCCTAAATCTGTAAACGCATGCACCGAACTTGTTCCTAAAATACCACTGCGTGTTAAAAAAGTAGAATATAGGACTAATAAAAAGGAAGCAATCGCTAATAAATGAGTCATAAATAAAGAGCCTCCTTTGTTTTTATTGACAATCATCACATGCCCTGCTCCAACCATTACTAACCAAGGCACTAGGGAAGAATTTTCAACTGGATCCCATGCCCAAAAACCGCCAAAACTTAAGGCTTCATAAGCCCAAGCGCCTCCCATTAAAATTCCAGTTCCCAAGATCATGATACTAAAAAACGTCCACGTTAATGCAGGCTTTTGCCAAGTTGTAAAATCTCTTTTCCATAAACCAGCAATGGCAAAGACAAAAGGAACTAATGTTGATGAGAATCCTAAAAATAAAGTAGGTGGATGAATGGTCATCCAATAATTCATTAATAATGGATTTAAACCTCTTCCATCTATTTTAGCTATATAATTTTCGACTTGCAAAAACGGTAAATTGGCATATTGAGGATTTTCTTTTAATAATATAAATGGATTAGACCCTAACTTATAATCACCAATAAAAACACCCAACAACATACTTGCAATAAAGACTTGCACTAAAGCAAAAATAGCCATGGTAGGTGCTTCCCATTTAGCATCAATTGTTTTGCGTAAAATATTACCTAATACCACATTCCAAAATGCCCATAATAAAAAACTACCTTCTTGTCCTTCCCAAAAACAAGACATAATGTATTGCATTGGCATTTCATTATTACTATGTTGGTAAACATATGAATACTCGTAATAGTGATTAAACAGCATGAAAAACAAGGTTGCTGCTATACCAATAATAGAAATAGAATGAATTGTGAAGCTATAATTCGCAATTTTTTTCCATTCAGAAGTTAATTCTTCTTTAGAATAAAAATAATAACTGATAGCTGAAACTAAAGCTGCTACCAAAGATAAAACAATAAAGGCATGACCAATTTGGCCTATCCACAAACGTTCCGCAATATTGACTGTAGTAGTATCCAATGATTTTAAATTAAGTAGTTATCGTTTGATTAAGCTTGTGGTTTCCCATCATTGTATTTACTAGGACATTTCATTAAAATTTCATCTGCATGAAATTCATTTCCTTCCATTTTTCCGATTAACACAATCTGTTCAGACTTTGCAAAATCTTGAGGAACACTTTTATGAAGAACCACTTTCTTTTCAATACCTTTATTATCAATCATCATAAATGAACATTCATCGGCGTTGATTTTTGGATCATATTGAATCGGTGCTGTTTTATTTAATTTACCCACCACATGATACTCCGTATCTGGATTTGCAGAAGCTTCTGCAAAATCCGAATAGGTTGCGCTACTTTGAAGCGATGTAAAAATCACTCCAATGGCTACTGCAATTACAACTATTCCTAATATATGTATTTTTTTCATGGTATTTTTTTTCAAATTCCTTTCCCTTCAAATAAAAAAGAAAGGGAAAAACTTTTTTTATTTTTTATTCTCTAATTTTTTCAATTTGATATCGATATAAATAAGGTATCCAATAATACACGTAAATGCAATAGCTAATACGGCAATCACAACATAAATTTTTCCTTCACTTCTAAAGGTATCTGCCATCTCTGGTGCAACCATATCTTGTGCTTGACCCAAAAATGGAATTAAAAAACTAACTAAGAATAAAATTATTTTATTGTTCATTTTCTTTATGAGTTAAAATGGCTAAACGTTTTTTGATGTCTAATATCCAAAGGCTTAATAACACCCAACCAATGACAGCTGGATAAAACACCATCCGCATATGACTATCTAAATCATATTTGGCAAACGCAGGATTACCGCCATTTCCAGGGTGTAATGAATCTGTTAAACGAGGTAAAATCATAATAAATACAAACATCATAACAAATGCAAAAATATTATATACTCCTGCTATTCGAGCTCTCTTTTGCTCATCGTCAATTGAACTTCTTAAAATAAAATAAGCCAAATAAATTAATACAGCTATCGCCACACCATTTAGTTTAGGGTCTTGGAAAGTCCACCAAGTACCCCAGGTAAACTTCGCCCACATGCAACCTGTTAACAATCCTGGTAAGGCAAAAAATAATCCTGTTTGCGCGGCTTGGTTACTGATAATATCTGTTTCAATATCGTTTTTAGATAAATTTTTAATAGCATAAACTACAGAATATCCCATTTGAAACAACATAGCAAACCAAATAGGCACATGATAATACACATTACGAATAGTCTCATGTAAAATATTTAAATGAGGAACAGGGCCTAACATTCCTAACACTAACGTGTAAAGGATTAAAAGTGCCGAGAGTATTTTCCACCATTTAATCATATCAATTTTATTCTTTCCAAAGGTAATTAAATAATAATGTAGCCAATGCAACCACTATAAAATTAAGCATAATTAAAATTAACAAATACTTATAGCTAACACTCCAAGCTAATCCATCGATTGCATGTTTACTTAACTTGACAGAAACTAGTAGCAAGGGCATTAAAACAGGAAAACTTAAGATAGCCATTAAACTAATATTATTGTTTGCCTTTGAAGCAATAGCACTCATTAAACTTAAAACACCCGAAAATGCTGAAGAACTAAAAATCAAGGCCAATAAAAACATAGCGATATCTTGCACCATGTTTCCCACAAACCAAGAATAAAAGAAAAACGTTAATAGGCTTAAAACGGCCATTAACATCATATTATAAATGATTTTACTTAAAATAAATTGACGAGGATTGTAGTACAAATAATTATACAAGCCTTTTCCTTTAGTTTCCTGCATAAAACTTTTACTGGATACATTAACGGAAATAAACATGAAGATGGTCCAAAATAAGGCATTCCATACTGTAGGATGAATAATTTTTTTAAAAGATAATGCTGAAATAAAAACTGTAGCCACAATATAAACTAAAATTCCGGCAAGGGTTGATTTTTGCCGGAATTCTAATAAAAATTCTTTCTTGATTAACTGAGATAGTAATTGGCTTTTCATGAAGGCGTAAATTTACGCTCTATAACTGAAAATCACAATTTTATCGTATTAATTGAACGTAGCCTTTATAGGTTTTTGGTGTTGCATCAGGAACCTCTAAAATAAAAAAATACGTGCCATCATTGAATCCGGAACCGTTCCAATCATTTTTGTAATTTTCTTGTTCGTATATCTTCTTACCCCAACGGTTAAAAATTGTTAAGTTATTACTCTTAAACACCTCTAAATTCTTGAATTTTAGATAATCATTTGCGTTATCACCGTTAGGAGTAAATACATTTGGCAACTCAATTATAGCATCTACCACATAATTTGTGGAAATTGTATCCATACAACCATTTGATCCAGTTACAACTAAAACCACAGGATAAGTTCCAGAAGTTGAGTAACTATGATTTACATTGTTTCCGCTTGCACCATTACCATCTCCGAAATACCAAACCGCACTAGTAATTGTACCTGACGAAATGGTTGAAGTATTCGTAAAATCAATCAGTTGACCAGGAGTAACTGGAGAAGGAGGCGTTGCTGTGTAACTTGCTACTGGAACAATATCGTTATAAACAGTCACCGTAGATGAAGCAGCGCATCCTGCCGCATCTGTAAAGATGACTGAAACTGGGCCTGCAATGCAAGCTAAAGTTGAATCACTTACATAATTTCCACTATTTGACCAAACATAAGCAAATGGCGTATATGAAGAAATTGCTGCAGCTGTAATTTCTGAGCATTCACCTGGACAAATAGTATAATCTGGTGATGATAAACTAACCGAAGGACTTGATTTTACTGTGGTAACTGTTGCTGTACCCTTGCATAAATTTTGATCAGTCACTAATACCGTGTAAACAGCTGCAGTAGAAGTTGTTGCTGTTGACGACGTTCCTAAAACAGATGGTGTCCAAGAATAGGAATAGCTTGGCGTGCCTCCCGAAACAGTTGGTGTTAAAGTAGCATTGGCTCCATTACAAAAGATAATAGCTGTACTTGATAATGACACCGTTGGATTAGCAGCTGCAACTACTGAACATGAATTAGAAATCGAACTCACGCAACCTGAAGCGACATTAGTCACTTGCAAAGTTAAAACAGTCGTAGTTGAAATACTTACTGAACTTGCATTTGAACCATTACTCCATGTATAAGTGTATGCACCTGTTGGTGAGAATGAAGTCACGCCAACGATTGCACTAGCCCCTGAACACATCCCTGCAGAAGATGGAATTGTTACAGTGGGTGTGGGACTAATCACAACATTAATTGATTTTGTTGCGACACAACTATTAGCCGTAACCGTGACAGAGTATACCCCGCTAACATTAACCGATGTAGTTTGAGTGGTTGCCCCATTTGACCAACTATAACTAGTAGCTCCTGAGATAGAAGCTGTAAGAGTTGACGAGCCTGCCCCACAAATAGACGAGGGTGACGCTGCAATACTAACTGTAGGAGCCGAAGACGAAACAGTAAATGTGGTAGATCCTGAACAACCATTCACATCTGTAACTGTAACGGTATTAACACCACTTGTAATAGATGCTGTAGGCGTATTTATAGCACTTGGAGACCAAGTATAGCTTGAATATGCTGCCATACCTGCCGCTGGAGCATTTAGTGATAAAGTTGTGCTAGTTGCCGGAGAACAATAATTTAAAGGGCCAAATACTACTGGAACCGGATTAGGAAATACTTGAATCGTATCTGATGAAGATTTAAAACACCCTGTTTTTTTAACAGTTACAAAGTAAACGCCTGTTGAGTTGGCTATTGTTGAGCAGCCACTCGAACCATTACTCCAATAAACATTGTCATAAGCTGAGCAATTTGCTAATGTTAATGTAGCTCCTGGCGTTGCACAAACCGTTCCTGATGGAGAAGTTACTAATGTAGGCTGAGGCACCGCTAAATTTAAAATTTGTATATAATAAGTGGCAGAAGAAGATAAAGGTGGTGTTCCATTATCTGTTCCGGTTACAATCACTGTATGAACTCCAGTTACAGAAGGACTTGCTACGACCATCCAAGCATAAGTTGTTGTGCCCGCTGTACTTGTTGTAACTCCTAAAGGTTGGAAACTGCCTCCTAAAGTTGGAGCGCTTCCATTAATAGATATGGTTTGATTACTCTCTGGAGCTAAAAATGTTGTTGTATAAACTAACGTATCTCCCAAAGCACATATCTTAATAGTATCCCCACAAGCAGATCCACCACCTGTAGCATCTTGAACGATTGGAGGTAGATTATTATTTGTACCACAAGTGTTAAAGAAATAAGATTTGTAATCTAAAAAAGATACACCATCATTTAATCCATAAGGTCCATCATAAGATGCTCCTGCTTGATCAAAACGGCCAATTTGAATGAAGTTTGTTCCATCGCCTTTATTTACACCAACTGTTGAAGGAATACCTCCAAAACCATTGACACCTTGAGAAGCAGAGCCTGTTGTCCATTGCATATCTCCATAACAAAATGCTATATTATTTCCATTAGGCAAAATAGGGTCTGTACCATCGGTAATGATTAATTGGAAATCATTTAATTTATCGGCCATGGAGCTATAATATCCGACGTTGCTCCATTTTACTATTAAAGAGGTTGCTGTTTTCTTATAATATGGCAAACCACTGGATGTATTGCGTGTATCAACATCACCCCAAAATGGTGCAACCATCACAAAACTAGGATCAGGGAAAGGATTAGAACTAAAAGTTGAATATGGACTTCCAAATGAGATATTACCATTGTTATTAATATAACAAGACGTATAAGTTGTTCCATAAAAACAAAAGTTAAATCCTAGTGGAATAACTGCTGTGGAACCATCATCATTTCTGTATTGAGGAGCAGTTCCTGATGTAATAGGCACAATTGTAAACGTAGGATCAACTGGCATCATACACTGACAAGAATTTGTTGTGTTAGTTTTAGCTGAAGATACATTAAAAACAGGGCTATGGCTAATTTCTTGGGTATTGCCTTGACTAATATTACTTTGACTATTTATAAATTTATAATTAGCTTTTGGCATTAATTGCCCAGTTGCTTTTAAATTTTGGTAATTTTGTTCAGTAATTAAGATTGTTTGTGCTGACGCAAAAATGCAAGACATGATCATCACAAAAAGTAATTTAAACTTTGTCATATAGTTAATGTTTATTAAGTACATAAACGTAAGACTAATTAATTAAATATCAAACTCATTCACTCAATATATATACCCTATGAATAAATTCTTTTTTATCCTTGTTTTAATAAGCTCTGCTATATTAGTTTACGCTTTTATAAATAAAAAGGGCAAACCAAGCTCTTCAATACACCAATTTAAAGCTAAATCGATTGATGGCGAAGAAATAGACTTCACTAATTTTAAGGGCAAAAAACTTCTGATAGTCAATACCGCAAGCAAATGTGGATTCACTCCTCAATACAAAGAATTAGAAACCTTATTTGAGACTTACAAAGACCGCAATTTCATGATTATTGGTTTTCCATGTAACCAATTTGGGCAACAAGAACCTGGTAATAGTTCTGATATTAAAAGCTTTTGTACTAAAAATTATGGTGTCTCATTTATCATGATGGACAAAGTGAATGTGAAAGGCGATAGTATATGCGACATATACAAATGGCTGACTAGTAAAGATAAAAACGGCGTGATGAGTAGTTCTGTGAAATGGAATTTTCAAAAATACATGATTGATGAAAATGGCTATTTAGTTGACTATGCCTTATCGTTTAAAGGCCCCCTATCTTCAAAAATAACGAAGTGGATTGAAGGAAAGTGATTTCCATAGTTGCCCTGTAACTTCCCTAAAATTAACAAGCTAAAAGTTAGATTAACGCAAGACAGTGGTTGAATTAGCTTGAATCGTAGGCATAATAATCACATCATTAATATTAACATGGGCAGGGCGAGAGGCTATCCAATAGATGGTTTCCGCAATATCTTCTGGTTTTAAAGGCACGATGTTTTCATAAACCTTTTTAGCTCGGTCTTCATCGCCATCAAAGCGCACAATACTAAATTCGGTTTCAACCATTCCTGGATTAACTGCCGAAACACGAATACCATGAGGCAATAAATCAATTCGCATCCCTTTATTTAATGCATCCACAGCATGCTTTGTAGCGCAATAGACACTCCCGTTCGCATACACTTCTTTGCCAGCAATTGAACCGACATTAATAATATGCCCTTTTTTATTGTCAATTAAAATCTTAGAAATATGTTTAGTAATATATAACAACCCTTTTATATTAGTATCAATCATCTGTTCCCAGTGATTTAAATTTCCATCTTGAATAGGAGATAATCCAGCGGCTAAACCTGCGTTATTAACCAAAACATCGATGTTTTTAAATTCTAATGGCAGAGCCTCTATCGCTTTTGCAACTTGTTGCTCATCTCGCACATCAAAACAAAGGTCTATTACTTTAATAGCATAATCTTTTATTAAACTAGATTTTAATTCTGTTAAACGCTCTTGCCTTCTGCCTGTAATAATTAAATCATACCCATGTTTTGCGAATTCAATGGCTGTCGATTTTCCTATACCCGAAGTGGCGCCTGTAATAAATGCTATCATAAATTTAAAAACTAAAGAGTTTAAATATAAAACATTCATCGTTTATAAAAGTTTAAATGCGTAAAAAATTGAAATAAAATAATAAGTATATTTATGCAACTCTTTTTTAGAGGAAGATTTTAAATGTTCTCGACTTCGCTCAAATTAATAGGTAATATTAATTTTGCTGGTTGACTTAATATATATAAAGTATGGCATGTGGTAGTTGCTCAACTGGGCAAGATAAAAATAGCGGAATCCCCGCAGGATGTAATAACAACGGTTCGTGTGGAACTGGTGGAGGATGTAATAAACTAAACGTATTTGATTGGTTAGGAAACATGCGTTTGCCTGAAGGGCAAGCCCCATGTGATGTGGTTGAAATTAGATTTAAAAATTCACGCAAAGAATTTTACAGAAACATTCATAACTTAACTTTAAATGTTGGAGATATTGTTGCTACAGAATCTTCGCCTGGCCATGATATAGGCGTCGTGTCTATTACAGGTGAATTAGTTCGATTACAGTTAAAAAAGAAAAACATTAATTACCAAAGCGAAGAAATTAAAAAAGTATATCGCAAAGCTAAGCAACAAGATGTTGATAAATGGCGCGAAGCTCAAGCCTTAGAAGTTGAAACGATGTTTAAAGCCAGAACTCTAGCTTTAAAATTAGGCTTACAAATGAAAATTAGTGATGTGGAATATCAAGGCGATAAAAGTAAAGCCATATTTTATTATACTGCTGATGGCCGTGTTGACTTTAGAGAATTGATTAAAGTAATGGCTGATGAATTTAAAGTGCGAATTGAAATGCGCCAAATTGGAGCAAGACAAGAAGCAGCGCGTTTAGGTGCCATTGGTTCTTGTGGAAGAGAGTTGTGTTGTTCAACATGGTTAAACGATTTTAGAACTGTTTCAACCTCTGCAGCTCGTTACCAACAGCTATCATTAAACCCACTAAAATTAGCCGGACAATGTGGTAAACTAAAATGTTGCTTAAACTATGAATTAGATAGTTATCAGGATGCCTTAAAAGAATTTCCAGAAATAGATAATAGAAGATTAGCTACCGAAAAAGGTTTTGCCTTTCATCAAAAGACGGATATTTTTAAACGCATTATCTGGTGGAGTTATACAAGTGAGCCTGATGTATTTATTCCGTTATCAATTGCTCGTACAAAAGAGATTTTTAAATTAAATGCTGAAGGTCAAAAACCTGCTGATTTATTAGAGCCTAAGCAATTCAAAGAATTAGAAGTGGTGAAACAACCTGATTATGAGAATGTGGTTGGGCAGGATTCGTTAACGCGTTTTGATAGTTTGAAAAAGAAAAATAACAAACCAAAACACCACAATAATCATCGCAAACCAGCGCGCCAAGGTGAAGCAACTCAAAAACCTCAAGTAGACGGCGCACAAAATAAAGAAAGACCGATTCAACAACAAAAACCACAGCATAAGCCAAATCAAAATAAGCCTGCCAATCCTAATCAAGCTTCGGCAGCAGACTCAGCTCCAAAAAAACCAGTTCATAACCATAAACCTAAAAATCCAAATCAAGGACCTAAACCTCAAAATGCTGGGGCATCAGATAATACTGGCAATAAGCCAAACAATCCAAACCAAAATAAACCACAAAATCCGAATCACAAAAAACCAGTGCATAATCATAAACCAAAACCAAAAAATGACAATCCTCCTAGCGCTTAAAAAAAACATCCTAACGGTTAGCGTTATGATATTAAGTATAATAATGACATCATGTAATAAAAATGTGGTGTTTAGCGAGTATACAAAATTACCTGATGAAGGTTGGAAAACTGAAAACAAGTTAAGTTTTGAAGTAGATATTAAAGACAACAAGCCCTACCATAATGTATTTTTAAACGTGCGTCATGCCGATGCTTACCCATACAGTAATTTATTTGTGTTTTTAACAACTACTTATCCAGATGGTAAAACATCTATAGATACTTTGGAGTGTGTGTTAGCAAATAAAAAAGGTGAATGGCAGGGTGATGGCGCAGGAGATATTTGGGATAATAAAATCCCTTTGAAACAAAATTTAATTTTTCCGCAAACAGGTAAATACAAATTTACATTCGAACAAGGCATGCGCAGTAATCCGCTTCCATTAATCATGGATTTTGGAATGACTGTTGAATTGGCGAAGTAAATTCTACTAATTCAAATAAAGTGAATATTAACTTCATATTTGGGTTCCTATTATCTTTTCAAATAAATAAAAGATAAATAATTAGCCTTTCTCTTTTCTGCTAAAATTATAGTTCAATCCAAAGCTTAATCTACCAGCACTTTTTAGATTACCTTCTTTTACCTCTTCATAAGCTGTGAATTGCCAGGCTAAGTTGATAGAAAAAGATTTATAATACAAATCTAAACCTGGCCCTATTAATATAGAATTAACATCTGTGTTTTTTTGTATTTCATTTTTAATTTTCAATCCTTTAGTGTTTTCATAGTTAGCTTGAAGAGATGGATAAAAAGCTAAATTTTTAAAATTGCATTTATAAAATAACGATAAAAAATCATTATGACTATTGCATAATTTTTCGTGATACAAATTTGTACCATTGACTTTATAATTAACATTTACACTTAGTCCTAATTGTGTTGTCATCACTACATAATTCAGATATCCAAAACCGTCTACACTACCTGTACCTGGCTGCATTTCAAAAGGTAATCGGTCGCTATGTTCATCGTGTGCATAATAATTGCCTGTTGGCAGTTTAATGCCGCCTCCTATAATTAACTTATGACGAACTGTTTGATTTGCTTTTGGAGTGATAACATGAAAACCTGAATTAATTGAAATATCCCCTAATCCAGTATGTGAGTTATAATCATCACCTGTTTTTGATTTATTATTTAATAATGGCAGGAATACATTTAATTCTAATCGTTTTAAAACAAAATATTTTAGTCGTAATTCAAAAATTTTATACGATTCAAAATCCTTACTAGAATAATGTTGATTTGCCGCGTTAATTGAATCTAAGCTTGGATCACTTCCATGCATTACTTTATAAGCTGAATGCGGAAAAAAATGACTTTGAGATTGATAATCTCTATAGCCATTAAACACGCGGTAACGATGTAGAAATGAAATACTATTCTTGTTATCATAAGGCGTAATACCCATGTAGTTGCCGCAGACGTCACAAGCTAATGAGTTTAAGGCAAACATAAAACCAAAGCAAATAAAAAATGTTATTAGTTTTTTCATAATGTTATTAGTTATTAAACTTTATTAATAAGCGGAATCAAAAAAATGACTCCGCTTAATCTGACTATTTTAATGATAATTAATTATTATGAATATGCTCTACAGTAAACATGTCTGAGTAATTATCTGCTATCATTTTAGCACTAGCTCCAGGCATCGTAATATTATTCACAGTCGTGAAATCTATCATGGTAGGTGTTTGAAACCACTCTAATACATTATTAGAAAGATGAATTTGAGGAACCACTGTGCTAGACACTTTAGCTGTATCTCCATTAAAAGAAGGGCTGATAGTTTTTAAAACGGAGTTATTTCCTGAAAACCCTCCAATATGAAATTTTAATTGATTACCAGCTAAAGATGATTGTGGCGAAGTTCCTTCAAATTTAGCCATAATATATCCTTGATTCCATGTCCAAAACATTCCTGAAGAAGGGTCCAGCGCACCAACTTGGGCACCTGATACATTTCTTGCACTATCAACACCTAAGGTAAATTCAATAGATTTGTAATTACCAAAAGGAACATCAGTAATTGAGATTAAAGTAGATGGGTCATTTGAATAATCAATTAAATGATAGCTATTTATTTCGCTCCAAACAGTTCCATCAAGTTTAGTTAATTTTATATTACTGATAAAAAATTCATAGCTTGTGATATTAAATGCATTACCGGCTTGATTAGTATAGGTTTGGGCGCCTAAAACCAAGGCGTTGGTATCGACCATCCCTTCAAAAAGTATTTTTAAATTTCCAGACGTTACCTGTTCTGGTAATGGAGACACAGGCTCTGGTGACGATTTATCTTTTTTACAATTAGTGAATGGTATAATTAATACGATTATGATGCTTATTTTAAATATAGTTTTCATATTACTGGTTAGATGAGTCATTTTTAATTTGTCCTTTAAACGTTGATGATTAATCCAATGATTAACGATCATAAATAGTTTATATATTTATTTTTTCATATACTCGGGTATATGAGTTCTTTCAAGCTTACTCGATGATTGATAGCTGATATATAGTTTTAAATCGATACACATTTAATATCACTATCATTGCTACAAAAATTTACAGTATAAATGAATGGAATATATATATACATCATTTGACACAATGTATACTGTGACAAGAGCTTCAGCTCTATAAGAGCATGCCTGAAAATGTAAAAAAACTATAAACTAGGCGGATGAAAGACCGAAGACAAAAAGTTATTAGGTAAGCTTTTAGTTTCAATAATTTTATAATCTTGATTTAAAGTATGAGTCGAAAAGAGGAAGGTTATGGTTCCAGTTCGTAATTCAGTTTTTTCAGTTTTATCTTTTAATGACGCAGAATTTGATTGTCGCTTGTCTTCTTTTTTTAATTCTTTTGCTAAATAACATTTAGCGGCACAACAACTTTTAGGTTTATTCCTATTAATACAAACTGTTTTAGATAATTGTGTTTGTTTGTTTTTAAAGCTTAAATAAATAATAGACTTAGCAGCACATTGCCAGCTAAAACTTACTAAAAGTATAAAAGAGAAAAATATGTGTAAGCGTTTTTTCAATGAATTAATTTAATTGTTCCCACAACATATCTTTCAACTCCTGAATATGGTATCCAGATTGAGCAGAAATAAACAAATAAGGAATTTTGAACTTTCCTTTCATCCGTTTTTTTAAATCCTTTTCTAATTCTTCGATTAATTCATCGTCAATCGTATCGCATTTAGTAATGGCTAAAATACGCTGCTTATCCATTAATTCAGGATTATACTCTTTTAGTTCATTTAAAAGAATTTTATATTCTTCATAAATATTATCACTTTGGCAACTCACCATAAATAACAAAGTAGAGTTACGTTCAATATGTCTCAAGAATCGAGTACCTAATCCTTTTCCTTCACTAGCGCCTTCTATAATCCCTGGAATATCAGCCATGACAAAGCTTTTGTAATCGCGATAAGGAACGATTCCTAAATTAGGGACGAGGGTTGTAAATGGATAATTAGCAATTTCTGGTTTAGCAGCAGAAACCACAGAAAGCAATGTGGATTTTCCTGCATTAGGAAAACCAACTAAACCAACATCTGCAAGTACTTTTAATTCTAAAATTTTCCATTCTTCTTTTCCTTCTTCACCTGGCTGAGAATAACGTGGTGTTTGATTGGTTGGAGATTTAAAATGGGCATTGCCTCTACCCCCCATTCCTCCTGGCAATAAAACAATTTCTTGGCCATCTTCTGTTATTTCACAAATAAATTCTCCAGTTTCTAAATCACGAGCAATCGTCCCTAGTGGCACATCTAATATTTCATCCTCACCCTCTTTACCAGATTTGTGAGAAGATCCTCCATCACCTCCTTGCTTAGCAATAATATGTTTTCGATATTTTAAATGGATGAGTGTCCAAAATTGTTTGTTACCACGTAAAATGATATGACCACCTCTTCCGCCATCTCCTCCATCAGGACCACCAAAGGCAGTTAGCTTATCGCGATGTAAATGCGTAGAGCCCTTACCACCTTTGCCACTTCGGCAACAAATTCTTACGTAATCAACAAAATTAGTATCCACTTTATTTAGATTAAAGATAAACGACAAAAGATTTAAGAGAAGTTGATCATCTTAAATCTTTTGTCCTAAACCCAATGATATTATTTTTTCTTTTTAACTGCTTTTTTAACCGCCTTTTTGGGAGCGATTTTTTTCGCTACTTTTTTTGAAGCTACTTTTTTTAATGGTTTTTTGGCAACAATTTTTTTAGCTACTTTTTTAGGAGCTGTCTTTTTTATCACTTTTTTTACTACCGGTTTTTTAGACGCTACTTTCTTAGTAGTAACTTTCTTAACAACCTTTTTAGCCGATATCTTTTTTGCCACTTTCTTAACTACTGATTTCTTTGGAGATGCTTTTTTAGGAGTCGTCTTTTTTACAACTTTTTTAGGCGCTGCCTTTTTAACCGCTTTTTTTACTGTTGCTTTTTTAACAGCTTTTTTAGGTGCTGATTTGGTAACTGTTTTTTTAGCAGCTACTTTTGATGCAGGCTTAGAAATTTTTTTTGAGGCTGTTTTTTTAACTACTGGTTTAGCACCAGACAATTTTTTAGCAGGCTCTGCACTTCTCACATCCTCAATATCTTTTTTTAATTCATCCGAAATTTCAGTGGCAACTTCAAAATCATTAATAGTCAAATCTAAATGTTCAATGTCATTTTCTAACATCGTCAACTCAATTTCAGCTTTTACAAAGGTAATACGTTCTGTTAATTGATTAAAGATAGATTCGATAGACCCAATTCCATGAATAGAATGAAATTTAGCTTGTTCTGAATAATATTTTTTAAGGGGTAATGTTTTGTTATTATACTCGTTTACACGATTTCTAATAATATCTTCATTTTGATCATCAGCTCTGCCAGAATCTTTACCACGTAACAATAGGCGCTTTACTAATTCTTCATTATCAACCTCTAAAGCTAACATTGCACTAATTGCTGTGCCTTTTTTTTGCAACAAATCATCTAATGCAACCGCTTGGGCTTGTGTACGAGGAAATCCATCAAATATAAATCCATTAGCATTTGGGTTAGCATCTAATTTAGATTCAATCATTCCGATTACTATCTCATCACTTACTAAATCACCACGGTCCATCACTTGCTTTGCTTCCAATCCAAGGGCTGTACCTCTTGAAATTTCACTACGTAAAATATCTCCAGTAGATAAATGAACTAAGCCATATTTATCAATTAATTTTTCTGACTGTGTGCCTTTTCCTGCTCCTGGAGGACCAAATAAAACGATGTTTAACATGCTTTTCATTGTTGATGTATTTAAATGTTTGTTTTTATTTTTTCAATTATTTATGTAAAACATAAATTTCTTTCATATTTCTTCCTAGCCCATCATAATCTAATCCATACCCTACCACAAAGTCGTTAGGAATTTCCATTCCCACATAATCTACGGGAATATCTTTTTTATAGGCATCTGGTTTTAATAAAAAGGAAGCGACTTTAATTTGCTTGACCTCTTTTTTGTTTAAAAGAGAAACTAATTTCTCAAGAGTAACGCCTGTGTCCACAATATCCTCAACCACAACTACTGTTCTACCTTTAATCTCATCTGTTAAGCCAATCATCTCCGTAACGGTTCCAGAACTGCTGGTTCCATGATAAGATGCTAATTTTATAAATGATATTTCACAAGGGATAGTTACTTCTTTTAACAGATCAGCTGCAAACATAAATGATCCATTTAAAACCACTAAAAACAATGGCATATCATTTACCAAATCGGTATTGATTTTTTGTGCCAAGTTGTTTACACTCACTGAAATTTTATCAGCAGTAATATATGGAACAAACGTTTTATCTTTTAAAGTAACTTGCTGCATTAAATCGTTTTTGAATAGTCACAAATATAATAACTATTTGGTTGTAAAAAACCCTTTATCGCCATGTTTTAGAGCAAAATGAAGTCTTTATTTTATTGATACCGCAAAATTCTTCTACATTTGTAGCGCTTTTGAAAAACACACTTAAACATACTCATCTCAAAGAAACTATTTCATTATCCATTCCGCTGATTTTAACCCAAATTGGGCATATTATTACAGGAATGGTCGATAATATATTTTTAGGTAGATTGGGCAAAACGGAGCAAGCTGCAGGTATTTTATCGAACAATTTATTTGTTATTTTATTAGTTTTTAGCATTGGTATGAGCTATGTGCTGACGCCCGCTATTACTGATGCTCATGTCAATCAGAACGAAAAAGAAAAGGCCTCTTTGCTAAAAAACTCTTTATTTATAAATATGGTGGTAGCCGTTGGCTTATTCATCATCTTATTTTTCGCTTCGCCACTATTAGGCTATATGCAACAACCCGAAGATGTGGTGAAATTGGCAATTCCATTTTTTGATGTTCTTATTTTCTCGATTATTCCAGTGGCAGCATTTTTTGTTTGTAAACAATATACAGAAGGCTTAAGTAACACTAAAGCTGCCATGTATATTAGTGTAGGTGGAAATTTATTAAACATCGTTTTAAATTATTTACTCATTTATGGGAAAGCAGGGTTGCCAGAATTAGGATATATGGGATCGTGCTGGGCTACTTTTATTGCTCGTGTATTTATGGGAGTAGGCTTTTTAATATTTATGTTTAAACATAAAAGCATTAACTCTTTTACCGTTTATTTTAAAGAGGCTAAAATTAATGCTCAACACTTTTGGCCATTATTTAAAGACGGGTTAGCATCAGCCATGCAATTTACTTTTGAAGTAGCCGCTTTTGCCATTGCAGGTTTACTGGCAGGTGTTTTTGGCAAAGAGCAAATAGATGCGCATGGTATTGCACTAAGTTTAGCAGCATTTACATATATGTTTGCTAGTGGTATAGGAAGTGCCACCACAATTAGAGTAGGCAACTATTATTCGAAAAATGATTTAGAAAATTTGAAATTAGCCATAAAAACATCCTATAAATCAGTCCTTGTTACTATGGGTTGTATGGCGATTTTATTTATTTGTTTAAATAGGATTTTACCAACAGTATTTAGTAACGACTCCGAAATTATTTTGATTGCTTCTAAACTCCTATTATTTGCTGCTCTTTTTCAATTATTTGATGGAACGCAAGTTGTAGCGATAGGAGCTTTACGAGGACTTGAGGACTATAAATATCCAACTTATATCGCATTTATTGGGTATTGGATTATTGCCCTTCCATTAAGTTATCTATTTGCATTTACTTTAGGATATAAAGTGTATGGCGTATGGCTAGCCTTAAGTATAGGATTAGGTTTTGTGGCAATTGCTTTATCAATCCGTATCAGAAATTTAATTCACTTAAAGTCTATATCAATATAAAATATAAACTTGCTAAAGTAAATAAACCAAATACGGTTAACAATCCGTTTATACTTAAGTGTTTATTGACCTTATAAATGAAAAACCCAAAACACATCGCAAATAGGCATACAATAAATTTAGGGTAAGTGTAGATATGCCAATACGTTTGATTTTGATTAGCTAATTTCACTTTAATAATTTTATTAAAAACAAAATCGGTTCCAATAAAAGCTATATCATTTTGTTTTGGGACCTGAAATAAATCACTCGTTTTAATAGTAACACCATCATTATTGTTTAAAGTATGAAGCTCTATTTCTATAATTTCTCTTGCGTTTAACAATCGATTATATGGGCCATAATGACATTCGGCATTAATAATTTTTGTTTCATTCCAATGGCAACAAATTAAGATGCTTAATAAACAATAAGACAGAAATCCAGCTAATACAACATTCGTTGTATTTAATATTTTATAGAAGTTTGTTTTTTTAAAAACTTCAACCTTATGCTGTTCTTTGAATTTTTTAATTTCTTTGACGTAAAATAACTCTTCTTTAGAGAGCGGAATTCGAGGCTTTCTCTTTGTTTGTTCGTCTTGCATTAAAAAATTATAAATTAATTTTTCGCTCTAATAGATAATTATTTCTATCCGGAGAATTTCTTAAAATTAACTCTCCAATAAATCCTGCTAAAAACAACATAGTGCCTAAAACCATAGATGTTAGAGCTATAAAGAAAGAAGGACGTTGTGTTAATAAACGAGCTGGCATATGATTTAATACATGATATAATTTGTCCACTCCTAAATATACCGTAGCAAATAATCCTACAACAAACATTAATGTTCCTATTAATCCAAAAAAGTGCATGGGACGTTTACCAAACTTGGATAAAAATGTAATGGTTAGTAAATCTAAGAAACCATTAATAAATCGTTCCCAACCAAATTTACTAACGCCATATTTGCGTGCTTGATGTTGAACCACTTTTTCACCTATATTATAAAAACCTGCATTCTTGGCCAAAACAGGGATAAAGCGATGCATTTCTCCGTACACTTCAATACTCTTTACAACTTCTTTGCGATATGCTTTTAATCCACAATTCATATCATGCAATTTAATACCTGATATTTTTCGATTAGTCCAGTTATATAATTTTGAAGGAATATTTTTGGTGAATGTATTATCAAAACGTTTTTGTTTCCAACCACTAACTAAATCATAATTACCTGTAGTCATCATTTTATATAGTTCAGGGATTTCATCCGGAGAATCTTGTAAATCAGCATCCATGGTTATCACCACATCCCCTTGGGCTGCCTCAAATCCAACATGAAGTCCAGGAGATTTGCCATAATTACGTCGAAATTTAATCGCTCTTACACAGTGATTTTTTGCCGCGATAGATTCAATCACTTGCCATGATTTATCTTTACTGCCATCATCTATAAATAAAATTTCGTAGGTAAATTTATTTTCATCCATCACACGCTTAATCCAGTCGTGAAGTTCGGGTAAAGATTCTTCTTCGTTAAATAAGGGAATGACAACTGAAATATTCATAGAATGTAGTTAATGAAAGGATAAATATAGGTAAGATATAATTTTTATCAAAATTATGTAAATAATGGAATAAATTATATACTTTTGTCGCGGGTAAGTCTTTCACGACCAGCTCCTGTCAAATCCCCCAGGATGGGAACATAGCAAGGGTAGATGGTTGAGCGGTGCGATGAAAGTAGCTTACCCTTTTTTTGTGCCCAAAAATTTTTGTTGCATAAAAAAACGCGCCAATGACGCGTTTTAAAAAGTAAAGTCCAAAATTATTTACTTAAATATAAATTACGTTCGCTATAAATATTTTGAAAATACTCATCCTGTAAGCTATCAATAAAGTAAATGGCTTCACCCGTTGATTTCATTTCAGGGCCTAATTCTTTTTGAATCTCAGGGAATTTCTCGTAGCTAAATACTGGGATTTTAATCGCATAACCTTTTTTCTTAGGTTTAAAATCAAAATCTTTGACTTTAGCCCCTAACATAACTTTAGTAGCATAGTTTACATATGGCTCATCATATGCTTTTGCAATAAATGGAACCGTACGAGAAGCACGAGGATTTGCTTCGATGATATATACTACCTCATCTTTAATAGCGAATTGTATATTTAATAATCCAACCGTGTTTAATGCAACTGCAATGGTTTTGGTATATTCTTCCATTTGTTTCAGCACATTTTCAGACAAATCAAATGTTGGCAATACCGCGTAACTATCTCCACTATGAATACCTGCAGGCTCAATATGCTCCATCATCCCAATCGTGTAAACATCTTTACCATCACAAATCGAATCAGATTCTGCTTCGATAGCACCTTGCAAGAAATGATCTAATAACACTTGATTTCCTGGTAAATCATGTAATAATTTTACCACGTGTTGTTCTAATTCTTCTTCATTGATGACAATCTTCATCGATTGCCCACCTAATACATAACTCGGACGAACTAATAAAGGGAAACCTAACTCTTTAGATAAAGTGATTGCTTCTTCAGCATCAGTAATCACACCAAATTTTGGATAAGGAATATTATTTTCTTTTAATAAGTTTGAGAATCTTCCTCTATCTTCAGCCAAATCCAATGATTTGAAATCTGTGCCAATAATTTTAATTCCGTAACGTTCTAATTTTTCCGCAAGTTTTAAAGCGGTTTGTCCACCTAATTGCACAATAACGCCTTCTGGCTTTTCATGTAAAATAATGTCGTAAATGTGCTCCCAAAAAACCGGCTCGAAATATAATTTATCAGCTGTACTAAAATCCGTACTAACGGTTTCGGGATTACAGTTAATCATAATCGTTTCGTAACCCATTTCTTTAGCGGCTAACACACCGTGCACACAACTGTAATCAAACTCAATGCCTTGTCCAATGCGGTTAGGACCAGAACCTAAAATAATCACTTTCTTTTTATCCGTTCTAATACTTTCGTTTTCGTCTTCAAAGGTTGAATAGTAATAAGGTGTTTTGGCTTCAAACTCAGCCGCACAGGTATCAACCATTTTAAACACACGGTTGATATTCATTTCCTTGCGTTTATTATAGACTTCACTTTCCAAACAACGTAATAAATGCGCCACTTGTCTATCTGCATATCCCATTTGTTTTACTTCGTATAATAAATCTCTTGGGATATCTGCTAAGCGGTATTTACTTACTTCATGCTCTAAAGCAATCATTTGTTCGATTTGCTCTAAGAACCACATATCAATGCGGGTTAATTTTTGAATCGTTTTGATAGAGATACCTAATTTCATGGCATCATAAATCATAAACAAACGATTCCAACTTGGACGCTCTAAACCTGCTAATAATTCAGCTTGATTCGTACTTTCTTTTCCATCAGCACCTAAACCATTACGTTTAATTTCCAATGATTGACAAGCTTTTTGTAAGGCTTCCTGGAAAGAACGACCAATAGCCATTACCTCTCCAACCGATTTCATTTGGAAACCTAACTCGCGATTGCATCCTTTAAATTTATCAAAGTTCCAACGAGGAATTTTTACAATCACATAATCCAATGTAGGTTCAAAGTATGCCGATGTTTGTTTAGTAATTTGATTTTGTAATTCATCTAATGTATAACCAATAGCTAATTTACTTGCAATACGAGCAATTGGGTAACCTGTTGCTTTACTTGCTAATGCAGATGAGCGAGATACGCGAGGATTAATTTCAATCGCAATGATTTCTTCTTTTTCATCATCACTTACAGCAAACTGTACGTTACAACCACCAGAAAAATTACCAATACTACGCATCATTTTAATAGCCATCGTACGCATTTTTTGATACGTACTATCACTTAATGTTTGCGCAGGAGCTACAGTAATACTATCGCCTGTATGCACACCCATTGGATCAAAGTTTTCAATAGAACAAATAATCGCTACGTTGTCATTTTTATCACGTAACAATTCTAATTCATATTCTTTCCATCCTAATACGGCTTTATCAATTAATACTTCATGTATTGGCGAAGTTTGTAAACCTCTATTTAATAAATGATCATAATCTTCTTTTTTATAAACTACTGAACCACCACTTCCACCAAGGGTAAACGAAGGACGAATTACTAAAGGAAATCCAAACTCTTGCGCAATAGATTTGCCTTCTAAAAACGATTTGGCAATTTTACTTGGAGCCATACCTACTCCAATTTCATTCATTCGTATTCTGAATAAATCTCTGTCTTCAGTAACTTTAATGGCATCAATGTCAACACCAATCATTTTCACACCATACTTTTCCCAAATCCCTAAATCATCACATTTCAAAGCTAAATTCAAGGCTGTTTGTCCACCCATCGTTGGTAACACAGCATCAATCTGACGTTCCTCTAATATTTTGACAATTGATTTAACCTCTAATGGCAACAAATAAATATGATCTGCAGTGACTTTATCTGTCATAATAGTCGCAGGATTTGAGTTAATCAAGGTTACCTCAATTCCTTCTTCACGGAGACTTTTTGCAGATTGAGAGCCTGAATAATCAAACTCGCAAGCTTGCCCAATAATAATGGGACCTGAACCAATAATTAAAACGGATTTTATAGATGTATCTTTCATATATTTTAATGAGCAAATTTTAATGTTTTTTAGATGTTAAGAAACAAAAAAACAAACTTTGTAAAGATAGTGCTTTCGTTAGACTTTAACTCAATTAAGATTTTAACATTTAATTAATAACGTCCCTTTTTATATTAATTTGTATGTTTGAGTGTTGATTTCAAGAAAAAGCATACTCGTTTATTGTTTTTTCTCTCTTATGGCTAATACCATAAAGGGGCAAGGAGATTATATCATTTTATCTCCAAAAGATTATACAAAACATCCTGCTAAAAACGCAGCATTTATTGAATTGGGTGGGAATGCCGGGCTCTATTCATTAAATTATGACAGAATCTATTACTACAAAGATAAATTAAAAATAAGCGCCAGAGTTGGATTTGCACCCCATTTTAATGGGATTTATATAGAACAGCAATATGTTTTAGAAAACAATTTCATTCTGTTTAAAAATCCACACCATTTAGAATTAGGAATTGGAGGGACTCTGCAGCGCAGATACAACGAAAAACCAAACGAAATTGATCAGTATTTTTGGGAGAATATCCTATTTAGTGTTTGGCGTGGCGGATACAGATACCAAAGACAAGAAGATGGATTTTTCTTTAGAGTTGGATTAACCCCTGTCATCATGAGTCATGACGCTGAAGGTTATCATGCAAAGTATTTTCAATTTTGGGCTGGAATCAGCGCAGGACTGAACTTTTAGGATAAAAACTTATCTTTATTAATAACACCTATTACCTCACCCTTTAATTCCTTTCCAATAAACCCAGAGTTTTTATTAGAAGATATAATATGTGACTTTTCAAAGACGTATTTTGTTCCAGGATTAAAAATAGTTAAGTTAGCCTCTTCACCTTGTTTTACTGAAACTTCTTTTAAGCCTAAAATAGTGCGCGGATTCTTAGTTAATGTATCAATCAAAGTTTCTAAAGATGCTTTTGAAGAAAGAGCTGCATTTGCCACACCAAAACAACTTTCTAAACCAACCATCCCATTATCGGCTAAATCAAATTCCAAATCTTTACTTTCAATATCTTGTGGATTATGATCGCTTACAATCACATCAATAATACCATCAGCCACTCCTTTTTTCAAAGCTTCTACATCTTCTTTGGTTCTTAACGGAGGATTGACTTTAAAGTTAGTATCAAAACCTTCTACTTCTGTTTCATCTAACAATAAATTGTAAGCCGCAACACCACAAGTAATATTTAGTTTTTTTGCTTTTGCTTTTTTAATTATGTCAACGCTACCTTTAGTGCTAATTGTGGGGATATGTATTTTACCGCCGGTATATTCTAAAATTTGAATGTTACGTTGCAGCATAATTTCTTCGGCTAATACTGGCATACCTTTTAAACCAAGACGCGTAGAGGTAACTCCTTCATTCATTAATCCACCATGAGAAATGGTTTTATCATCGCAATGCGTAATTATAAAACTATTAATGTTGTTTGAATATTGAAGGGCTCTTAAAATTAATCCAGCATCTTTAATTGGTTTCTTATAATCGCTAAATGCAACGGCACCCGATAATTGCATATCGTACATTTCCGATAAATCTTTGCCTTCTTGATTATAACTTAAAGTCCCAACAGGATACACATCGACTGCATTAGATTTTGCTTTATTAACCACATAATCAATTTGCGCCTTATTGTGCAAAGGAGGGTTAGTTCCGCTCATGACTGCTACACCTGTAAACCCACCTTTAGCAGCGGCTTTTAAACCTTTTTCTAAAGTTTCTTTATGTTCGTTTCCTGGATCACAAAAATTCACTTGCATATCTAACCAACCAGCTGATACGTGTAAATTATTTCCTTCAATTGTTTTAATGCCTTTTCCGGGTGTAATACTTTTTTTAATTTGTGTGATTACTCCTTTTTCAATTAAGATATCGACAACCTTACCGTTATGGCTGCTGTTAGAATCTACTATCGTGGCTTGTTTAATTAAAAGGTTCATATCGTTATTTAAATAATCTAATGATTAATATTTCAGCGGCTAAGAAAATCAAGGCCAAAATTAAGAACAATTTCCATAATTTTTTGCCATCGTTAACTTCTTGCAGAGCATTTGTTAATGTTTTTTCGTTTGGTTCAATAATATCGAAGTTGTTCAATCCCTTTTCATCAATTTGTTTTTGTAATTCATCTTTTGACATAAAATTCATATCCGATTCTTTTCTATCGAAATTAAAGGCTAAATCTTTAACTGGTATCTGATCTTCAATAACATTATAAAATCCAGCTTCCTTAATTTGATTTTGAGTATATAATGTGGTGGTATTATTGATTAAACGATGTTCGGGAATGATATCGATTTTTGTTGGTGAACTTGCTAGACTATCTGCTTTAGTAATGTGTAATGGTTTATCTGAAAAATTATCCGAGATATTTAAAAGGACGGCTTCATTAACCGAAGTTTTATACGAAATCGGCGAAGGCTTTAAACTTAAAATGGACATTTTGATTAACGTTGGAACAAATAAGGCATGTTTTAATAAATTTGAAGAACTAAAATCAGAAGGGATAGAAAATAGATAAACTTTTCCTGAGCTTATAGTATTTAAAGAAAGGAGCGCATGGCCATTTTGTAATAACACTAGATCCTGTATAGCATTATTAGTCGATTTAGTCCATTCAAAATGCTCAAATACCTTAGGAAGATCCATTCGTTGATCTATTTTATCAAACACTCCTTCATATAGTCCTTGCTCAAAATTTATACTTTGTGTTTTGGTGTTAACTGTATCTAATTTTATAATTTGCGGCAATTGTAATAATTTAAATGCTGTATTATAAGATTCTAAATCTGCTTTTACACTTGGGAATATCACAACACTGCCTCCATGATCAATAAATTTTTGAAGCTCAGATACTAAACCAGATGTAAGGGAGATTAACTCATTCAGAACAATCATATTTGTTTTAGAAAAGATGCCATAATCAACAGATAGCTCACTATTTTCATGATAATCGAATAAGCTATCATTCTGCATTAATGACCTAAAGTTCCCTTCTGTCTTACATTCTTTACCATTAATTACTAAGGCATGAATAGTTGTTTGAGCATTAAAACTAAAATAAAAATTATCATCGTAAGTAATAGGATAATCTTCAATTTTCAAAATACCTTTATTTACTCCTTTATCTTTTACTGTAAACGATATGCTAACATCTTTCTTATTACCTCCGCTAATGTCAAACGAACTTAAGGACACTTGTGCGCCATTGACATATAATTTTAAAGTTCCATTCTCAATATCTTTTTCGCTCTTATTGATTATCACCGCATGAATAATTTGCTGAGTACCAAATTGCTGAACAGGGGTTTCAAACCAAACACTATCAATATATACATTACTAATTTCTGATGAGGCAATGGGGATAAAACTTACCGTTAAAGAAGTATCCACATCTGCTTTATTAAATACAGTGGTGTTTTTTTGAAAATCACTTAATAAAAAAATACGGTTGTTTTTTGGAGAATTATTCTGTAAAAAATCTTGTTGGCGTTTTATTACATCGTTTAAATTTTTTGTTGCTGAAGAAATTTTTACCTCATCTAATTGCTCCATGAATTCTTCTTTGGAAAGAAGTCGTTGATGCTTTCCTTCAAAATCATTGGTTAATAGTTGAAATTTATCGCTCGCATGAAACGTGTTAACAATTTCAGTTGCATACTCTTTAGCATTTTCTAATAATGTCCCTTTTTTATTATTACTCTCCATACTAAATGAATTGTCAATATAAATACTGATGGCTTTTTCGCCTTGCACCGTTTTTGTTTTACTAGGAATAAATGGCTGAGCGAAAGCAAATACTAAACAAGCAATGGCCAAAACACGCATCGCTAAAATCAGTAATTCTTTAAGCTTGGACTTGCTATCACTTTCTTGCTTTAATTCTTTTAGAAACTGAACATTCGTGAAATACACTTTTTTGTATTTCCTGAAATTGAAAAGATGAATAATAATGGGAATGGCAATTGCCGCTAAACCAATTAAAAATGTGGGAAACAAAAAATTCATCAAGTGTAAAAATACATTTTTTAATATAAATAACAGATGAATTTGAATGGCTTTTGATTATTTTAAAACTTGATTTGGATTCAAAGCGATTTTTTTTAACTTTATAACAAATAATAGATATGAAAAAAAAATATTTATCCTTTCTGTTGTTAATTTCATTATTAACTAACAGTTATAGCCAATTAACCACTACAGTTAATCCAAGCATTGGAGATCTTACTAATTATTTTCAAGGCATAGGTCTAACTATTTCTAATTTGACTGTTACTGCTGCACCTGGGTCTTATGGTTTTTACTCTGGAATTTCCAATATGGCATTCGGTAACGGAATTATTATGAGTACTGGCCAAATAAATAATTCAATTAACAATCCCCCCTCTGCACTTTATACTGCTGACAACCATGCGCCAGGAGACCCTTTAATTGACGTCATAACAGGTACTTCGAGTTTCGATGGCTGTGTGATTGAGTTTGATTGTGTGCCTACGAATTCAACTTTATTTTTTGATTATGCATTTGGGTCGGAAGAGTATAATGAGTATGTAGGATCTCCATTTAATGATGCTTTTGCTATAGTCATTTCGGGTCCAAATCCTGTTGGAGGAAATTATAATAATACCAATATTGCTTTTGTTCCTGGAACAACAACACCTATGATTTCTGTTAATTCAATTAATAATGGCACTTCATCAGGAGCTGGCCCTTGTTACAACTGCTCATATTATGTAGATAATACAAATGGGACGTCAATAGCTTATGACGGATTTACCTCTGGACTTCAAGGACAAGTTCAAGTAGCAATCGGCCAAACTTATCATCTAAAAATAGCAATTGCCGACGCTGGAGATGGTTTTTATGATTCATGTGTAATGTTTCTTGCTAATTCTTTTAAGTCTATTCCAACCATACCAACGGGTATTTTAGAGACTGAAAAAGAAAGTAATTTATTAATTTTCCCTAACCCAACTTCATCATCAATTGTACACATTGAAGTGATGGACGATTTTGTGCAAACACTTGAATTATACTCCTACCAAGGAAAACTTATTGAAAATATTACCTTCGATAAAAACACAAACACCATTCAATTAAGCAACACTGCAAAAGGTATTTACTTTTTACACGTAAATACAGATAAAGGGAAAGTGGTTAAAAAACTAGTGATTAATTAATCTATAAAATAAAAAAAGCCCTGATCATATTATGATCAGAGCTTTTTTTATTTATAATACTTATTTACTCTTTCACGATCTTTTTAATGCTTGTTTGATTTTTAGCATCTTTTATTTGTAAGAAATACACGTTTGATTTTAAATCAGTCAAATCTACTATTACTTGCTTAGAGTCAACTGTGATTGATTTTACAACTTCCCCTAAAACATTAATAATGGTAATTTTTGAAATCACATTACTAGAATTAACAGTTACAATACCATTACTTGGGTTAGGATATACTTCAAATGAACCAGAATGTAATTCCTGAACTCCTGTAGAAGTTTGTAAAGTATTTAACACAGTATTAGTCAACACCGCTGCATTATAATCAAAGTAAATAGCTGCAGTATTATGAATTTGAGTGCCAGCTGCTAAACTTGGTTTTAAATTAATTTTATAGCTTACAAAACCATGACTGTTTGGCTCGTCATGTGTGCTATCTGCTAACATGATATGATTAAACATAAAAGTTGCCATACCATTGCCATCAATATTAGTTTGAACTGGCGCACTTGAGCCAAGAATTTTAATAGAACTTGGATCTAAATGAGCGTCTAGTAAATTCTTTACTTTTACATCAATAGCAGGTGCTGTTCCTACATTTTGAAAATTAATAGTGTAATATAATTCAGTTGTTGTAGTTGGAATATATCCTTGTGCACCAGTTCCTTTAGGTGTAACTTCAATATAATTTGGATCAAACGGACCGCCAATTAACCAAGTTCCTACTTTTCTATTATCTAATAAAGTTGTTTCCGTAGCATTTGATTCAACTCCAGATGCAATAGTGTATGGTAATCCCATCGTTGCTGTAGGCAACATGTGTATGTTTAACACAAAATTATGTCCGCCTAAATTCATAGCTTGTGCTCTTAAATCAGTTAAAGTCCAGACAATACTATCTCCTGTTGACGTTGGATAAACTGCTGTATAATTTGGAGTGCCTGGCTCAACCGAAATTAATTGTGAATTTAAATCTAGTTTCACATAATAAATTCCAGCATTATTAATTGTTGAACAAAAATCTGGTTTTGCTACATCATAATACGATCTGAATTTAAAATTACCTCCTGGAACAGAACTTCCACTATATGGATGTTCCAGATAAGATGAATAATTAATATTATTAACTGCAGTTTGATTTAAGGTATTATAGAAAAATGCACTATTAAACGTGTTTGCTGAATACGTTACTAAAGAAGGTGTGGAACATGCTAAAGCAAAATCGGTATTAGGAACTATAGTAGCAGAATATTGTGACGCACTATAGGGCGACATAATGCTATAATTACCATTGTAATCAGGGATAACAGTGGTTGAATATGTGCCGTTGGTTGCTGAAATCACTTCTTCATCACAATTATATTCATTCGCATCTTGATAGCAATTTGAATTACAATCAACAAATACATTTCCATTATAAGCTTCGCAACTATCAACTACCAATACAAATGTATTTGAATATGCTGCTGCATTCACTCCTATAGCATTGAGAGTAACTGTATAAATTCCAGCAATGTGAAGTTCAGCATTTGTAAAACCACTGTAACCACCTGCACCCGAAGCACAGGCTGTAGAATTATAATTCGTAAAATGTGTAAATGGCTGCGTATCTGTGCTTCCGCCTTGAAACGAAAGAGTCATTGGAGAAACGGACATGTTATTACCAGTATAATTATATCCAAAAAAACTAGCCGTTAAACTTGATCGCCCTATACAAAAAAACTTATAGCCAGGGGTGCTTATGCCTGTATTATAGCCCATGCCACCAGTTGAAATGTTAAAATCAGAAATCATAAAAAAGTTAAAGGCTGGCGGCCCAGCTGGACTATATATTCCAACAGAATAGGTTGTATTGTAGTTTAAATTTTGATTTATAAAGCAAGTTGAAAGTTGAGGAAGTGCTGTAAACATACATGATGCAATGGAAACAGTATTGGTAGCAGGTGAAAAAGCACTTGGAGCATAAAACTTCGCATAGCCATAATCATCTGTTGTTTTTGTATTTAATTGAATAAATCCAGTATTAAATTTATATGAAAAATCAAATGTGAAATGAGTTAAAGGTTCTTCTCCCATGCCAGGCTCATATAAACAATTGTTATTGTAATCCGTGTAGGCGAAATAAGTAATAGAGTCATTTTGCGCTTTTGATAATGAGCTAAACAACAACAAAAAGAATAATAGTTTTTTCATGTAATAATAAGTTTCGGCAAACATACATTTTACCTTTAAAGCAATTGATCCCAATGAGCACAATCGTACTTTAATCTATTTAAACTCGATTTAGCAAGATTAAATTCAAGTATCATATTATATAATTAAAAAAATCATGATTTTTATCAATACCCCCCCCCATTATTAAAAAAAATTTAAAAAAAAGTTATTTTTTTTCTTGCACCCCCCCTTTTTTTGACATAATTTTGTCAAATAATTATGATTTTTCAATCACCCCCCCTATAAAACCCAAAAAAATTATGAGCACAAGACGCGTTTTAGCCATGCAAGATGTTGTAAAAAGAACTCCAATAGAGTTTAACAACAACAATCAACAAGTTTCGCAATATTATGGATCGAATGTATTTGGTTTAGATGCCATGCGTGAGTTCTTATCAGAAGAAGCATTCAATAGTATACAAAATTCAATGCATCAAGGAACAATTGTCGAACGTAAAATGGCTGATCAAGTAGCAGCCTGCATGAAAGCATGGGCGCAAAGCAAAGGTGTGACGCATTATACTCACTGGTTTCAACCATTATCTGGTGCTACCGCCGAAAAGCATGATGGATTTTTTGAACCCATCGAAGGCGGAAGAGCAATTGAACGTTTTAGTGGAAATGCTTTAGTTCAGCAAGAACCAGATGCTTCTTCTTTTCCTAATGGAGGCATTCGTAACACCTTCGAGGCTCGTGGTTATACTGCATGGGATCCTACTTCTCCTGCCTTTATTTGGGGAGAAACATTGTGTATTCCAACAATCTTTATTTCTTATACAGGAGAATCCTTAGATTTTAAAACGCCTTTATTAAAATCATTACACGCAGTTGATAAAGCGGCTACAGAAGTTTGTCAATATTTCGACAAAAACGTGACTAAAGTAATTGCCACTTTAGGATGGGAGCAAGAATACTTTTTAGTGGATTCTGCCTTGTACAATATTCGTTACGATTTACAGCAAACGGGTCGTACCTTATTTGGACACGCGCCAGCAAAAGGACAGCAATTAGAAGATCACTATTGGGGCTCAATTCCAGAAAGAGTATCTGCGTTTATGCGTGATTTCGAATATGAGTCTCATTTATTAGGAATTCCAGTTCGTACCCGTCACAACGAGGTAGCTCCAGCTCAATTTGAATGTGCTCCGGTGTTTGAAGAAACAAACTTAGCCGTTGACCATAACTTATTATTAATGGATGTGATGGAAAAAGTCGCTATTCGTCACAATTTCCGTGTATTAATGCACGAAAAACCATACGCAGGCGTTAACGGTAGTGGTAAGCACAACAACTGGAGCTTAGCAACTAACACTGGTAAAAACCTATTGTCTCCGGGCAAAACTCCAAAAACCAACTTACAGTTCTTAACTTTCTTTGTCAATACCGTAAAAGCAGTGTATGAACATGGTGATTTATTACGTGCCTCTATTGCATCTGCTAACAACGATCACCGTTTAGGTGCTAACGAAGCTCCTCCAGCAATCATGTCTGTTTTCTTAGGAGAACAACTGTCGAATGTTTTGGATGAGTTAGAAAAAGCCGTTCACAATGGTAAAATGAGTCCTGAAGAAAAAACAGCATTAAAAATGAACATTGGGCGTATTCCTGATATTTTATTAGATAATACTGACAGAAATAGAACGTCACCATTTGCTTTTACAGGAAATAAATTTGAATTCCGTGCCGTAGGTTCATCTGCAAATTGTGGTGGTCCAATGACGGTATTAAATGCAATTATGGCAGAGCAATTAGTTTCTTTCAAAAAAGATGTGGATGCCTTAATCCATAAAAAAGTAGAAAAAGACGAAGCAATTTTTCAAGTATTAAAGAAATATATTACCGAAAGTAAAAAAATTCGATTTGAAGGAAATGGTTATGGAGACGCTTGGAAAGCAGAAGCTAAAAAGCGCGGCTTAAACAATATCCCTACTACTCCTGGTGCTTTAGAAGCAATGATTTCAAAGAAAACATTAAATATGTTTGAGTCTCAAGGCATTTTAAATCACCGTGAACAAGAAGCTCGCTACGAAATCAGTATAGAAACTTACACTAAAAAAATTCAAATCGAATCGCGTATTATAGCTGACATGGTCAATAATCAAATTATTCCTTCGGCTTTAAACTACCAAAAAGGATTGGTAGAATCAGTGAGAGGAATGAAAGATATTATGACAGCAGCTGAATTTAAAACAGTAGCTAAAACTCAATTAGAACTTATTAAAGAAATTTCTGAAAGGGTAACTGTCATTAAAAATGAAGCGCATTTGATGACTGAAGAACGCAAAAAAGCAAATAATTTAGATACCGCTAAAAAACAAGCTCATGCCTACTGCGAAAAAGTTAAGCCTTATTTTGATTCAATACGCTACAACGTGGATAAATTAGAAGGAATTGTTGATGATGCGACATGGCCATTACCAAAATACAGAGAAATGCTTTATTTAAGATAGGAAATCTCAAAAATCCCCGTTTATAACGGGGATTTTTGTTAATAAATTTTTGAAGTTTTAAAAATATACATATCTTAGCAACTTATAAAGTTTAATTTACCTATGAAAAACTTAAGAAAACTAGTTCTAATAACCACAGCCGTTATTGCGTTTGTATTTTCTGCGACTGCACAGAAAAACTATTTAAGAGATGCTGACCTAGCATACGAAAATCACCAATACTTCAATGCGATTGAGCTTTATAAGCAGGCTTACACAAAGGTTAAAAAATCTGATGTGAAGGCAAAAATTTTATATAGAACAGCGCAATCATACCAAGAAATTAATGATTTAAAAGGCGCTGAAACTTACTACAATAAAGCAATCAAAGCTAAATATCCAGATCCAATTGCTTTATTAAATTTAGCTGAAGTTTTAAAAACTCAACAAAAATACGAAGAAGCTATTGTTGAATACAATAACTATAAAAAACAAGCGCCTTCTGATGCTCGTGGCGAAAACGGTGTAAAATCTTGTGAATTAGCGAAACAATGGAAAGATGCTAAAAACACTCCTGAGACTCGTTTAAAAGTAGAGCCAATGACTTTAATCAATTCGAAAGAATCTGATTTTAGTCCAGCTTATGCAGACAAAAAGTATACATCATTGATTTTCACTTCTACTCGTCAAGGTGCATCTGGTTCAATTGACGTCACAACTGGTCAAAATCACTCTGACTTATATGAAACTAAATTAGATAAAAACGGAAAATGGAGTACTCCCGCATCTTTAGCTAGCACGATTGTTTCTAAAATGAATGAAGCTTCTGTAGCAGTTTCTAAAAAAGGTGATGTCATGTTTATGACTCGTTGTCCAGAAGGAAAAAATAAACAATTAAAATGTCAATTATACGTTTGTAAAAAACAAGGTCCGTCTTGGGCTGAGCCTGAATTATTACCATTTTGTGTTGATTCGGTAGCATTTGCTCATCCAACGATCAATGCAACAGGTGATGTGTTGTATTTTACTTCTAAATTATCAGGTGGTTACGGCGGAAAAGATATTTGGATGAGTACTTACGATAAAAAAGGAAAATCATGGGGTCAGCCTGTGAATTTAGGGCCTGCAATCAATACTCAAGGAGATGAAATGTATCCATACATCGCTGAAGATGATAAAACATTATATTTCTCTTCAAACTACCATTTAGGAATGGGTGGTTTAGATATTTTCAAAGCCTCTAAAGATGCGAGTGGTAAATTTACAAAGGCACCAGAAAATTTAAAATACCCAATGAACTCTGCTGGTGATGATTTCGGTATCATTTTCGAGGGTAAAAAAGTAAAAGGATATTTCACTTCAAACCGCGAAGGTGGAAAAGGAAGTGATGATATTTACTCATTTATTTTACCTCCATTGTTATTTAACTTAACAGGTTCGGTTGTAAGTGCAGAGAATAATGAGCCTGTTACTAATGCATTAATTCACTTAAAAGGCTCTAATGGAGATTTATTTGAATTTAAAACTGCAGCAGATGGTAAATATAATTTCAAGTTAAAGGAAAATACATCTTATGAAGTAACGGTTGGTACTGATAAAAATACAGTGTCTCAATCATTTAAATTAGGGTTCCTTGCGTCTAAGGACATGGGGAAATTAACAACAGTTGATGAAAATGAATCTAAAGATTTTGTAAAAGATTTTTCTTTAATCCCAGTTAAAGCCGAAATTCGTTTCCCTGCTGTATTATATGCTTTAGCAAGAGCTGATTTATTAGTTGATACCATTGGTAATGATAAATCAAATGACACTCATAAGCCTTTAAATTCTAAAGATTCATTGAACTTCTTATATCAAACATTAATTGATAACCCTACCATTATTATTGAATTACAATCTCACACTGATAGCCGTGGTGATGACAAGTCTAACCAAACTTTATCTGAAGCTCGTGCTAAATCTTGTGTTGACTACTTAATAAATGAGAAAAAAATTCCTGCTGCTCGTTTAACATCTAAAGGATGGGGTGAGAAAAAATTATTAGTAAAAGATGATGTTATTAATAAAGCAAAAACTAAAGAAGAAAAAGATGCATTACACCAAAAAAATCGTCGTACTGTATTCCGTATTGTTAGTTGGGATTATGTAGATCCAAATGCTCCTAAATCTGAAAAACCTATTTACAAACCTCAAGTAAAAGGAGAAGAAAATTCAGAAAGTATTGAAGACAACGAAACAAACTAATTCAATAAATTATAAAAAAGCCCTTTCATAACTGAAAGGGCTTTTTTATTGATATGACTGTTATGAATTTATGTTAAATACCTCTCATATTAAATAAATCCCTTAATTTTGTATCATCTATAAAAACTAGCTGTGCGCGATATCGTTTGGACAATTATTCTGATTTGGGTTGTATGGAAAATATACGGTGCATTTAAAAGTGTATCTACTAAAAAAACAACATCTTCTACTCAACAGTATTCCAAACAAAACAAAGAGGGTGAAGTAAAGATTGAACATAATGCTCAACAAAAATCACACTTCAATCCTAATGATGCCGACTACGTAGACTATGAAGAAATAAAATGATTAAAAAAAATATCTATATTATTTTGATGTGTATCAATACATTCATGATGTATTCTCAAGAAAATACACCTGGATCATCGCCTGCTAGCCCACAAACTTTTTCTCAGAGGCCTACCGCACCAAAAGAATTTGATTCTTTTAAAGAACGTTTGTTTTTTGGTGGAAATTTTGGAGCTTGGTTTGGCACCACCACCTATGTTAATGCCTCTCCATTGATAGGATGTCGCATAACTAAAAAAATTTCTGTTGGTGCTGGATTTACTTACAATTATTATAGTCAAAATTATAATGGTAAGAAATACGTCTCAACAATATATGGAGGAAACGCATTCGCACGCTATTTTGTGTTAGAAAATTTATTTGCTCAAGTAGGTTGGGACAGATTAAATGTTCCTGATTTTAGGTCGATTATTCCTAATAGCCGAACATGGGTTGATAATATCTTAGTTGGAGGAGGATTCCGGCAATCATTTTCAGAAAGAGGTGGCTTTGTGATAGCAATTTACTATAACGTTAATCAAACCCCATTATCGCCCTATCAAAATCCTATTATCCAAATGGGTTTTAACATTGGCTTATAATTAATTTTTATTTTTTGTGCAATTATCAAAATAATTGTCAATTTTGCGTCTCTTAATTTTTAGATAAGTTAAGCTAATTAGTTTACTCAAGTGTTTGTTCTAGCTGTTGCTAGTCGTATGTCCAGGTGTTGGAATGGTATACAAGTACGCTTGAGGTGCGTATGTCGAAAGACGTGGGAGTTCGAGTCTCCTCCTGGATACTACCAGTAATTCCATATGGGATTACTGGTTTTTATTTGTGTAACTTTTTATCCTATTTATAGTTATACTAACACAAATCTGTTTAAAACATCGCTTATGATTTAATTTACTCGAGTCTTTCTAAAGTAACTTCGTATAATTAAAATATAAGCTCTATGATGTCATTTATTCTTCAAACCACCAACACCATTGCGGCTGCCGCTGCAGAAACTGTAGCTGCTATTCAACCTGCGGTAACTGGCATTCAAACAGCTCCAGAACTTCCACCAAACGAAATCTCTTTGTTTAGTATGGTAGCTAAAGGGGGTGTTATCATGATTCCTTTAGCAATTTTATTGTTATTATCCATCTATGTGATGGTAGAGCGTTTATTAACTATTTCAAAAGCTTCTAAAAAAAATGCAACACTTTTAGCAAGCATTAAAGAAATGATTAATAATGGGAATTTAACTAACGCCCGAAGCTTATGTAAAAGTGTGAATACGCCCGAAGCTATAATGCTTGAACAAGGTATTTCTCGTATTGGACAATCAATGCAAGAAATTCGTGAAGCAATGGATAAAGCCGGGTCTTCAGAATTATCCCGCTTAGAAAAAAACATGAGCATTTTAAATATTACAGGACGTATAGCACCTATGTTTGGTTTTATTGGAACAATCATTGGAGTAATCAAAATCTTTTATGATATTTCAGTTGCTAAAACCGTTGAAATAGAAGTTATTTCTTCAGGATTATACCAAAAGATGATTACCTCTGGAGGTGGTTTAGTTGTGGGGGTTATTGCATTTATCGGATATCATTTTTTAAATGCGCGCATTGATAAATTAGCTCATCGCATGGAAGAAACTCAAATTGCCTTTTTAGATATTTTAAACGAACCATCTAAATAAGTAAGAAGTTAAAAATCAGATTTTAGAAATAAATCTAATTTCAAAAATCTTAAATCTTAAATAAAATGGGATTACGTAAAAAAGCACATAGAGACGCCGAAGTAAGCACTGAATCATTAAACGATATCATGTTTTTCTTATTACTGTTCTTCCTTATTTTATCTACTATGGTTAGTCCAAATGCAATTAAAGTAAACTTACCGAGTTCTAAACCAACAAAGCCTGTAGATAACAATAAAAAACCTATTCACTTAGATGTATCGAATAATAGGCATTATTTTGTTGAAGGTACAGAAGTAGATTATTCTGTTTTAGAATCGACCTTAGTCTCTCAAATTAATGGAAATCCTGAACCTACCGTTGTCTTGCAGATGGATAAAGATTTAAGCATTCAAGATGCAGTAGATGTCATGATCATTGTAGACAAATTAAAATGCAAAATGGTGTGGGCTACTAAACCCTCAAATGGAAAATAATCATGGTTGTATCACAGGCTGAAGAAAATAAAAATAAAATCATATCCATGATGATTTCATTGGCAGTATTTGCCTTGCTCCTATTATTTCTGTTTTTATATATTATCATCACGCCAAACCCTCCATTTCCAGTAACCGCAGGAGGCGGTGGAGGTATTGAATTTAATATTGGGAACTTAATTGAAGGAACAGGTAATGTGGAAAATAATGGAATTGGAGATGCTGTTCAAGTCATTGAAAGTACTGAAGTAACTCCTCCAACAAATCAAGAAAATGGTTCCGAGAATTTAGTCACGTCAGAACAAGGTGAGGACATAAACATCACTAAAAACGAAACAAAAAATACTACGACGAATCAAACGACAACACAAACAGTTGTTATTCCGATTAAGCCTAAAGTAAAAACAGCTGCCGAATTATTAGCTGAAAAATTTAATAAAAACAAAGGCAATAATGGCGGTGGCGACGGAAATAGCGGGCATGAAGGGAATGATGGAAGACCAGATGGGAATCCAAACACTCATGGTAATGGTGGAACTGGCGGAGGAACAGGTGGTGGAGATGGAACTGGAGATGGCCCGGGTAAAGGACAAGGCAAAGGACCTTGGGGTTTTAGTTTAGCTGGAAGAGCAGTTATATCGCCTCCTCCTTTATCAAAAGATACCAAAGAAGAAGGGAAAGTAGTAGTTGAAATTACTGTCGATAAAACCGGAAAAGTAATTAAAGCAGACCCTAATGGTCGAGGAACAACCACAAGTAGTCCAATGCTTAAAGCAAAAGCGCGTCAAGCTGCATTAGCCACAACTTTTAATGTCAGCGGTGAATTTGAAGAACAAAAAGGAACCATTACTATTACTTTTAGTTTCTAAGCATGTTCTTTTCAAATAGTCATAATCCTTTAAAAATCTATAGGGCATGACGTATCCTCAAACTTTAGATTATTTATTTTCTAAATTGCCGATGTATCAAAGAATTGGCTCGGCTGCTTATAAAGCGAACTTAGATAATACGATAGCTATTTGTAATGCCTTGGGTAATCCCGAAAAAAAATTAAAATATGTTCATGTTGCTGGCACAAACGGAAAAGGATCATCATCGCATATGCTTGCAGCAGTCTTACAACAAGCTGGTTATAAAACAGGTTTATATACATCTCCTCACTTAGTTGATTTTAGGGAGCGAATCAAAATCAATGGGAAGATGATTGCGAAAGCAGATGTTGTAAAATTTGTTGAGAATTACAAAGATGTCTTTGAAAAAATTGAACCGTCGTTTTTTGAATGGACTGTTGGGCTGGCATTTCATTATTTTGCCCAACAAGAAGTAGACGTTGTTGTGCTTGAGGTTGGTTTAGGAGGTAGATTAGACTCGACTAACGTGGTTAATCCAGTTGCTTGCTTAATCACTAATATTGGTTATGATCATATGAATTTATTAGGTGATACATTGCAGAAAATTGCCACCGAAAAAGCTGGTATTATAAAAACCAAAACACCGGTCACAATTAGCCAAACGCAGTTAGAGGTGATTTCCGTATTTAATGATACAGCAAAGGGACTGAAGGCTCCTATTGAATTTGCTGATAAAAACTATAAAATCATTTCTACTTCTCACCAAAAGCAGTTTTTATGTGTTGAAATACTTCACAAAAAAACTAACACTAAATATCAATATCATTTAGATTTACAAGGAAGCTATCAAATAAAGAATTTAATGGGGGTTTTAAATACGATTGAACATTTAAAACAAAAGGGGTTTTTAATTGAAGATAGTATGATTGATCAAGCACTACAACAAGTGCAAAAAACAACTGGACTTCAAGGAAGATGGCAAATTATTCAAGAAAAACCACTCGTGATTGCTGATACTGGTCACAATGAAGATGGAATTACGGAAGTACTTGAAAATTTAAAACGTTACGAATTCAAAAAATTGCATTTTGTGTTAGGGGTTGTCAATGACAAAGATGTTTCGAAGATTTTAAAACTATTACCAAAAGATGCTACTTACTATTTTTGCAAAGCCTCAATTCCAAGAGCTTTAGATGAAAATGAATTAGCTAGCCAAGCAAAAAAAGTAAAACTATTAGGAAAGGCCTATAAAACCGTTTCTGAAGCATTGGTAGCTGCCAAAAAACAAGCTAAATCCAGCGATTTAATTTTTGTAGGAGGAAGTACCTTTACTGTTGCTGATATCCTTTAGTCTTTAAAATAAAAAAAGCCATTCATGATATCATAAATGGCTTTTTTATATATTGATTATTTCTTATTGGAAGACGTTAACTGTTCCCTTTAAATCATATTTCACAGCATCTAAGCCTGTAGCTTTAATGATGTAAAAATACGTTCCATCTGAAACAATTGAACCGCCTTTGTTTTTACCATCCCAGCTAACATTACCTGTCCCTGTAGTTTCGAACATTTTTAATCCCCAACGGTCATAAATAGTCACATTAATTTCACCCATATTCACTGCATCAAACGTAAAGAAATCATTTTTACCATCGCCGTTTGGAGTAAATACATTTGGCACGGCAAAAGATGAAATGACATCTACTCTAATATATCTCACGGCTGTATCTTGACAGAAACCACTCGTCGCAGTTAATACAACTGGAAAATAGCCTTGTTGATTATATATGGTAGAAACGGTAGCAGCATTTGATGCTAATACTGTACCATTGCCAAAATCCCAACTATAATTTGTTCCAGCTGGGTTAACACCAAGGCTTGTATTAGTAAATGTAACCGATAAAGGTATTATCCCTTGGTATACACTTGCATTAAAAGAAGCAGTAATATTATCATAAGTTATCCCTTGTGTTGCTGTGGCAGTACATCCATTTGCAGTATTTAAAGCTACAACGCTGTACGTTGCTGCTGAAGTTGCTGTAAATACAGCGCCTGTAAAAGATGGTGTACTTGGCGACCATACATAAGTATATGGTCCTCCAACAGTGCTAGAAGCATTAAGTGCAACTGAGCCCGTAGAACAAGGAATGATTGTTACTGGAGCATTAATATTAACATTGACCGCAGTATTTGTTGTAACTGTCACAACTGATTGTGTTGAACAGCCTATTGAATTTTGAGCAGTAACTGTATAAGTACCAGACGATGCGATACTATAAGGATTATTAGTGGAAGTGGATGACCCATTATCCCATGTAATTGTAGTATTAGGAGACGATGACGCTATTGCTGAAACTGTTTGATTAGTACAAGTGATGACATTTGAAGATGGTGTTGAAGCAATACTAATAGGTGGTACAGAGGTTAAAGTTGTGTATGTTTGAACGCATCCATTTGAAGGGTCTGTTACTGTTAAGGTAAAGACACCCGCTGCTGTAGATATTAGTGGGTTACTTAAAGACCCAGATGGATTTCCTGGTTCAGCCCAACTTAAGTTAATTGAAGCTCCAGCAACTGCAGATAATGTAACCGTGTTTGTATTACAAGCAACTGAGTAGGTTGCCGTAGGTATATTAACATCACTTGTTATGACTACTGAACCAGTTAATGAACAAGTACTTACCGTATTGATAGCTGCATAGGTGTAGGTGCCAGGAGAAGTGACAACAACGTTAGTTCCGGTGATGACTCCTTGAGGACCTCCCCAAAAAACAGAAGTATTGGTGCTAGTTGGAGCAAATGTAATTGTTGTACTAGGAGAAGCGCAAGATAAATTTAAGCCTGGAACTGTAGAAAGCGTATATGAAGGGCCGCCTGGCACACCATTAACAGAAAAAGAAGTTGTTCCTATACAACCATTATCATCTTCCACTAAAACAGTATAATTGGTGCTTGGAGTTAAATTGGTATTCACTTGGTTTGAAGGAGCTGCAGGGGTCCATGAAAAAGTATATGGCGATGTCCCACCATTGACATTAATTGTAGCCGTTCCTACTGGTGTTACACACACAGGTTGAGTAATAGAAGCTGTTACAGTTGGGTTTGGCACTGAGTTAAATGTAGAATATAATACAGGACTAAAACAACTTGCCCCACTTTGAGCTAATGTAACAGAGAATGTTCCTACACTTGAGGTATTGATACACTGCCCAGTTTGACCAGTAACTCCAGGCCCAACCCAAGAATAATTAAATCCTGCAGGTGCACATAAAGTATTAGTGGTTGAGGCACCACAAAAAGAATTATTAGTTTGACCAACCGGGATTTGAGAACCATTTAATGTCATACTCATTGGCTGACAAGAAGCATCAATATAACAATACCCAGCGTGAGCCCCTTGAGCAATAACGCATCCAGCAACTTGAAAATCGATCGTCACGCAACTACCAATTTGAGAAGACAAGTCAAAGGCTGCAGTTGTCCATTGTTTATAGCTAAATGATCCAGAAGTAATAAAAGTTGGATCAACCCCCGTACTACAAGCCGACCCGCCCGCAATCACATCATATTGACCACAAGGAATTGCGTTACCGTTACAATCCTTAAAGGCAATATTAAAATATGGCTGTTGACTACAACTATGACTTCCGTCCTCTAAAACCACAGCATATGCATATATAAATACTGAATTAGCAGCCGTAACTGTAAACGTTTGAGATATTTTATAAGCAGTGCCACCAAGTGATGTTTTTCCTAAACGAAGAAATTTTCCACCTAATGGAGATGTTCCTGTAATAGGAACACCATTTGGATCAACATAACCTGGATTACATATTAATGTTTGAGTTGTTGCTGACAACGTTCCCATTTGATGGGTACTTGAATTGATATTATCCCCCTGAACTGCTGTCCATCCAGAAATATTTCCAGCTTCAAAATCAACATTTGTACATCCAGTTTGAACTTGATTAGCGCCTCCCATATACATTTGCTTATAACCATATTTAAAATCAATAAAATTTCTTTTTAAAATAGCCATAACGACTTTTTGATCAGAAACATCATAACCCTGTTTGATAGCCTTTTCCCACTCAATAAGTTCATCAAAACCAACTAATGAATCTTTATCAAAAATCATTTGTCCTTTAAACCCACAACTTTTTGGATTATGTCCAATATGAGTTGATTTTTGTTGTGCCTTAATAGAAATAAAGCTTCCTAAAAGCAATGCTAATAGACCTTTTGTAAAAATTTTATTCATAGTATTTCTATAAAATGTTTCTTTAATTTCACTAATTGTGAATTTAATGTTATTAAAATTGAATGATAAATATATAAAAAAGAAAATAGAAATACCATAATATGGAAAAATTATCAGAAAATATTTAAAAATTTCGAAACAATGCTAATTTTTTAACATTTAAGCCAAAACTTTAGTCCCCTCACTACAATTTTTACAAATATCGATTTCTTGCCTTGATTTTAATAAGGATTGTCTAAATGCCTGATATTTCTCTGAGTTCCATAAAATTTTAAAATGTTCGTTTTTCAGATCTCCTAATTGGTGCTTAGCATCTTTGTCAAAACAACAAGGTACCACTATTCCGTCCCATGTAATCACACAGCTGCTCCACATTCGCCAACATTGGTTTAATAACTTGTTTTTAATAGAATATGTTCCATCACTCTTCTTTTGATATCGGCTATATTTTATATTGTCAGGAATTAAAGGATTTCCTTTTTCAAAATCATAAACTTGTGCAGTTTTAAAAACGACCTCATTCACTTCCAATTCTTTAGCTAGCTTTTTTACATCTTCTAACTGATGCTCATTAGGTTTTACAACTAAAAATTGAAAGACAATATGCGGCGTTTGAGATCCTAATGATTTTTTTGCATGTATAATATTTTTGGTGCCCTCTATTACCTTTTGTAAACTCCCTCCTATTCTATATTGCTCATAAGTTTCTTGCGTTGTTCCATCTATTGATATTATTAAACGATCTAATTTACTTTCTACCGTTTTTTTTGCTTGTTCAGGATTTAAATAATGGGCATTTGTAGACGTCGAGGTGTATATGCCCTTATCTGAGGCATACCTTACCATCTCTAAAAAATTGGGATTTAAATATGGTTCACCTTGAAAATAAAAGGTCAAGTAAATTAATTCCTTATATACCTCGTTAATGGTTTTTTTAAAAAATATTGGCTCTAGCATGCCAATTGGCCGAGTAAATTGACGTAACCCACTTGGACACTCTGGGCATCGTAAATTACAACTCGTGGTAGGTTCAATGGCCATGCTAATAGGAAATCCTTTCGAAAATGGTGTTTTGATGCTTTTAGAAATATGAAAACTTACCCATATTTTAATAGCATTGATGAGCTTTATAAGCTTAAGTTTTCTAATTATTTGTATGTTATTGACGAATGACACTATTCAAAGATAAAGATTATAATTAATTATTAAATTTGCTCGCTTTTATAACATCCGCTATGACAAACTTTTTAAACACGCTTGAATTTGCTAAACAATTAGATAATCAAGACCCCTTACATTCATATAGAAATAAATTTTACATCCCTCAACACGAAGGGCAAGATATGGTTTATTTTACAGGCAACTCGCTTGGTCTACAGCCTAAAACTACCAAAGATTATTTACAACAAGAATTAAATGATTGGGCTGCTTACGGTGTTGAAGGTCACTTTTTGGCTAAAAATCCCTGGATGAGCTATCATGAAATTTTAACAGACAAAACAGCTAAAATTGTAGGCGCTTTACCAAGTGAGGTTGTAGTTATGAATCAGTTGACAGTAAACTTGCATTTGTTAATGGTGTCGTTTTATCGTCCAAGCAAACAACGCTATAAAATATTGTGTGAAGCAAAAGCATTTCCAAGCGACCAATACGCCTTACAATCACAAGTTAAATTTCACGGGTACAATATTGATGAGGCATTAATTGAAATTGCCCCTCGCGAAGGTGAATATGAGGTGCGCCATGAAGATATCTTCAAAGCCATTGAAGATAATAAAGATTCATTAGCCTTAATAATGATTGGTGGCGTGAATTACTTTAGCGGACAAGTATTTGACATGAAAGCCATTGTGGAAGCTGGACATAAAGTAGGCGCTATTGTTGGATTTGATTTAGCGCATGGAGCTGGTAATTTAAAATTGCAACTTCATGATTGGAATGTTGATTTTGCAGCATGGTGTTCTTATAAATATTTAAATGGTGGCCCTGGTTGTGTGGCAGGAGCATTTGTTCATGAAAAACATCACAAAAATACTGACATGCCTTTATTTGCAGGCTGGTGGGGGCATGATAAAGCAACCCGTTTTAAAATGGACAGAGAATTTGTTCCTATTCAATCTGTTGAACGCTGGCAATTAAGTAATGCTCCTATTTTATCAATGGCTGCTTACAAAGCATCATTAGATATGTTTGATGAAGTAGGAATGGATAAATTAAACGAGAAAAGTAAAGTGTTAACAGCTTACTTAGAATTTATAGTTGGAGAAATTAATAAGCAAAAAAATAATTGTTTAGAAATTATCACTCCAAAAGAAAATAGAGGCTGTCAAATCAGTATTGTTGCTCACGGACAAGGAAAAGCCTTATATAACAAATTAATTGAAAACGGTGTTATTCCTGATTGGAGAGAGCCAAACGTTATTCGCTGCGCTCCAGTGCCAATGTATAATTCATTTGAAGATATTTATCGCTTTGGAGAAATACTTCTAAAACTTCTATAAATCTCAGCCCATCAATTCAATCTAAGAAAAACAGACATCAATAATAATGCTTAATTTTGCCGACAATTATGGCAGACAATAATCAAGAAGAAATATCCATGCAGATGTCTTTTATGCAGCATCTAGATGCATTAAGATGGCATTTAGTTCGCAGTGCTATTGCGATATTTATTTTTGCTGTGGGTTTATTTTGCTATAATAATTTTTTATTCGATACGGTTATTTTTGGCCCATTAAAACAAGATTTTATTTCCTACAGAGCCTTATGCTCCTTTGGTTATAAAATTGGAGCAGGAGATGTGATGTGTATGACGGTTAAAGAGCCGCATTTGCAGACACTTTCTGCTTCTGAACAGTTTTTTACGCATATGTGGATTGCCTTATTAGGTGGAATTATTTTGGCATTTCCTTTTGTATTATATGAGTTGTGGAAATTTATAAAACCAGCTTTAAAAGACAAAGAATCAAAACCAGCGAAATGGTTTGTGATTATAGCCTCAATGTTATTTCTAATTGGTATTTTTTTCGGATACTTTCTATTATTTCCAATGTCTTACAATTTTTTAATTAATTATCAATTATCCGATAGTGGCATTGTTCAAACTAATAATACACTAGACGATTATATCTCTCTCATTTCAACCATGGTATTAGTGTCTGGACTCGTATTTGAACTTCCAGTATTAGTGTATTTTTTAACACGATTAGGTATTTTAACTCCTGGTTTCATGAGAAAATATCGTAAGTATGCTGTGGTCATTATTTTAATTGCAGCTGCTGTGATCACACCATCGCCAGATGTTACCTCTCAAATGGTGGTAGCCGTGCCGATGTACTTACTATACGAAATCAGTATTTTTGTAAGTGTCTACGTGATTAAAAAACATAAACTAGAAGTATAAGCAATGTCGCAGTCGATTAAAGAATTTAATGATTATCGTTCGAAAATGAATGAGGTTATTTTAGGTAAGGACAACCTAGTAATAAAACGTTTATTTAATTTAGATACACAAACCTATTCGGAAGGTGCTTTAAATGTAAAAACAAAAGAAATGCTGGGCTTAGTTGCAAGCATGGTTTTACGTTGCGATGATTGTATTAAATACCATCTAGAAAAATGTTTCGAACAGGGCTGCACAACTGAAGAAGTATACGAGATTTTTGCGGTGGCCAATATTGTTGGCGGAACCATTGTTATCCCCCACACTCGACGTGGTGCTGAGTTTTGGGAAGAGTTAATGAAACAATAATTCTTGTTGTCACTTTTATTATACATCTGTATTATGGATACAGATGGCTATTCAAAAATACATCCTTCCTCTATTTATTAGCTCAACCGTTGTTGGGCAAACGTCCGATGGTCTATACCAAAAAATGAGTTTCGGATTGACGCATTCAACCTATACGAATGTGTCATTTAACTCAGTTTCAATCAACCAAAAATTCAATCACGACAAACAACTTGCGAAGCACCAAACAAAAATAATTGAAACCCAATATGGATTTGGAATTGGTTTATTTATGTGGATGCCCCTGAATGAAACTATTGTATTTAAACCAAAAATCGAAGGTGGGTTTTCTAATGCTTGTAATAAACAATCAACATCTGTATTTGCCACCTCGTTTGATTTAAGTTTTTCGCATGGGTTTATTATTGCTTTAAAAAAACCTGATGAAAACGGCATTATTTACATGGCCCGCAACATGACGTGCTATTTAACAAGTAAACAACCTTATCTATTAATTGGCCCTAAGATTAATTTAAAAAAATACGATAAAGGCTATTTACAAAAAGGCTTTGAGAACGAACTAATATTTGGCTTCCTATTAGGATACGGCATTAATTACATCTTCCAAGGTAAAAATTTTGCGCCTGAAATTTATTACCAAATAAGCACGACAGCTCAAAATAAAATTCACGATTCAAAAAAAGTGATGCATACAGTTGCGGTAGCAATAAACTTTTTTTAATTGATGCGATGTAGATTAATATCTTTTGGGGGATTAATAATCATTGGAAACTTCTCAATTTTCACAGAACTACTATCCAAGCCAAATGCTTTTGCTTCGCTTAAACTGAAACGTTTCAAGAAAAAGTAAGCGTTTAAAATTAGCTTTTCAAATAAAGGTAACTCGTTTTCATAAGACAAGAATTTTTCAATCACCACAAATTTAAAATCTCCAATAATATTATTTTTATTTAATGATTCGTAACGACTAGTAATATCAACTTCCTTGTTTTTTACTAAATCTTCTACAACTTTTCTAAACATTAAGTTTACTCTAGGTGCTACTCTAAAGCCTAATCTAAAATCTACACGAATAATATCATCTTCAGCAACATGAGTCACTTTGTAATCCATTCGATAAGGCTCATCCATAACGTCAACGTGAACAAACCAATAAATATCAGCACGTTTAGGACGTTTTTGTAAAATAGAGTAAATTACTTTTGATTCAATTTCTTCAGGATTATTAGCTCCTGTCATATACACTAAATGAGTGGCGTATTTTGGTATGGATTCATCTCCACTTAAATCAACCAATTTTTGTTGGTGATCGGCTAGTTTAACCACATCGGCATAACGATTACGGATTTTTTTCGCTAAAAACCAAACTGCCATCACCGACATTAAAACTGATGCAATCAAAAGTGTAATCCACCCGCCATGTGTGAACTTACTTAAGTTAGCTGCCATAAATGCAAATTCAATAATTAGATAAAGCGTGATAATAAAATAAATAAACACAACATTATAACGTTTCATATGCATGTAAAAATTTAACAAAGTAGTTGTCATTAACATACACAACACAATAGCTAAACCATAGGCAGCTTCCATATTAATGGCCTCTCTAAAATACAATACTACACCAATACAACCCGATAATAACAACCAGTTAGTAGATGGAATATATAATTGTCCTTTTAAATCTGACGGGTAATTTACTCTGACTTTAGGCCATAAATTTAAGCGCATAGCTTCATTGATTAAACTAAATGAACCACTAATTAAAGCTTGAGAAGCAATCACCGCAGCAATGGTTGCAACCACAATACCGTATGGCAAAAAACTCTCAGGCATAATTGCGTAAAAAGGATTACTAGATTTAAAGGAATCTAAGGTTTGTCCCTCATGAGCAATTAACCAAGCGCCTTGTCCAAAATAATTTAATACCAAGGTTGTTTTTACAAAAATCCAAGAAATACGAATATTTGCTTTTCCACAATGCCCTAAGTCGGAATATAATGCTTCGGCTCCTGTTGTACAAAGAAAGACTGCGCCTAATATTAAATACCCCGATGGATGGGTTCTTAATAAATTATACGCATAATATGGATTTAACGATGATAAGACATTCCAATTATGAGTCATTTGATAAACCCCTAAAACACCAAGCATTAAAAACCAAATCATCATCATTGGTCCAAAAAATTTACCAATAAAACTTGTTCCAAATTGTTGTATAAAAAACAAAGCACACAATATTCCAATCACAATAGGCACTGTATTTAATTCTGAATTATACACCTTTAAGCCTTCTACAGCAGAGGATACAGAAATTGGCGGAGTAATAATTCCATCTGCCAATAAAGCACTACCGCCAATAATTGCAGGAACTAATAACCATTTATATTTCGTACGTTTTACAAGAGTGTAGAGTGAGAAAATTCCACCCTCCCCCTTATTGTCTGCTCGCAACGTTAAAATAACATACTTAATTGTAGTTTGTAAGGTTAAAGTCCAAAAGATACAAGAAATTCCTCCTTTTACTAAATCCGCATTGATAGCGCCTTTACCAACAATAGCACTCATTACATACAAAGGGGATGTTCCAATATCGCCATAAATAATTCCAAGAGTAACAATAAGACCGGCAAGAGTAATCTTGCTACCATGACCATGATGATGAGAGCTCATTTTTAATAGGTTGTTAAAGATTTGTAAAATTACTACTAATCCTAATGCTAAAACGTTTTTTATAAGAATAATTATAAAATAAAGATGGTTGAAAATTTGACTTTTTGATTCAAATTCTGTTTACTTGCAAAAAGGCAATTTTAACAAAGCTTTTTAAATATTTTCACTATCTTTATTTACTGTTTTTTAATCAATTGTCATGAAATTTTACATCTATATTTTCTTGTTTTTATTTTTAGGATTTTCTGTTCAATCTCAAAATAATAGTTCTCGCAAATATTTTAGTCACACTAAAAAAGCTACGGTTAATTTTTCATCTATTAATCAAGATTTTAGCCCGACTTTATTAGTAACAGAAATGCCTAAACCGGGCTCCAAAAAAATTGAGTATTACAACTATCCAAGTCTTCAGGAGAATTCCAATTCCACCAAAAAAGCCCAAACCACATTATCAAAATTATATGTGGGTAATAATTTTTTTGCAAACCCCTATGCATCAAGCACACCAACCGATAATGATTTAGCCATTTCAGATTCGGGAATCATTGTATCTGTTATTAACACAAACATCCTTATTTATAACACAAAAACATCTGCGGCTTCTCCCATTAAATCATTAGCTGCTTTTACAACACCTGTCAACAATAAACATCAAGAGTTTGATCCAAAAGTAATGTATGATCCTAAGGCGGATAAATTTGTATTAATGTGCCCTGTTGGATTTGTAGATTCGACGAGTAAGATTATTGTTGGATTCTCTCAAACCAATGACCCTAATGGCAACTGGAATTTATATACACTTCCCGGTAATCCATTAAACAATAATTTATGGTCTGATTATCCGATGATATCAATGACGGAAAAAGAATTATTCTTAAGCATCAACTTACTTTATAATGATAGTTCTTGGCAAACTGGTTTTGTAGAAACAGTTATTTGGCAAATGAAAAAAGACAGTGGGTATGCTGGATTACCATTAGGATCCTATTTACACCATAATATAAAATTTAACGGAAAAGCTATTCGTAATTTATGCCCGGCAAAAGGCGCTAGTAAATTACATGGCCCAAATATGTTTTTTGTCTCCAATAGAAATTTAGCCTCTCAAAATGATACTGTTTTTTTAGTGCAGGTTACTGATACCATTGGAGCGCCAACTGGAACTTTAACAACACAAGCACTCATAACCAATCAACCATATTATTTTCCACCTAGTGGCCGACAAACGATTACCACGCAAAGCTTAGCTACAAATGATAGTAGAAATTTAGGGGCATTTTATGAGAATAATAAAATTCAATACGTTCATAATACTAATAATCCTGCCAATAATCAAGTAACTATTTATTATGGAGTGATTGATAATCCTCAAAGTTCTAGTCCAACTGTAACAGGCTATATCATTAATAACGACTCCGTTGATTTTGCTTATCCTAATATTTCATACACTGGATTAAACAATACCGACAATACATCGATTATTTCATTCGATCATTCATCTAATAAAATATATGCGGGTATTTCGGCATTTAAAGCAGATGGAAATGGCAATTTTTCTCCAATCCTTCGTATTAAAAGCGGTGTTTGTGCGGTTAATGTCTTGTCGGGTAATTTAGAGAGATGGGGAGACTATTCAGGCTCGCAGAGAAAATATAATAAACCAGGCGAAGTATGGATGAGTGGTTATTATGCCTATAATCCAAGTACACTAAGTAAAAATAAACATGGAGCATGGGTAGCTCAATTAGCCATTGATTCGATGATGGTTACCGGTATAAATAATATATCTAACACGTCAGAAACACCTGCGCTGATATTTCCAAATCCTGCTCAAGAAAATTTCAATGTCGATATTCATTTATCAAAACCGGAGTATTTAAGTTTTGAATTGTATGATGCTAATGGAAAATTAATTAGTGTTTTATTAAGAGATTGGGTAAAAACAAAAGACAACACCTTTAATTTTAGTTTACAGGATGTCAGTAAAGGAATTTACTTTATAAAAATTACAGGGAACTATAATACGGTCATCACTAAAAAAATTATAAAACAATAAAACATCATGATGTTTAAATTAAGATATTTTGTTGGACTGTTTTTTATGTTAGGGTGTTTCTTAACATTAAAAGCTACTCATAACAGAGCTGGAGAAATTACTTATAAATGGATAACAGGTTATACCTATAAAATTAAAGTAACGACATACACAAATATTGGTGGACCAAATTTAGCCGATCGATGTGAGGATACCGTCTATTTTGGCGACGGAACAAGAGCAATTGTTATGAGAAGTAATGGGTGTAGTCCGAGCAGCTCTTGTTATCCAGCATGCGAAGGACAGCCATTGCCAGGAGGAACAATTAAATTAAATGAATACGAAACCACACATACTTATCCTGGCCCAGGCAATTATTTAATTAGTATGGAAGATCCTAACAGAAATGCTGGAGTGGTTAATATTCCAAACTCTGTCAATCAAGTGTTTTATATACAATCGTTTTTAGTGATTCCAACATTTGGATCAGGATTAAATAATTCGCCAGTGCTTACCTTCCCGCCTATTGACAACGGCTGTGTCGGTAAATGTTTTTTACATAATCCTGGCGCATATGATTTAGATGGAGATAGTATTTCATACGAACTCACCACGAGCAGAGGATCAGGAGGAACAACCTGTCCTGGTTATTCATACCCTGCAACAGGGTCAGGAGGAATCTACAATGTTGATGCGATTAGTGGAACTCTCACTTGGTGTACGCCACAAATGCAAGGCGAATACAACTTAGCTATGATTATACGTGAGTGGAGAAAAAATGCAGATGGTAATTATTTTTTAATTGGCTATATCCTTCGAGATTTGCAAGTTGATGTGGGTGTATGTTCAAATAACCAACCCATCATTAAACCAATTAGTGACACCTGTATATTAGCAGGAACTATTCTTACAAAAACAATTACAGCTACAGATCCTGATTCAGATATACTAACCATGGAAGCTAATGGAGGCCCCTTTGCTGTATCGGCTCCAGTTGCCACTTTTTCTTCACCTCCAGGCATGACGCCTATATCTGGATTGTTTACGTGGCATACGGCATGTGTGCATATCAGAAAAACACCCTATCAAGTTACTATAAAAGTAAAGGATAATGATCCAACCGTTAGTTTAGTTGATTTCAAAACCTTTAACATAAGAGTTGTTCCACCTCCACCGTTAAACTTAACTGGTGTGCCGCAAGGCACGAGCATAAAACTAAAATGGGCAAAACCATCATGCCATTTAACAACTGGGAATAAAATAGAAAGGTATTGTGTTTACAGAAAAACAAATTGCATTCCATGGAGTCCGTCAAATTGCGAAGTAGGTGTGCCAGCGTATACTGGCTTTACAAGAATTGGTTGTACCACCAATTTAAACGACACGACATTTTTAGATACTAATAATGGAAATGGCTTATCACAAGGAACTAATTATAGTTATTTAGTGGTGGCTGTTTACACCGACGATGCTGAAAGCTATGCATCAAACCAAGTATGTGTGCAGTTAAAAAGAGATGTGCCTATTTTGGTAAATATTGATGTTCAAACTACTGATCTTGTAAATGGAGCTGTTTTCGTGAGATGGATTAAACCTTTATTAGGAGCTAATGCATTAGATACAATTGCTATTACAGGGCCTTATGAATTTAGATTAGTGCATCATGATGGCTTTTCAGGAACATTTAGTACTGTCTATTCAATCTCTAAACCATACTTTAGTGCCTTAAATCAATTAATAGATACAACTTTTATTCATACGGGGATAACATCAGCTCCTCTAAATACACAAACATTAGCGCATACATACAAGATTGAATTTTATGCAAATGGTCAATTTATTGGAAATGGACAAAAAGCATCTTCGGTGTTTTTATCATTAACACCTAGCGATAATCAATTGACTTTAAATTGGCAACAACAAACACCTTGGGCAAATTATAAATATTATATCTACAGAAAAAATCCTAATCAAGTAACTTACTTCTTAAGAGATAGCACCATTAGCTTAAGTTATATAGATACTGGTTTAGTCAATGGGGCTCTATATTGTTACAAAGTGCAGTCTAAGGGGGAGTACTCAGACCCAAGCATCTTTAGACCACTCTTAAATTTTTCGCAGGAAGTTTGTGAAAAACCAAAAGATACAACGCCACCTTGCTCACCTACTATGAGTATTTCTTCGGACTGTAAAATTCCTAGCTTATCTCTGTTATGGAACAATCCTAATCATACATGCAGCGATGATGTTGTAAAATACAATATCTATTTTGCAGAAACAGAAACGGATAATTTATCTCTTTTAGATTCAGTCAAAATTTTAAGCGACACGTTATATACCTTTGATAACCTAACTTCAATTGCAGGCTGTTATGCCATTACGGCGGTTGATTCTTTTGGTAACGAAAGTGCTCAAAGTGCCAAAATGTGTGTAGATAATTGTCCTGAATATGAGTTACCAAATGTCATCACAATTAATGGGGATGGTGTGAATGATTTCTTTAAGCCAATTAAAAATAAATTTATTAAAAGTATAGATTTAAAAATATACAACCGTTGGGGCAATTTAGTATTTGAAACAACAGACCCAGCTATTATGTGGGATGGAAAAGTCATCCAATCTAAATTACTTAGTAGCGAGGGTACCTATTTTTATGTTTGTCAGGTAAACGAAATACGAGTAAAAGGAATCGTGTCGAGAGATTTAAAAGGATTCCTACAAATATTTCATAAATAACCTATTTTACAAGTCTCAGTGACAAAAAGAACAACTTTCATATTCTCAATTTTAGTGGGCTATATCGTTCTGCAATTTTTGTGGTGGGAGATTTTGTTAGTTAGGCAATCAAACGCCATCATCACTTTAAAACAAAATATTGCTGCACTTTCATCCACAGACGATTCAATAATTTTAAGAGACATCGAACTCTTGCAGCAAAAAAAAATCAAACAAGTTTACATGATTGTGGGGGAAGGAACAGTGTTTTTATTAATTATGCTATTTGGTATTTACAAAGTTAGAAAGTCGATAAAACGTGAAGCTGAACTCGCCAATCAAAAAAGTAATTTTATACTTAGTGTTTCGCATGAATTAAAAACACCCATTGCTGCTACTAAATTGCAATTACAAACATTATTAAAACATGAATTAGAGAGAGATAAACAAAAAGAATTATTAAACAATGCCTTAACCGAAACGGTACGTTTACACAAATTGGTTGATAATGTATTAATGGCTAACCAAATTGAGAACAATAATCTAAGCATTCAGAAAGAAAATTTAAACTTAAGTGATCTTCTTGAAAACACTATAAAGCGCTATTTTTCTGATCAAGTAGAAAAAAATACAATAGCCTTAAACATTGAACCTGATGTTTTTTACTCAGGTGATAAAGAATTATTACCATCGATTTTTATCAATTTGGTTGAAAATGCAATTAAATATTCTTTTAATGTGATTATGGTTGATGTTAGTTTAAAAACTATAAATCACACTCCTGTATTAGAAATTAAAGATCAGGGCTGTGGTATTTTGGCAGAAGAAAAAAACACGGTGTTTGAGAAATTTTTCAGAAGTGGTAATGAAAATACCCGAAAAACAAAAGGAACAGGTATTGGATTATTTATTGTAAAGAGTGTTTGTGATTTACACAATATCAATATTAAAATTTTAGATAACCAGCCAACTGGAAGTGTATTTCAGATTCAATTTTAATAATAATATGTTTAATAAGTGGCTAGCATTTTTCGTTTCAATCATTATTATTGCTTCTTGCTCTTCTGATATACATCATAATCAACAAGATGTCTTAAAAACCATTCCACTTTCTTACGCAAAGCGCTTTAGCATTAAGGTCTCTGATGACTATTCTGTTTTAGAATTACATGGAAATAAAAATGATAGTGATGTTACAGCTACATTTATTTTATACAAAAACCAAAAACCTAATTATTCAAAAGAGGCTTACTACATAAAAACCCCTGTAAATAGAGTAGCCTCAATGAGCTCTATTTACACAACCATGATTTCGCAGCTGAGTTGTGAAGATAAAATTATTGCCATTGATAATGGAGATTATTACAATAATTCTTTCATCAAGGACCAAATTATAAAAGGTAAAATTATTGAATTATCAAAAGGACCTCAATTAGATATCGAAAAAACGATTGTTCTCCATCCTGATTTATTTTTAACCTTTGGTATGGGAAGTCCAAAAGATGATGTTGATAAAAAACTTATCCAATCCAATATTCCTATTGCCGTCAGCATTGATCATCTAGAAGAAACACCATTAGCAAGAGCTGAATGGATAAAATTTTTTGCTTACTTTTTTAATCAAGAACTTAAAGCAGACTCGCTCTTTAAAATTTCAGAAAAAAAATATAACGACTTGAAAAAATTAGCTGAAACTACTATTAAAAAGCCAAGAGTTTTAACAGAAATTAAATATGGCGATGCTTGGTATATCCCAGCTGGAAAAAGTTTTATAGCACATTTGATTGAAGATGCAGGTGGTGACTATTTTTGGAAAGAGGATTCCAAAACTGGGAGTTCAGCACAATCATTTGAAACTGTTTATGCCAAAGCAAAAGATTGCGATATTTGGATTAATCTTTATAACCTCAATTCTAAAAAAGAGTTATTAAGTTACGACGAACGTTATGGCTTATTTAAAGCATGTAAAAACACTCAATTGTATAATAATAACAAAACACAAAATGCTTTAGGTTATAGCAATTATTGGGAAACAGGCATAACTCATCCTGAAGATGTATTAGCTGATTTAATTGCAATTTTCTCCCCCACTTTATTGCCAAATCATACGTTTAGTTATTATAAAAAGATTGAGTAAATTTAAAAAAGTGACCAATTCAAAATTCATACTAACAACACTGATGTTATTACTCACCTTATTGGTACTTAGCACGTTTGATTTATGTTTTGGAAGCACCAACTTGTTTTCAATCAATTCAACAGACCCTTTATTTTCATCGATACTTTTTGATATTAGATTACCTAAAACTTTAACGTCAATTATTGCTGGCTCCGGACTAGCGCTTTGTGGTTTGCTTATGCAAAGTTTATTTAGAAACCCATTAGCTGGCCCCTATGTATTAGGAGTAAGTAGTGGTTCTAGTTTATTTGTAGCCATAGCAACGATGCTCATCTCATCGGTTCATATATCTGGATTTTTTATAATGGGAAAAAGTATTGTGACTTTGTTTTCCATTATAGGAGCGTTTTTTGTGACGTTAATCATCTTACTTATTTCCAGAAAAAACAAAAGCAATGTCACTGTTTTATTAGTAGGATTAATGTTAGGGCAAATTTTAAGCGCTTTACAAGGACTAATTGAATACGTCAGTAATGCAGATAATTTAAAAACTTTTGTCATGTGGGGCATGGGTAATGTTGGAAACACAACGTTGCAAGATTTACTTTTTGTAATACCTATTTATGCTGTAACCATTATAGCAAGTTTCTTTTTTATTAAACCGCTCAATGCCATTTTATTAAATGAACAATACGCCCAAAATTTAGGAATCAATGTGAATGCGTTACGTTTGTCCATCATTATTATTACGGCATTTTTAGTAGGCCTTATTACGGCATTTTGCGGACCAATAGCATTCGTTGGAATATCAGTTCCAATTGCATCCCGATTATTTTTTAAAACATCACATCATTTGCATCAAATGGTTTTTTGCTTATTATTGGGAGCTTGTGTAGTTTTAGCAGCAGATGTTATCTGTCAACTATTAAGTAGCCAATTTATGCTACCAATTAATACAGTAACTACCATCATTGGTTCACCTGTTGTCATGTATTTATTATTCAAATCTAAATTAAGTATAGGATGATAGTTATCAAAGATTTAGAAATAGGCTACAAAAACAAAAGCCAGTATCACACAGTATTTAAAGGTATTAATATGGCTTTGGATGCCGGCAGTTTCGTTGGATTAATTGGTGATAACGGTATAGGAAAATCTACTTTATTAAAAACTATTACCGGAAATTTAAGTCTACTATCTGGTGAAATTAAAATAAACAATAAGCAAATTACAGAATATACTGCGCAGCAATTATCACAAATATTATCCATTGTGATAACAGAAAAAATTGGAGGATTTAATTTAACCGTTTGGGACGTGGTAGCGGCAGGACGAACTCCGTATATCAATATTTTCGGAAAATTAACCACTCATGATGAAGGTATTATTATATCAAGTTTAACGCAATTAAACCTTTTAACTTTAAAAGATAAATTAATTGATGAACTCAGTGATGGACAAAGGCAAAAAGTCATGATTGCAAAATCCTTAGCACAGCAAACACCAATTATTGTTTTAGATGAACCAACCGCATTTTTAGATTATACATCTAAACACCTTTTGTTTAAAACGCTAGAAAAATTATGCCAAGAACAGCAAAAACTGATTATTGTATCTTCTCATGATATAGATTTGATGAAACAATATGTTCATAAAACTTGTACATTAACAGAAGGATATAAAGTCACAATATTATAAATTTAAACTATTTATTTCCTAAAATGAAAACCAAGGTTATCAATCTCTATAAAGAATTTACAAATAGTAAAAAAAATGCTGGTTTAATCTTAATTTTTTGCACTATTATTTCTTTATTCTTAGCTAATACAGATTTTAGTGAAAGCTATGTGCATTTTTGGCATAAAGAAATAGGTTTCTCATTTTTAAGTTTTGATTTACATTATAGCCTTGAACATTGGATTAATGATGGATTAATGACAATCTTTTTTTTACTAGTAGGATTAGAAATTGAGCACGAATTATATGCAGGGGAATTACATCCTATCAAAAATGCATTATTGCCCATTTTTGGTGCAATTGGCGGCATGCTAATGCCAGCTATTATTTTTATCATAATAAATTATCATACACCAACGATTCATGGATTTGGAATCCCAATGGGAACTGATATTGCATTTGCTATTGCAGTAATCTCTTTATTAGGGAATAGAGTGCCTTCCTCCATTAAAATTCTTTTAACAGCCATTGCAATTATTGATGACTTGGGTTCAATTTTAATTATTGCTTTATGTTACGGTTCAAACATAAACTTTATGTTTTTGTTTGCATCATTGGGTATTTTCTTATTCTTGGTTATACTAAACAAATTAAAAGTTTATAGTTTAGTTCCTTATATCATCTTAGGTATCCCAATGTGGTTTTTCATGATGCAATCTGGAATTCACCCAACCATTTCAGGTGTTCTTTTAGCATTTGCTTGCCCTTTTGGTAATGGGAGAGAAAATACACCATCCATTAAATTACAGCACTATTTACATATACCAGTAGCTTTTATTATCCTACCTTTATTCACCTTAGCTAACACAGCCATTCCAATTAAAACAGAATTTATTCATCAATTAAGCGGAACTCACTCCATTGGTATTAGCTTAGGTCTAATCATTGGCAAACCGCTGGGTATTTTAATGGCATTTTATACTATCACAAAAATGAAAATTGTAACCCTGCCTAAAGACATTAATTGGCATGATGTTTTAGCTATGGGTTGTATTGCTGGAATTGGCTTTACCATGTCTATTTTTATAACACAATTAGCTTTTACAAGTGAAGCCTTAATTCAATCATCAAAAATGATCATCTTATTAGCTTCATTAAGTTCAGGATTTATTGGATTTTTACTTTATCATTTTAAAAGCAAAAAACAAACTTCCAAATAATTTTAATATTTTATATGAAACATAAAAAAAGCCATTTACTAATTGTAAATGGCTTTAATTTTATTTAAAAAAAATTATTTTTTTACACGCTCAACATAAGTAGCCGTGCGAGTATCCACTTTTACTAAATCACCTTCGTTACAAAATAAAGGAACACTTACAGTTGCCCCTGAATCTAAAGTTGCTGGTTTTAAAGTATTAGTTGCTGTATCACCTTTAATTCCAGGCTCAGCATAAGTAATTTCGCAAACAACAAATGTTGGAGCTTCAGCTAAGATAACAGTATCGCCCTCAAATGAAATTTTTACTTCCATTTCTTCTTTTAAGAATTGAAAACTGTCTCCAAATAATTTTACCGGAACATACACTTGTTCAAATGTTTCTTTATCCATACAAACAGCAAATTCACCTTCTTGGTAAATATATTGCATTTGTTTAAAATCCACACGAACAACATCTACTCCTTCACCACTTCTAAAACGGTTTTCAGTTTGTTTACCATTTAATAAGTTACGCATTTTAGCTTGGTAAAACGCACGTAAATTACCTGGCGTACGGTGTTGCCATTCTGTAATTACTACTAATTCATTGTTAAATCTGATAATCGATCCTACGTTAATATCGCCTGTATCTGCCATTTGTTATATTTTTTACGATGTTATTATATTCTTTTAATTTTCTAATTCATGAACGACACCCATGTTACTGAATTTCTCGATGCGTGCATCGATTCGTTCTTCTGGTGTTTGTTTTTTTAATGCAGCTAAGTGTTTTAAAATTTCAGCTTTCACTGTTGCAAATATTGCTTGTTGATCATTATGAGCCCCACCTAATGGTTCCTTGATAATTCCATCAATTAATCCATTAGCACTCATATCATCAGCCGTTAATTTTAAAGCCTCAGCAGCTGTTTCTTTAAAACTCCAACTACGCCATAAAATTGATGAACAAGATTCAGGAGAAATTACAGAATACCAAGTATTCTCTAACATTAATACTTTATCGCCAATACCAATTCCTAACGCTCCACCACTTGCTCCCTCTCCAATGATAATACAAATTACTGGCACTTTTAATTGAGCCATCTCTAATAAGTTGCGAGCAATCGCTTCTCCTTGTCCTCGCTCTTCAGCTTCTAGCCCTGGATAAGCTCCTGGTGTATCAATAAATGTTACAATAGGCTTATTAAATTTTTCGGCCATTTTCATTAAACGCAATGCTTTACGATAACCTTCAGGATTTGCCATACCAAAACGACGTATTTGTCTCATTTTAGTATTAATACCTTTTTGCTGACCAATAAACATAACAGTTTGTCCGTCAACATCACCAAAGCCACCTACCATTGCCTTATCATCGCCTACCGTTCTATCTCCATGTAATTCAATAAATGAACCATTAGAAACAGAATCAATATAAGCAAGTGTATAAGGTCTTTCTGGGTGACGGCTCACTTGAACGCGTTGCCAAGCAGTTAGATTAGAAAAGATTTCCTCGCGTTTAGAATGAATCTTTGCTTCAAGCTCTTGAATGCCCTTGCTCATATCCACTTTGCTTTTTTCAGCAACGCTTTTTAATTTTTCTAATTCTTCTTCTAACTCCTGAATTGGCTTTTCAAAATCAAGATAAATCATAGTATACTGGTAATTAGTTAGGGGCCAAAGATACTAAAAAAATAAAAAATCAACACTTGTAACTTACTGATTATCAATGTTAAAAATATATGAAAAGCGTATTTCATTAAAAATAGTAGTTTTACATCATGATTTGTTTCCCAAATGCTAAAATTAACTTAGGACTAAATGTGACCGAAAAACGCTCGGATGGCTTTCACAACATTGAAACTGTATTTTATCCAATTGGTTGGAATGAGGCGTTAGAAGTAATTGTAAATAAAGATTCGCAAGAAGAATTTAATTTACACTTAAGTGGAATACCTATTTCTGGAAACATACAAGATAATCTATTATATAAGGCCTATTGCATTATTAAACAAACCAAAGCACTTCCTCATATTAATGTGTATTTGCATAAAACGTTACCAATGGGTGCTGGCTTAGGAGGTGGAAGTGCAGATGCGGCATTTTTTATTAATTTATTAAACGAACAATTTCAATTAAATTTAACTGAAACTGAACGTGTTGATATTGCAAAGAAATTGGGAAGTGATTGCGCTTTCTTTATAAAAAACACTCCTGTATATGCTGAACAAAAAGGCGATGTATTTACTGACATTAAATTGGACTTAAGTGATTTATATATTTCTATCATTTATCCAAATATTCATAGTAATACAAAAGAGGCTTATAGTTTAGTAAAGCCTCAGCAACCAACTAAATCTTTATTGGAAATTATTAAACAACCAATATCAACTTGGAAAAAAGATTTAGTCAATGATTTCGAAAAATCCATTTTTAGCTTATATCCTGCAGTTGAAAAAACAAAACATGATTTATATGAATTAGGCGCTCAATATGCCTGCATGAGTGGCAGCGGTAGTGCCGTATTTGGATTATTTGAAAAAGAGCCAGATATAAAACATCTGTCACAATTCCCACATTGGATTGGAAAAATGAAATAAAAAAAGCCCTAAGAATACCTTAGGGCTTTTTTATAAAGAGCTTGATTTAGTTTTTAACCACCTTTGTAGATTTAATTAACTCTCCTGATATTTTTTTTACGTTAACAGTATATATACCATTTGCAAATTTTGATATATCAAATTCTGCATGAGTATCAAAATTTTGCACTAAAACTAATTTACCAGTAATGTCTAAAATCTCTACGCTAACTTTATCTTGATGATACATAAAAATATTTAATGCATCAGAAGTTGGATTTGGACCGACAAAAAATTCTGCAGTAGTATTTACTAATTCATTCGAACCAACAGAAAGATCTTTAGTAATTGTTCCTACTTTATTTAAAATCCAGTTATTTGGATCAACTGCAATGCTAGTAATTGTTCCATTTAAAGCAATGGTATAGTTTTCAATAGTTTGGCCATGAAATAGCCTTACAATGGTATCTGTCATGGCTGTCCTAGAAATACGATAATCTACATGGGTCATAAACAAAGGAACAGAACTAGGGAAAGATGTTGTTTGTGTAGCCTTTAAATAAAACACATTATTTGATTGATTCCAAGATGCACTAAATGTTGGATATCCTTGTCCATAATACCATTGATTAAAAAACTGAGTGAAATTTAACCCTGAATAGGTTGCCATAAAATCTCTAAAATCAATAACACTAGCCGTACTTCCTTTATAAGTGTTTTGAAATGCTCTAATAGCTGGAAAAAACACTGAATCATTATTGATCTCGTAACGTAAGCTATGAATAATGGCACTTCCTTTATCATATGTTAATCGTGAATCAAAAATAACATTCGCATTCATCGTATCTGCATTTGTAAAATAACAACTACCACCTACCTGAGACATGATATTATTATGTACAGTATTCATTTTATTTGATGCGGTATTTCCAGAAATTGAAGATAGGTATTGATGGCTTAAATACTCAGTATAGCTTGCCCATCCCTCATTGATAAAAATATCTTTCCATGCAGCACAAGTCACATTATCGCCCCACCATTGGTGTCCTAACTCATGAGCATCAATTTCAAAATCAAAAAATCCTAAACTTGTCATCGTTTGATGTTCCATACCACCACCAAATGGAGCCATGCTATGTCCGTATTTTTCTTTATAGAAAGGGTACATTCCAAATAAATTAGATTCTAATTCAATGGTTGGCACTATTTTATTTAAAGCTGTTTTTTGGGTTGCCCATGCTGCGTTGTTAATCGCATTATCATAAATAAAATTTTGAATGTAAATAGAATCTCCAACTAAATACTGGGGTTTTGCATATAATATATATGGTTTATATTTTGCCGTTGCAACAGAGATTAAATAATAATCAATTGGGTATCTTGATTGCCACTCATATCGTTTTTTATTGCCAATTCTTACAATATTTTTCAGTAAACCGTTTGAGCCAACCATGTTTAAAGAATCTGTAGTAGCATATACCCAAGAAGAATCTATTTTATCACGTAAATCTTGTTTACATGGAAACCAATGATATGCACATAAACTTTCACTTAAACTCCAGCTTACTTGATTTCCCCAAGAACCTGAGGTGCCTGTACTATAACCATCTCCAATTGCAGCAGCTCCTCCTGTTGGAGCTGTTCCATGATAATATACAATAGCATCAAATAACTGGTTTTGAGGAATTGGAGTCCCCGCTGTTGCTTTCACTAAACTATCTTGACGAACAAATAATCTTTTAGCTCCATTCACATATACTGAATCAATCGTGTGATTTTGATGCAATACAAATGCGAATGAATCTAAACTAGCTGCAACCACTAGGGCTTTACTTTTCACATTACCACTAATGTAACTTGTGTTTCTTTCAACATTAACATTCAAATGATAAAACTTTAAATCATACTTATTCTCAGGAGGAACATATCCTGGAGGCAATGCAATAGAAACTTTTTTGTTAAAGTTTTTGGCTTTATGTTTTGCACAAAAATGATCTGTTTGAGCGTGTATTTTCATAAATGAAAAAACAGCAAGAGAAAAATAAATTAAGGACTTCATATCTATATTTTTTAACTTTTGATTAAACTATATCTATTAAAATAGTGTGCCTAAGCTAGGCTATAAAATTGTTAAACACAATATCTTTAATTAAAAACTTTATAAACGGTTATTATTATCCATAGACATGTTTGAGTGAGTCTTAATTGTGAATAATTTCTGGATTTTATTCAGTTTGAAGGGATAATGTAACCTAATACTTATTTTTTATTTAATAAATTATTTAATGATTATACATCTTTTTAAGGCCAAAAATTGCTGAAAGCTATTAACTTTGCAACTCAATTATGGTAACATATAATCCAAAAGACTGGTTTACATTAATTATACAATTTCACAAAAGTGATACATTCCGAAGATTGTTTTGGTCATTAGTGAGTATTGGAGTATATGCAGCTGCTATTGTATATTCCGAAGCTCATTTTTTTCATTTAAACACTAAAAATCCAACCGTCATGCATTCCATTTTAGGTTTTGTATTATCGATGTTGTTAGTATTTAGAACAAACTCAGCTTATGATAGATGGTGGGAAGGTAGAAAAATATGGGGAAGTGTAGTCAACAATTCCAGAAACTTAGCATTAAAACTATCGTCTATTCTTATTCATGAAAAAGATAAACAAGAAATTAAACACCTCATTACCAATTATGTGTTTGCGTTTAAAAATCATTTAAGAGGGAAATATATTCAAGAAGAATTTACGCCAACAGATAACATTATTTTATCACAGTATGCAGATGCTAATCACAAACCTAATATTATCGCAAAATCACTGTATACTAAAATAAATAGTTTATACCTTAATAAAGATTTAACTGGAGATCAACTCATTATTTTAAATGAAGAATTAAAATCCTTTACAGATAATATAGGTGCTTGCGAACGTATTAAAAACACACCTATTCCCTACTCCTATAATATCTTTTTAAAGAAAATGATTTTTCTTTACGTAATGTCCCTACCAATTTTTTTTGGGAGTGAGTTTGGATACACAACGGTTCCAATTGCCATTATTGTATTATACGTTTTTGCAAGTATTGAATTAATAGCTGAAGAAATTGAAGATCCATTTGGTGAAGATGATAATGACTTGCCACTTGATGATATTTGCCAAAGAATAAAAACTAATTTAAACGAAATTTTAAACTAATTATGTATCAAAACGACATTATATTAAGAGCTGCTAAAGGAGAAAAAGTTGAACGTGTGCCTATTTGGTTAATGCGCCAAGCAGGGCGTATTTTGCCAGAGTACAAAGCAACACGCGCTCGTGCAAAAAACTTTATAGAATTTGTAAAAAATCCTGAGTTAGCTGCTGAAGTAACCATTCAACCAGTAGATATTTTAGGTGTTGATGCGGCCATTATATTTTCAGACATCTTAGTAATTCCAGAAGCTATGGGACTGCCTTATCAAATGATTGAAGCTAAAGGGCCAAACTTTGAAAAAACTATCAAGTCACAAAAAGATATTGATGATTTACATATTGCAGATGCTGGTGATTTAGATTACGTAATTCAAGCTATTAAACTCGCGAAAAAAGATTTAAATAATAGAGTTCCGTTAATAGGCTTTGGTGGCGCCCCATGGACATTAATGGCATACATGGTAGAAGGCAGTGGAAGTAAAACTTTTAGTCAAGCAAAAAAATTTCTATATCAACAACCTGAATTAGCGCATCAATTATTAGAAAAAATTACTCAAAGTACTATCAACTATTTAAAAGGACAAATAGCGGCAGGTGCTGATATGATTCAATTATTTGATAGTTGGGCAGGTGTTTTAGGACATGAACAATATTTAGAATTTTCATTGAAATACATTTCTAAAATTTGTGATGCGATTGAGCCATTGGTTCCAGTAACTGTATTTGCTAAAGACGCACACTTTGCTTTAGCAGATATGGCAAAATTAAATTGTAATACCATTGGCTTAGATTGGACCATTAATCCGCAAGACGCAAGAATTATAATAGGTCACGAAAAAACATTACAAGGTAATGCGGACCCATGCATGTTGTATGCTGATGAAAAAGCTATAGAAGCAACTGCTCGTAAAATGGTAAATGCATTTGGCAAACAACGTTACATCGCTAATTTAGGTCATGGTTTGTATCCCGACTTAGATAAGAATAAAGTGAAGTTTTTTATTGATTGTGTAAAAGGATTATAACCTAATCCTTTTACTGATATCCATCCGTTAGCGTTTTCAAAAACGCTACTAAATCTTTCTCTTCTTGAGAACTTAATTTTAATTTACCAAGCTCAGTTTTATTAATGTTTGCTGGCACTTCAGGGTTAGGAAATAACGAATCTCTTTTATTATAAAAATGGACTGTTTCTTCTAATGTATTAAATACTCCATTATGAAAATATGGTGCAGAAATAGCAACATTGCGTAAACTAGGAACTTTAAATTGGCCATTAAAACTGCTATTATTTAAAAAAGCGCCTAATCCATTATCGATGTATGATGCTCCTAATGGATTATAATTACTAGACATGGTGTAATATGGATTATTTACATTTTTTGGTAATCCTATATTATCATAGGTAAAATCCGTAAATAACACTTTTCCTGTTTCTTCGTCAGCATCAATGATATGACAATTAGCACATTTACCTTTAGCTGTATCTGTAAATACTTTCATTCCTCTTAATTCTTTAGCAGTAAATACAGCTTGTCCTTTTAAATAGTAATCAAATTTTGATGTAAAAGGATTCACTTCTGATGATTGTTCGTAGGCCGCTATTGCATCAGCAATATTTTTCAAAGCTTTATCCTCATCTGTGATATCTCCATAAACTTCTCTATATAAAGAAAAGTAATTACTACTTCTCAGCTTATTAATAAGCATACTCACATTTTCAATATTCATTTCTAAAGGATTAAAGAAAGGCTTAGTGGCTTGTTCTTGCAAAGAATTCACTCTACCATCATGAAAAAATCCACCAACATAGGTCGAATCAACATAATCAAAATGCAAGGGCATCGAAAACATAGCATAAGATACGTTAGGTGCATTTCTGTTTCCAAATAATCCGTCAACTGCTCCTTCCGATACAATATTATGATTTAAGTCGCTAAACCCTGTTTCGGGGCTATGACAACTGGAGCAAGATTGTCCAATAGGATTAGATAATCCTTTGTCAAAAAATAGTTTTTTACCTAGTTTAATTTTATCATTTTGTTCAACTATAACAATGTTTTTATCTTTTTTACAAGACATAAAAACAACAAGTAGAACAAGTACAAATAAGCATTGAGTTTTTTTAAATTGAATCATATTCTATTATTAAAATTTTGCACTTAAACCTATATACCAGCTTCTTCCAATAGAAGGAATAATTCCAGGGCCTGGGTATTCATCTGTACGACGCGTGAAATAAGCCTTATCAACTAAATTATTGCCCCCTAATTTAATAGCGTAGTTTTTATATTTATAACTTGCACTGCAATCAATTACACTATAGGCAGGGATATAACCAGCTACAGGATCGGCGCTTACTTTTACATTAGATGCATCTCCAAAAGCATCTCCTACATAATTATACTGACATGTAATTGAGAAATGGTTGTCATTTAAAATTAAACCAATGCGGTTAATTGTATTTGCTGATGCTTCAACTCGTTTCCCTTTAAATTCTCCAGTAGTATATTTTGCATCTATAAATGCATAAGAATCAAAAATGCTAATACCATATTTTGAAGCTGGATTAATGCATTTGATGATGTTAAACTCAACATAAGTTTCAATACCTTGATGAACGCTATTCGCAATATTAGTTCTATAAGTATATTCCTCCACAAATTCATTTGTTTTTAACACTACTCCAATTCTATTGTTATAAGCCATATAAAAAACGCCAATATCAAAATTCAAATAATTTTTTACAGTACCTCTGTATCCTAAATCAGAATTAAATCCTGTTGCGTCTTTTAAGTTTGGGTCTATTTTAGAAATAACTCCTAATGGTTCTAATTGACCATAATCTATTGGTCGGTATGCTTGACTGATATTACCGTATACGCTAGTATTTGATGTTGGCTTAAACTCTAAGCCTGTTCCGAATAAAGGTAAATAACGGTTTCGAACTTGCTCTGTATAAATTTTAAATTCATCTTCTGTTTTATAACCTGATGCGGTGCTATTAATGTATTCAAATCTAAACCCTGGAGTAATAGTAAATTTCTCTCCAATTCTAAAAATATTTTCAATAAATGAAGCTAAATTGGTTGTTGAGAAATCTAAATCATAACCCCAAGGACCAGTAATCGATAAATCAAAATCACTATTAGTCGTTCCTTCTCCGCCACCTTTACGGTTAAACCAAGCATAGCTATATCTTAATCCACCTGCTATAGTAGATTTTTGTTTGCCTAATTGATAACGATGTGAGATACGTAATTCGGAAGTGGTGTTTTGCATTTTTTCAATACCAACTTCTCTTGGAACAAATTCGTTAGTAGTTGTATCAATGATATCTAATGCTTCTGGTCCACCATCTTCATTTCGCCAAACTAATGAACGACCACTAAATAAAAACATTGTTTTAAAATCAACTGTCGTATTTTCTGACGGCGTATATTTTAAATTGGCACTGACAATATTCCATGGACTTTTTAACCAGTTTCTTCCTCTTGAAGATGATTTAGGGTTAGCCGCAAAGGCGCTATCCGTAAAACCTCCAGGCATTTTTAATTCATTTCGCAATAAAGAATATTCCACCGATACAGCTAATTTTTCGCTTGGTTTATATTGTAATTTACCAAAACCAGATACTTGCCACTGCTGACTATTTGGACGGTAACCTTGTAAGGTACGATATTGTACAAAAGCATAATAGTTTACTTTTTTTATGGTTCCACCAACCGAATTAAAAGAATTAAATAAACCAAAACTACCGACCGTTTGAGAAGTATTAAATTCAAATTTTTTATTTTTTGGGGCTTCTTTCAACACATAATTTACCAAGCCGCCAAACTGAGAACCAAATTGCAAAGATGCCGCCCCTCTTACCATTTCAACTCGGCTAACGGCTTCCATGGGTGGTAAATAATAAGCTTCATTGTACCCATAAATATCAGCACTGATGTTATACCCATTTTGACGTGTATTCATCTCAATACTTTGTGAAGGATTTAACCCACGAGTAGCAATTCCATTGGCTGTAAATCCACCCGATTCAGTTTCCACAATGTTTAATCCTGGCGTTCTTCCTAAAATTTGACGCGTGTTATTAATTGCTTTATTAGCATCTAAACTATCTGTAATTAAGATTTCGGTTTTTTTACCAGCATAAATAATTCCGTCTTTTTCATCAGGTAAATGCCCAACACCATTTACAGTGCGGTACTCGGCAATAGTAATTTCACTCAAATCTAATTCTTTGGGTTTTAAAGAATCTTTAGTTTGAGCATTAGAAACTTGACTAAGAATTGAAGAAAATAAAAATAATAAGGTATAACTTTTCATAAATGCAATGTGTATTTAACACTGCAAAGTTGTTATTTAGAATCTCTCTAAACAATACCTAAAAAAAGGTATATTATAATTTATCTAATTGACGGTTGGTTAACTTACAATTTACCCATTCTCCATCAAGTATAGCGTCGTATTTTTTATAAAACTCAATCGCAGGCGTGTTCCAATCCAATACTTGCCATTCCATACGACGCACTTTCATTTCTTTGCTTACTTCAACAACTTTATCAAATAGTAATTTACCAAGTCCTTTCCCACGTTGCGCCTCAGTAACAATAATATCTTCTAAAAACAAACACTTGCCTTTCCAAGTGCTGTATTTAAAATAATATAGAGCCATGCCAACAATAACTCCATCTAATAAAGCCACATAAAAATCAAATTGCTTATCAGTGCCAAAGCCCCATTCGATCATTTCTTCATTTGTAACTTCTACTTCATTAGGAGCTTTTTCGTATGTTGCTAATTCTTTTACTAAAGTTAAAGCTGAAGGAACATCAGCTTGTGTACCTTTTCTAATTTCAATGTTCATACTATTTAGAATACTGTTGTTTTAAAATCACTTTTTGCAAAATTCGTTTTACAATTAACTCTGCTAAAATTTGTTGGAAGTTTTTTTCTGGATGTAACGAAGCTTCTTTTTTAATTTGAAGTTCAGTCACATCAATTCGATATAATAAATTTTGAATTGAGGAAGAATCTTTTTTCTCTATAATCATCAGTGATTTCAGTACTTCTTGAAATACATGTTCCAAATTATTTGAACTTAATTTTGGAGCTTCATCTGCAAAACCACACAATTCAAAATCACGATATAGTTGAGCTTTAAATTTCTCAAATAAACCTACTCTTTGCAAACTATGTAAAACGTCAGGTATCATTTATTTAATAATAATCGTTCAACAGGTTTTTTATTAATGATATGCGATTCGATAATTTCTTTCACGTCTTCTTTTTTAACGCCTACGTAAAAAACACCTTCAGGATAAATGGCTATTGTTGGTCCGAAATCACAAATGCCTAAGCATCCACTTTTATTAGCTCGAATTTTCAATCCTACTTTTAAATCATTGATTTGCTTTTTAAATTCTGCAACTAGTTCTAATCCGTGAGTTTCACCACAACTCAAGCGCTCTGTTCCTGAACGCTGATTGTTGCAAACAAAAATATGAATATCAAATACTGGCGTCATAATTGTATTAACTTTAAACAAAGTTACAGCTAAATTGTAATTAATACATTATGGCAGTTATATTAATTTCAGGAGGTACAGGCCTAGTTGGCAAAGCGCTAACAAAACGTTTAATAACAGACGGACATGCAGTTAGAATCTTGTCGAGAAATCCTCAATCATCCAATTCAATACAATCCTTTTACTGGAATGTGGAAAAAAAAGAAATTGATGAAAAAGCCTTTGAGGGTGTTGAACATATTGTGCATTTAGCAGGTAGTGGAATTGCTGATAAAAGATGGTCTGAAGATAGAAAGAGAGATATTATCGATTCGAGAGTCAATAGCATGAACTTGATTGAATCAATCGTAAAAAAACAGAAGATTCAATTAAAATCATTTGTTGGGGCGAGTGCCATTGGTATTTACGGTATGACAACTTCTGAAAAAATATTTTCTGAAACTGATATAGGAAATCATGATTTTTTAACTCAATCATGCATTCAATGGGAAAATGCTTATCAAGAAATTCAAACACTTTCCAATAAATATTGTATTATTAGAATTGGAGTAGTGCTCAATTCAAATGGAGGTGCATTAAAAAAATTATTACCCTTATTCAAACTAGGATTAGGCTCTGCGGTTGGTTCAGGCAAACAATATATGCCTTGGATTCATTTGGATGATTTAGTGTCCATTTTTTATGAAGCCTTATTTAATGAAAATTATAATGGAATTTATAATGCAGTATCTCCAGAAGAAACAACTAATCAATCCTTCTCAAAACAACTAGCAAAAAACCTTTCAAAACCGTTTTTTTTACCAAATGTTCCGGCATTTATGCTTAAGTTACTATTTGGAGAAATGTCTAACGTTTTACTAAAAGGTTCGCGAGTGAGCGCTCAAAAACTAGTAAATAGTGGGTTTAAATTTCAATTCAATCACCTACCTGCAGCCCTTAAAGACTTAAACCATCAATAAACTAATTGGTTTTATTATAAATTGTCTGTAATATTTTAGTAAAAAAAGCGTTATATTAGCCTTGTCTTTTTAAAGAAATATTATGTGTGGAATTGTAGGATATATTGGGAATCGTGATGCGTTTCCTATTTTAATTAAAGGTTTACAACGTTTAGAATATCGTGGTTACGATAGTGCTGGTGTAGCAATGATTTCGCCAGAAGGGAACCTAAATGTCTATAAGAAAAAAGGGAAAGTCTCTGATTTATTAGACTCTTGTAAAGACAAAGATAAATCTGGTAATATTGGTATTGGGCATACCCGCTGGGCTACTCATGGAGAGCCTAATGATGTGAATTCACATCCTCATTATTCTCAAACAAAAGATTTAGTAATTATCCATAATGGGATTATTGAGAATTATGCATCCATCAAAGAAGGACTACAAAAACGAGGACATACTTTTTTATCCGAAACAGATACAGAAGTGCTAATTCACTTAATTGAAGATATTCGAAAGCATGAACCTGAAATGAAATTGGGACATGCTGTTATGGCAGCATTAAATCAAGTAAATGGTGCCTACGCCATTGTTATTTTAGATAAAAATGATCGCGATACTTTAATCGCTGCTAAAAAAGGTAGTCCGATGGTAATTGGCGTGGGTAAAGACGAATATTTTATTGCATCTGATGCGTCTCCAATTGTTGAATACACAAAGAACGTAGTATATATTGAAGATGAGCATGTCGCAATTATTCGCAGAGGTGAAGAATTAAAAATAAGAACCATTCGTGATAAAGAAATTACACCTTATGTTCAAGAACTAGAAATGGAATTAGAAGCCATTGAAAAAGGCGGCTATGACCATTTTATGCTAAAAGAAATATATGAGCAACCTCGTTCTATATTTGATAGTATGCGCGGTCGTTTAAATTCTGAAACTGGTCATTTAAAAATGGGTGGTATTGAAGAACATGAAGGGAAATTTAAAAATGCGAAACGCATTATCGTCATTGCATGTGGCACATCATGGCATGCCGGTATGGTAGCAGAATATTTATTTGAAGAATATGCTCGTATCCCTGTTGAAGTAGAATACGCATCAGAATTTAGATATCGTAATCCAATTATTTATCCAGACGACATTGTTATTGCCATTTCTCAAAGTGGTGAAACGGCTGATACTTTAGCAGCTATTGAATTAGCTAAAACAAAAGGTGCAACCATTTTTGGGGTATGTAATGTTGTAGGCTCTTCTATTGCCCGTGCTACTCACGCGGGGTCTTATACTCATGCAGGTCCAGAAATTGGTGTTGCCTCAACAAAAGCATTTACTGCTCAAGTCACTGTATTAACCTTAATGGCATTACATGTAGCCAAAGTTAAAGGCGCAATTGCGGAAAGTCGATACCGTCAGTTATTATATGAGATGGAATCAATTCCTGCTAAAGTAGAAGAAGTCTTAAAACTAAACGATTCTATTAAAAAAATAGCTGCCGAATATAAAGATGCAGCTAATGCCTTATACTTAGGAAGAGGCTATTCTTTCCCTGTAGCATTGGAAGGCGCTTTAAAATTAAAAGAAATTTCATACATCCACGCCGAAGGTTATCCTGCTGCTGAAATGAAACACGGACCAATTGCTTTAATTGATGAAGCAATGCCTGTTTTTGTGATTGCAACTAAAGGTCCTAACTACGAGAAAGTAGTGAGCAATATTCAAGAAGTGAAAGCTCGTAAAGGGCGTATTATTGCTATTGTTACTGCTGGTGATGTAGAGGTGAAAAAGATGGCAGAACATGTGATTGAAATCCCTGAAACAGATGAATCGTTAGTGCCTTTAGTTTCTGTTATTCCTTGGCAATTATTATCATACCACATTGCAGTCATGCGAGGGTGTAATGTTGATCAGCCAAGAAATTTAGCAAAGAGTGTAACGGTTGAATAAAAATAAACCTAATTTAAAAACTAAAAAGCTCTTTCAAAATGAAAGAGCTTTTTTTATTTCTTTTTAATACTATATGCTTGAAAAACGGCATCTAGTTCTTCATACCAAGCATCGCCATATTTTCTAATCAAAGGCTCTTTCAAAAATTTATATACGGGCACATTTAATTGTTGACCACATTCACATGCCGGCTTGCAAATATGCCATGAATGATAATTTACAGCATCATACTCTTTATACTCTTTTATTCTAATGGGATATAAATGGCATGAAATTGGTTTTTTCCAATCTATTTTTCCGTCCAAATAAGCTTGCTCAATAGCGCACTTAGCAATATTTTTTTCATCAAAAAAAACATAAGCACATTCTGCGCCATCACTCACCAATGGCGTTGTATAATCACCATCAGTATCTAATACATAAGTCCCTTGTTTATCAACTGCCTCAATTCCTTTTTCATTCATATAGGGTTTTACAGTTGGATAAATTTTATCTAAAATTTTTAATTCGCGCTTATCTAATGGGGCTCCGCTATCTCCTGACACACAGCATTCTCCTTTACATGCATTCAAATCACAAACAAATTTTTTATCAAATATATCCTCCGAAATAAGGGTGTGGTTAATCGCTATCATATTACAAAAGTACAATAAATAAAATGTGATAAAAAAGAATTGATTAATTGATAAGAGTTATATTTGGATAACAAAAAACTATGAAAAGAATACTCGTTATTTATTACACTCAAACAGGTCAAGCCAAACAAGCACTAAATGCTGTTTTAAAACCTTTTGAAGAAAATCAAAACTATAAAATAGATTACGAATGCATAAAACCAAAAAAGACATTTCCATATCCTTGGACTTATACAGAATTTTTTGATGCATTTCCTGAAACTGTTCATGGTATACCTTGTGAATTAGAACCATTAACTATTGACATAACAACAAATTATGATTTAATTATAATTGCATACCAGCCTTGGTTTTTAAGCATTTGCGTTCCAATAAGTAGCTTTTTACAAAGCACAGAAGTAAAGCAATTACTAGCCAATAAACCCGTCATTACAATCATTAACTGTCGTAATATGTGGCTAGGTGCTCAAGAAAAAATGAAACAACGTTTACTAAATATCAATGCGACCTTAATTGGTAATATTACCTTTGTAGATCGCTCTTCAAATTTAGTGAGTTTAATCACAGTATTGGCCTTTGTGCTAAAAGGTACAAAAGAAAAATTCATGGGTATATTCCCAAAATATGGTGTCACAAAAAAAGATTTGACACATGCGCCAATATTTGGAAAGATCATTATGGATAATATCGAAAATGATCAATTACAAAATATTCAACCTCAATTAAATCAACAAGGCGCTCTAGATATTAGAGGAAATTTACTAATTATGGAAGGAAGAGGTAAAGCTTTATTTCCATTGTATGCAAATTACATCTCTAAAAAAGGGACTCAAGGAAGTGAACAACGAAAAATGAGGGTCCGTATTTTTGGAATTGTATTACCAACAGTCATATTAATAATTTCCCCAATAATTACCATCATATCACGTTTAGCGCCAATAATAGCGAAAAAGAAATTTAAAAAAGAAATAGCTTATTATTCTCAAAATACATTAAGAAAAAATTAACGGAACAGTTTTTGTTTTACTTTTAATAAAAATTTTAATTATGAAAATCACGATATATCAAATTACCTTTTTAATAGGACTATTTTTAGCATCATGCGCTAGTGATAAAAATAATGATCCAGCTTCTCCTAGTCCTTCATCAGACGCTAGAGATAAATTTGTAGCTTACTGGAATGTGAGTGAAAATAGCGCAACTGCGGGAGCGAATTCTCATACAGTGAACATAACTAAATCAAGTAGTATCTCAAATGAGATTGAAATCAGTAATTTTTCAGGTCTATCAGTTACAGCCAAAGCTTCAGTAAATAATAATATTCTGACCATACCTTATCAACAATTAGGATCTATTGGTTTTACGAAAGGAACCGCTACTCTAACTGCCGCGACTTCTATTTCATTTAATTATACTACAACCATAGGAAACAATAGAGATAGTTGCACAGCTATTTATACAAAACAATAATTCCATTTTTCTTTTAAAACATACCAGTTACCAACTCAAACTAACCACATCTCAAACAGGTGTGGTTTTTTGTTTATACTAAATCTAATTTCACATCAGCAAACATATCTTAAGCGCGTTAAAGAGAAGTTTGAAAATTAATAAAGTATAAACCTCTAAAAATAAGTGTTATGAATATCTTAGGAAATAATGCCAGCAAATTAAACGAAGTTATTTTTGAAAAAAGAAATAAAAATTATGGTGCATATGCCATTCGTTCAAGCTATAACAACTCTTTAAAAAAATCTATTTTATATTTAACAGGTATCGTATCTCTATTATTTGGTTCTGTTATTGTTAACAACAGACTTCATTCTATTTCAAATATAGAACAACCTACTGTATTTGATGATCCAATTTTAAAACCACTAGAGTATACAACTCCAGTTGATATGACACCGTTACCTGAACCTGTAAAACAATCAAACGCTGCTGCTGCTCCAAAAGGAACTATAGCAACGGTTATTAATGATGCGGCTACTGAAACGCATTCAGCTAATATCACAAATCCAGTTAGTGGGGTTGGTTCGGCAACAGCTACTGGAATTGATCCAAGAAGTACCATTGAATCTACGGTATCTATTACAAATACTCTCACTGCAACTTCCGCATCGGTTGACACGGGTCCAGTAATTGTAGCTGATGATATGCCGGAATTTGAAGGAGGCTTTTCAGGCTTAATGAGATATGTTGGACAAAACATAGTATATCCGTCTGTAGCCAGAGAAATAGGTAAAGAAGGAACTGTTTATGTCTCATTTGTTGTTAATGAAATTGGAAATGTAGAAAGTGTAAAAGTCATGAGAGGTATAGGTTTTGGATGTGATGAAGAAGTTGTAAGAGTTATTGGAAAAATGCCTAGATGGAAAAAAGCAGGTAAAAACGCAGGGCATCCAGTAAAAGTAAGATTCAATATTCCCGTATCATTTAAACTTAAATAATTATTACCTATAAAAAAATCCCCTCTCGCAAAACGAGAGGGGATTTTTTATTTGAAATATAAAATTATGCTGCTACTTTTTCTTTAGCAACAATACTTTTAGAAGAATCTAACATTTTTTGAATAGTTTCTTTACTTAATGGTTCGCCATCAGCCGGCACTAAATCTTCAAACACATAAGTATTATTACCAATTTTTTGTATGGTATAAAAATGAAACTCAGGTTTAACGATTTGACTTTCCCACATAATAGTTAAAGGCTCTTCTAAAACAAATGCTTTGAAAATATTGATATCATTCGATTTAATATCACTTTTTCTTAACTCTATATCACCTGGATCTTCTGTTATAGATAATTGAAATGTTTTCCCAACTCTAATCTCTAATGCTCCCCAACTTTGTTCAGTAACTTCCAATTTAGCAGTGGCTGTATCTGGAACAAAAATAGAAAACTGTTTTCCATATTTACTTAAATCTAAAGCAACCATTCCTGCAGGCGCTTCAATGTTTTGTTTTGTTTCTTTACCTCCACATGATAAAATGGCAACTGATAAAGACATCATCGTTAATAAAAGAAATACTTTTTTCATACAAATGGTTTTAATGGTTTTATTTTTAAAATATGAGAACATCAATCATCTCATCATTTTGATTCACTAAACAAATATAATGCAATCATACCTGTTACAAAAATTAAATGCCACTATTTTAGTAGTGGCATTTAGATATGTATTAAATTAAGTAATACAAACATTAAATAAAAAACCCCGCTAATGCGGGGCTTTTATTACTTTTTCTTAGCTGCTGCTTTTTTAGGAGCTGCTTTTTTAACCGCTTTTTTAGGAGCTGCTTTTTTTACTGCTTTTTTAGCTGCTTTTTTAGGAGCTGCTTTTTTTACTGCTTTTTTAGCTGCTGCTTTTTTAGGAGCTGCTTTTTTTACTGCTTTTTTAGGAGCTGCTTTTTTAGTTGTTGCCATGGTTTTTTGTTTTTAAGATTTTTGTTACTACGAAGTAAATAAAATTATTAACGCTAACTAATTTTCAAGCACTTAATTTATTAACATAAAAATGTTGAAATTGTTAATACCAATTTGAAATTATAAAACTTAAATCATCAAACAGAGAAATAAATATTGAACAAAAAAAGATAATGTCTTAAAAGCATTGATTTATATAGTGTTTCGAGAGACTGAAAAATTAATAACTGAACTCGCTATAAAAGATAATTTTTTTTATTGAGAATGAAATGATATAAATCAGCATGAAAAAAATAAAAAATATTTTTAAAAAAGTACTATTTCACGATCCACTCATTTTCAATTTCCCAACCTGCTAATAATTTTATTGGAAATAAATTATTATAAATTGTTTCAGGTTGTCTTTTTTTAAAATATTCTCCCGCATCGAAAAGGCCATTTTTATTGGCATCTTCAACGACTCTGATAAAATATTTACCAGCTAATAAATTTTTATACTCCACTATTCTTTCAGAAGTTGATGCTAAAGAACACTCTATGAGAGTTTCATTAACAACGTCTTCTTTTTCATTTAGTAGTATCACAATATAATTTTCTTTCTTAGGAAGGAAGATTTTTAGTTTTAGTTGGGCATAATCTTCTTCAGAAGTAGTTTTAAATTGATATGACACAGAATCATTCATTCGTCCTGAATTATTTGATATAGCACCACGTTCAATGATCATTGTATAATTCGTTTCAGGCTTAAAATTTGCTTCTAAATTAAATTCAGTTACCCAGTTAGCATTTTTCAAAATACTAAATGGTATTTTTTTAATAGATGAATCCATTTTTTCAATCAGTGTAAATTTAGAGTCTGAGATTTTTGATGACTCAATTGGAACATTCAAAGTAAATCTAGGCTTAAGAAAAATAGGCAAGGTTGTTCCAAAATTAGCACGTAAATCATATTTAATGTTTTTATTCTTTAATTCTTTTTCAAACAACTGTTGAGATAATATTTTAATTGATATCGTATCCGCTTTTAGATCCCCATAGGATATAATTGTCTTTAGTGTGTCAAACTGATCTTTATAATATAAAGTTAAGCTGTCTTTATTCATACTATATTGGTAGTGAATTAACGATTCAGAATTCACACTTCTTATATTAAATTGTGGTTTATTAAAAATAACGTATGCTTTTCCATATTCTGGTGAATAGGATTTTTTAATAAAACTTTTAAATGGAACTTCTTTAAACATTAACAAATCTATTTGGGAAGAATCATTCGTGTTAACCAAATTATCAGAGAATGCGATTTGTTCCTCTGAACCATCATACAACAAATTCTTATTTTGATCTTTAATTGCAACAATTTTAAAAAATTGATTAGGGAGATAATTTATTTTAAAGTTTCCTAAACTATTTGTTTTAGTTATGTATAAGGGCTTTTCTTTATATATCACACTATCATTACCTAAAGCATCATATAAAGCTATCAAAACCTGATCTGAAGGTTTGTGATTTAACGCATTTTTAACTGATCCACTGACACTTAAACTATCAATACTTGCCCCTGTGCTAAAGATGTATTCGAAGTTTTGTAAAACATTAGCTTCATTGATGTCGACAATTGCATTACCAAAAGCTAATTTATAAGTGGTATTAGCTATTAAATCTTCATTAAATGTAATTTTTAATATTTTACCTGTAACAGAAAATTCTGGTGTTTCTTTAGTTTGAGGTGTAATAATAAATTGATTAGCAATATCTTTTAATGAAATGTACTCGTCAAAAGATATTTCAATCTCCTTTGAATTGAAATTTAAAGAAGCATTGGATGGCTTAAATCCTAATGGCTTTGGAGGAATAGTATCTTTCTTACCTCCTGTTAACGGTGTAATTTGAGCACATCGAGTCCCCAACAAAATAAGACATATATATATGAGTAGTTTTTGCAATTTTAATACAAAGAAAGTGATTTTTTGGAAATGACTGTATATATAGATAAGATGTAACATATTTTAAACTTTGCTTACTGACGAATTGTCGTTAAAAACTTTTTGGCATTCATTTGGCTTTACTCAATGCAACAAGTATATTTGTTTAACAACTTAAACCCTCAGATTATGTTTGACCAAAATGAATTTAAAAAATACGCCACTAAACATGTTGGCATCAGTAGTTTAACTTACGATAGTTATGTATCTGCTATTACTCCTGGAATTAGAAACTTAACTCCAAATATTATTGAAGAAAGACAATTAAATGTTTCGGTATTAGATGTTTTCTCTCGTTTAATGATGGATCGTATTATCTTTTTAGGTACTGGTATTAATGACCAAGTAGCAAATATCGTTCAGGCTCAATTATTGTTTTTAGAATCTGTAGATTCTAAAAAAGATATTCAAATATATTTAAACTCACCAGGAGGATCTGTATATGCTGGATTAGGCATTTATGATACGATGCAAATCATTAAACCAGATGTAGCTACAATTTGTACTGGAATGGCGGCAAGTATGGGTGCTGTATTACAATGTGCAGGCGCTAAAGGAAAGCGTACAGCTTTAAAACATGCTCGTATTATGATTCATCAACCATTAGGTGGTGCTGAAGGACAAGCTTCTGATATCGAAATTACTGCTCGTGAAATTCAAAAATTGAAAAAAGAATTATACGAAATCATTGCTTTACATAGCGGCCAAACTTATGAAAAAGTATGGGCTGATAGTGATCGTGATTACTGGATGATTGCTCAAGAAGCAAAAGATTATGGAATGATTGACGAAGTGTTAATGAAAAAATAATTTTAAAAACAGTTTAAAAACGCCTCAGTCATAACACTGAGGCGTTTTTATTTATAAAAAATCCATTTCTTTATATACTTCCCATCGATTATTGAGTTGTTTTAGCAAACATATAGTCCCACAAGTGAAATTTGCCTCAAATGATACATTTTGATAATCATTCCACATTTTATAAAAAGTAGGTTTTTTAAGATCCCTAAATGCTATTGTAATATGCGGATGAAATCCTCGCCTGTCATCTGCTTGATTGAATAGTTGAAGTTTGCTTTTACAATAACTAACCAATTCTTTTTGAAATTGATTAAGTAATTCGTTTTGACTAACATTAATAAACAAAACTCTAGGCTCAAAACAATCAAAATTTGATAATGTAATCTGAATTTCCTGATGAAACTTAAAAGCTTTCAATACATCAACTAACTTATTTTCTTTTTCTTCTTCCCAGGTAAACGGCATATGCAAAGTAATATGCCCTGGAGAGCGCAAAGCACCTTTCGTGTTATATATTTCAAAATTTCTCTGCTTTAAATCGTGAATACTAGCTAACAAAGGTTCAGGAGGCACTATGGCTATAAAATATTTATGCAACAAATTAATTATTTATTATGATGAAATATTGTCAAACATTCAGCCTTGATTAATTATAAACTCGTCTTTATATAAAAGCAATCCTCTCAGTGCAAAATAACAAGACTTTCCTATTATATTTGTATATAAAATTAAGTAAAAAATAAATTAACCACAATCTTATATTGATTAAAGAACATGGCCGAATCCTTAGAAATTATTGGCAATTCAAAAGAAGAAAAATATCAATCTTTGCTTCCTCAGATAAAATCATTATTAGGAGGCGAATCTGACATGATTGCAAATATGGCAAATATATGTGCGGCCTTAAAGTATGGATTTAATTACCTATGGGTTGGTTTTTATTTAATAAAAGAAAACCAATTAGTGTTAGGTCCCTTTCAAGGCCCTATAGCTTGCACACGCATCAATATGGGGAAAGGTGTTTGTGGCACTGCATGGAAAAATAACGAAACAATCATTGTTGATGATGTTGATCAATTTCCTGGACATATAGCATGTAGCTCTTTATCTAAATCTGAAATCGTTTTACCTATATATAATACTCAAAACGAAATTATTGGTGTATTAGACATAGATAGTGAATGTTATCAATCATTTGATAATATAGATAAATTGTATCTCAATCAAATCATCGAACTCCTTTAGCTTTAAGTGATGCATAAAGATATGATGATTTGCTTAATTGTACATTTTTCATAATCTTTGATTAGTAAATAAATTATTATAAAAATAAAGCATGGAGATAACTCGTGTATTTGACATTTTAGATTTATATAAAACAAAATATAAAAAGGAAGATGTTTTAGCAGCAAAAGAAAATAAGGTATGGAAAAAACACAGTAGTGATGATTTCATAAAAAATGTTGATTTGGTTAGCTATGGTCTTCTGTCACTAGGATTAGCGAATAAAGATAAAGTTGCTATTATTGCCAACAACCGACCAGAATGGAATTTTTGCGACTATGGTTGCCAGCAAGCTGACATTGTAACAGTACCTATCTTTCCAACAATTAGTAATGTTGATCTAGAGTTTATTTTAAATCATGGAGATGTAAAAGCTGTTTTTATATCGGATAAATCCATATACGCCAAATTAATTGCTATTGAAAAAAACATTCCAAATGTCAAGCACATCATTTCATTTAATCCAATTGAAGGGATTTTATCGTTTGAAGAGTTTTTGAAATTAGGGGAGCACCATGCCGACGTTGAAAAATTAAATGCCATAAAACAATCCATATTACCATCAAATTTATTAACCATATTATATACGTCAGGGACTACTGGAATTCCAAAAGGTGTCATGATTACTCATCACAATTTAGTTTCAAATGTCATTTCCTGTCAAAACTTTGCGCCCTTTGATAGCTCGTGGCGAGCATTAAGTTTCCTGCCACTTAATCACGTTTACGAACGAATGGTGAGTACACTCTATTTATACAGAGGCATTTCTATCTATTATGCTGAAGGGTTAGAAACTATAGGTGATAATTTAAAAGAAATTAAACCTCAAGTTTTTGTTTCGGTGCCACGTTTAATTGAGAGAGTATATGAAAAAATTACTGCTACTGGAGAAAAATTAACAGGTTCAAAACGTAAAATTTTTGATTGGAGTATGCGCATTGCCAATACCTATGAACTCAATGATAAAAACGGATGGTGGTATAAATTACAGCACAAACTTGCTGATAAATTAGTTTTTAGCAAATGGCGAGAAGCTGTAGGAGGAAAATTAGTCTGTATAGCCTCTGGAGGTGCCGCTTTAAATCCTAAACTAGAGCGCATATTTTTATGTGCAAATATTGTTTGTTTACAAGGTTATGGATTAACTGAAACCTGCGTGGTAGTGAGTGTAAACAGATATGGCGAAGATAATATTCGTATTGGAACCTGCGGGCCGGTAATTGATGGTGTAGAAGTTAAGATTGCAGAAGAGGATGGCGAAATCTTAGTTAAAGGTCCAAACCTGATGCTAGGATACTATAAAAATAACGAAGCAACAGCAGAAGTCATAGATCAGGATGGATGGTTTCATACAGGAGATGTAGGGACTTTTGTTGAAGGCAAATTTTTAAAAATCACTGATCGAAAGAAAGAAATTTTTAAAACTAGTTCTGGTAAATATATTGCGCCTTTAATGATTGAAAATAAAATTAAAGAATGTCGTTATGTTGAACAAAGCATGGTGGTTGGCGAAAATCAAAAATTTGCTTCTGCCATAATAGTTCCTTCGTTTAATAATTTTAAAGAGTATTGTACTGAAAAAAATATTACTTGGACAAATAATCAAGACATGAGTTCTCACGAGGAATTAAGGCGATTAATAAATGACCATATAAAACTTATTAATAAATCCTTAGCTCCTTTTGAACAATTAAAACGAGTTGCTGTTTTAAATAAAGAATGGAGTATTGAAGGTGGTGAGTTAACTCCAAAAATGAGTTTGAAAAGAAAAATTATCAGAGAAAAAAATATGGATGCTATCCATAAAATTTTTGCTGTAGAGGATTAGAAAAATGCCTCAAAGTCATCCAATTTCAGAAAAACTCATCGCTTGGTATAAAAAAAACAAGCGTGATTTGCCTTGGCGCAATATTAACGATCCTTATAAAATATGGTTGTCAGAAGTTATTCTGCAGCAAACTCAAGTTGTACAAGGCTTAAATTACTATATAACATTTACTGAAACCTTCCCTTCCATAAGTGATTTAGCAAATGCTCCAGAGGACCAAGTGATGAGATTATGGCAAGGGCTTGGATATTACTCTCGTGCGCGAAATTTGCACGCTGCTGCAAAAACAGTGAAGCAAAAACACAATGGTAATTTTCCAAATACGTATGATGAGATTAAATCCTTAAAAGGCGTTGGAGATTATACAGCGGCTGCAATTGCATCATTTGCTTTTAAATTGCCTTATGCTGTAGTTGATGGAAATGTTTACAGAGTACTCTCTCGTTTATTTAATATTACAACACCAATCAATTCTTCCCAAGGCAAAAAAGAATTTCAACAACTGGCAGATGAGCTTTTAAATCATCGGTATCCCGGCATGCATAATAGTGCTATGATGGAGTTTGGAGCAATATGGTGTAAACCAAATAATCCTAAATGCGAAAATTGTCCACTTCAAGAATATTGTCAAGCATTTGCTAATAAAACAGTGGGGATATTGCCAGTAAAAACTAAGAAAATAACCATTAAAAATCGATATTTACATTATTTTATATTTAACTATAAAGGCTATGTCTATATCCAAAAACGAACTCAAAAAGATATCTGGCAAAATTTGTATGAATTCTATCTTATAGAAACAGAATTACCAACAGATTCAGAAAAACTATTAAAAGAAAAAATGCTTAACCCTTTCTTAGAAAATTCTATACTAATGTCAGTGACAAACGAAAAAAAACACATTTTATCTCATCAGCACTTATTCGCAACATTTTATGAGTTGAATCTTAAAAAACCTTTAAATAACCCTTCACTACTTAAAATTAAACGAAGTGACTTGATAAATTTTGGATTACCTCAGCTAATCACAAAATATTTAGAAAAATTATAGTTAAACTATAATCTTGAAAGTAAAATTATATTTGGCTATAAGACTTCTGTTTTTTATTTATCTTTGAAAGATAGCTAAAAAAGGTTTAATAAATTATGGCTTTTTGCAGTAGATACTAATTTTTGTGGGTAAACAAGACTCTATTTTACATATCAAAACTGATTCACTTGCTCAAAGAGATACTTTAGAGCGCGCCTCTTTATTTTCTGGTCATTCCTTAAAAATAATTCACCCCACTCCTATGTTTAATGGAGCAAAAACATCCTATTGGCCAGGAATTTTATTATTCTTAACATTATCTATATATGTTTTAATTAGAATTTCGGAGCCAAAAAAAATTTTACGCATTTTCGTGTCTGTTTTCAGTATTCAAGAAGCAAAACAACTTTTCAGAGAAGAATTCAAGCTTACCAAAAGAATGTCTTTATTACTGGGCATTGGTTTTATTTTAGTAATGGCTTTTTTAATTCAAAAAACCAATGAATATTTTGGATTAATATTACTAAATGCCCCTCTTTTAAAACAGTATATGTTTTTTGTAGGAATTATTGTTGTAATGTATTTAATAAAATTTGTAGCCAATTCTATACTAGCTTACATTATATCTGATAACGATTTAGGCAAAGAATACCTTTATACAGTTTTTGTTTTTGGTCAAACAATTGGCATCATTTTATTCCCTTTTATCGTGTGTCTTCAATACACAACCTATCCTAGCGAATGGTTTTTATACCCTGCACTGGTTATTTGCGCAGGTTTTTATGCCCTCAGAATGTTTAGAGTCTTCGTCCTTTCAACAACTGAACAAAACATAGGAATTTTGTATATTTTTTTATACCTTTGTGCCTTAGAAATTCTACCATTATTAGTTTTGATAAAGTTTCTATTAGTTAATTTTTAAGCATTGATTTTTAATATGGCTATCAAGAAAAAAAAATCTATTAAATCACCTACTGTAAAAGCAAACACTAAAAAAGTAAAAAAGGCTACAGCTAAAAAAACCGTAGTTAAAAAGATTGCTAAAAAGAGTCCTGCTAAAAAAGCAGTTAAAAAGGTTGTTTCAAAAAAGCCAGCGATTAAAAAAATCATCAAAAAAGCGCCTACTAAGAAATTAGCAGTAAAACCAATTGCTAAAAAAACAGCATTAAAAAAGGTTGTGGCTAAAAAAACAGTGGCTAAAAAAGTTGTTATAAAAAAGTCAGTCGTAAAAAAACTTACTAAACAAGCACCTGTAGTTGTTAATCCTAAAATTGAAGCTAAAGTAAAATCAACTCCTGCTCCAAAAATAGAAGCCGTAACTAGCACAGAAAAATTTGTAAAAATTGGTGTTAAAACAAAAAAACAATTAGTGGCAGTGGCGCCTCAACCAATCATAGAGGTTTCTAATTATCCTAAGCATAAAATAAAAACAATCTTAATTTCTCAACCTAAACCAGAAACCGATAAGAATCCGTATTATGATTTAGCTAAGAAATATAATCTGATTGAAACATTTCGTCAATTTATAAAAATTGAAGGTTTACCTGTTAAAGATTTTAGAACCCAACGCATTGATATATTAGAACACAAAGCTGTAATTTTAACTAGCAGAATGGCAGTGGATCATTATTTTAGAATGTGTAACGAAATGCGCGTGACTGTTCCCGAATCAATGAAATACTTTTGTATAAACGAAGCAACTGCTTATTACTTGCAGAAATATATTCAATACCGTAAACGAAAAATATTCTTTGGACATCAAACCATTCAAGATTTAGTTGATGTTATTAGAAAAAACAGAGAAGAGAAATTTTTATTACCTGCAGCTGATGTTCAAAAAGAGCAAATATGTGATTTTTTAGATGCAATCTCTATTAAATATGCAAAAGCTATCATGTATAGAACAGTAAGTGCTGATTTATCAGATATTAAAAATTTAAATGAATTTGATGCTTTGGTATTTTTTACACCTGCAGGAATCAATTCATTAAAGCATAATTTTCCAAATTTTAAACAAGGAAATACCCGTATCGCCTGCTTTGGGGCAGCAACAGCCAATACGTTAAAAAAACACGGTTACCGTTTAGACATATACGCTCCTAATCCTAAGAATCCTAGTATGTCTGGAGCATTAGATGAATATATAAAAGAAGCTAATAAGCGATAAATGACTATTAAAAAACTCAAAAGAATTCTTTTGAGTTTTTTAATCTTAATGAACTTCATCTTTATCGAGGTTGTGTAATTAAAATATAGAACAACCATATATCATGGATTTTACATTTTCTAAAATAGAACGTTTATGTAGCAAAAAAGCTATTGATGATTTATTTGCTAATGGCAAATCTAAAACTCAATTCCCTTTCAAATTAATTTATAAAAAAACAGAATTTGAAAGTCCCTTTCCGGTAAGAGTGATGTTTGTAGTGCCCAAGAAGAAGCATAAACGTGCCAACAAACGAAATGACATTAAACGTCGCATGAGAGAAGTGTATCGTTTAAATAAACACACACTATACGAATCATTGCAAACTCAAAAAATAGACTTGATGTTTATTTGTTTAAGTAACGAAGAATTAGAATATGTAACGATTGAAAAAAGTATGCTTCAATTAATAGATAGCATCACTAAAATGAGTTTTTCAGATATCAAAAAAAATTAAATTTATTTCTTAATCTCTTCCAAACTCTTCATCACTTTTTCTTTCAATTCTTCTTTAAACAAAACTAATTTTTCAAAAACAGCTTTATCTTGACAGCCAATAATTTGCGCTGCTAATATCCCTGCATTTTGAGCAGCATTAACTGCTACCGTAGCTACAGGAACGCCATTAGGCATTTGAACAATAGATAATAAAGAATCCCAGCCATCAATAGAATTACTTGATTTTACAGGAACGCCAATTACTGGCAAAGCCGTTAATGAAGCTACCATTCCTGGTAAATGAGCTGCGCCCCCAGCACCTGCAATAATCACTTTTAAACCTCTTTCATGGGCCGTTTTTGCATAATCAAACATGCGCTCAGGTGTTCGGTGAGCGGATACAATTGTTATTTCATATGGGATATCTAATTTCTTAAGAAAATCTGCTGCATCATTCATGATTTTTAAATCACTGCTACTACCCATTATTATACCTACCATCTTAATTTTATTTAAGTATTTATTTTTAGCTAACTATTTTAATTAAATCTTTTACTGTAATGGCTTTCTTTTTTGCTAGACTCAAGTCATCATCGATTACGGTTACATGTCCCATTTTGCGAAATGGCTTTGTTGTTGTTTTTCCATATAAATGAACATACACTCCTTTGTATTTAATAGCGTCTGTTAATCCTTCATATTTAGCAGCCCCTTCATGATTTTTTTCGCCTAATAAATTAATCATAACCGCTGGTTTTATGATACTAGTATCTCCCAAAGGTAAATTTAAAATAGCGCGCAAATGTTGTTCAAATTGAGAAGTGATATTCCCCTCAATTGTTTGATGACCACTATTATGTGGGCGAGGAGCGACTTCATTAACAAGCACTTTACCGTCTTTAGTAACAAATAACTCTACCGCTAAAATGCCTACAATGTTTAATTTTTCCGCAATTTTTATAGCAATTTCGGTAGCCTGTTTATCTACACTTTTTTTAATATTTGCTGGCGAAAATAAAAACTCAACCAAATTTGCTTCTGGGTTAAATTCACATTCTACTGCAGGAAAACATTTAGATTCTCCACTTTCATTGCGAGCGACAATCACGGAAATTTCTTTATCAAAATCGACTAAACGTTCAAGAACACTAGGAGCTTCAAACGCATGTTCAATTTTATGAGGATGGCCTAGTTTAACAACACCTTTTCCATCATAACCACCCGTGCGTAATTTTTGAAAGAACGGGAAGAAGTCTTTGTATTTTTCGATTTGTGATTTATTCTCTACTAAGAAAAAATCAGGACTTGGGATGTCATTGCGTTGATAAAACATTTTTTGTAATCCCTTATCCTGAATGATTTCAATCACTTCGGGTTGAGGAAAAACTTTTTTACCTAATTTTTGTAAATCCTTTAAGGCTTCAACATTAACATTTTCAATTTCAATAGTAATGATGTCTTTATCCTTCCCGAATTTGTATACAGTATCATAGTCTGTTAAACTTCCTTTAGTAAATTCATTGGCTATAGATTTACAAGGAGCGTTCGCATCTGGATCTAAACAACAAATGTACAAGTTGTAATTGATAGCGCTTTGAATCATCATACGGCCGAGCTGCCCTCCGCCTAATACGCCTATTTTGATTTTGTCTGGTTGAAAATAAGTCACGATTTAAAGGTAAATATTTTATTTCGATTTCATGAAAACATTAAAAAAACTAAATAAAAAAACCGCTCGAGGCGGTTTCTTTAATTATTTAGCGGCTTTTTTCGCTGCCTTTTTTGGAGCTGCTTTTTTTGCTGCTGCAACTACTTCGATTTGCTCTGCAGTAAATGCTTTAGTTTTTTTACGTGGACGAAGGTTACCAAATGAACCTACTTGAATTTTTCCACGTCTTGATCTTTGATCGCCTTTTCCCATGATAAATGTGTTTTTAAATTAATGTCCTCAAAAATAGCTTAATTAATGATATTTTCAAACATAAAAATCAATCTTGGTTCATTTAATCTTATTAAAAACGTTTATTAGGATTAAATGGCTTGGTTGGTTTTTCAATTGTGGTTAATATGGAGGTTATTTTTTGTTTATCAGCTAACAATTTCGTTGCCTCCATCACATCCAAATCATATTTTAACGAAGCTTCTATTCGTCCTTTTTGAAATTCGAATCTCGCTGCAATTTCTTCTTCAATAAATTGTTTGATTTCGGATTTGAATCTCGTTAAATCATCTTTTTTATTTGAAATCATTTTATTTAATAAAGCTTCATACTCTGCTTGAATACTTTCATAATATTTTTCGCTTTTTGCATCGAGTTTAAGATCTTCTAGAGCATAATCACTTTGTGTTTTATAATGGTAATCCTTATCCTTTAAGTAAGTTACAAACTCATTATAATCCTCATCAGTTAAGGCAACACTAGAGCCGGTTGTTTTATATTGAGGATGCTTCATTAAATACTGATTAACAAAACCAAAAACATGATTTCTATTAATTAAGGTTGCAAGGATATTACTATATTTTACCTCAACCGTTTTTACATCTGGTAAAATTCCAGCTCCATCATAGATGGTACGACCATTTTTAGTTTTGAATGCTGTGATTAAAGAATCAGGCACTCGGTCCACTCTACCATCCTCGTCTTTATGAGAATAATCTAGCGCTTGAATGCAACGTCCACTTGGGATATAATACTTAGCAACCGTTACTTTTAACTTTGTATTATAGGTTAAATCTCTAGTTTGCTGAACTAATCCTTTACCGTAAGAGCGTTGTCCTAAAATTACTGCTCGATCTAAATCTTGTAAGGCTCCAGATACAATTTCGGAAGCCGATGCTGAATTATTATCAACTAAAACCACTAATGGTATTTGAGTATCCACAGGAGCATACAAAGAATAATACTGTTTATTCCAATCCTTTACTTTTCCTTTAGTAAATACCACTTCATTGTTTTTTTCTACAAATAAATTGACAATGTTCACTGCTTCATTTAATAGACCACCAGGATTACCTCGTAAATCAAATATTAACGATTTGCAGTTTTTTTCTTTCAACTTTAACAAGGCCTCTTTTACTTCAGCAGAACAGTTTTCAGTAAAGCTCGTTAGTTTAATATATCCTACTTCGGTATTTAACATGCTATAATAAGAAACCGCTTTAATTTTAATTTCTTCGCGTTTCATATTAATTTCTATAGGCTCTGTTTGACCTAAACGAACTATTTTTAATTTAATAGGTGTTCCAGCTTGTCCTTTAAGCATATTCGTAATATCATCTGTTTTTTTACCCATCACATTTATTCCATTCACTTCAATAATTTCATCACCCGCTCTTAAGCCAGCTTTATAGGCTGCGAATCCTTCATAAGGTTCAGTGATAGTAATTTTTTTATCAACGTCTTGTATCGATGCTCCAATACCACCATACTCTCCGGTGGTCATATACCTATAATCTTCGATATCATTTTCAGTATAATAATTTGTATAAGGATCTAAAGATGCTAACATCGCTTCAATCCCAGTTTTCATTAACTGACCAGGCTTAGTATCATCGACATAAGCAATATTTAATTCACGATATAATGTATTAAAGACATCTAGATTTTTTGAAATTTCAAAATAGTCTTGAGAAAAGTTGAATGCAAATACAGATGCAATACATAAACAAATAATGACGATATATTTTTTCATTTAAATGTGCTTTAATTTAATGTAGATAAAAATACTTTAAAAAAATGTATTTTATTTAGGTTTTATGTTTTTTTATAAAACAATACATATGAAGGTTTGTTAAACAAAATGGTAGTTTTAATAAATCAAAAGAAGGTTTCACGCATCTCTGTTAGGTCAGTGATCTTCTTTTTTGTAAATTTAGTTAACTTCTTAGTGTAAACTTATAATCCATAAGGCAATGGCAACGCAACAACTCACAATTCCAATGTTTCCGCTTAATATGGTGTTACTGCCAGGTGAAGCTAAAACACTACATATTTTTGAGGAACGCTATAAGCAACTCATTGCAGATTGCTTATTAAATGATGCTCATTTTGGTATTCCCTTTATTCACCAAAAATCAATGGGCGAATACGGCATTGAAGTTAAAATCAATCATGTGATTAAAGAATATGATAATGGGGAGATGGATGTATCTATTGAAGGGGTTCGTGTATTTAAACTAGTTGAATTTTCAATGGTTCTTCCGCCAAAATTATATGGGGCCGGCGTCATTCAATACGAGAAGGATATGACCACCACACCTTCTCATCATTTACAAGAACTCATTAGAGAATACATGTGGATTTCACAAGAAAACATTATTCCTGTAGATGCTTTTGACCATTCAAATGTTTATGATATTGCTAGATTAATTGATTTGTCATCTTTAGAAAAATACGAATTAATAAAAACTGATGCTGAGAATTTAAAAGAAAATTATTTAAAACCAAAGGTGAAATTATTTATTCATTTAATAAAAACAGAAACAGAATTAAAATCCAAATTTGTCCTAAATTAAAAATGACGGGTTGTTTTAACTAATGAAGCGGGGGCTCAATTAGGAAACAATTCGTTATAAACAAAAAACCCTCTTTCTATATCGAAAGAGGGTTTTTTAGTTGGGATAATAATTTATTAATTATTTTTTTCCTTGAGCTCCTGGAGCCTCAGATGCAACCGCACGAGTTGTAACAACAGAAACAACAGAAACGTTTTTAGCATTTAATAATGTAGCACCATCAACAGTGATATCTCCAACTGCAATTGAATCACCGATATCTAATTTTGTAATATCGATAGTAATTGCATCAGGTAATGTCGCAGCGATACCGCGAACTTTTAACTTACGCATTTTCAAAACTAATTTACCACCTTTTTTAACACCATCAGATTGACCAGTAATCAAAACTGGGATATTAGCCGTTACTGGTTTTCCGTCAACGATTTCTAAAAAATCTGCGTGAATTAATTTATCATTGATTTTATGATATTGTGCTTCTTGTAATACAGTTTTGTAAACTTTACCATCTAAGTCAATTTCAACGATGTGTGCGTTTGGAGTAAAAATAACTGGTTTGAAAGCACGGATATCTGCTTCAAAATGGATTTGCTCTTTTCCACCATAAATTACACATGGCACATTTCCTTTTTCTCTTACCGCCTTAGCGTTTACTTTTCCTACGTTCGTACGTAACGAACCGCTCAATTGTACTGATTTCATTTTGTTTTGTTTTTGTGATGTTTTTAAAATGCTCGCTCATTTTATAGCCATCGGTTATGTTGTATTTTATGCGAGGGTTATTACATTATAAAATTGCTACTGATAGACTCATAATTTTGTACACTATGAATTACTTTAGCAAATAGTTCAGCAACAGACAATACTTTAATTTTATCACTTTGTTGTTTTAAAGGTACTGTATCTGTTACAATCAATTCTGTTAATTTTGAATTAGCAATGTTTTCGTAAGCTTTACCTGATAAAATAGCATGTGTACATACTGCTCGAACACTTAAAGCACCACGTTCCATCATCATATCAGCTGCCTTACATAAAGTTCCCCCAGTATCTACTAAATCATCTACTAACACAATATTTCTACCTTCAATTTCACCAATAGCCGTCATATGATCAACCACATTAGCTTTTGTACGTTGCTTATAACAAATAACGATTTCAGATTTTAAATGTTTAGCATAAGCATTCGCACGCTTGCTTCCTCCCATATCGGGAGCTGCAATAGTTAAGTGTGGTAAATTTAAGCTGCTGATGTATGGTAAAAAAATAGAAGAAGCGTATAAATGATCAACGGGTATATCAAAAAATCCTTGAATTTGATCGGCATGTAAATCCATGGTCATCACACGAGTAGCACCAGCTAATGCTAACATATCAGCAACTAATTTAGCGCCAATAGCCACACGAGGTTGGTCTTTACGATCTTGACGAGCATACCCAAAATAAGGAATCACAGCAATGACTTCTTTAGCAGAAGCACGTTTTGCCGCATCTAACATTAACAATAATTCCATTAAATTATCTGCTGGCGGCATCGTTGATTGAATCGCAAACACACTTTGTCCACGAATACTTTCGTCGTAAGACACTTGTAATTCGCCATCGCTAAAGCGATAGTGTGCCATTTTTCCTAAATCTTTACCATAAGATTTTGCAATCTGTTCGGCAAGCGTATTAGTCGCGCCACCTGAAAATAATCTAACGTCTGTTTCCATGTTTTGTTTAAGGGACGCAAATATAGGATTTTTAGTGGTTTTCCATACTATTTTTGTCTGTTTTTTTCTATTCCATAAAATTCTATTACATTTGCAGCCCTTATTGTTGGGAAACTATCAAAAAGGAGCCAAAAATGCCCAGCTGGCGGAATGGTAGACGCGCTGGTCTCAAACACCTGTGGGAAACCGTGCCGGTTCGAGTCCGGCGCTGGGTACACAACCGGACTTCTCTGACAAATTCAGAGAGTCCGGTTTTTTTATTCCTTCTAAAATCTTTGATGCGTGGGCAACACAGCCAATCACATCGTTTACAATCGGGGTTCGATAATGCTCTATTTTTGAATCATAGACCAAGCCTTTAGGAAATACTGTATTTTGAAAAATTTGCTTTTGATAATAATCGCTCAAAGCCCAAACAGGTGCGAGATTGGCGGATAGTTGGCAGGTAAATTGGATCAATTCTTTTGGGTTCGATAATTTTTGGTTTAGCTTTTCAAGGTCACCCAAAAGCTTCTCTTTTCGAACTTTCATTTCAGTCGAAAACTCCTCATAAATATCCAAACTTACTGCCCCAATTGCATGTCTTTTGCGGAGATTATAGAACTCTTCTTCTACCTCGTTTAATTTCAACGAAAGGGCTTTTTTCTCCCCTGTGTTGGTTTCTGTTAGGTTTTCCCAAGTATAGCGCAGTTGGATCGCCAAAGGCTCGATTTGGGCAGAATCTACCGTATAAGTTGCCAATAGCTCTTTGAACTTATCGTGCATAATATTGGTGCTTCGGTTTATCCGAATTCCGATTTTATTTACCTTGTAATAATACAGCCCTTTCTTTTTTACCAAATAGCCTGTAAATGGCGCACCACTTTCGGCATCTTTTACAAATACCTTTAATGGCAGGTTATCATTGGCTTTGTTACTTGTGAAGCCATCCGTCTTCTTTATCTCGTTTGCTCGTAAAAATAAATCCTCATCAATTAATGCCGGATGCCTTCCTTTTATTACTTCGCCATTCAATAAATTATGCGACATAAATCCGCAATAAAAAGGATTCTTAAAAATTCCGCCAAGCGTTTGTTTTGGCATGTTTAAACCTAAGTGTTTCAATTTTTCTATAATCTGTTCGTAGGTCATTGCATTGGCTCTCCATATAAACGCTTGTTTAATTAACTCTCCTTTTTCGTTTATCACAATGGTTTGCGATTCCATTCCTTTTACAAATGAATAACCTGTTGGCGCATTTCCAATCCAATCGCCACGCAGTAATTTCTCACGCATTCCATCAATTGTTTTTTGTCTTCGTAAATCGTTATCGTACTTACTAAAAATAAATTGAATGTTTTGTTGCAATGCTCCAGCGTGTGAGTTGGTATCAATGGGCTGTGTAACAGCCATAATATTAACTCCAGTTTTCTTTAATTCTCCTGCGATATAAATTGCACTATCTCCTGTTCGGCTGAAACGGTCTAAGCTATAAACTAAAATGAATGAAATTTTTTCTTTACTCGCTTTTACAAATTTGAGCATCCGACTAAATTCTTTTCGTTCATCGCTCTTCGCACTTTCATACGTTCCTCCAAAAAAGCCTTTTACATCGAGTTTGTTTTTTACAGCATAGTCAACACAGTATTTTTTCTGCCATTCCAAACTTTGATTGGTATCCATTTGTTCTTTAGAACTCACCCTTGTGTAGATCACACAATTTTGTATGCCTAAATCTTTTACTTCGTTGCTTTTGCCTTTGGCAAATTGTTTAAGCAACATCTCGTTCTCCTTCTTCATATATTTCACCTCCTTTAATTTGTTTTACTTTTTGTTGTTGTAGTTTCTGTTTCATATAAAGTTCATAAAACAGAATTGATAATTTTTCTAACGATTTAATTGTTTCTTCAGCGTGTTCGTCTGTATAGTTTTCAAAACCTTTGCAGTTCTTCAATTCGGCAATGGTCAATCGCTTGTGTACTTTCTCCTTCTTCTCAGCCATTGTGCCTCCCTACTCCTTAACAGTTATTACTTTGTATTTACGTTTGCTTCTTGGATCAGTATTTTCTACCAAGATTTTCTTCTCAACAGGTTCTTTGGGTTCATCTTCCTTATCTGTAATTCGGAACTCATTATTTTTTTTGTCAATTAAAATAAACTCTCGGTATTCCTTTTCACGCAGGATTCTGATGATAGCTTCCTGAGCAGTTTTACTTTTTGTTATTTCAAGTGGCTCATGTTTTTTAGATTTAAAAAGAACAAATACTTTTTTGTATTCACCTTCTTTAATATAATACAACAGCTTTCTTTCCTTTACAGTAAATAGGTGTAAGCCATTTAAATATTCAATTAAATAATCCTCAATTATAAATTTGAAAATCAAATCGGTTATGTTTACTCTTACTTGAGAATGAAATTCTTTTTTATAAAGTAGCTCTTGCGGATAATGATGTTCGTTCTCTTTAATAAAAGGGAACCACTCGCCATCGCTAAATACAATAAGCGATACCGATTTACGAGTTGCAATTGCTTCTGTAATTAAAATTTGCAGGTAATTAAAGTTGAACGGTAGTGTATCGTAGTCGGCAGTTTTATACTCCCCTGATTTAAAGAAATTCAAAAACTCTTCTTTTTCTTCACCTTCGTAGTTTTTTAATACATCCATGTGGTTAACGAAGTTTTCAAATAACTCCTTTAATGGCAATGCTTCATAAACATCATCCGTTATTTTTTTAATAACCGGAAGTTGAATGCCAAAGGATCGTAATTCATTCACTACCTTAATCCATATAAAATCTACAAAACTAAATTTGCGATTGCTTTCTTTTTTTTCTCTTGAAAAACGGATGATTCCCTTTTCATCCCAATGATTAAGCACACGGTAATTTACTCCGGTATCTTTTGCGCTTAATTTTTCTTCGCAAAGCAATTCATATAACTCTGCGAGTTTATCAATGCTTTTGGTGTCTATAAACTCTTCTAATTTTACTGAAATCATGCTTCCTCCTTTATTAAATGGTTTTTCGTTTTATTATACACAAATGTAAGACAATACAAACGATAATTCCAAGCAAATGTTTCGGCATTTTTATCAAAATCAGTAAATAATTGCTAAAAATCGGTAAATCATAGAGTTAAATATTTATATTGATAATCAAGTATGTAAGTCAATAATAATCAAAATTTGATGCCGGAACGATCAAAACTATTGTGGGATTAATTGGGGATGATTACATTTGCCGTAAGAACTCTATAAGACAAGATTAAGAACATTATAAGAGAAGTATTAGAACAGTGTAGTACAACATTAAGAACTCCATAAGAAACATATTGCGGAATAATTGGAAACACATTGGTTTAAGCACAAAACAACGATAAACTGATAGTAAAATGAAAGATTTAGCGATTAAATACTTAGAAAAACTGGTACTTCAACAGCAAAGTAAAGATGAATTGATTAATAAAATACTGCAATTACAGGAGCGTGATAAAGATTTAGTAGATAGATACAGCAATTTGTATAAATCCAAGAAAGAAAGCGATAAAAGCTACCAAGAACGGATCAAAGAATATGAAGACCGTATTGAAGAAGTATTTAAAATGCACACGCATGGGCAAATTATTACCGAAGAGTATAAGCGTTTGGTTGATTTGAAGCTTGGCAACACCTACAACATTAATGCTACGTGGATTGATAAAATTGTTTTTGTTTTAAAAGCTGCCGGAAGACCTATGCGATCTGCCGAAATTATTGATGTGCTTTTAAAAAACGATATGACCTTCCGTACCCTTACCGATCATCAAAAAGGCTTATCTGCTCATTTAACTAAAGCTTTAAAGTATGGAAGGGTAATTGGAGAAAAACAAGCCGGTCAAAACGGATATTTGTTTTCTTTGCCAACCGATACAATAAAAAATTCTCTCGATAAAAAGTAGTTATGATTGAGCCATTAAAAAACTTAAAACGATGCGAACGTTGTGGAACCTCCTTCAAGTGTAACGCAAACGATATATCTAACTGCTTTTGTAAAAACATTGCTTTATCTGAAAAGGCAATGGAAACAATCAGTAAAAATTTTAAAGACTGCTTGTGCGAAACGTGTTTACGTTATTTTCAGAACAAAGCACATTAAAATTGCATTGTGGGGCAATTGAAAACATATCTTTTGTTATTGGGGAGCATTTGGAATTGATTGAGAAGCAATTGGGGAGTATTTGACAACACTTATTTATCAATGTGTTTTAATTGGGGAGGAATTGGAAAAACGTTGGTTTTATTGAAATGTTTCAATTTAGACAAGTCAAAATGAATTTATAAGATATTCCTGCTCTAATCCTTTTTTATGTTTATGAATAATTTTGATTAAAGAAACTAAATTTTCATTATTTATCTTACTAAGATCAGGTTCTCTATAAATTTGAGTATTATAATTATTTGAATTGCCATTTTCTTTAATCATTTTTTCAATTTCATCAGGGATAAAGAAGTCTGCTTTAGTGCCAATATGTTTTTGGTATTCATTTAAAAAAATATTAATTCCTTCAAAATCAAAATCTCCAAAATGTAAATAATTGTTGGAAGTATTTTTTATCCATTTAACCAAATCCTTATTTTGAGGATATCGAGAAACAAAAAGTGGGGTAATGTTTTTAAAAAATCTATCCTGTTTATTTATGTATCTGAAGTTCTCGGGATTTTCTATTCCGATAATAGTTATATTCTTTGGAATAGTAAAAGTCTCGAAATCGTATATAAATGTAAATGTCCCTTCAATTGGATTTATTACTGTAGGAATATTGTTTATTGTTGCATTTACCGGCTGATAACAATTTACCAAAAAGCCTTTGAATGTTCTAATGTTTTTAACTTTTGAATTTGATGAAATTTCTATTGCCTCGCTACGGGTTAGTTTAGGGTTGTTTATTTGGTCGATGTATTGATTTAGATTATTTATGCCAAATTCGGTACGCAAATAATTATTCAAGTTTTCAGCATTCTTTATAAAATACATTCGCTTTGACTTACTAATGTTTCTATATTGAATAGCCCCATCCTCAACCATTTTTAAAGCTATTGATTGCTTTAATTTACTTGACTGGACTTCTTCCCCATCAAGCATTTGTTTCACTTTCTGCGCTATGCCTATTGGAAGTTTCACTCTTGATTGAAGTTTGTTATTAATCGTTTTACTTTCGTGAAATTTTTATCGTCTTTATACAATTGATAAATATGTTTATAACCTAATGCATTATTTTCTTCTGGAGAACCGTTAATCAAAAATATGTTTCTCTCATTGGCAAATTTCAATAAGCCTTTCATATTATTTGAATGAAGTTTACCAATTTCGTCCATCATACAATGTAAATTAAAGTCTTTAAATTGTTTGGACGATTCTCCTTTAGACACATTCAAAAGCATAATGTTTATCATCGCTTTTACCAAAATACCTGTTCCTTCACTACCAACACGGTCAAGTTTTTCTTGCCAACCTGTATCGTTTTGGTTTTCAATAATTCTAAATTGCAATTCAAACGAATCTGATAAAGTTATTTTGTCTTTTTTGGACTCAGTAATTGTTTTTAAAAGAGCCTTCAACAACTCAATGGCTTGTTTATTTTTTTTATCAATGTCTTGAGTTGCAAAAAGATTGTTTGCGCCTAAAAACTGGTTTTCATTATTGAATTTATCTATGTTTATTAAATAAGATACAATTTTGTTGCTGCTTTCTACCCAACGCAATTCTATTTTTTTGATTGCTGTAACAAACGCTCCTTTATCAACAAAATCATTATTTATTTTCGTGATGGTTTTCTGAATCGCTCCACCTTTTGACATTAAATTACCAGTCTCTTTACCAATAGTATGAATTATGTAAGCAAATCTTTCGTTTACATCCTTTTCAAAGCGTTCAATTTTATTTTCTTCTATAAACTCATTCAGTTCGTCAGCGAATTGTAAGTATTCTTCTGATTTAACAAAACTTGTTTTGAATTTAAAAATATTGTCAACCGAGAAACTACCTGTGAATTGAATTACTTCGTCACGTAATTCAGCTAATCTTTTGGTATATGAGTTGTCAGAAATATTAATTGACTTAATAATTTCCGTGCAATTTTTATCGGTTTTGTTTACCTCTTTTGCTTCTTTAAAAGCAAAAGGAATATTTTGATAAATTTCAGTTTTAATAAAAGACTCGTACTCTTTTAAATCGGAAATATATTCTGCGTTTTTTAGGTTGAATTTTTTTAATAGTTCTTCAATAGTTTCAATATCTATTTTTTGCTTTTCTTTTTGCTGCTGATGCTTATCTTCCTCTACTTTTAAGTTCTTCTCAAAAGAATCTTTTTGATTATTAAAATCTCCTACCTTATCAAACAATTCTCTTTTATCTTTTTCATATTCAATTAAAAGTCTATTGTTGTTTTCAATAAATTTTAATTCTGTTTCAACAGCTTCAAGGTTACTATCAATTTCTTTAATTTTTTTCGTGTCGGCCCCCTTATTTGCTAATTCTGAGTGTTGACTTTCTTTTATTTCTTTTTGTTTTTGAGCATAATCAAGAATTGATTTTTTAAGTTCTTCATCAATTTTGATTTGTAATACTTCGACCTTTAGTTTTTCTTCATCAATTTTTTTGTCTTTTTCCTTTTCTTTTTCCTTTTCTATCTTAATTATTTCCTTCTCAATTATTTCAAGAGCGTCCTTTGCATTTAATTCTAATGTTGTCGCTTCGCCAATTTCACTATCAATTTTGGCTAAATCTTTTTCTTTTTCGGCTTTTGCCGATTTTTCAAAATCAATCAAAGCTAATTTTGCAGCATCTTGTTTTGATGCGTTTTGTTCGCTGTGATAAGTATGTTCCTTTACTTCCTCTTTATATTCTTTGATTTTAGGAAGATATTTGCTTTTTAATTTTTCTAAATCATTTTCTAAAATTATTGTTTGTTCAGCGATATTATTTTTAACAACCTCTATTTCTTTTGTTAAATCTGCCTTATCTTTTTGATAGTCTGCAATCGTTTTAATATTGTTGTTTATTTCATTAAGGTTTAACTCAATTCCATAAAATGTAGCCGATTTAGCTAATAATTTTGGCGATAAAGATGAGTTAAACAATACGTTTTTATCATTATTAATTACTTTCCCTATTGTTTTTTCCCATCCTGAGTAATTATCGTTTAACCAGCCGAATAATGAATCTTTGCTATTAGCTATATTGAAATTTATCTCGTCAATTTTTGCTTGAAAGACTTGAATTTTGTCATTCAATTTTTCAATTAGCCTTGAATAAATATCTCGTTTGCTTTGCTCTTCTAATTCAAATTGCTTTTGTATTGACTCTATCTGAGTTTTAAAATGTTTAATTTGATTCTCATTTGTTAATTTAGAATTTATCAAGTCTGTTATTTCAGACTTTTTGCTTTCTATTTCTATGTCTAAATAACGCTTATGTTTTATTTCAGTTTTTTTGTTGTATAATAATGAGATTGTTTTCCTTTTCTCTTCCAAAAATATTTTTGCTGTTTCAAGTCTTTCTTTATGTTCTTCTTTTATTTGCTTGATTATTTTATGATGCAATGTATTTGCCTCATCTTTAAAAGAGAGGAATTTAGATTGAATATTATTTTTTTCTTCCTTTTTTATGTTTTCAAATCCTTGCTTTTGATTTTCAATTTCCTTTAATAAGGCATCAAATCGCTGGGTTAGTTCTGTGAACTGTGCGGAAAGAATTTGTTTTTCGTTTAATAAACTTCCCTGATTAGAAAGCAAAACGGGTTTCTTTGATGCTCTCTGTATAATTTCTTCAATGTTTTTTTGCTTGTAATCATCCTCCTTCTCTTTAGCTTTATCAATATTGCTTTTTAAAACTTTTATGTCCCCAAGTATTTTATCTCTTTTCTTTTGAAAAACTTCGTTTAGCTCTGTAATCTTTTTTAAAAGTGTGGTCTTTTTACCTTCCTGTAATTCTAATTTTTCTTCGAGTTTTGGTTTTTGAACTTCAATATTATTTATTGCCCAAGCTAATTCCTTTGATAGTTGATATTTTTCTCGTTCTAAATGTTTTAATGTCGTGTGTAATTTTGCAATCTGTTCGGCTTGCTTCTTTACTATTTCCTCACCATTCTTATTTTTTTCTGTCCATTTTTTTATATCGGTAAGCTGTGCATCAAAGCTTTTAAGCTCGTGGATGTATATTTTCAAATCTATTTCTATATCATCATCGCTTAACGATTTTATAATTGTTTGTTTTATAAATTCAGCTTTTAATTCCGCATTTAACAAGACATTCTGAATCGTTCTTGGAATATTTTGATACTGTTTACTTTCAAGTAAGGCATATTTTCTATATTCTTTTTTACCATCATTGTTGCCATATAAGATGTCTCTGTAATCTTCGTATCTATCAATTTTGTTGGAAGATGCAATTTGATTTATATTGAGTTGTTCCTTTATTTGCTCCCAATTTTCGTAAGCTTTATTTTGCTCATTAATAAACAAACTCTGTTTGTATTCGCTGTCAAAAAAGCGGAAACAAATTTTACCCAAATGTTTATAGCACAATGCCGAGTATGTGCCAGTTTCTTTTGCTATTTCATAAATAATGTATGAATCGGCAGTAGGGAAATAATATTCACTAAATGATTTTTTATCATTTTCAATCCCTAATTTTTGTGTATCAGCATTATAAAAAAATAAAATTGCTCTTAACAAAGTGCTTTTCCCAACGCCTTGCGTACCAATAAAATGCACATTGCCGCCAACTTGCACTTCGGCATACTTTACAGATGCACTGTTTATTAATATTACTTTATTCAGGTATCTCATTCTGTATTTCTTCAGGGATATTAATACTTAAAATTAATTGTTCAACATACTTGAAAGCAGCAACGACCTTATATTGATTACCAATTTCATTTTCTAATTCTACGAACCCTTCCTTTTCTAATATTTTTATAAGCGAATTTATTTTTTCGTCATAACTCTTTGCATCTCCAATATGCCTTTTTAAGTTATCTAACTTATCTCTGAGGCTAATATCAACCCTAATTTTAACTTCTATATCGTTTGGATAAAAGCGATAACCATTCGTGAATGAATTATCATACGATTTAAGAAAGTCAATTAAATCAATCCATTTTTCAGCTCTAAGGATTTTATTTTCTATATCTATTTTACCTTCTCGTTTTGAAAAATAAAAGTGGTCTTCGCCTTTTTCTAAAACAAAATTAATGGCTAAAAAATAGTCGTATAAAACATCCTCATTCTCTTTAATAATATCATACAACCTACAAATATGTTCATCTGTACTGTTGGAACAAACAAATTGCCCCTTGCTTAGTCGTTCAAATATATCGTTGGTTTTCTCAGGTATATTCATATTTTATTTCGGGTAAATCATTGCAAATTCTATATCTTCTTTTCTTGTATAATTGTCGCTATTATTAAACTCATTCTCATAAACAGAAGCTAATCTGCAAAAAAGAGTAACCCTTTCACCAAAATCAACTTCTCTTGGAAATTTATAACTCATAATGAAATCAAACAAATGATTACCTGATGCAATAAATCCTCTTTTAACTTCTTCAATATTTATAAAATACTCTTGTTCTACTTCCGTTTGAAGATAGTTATCTGAAATGATTTCAGATAGTTGAATAACTGGTTTGTTTTCAGTTTTAAACTTCCTAATGGCTTTATCTATAATATCCCGTCCCTCATCTGTTTGCAGATAGTCGATTGACAATTTGGTTGAGAATTGCAATTTATTTGAAAAGAGCAAGGCGTTATTATTTATTAGAGTAGCTTCAAAATTTGTTTTAGATTTTAATTCAAACATATCTCTCAAATACTTTACCTGCTTTACCTTCTCAAGTAATTGAGTTTTATGTTTTGTTTGATTGATGTATTCAATAATTTGATTGTGGGTTTCACTGATATTATGTCGTGCATCCGCCAACTGTAATCTAAGTTTATTTACAATTTGATTTAATTCAATATCTGAAGCAGTTTTAAAAAACGTTAATTCGTCATTAGTAATTAAATCGTCTGTTTGCTCAATTAAATCTTTGATTTGCGTTCTCTTTAGATCAAAATTTTCAAGTCTGTCTATTTTGATTTTATAATTTGATTCATATTTAAACGTGTTGTCAATATTTCTATTAAGGTCAATAATACTTCTGTTGATTATTCTCCCAATTTTTTGTAAAGCTGATTTTGTTTGTTTTAGATATGAAAATTGTTTGTCTGCATTGTTTTCCTTTAAGTAGAAGTTTATACTGTCTTTTACAAGCTGAATGCTCTCTTGAATAAACGCGGTGCTTATTTGTTCGTTTACCTCAAGTACAAGTTCAAAAAAATCTAAATATTGCTCATCAATTTCAAGATAAGCACCATTTTTCCTAATAACTTCAGTTTCTATAAGCTTTTCAACTCTCTCAACATCTCCCAAAACTTGAACTGCCATATCATACTTATAGGAAAAGCTATTTCGCTTCTCAAACATTTCTGATAGCAATTCTTTAGACCAGTCAAGAGTCTTAATAAGTTCCTTTATGTTCTTAAAAACGGTCATTTATAAGTATGAAATTTAGTTAAAAAAATGGTCTCTTTGACAGCTTCATTTTAAAATAATATGGTTTAATCGTTCAGTCCTTTTATTACTTCAACAACTAATTTAAATCGCTCCACCAAAGTATCGCCATTATCTCTTACTTCGTACATTGAATCAATTTCTTTTTCAGAAAATCCTTTTAAACGACTCACTAAAATTTCGTTCAATTTAGTTGATAATTCTGGACTTCCCAAAGTGATATTTTTAATTTGTCTGCCAAGCAAACGTGCCGATGCAAGTGTAAGTTCAAAGTCATCTTTTATCAAGTCCTCGTGTTCAACGCCTTCAAATAATTGGTCTCCGGCTATATCTCCATAATTTTCTAACAGGAAATAAAAATCCTCTAAATCTTTTGATCGTCTATCGGGCTTTTCGTGAAACGCTATTAGTTTTAAAACGCATAAACCGGGCAGGGTAACAACTTTAAATTCGCCATCTACAATTTTGGCATGAGCCACCGCTTCCTTAGTACCATAAACAGAAAGTTCGGTAGGCGGATTTTCTAACAAAACTTCTCCATCTTTTTCGATACCACCAAAAGGAATTAAATCAATTGTTCCGTTAAAATAAAAGCGGTAGGGTTCTTCCTCATCTCTTTTAAAGCCATAGGTTTCAACTAAATCTTTAACAAGGGTTTTGTATTGCTCGTGTTCGTTTATGTAAATGCAAAAATCAACATCTTCCGTAGTTCGCTTTTCGCCAAGCGCAATATGATCCGTCCACAAATCTCTTGCACGTGCGCCAATTAAATAATAGTCGATACCGTACTTTTTAAAAGCCAGTTCTAATACTTCAAAAGTCTCTTTAAGACCTTCATTTTTTAATCGTTCAAAATTTTTCTTTAAAAAGCTCATTGTATATTTTTTGTGCTGTTTCAATACAGCGGTGGTCGCCTGTATTCATTAAATCTGTATAAATCAATAAAGGCGGAACAGTATTATCGTTTACTTCATCGTGCTTCCAAAACTTTTTGTACACCTTAACATTTCCTTTGGGATCAGGGATTAATCGGTAATGCTTTACCAAATCGTTTCTTGTTTCCAGCGTATAAAGTGTAAGCACGGCAGGTTTTAAATAATCAGTAAATAAATTTCCGGCAGGTTCGCCACCCCACCAGGTTTTACCTTGTTTTATTGGGAGCCTTTTCCAATTTACAAAATCTTCCTCTTTTAAAAATCGGAAGGTTCCTATTTCCAATTCGGGCTTTAATTTTTCTGCATACTTTATCATCCAAGTATTCAGCAATTCTTTTTTATCGGTTAGTTTATACTCACCTTTATTCATTTTTAAAATGAAGCCTTTTTCTTTTAAGCCATTTAAAATATAATTAACGTTGCCTAAAGCTATTTCTGCTTGTTGTGCAATTTCACGGTAGGGGGCATTTATTAAAGTTTCGTCACGTAAAAAATCAAACAACACTTTTAATCCTGTTTTTGTAAATGCACGATTAATTTT
>CANFTW010000005.1 GCA_947450025.1 Bacteroidota bacterium | reverse complement strand
ACCTGAAAATCCACTACTGTTGGTGCCGTTACCGTTATTATTCCATCCACTGGTACTTTTAATTTTTGTGCCGGCTCCACTTTCTCCGCCTAAGTAATCGGTTAGTTTCGTCCACTCTGCATCTGTGGGTATGTGGTAACCGTTTGGCGCTAGGCCGCGTGGGTCATGCACCGCATACCAGTTATAAAGCTTGCCGTATTTTGTGCCATTGGATGCATCGTTATTATAATAACACCAAGCACCGGTAGTTAATTTTGCCCAAGCGTTTTGGTCTTGCACCTGTGGTATTACATCGCCATTTCGGTAGGTACTTACATTAAGGTTTTTGCTTGTCCAAACTTGGGTCCCTATAGTTACGGTTTGGCTATAATTTATTTGCGCAAATAACATCACAATAAATAATGTTAGCACTGTCTTTAGATTGTATTTTTTCATGTTGTTTTTATTTTAATTGTTAATGCTCGTTTTTATTTTTCAGTTTTTATTTATTTTTTGTTACTGTCGGGTTTTTACCAATGAACGCTAACTTGTTTATATCCGCCATAAAATGGCGGATATCTTGCTGCCTAGAGGGTAGATAACTGCCATAACTTAGCTTTTTCTAGTTTATCAAATATACTAAATTAAACATAAAACTACCTCGCATTAAACAACCAACCACTTGGGTCCATGGTTTTTTGTCCTTTCCAAATTTGAAGATTCATGCTGGTTTTTCCATCCTCATCTAAAATAGTTCCAATGGATTGTTTGATGGTAACTTTATCGCCTTGTTTTACAAATACATCTCCAATATTACTGTATACACTTAAATATTCACCATGCCTAATAATAATTAATTTTCCGCCTGTAGGAGAAATAGCAATACTGGTGACTTCGCCTTCAAAAATTGCTCTAGCCTGTGTTCCTTTGTTTACGCAAATTTCTACACCATTATTATTCATCATAAAACCTTTAATGGCAGGGTGCTCATATTCGCCATAATATTGGCAAATAGTTCCTTTAGTTACTGGCCAAGGTAGTTTTCCTCTACTACTCGAAAAATCGGCACCTACTGCTTCTGCCTCGGCAGTTAATTCAGGAGCCGTGGCTTTTACTTCTGTTTTATTAGTTTTAGTATCTGTTTTAGTTTTGGATTTATTTTTATTTTTTTCAGCTTTTTCGGCTTTCTCGGCTTTTGCAGCGGCTATTTTGGTTGATTCTTCGAGCTTACGTTTTATTTCGGCTTCAATTAAACGCCTAATCGCAATTTGTAAATTTTCAGCATCACGTTTTTTCTTTTCTAATTCTTGCTTTAATTCTTTTTCTTGTTGTTGTAACTCACTTAAAACAATTTCTTGTTGTTGTTTTTCTCCATCTAACTGTTGTTTTTCTTCTTTTTCATTACCAAGCAATACATTTTTCTCGTGTCGTTGCGCTTCCAATTCTTTAAGTTTGCTTGATAAAATTAACTGCGTGGCTACAATTTCATCAGCTTGTTTTTTTCTAAAGTCGGCATATTGTTGAAAATATTTAATACGCATATAAGCCTGGTTAAAGTTTCCCGAAGAAAATAGAAACATAATTTTGGTGTACGAGTCTTGATTACGTTGAGCAAAATAAATCATTTTGGCGTATTCGCCTTTTAATTTGTCAAGCGTAGCTTTTAGAGCATTAATCTCAGTGGTGTTTTTTTTAATGCTATTATTAATGTCTGTTAATTCGCTATTGATGGTTCCAATTAACTCTTCACGAACTTTTATTTTCGTATTAATAATCACAATGTTATTGATCTGTGATTTTTTTTTATCCTTGGTTTTACTAATTTGAGAATTCAGTTGTTTGATGTCATCATTCAGCCTGTTTTTTTTATTCTGTAAATCCTTTTGAGAAGGTTGAACTTTTGTTTGAGAAATTAAGGGAATTGAAATACTAATCAATAAAAAGATGAAGCATAAAAAAATGCTATTAACGTTGTTCTTTTTTGATTGGAATAGGTTCATAATTTTTTGGTATGTTCAGCAGCAATTTTTGAGGCTGATTTATCTCTATGCGAACATAGTTAATTTTAAGGTCTATTTTCTTCTCTGCCTTTATCTCAATATTAACATGGTGTGGTGCAAAAATGGAGTCTGGTGCAAGAAAATTATCATATTTTGCATAAAAACTTCGATTAGTTGCCACATCTTTAAATTCATTGGTGGTGATTTTAAAATTATCTGGGTTTAAAATCATTGTTTGTAAAGAACGTTTTAAAGAGTCTTGTCCGCTTGTTATACGCCTTAGCTTACGTTTTCGTTCGGTGCTTAACACATATTGGCAGTTTTCTCTATCTACCATTGGTTTCATTTTACTGTCTTCATCATCAAAATCAGCACTGTTTCCTATTAATGCTGCTTGAATTAAATCAAAATCTAAGTCGGCATTAAGGAGTTGGTTAATGTAATTAAAATCACCTATAAAGTATTGCTTTTTAACGTATACAACCATTTTCACTGTATCTCGGGTAATTAATATTTTAGCAATATCAATAAGCCCAACAGCTTGAATCGAAATCCAAATTGCACTATCTTTTCTTCCTTTAATTCGAATATCTAAATTATGGTCTTCTCCGTCAATGAGTGTTTGCACATCTGCTTTTGCGTAAATCCATTTATAGGCTAATTCGTTTTCTTTGATATGTTTAGATAACGTTTTAGCAGTTTTAAATGTTAGACGACATTTGCCTGTTGTATCTTCAACTGTTATTGGAGCAGCATGACTTTGTTGTAATTGCTTTTTTGATTTACAGGAGCTCAAAAACATGATACTCATGAAAATTAAAGTAATGTATGATGAGTAATGTTTAGTCATTTAATTTTTTTTCGGTAATTTTTTTATCTAAGCCTTCAGAACCACCTCCAGCTGATTTAGCTTCCTGCCAATACTGTAAGGCTTCTTCTTTTCGATTTAACTTATATAATACATCACCGTAATGTTCAGAGATAGCACTTTTTGTGCCCATTTTAACGGCTTTACTCAACCATTCCTCAGCCTCTTTGTATTTTCCTTGTTGGTATAGAATCCATCCATAGGTGTCAATATAAGAGCGATTATTAGGGGCTAATTCATTACTACGTTTCGAAAATTTTTCAGCTTTTTCTAAATTTACTTTTCTAAGTGATAAATAGTAAGCGTAATTATTAAGTACAGAGGCATTATCTGGATCTACTTTTAAAGCATCATCATAGGCTTTATCAGAACGCTCATAATTTTTAATATCGTTATACGCATTTCCTAAATTAGAATAAAACTCGATTAATAAAGGTTTGTTATTATAGACAAACTCAATCCCGTCTTCTAAAGCAGTAATAGCTGTAGAGTATTGTTTTAATTGAATATTTGCAATAGCATTAAAATAGTATGGAAGTGCATTGGTTGGGAACAATTCAATAGCCTCGGCACTATGAGATTCAAGTGTTTTGTAGTCATTTAATTCGGATTCGACATACATTAATTGTTGCCAAATTGAAAATCGACTTTTATCAAGTTTTATAGCTTCATTATATTCAACTTGAGCTTCTTTTAATTTCTTATCCTTTAATAAAAAGTCGGCATATATGTTATGAATATCTGCGGAAGAAGAATGCAGTTTTAAGGCAATGTTGCAAAGCTCTATTGCTTGGTCTTTATAAGTACTATTCGCTTCCGATAATTCATAATAAGATTCTAGGATTTTTAATTTAGTATCAACTTCTAAGTCTGGGTTTTCAAAAGCAATTTTCACTTCTTTATAAAAATTATCCTTGTCGTTTTGTAATTTATAATAATCAGCGAGTGCTAAGTGAACCATGGCATTTTTAGGGTCTACTTTTAAGGCTTCTTTATAAGCATCCATGGCCTTGTCGTTTTGATTGATGTCCTGATAAAATTCTGCTAAATAGGTATAATATCTTGTTTCATTAGGGTTAGATTGAATTAGTTTTTTAAATTCAATTTCAGCTTCTGTATTTTTTTTAAGTTGTCGTAATAGCTTTATTTTATTTAGAGTAAACGTTTCGTTTTGTCCAAATTTCTTTTCAAGATCATCATAGGTTTTAAATGATTTTTCATAATTGCCGCTATACATATATTCAGCTGCTAAACTTTCTTGAAATTCAGAGCGATTTGGAAATGTTTTCGTTAATCTTAAATAAACCTCTGCTGCTTGTGCATATTGTCGTTTACTATGCAAACATTCAATGTATAGTAATTGATACCATTCATTTGTAGGGTCAGCATTCGCGCATTCTTTCGCATATTTTAAAGCCTCATCTGCTAATCCATTAAAACGATAAATACTTCCTAATTCATATTTTACTGCCGCAGATGAAGGGTCAAGTTTTAAGCATTCTTTAAAACGATTTTCAGCGAGTTCAATATTACCCTTCATTCGTTCCTTACAGCCTTCAATAAAGTTGTAAGTAAAATTTACTTGATTCTGTTCAGATATGCCTTTTGAGTTGCCAGAACTTGAAGAGGATTGTGTTGTTTGCTTTTTAGATTTACAAGAGCCTAGATGAGCTACCAATAAAGATAAAATCAAGCAATAAAAAAATATGTTGGCTTTAAATTTCAATAATATTGGTTTCGAATTATAATGAAAGTGTTGAATAGTCGCTTATACTTAGGTCTAATGATTTGCCTTTTAATTCAGCACCTTCACCAATCATGCTATTTGAAATAATTGCATGATTTAATTTGGTGTTAGCTTGAATGATACTGTTTTTGATAACACTATAGTTCACTGAACTATTTTCACCAATGGAAGCATGAGGGCCAACGATTGAATTTTTGATTACCACATTGTTGCCAATGTAACAAGGCTCAATAATCACTGAGTTTTCTGTAATGATATTTGTACCTTTTAATTCCGCATTCCCTTTATTAAACTCCAATACTCTTTGATTGGTATATACGGTAGCATCTTTATTGCCACAATCTAACCATTCGGTTACTTTCCCCGGAGTAAACGCAATCCCTTTTTGCTTCATATTCTCTAAAGCATTCGTTAATTGGTATTCTCCTTTTTCTGTAATGTTGTTATCTAATAAATATTGTAATTCTTTCTTAAGATTATCGCCATCTTTAAAATAGTAAATTCCAATGATTGCTAAATTGCTCACAAAGGTTTGAGGCTTTTCCACAAAATCAGTAATCACGCCTGCCTCATTTAATTTTACGACTCCAAATTGACGAGGATCTTCGATACCTTGCACCCAAATAACACCTTCTTGATTGGTGTCCATTACAAAATCAGCTTTAAATAATGTATCAGCAAAAGCCACTACTGTTTTTCCCGATATACTATCTTTGGCGCACATGATGGCATGTGCAGTTCCTAATGCTTTTTCTTGGTAACAAATAGTTCCTTTAGCGCCTTGTGACTGAGCAATTTTTATTAAATTATCTTCAACTTCTTTTCCGAAATCTGGACCAATAATAAATGCGATTTCATCCACTTTTTCACCACATACTTTAGTAATATCTTCTACCAATCTTTGTACAATAGGTTTTCCGGCAATATTAATTAATGGTTTTGGAACGGTTAAGGTATGCGGACGCATACGTTTTCCTTTTCCTGCCATTGGTATAATAATCTTCATAATTTTCGTATAATCAGGTAATATATGGAAACAAATATAATATTAAAAACTTGAGAAATTGCCAAGTTTTTATCTATAAATTGTGTTTAATTAATCGAAAGTATTAGTTAATTAGACGATGTTTTTAAAAGAAAATAAGGTTACAAACAGCCCGTTCTTCCCCCGTCTACTGGTAAATTTATACCATTGATGTAGGATGCTGCTGGAGATGCTAAAAACGCAACGGCGTTTGCAATTTCAGAAGCTTCTGCAAAGCGACCCATTGGGATTTCAGCAATCATTTCGTTAGTTACCGCATCTAAAGCATGACCAGTTTTGGTTGATTTATTTTCGATAATAGATTTTAAACGAACGGTTGAGGTAGCGCCTGGTAACACATTATTTACAGTAATATTAAATTTACCTAATTCGCCAGCTAAGGTTTTTGCCCAATTGGCTACTGCGGCGCGTATTGTATTAGAGACTCCTAAGTTTGCTAAAGGTTGTTTTACCGATGTAGAAATAATATTGATGATACGCCCGTATTTCGCATTTTTCATGCCTTCAATACATGCTTGTGCTAATATATGATTGCAAATTAAATGATTATTGAAGGCTGACAAAAACTCATCTGTTTTTGCTAAATGAGCTGGGCCAGCAGGAGGGCCACCAGTATTGTTTACTAAAATATGCACAATTGGTTGACGTTGTAAATACGCTTCAACAATTTGTTTTAATTCTTCAGGCTTACTAAAATCAACACATAAGTATGAATGTAATTGGCCTGCAGCAGCACTTAATTCTTGTTTAGTTGTTTTTAACGCTTCCTCGTTACGAGCAATTAAAGTAACACTTGCTCCCAAGTTTGCTAATTCTAATGCAATCGCTTTTCCAATTCCTTGTGTGCTTCCGCAAACAATAGCTTGTTTATGTTTTAAATCTAAATTCATTTTTATTTTCTTTTAGTTTGAAAAAAATCTTTTAATATCATTGAACATTCTTGTTCTAAGATGCCTTTTACAACAGTAGTTTTTGGATGTAATACCGTTTGATTGATTTTACTATATCCTTTTTTTTCGTCGCTAGCACCAAATACAATTTTAGTAATGTGGCTCCAATGTAAAGCTCCAGCGCACATCAGGCAAGGTTCTAACGTTACATATAAGGTGCAATCATTTAAATATTTTCCTCCAATGGCATTAGCGGCTGAAGTAATCGCTTGCATTTCGGCATGAGCGGTGACATCGTTTAATCTCTCGGTGTAATTATGTGCTCTAGCGATTATTTTATTGTCTGCTACAATTACTGCACCTACTGGAACTTCGTCTGCTTCAAAAGCTTTACGAGCTTCCTTAAGAGCTTCGTTCATAAAATATTCGTCAGAGTATAATTCCACTATGATAAACTTGCTAATGCCTTGTTTAAACGAGTAAGAACTTCTTCTTTTCCTAACAATGCTAACATGTCAAATAACTGAGCACCACCAGCTACACCTGTAGTTAATACGCGAACTACTTGCATATCAATTTTACCTAACTCTGGTTCAACAGCTGCAAATAAATCATGTAAACTGTTTGTTGTCCAAGTATCTAAAGCAGTTAATTTTTCTGTTAGTTTAGAATAAGTTGTCTTTGAATTTTCATTCCATTTTTTAGTCATTACTTTTTCATCATAGCTTGTTGGCGCTGCAAAAAAGTAAGAGCCTAAATCATAAAACTCTGTTACAAAATGCGCTTTCTCTTTTATCAATCTACAAAATTCAGTCACAAAAGCCTTATCTTTTTTGAAACCTTTTGCTTCTAATAATGGCATGACAGAATCTGCTAATTGCTCATCTGTTTGCATTCTTAAATATTGTTGATTAAACCATTTTGTTTTTTCCGGATCAAATTTAGCCCCTGATTTATTCACGCGTTCAAAAGAAAAATTAGCAATTAATTCTTCCTTACTCATGATTTCGCGGTTATCACCTGGGTTCCATCCTAATAACGCTAACATATTAATGAACGCATCTGGCGTAAAACCTGATTCTTTATAACCTACATATTTTTCTCCTGTGCGCTCATCAAACCAATCTAATGGAAACATTGGTAAGCCTGATTTATCACGTTTAGATAATTTTCCGTTACCATCTGGTTTTAAAATTAAAGGTAAGTGAGCCAATTTTGGCATATCTTCTTCTAATCCTAAGTAGCGATAAATTAAAATATGAGATGGTGCACTTGGCAACCATTCTTCACCGCGCACGGCGTGAGAAATTTTCATTTCAATATCATCAACTATATGCGCTAAATGGTAAGTTGGCATCCCATCCGATTTTAATAAAACTTTATCATCAACCTGACTTGAGTTTACTGTTACCCAACCGCGAATGATATCATGAAAACGAATTTCTTCGTTACGTGGCACTTTTAAACGAACAACATAAGGTGCACCGCTATCCATTATTTTTTTTACTTCATCTTCTGGCAATGTTAATGCATTACGCATATTTTGACGAGTAATGGCATTATATTGAGGAGCCACAACTTTAGCAGCTTCTAAACGTTTACGCATTTCGTCTAATTCTTCAGAAGTATCAAACGCTACATAGGCATGACCCGAAGCAATTAATTGATCAGCATATTTTTTATAAATTCCTAATTCTTTTCTTTCGCTTTGACGGTATGGTGCATAAGGCCCATCTCCAAAACCAACACCTTCGTTTGGTTCAATACCGCACCATTTTAGGGCATTGATAATATATTCTTCAGCGCCATTTACATAACGAGTTTGGTCAGTATCTTCAATACGTAACACAAAATCCCCACCATGTTTTTTGGCAAATAAATAACTAAATAAGGCAGTACGAACTCCACCCATATGTAAACCGCCAGTTGGACTTGGCGCGAAACGTAATCTTACTCTTTTTTCCATAGGGTGCAAAGATAAATATAAAATTTAAACAGTTTTTAATAAAAAACAGGCATACTGGATATAAAAACTGATAAAGAGAAATGGCCTAAGTATTACCTAATAATGACCATTTTGCCAATGCCTTTTTTGAAGAAAGAATCTGCATCGGTTTGATTTTTTTCAACGGCTTTGCCATTACTTCGGGTAATGACTTTGTATAGATACACTCCGTTTGCTAATTTATCTCCAAATTCATCTTTACCATCCCAGGCATAATCTGTAATATTCCTTCCAATTCGTAAATTCCCTAATTCATTTTTCGTGATTTCTTTCACTACTTTACCACTGATGGTCATAATCTGTATAGTAAATATATCTGGAATTTCACTTCCGGTTAAGGTAAATACAAATCGTGTAGAAGTACTAAAAGGATTAGGATAATTTAAGACCTCGGTAACGGTTTGTTTATTAATTACTTCAAACTGGATATTGTAATCAATGGCTCCAGATACATTTTTACTTCTATCAGTGGCTTGAACAATTAAGGTATATTTTCCGTCTTCTGCAAATTCAGGTTTCCACTCAATTTTACATGAATTGTTTGGTAATTGTGCTGGAATAAATTGTAAAGACCTTGCAAAGAATAGTCGTTTTTCGGTAGTTTGGTTAGGGTATTTGATAAAGACGTTAAAGTTAGAAGTATCGTTTAAGGCTAAAAATTTATTTTCATCTTTTAATGATACTAACACATAAGGTTTTGACGAAATAATATCTCCATTTAAAATATGAGCACCATCAAATGTGACATCTAAGAGGGGGTTAATATTGTCAGCAGTTACATTAAATCCGATACGAGCAATATTGTTAAAATGATATTGTTCTAATTGATATTTAGAATTATTTTCGGGATTAACATTTACCCATAAATAGTTATACCCAGGAAAGTTATGGCTATTGAATTGAATTGTATCAATAATCACTTGATTTGGAACAAACGGTTTGGCTTTTAAAGTTTGAGGTAAAGTATGATTAACTCTATTCGCATCTTCTATCCAATACGTTACAACGATACTATCTGTAAAGGCTACTTTTCCAATGTTTTCTATTGGCAAATGAACGATTAAATTATCTCCTTCTTGAATAGCTTGTATAGATGCATTATTTGTATAACCTTGTTGAGGATTAATGGCGCACTCTGGAACAGGATCGTAAATGACTTGCCATTTTTTTAATTGAGGTGTCGAGTGAAATGAATTATCAGTCATTAAGGCAACTAATTTAATATTTGGATAGGAAGACGCGTTTACATAATTATATAAATCTAGAACATCTAAACTATCTTTTCTGAATGTCGCTAAGGTGTCGATATATCCATTGATATTTAGTCCTACTAATTTTAATTTAATACTATCATTAGAAAGAACATTTCCTGCTACATAATTCCAATGTAAACTGTTCCATTTATAGGCTGGTCCTATGATTTCAGATTCTATGTAACCACTATTCCATCTCGTTCGAATACTATCTGACAAAGTGAGTGATGAACTAGGTGCTGTTCCAATTAATTCATTCGCCTGACCAATCGCATTACCCTTTTTACCAAAAATAATCATCGGTAATGAGTCTGATGTGTTTCTGATATTGGCACTTCCAAAGCTTTCAAAAGCTTGGTATAATGCATTACTATAAGTTGAAGCATAGTGTGCATCACTACTGTACGCTAATACATAATTGTTTTGTGGTATGGCATTTAAAAAGTTTAATAAGTCTGTTTTCCAATTATTAGGATTAGGGCCACAGTAAGTTGTTTGTCCAAAATCAAATGATGCTCGATCTTGATCGGCAAATGCTAAACAGTTATTATAAGGTGATGCATAACCTGAATTTCCATTAATACGAGTTTTCCAAGGTTTTATAGAGATTGAGTCGAACACTGCAACCGACCAACCGTTAAATGCAAAATGCCAATTTGATTCTACAGTAGTATTCAAGACATATTTTAAATCAGCGTAGTTTACAGCATTACCATAAAAATTGTAACATTTTATTGCGACTAGGTCATTAAAAAAGTCAAATCTTCGTTGAGGTTTATTGTATTTGATAAATTGATAATTATCAAGTTTAAATTGATGAAAATGTGCTTGTGCCCAGCCATTTTTTGAACCAATGACTTGAAACGAACTTTCTCTCCAATTAATTCGGTCGGTTGTCGTAACAGAATCTTTGCTTATTCTCCAAAAGTAAACGGTGCTATCGGCAAATGGTAAATTTACTGTCCATTGAATAACGCCACCTATACTGGTAATAACGGTTGAGTTGATTGGATTAATAAAAGTATCGTTAGTGTCTAATTGAATTTTATAATTTGCACTTAAGGCTAAAGGATCAGCAGTAGATGCCTTTAAGGTAATTTGAGGAGTATTCGGAATAATGGCATATTTGTAAGGATAAACAGGAATGACATCACCCCCAGAAATAAATAAATCTACAAAGCCATTTGTAGAGTTGTTCATTTCAGTAAGCTCATTGATTTCATTATAATAATCAATATTTACTTTAAAGTGATTTAATCCAACTCCTTTTTGCAAATCCTTAAAAATATAAAACCCTAAAGTGTCGCAATTAAAAGGTGCTGCAATTTTTTTGTAATATGTTGTTGAATCACCACTTGGAAAATAACGTTCTGTTTTTACAACAAATGTATCTCGAATGGCTTTTCCATTATTTTTAACAACAATTTGAACGCCAATAGAATCAACATATTTGAAAGGGTCAAAAGAAATACTTGAATTATTAATGGCATAGTCTGGTTTTGAAAAAGAATTAATTTTAATAGATGGATCTCCCTCTAAAGTCATTTCTAAATTAGTAATTTCTTGAAGCGGATTATTAGGGCCTAAGGTTTTTATGGTAGCATTTTTAATCGCATCGCCAACTCCTTTGTAATAAGTTTCGTAGGCTAACGATTTATATATTGCCGTTGAATACACATTAAGTGTTCCATCTACACCAGATGCCGAAGAGGCAATAAATCCAATACTACCTTTTTGGTCAATTAAAGTAAAACTTTCGCTTGTACTGCTAGATCCGGGAATATGAATATCCCCTGAATAACAAGAATTTGCTATAAATAAAGGGTATTTGTCTTTATTATTGAATGCGTTAGGATTGTCAATTGCTTGGTCAAAACCAGTCACCGAACCATGCCCAAAAAATGTAATTAATGAAGCGCCATAATTAATGAGGTTTGTAACAGAATCACTCACTGTAATTTGTATAGGCGCTGATGTGTTTTTGCCAAAACTGTAAACTGTGCCTCCATATAATGTATCGATGATGATATCTGCATAAGATTTTAAATATTGAGCAAATACAGATTGTTGAGCGGCATCAGCCCCTCCACTAAAATGAAGAACGTGTTTGTGCCAATCATCAGTAGGTACTTGCTTTAATCCACTTTCATGTGATTTCACTTTATTAAGATAATTGACAATATCCGTCGTGTTGTTAGCGGATACCCTACCTACTGGAATAAATGGTACTGAAGAATGAGAGCCATGTATTCCAGACGTTAAATTATTATCCGAAGATGGATTGCCAATTGTTGGAACTTTACAACTTGTCCAATTTGAAGAGCTATTTTTGATGATAGTTTGCTTAATAGATTTGCCTAGTAATAATAGGTATTTAGGAGGAACAGGTAAACTGTCACTTAAAAATCTACAAAAATTTTTGATAGCTAATGGATTTTTAGTGTTACCATATGCAAACTGATCATACAAATCATCGATGTCTGCTAAAATCACATGGTTTGATCCACCATTTACGCTTTGTCGGTATGTTTTATAATCGTTTGCCGCATTTTGTAAACTTTGATGAGTAATAATGACAAAGGCAGAATCTGGATTATTAGTTCTGTAGTCTAAAAAATATCCAGTTTGGTTAACAGGCTTTAGTGCAGGAACTAAATTTATATTGGCAGTAGTCGTTAAAAAACATTCTTTTTGAGATGAAGAATTTGGAATCAAAGCTTTTACATTCGTTCCGGAAACAACTGTTGAAATATATTTATGGTTAGTCAGGTCATATAAGATCACTTGCGATGAACCTACATTTACATTTTGAATATCTATAAATGTTTTGGCACTTGATACATTATCATTTATAAAAAAACGATGTTCAGAAGTATTTGATAGGCTAGGGATTTGAGGATATTTAAAATAGAGGTAATGAATATTGGTGTAATTGTTGGAAGTAATTAAAGGATTGTTTTCGCTAGTAATTCTGAGATTTGAATTATTTTGTAATTGACTAGATGTAATCTGTTTTTCAATTAAAAATTGTTTAGCCCCGGTAAATGTAGTATCATGAATTGCTGAATAGCTTCCTGTATTATCTAAGAAATATAGCTTTAATTGATGGTCAAAATTGATGAAATTATTATAACCAGTATTGGATCCAGAATAACTAGCTTTAATGTATACAGGAAGCGAGGATGAGTATAAGTTTAAATTACCAAAATTGGTTTGTTGCGATTGACCTTTAGCAATGGTATTACCGAAACCTTCTGCTGTCACGTATCTTGGATCGGATATAACGTCTAAAAAGGTTGGGCCTAGCGAATAGCTATTGGAATAAGCTTCAATTTTTTCAGTATAAAAATAATTGGCTGCAGAATAGCCAGTGAAATTAATATCAGATTCTATAAATGCACGTTTATTAGTGGTTGAATTATTCCAAGTTAAAAAAACAAAGTTAGTGTCATTAAACAAGGATACGTATGGATTAGGTAATCTTATAATATCGTTATAAGCTAAGGAATCAAATACACCATCATTTTTCTTTGCGTAAAATTCTATGTAATCGGTTGGGTCAAAAATATTATCCGCTTCGCCATTCAGATAGATGAATTGCTCCTCACCTTTAATAAATACTTGAAAATTTTTAGGGTTAATGGAGGCTAAAGGTATTCCGGCACCGATAAGGGTATTGAAATTGATTCGGTATAAACCAGTTTTTGAAATAGGAATTCGGTAATGCTTTTGATTGTAATTTATCCATTCATTTCCATAGTTCTGCGCCGCTAAATTAGCCGTCACTCCAATCAGAAACATTAAAATAAATAAACGTTTTATCATTTAACTATTTTTTTATTGATATCTATTTTTACTGTAAAAATATGTGAGTATAATGATGTTGAAACATTACCAATATTAGTCATAGCATAATCTAATCCAAATATTTTATATTTTATTCCAACTCCTATATTTGGTTGCACGGTAGTGACATCACTTCCTAAAACATTTTTCGCTTTTTGAATATTGCCCATTCCCCCTCGTAAAAAAATAAAATTCTTATAACCCAATTCTAATCCAAAAGCTGGTTCCATGCTCCAAGCGCTTGTTTTAATAACCGTATTTCGCTTTCCATCAAACGTATTAATAAAATTTAATTCACCTCCAATGGATATTTTCTCTTTCCATACAAACCAAGTTCTTGTAGCTCCCAAAATTAATTTTGGCACTGTTACTTCCACAGAGTTGCTCGGTATGTCATTGCCTGTGACTGCAAATGTTTGCTTCATATCATCTGATAAATTATAAGTCCAAGCATTAAAAGTACCAGTTACATCTCTTGCCATTGCAGCAAAACGCCATTTTTTATAATCATACATGGCTCCAGCGTCTAATCCAAATCCCCATGCTCCTGCAAAATCTCCTAATTTTCGACGAATGATTTTTGCATTAGCACCAATTTTTAAGCCTTTCACTTTAGTGATGTTTCTTGCGTATGATAATAAAACGGCGGCATCAACGGCATTAAACGATTTCAATCTCGAATAATCTACATTACCATTCGCATCAATTAATTCAGTCGTATTAGGAATATTATCTACACCAAATCGAATAAAGGTTATACCAGCCACACTATTGCTATCCAATCGTTTTGATCCTCCAATAAAATCATATTTTGCGATGCCAGCAAAATACTCGGCATGCATTAAGCCAACTTGTAAATTACTTTGTTGAAGATTTAACCCTGCGGGATTCCAATAACCAGCAGTCACATCGTTAACTGATGCCACATTAGCATTAGCCATCGATAAGGCGCGTGCACCAACACCGACGTTTAAAAATTCATTACTATACTTGGCTACTTGTGCTTTAATTGAAAAAGTAACACCTAGTATGATGAACAGAATAATTAGAACTTTATTTGAAAGAATACGCATACATTAATTGATATTTAAAAATAAGAATTTATTTGTTAAATAACGTGGTTTGAGGCATATTATTATAGAAAACTCTTGAAAAACTAGTGCTAAATTTTTTAGCTCCCGTTAAGTTAAGGTGCTCATTGTCAAAATATAATTCAGGATTGTTGAATTTTAGCGAATCTGTGTAGTTATAATACGGAATATGATTAATGAACGCAATATGATTTAGTTGATTGACTAAACGAGATTTGTTTAAGACCTGATGATGGCCTCCACCATAAATAGGCGTGGTAATTAAAGTGAGCTGTATTTGATTTTTTTTAGAAAAAGAAATCAATGAGTCAATATATTGTCTGTTTTTTATGCTGATAAAGGAATAAATTGGAGTTATTTTTAAAATTTCTCCATGCTCATTTGGTGGCATCGTTTGAAATCCTTTATACATTAAGGTGTCATATTTCCCAGTAATATTAAGCCATCCATGCAATGATGCGCTTAAATATTCGATTTGAGTGTAAGGTAAAGAATGAAATGGATTGTAGTAAAAGGAGTTAAATCGATGATCAACACCATTTAATTCTGCTCTTAAGAATTGATTATTTAAATAGGGGAAGTATCTTGGAAAATCATTCAACATATCGATATCACTTTTTAATGAAAAGTAATCGATATTTAATATGACATGTTTAGGAACTTGATGTTGCTGGCAATATGTTTTTAGTAATAAGTAATTTACTTTTATAGAAGCGCCGCTTACGCCAAGATTAAAGCTGTTTAAATGCGTGATACTATCAAATAGTTTAGTTTCAAAATGCATTTCTGCCCTTGATGATCCTAAAAATAAAACATCATAGGTGTTGCCTTGTTTTAAGAAAATTTCATTGTATTTATTAAAAATTCCTTGTTTATTTTTTCTAATGCCAATGTATAATAAGGACCTGTAAACAAAAAGTATACAAATACAAACTATTAAATATGTGATTATTTTTTTTATCAAAACTGAAAATAAATAAAGCTGTTAGCGTTAAAGTTTCCTAAGCAAAAAATCAAACAAAAAATAATCATATAAAACAGAGGAGTTAAAATTTGTTCTTTGAAATGAGATGATTTTATCACAATGAATTCTTCTTGTAACTCTTTCATAAATAGAATGCCTATAATGAAGATGAGCATCACAAAAAACAACCTATCGTTTAATGATAACAAATGATTCAAGCCATCTGATAGATTGAAGTTGATAAAAATTTGTTGATATATAAAAATTAAATCATGCAGGTTATTAGCTCTAAAGGCAATGAAGAAGATAGAAATAAAAAATATTGTGTAAAGCCATTTTATGAAGTTTGGTAATTTAAGTTTGAGAGGTAAATGTTCTAAAAGATAAAATATACCATTCAGTAAACCCCAAATTAAAAACGTAAAATAGGCTCCATGCCAAAATCCACTTAACAAGAAAACGATTAACACATTAAATATCCATTTTGCTGTGCTTACTTTGTTGCCGCCAATCGATATGTATACGTATTCTTTAAACCAACTTGTTAAACTAATATGATGTCTTTGCCAATATTCTGTGACTGATTTTGATAATAGTGGCCGATTCCAATTGATATTTAAATTTATTTTAAAGAGTTTCGCAACTCCAATCGCAATGTCTGAATACCCAGAAAAATCAGCGTATAATTGAATTAAAAATAAGAGTCCAATGATAAAAAATTCTAAAGAGTTAAAGTCATTCGGTAATCCATTAAACACAGGATTAACCAAATATGCCACATTATCGGCAATGACCATTTTTTTAAAGAATCCCCAGATGATTAGTTTTGAGGCATTAGCCCATTCAATATCCTTTAAAAAATGTATGGTTTTTAATTGAGGCATTAAAGTGTGATGTCTAACAATTGGTCCAGCAACCATATGCGGAAAGAATGAAACGTATAGTAAAAAATCTTTTAGCGTGTCATCAGCTTTATATTTGTTTCTATAGATATCAATAGTGTAGCTAATGGATTGAAAAGTATAAAAAGATAGTCCAGCTGGAATGATGAAATTGGAGAGTAAGTGTGAGTGATTTGAAAATATAGAAAGGCCTGTGTTATAAAAAAAGACGAAGTATTTAAAAGCAAATAAAACCCCAATGTTGCTTACTATACTGAGAACTAATAAAGTTTTTCGTTTAAATTTTTCTTCAGTTTTTGAAATAGCTTTTGCTATATAAAAGTCTAAGCCAGAGGTGCCAATGAGTAATATTAGAAACCAGGGATTATATGAAAAATAAAAATAGTAAGAGGCTATCAATAAAAGTAAATTTCGATGTTTTACTGGAATTAGCCAATACGCAGAAAACACGATTGGTAAAAACACTAAAAATATGAGTGAATTGAATAACATCTTTTGTAAATATACAAACGATTTAATTTATATATATTTACACTCAAAATGAATATTAAAAAACACATTCCAAATGCCATTACGTGCTGCAATTTATTATGCGGTTGTTTAGCAATTGTTCAAGCTTTTGAAGGTAATTTAGTATATGCGTCTTATTTAGTGGGTATGGGTGCTATCTTTGATTTTTTTGACGGTTTTGCAGCTCGTATGCTTAAAGTAAGTTCTCCAATAGGGAAAGATTTAGACAGTTTAACGGATATGGTGACTTTTGGGGTTGTGCCCGGGGTTATTTTATTTCAAATGGTAAGAGGCGCTTTATATTTTGATGAAGAAGGATTTAATTTATTTGAAGGCCTTCATTTTCCAATATATATTCCATTTATCATCACTGTTTTTTCTGCAATTCGATTAGCTAAATTCAATAATGATACTCGTCAAACTGATTCATTTATTGGTGTTCCAACACCAGCTGTAGCTATTGTGATTTGTTCTTTACCACTAATTACAAATTGGAATACTCAATTTAGTTTTGAAAATTATCACCAATTTGAATTACTCTTGAATCCTTATTATTTGTGCGTTTTAGCGATAATTCTAAGCCTTCTATTAATTTCAGAACTCCCGTTATTTGCCCTAAAATTCAAGCACTTTAAATGGACTGGGAATGAAATTCGCTTTCTATTTTTAGGTTTAAGTTTAGTAATGCTTGTGACTCTTCAATTTGTGGGAATTCCTTTAATTATTATCATGTATATTATATTAAGCGTGATTAATAATGTTCTTTCTAAAGAGAAAGCGGTAGGATAGTTTTTTTGAATATTTTATAGTAAATATTTGATTTCTTTTCTTCTCAAAAAAAGGTCAAATTACATATCAATAATTTCACATTCGAATAACGCACTAAAATGTTTTTTTAGTTTGTCTTTTATTTCTGCCATATTAACATCTTGTCCTAGTTCTTTATTTAAGCTAGTAACAGCTTTGTCTTGTATCCCACAAGGAATAATGTTTGAAAAATAATCTAAGTTTGAATTGACATTAAAACCCCAACCGTGCATGGTTACCCAACGGCTACATCGCACGCCCATGGCACAAATTTTACGAGTTTTAAATACATTATCTTCATCTAACCATACTCCTGTTTCTCCTTTGCTTCTGCCTGCTTTTATGCCGTATTCATCAAGTGTTAAAATGATGGTTTCTTCTAGTAAACGAAGGTATTTATGTATGTCTGTAAAAAAATGATCTAAATCTAAAATAGGGTATCCTACGAGTTGTCCAGGACCATGGTAAGTAATATCACCACCTCGATTGATTTTATAATAGGTTGCTTGTTTCTCTTCTAATTGATGATCACTAATTAAAAGATGAGAAGTGTCGCCACTTTTTCCCAATGTGTAAACATGAGGATGCTCAACAAATAGTAATTGATTTTTGGTGTCAATTTGTAGCTCAGGAGCTAAATTTCTATTGGCTATTTTTTGAGCAATGGTTTCATTAAATAAGCTTTCTTGATAATCCCAACAAACTTTATAGTCCATCAGTCCAAGATCTTGAAACAATACTTGCTTATTCAAAGGGAAGAAGGTTAAAGATTAATTTAGCTTTGCTAATTCGTTTTTTAAATGAGTAATAACATTTACTTCAACAGGATCGATATTTTTTAAATCTGCTATGTAGCAAGAAATCCAATCTCCAATATTAATTAAGTAAAACGATTGTTCAACTTTAGAAATACCTTTTGCGGTTATGTCTGTAACAGAATGGCTATATTTTGTAAACAATTCTTTGCAAAGTTCATAGCGTTTAATAGTTCTTTGGTAGTCAAAAGATGTTCTAAAAGTGACAACAGCCAATGAATCGTTTTTTTCAGTCCAGCCAACTAATTCGTTATGATTCATTTCTGGTAAAGTATGGTGCCAACACAACATTTTACTATTTTCGTTAATTTGTTGTCTGAAACGAACTGCTGCTCCTTCACAAGAGCCCAGAGAATAAATCACAGGTATTTTATTTAATAACTTCTTAGCTATAAGTGCCGATTCAACTTTAATCGCCTCTTTTTCATTATCTAATAATGTTATAGTTGCCTTAACTTGGCTTAATAAATCTGTTTTTACAAATCCATTAAATTGAATAATTTTTAGTAATTGAACTAAAGAATATCCAATACAAGAACGAGGAGGGTTGCCACCTGGAATAATAATTGTATCGTATTTATATTGTTGAGCAATTGTATGAACCTCTCCACCACTAGTAACACAAACTATTTGTGCGTTTTTGTCAATCGCTTGTTTCATAGCAGAAAGAGTTTCTTCTGTGTTGCCGCTATAAGATGAAATGATAACTAATGAGTTTGAATTTACAAAATCAGGTAAAAAATAATCCTTATTTACAATTATTGGAACAGGACATTCAGATTGAACAAGTTCGGATAAAATTGTTCCTCCAATCCCAGAACCACCAAGACCTGTAACAACAATATTTTGAACTTTATGTTTTTGAGTTAGAATGGCAGAATTTGCAATATCTAATGCTTCTTGTAATTGGATTGTGAATTTATCGACTAGTATCTTCATTTTATAATTTGCAATACCGTAAAAGTATCGAAAAAACATGAATATTGAAATTTTTACCTTTTAAACTTATTATTATGTTGCTAAGTCCAATTTTTGGAAAATATGCTTAATTTTTAATGATTAATTCTGATTTTTTTTTGAATTAAATAATTAATTGAAATTTTAGCCTATTTTCGTTTTTGTTAAAAAACACTAAAAATATGAGATACATTTTAAAACTAACCACTATTTTAATGTTTACCATGTCTTTTGTAAGCCATATGGAGGCCCAAACAAAGATTATTAAAGGAAACATAAAAGACAGTAAATCAAAAGAAAATCTTCCTGGAGCAACTATTGTCGTTGCTGGTACGACGATTGGCACTGCAACTGATGAAAATGGAAACTTTATGTTATCGGTTCCAGATACAGCCACTAAAATTGTTGTATCCTCTCTTGGCTTGGCAACTAAGGTGGTTGCTATTTCCGGAGATGTGTTAAACATATCAATGGATCCGGATGGGATTGTTTTAAAAGAAATGGTTGTTACGGCTCTCGGTGTTAGTAAAGAAAAAAAATCACTAGGATATAATGTTTCTGAAGTGAGTGGAACTGAATTAACTCGATCAGGAGAATCTAACGTTATTCAAGGTTTAGCATCAAAAGCTTCAGGTATTCAGGTAATCAGTTCTTCAGGAACGCCAGGAGCCTCAAGTAAAATATTAATACGTGGAAACTCTACGTTTGGAGAAAATCAGCCACTAATTGTTATTGATGGTGTTCCTGTTGATAATACTACATCTTCGGCATCAGCAGGCGATAATCCATTCAATCCAAATTTACAAGGAGTATCAAACTCTAACAGAGCCTTAGATATTAATCCAGACGATATTGAATCTGTAACAATTTTAAAAGGACCTTCAGCAGCAGCTTTATATGGTGCGAGAGCTGGACATGGAGCCATTATTTATACTACAAAAAAAGGAAAGTATGGTAAAAAAGGCTTAGGTATTACATTTTCTTCTTCTGTTGAATTTTCAAAAGTTAATAAACTACCTAAGCTCCAAAATAAATATGCTCAAGGATCTAATGGTAGAGATATCATTACATCTGATCCAGGTCCAGACCAATTATATGGAACAGCAGATGATGTGTCGAATGGTTCTAATCAATCATGGGGCCCAACCTTAGAAAGTAAAGGCTTAACGCCATATGATAATACAGGTAACTTTTTTAAAACTGGAGTTACTTATAACAATAATTTAGCTATCGATGGAGGGAATGAAAATACGATTTATCGTTTCTCTTATTCTAATTTAAAAAATGATGGTGTTATTCCAAATACATGGTTAAAGCGTCATACGGTTCGTTTAAATGCTGAGCATAAATTGTCTGAAAAATTAAAAGTAGGAACAAATATTAGTTACGTAAACACACAGTCTCAGAAACCTCAAAACGGAAGTAATTTAGCCGGTGTGATGCTAGGTTTATTGCGTATGCCATCAAGTTTCGACATTAGAGATTATGAATATTCGGAAACAGGAAATAATAAAACGTATTTTGGTTTATATGATAATCCTTTGTATTCAGTGAATAAAAATACATACAATGATAATGTCAATCGCGTGTTTGGAAATACTTATTTATATTACAAAGCAGCTAGTTGGTTAGATGTTAATTATAAATTAGGAATAGATCAATATTCACAACGCAGCAGGCAAATTTACGCGATATCTTCTACTGGTGATGATAATAGTGCTCGATATGGACAAATGAATATCGATAATCAAACTTACATGCAAGTGTATTCTGATTTATTGTTAACTGCAAAAAAATCGTTTAAAGAAAAATGGAATACTAGCTTAACCGTTGGAAATAACATTTGGCATAATAAAACAACAGATGATTTTGGTAGAGGAAGGAACATGGCAGTACCAGGATTATATAATTTAAATAATACCTCTGAGCGTTATGCAAGCAACGCTTTATATTCATCAAGAACTTATGCAGTGTTTTTTGATGGAAGTATTGATTATAAAAGTGCTATTTTCTTAGGATTAACTGGCCGTAATGAATGGTCATCGGCTTATGATAAAGGAAAACGTAGTTTCTTTTATCCAGCTGTGAATACCTCAATTGTAATTAGTGAATTAGTAAAATTACCTAAATGGTTCAGTTTTGCTAAAATTAGAGCATCTTATGCGAAAGTAGGTTTAGCACCATCGTCATATCAAAATAAAACCTATTATGTGCAAAATGCTTTAACAGATGGATTTACAAATGGAAATACATTCCCTTATATGGGTAATGTTGGCTACGGATTAAACAATTCATTAGGTAGTGCAAATTTAAAACCTGAGAAACAAAGAGGTTTTGAATATGGTGCAGATGTGAGATTTTTTGGTGGACGCATTAATTTAGATGTGACATACTACGATCAAAAATCTTCTGACGTCTTGTTATATCGTCCAATCTCTCCATCATCAGGAGCAAGTCAAGTATATACCAACTCTGCTCAAATATCTAATAAAGGTTGGGAAATTGCTTTAGGAGCAACTCCAATTGAAAAGAAAAATTTTAAATGGGAAGTTAATTTAACTTGGTATAAAAATGTATCTAAAGTCTTAAAATTAGCAGACGGTGTATCTGAATTAAATATCGAAGATGGTTTTGATGGAATCGGCGCTTATGCTATTGTTGGGCAACCTTTTGGTGCATTCTACGGCACAACATGGCAAAAAACATCTGATGGCAAGTTAATTATCGATCCGTCAACTGGCCTACCAATTCAAGATCCTAAAAATCAAAATTTAGGAAATGCACAACCTGATTGGTTGTCTGGTGTGAGAAATACTTTTACATATAAAAATTTCTCATTCACATTTTTATGGGATATCAGAAAAGGCGGAAAAATTTGGAATGGAACAAGAGCGCGTTTAAATTCATTAGGAACATCCAAAGAATCAGAAGATAGAGATCATAATTACACGATAGATGGCGTATACTCAACAGGAGTTGATGCTAATGGTTATTCTACATATGGTTCTGCAGCTAATACTACAACGATTTCTGCAAAAGATTATTATCGTATTTATCAAGGAGATCCTGCTTTTGGAGGTGTAACATCTACTGTTATTGAAGATGGTAGCTGGGTAAGATTACGTGAAGTGTCTTTAACATATCGTGTTAATATTAAAAATAAAAAATACATACAGTATGTTGATTTATCTTTATCAGGAAGAAATCTGTTATTATTCACTAAGTATTCTGGTGTAGACCCAGAGACAAGTTTAACAGGTGCTGGTTCTAATATTCAGGGTTACGATTATTTTAATAATCCAGGTACCAAATCAATTTATGTTGGATTAAAAGCAGGATTCTAAGTTTAATTTTAAAAATATGAAAATGAAAAATATAGTAAAATACATATTAATATTTGCGGTAACGCTTACAGGCTTAACTTCGTGTAAAAAATATTTGGATGATGTCGCATTAAATCCAAATGATCCTTTGAAGGTATCACCTAATGCCTTGTTAGCAAATATTGAATTAGCAACTTTTTCTAACTATAATGGCAACTTAAACAGACGTTCATCCGTATTTACTCAACATTTAGCGGGTATAGATGGACAATATGTAGGCGTTGCAAATTATAAAATTAACGAGGGAGATGTGACGAATGAGTGGAAAACTATATATACAGGAGCATTGATTAATTGTAAAATATTAATTGATACCCTTGGATCAAAAAGTCCAAATTTTAAGGGAATTGCTCAAGTATTATATGCAATGAACTTAGGATTAGCAACGGATATGTGGGGAGATGTTCCTAATAGCGATGCATTAAAAGGTTTATCTCAAAACTTCACTCCAATGTACGATAGTCAGCAAAAAATTTATACAGATATGCAATCTATGCTTTCAGAAGCGATTGCAAATTTAAAGCAGCCAGCAACAGTCAATTTATTTTCTCCTGGTTCTTATGATTATATGTATCAAGGAGATGTTGAAAAATGGTTAGGAACTGCTTATGTATTAAAAGCTCGTTATGCGAATAGACTTAGTAAGAAAAATGCAAGTCAATCAGCAACAGATGCATTGTCATATTTAGATTCAGCCTACGCTCATGGTTACACATCCTCTATGGCAGATGCTAATGCAGTATTTGGTGCAAGTGGAAATGAAAATAATCAGTGGTATGCATTCGAAAATCAGCGAGGATATGTGAAGATGGGGGCATTTTTTATTGATTTAATGAATACCAATAGTGACCCTCGATTACCATATTTTGCAACTACTGATGCAAGTGGAACGACTTATACAGGCGCAGACGTGGATCCAGCAAATGCTACATTTGATGAATCTGGTTTAGGATCATATTATGGAAGTCCAACATCAAAAGCACCAATAGTAACTTTTGTTGAAGCTAAATTTATTGAGGCTGAATGTAAATTAAGATTAAGTGATGCGGCTGGTGCAGCTACCGCTTATAACCTAGCCGTGAAAGAATCTATCTTAAATGTAACTGGAGGTTCTGATCCAACTTATGAAGGAGTTCATGCTTCAGAAACAGCAGGTACGATTGATTTAACAAAAATCATGACAGAGAAATATGTTGCTTTATTTACACAGGCTGAAACTTGGGCAGATTGGAGAAGAACTGGCTTACCAGTTTTAACTCCTAATCCAAGCGGTGTTGTTGGTGGTATTCCTCGTATATTACCTACTTCGCAAGATGAACGAAATTATAATCCAAATGCGATTGTTGTTTCTAATATATTACAACGAGTATGGTGGGATAATTAATCAATTATATTACTAAACAAAAAAGGTTCGCAACAGCGAACCTTTTTTGTTTAGTTTATTTCTCAAAATTCTTTACCGCTGCAACCCATTCTTTAGGCACTTCAATAGTTTCCTTTGTGTCATAGTTAATACAGACTAAAGTGCTTTTGCCATATGCACAGAGGTATTTATTGTGCTCATCTTCTACTGTTAAAACATTTTCAATTTCAAAACTTTTGGTTCCAAAGCGGGTTATTTTAGTGTAACAATAAACGTCATCTTCCAATAAAATAGGTCTTTTGTAAGTGATTTCAGTATTTGCTAAAATCATTCCGGTCTTTATCCAATCTATTCTATTTCTAAATACATCCTTAAAATATTCTACACGAGATGTTTCAAAATAGGTAATATGATTTGCATTATTGACATGACCTTGTTTGTCAATATCTTTGAATCGAACTTGAATTTTTAGTTTATGAATGTAAGAGGATAATAATTCGTTTAATTCCATGATTTATACTTCTCTGTTTAGTAAATGAAGTGCAAATTCTTTTAGATGTTGTTTTTTAGATTCATTTGCCTTTAATTCCTCTAAGTGTTTTAATGCAATGTCGGTATGCTTATTAGCTTCTTTAATTGCTAATTCCTTTACTCCAAGATTATTGTATAATGCAGTGACTTGCTTTACTTTTTCGGTAGTCGAAATTTCTTTTGAAAATAATAGATGATTTAATTCTTTAGTTTGTTCTTCGTTTGCTAATTCAAAAGCATCTAATAGCATAAATGTTTTTTTATTAGAAATAATATCTCCGCCAACTTGTTTTCCAAATTTTTCATCATCAGCATATACATCTAAAACATCATCTAAAATTTGAAAAGCAATCCCAACATGTTTCCCAAATTCATATAAATGTTTTTGACTCTCTAAAGAGGCATTGGCACATATGGATCCCATTTGAAGACTACATCCCAATAAAACAGCAGTTTTGTATGTAATCATATGAATGTAATGCTCAACACTAACATTGTCTTGTGTTTCAAAATTCATATCGTACTGTTGACCTTCGCAAACTTCTAATCCTGTTTTTGAAAATAACTGTAATAGTTCTGGAATATGTTTTGCGTTTGATTTTCCTAGAATTTCAAAGGCCTTGACCATCATGCCATCACCACTTAATAAAGCAATATTATGATTCCATTTTTCATGAACCGTTGTATTACCTCGTCTTAATGGTGCATTATCCAAAATGTCATCATGGATTAAAGAAAAATTATGAAATAGTTCAACAGCTAATGCTGCATGAATGGCTTCATTTGGATTAGCATCAAAAATATCGCAACCAACTATAGTTAATAAAGGACGAACACGTTTACCTCCTAATCCAATTATATAGTTCATTGGCTCATACATCTCTTTTGGAGAAGATGTGTTTAAAGAAGTTTGTTGTTCTTCGATGGCCTTATTTAAAATTTCAAAAAGAGAAGTATATGCTTGCACGGATCTAGTTATTTAGCTTCTGCCATTTTTAATAAATAAGTTCCGTATCCGCTTTTGGTTAAAGGTGTTGCCACTTTTATTAATTGCTCTTTATTTATAAAGCCCATTTTAAAAGCCACTTCTTCTATACATCCTATTTTTAAACCTTGACGTTCTTCAATCACTTGAACAAATTGCCCAGCTTGCATTAAGGATGCGAAGGTGCCTGTATCTAACCAAGCCGTTCCTCTATCTAAAATAGATACTTTTAGTTGTTTGCGTTTTAAGTATTCTTTATTGACGTCAGTTATTTCATATTCTCCGCGAGGCGATGGTTTTAAATTTTTCGCAATCTCTACAACAGAGTTATCATAAAAATATAAACCTGGTACTGCATAATTAGATTTTGGTTGAGCAGGTTTTTCTTCGATTGAAAGTACATTGTGGTGTTCATCAAAATCTACTACACCATAACGTTCAGGGTCACTTACGTGGTATGCAAATACAACTCCACCTTCTGGGTTGTTGATTTTTTGAAGCATACGACCTAATCCTACACCATAAAATATATTGTCACCTAAAACTAAAGCAACTTTATCATTACCGATAAATTTTTCGCCAATCACAAAAGCTTGAGCTAAGCCATTTGGAATTTCTTGAACTGCATAGGTAAATTTGCAACCTAATTGCTCGCCCGAACCTAATAATCGTTCGAAATTTGGCAAGTCATGTGGTGTTGAAATGATTAATATTTCATTAATACCTGCCATCATTAAAACAGATAATGGATAATAAATCATCGGTTTGTCATAAATAGGCATCATTTGTTTACTCATTGCTAATGTTAATGGATGTAAACGTGTTCCTGAGCCTCCAGCTAATATAATTCCTTTCATTTTTTTATAATTTATGTGGTTTAAAAATAGGATTTTTATTTTAAAACAATTGCTTTTTTCAACTGTTTTTATTTAAATATTAAGCAAATGCTTAGTAAGTTTGTGCTCAAATCCATTCTTTATGATTTCTCAAAATTCAAACAAAGCGGTTATTTATTGGTTATTAACAGGCTGTACTTTAGTATATGTAATGGTAGTGGTAGGTTGTATCACACGATTAACACATTCTGGATTATCAATCACAGATTGGAGTTTTATGGGATCTATGCCTCCTTTATCGGAAGCTGATTGGGTTGAGCGTTTTGCGAAATACCAGCAAAGTCCTGAATTTATTAAGGTAAATTATTCCATGCAACTAACAGAGTTTAAACACATCTTTTTTTGGGAATATATTCATCGTATGATTGGACGAACGATGATGTATGTGTTTTCGATTGGTTTAATTGTTTTAATAATTCGTAAAAAAATTGATAAAAAAATGTTGCCATCACTTATCCTTTTATTTTTTATGGGAGCAATGCAAGCTGTCATAGGTTGGTGGATGGTATATAGTGGTTTGCAAAATAAGCCAGCGGTGAGTCATTATAGATTAGCGATTCATTTAATGAGTGCCTTTACATTATTTGCTTATACATTTTGGTTTGCATTAAAATTATTGAATCCAAAAGAAAATATTCAAGAGAATGAAGGTTATAAATTAAAATGGTGGAGTTTGTTGTTTTTTGTGGTGTTGATTAAGCAAATAATTTACGGAGCTTTTACAGCTGGTTATGTCGAAGGAGATGCCTCTAAAATACGTCCTGGGCATATTTTTAATAGTTGGCCTAAAATGGGTGATGAATGGATGCCTGAACAAGTGACAATGAAAGGTAGTTTTTTTGCGAACGTTATGGAAAATGCCAGTGGGATACAATTTATGCACCGTACTTTAGCTTTGTTAGTGGTGACTGTGTTGTGTGTGATTTGGTATAAATCAGATAAGTTAAAATTAACGGCGTCTCAATACCGAGGAGTTACTTTTTTAGTTTATGGTGTAACTATTCAATTTATTTTAGGCGTTTTAACCCTGCTTTATCAAGTTCCAGTTTTATTAGGAGTAATGCATCAAACGGGCGCTTTCTTTTTGTTTGCCAGTAGTGTGTATTTAATATTTCATACGTTTAGAAATACGAGTAAAGTTTAATTACTATTATTTGTTTTATTTAGTAAAGATAAATAAGTAAAATATGTAATTTATTTAGGTTGTTATGTATCTTTTTTCTTGTCTTTAGTTGTCACTTTGAATTGTAATAATGTTGTTACAAATTAATACTAACTATCATGACAACTCAAACAACCCCAATGAAAATTGAGAAAAAAAATGTTACTCCTGAGGATAACAAAAAAAGAATTGAAAATCATAAAACAACAGCTACTCATTTAGAAGCTGCAGCAAAGAGTCACTTGGAAGCAGCTAAACATCATGAAGAAGAAGAACATGAAAAAGCAGCCAAAAGTACTATTATTGCTCATGGACATTTAGCTTTAGCGAAAGATGTTCAAACAACTGATTTAAAAAATCACGCGTCAAATAAATAAGTGTATTTATTTTAAAAAAGCACTAGAGTATCTCTAGTGCTTTTTTTATGCGTTAAAATTTAAATCCGTGATTTATGTAATTTATTATTTAAACTATGTAATACGAATCGTGTCACCCATTGGCACATTTGCATAAACAAATAATATAAAAATCATGAAAACAAAAATTACTCTTATTGCCGCTAGTTCATGCTTGTGGCTGGGGAATATGCTAGGGCAAGCACCTAGTGTAGTCCCAACATCATTATGCAATAATGATTTAAATGGTTACGTCAACTATAAGAACACAATCATTGGAACAGGTGCTTACCAATTACAAAATGGATTTGAAGAAAAAGCATCTCAAACGTATAATTATTCAGGTCCAGGAAAAATCATTAGTGTTAGAGTATCTGGTTCTTATCCAGGAGGAGGTGGGTCTCTGTCTGGAGTGTCTCTAAAAATTGCAGTTTATAATGTTGATGCAAGTGGCAAGCCAACAACTCAAATTACAAGTAGAAACGAAATTTGGTGGTCGCATCCTTCCAATTCCCTCGGATATATGGATATTACATTTCCTGGAGGAGTAACTGTTAATAATCGATTTGCTGTATCCGTTGAAGTAACTAATGATTTTCCTCATGGAAATGCATTCAGTTTAAAATATACTGGAAATGGTGAAGGTCGTGGTCAAGATTTAGCTTCTCTTGCTGGAACATCCACTGGAAATAATTGGGCGAGTGCTAAAAACAGTTTTAGTAAAGATGGCGATTTTTATATTGTCCCAAATATGGCGCATACGAATACTCCAAGTTTTACAACGAATTCAACTTGCTATTCTATCAATGATGTTGTTTCATTTACAAATGCAACTCAAATGACAAAAGATAGTATGTTTAATAAAATTGGACTAGTAAATTATTCTGGTTCAAATAAATTTTATATATGGAATTTTGGAGATGGATCAGCTGTTTCTAATCTTATGAATCCCACACATACCTATACTGCAGGTGGGGTATACACAACAACCTTAACCACAACCATTGAAGGTTGGGCTGGTAATTGCACTAGAACTTATATGAGTTCTGTTTCTGTAGGATTAGCAGTGAATTCAACAGCTATAACTAACGTGAATTGTAACGGAGGAAATAATGGAAGTTTTACAGCAATTGGTCAATTTGGAGCAGCGCCTTATTCTTATAGTCTTAATGGTACTTCTTGGCAATCAGGTACAGGATTCTCAAATCTGACAGCTGGGTCATATACATTACATATTAAAGATTCTAAGGGCTGTACAAATACATCATTAGTAAATATTTCTCAACCATCTGGAATTTCAATCAATTCAATTTTAACTACAAACGCAAGCTGCGGAACATCAACAGGCGCATTTACATCATCTGTAACTGGCGGTGTTGCGCCTTTGTCTTATAAACTTGATTTAGGAACTTATGGTTCAATTGGGAATTACACTAATTTATCAGCAGGCCCACATTTATTTACTATAAAAGATGCTAATGGTTGCACGACTTCAACAGTGGTATTAATTAATTCTTTAACTGGCCCAACTCTTTTGTTGCCAAATATTACAAATGTAAGTTGTAATTCAGGGAATGATGGAAGTATTTCATTAAGTTCATTTGGTGGAACGGGATTAATACAATATAGCATTGATGGTGGAACTACTTTTCAAGTAAGTGGATTATTTACAAATGTTGCTGCTGGTTCATATACTTGTGTTGTAAAAGATAACGCAGGATGTTCAAATCATATGCATGTAACTATATCGCAAGGACCATTATTATCAATTGGCTTATCTTCATTACAAACTCTTTGTAATGGATCAAGTGACGGACAAATAAATGCTACTTCTACTGGAGGAACAGGTGTTCGTAATTATAGCCTTGATGGTATAACTTACCAATCAGGTTCAAATTTCTCTGGTTTATCTGCAGGAACATATACCGTTTTTGTAAAAGACATTACAAGTTGTATTAAAACACAAACAGTGCTTGTTAATCAACCAGCTATTTTAACGGCTTCATTAAATACAATTTCAGCTTCATGTTTTGGAAACGAAAACGGTTCAATTTCTGTAACTGCAAACGGTGGTAATGGTGGATATTTTTATGGTATTAATGGCGGAGAATTTTCTGACAATAGTAGCTTTGCTAATTTACCAGCAGGTACTTATACTGTTTTTGTAGAGGATGCAAATATGTGTACATTTTCTTCAATCATATCAGTTAATCAACCAGCGCAAATTACATCAATAGTCAATACAACTAATGCAACTTGTGGATCTAATAATGGTATCATACAAGTATTAGGAGCTGGTGGTTCAGGTTCAGGTTACCAATATAGTATTGACGGAATTTCATTTGTAAGTTCTGGTGTTTTTTCTTCACAAAGTCCAGGAACAATTTTTGTGGTGATACAAGATGGTTCAGGATGTAGCAGAACAGTATCAGGTGTCGTAATTTCAGCTGGAGGTCCAACAGTAACAGCATCTAGTTCTCAAAATGTGTCTTGTAACAGTGGTAATGACGGAACAATTACAATTAACTCTGTAGTTGGAGGAACTGGAATTCTTAACTATAGTATTGATGGCATTACGTTTCAAACATCAAATATGTTAACCAATTTAACGGCTGGAACATATTTTGTCCAAGTGAAAGATGCTAATTCATGTATCGCTACAATGTCAGTAACATTATCTCAACCGAATGCTTTTTTAATCGCACCGATTGCTTCTAGTGTTTCTTGTCATGGAAGCGCTACAGCTTCTGCAACAATTGCAGCTTCTGGTGGTGCTGGATTTTTAGCATATAGTTTAAATGGTGGATTCTCTTATCAATCAGGAACTGTTTTTAATGGTTTAGCTGCTGGTGTTTACACCGTTACTGTAAAAGATGCTGCTAATTGCACAGGAACTTCTTTGTTTACCATCGCTGAACCTAGACAAATTAACGTGACGATTGGAGCTTTAAATGCAACTTGTTATGGATCACATAACGGTGCCATTAATGTTTCTGCTTCGGGTGGAGTGAGTCCGTTTTTATTTGGCATCAATGGTTCTGCTTATTCAACAGTTAACACGTTTACAAATTTAGCAGGAAATAATACCTATACTGTATTTGTGAAAGATGGTAATAATTGTATTGTAACAACTTCTCAGGTTATTACTGAACCAACACTATTAACTATTTCTCCACTTGTGAGTAATGTTTCTTGTGCTGGCGGAAATAATGGTATTATTAATCTAAATGTAACTGGCGGTATTAATCCATATTACTATCAGTGGTCTAATGGAGTAACTAGTTCTTCAAATACTAATTTAACAGCAGGTTCTTATTCTGTTACAGTATATGATTATAATGGTTGTTCAGGTATTAAAACATTTACATTAACTCAACCATTAACACCATTAATTGTTAACGGAGTTGTATTAGATGCAACATCCTCATCTTCAACAAATGGAAGTATTGATGTGACTATGAATGGTGGCACAAGCCCATATGCTTACACATGGTCAAATGGAGCAACTACAGAAGATGTATCAGGTTTAAATCCTGGTTCATATATGGTAACCATTACTGATTCAAAAGGATGCACAACGTCCAATACATTCATTGTCGGTATTTCTACTGGAATTGCAAATATTCAAATCACAACAAGTGATGTGAAAATTTACCCTAATCCTGCTAATGATTATGCTACGATTGAAGCTGTAGGATATAAAATTGATAAAATTGAATTAGTTAATTTATTAGGACAAACTATTTTTATAGCTGAAGTGAATGCTTCAATATATAGATTCAGTACAACTGATATGATTAATGGGACTTATTTTGTTAAAATATCATCTAACGGAAGTAGCCTTACTAAAAAATTAAATATTAGTAAATAATTCATCCTAGTAAATAAAAAACGCTTAGGTAATTCCTAAGCGTTTTTTATTTTTCAGTATGTTATCTAATATTTTAATTGTTAGCTTATTGATTTTAAATACCTACATTACAAAAACATCATAAATAATTTTTAACTAAATACAAGAAAATGGATAATCGCCCAATTGAAAAAGAAAAGACACATATTGTTGTGGAAATTATTGAATACATGCCAAATGCCGTATTGAGTAAAACAATTATTAAAAAAATCACCGGCAATATTACAGCGTCTTCTTTTGATGCAGGTGAAGAATTGGCAGAGAAATTATCGCCGTTTGATACCTATATTCAAATTATTGATGGTGTCGCAGAACTTACCATTAATAATGTTGAATTTAAATTAAAACAAGGTGATGGGATTATTATTCCAGCTCACTCTTCGCATCGATTTCATGCGGAACAACAATTTAAGATGCTTTCTACAGTTATAAAAAGTGGTTACGAGGATTAATGAAACTTTCTATTAAATACATGGTGAGTTTACGCTGTATCTTAATAGTTAAAGGAATATTGCAAAAAATGGGAATACAATTCACAAATGTTCAACTTGGTGAAGTGGAAATTTCCGAAAAGCTATCTTCTGATCAATGGTTGATTTTAGATAAAAAATTAAAAAAACTTGGTTTAGAATTATTAGAGGATAAAAGAGCAATACTCATCGATCGCATTAAATGTGTTATTGTTGAAATGATTCATTACGCTGATGATTTGCCTAAAATAAATTTTTCTGAATACCTTTCTAGCAAGTTAAAGTATGATTGCACCTACATGTCAAATTTGTTTTCAGAGACGGAAGGGATTACTATAGAACATTATATTCTTAAACATAAAATTGAAAAAGTTAAAGAACTTATCATATATGATGAATTAAATTTTTCTGAAATCGCTTATAAAATGCACTACAGTAGTGCCGCACACTTGTCTCGTCAGTTTAAAAGTATTACTGGTTTAACACCAACCTTTTTTAAATCCTTAAAACTTCATAAAAGGAACTCTCTCGATCAACTCTAACCCCAACTTGATTTTCCAGTCATACTTATTTCTGTTTGTGAATTTAAAAGTGTGAATTATGCAAATAGTACCAGTAATTATGCAATACATTATAGGTATATGATGCTTATATTTGTTATGATTTAATTTAAGCATTGTGAAATTATTTATCAAGTATATGGTTAGCGCCCGTTGTAAAATGGTAGTTAAAGAAGAATTAAAAAAAATGGGATTACATTTTATTGTAGTTGAATTGGGTGAAGTTGATGTTATGGAAACCCTTTCAATGGAACAACGAGATGAATTGAAAAAAGGCTTGCTTTTTTCTGGCCTCGAATTGATGGATGATAAGCGTGCTGTATTGATTGAGAAAATAAAAAATGTGATTATTGAAATGGTTCATTATTCGGATGAATTACCTAAGGTGAACTATTCTGATTATATTAGCGAAAAGCTTCACCACGATTACACCTATTTATCTAATGTTTTTTCAGAAGTCAAAGGTATTACCATTCAACAATTTATCATTATTCATAAAATCGAACGAGCTAAAGAACTTCTGCTATATGACGAACTTAATTTAACTGAAATTTCTTATAAGTTAAATTATAGCAGTGTTGCCCATTTATCTAATCAATTTAAAAAGGTCACAGGGTTATCGCCTTCTCATTTTAAGCAATTGAAAGACAAACATAGGAGTCCTATTGAAGAGATTGGGAATTAGATATTTATAAAGACGTAAATTAAATATGAGTGAATTAGCAGCGGTAAAAAATGAAATATTAGGGTATAAAAGAGTATTAGATGAGTCTTCTATTGTAGCCATAACTAATACTTTAGGTATTATCATTTACGCAAACGATAATTTTTGTAAAATTTCTAAATATTCCAGAGAAGAATTAATAGGACAAGATCATAAATTGGTTAATTCCGGATACCATTCTAAAGAGTTTATGAAAGGCATTTGGTCAACCATTCAAAGTAAAAATATATGGAGAGGCGAGATTAAAAATAAAGCTAAAGATGACGAGATTTATTGGGTGGATACAACGATAGTCCCTTTTTTAAACGAGTTTGGAGATATTTATCAATATGTAGCCATTAGAAATGATATTACAGCGAAGAAGCTCTTATCCCAATATTCTTTAAGTTTAATTGAATCAAGTCGTGACCCTTTGTTTACGATTAGTACTGATGGAAAAATTACGGACGTTAATGAAGCCATGATAAAGGTGACTGGTGTAAAACGTGAAGATTTAAAAGGTACTGATTTTAAAGATTATTTTACTGACCCTCAAAAAGCGAATGAAGTGTATTTAGAAGTTTTTGAAAGAGGTTTTGTAGCTGATTATCCTTTAACCATAAGGGATGGTAAGCTAACAGATGTTTTATTTAATGGTTCGGTTTACAAAGATGATAGAGGGAATGTTTTAGGTGCTGTGATTGTGGCCAGAGATATTATGGAGCAAAAGCGAAATGAAAAGGAATTGATAGAAGCTAGAGTGTTTGCTGAACTTGCTTTGGAAATTGCAGAAGAGGCAAAAAGTAAAGCAGAATATGCTTTAAAAGCGAAACAACAATTTCTATCTAATATGAGCCATGAGATTAGAACACCCATGAATGCCATCATTGGGTTTACAAAAGTTGTTTTAAAAACCGAATTAACTTCTAAACAAAGAGAGTATTTAGATGCTATTAAAACGAGTGGTGACGCCTTAATTGTTTTAATTAACGATATATTAGATTTGGCAAAAGTTGATGCCGGCAAAATGAGATTTGAAAAAGTGCCATTTAAAATGGCAGCATCCTTTGCTTCAATGCTCCATTTATTTGAACCTAAAATTCAAGAAAAAAATCTGACGTTAATAAAAGAATATGACAGTTGTATTCCAGACATTTTAATTGGAGATTCTATAAGATTATATCAAATCATATTGAATTTAGTGAGCAATGCTTTAAAATTTACAAATAAAGGAATTATAAAAGTTAGTGTTCATTTAGTTTCGCAAACAGAAGATGAGGTGACTATTGAATTTAAGGTGTCTGATACAGGAATTGGGATTGCAAAACATAAAATTGAAACTATATTTGAAAATTTTCAGCAAGCGTCAAGTGGCACTTCAAGAATTTATGGCGGTACTGGCCTTGGCTTAGCCATTGTGAAGCAATTAGTAGAATCTCAAGGCGGAACCATTTTTGTTAAGAGTGAATTGATGGAAGGCTCCACATTCAGTTTTAAGCTAAGTTTTCAAAAATCTAAACCTGAGGTTGAATTAGAACCGGAATTAACATTGCTAGAGCTTGACTCAGATTTGAAACAAATTAAAGTATTAGTAGTGGAAGATATAGCACTTAATCAATTGCTTATGAAAACCTTGTTAGATGAATTTGGCTTTGAGCGAGATATTGCATCAAACGGAAAAATTGCCATCGAAAAATTACAGAAAACTAATTATGATATTATTTTAATGGATTTGCAAATGCCTGAAATGAACGGCTTTGAAGCGACTGAGTATATTCGTAATGAAATGAAATCGGAAATCCCTATAATTGCTTTAACGGCTGATGTGACCACTGTTGATTTAGAAAAATGTAAAGTGGTAGGTATGAATGATTACATAGCAAAGCCAGTAGACGATAAATTGTTATATAATAAAATTGTTGGATTAATTAAAAAATCTAATCAAAATAATAAGCATGATAAAATAGTTAGTCAGCCTATTACTGAATTGAAATTAACAGACTTGAGTTATTTAATACAAAAAACAAAATCAAATCCCGCACTGATGAAAGAATTGATTTTTTTATATTTAGAACAAACCCCCCCTTTGATATTAGCTATGAAAAAAAGTTTGCAAGAAAAAGACTGGCAAACCTTACATTCTAGTGTTCACAAAATGATTCCATCGTTTACCATCGTTGGTATTAATAAAGATTTTGAAAACATGGCAAAAAAAGTTCAAGAATATGCCATTACTCAAGAATTGACAGATGAAATACATGTCTTAGTTGACAAATTGGAAGAGGTCTGCGTTCAAGCCTGTATCGAATTAAAACAAGAGTATAATCAACTAAAATCTAATTAAATGAATAGTAAAGCCCCAATAAAATTATTTTTGGTTGATGATGATGTCTTATTTTTAAAGTCATTGGAGCTTGAGTTTATTGAGCATTCTGATTTTGTGGTTGAAACGTATTCTACAGGTGAATTATGCATAGATAATATTACAGAAAATCCAGATATTGTTATTTTAGATTATCATTTAGACGGGATTGATAAATATGCTATGAATGGCATAGAAACATTAGATAAAATTAAATCTTTCAACCCTAATATTTCTGTCATCATGCTGTCTTCTCAAGATAAAATTGAGGTTGCTGTAAATTGCATGCATCATAAAGCATTTGATTATGTGATTAAAAGCGAAACGTCATTTATGCGCCTGCAAAAAAATATTGAAACTATTTTTAAATTGAAAAAAATGAAGAATGAATTAATTTGGTACATGGATCGTATGTGATTTTTAAACTTTTTTTTAAAAGCAAAAACCCTTCTTATATTTTTAAGAAGGGTTTTTGCTTTAGTGAATGTGTGAATGATGTAATTTATGTCTGTTGATTTGTAACTGATTCAAAAATGTATTGCTCACTTTTGCTTTGTGGAAATGCTTTCACAATAAATTAATTATCATGACAAATACAAATCAAATAAAAGGAAATTGGAATGAAACAAAAGGTAAACTAAAACAAAAATTTGCTATTCTAACTGATAGTGATGTGTTATTGGTGGAAGGAAAACAAGATGAATTAATCGGAAGGCTTCAAATGAAATTGGGAAAAACAAAAGAAGAGATTCAAAAATTAATTTCAGAGTTATAGAAATTTACATATAAAACCTAAAAAATGAAAAAATCAATTTACACCCTCGCTTTTGCAACTATTGTTGCTGGAACTATTGTAATCAGATGTAATTCATCAACAAATAAAGTTGAAGCCGCTACACTTGAGGCTAATCATGCTTCTAATGATTTCGTAAGAGCTAAAGAAGAATTTAATGAAGAGTATAATAAATTTAAGTTTGAATCAGAGGAACGCATGCTTGAAAATGAAAAACAAATCAAAGAAATAAAAACTCATATTTCTAAATTAAAAAGAGACGCCAAATTAGAGTATGAAAAAAAAATTGCTGATTTAGAGCAAAAAAATTCTTCCTTAAAAATTAGATTAGCTGAATATCAAAAAGAAACGAATGAGCAATGGGAATCTTTTAAACTTGAATTTAAACATGACATGAACGAATTAGGAGAGGAGTTAAAAGATTTAAGTAATCATACAAATTAAGCTTTGCTTTATTAAATTATAGTATTATAAATAAATTAAATATTCTCTCTAATTTTTACAGAACCTATTTTCTTTAAATATTGGCTTATTTAAAAATGTCATATATGAAAACTGATAACTATTTTGATAAAATTCTTGAATTAAAAAACTCTAAGAATTTCACATTGCCAGATAAGAAGGCAGATAAAACTGGAACAGATAATGATGCCGACTCTACAAAAAACAATGATAAAATTTTGGAATCTAAGGAATTTGACAAACCTAAAAGAGAAAGGAATCCTGATCGAACAAGTATAGATACCAATGCAGATAAAACAAAAAAAGAAATTTAAAACTTACATATTATGGGAAATATTTTATATGCTATAGCTGTTGTTTTTTTAATTATATGGGGCGTTGGCTTCCTTGGTTACCATGCTGGAGGTATTATCCATATATTATTAGTGATTGCAATTATATCAGTTATTTTAAGAGTTATTCAAGGCCGCAAGCCATTGTAAATTATAAATCAATTAAACATTAATATCATGAACAAAGGAAAAATTATTTTAGGAGTATTAGCAGGTGCAGCCATAGGTGCATTAATAGGTGTTTTGTTTGCCCCAGATAAAGGTTCAGAAACTCGAAAGAAAATTACTAGAAAAAGTTCTGAAGCCACAGATGAATTAAAAGAAAAATTTAATGACTTCGTTACTGATGCATCTGAAACGTTTGATTCTGTAAAGGAAGAAGCTTTTGATGAATTTGAAAAAGGTAGAAAAAAGTTATTTAGTTAATATATGTTTAGTATTAGTAATGCCCTGATTTTTGTCATGATTTTAACAGGAGTTATATGGGCAACAGGATTTTTTATTTATAGTGCAGGGAACGTTATTCACGTGTTTTTAATTATTTCTGCCATTGCATTTTTTATGAGGGTATTAAGAGGTAAAGATTTAAAAGATTAATTAAAATTAAATAAGATAGTTTATGGAAAACAACGACAATACAGGTAAAATAATTGGCGCATTAATATTGGGAGCAATGGCCGGCGCTGCTTTAGGAGTTTTATTTGCCCCCGATAAAGGAAGTGTAACACGTAAAAAAATTATGGGTAGTACAAAAGATTTAGCAAATGATTTTAAACAAAAAATATTAAAATCGGCATTTACTCATTTGGATGGTATTGATCATCTAGATGGAAAATTAGAAAACAAAAAGGCTAATAGTACTCATAATATGAATCAGAATTTAGATGTTTAAAGAACTTTATCGAAATAATATTTAAACTATATTTAATTATAAATACATTACCATGAATGATCAAGATCAATTAGAATTACTGACAGATAATTTAAATAGCTATGTGAAAACAAATTATGAATTAATTAAACTTGAAGCTGCAGAAAAAACATGTAATTTGGGTTCTAAGCTAATTGTGAATTTATTTCTTTTATTAGTTGTAGTGTTTTTGCTTTTGTTTTTAAGCCTTTGGGCTGGATTTTATTTATCTATATTTTTCGATGATAATTATACTGGATTTATAATAATAGCAGGATTTTATTTTGTGTTAGGATGTATTTTGATGATTAGTAGAACACGATTTATTGAAAAACCAATTCGTGAAAAGATGGTTCGTCATTTGTTTAATAGAGACTAATCATATTCTTAAAAATTGATATGGAAAAAATAGTAATTACTAGCTACGCGCAATTAAAATCGCAAATTAGTCAATTAAGAACTGACAAGTTAAATCAGGAAATTGAATTAAAGATTTTAGTGAATGAGATTATAGATTCATTATCCATCATTTCAATTATGAAGACTACAATTCAGGAATTAGTTAAGGATAAAGAAGTTCAAATTGATGTTATAAAACTAGGATTAAAAACTAGTGCTAATTATTTATTAGAAAAGGTTGTTGGCAGAAATAGAACTGTAAAAGGATTTTTGGCTTCTATATTAATCGAAAAGATAACCAATTCACTTATTAACAACAATTCAGTTTCAATAATTTCAGGATTAACTAATTTTTTAATCCAAAATCAAAACAAATAAAATAATTTCTATCTAACCTTTTTGTGATCAATCACAAATCATTTAAAAATTACCAAAATCATATGAATCAGATTATAGAAAAAAAATTAGGCATTTGGATGGATCATGCATCTGCTCATTTTGTTGATGCTTCAGATAATCCAATAGCTATAAATTCAATTCAATCAAAGTTTACACATCAAGAAAAGGAACATAGTTTAAATAAAAGTGAGAACTTAATGCATCATAAAGAGCAGCATTTGCAAGCTGATTATTACAAGAAAATATCTGAGGTGATTTTAAAATTCGATCACATTGTTTTATTTGGCCCTACCCAAGCCAAAGCAGAGTTATTTAATTTTTTAAAAGAAAACCATCATTTTGATAAAATAAAAATTCATCTTCAACAAACTAACAAAATGACTGATTCGGAAATGAATCTATTTACAAGAAATTACTTTTCTATCTTCGCGTAGATTGTCTTTAGAAAAATTATACTGTTTATCTAATACCGATAATGGTATTTTTTTTCCTAGGCCTAAATAAGGCATTAAATTTATATTCAATCCCTTCGCTTGGTTTCATAGCAGGAGATTGAGCGAGTTGCATTTGTGGATTGATAAAAAAATAGCCTGATAAAGTTTTTATGTTATAGGTTTGTTTGGCAGTGCTATTTTTGTTTTGATATAGTATAATCCAATCTTGTTTAAGATTAGATTTAAGATATGATTTATACGTTTTAATGCTATCGTCAAGGCATATGCTTATAAAGGTGATTTTATCATTAAATTTCTTTTTTAAATCTATGATTTTTTGCATTTCTTTCTGGCTGCTTTCACTTTCATTTGAAAAGAAATTCAGATAGATATATTTACCTTTAAAATCAGATAATAAAACCATTTTACCAGATTTATCCATCGCTGTAAAATCTGGAGCCGGTGCGCCAGGTTGCAATTGATTGATCGTTTGTAGCATATTAAATGCGATGCTTTTATGATCTGGAATGGTTGTTTCTCTATAAAATTGTTCCAAGACACTTTGCACTTGATGTTTATCAAAATCTGGACTATAATAGAATTCAATCAACCCTTTTAAAATAAGAAATTCGCGTAACACATCACTCGAAATTGATTTGTCAGTTTTAAATTGATTTTGTAAATCTTTATAGTCGGCAAACGCATTGATACTGTTATATATATTTCCACCATTTTTAGTAGATGCAAATGCTTTTAAATAACCTTTAAAGTGAGCGTTAAAAAATTGCATATACTCATAATTGGCGTATTGAATGGGCTTACCATCAATAAATTGTTTATTTAAAAAAGTTCTACCACGTGAAGTATTTGAGAAAAAATTAGCGAATGAGTATTCTAGATAATTTTTAAAATAGCTATTATTTATTAAAGCATAGCGTTTCTTACAACTTATCAAAAAGGTATCGAGCATGTTGTTTAATTTGGCTGGTGATAAATATTGAGGCCCCGCATTAATAAATAAATTATTGTATTGCTTATTAAAATCTATAATTAAGGCATTAAGTTCAGTGCTATCTTTTCCATATACACTTATATCTACAGTTGTTTCGGTGCCTGTTTGGTGATTAGCCGTTGAATCTTCTTCAGGAAAATAGATTCCATAGGTAAAGTTTGGTTGAACATATAGTTTGCCTAATAAATTATTAATACTAATTAAAATAGGTTTTGTAATTTTTGATTCTAGTCTTAATTCAAAATAACCATCTTTATCTATAGTATCCGAACTTTCTTTGGTGATTTGATATGTAACATAGTCTGTAAAATCATTAAGTATCACCTCTTTTCCAATATGAGACGCATGAGCTTTTCCCTTTATTGTAATGTTTTGTGCTTGACAAATAAACGCAATTAATATGAAAAGTATTGTTAAACGCATATCTTGTATAGTACCAAATATAACATTAGTTACATAATATTTGCCTAACATTTTCTTAAATTATGTTATGCCTCATATTAATATATTGAAAATTAGTTTTGCGACTCGTTAAAGAAACTAAAATGTACATTGCCATACTTACGAGTTTCTATATAGTTGGTTCTAGAACTTAAATCTGTTTTTGGCCCATGTTCTATAATTAATATTCCATCTTTTTTTAAAAGATTATTTTTAAATACTAATTCATGAATCATTTCGATGTTTGCTAGTTCATAGGGTGGGTCAGCAAATATTAAATCCATAGGAGTCGCTGATTTTTCTAAATATTTAAATACATCAGCTCTATCAGTGAAAATAGAATTTAGCTTAAGGGCTTTGGCAGTATCTTTTAAAAAAAATAAGCAAGGACTGTGTTTATCAATAGCATATATTTTTTTAGCGCCCCTGGAGGCAAACTCTAAACTTATATTACCTGTTCCGCAAAATAGGTCTAGTACGGTTAATTCATCAAAATCTATTTTATGATTTAAAATATTAAATAAACCTTCTTTTGCAAAATCTGTCGTTGGTCTTACAGGTAAATTTTTTGGTGCAATAATTTGTTTGCCTTTATATGTTCCTCCTATTATTCGCAAAATATTCTGTTTAATAAAGTATAGTTATAATGTTGGGGCGCTCCAGAAATACCATCCCAGTTAATTGTTTTATGGCCTAATGCTAAATGTATCTGTTTAATGTATTTTTTTAAGGCAACAATTAAAGATGAATTTACATCTATATTTCCTACTAGGGTAATATTGACTGTGAGAGGGTTTAGATGGTATTGTTCTAAAATAAATAAAATGTAATATAAAATGTCCTCTTGTGTTTTAATAGTATATTGATTGCTTAATATCAATTGGTGCTCTTGTTTTACAACAATCTCAATATAATTGGAATGAATGGATAATAAAATGTTTTCCTTGATTAATTCATCGGATTGGAGCATTAAACTAGAAAGAATAGTTAATGTATGTTTTAATTGATGGTTTGGAAACAGATTATCTAATGCAGATTTTAAGGAATCATCAATGGTGTAAATTAATTTAATATCCGTTCGAATATCATCAGTCAAAATGATGTGATTATTAGTATTCCCAACATTTAATTCAAGCATAGCTCTGCTATGTTCACTGTTATAAAAATTACTTGGACATAATGTGAATTGAGGGTTAAAGTAATTGATGTAAACAAGCTGATACTGTTTTTTTGATAATTGAAAGTGTTTTATGGCATAAATAAGGTGATCATTTATAGTATTTTGAATAGTAGAATCAATTGAATAATGGCAGATATATTGTGGTTTATTATGTTTTGAATCCAATTCACAAAATTGAATAAGATGATCCGATATTTCAATGATGAGAGTGTCGGATGAATCAGATAACTGACCAAAAGCTGAAAGGTTAATATTGATATCTGATGACATTATGAATACAAAACTAAACTATTAAACCGATTTCAAAAAAAAATTATGCTAGTGATGAATAAGTTAATTGTCTATGAAATTCTGAACAAATAATTGCGCAAGCATTGGCTGCATTTAATGATTCGCTTCCATTTGTATTTGCTGCAGGAATGGTAATGCGATGACTTATATGTTGTAATACTTCAGTTGATATACCGTTTGCCTCATTACCAATAATAATTAAGCCATTTTTAACAGTTGTTGTATATAAGTTTTCCCCCTCCAAAACGGCGCCATAAATTGGTGTTTTATTTAATTTTGATAAAAGTTCGGTAAAAGCGATACTAACCACATTGACTCTTAAAACAGCACCCATACTTGCCTGTAATGTTTTTGGATTAAATAATTCTGTGGAATTAGGTGAGCAAATTACTTGTTTTATGCCAAACCAATCGGCTATACGAATGATTGTCCCCAAATTTCCCGGATCTCTAATATCATCTAAAAACAAAGTAGTGGCTGTATTTAAAAGTTCATTATCCAATAGTTGAGTGGTTGTTTTTACAATAGCTAAAACTTGGTTAGGAGTAGTTAAAAGACTGATTTTTTTAAGCTCATCGGCAGTTATTTCTGTAAATGAAATTCCATGTTTAACCAAAGTAGCTTCATGTTGTTGAAAATATTCAGGAATTGCATAGACTTCTTTAATTACAAATTTTTGGTGTCTAATGAACTCGGTGACCATTTTAACGCCTTCTACAATAAATAACGATTCTTCCTCTCTATTTTTTTTAGAGTGTAAAGATTGAATATGTTTTATCTGATTTTTACTAATCATATTTTAAACTTAAATTAGTAGTCTATAAATGTAAGTAAACCATTTGACCTATCTTAACGATATTAAAAGTATTTTAAAGCATACCCGTAAAATAACAAGCGTTTTTATGGGGGTGTTGGTGTTTTCTATTTTTTTAGTTTCTTGTAACGTTAACAAACATTTGAAAGAAAATGAATTATTGCTTAGTAAAAACACTATTAAGCATAACGGAACACTCATTGATCATGCAGAATTAGAAGCTTTTATTAGACAAAAACCCAATAGGAAAATTTTAAAATTAGTACGATTCAATTTATGGCTTTATAATCAAGTTGATCAACAAAAAATGCTTGAAAAAAAAGCTAAAAGAGATTTAAGATACGATAGAATAAATACAAAACGAATAAGAAAAAATGCTGAGCGCAACACGAAACGATTAGCTAAAGGTAAGCCTAAAAAGCAACCAAATTTAAAAAATAAAGAAAAACCAACTTTTCGCGAAAGTATCATGGAGGCAGGTGAACCGCCTGTTTTGCTAGATACGTTTTTAACGAAAATCACTAAAAATCAATTACAAAAATTTGTTTTTTCTAAAGGTTATTTTGATGCTAAAGTAACCGATAGTTTGTCATTAGATTTTAAGAACAAAAGAGCAAAGATTTTTTATTTTATTTCAAATACTAAACCTTATGCCATACAAAATATTAATTATAAAATTGAAGATCCTTTAATTGAATATTTTATATATAATGACACCGCCACTTCTTTAATTAAAAGACACATGATTTATGATGAAGAGATTTTTCAAAAAGAGAGAGGACGTATCACCGAAAGTTTATTAAACAATGGTTACTATTATTTTGCTCCTGAATACGTGTATTATTTAGCTGACACTAATTTAATAGGACGAAACGTTAATCTTACAATAGGCGTCAAAATGTTTTCAAGACCATTTAGTGAAACAAATGACTCTTTAGTTTTTATTAATCACCCGCGTTTTTCTATTGAAAATGTTTATGTTATTCCTGAAAACATTCCCGATTTTAAAGGAAAATCGGAGTCTGTTTATATGAAAGATACGATAGAGTATAATGGTTTAAAGATTCTGCATAATAATCCTTTAAAGTTTAGAAGGAAAGATTTGACAAGGAATATTTCTATTTTACCAGGACAACTTTACCAGCAAGATTTTTCTGAAGATACCTATAAAGGCTTAAGTGCCTTAAGGGTTTTTAAATCGGTATACATACAATATTTAAAAAACCCAAATGATCTTGATAAACTAGATTGTTATATAGTATGTCAACCAGTTATTAAACAATCAATTACCATTGAAGCAGAAGGAACAAAAACATCTGATAATTACGGTGTTGCAGGTAGCATTGTGTTTCAGAATAAAAATGCATTTAAAGGTGCTGAACTAGTTGAATTAAAATTAAAAGGATCATTAACCTCTCAAAAGGCTTTAAACACTACCTTGGAAACACCTCAAAATGTTGATCAGGTAAGTGATATTCAACGATTATTTAACACATTTCAATTTGGACCAGAATTGAATATCTATTTTCCTAAACCGCTTTTTCCATTTACTTTGTTTTATTACAAAAAAGATCAGGCTGAAAAACGCTATTTTTTTCAACCTAAAACTATTTTAAATTTATCATTAAACTATCAGTCTAGTCAGAATTTTAATCGAACAATCGCTAATATCTCTTATGGTTTTAAGTTTACAAATAGTAAGAGTTTATTAATGTATGAGATAATACCATTAGAGGCCTATGTTGTCAAAGCTAAATTATCCCCTTCCTACAAATCAGAATTAGAATCCTTAAATAATTTGTTTTTATTAAATTCATTTCAAAATCACATCACCACATTATCTAAAGTATCAGCCACGTATAGTAATCAGTCCTTAAAAAATAAACGAAATTTAATGTACTTAAAAGTGAAATTAAGTTCATCAGGTAATTTATTGCGAAGTATTTTAAATGCTTCTAATGAACAAAAGGACTCGCTTGGCCGTTACATTATTCAGGGGGTACCTTTTTCACAATTTGTAAAAATTGATGTAGATTATCGTGTTTATTTTAAGATTCGTAAATTAAGTAAATTAGTATACCGAATTGCTGGTGGATTTGGTAAACCATTATCAAATCTTTCGGTGTTACCATACGAACAAAGTTTTTTTAGTGGAGGACCAAATGGTATAAGAGCATGGAGGGCAAGAACTTTAGGGCCTGGAGGATATGATCCGGGAACATCTACTGCTAGATATGATAAAATTGGTAACGTACAAATAGAAAGTAACCTAGAATATCGTTTTCATATTTTTAAGTCTTTTTTTGGCGCTTGGTTTTTAGATGCTGGAAATATTTGGTTATCCTACAATGACCCAAGCAAGCCTAAAGGACAATTTAAAACAGATAAATTCTATAAGGAAATTGCTATCGGATCCGGTTTCGGTTTACGTTATGATTTTAGCTTTTTTATCTTAAGACTAGATGCAGCAGTTAAGTTAAGAGATCCTGAGTATGCTGAAAATAATCGATGGACATTTGATAAACAGCCACTAAAATATCCTGTACTAAGTTTTGGTATTGGTTATCCTTTCTAAAAATCAAGAGATTCCTGTCTCTTAAAAAAAAGCTATCTTTATACCCTTATTTTAAATACATGAGTTTTACAGAAGAATTACATAAAAGAAAAACGTTTGCCATTATTGCTCACCCTGATGCTGGTAAAACAACTCTAACAGAAAAATTATTACTATTTGGAGGAGCTATCCAGTCTGCGGGTGCCGTAAAGTCAAATAAAATTAAAAAATCAACGACTTCCGATTTCATGGAAATTGAGAAACAACGTGGTATCTCTGTTTCTACTTCCGTGATGGCGTTTGATTACCGCGATTTTAAGGTTAATATTTTAGATACTCCTGGTCACGAAGATTTTGCGGAAGACACTTATCGCACCTTGTCTGCAGTTGACAGCGTTATTATGGTCATTGACTGTGTAAAAGGAGTAGAGCCTCAAACTCGTAAGTTATTAGAAGTATGTCGTATGCGTAACACACCCGTTATTGTGTTTGTTAATAAAATGGATCGTGAAGGGCAAAATGCATTTGATTTATTAGATGAGATTGAAAAAGAATTAAAAATTAGAGTACGCCCTTTAACTTGGCCAATAGGTATTGGCAAGTCCTTTAAAGGAGTCTATAATTTATATGAAAAAAAATTGTCATTATTTCAAGGCGATAGCAAGACGACGGTTGAAGAAAGCGTAGTGTTAGATAATGTCAATGATTCTGAAATTGAAAAATATATTAGTGAAGATTTTGCCAATCAATTACGCGATGATATTACATTAATTGATGGGGTATATGATGATTTTGACAAACAAGAATACCTAAAAGCTAATGTCAGTCCTGTGTTTTTTGGAAGTGCAGTTAATAATTTTGGAATCAAAGAATTGTTGGATTGTTTTGTTGAAATTGCACCGACACCTCAAGGTAGAGATACAGATGCTGCAGGTCATATTGAACCAGAAACACAAAAATTTAGTGGTTTTGTATTTAAGATTCATGCTAACCTAGATCCTAAACACAGAGATAGAATTGCATTTTTACGAATTGTATCCGGTAAGTTCGAACGTAATAAATATTATTACAATGTGCGTGAAGGAAAAGACATGCGCTTTAGCAATCCAACAGCATTTATGGCTCAACAAAAATCGGTCATTGATGAATCATTTCCAGGTGATGTCATTGGTTTGTATGATGCAGGTAATTTTAAAATTGGAGATACCTTAACCGAAGGCGCTAAGTTTAATTTCAAAGGCATCCCAAGTTTCTCTCCAGAGTTGTTTAAATATGTTACCAACTTGGATCCAATGAAAACGAAGCAATTACAAAAAGGCTTAGAACAACTAACCGACGAAGGTGTTGCTCAGTTATTTACTAAAAAAGCAGATGGTCGAAAAGTGGTTGGTACTGTTGGGGCTTTACAATTTGAGGTTATACAGCATCGATTAAAGGCAGAGTACAATGCCTCTTGTGGATATGATTCCGTGAATTTATATAAGGCACTTTGGATCGAATGTAGTGATAAGAAAAAATTAGATGAATTTTTAATTGATAAGTCTAATCATATTGCCTATGATAAAGAAAATCGTTTAGTGTTTTTAGCTGAATCTGCTTGGCTACTTGAGATGGCACAAACTAAATTTCCGGAAATTAAATTTCATTTAAAGAGTGAGTTTTAATTTGTAAATTTATACTATGAAAAATTTATTTTTTATTTTTTATTTCATCAGCTTATGCGTCTCTTGTAAAAAAGAGTATATCTGTAAATGCTATTCAGACAGAAGAGGCTACATCGTTGAGCAATTTTCTGATTCATACAAAGAAAGAAAAAAAGATGCAGCACTAACTAAATGTAAGAATGATTATGAAAATTCAAGTGATTATGTAAACGGAGGCTATTGCGAAATAAAATAAATTTAAAATCTTATTAAATCATAAACAATCTGCGTCATCAGCGTTCAATAAACAACAAACACAATGGCAAACATTTTCGAATTCAACGGTTATAAACCAGTTATAGATAAATCATCTTTTATTCATCCAAACGCCACTGTTACTGGTAATGTAATTATAGGTAAAAATGTATACGTTGGTCCGGGTGCCGCTATTCGTGGCGATTGGGGGCAAATTATTATTGAAGATGGTTGTAATGTGCAAGAGAATTGTACCATTCATATGTTTCCAGGAACAACGGTATTATTAAAAGAAGCGGCACATATTGGGCATGGCGCCATTATTCATGGAGGAACTATTGGTAAAAATGTATTAGTGGGAATGAATGCCGTCGTTATGGATAATTGTGTCATTGGCGATAATTGTATTATTGGGGCGTTATGTTTTGTCCCTGCTGATACTATTATAGAAGATAGAAAAGTTGTGGTTGGAAATCCAGCTAAGATAGTTAAAGACGTGAGTGATGAAATGATTTCTTGGAAAACAAAAGGAACAACTTTATACCAGCAGTTACCAGCAGATTGTTATGCTTCATTAAAACCTTGTGAACCTTTAAGAAGAATGCCAGCTTTTAGACCAGAGCAACAAAATGAATATAAAACATGGAACGAGGTAAAAGTAAAAAAGAATAAAAATTAGTGATTATAGGCGTGACAAGGAGGGGCCTTCATATTTAATTTGATATTTAAGGTAACTCCAAAAAAGAAGTACCAATCTTTAGTTCTTGGATTCCCTCGTTGTTTATTTACATTATTGCCAGCATTTTTTGATCGATCTGATAACTCAGCGGCGTGATTTTTAGTAAATGGAATAATACTGGCATCTGGATAGGTGCCGCTTACATCATCTAAATAATCCGTGAAGGTTTTACGAGGTCCCCATTCAATTCCAATTCCTACTTTTTTCGAAACATTTATTTTCGCTCCAATTCCAAAAGGAATGGCAACTTGTATTAATTTATAACCTTTACTCTGTCCTTCTGTATGAAGAGGTTGCAGTGGAACCCAATAACTGCCAACATTCGCTAATGGTTTAAATTTAAATACATCTAATCCTAAAAATAAAAAAGTGGTGAATTTATATTTATCATTACTAATCCGATATTCTAAAAAATTAAATTCAGTTAAAAAATGAGCTTCAATGATTTGTGATTTAAAATTCAAATTGCGCTGCAATTGATCAGCATCCTCAGTTTGGGAATCATCTCCCATAATAGTTCCAAAATTAAACCCAGCTCTAAAAGCATATCTGTAGTTTGGAGTATATCTATAAAATGCACCAATGGCAGGTTGTGTTAAAAAAAACTGTTTGCGTGGATTTAAATCACCGATGTAATATGACCCACCAATCAAAATGCCTACTTCATGTTGTTTAAAGTTTCTTCTCTTGGTTTGCGAATGAACAGAATGAGTAAAGATTAGTAAAGTGATAAATATGTAAAAAATAAATTTCATTTAATGCTTATAACGTTATTACTTTAAAAATAGTATTTGATAATTAAATTTCTGCTACAAAATAACGATTTTAATTTTATAAGTTATATTTTTCTCTTCACTCCATAACAAGTATAATCCAGCTGATAAATGATCTTTTTTCAAGACATAGGAGCTGCTATTGCACTCATCATTAAAAACTAATTCACCTGCCGTATTATATAATTTGATGATTTTTTTAGTGTTATCCATAAACTGAATGTTGGTTTCGTTGGTAAATGGATTTGGATAGACTTGTATTTGTCCTTTATCAGAATAAGTTTTGATATTGGTTAAATTTTCACCACACCACATGGTCGCAAAACCATCCAGTTTTCCATATCCCCATTGATTGTTAGGTAATGAACTTCCTGTGAAAGCATCCGTATAGGCACAGTTAAGAATCGCTTGTTTTAGGTCTTGGTTAGTTGCATTTGGATGCCTTTGAAAATATAAAGCTGCTAATCCAGCAACAACTGGGCTGGATGCAGAAGTTCCTCCTGCTGTGACATGAAAACCTCCTTGTGCAACTAAATAGGGGGCATTTATCTTTAAATTTAAAATATGAGCTAGCGGTGAACTAGCTAATATTGTTCCTCCAGTAGCTGTAATATCTGGCTTTATTCTATTATCTCTTGTTGGACCTAAACTACTTGTCGCATGCAATTGTCCCGGAACTTCAGTAGTAGTTTGTAAAGTATTATTGACATCAAAATATTGATTTCTATTAACATAGTTTCCTACAGTAATCACTTCATTACTGCATTGAAAATTACTGACAATTGTCTGATGATTATCAGGTATTTTGTAATGAATAATATTTGGATAGTTTAACATAGTTGGCAAATTTCCATCGATGTAGTCAAAATTCCATGAATCAATTCTACCATTACCCGCATGTTTTATTCCCCATAAATATCCAGCACTATCTGCCTTAATTGTTAGGTTTAATTCGTAAACTCCAAATGGATTAATACTAGCAATACTTTCTATAATCCCTATTCGATGGTTATTGTTATAGATAGTATCTCTTTTTAAAGTGCCTAATGCATAATTGTAGAAATGATAAGATGTATTACCCAAATCAGTTAGTCCAGTGTTAGTAACACTAATACTATATTTGACATTTTTTATCTGCAAAGTATCTGCATATTCAGACACTTCAATAGTATGAGTGCTATTGCTAATCCATGTATAACCTGTATCAGATGGTACGATATTATAACCTACATGGAAATTTATGTTACCTCCATTTCCAGCAGAAGCGATAAGTGCTCTTCCAGGAATCCCGGAAATTAAATTGTTAATCATTTGAGTTTCTAAATCTGTTCCATCATGGCTGCCATAATAATCACCTAAACTGGCGTTTACAACTAAAGGTTTATTAAGAGTAAGCGATTTATTAATAATATATTGAAGGGCATCAGCAATAGTAAATCCAGGTCGGTTAAAATCGATTGCCACAACTATCAAATCAGCTTTAGGAGCTATTCCTTCATACTTATTAATTGAGTATCCATTTCCTGCGGCTATCCCTGAACTGTTTGTGCCATGACCGTAATGAACTAAATCAGTATGTGTACAAAGTCCCATATCTATATCTGCATTGGTCCATTCTTGTCCATATCCAAAAGCAGTAGGAGTGCTAACAGAGTTAGGTTTTGTCATATCCCAAAGATATTTTATTCTAGAATGACCATTGATGTCTTTGAAATCAGGGTGATTAAAATCTGTTCCTGTATCTATAATCCCAATAATAACTCCAGAACCATCATAAGCCTGAAAAAGCGGAGACATGCCTAATTTAATCTCTTTAATCCTATTACGAACCATACAAGTGTCACTCATTAATTGAAGATGTTTTTGCGAATATTCTATTCTAATCACCTCTTTTAATTTTCCTATTTTCTGAATCGTTGAAAGATTGGAAGTAATTGAATAGATGTTACCTGCTTGGTAATTTACATTTACAGCATTAAAGTCTGAAAAATTGATTTTAGATGTTGGTTTTGTTAGCACCAATACATTAATTTTTTCAGAAGGCAAACTATATTCTATTTTTTTAATAAGTTCAACATTAAAAACAGACTGAGCCTGTAATTGAAAAAAAAATAGTGTACTAAAAAATGCAAAATACAATTTCATATCATTAAAAATTATAGCATTAAATTACAAATAATTTAGATATTTACATCATGCGGTATCACTTGATGTTATTTATAATAAGTTTTATAGGAATTGGGAGTTGTCAATCTCAAGATTCAGTAGCTTATACAAGAGATTTTAGGCTTTACGAAGGACTTTATTTATCGTATCAAGATTTTAGATATAATTGGCCAATTCCAAAGGAAAAGATAATTACTTCGATTAATAAAGATCAACTTGATTTTTATTCGAAATTGATTGAAGAAGATGTTATAGAGTATACAGAAAGAGATGGATCTGTTGCAAAAGTAAAATCCGAACAAGTTTGGGGTTATTGCCAAAACAATATAATTTTCATTAATCAGGATAAAAATTTTTATCGAATTCCTGTTTTTGGAGCCATTAGTAATTTTATTGGAACCGTAGAAGTATATAGTTATTCTCCTGGATATGACCCATTTATGAATACTCCAATAAATAGTACCTCTCGCAAAACGAGAGAAATTAGACAGTTTTTATTTGATTTTTATACAGGAGAAATTGTGGAGTTCAATTTAGAAAATTTAGAAGAATTTTTAAAACGGGATGATATAGTTTATAAAGAATTCATGTCTCTTAATAAAAAGAAGCGTAAAGAATCTGCTACAAAATATATAAGAATGTATAATGAAAAGCATTCGGTTTATTTTCCGAAGAATTAATACTTCAATTTTCAGCAGTCATATTTCATAAAAGTGGAAAACCGCTTATGCAAAAGCTGTAATATTTTATGCCTTTTTTGTTTTTTCCCTTAATTGATTGGGTTTTTCTACTAACTTTATAACCTCAAATTTTTTATTATGTCAGAAGTAGGAAGACAAATTATTTACAGTATGGTAAATGTATCAAAGATACATCCACCGCAAAAACAAGTATTAAAAGACATCTATATCTCTTTTTATTATGGAGCTAAAATTGGTGTTTTAGGTTTAAATGGTTCTGGTAAATCATCATTATTACGTATTATGGCGGGTATTGATAAAGATTACTTGGGAGAAATTCACCAATCACCAGGATATAGCATTGGCTTATTAGAACAAGAACCAAACTTAGATGAAAATAAAACTGTTATTGAAGTGGTTCGTGAAGGTGCCCAAAAACATGTAGATATTTTAAATGAATTTGAAGAGGTAAACAATAAATTCATGGACGAAGAAATATTAAACGATCCAGATAAAATGGATAAGTTAATTAATCGTCAAGCGCAATTACAAGATTTAATTGATCAACATGATTTATGGAATTTAGATTCTCGTTTAGAGCGCGCCATGGATGCATTACGCTGTGCAGAAAGCGATACGCCAATTAAAATATTATCAGGTGGTGAGCGTCGTCGTGTGGCGTTATGCCGTTTGTTATTACAAGAACCAGATATTTTATTATTAGATGAGCCTACCAACCACTTAGATGCTGAATCGGTTGATTGGTTAGAGCAACATTTACAACAATACAAAGGAACTGTTATTGCGGTAACCCATGATCGTTATTTCCTAGATAACGTAGCTGGTTGGATTTTAGAGTTAGATCGTGGAGAAGGGATTCCTTGGAAAGGAAACTATTCATCTTGGTTAGAGCAAAAAGGTAATCGTTTAAAACAAGAAGAGAAAACGGAATCTAAACGTCAAAAAACATTGGCGCGTGAGTTAGACTGGGTTCGTCAAGGGGTAAAAGGACGTGGAGTGAAACAAAAAGCCCGTTTGAATAACTACGATAAAATGATGAACGAAGACATTAAGGATAAAGAAGAGAAATTAGAAATCTTCATTCCTAATGGTCCGCGTTTAGGTAACGAAGTTATTGAAGCAACAGAAGTTGCAAAAGGATTTGGAGATAGATTATTATATGAACATTTAAATTTTAAATTACCACCTGCTGGAATCGTTGGAATTATTGGGCCAAACGGTGCTGGTAAAACAACATTGTTCCGTATGATTATGGGTGAAGAAAGCCCTAACTCAGGTGAATTTAAAGTAGGGCCAACTGTGAAAATTTCTTACGTCGATCAAAATCATAAAGAGTTAGATCCTAATAAAACGGTATACGATGTATTAAGTGGTGGTTTAGATAATATTACTTTAGGTGGTAAACCTATGAATGCTAGGGCTTACATTTCTCGTTTTAATTTTGGCGGAAGCGATCAAGGAAAAAAAGTATCTGTATTATCGGGTGGAGAGCGTAATCGTTTGCATTTAGCAATGGCTTTAAAAAATGAAGGTAACGTCTTGTTATTAGATGAGCCTACCAATGATTTAGATGTTAATACATTGCGTGCACTAGAAGAAGGTTTGGAGAATTTTGCAGGTTGCGCCGTAATTATTAGTCACGATAGATGGTTTTTAGATCGTGTATGTACACATATCTTAGCTTTTGAAGGTGATAGTTCGGTTTACTGGTTTGAAGGGGGATATAGTGAATATGAAGAAAATCGCAAAAAACGTTTAGGTAATGTAGAACCAAAACGTCCTCGTTATAAAAAACTAGCTATTTAATTTTAAAGCCCTTTCAATTGAAAGGGCTTTTTTTTGAATGCTCATTCGAGCTTATTGGTAAGTTTTTCTAAGACCAGTTGTGCTACTTTTTGCTCGGCGACTTTTTTCGATTTATGTTCAAAAGTACCTTGTTCAAATCCATCAATAGATAATTGAATCGTATAGGTTTTTTCTTTTCCCTGGTAATCTTCCTTTAAAATAGCATATTCAAATTGCTTTTTTTGACGCTGCATTAATATCTGAAATTGAGATTTGTAATCCGTATCATTTTCCAGCAATTCATTAAGATCTAAATGAGTTTTTACAATTCGATTTAAAATAAATTTTTTAGTAACATCAAAACCTTTATCCATAAAAACAGCGCCAATAAAGGCTTCAAACGCATCACCATAAGCACTAGAACTTACTTTTTCTTTTTTGGTTAATCGAGAATTTAATAATACGTCAAAGCCAAATTTTTTGGCAAGTATAAATAAATTTTGACCATTTACAATACGGCTTCGCATTTGGGTTAAAAAGCCTTCGTCTTTTTTTGGAAATAATTTAAATAGATATTCAGCAATAACGGCTCCTAAAATAGCGTCTCCCAGGAACTCTAAACGTTCATTACTTTGTAAGTGCTCTGTAATTTCTTTGGATGAAGAACTGTGCCTAAAAGCTTGTTTATATAAAGCGACATTAATAGGACTAAATCCTAAAATATTTTTAAGTTTTTGTTTAAACTCTTTGTCTTGTTTGGAGAGTGGTGTTAATGCTGATAAAATTTTTATCAAAGCAGAATATTAAGCTATGTATTTTTTTACAACAACTGCTGCATTATGACCACCAAAACCAAACGTATTACTAATCGCATAATTAATAGTGCGTTTTTGAGCTTTATTAAATGTTAGGTTTAATCTAGCATCTAATTCTGGATCAGGGTTTACGTTGTTGATTGTAGGAGGTACAATATCGTTTTGAACAGCTAATACAGTTGCCATTGCTTCAATAGCGCCAGCTGCACCAAGCAAATGCCCAGTCATTGATTTCGTAGAACTAATATTCATTTTAAATGCTTGTTCACCAAATACTGTCGTAATTGCTTTTAATTCAGCTAAATCACCAAGTGGTGTACTTGTCCCATGAGTGTTAATATAGTCAACTACCTCAGGACCAATTCCAGCGTCTTTTAGTGCACGTTGCATAACTAAAGTTGCGCCCAAACCTTCTGGATGAGGCGCTGTAATATGATGAGCATCTGCACTCATGCCACCACCAATAATTTCTGCATAAATTTTTGCGCCTCTTGCAAGGGCGTGATCCAATTCTTCTAATATTAAAGCAACGCCACCTTCGCCTAAGACAAAACCGTCACGATTTACATCGTAAGGGCGAGAAGCTGTTTCAGGACTTTCATTTCTAGTACTCATGGCCTGGCAAGCATTAAATCCACCAATACCACTTTCGTTAATAGCTGCTTCTGAGCCTCCAGCAACAATAGCATTAGCCTTACCTAATTTAATATAAGTAAAAGCATCAATTAAAGCAGAAGTTGAAGACGCACAAGCCGATACGGTTGTGAAGTTAGGACCTCTAAATCCAAAACGCATTGATATATGTCCTGAACAGATATCAGCAATCATTTTTGGAATAAAGAACGGGTTAAAGCGGGGATTACCATCACCTTTAGCAAAGTTGAAAGTTTCAGTTTGGAAAGTGTCTAAACCACCAATACCTGATCCCCAAATAACACCAATTTCATTTTTATCAATACCTGCTTTATCTATTCCTGCATCGGCTACTGCTTGAACAGAAGCTGCAATACCATAATGAGAGAAAGCATCTAAACGTTGAGCTTCTTTTCTATCAAAATAATCCTCTACTTTAAATCCTTTTACTTCGCAAGCGAATTTGGTTTTAAATTTTGATGCATCAAAACGTGTAATAGGTCCGGCACCACTTACGCCATTAATTAAATTTGTCCAATAATCGTTAACATTACTGCCCAAAGGTGTAACAGCCCCAAGTCCCGTAACTACTACGCGCTTAAATTGCATAAAGAATGATTTTAAAAAAGTTAGTTCTTAGTTTTTAGCATTAGCTTCAATATAAGAGATAGCATCTCCTACAGTTGCAATTTTTTCTGCTTGATCGTCTGGAATAGCAATATTGAATTCTTTTTCGAATTCCATAATTAATTCTACTGTATCTAAAGAATCAGCTCCTAAGTCATTTGTGAAACTTGCTGTTGGAGTTACTTCTTTTTCTTCTACACCTAATTTATCTACGATAATAGATTTTACTTTTGATGAAATGTCTGACATTGTGTTTTGGTTTTAAAATTCGTGACAAAGATAATGCTATGAAACAAATATCAAAAAAAAAAGACCGTAAGTAATTAACTGTTTATCAAACATTTAATTAAAAAACGATTTTTTTTAATAATATATAAACTTAAAATAAGGCCAAAAAAATGGAATTTTACCAATTTTTTAGCTGCTCTTTTTTATCACTCTATTGTGATGGCGATGACGGTGGGATAATGTTCGGCTTATTTTTCTCTCATTTCCATCCTCCTCTTTCGAGTATTTTGCTGCAATTTTAGCAATAGCAAAAGTTAAAATGCCAACCAGCATCACACCTCCTACAATATAGGCACTAATAATCAGATCTTTAGGCTTTTCGTTTAGGAATTTGCCGTTTGCTTGTGCTTGTCCAGCTATAGAATAAAGCATGAAGAGAATTGAGAATAAAGTACCACCCTTTGAAGATTTTTTAAAAGTTTCCATGATTTTAAATATTGTGTCTTTTATTCCTTGACGAAAAAATGAAATACAGGAAGTAAAAAACGGTTAAACATGATGTTTTGGGGGCTCTTCTGCTAATTTAAAACTTTATTTTATAACTAGTTGTATAAAATTTATTTGTTTTTTAACTAATTTATGTTTACATTTGTGACCGAAAATAAGATGATAGAAAAATAAGGGACCGAAAAGTCCCTTTTTTATTTTATAAAAATGATAAAAAAACAAACAATATTAGATTTAATTGAAGCGCATTTTGCAGGCACCGACAAGTTTATTGTTGATGTAAAAGTATTAACTGGGAATAAAATAGAAGTTTATATTGATGCTCCAAATCATGTTGTAATTGCTGATTGTGTGGCTCTAAGCAGACATATTGAAAGCAGTTTAGATCGGGAAAAAGAAGATTTTGAATTACAAGTGTCTTCTCCAGGAGCAACTGAATCATTCAAAGTATTACACCAATATAAAAAATACATTGGCACTAAGGTAAAAGTAGTAACAAAAGAGGGTTCGAAGCATGAAGGAATCTTAAAAAGTGCCAATGAAAATGAATTTGTGATCGATGAAACGAGAAGAGAAAAGAAAACAGTTGGCAAAGGAAACCATACAGTTGTTGAAAATATAACCCTAACATATAATCAAGTAAAAGAAACAAAATCAGTATTACCATTTTAAAAAAACAAAACAATGGAAAGTGTAAATTTAATTGAATCATTCTCGTTATTTAAAGAAGACAAAAACATTGATCGCGCAACGTTAATGAGCATCATCGAAGATGTATTTCGTACCATGTTAATCAAAAAATACGGTTCCGATAAAAACTTCGATATTATTGTAAATCCTGATAAAGGAGATATCGAAATTTATAAAAACAGAACAATTGTCGATGATGAGTTTGCTGAAGATTCGTTTGATTATGATCCAAATAAACATATTAGCTTAACTGATGCTCATAAAATTGAACCTGATTTTGAAATTGGAGAAGAGGTAACCGAATTAGTAAAGTTGGATGAGATTGGTCGTCGTAATGTATTATCAGTGCGTCAAAACTTAGTTCAAAAAATTCTTGAATTAGAAAAAACCGGTATTTACAATAAATACAAAGAGCGTGTTGGAGATATTATCAATGCTGAGGTTTACCAAGTTTGGAAAAAAGAAATTATGTTGTTGGATGATGAAGGGAATGAATTATTATTACCTAAAACTGAACAAATCCCTTCTGATTTCTTCAAAAAAGGAGATTCAGTTAAAGCGGTTGTTTATAAAGTAGAATTAAAAAACGGAACACCTTCTGTAATTATGTCTCGTACCGCACCAACTTTCTTAGAGCGTTTATTTGAAATGGAGGTTCCTGAGGTTTTTGATGGTTTAATTACGATTAAGAAAATTGTTCGTGAACCAGGTGAAAGAGCTAAAGTTGCTGTTGAATCATATGATGATCGTATCGATCCAGTTGGAGCATGTGTGGGTATGAAAGGTTCTCGTATTCATGGAATCGTTCGTGAATTGAAAAACGAGAATATTGATGTGATTAATTATACTTCAAATGCACAATTATTAATTCAACGCGCATTAAGTCCTGCAAAAGTAACTTCAGTGAAGTTAAATGAAGATACTAAGCGTGCAGAGGTATTTTTAAAACCAGACCAAATCTCTTTAGCAATTGGTAAAGGTGGTTATAATATTAAGTTAGCGGGTAAATTAACAGGCTACGAAATTGATGTCTTCCGCGATAATGATGAAGCGACTGCTGATATAGAAGATGTAGACTTAATCGAATTCTCTGATGAAATTGAAGAATCAGTCATTAATGCCTTACAAGCGATTGGTTGTGATACAGCTAAATCTGTTTTAGAATTAGATGTTACTGATTTAGTAAGAAGAACTGGATTAACTGAAGATGTTATTGAAGATGTAAAAGCTGTGCTTCAGTCTGAATTCGAAGATTAATCGAATCATTAACTTATCGTTAAGTTTAAAAGTTAGCTTTCTTTTAAAAAATAAAAAAGTAAAATTTGAATACATACAAGACAAGGAAATATTATAATATGTCAGACGCAAAAACAATGCGATTAAGTAAAGTAGCTAAAGAATTCAATTTATCTTTGGGTAAAATAACGGAATTCTTAGCTGCTAAAGGTCGCCCAGTAGAAAATAACCCCAATGCTAAAATTGGCGATGAAGAATATTCTTTATTGTCAAAAGAGTTTTCTGGGGATAAATCTGCTAAAGAAGAGGCTCAACATGTTGGGTTAAACCTTAGCAAATTAAAACGCGAATCAATTGTTGTAGAAGATACAAAAGCAATTAAAGCTAAAGAACTTGAAGAGCAGAAAGAGAGAGAAATTTTAGCAGCAGCTACTGCTAAAGCTGAAGAAGAAAAGCGCAAAGCTGAAGACGCTAAATTGAAATCTGAAGAATTAGAAAAAGCGGCTAAAGAAACTGTTGTTACACCTGAAGTGGCTGAAGTTACAGACACAACATCTATATTATCAGGACCTAAAGTTCTTGGTAAATTAGATTTAAGCACCTTAAATCAAAAAACAAAACCAGATAAAAAAACGAAGAAGGAAAAAGAGGAGGAAAAAGCTGCAGAGGAGAAAGTTGAAAAAGCGACTAAAGCCAAAAAGAAAAAAGAAGAGGACGAGGCGATCGAATTAGCGAAGCCTATTATTGTTGAATCGGCTGATGTGGAAGTTGATATTCCTGCAGAAGAACAAAAAGAAGTGTTTCATGAGACAGTTTATCAAAAATTAGAAGGTCCTAAAATCATGGGTAAAATAGAACTACCTGTGGCTAAGGATCCTAAAAAATCTAATACTTCTAATACTGCTGCAAATGCAGCAGATAAGAAGAAGCGTAAACGTATTCGTAAAGGTGGATTGAGCCAAGAAGAAATTAAAAAAGTTGGCACAGAACAAGCTCAAATAGCAAAAGATAGAGCCAAAGAAAAATATGGTGATCCTCGTGCAAAGAAGCCTGCTGCTCGTGAAGCCCGACCAGCCTTAACAGATGTTGAAATTCAAGCTCAAATCAAAGAAACATTAGCACGTTTAAGTAATAAGGGTTCTAAATCAAAAGCTTCTAAATATCGCCGCGATAAACGTGATGATGTGAGGGAAAAAATGGCTGATGAACAAGAGCAGTCAGACTTAGAAAAGAAAACATTAAAAGTAACAGAATTCGTTTCAGCTAACCAGTTAGCACAAATGATGAATGTATCTGTTACTCAAATTATTTCTACTTGTATGAGTTTGGGAATGTTTGTATCCATTAACCAACGTTTAGATGCTGAAACTTTAGCCATAGTTGCTGAAGAGTTTGGGTATAAAACGGAATTTGTTAGTGTTGAGGTTCAAGAAGCAATTGAAGAACAAGAAGCCGAAGATCCTAATGATTTAATAGAGCGTCCACCAATTGTGACCATCATGGGTCACGTTGATCATGGTAAAACATCATTATTAGATTATATTCGAAAATCTAATGTAATTGCAGGAGAAGCTGGTGGTATTACTCAGCATATTGGAAGTTACAATGTGAAAATGGAAAACGGTAAATCAATTACGTTTTTAGATACTCCAGGTCACGAGGCTTTTACGGCGATGCGTGCTCGTGGTGCTAAAGTAACGGATGTTGTTATTATTGTGGTGGCAGCTGATGATAGCGTGATGCCTCAAACTAAAGAAGCAATTAATCATGCTCAAGCAGCAGGTGTGCCAATGATTATTGCTATCAATAAAATTGATAAGCCAGGCGCAAATCCAGATAAAATTCGCGAAGCCTTATCAGCTATGAATATCTTAGTAGAAGAGTGGGGCGGTAAAGTCCAATGCCAAGAGATATCTGCTAAAATGGGTAAAAACATTGACTTATTATTAGAAAAAGTTGTATTAGAAGCTGAGATTTTAGAATTAAAAGCTAATCCAAAAGCAAAGGCTTCTGGTTCAGTAATTGAGGCAAAATTAGATAAAGGTCGTGGTCATGTAGTTGATATTATTGTTCAAAAAGGAACAATGAGAGTGGGAGATATCGTTGTAGCAGGTTGTTATAGTGGAAGAGTAAAAGCGATGACAAATGAACTCGGGTTAAATGTGAAGGAGGCTGGTCCATCAATGCCTGTTCAATTATTAGGTTTAAATGGTGCACCTACGGCAGGTGATAAATTTAACGTCATGAGCGATGAACGTGAAGCGCGTGAATTAGCAAACAAACGTTTACAATTACAGCGCGAACAAGGTATTCGTACTCAAAAACATATTACCTTGGATGAGATTGGTCGTCGTTTAGCAATTGGTGATTTCAAAGAATTAAATGTTATTGTGAAAGGTGATGTGGATGGTTCTATTGAAGCTTTATCTGATTCATTATTGAAATTATCTACTGAGAAAATTCAAGTGAATATTATACATAAATCAGTTGGTGCTATCAGCGAAACAGATGTTATGTTAGCAAGCGCATCAAATGCTATTATTGTTGGTTTCCAAGTTCGTCCATCGGTTACAGCTCGTAAATTAGCTGAAACTGAAGAAATTGATATCCGTTTATATTCAATTATTTACGATGCAATTAATGAGGTTAAAGCAGCCATGGAAGGAATGTTAGCGCCAGAATTTGAAGAAAAAATCGTTTGTAACATTGTTGTTCGTGAAGTATTTAATATTACTAAAGTTGGTACAATTGCAGGAGCATATGTATTAGATGGAAAAGTAATGCGTAATACTAAGGTGCGTGTTATTCGTGATGGTATTGTTATTCACACTGGTTCTTTAGGTTCATTAAAACGTTTCAAAGATGATGTAAAAGAGGTAACAGCTAATTATGAATGTGGTTTAAATATTGATGGCTTTAATGATATTAAAGTTGACGATATTATTGAAGGATATGACATGGTTGAAATTAAAGCAAAGCTATAATTCAACTTTTAATGATTGAAAAAACGCTAAGTATATTACTTAGCGTTTTTTGTTTTTACTGATTTTATATTTAACACCTTTTAAGACTAAAAACACCTAATATTTGCGCTATTTCATGTAAAAGTGTAAATTCGTGGTTCTTATAAGAATGAGCCTAAAAAATAATATAGATTTAAATAACGTTCCACAACATATTGCTATCATTATGGATGGAAATGGTCGTTGGGCAAAACAGCAAGGCGAAAATCGTATTTATGGTCATTATGAAGGTGTGAACTCTGTTCGAGACGTTGTAGAGGCTGCAGGTGAGATAAATGTAAAGTTTATAACACTTTACGCTTTTAGTACAGAAAATTGGAATCGTCCAAAAGAGGAAGTGGATGCCTTAATGGAATTATTAGTGTCAACAATTAGTGCAGAAACCCCACAATTAAATAAAAAAAATGTTCGTCTACAAGCGATTGGCAATTTAAATAGTTTACCTCCAGCATGTTTGCTAGAATTAAATGAATCAATAGACTTAACTTCTAAAAATACAGGTTTAACATTGGTATTAGCCTTAAGTTATTCTTCTAAATGGGAATTAATAGATGCTGTTAAACATATCGTTGCTGATAATAAAAACGGAACACTTAATATTGAAGATATTTCTGAAAAACATATTGAAAAATATTTGTGTACTAAAAACATTCCTGATCCAGAGTTAATGATCCGTACTAGCGGAGAACACCGAATTAGTAATTTCTTGTTATGGCAATTGGCTTATGCCGAATTTTATTTTACTGAAAAATTATGGCCAGATTTTCGTAAAGAAGATTTATTTGAAGCTATACTTAATTTTCAAAACCGTGAGCGTCGTTTCGGTAAAACAAGCGAACAATTAACTCAAACTAAATAAATGACTTTTTTCAAATATTCTATTTTAATATTTTTATTAGCAATATGTAAATTAAATTTTGCGCAAAATATTGCCGTTGAGTCAACATCTGAGGTGACGTTAGATTGGGCAAAACCAAAAGAATATTCGGTAGGAGGTATTGAAGTAGAGTGTTCTGAGTATACTGATAAAAACATTATTCGACTATTATCCGGTATATCGATTGGAGACAAGGTTCAGATACCAGGGGATAAAATTTCAGAAGCAATAAAAAATTTATGGAAACAAAGTTTGTTTGAAGATGTAAAAATTTATTTAGTTAAAATTATTGGTGATAAGGTATTTTTAAAAATTGTAGTAATAGAAAAACCACGCTTATCTAAATTTTCGTTCAGAGGAAAAGTGAAAAAAAATGATGCTGACGAAATTAGAGGGAAAATCAGATTAGTTAGAGAAAAAGTCGTTACAGATTATACTTTAGGTTATATAAAAAATATCGTTAAAGATTTCTATGTCAATAAAGGATATTATCATGCGCAGGTTGAGATGACCACAGAGGTTGATAAAACAGCAAAAACGCCTCATGTGATTGTATACATAAATGTCAACAAAGGAAAAAAAGTTCGTATACAAAACTTAAATATTAATGGAAATACGGTAGTTGCTGATTGGAAGTTACAAAGAAAAATGAGTGATAGTAAGCCATTTAGATTATATACCTTTTGGAACTCAGGTAAATACTTAGAAGATAATTTAGAAAAAGATTTACCATCTATTATTTCAAAATATAATAGTAAAGGTTACCGTGATGCTCGTATTAGTAAAGACACCGTGTATTTTGTAAAGAAAAATCGAGTTAATATAGATATCACTATTGATGAAGGACATAAATATTATTTTGGTGAAATTAAATGGTTTGGAAATTCAAAATACCGGAGCGGCCAGTTAGATACAATTTTAAACATCAAGAAAGGGGAAGTGTTCGACCAGTCTTACCTTGATCAAAAATTATTTATGAATCCTAATGGGTATGATATTTCATCTTTATATATGGATGATGGATATTTATTTTTTAATGTCACTCCTCAAGAAGTTAATGTGCATAATGATACAATTGATTTAGATATTCATATGTACGAAGGAAAACAAGCTACCATTAATAAAGTAACTGTAATGGGTAATACCAAAACTAATGATCATGTAATTTATCGTGAAATTAGAACACGACCTGGGCAATTATTTCGTCGTTCAGATATCATCCGAACACAAAGAGAATTAAGTCAGTTGGGATATTTTGATCCTGAAAAATTGGGAGTTACTCCAACACCAAATCCAGCAGATGGTACGGTCGATATAGAATATAGAGTCGAAGAAAAACCATCAGATCAGGTAGAGTTGTCTGGTGGATGGGGCGGTGGCCGTGTTGTAGGTACACTCGGGTTGTCATTTAATAACTTCTCAATGAAAAATATTTTTAAACCTTCGTCTTGGAGCCCTCTTCCTACAGGTGATGGTCAAAAATTTAGTATTAGAGCACAAACAAATGGTATTTATTATCAGTCTTATAACATGTCATTTACAGAGCCTTGGTTAGGAGGAAAAAAACCTAATTCGTTAAGTGTTTCGGCATTCTATTCCATGTTTAATACAACAGGCGCTAAAAAATACGTGAATGATGCTGAGGGGAATAAAGTTTTAAATCCAAATAGAAGCACCATGAAAATTATTGGAGGTTCTGTAGGTTTTGGTAAACGTTTAAAGAAGCCAGATGACTTTTTCTCAATTTACACGGAAGCGAGTTATAACTATTATGAATTAACCAATTATCCATATTTTATTTTAGCAAACGGTTATGCTAATGATTTTAATGGAAAAATTAATATTTCAAGAAATAGTGTGGACGGTCCTATTTTCCCAAAAAATGGATCTAACTTTACCTTATTAGGCCAATTTACGCCGCCATATTCATTATTTAATGGTAAGGATTATTCAAACTTACCAGCTGCCGAAAAATATAAATTTATTGAATATCAAAAGTATAAATTCACTGCAGAATGGTTTACCCAGTTAACTAATAAAAAAGCTGGTGAAGGAAAAGAAGCAAGGAATTTGGTATTAAGAACGAAAATCGGATATGGTATCTTGGGAATGTATAACAGTAAAGTGGGGGTGTCACCATTTGAGCGTTATTATATGGGTGGAAGTGGTTTAAGTGGATATCAGAATTTTGTTGCTCGAGAAATTATTGCCTTAAGAGGATATACTGATAACTCATTATCTAGTTCAAATGGAGATCCTATTTGTGCGAGATATACCATGGAATTAAGGTATCCGATTTCATTAAATCCTCAAGCAACTATTTTTGTTTTAGGATTTGCAGAGGCTGGTAATACATGGGCTAAGTATAAAGATTTTAATCCATTTCAAGTTAAACGTAGCGCTGGGTTTGGTTTAAGAGTGTTTTTACCCATGTTTGGATTGTTAGGATTGGATTATGGATGGGGCTTTGATAATATCCCGGGCAATCCTAATTCAGGAAATGGTAAAGGGCAATTCCATTTTACTTTAGGAGCGCAGTTAGGAGAATTGTAAGGCAAAAAAATGTTAATTACTAAAATAAATGTATCTTGGCACACGTTATGATTAATTATAAAACCATAATAAAAATTGTATGAAAAAGTTAATATTATCACTCGTAGCAATTGTTTTAACAACAACATTTGCATTTGCTCAAAAGATCGGTTATGTTGATTCAGATTATATTTTATCTAATATTCCTGAATATAAAGCAGCACAAGCCGAAATAGATAAGATATCTGTTGATTGGCAAAAAGAAATTGAAGCTAAATATGCAGAAATTGATAAACTTTATAAAATTTATCAAGCTGAATCTGTCTTGTTAACAGATGATATGAAGAAGAAACGTGAAAATGAAATTATTAATAAAGAGAAAGAGGTAAAAGATTTACAAAAGCAACGCTTTGGTGTTGATGGGGAATTATTTACAAAACGTATGGAATTAGTAAAGCCTATTCAAGATAAGGTATACAATGCTGTAAAACAAGTAGCCGAAAGAGGTGGATTAGCATTCATTTTCGATAAAGCAGGACAAGTTTCTTTACTTTACTCAAATAGTAAATATGATAAAAGCGAAGACGTATTAAACTTCTTAGGATATAACAAAACAAAAAAATAAACGCAAATCAACAAAAAACACAATGAAAAATTTATTAAAATCAGTTGCAATTGTTGCCTTCATGGTAGGAACTATTACATTAGCAAAAGCTCAAAAAATTGCACACATTAGTTTAGATTCTTTAATTACATCGATGGCAGAAAGTAAAACTGCTCAAGAGGTAGCACAAAAATATTTAAAAGATTTAGAAACTCAAGTTGCTAGTATGGACAATGAGTTGCAAACTAAATACGCGGATTATATGAAAAATAAAGATTCTTACTCTGCATTAGTTGCAAATACAAAAGAAACAGAGTTACAAGATTTAAATAAACGTATTGAAGATTTTAAAGCACAAGCTCAACAAGATTACCAACGTAAGTATGGTGAGTTGTCAAAACCAATTTACGATAAAGCTAAAAAAGCAATTGATTTAGTTGCTAAAGAAAACGGATACAAGTATGTTTTGGATACAAGTGCAGGAAATGTGTTGTATTCTGAATCAGCTGATGATATTTTACCATTAGTATTGAAAAAATTAGACACTATGCCAGCAGCACAAATTCCAGGAGCTCTGCAAACAAAACCAGCTCCTGTTTCTCCAAAACCTGCAACTGGAAATCCAAAGCCAGCAGGTAAATAATAGATATATTTAATAAAATTAAAAAAGCTGAACGATATCGTTCAGCTTTTTTAATTTTAACGCGGTTGTGTTGATAATGATTTTGTTATTATCAAATCATGCCCAATAAAAAACATCAACTTTGAAGAGATTCATAATTGAATCGATTACGCAAAAACAAAGTTAAACTATGAAAAATATTAAAATTATTTTTTCGCTATTAATTTTATTTATTTCAGGAACTATTGATGCCCAAAATAAGCAAATGATAGAGGATGCCGCAGATTATTTTGACAATAAAGATTTTAAAAAATCATATGAGTTGTATAACACCTTATACGGCCAAAATCCTAAAAACACAGAGTATCAGTTTAGATTAGGCTTTTGCTCTTTATTTTACCCAGAAAAAAAAGTTAGAGCAATTGAATTATTTGAGGAGATAAAAAAAGTTGATAAATCTTCGGATGTCGATTATTATTTAGCCAAAGCATATCATATTAATTACAAATTCGATGATGCCACTCAGTATTATGAAGCATTTATTAATGCCAAAGGAACAAAAATCAAAAATGAAGATAAAGATTTAGTTGAGGATGCTATATTAGGGTTAGCTAACTCAAGAAATGGAAAAGAGTTGATGGCCAAAAAAGTAGTAGCTGATATCAAAAATATTAGTTCGCCAATCAATACTGAAGAAACAGAAGGTGTTCCAATTATTTCAGCTGATGAATCGGTGATGATTTACACTTATGTTGGAAAAAAGAGTACAGGTGGTTTATTGGATGATAACTTAAAAGAAGATAAAGCTAATGGTAATTATCATGAAGATATTTTTATCTCTAACAGTACATCTGATTCCACTTGGAGTAATCCTATAGGGATTCATTCTCTTAACACAAGTGGTAATGATGCTGCTATTGCATTATCTCCTGACGGACATACCTTATTTACGTTTTTAAGTGATGTGAAAAATCCTGGAGATATATATATCAGTAACTTAGAAGGGACTCAGTGGAGTGAACCTGCGAAACTAAATAAAAATATAAATTCAGAATATTGGGAGGGCAGTTGTTCTATTACCTCTGACGGTAGATTTTTATATTTCGCTTCCGAGCGACCTGGTGGATTGGGTGGAAGAGATCTTTATGTATCTATGAATTTAGATGGCGATTGGGGCCCTGCTATTAATTTAGGGCCATCTATAAATACTAAATATAATGAAGATGCCCCTTTTATTCACCCAGATGGGATCACTCTTTTCTTTAGTTCGCAGGGACATAAAAGTATTGGAGGGTATGATATTATGTTCTCTATATTAAAAGAAAACAATTGGATAGAGCCAATTAGTATGGGAATTCCATTAAATACGACTGAAGATGATAGGTATTATGTAATAAATGCAAAAGGAGATGTTGGTTATTTTTCTTCAAATAGAGGTGGTGTAGGAGGTAAGGGAGAACAAGACATATACATGGTAACTCCTGGTATTTTAGGAGATAAACCAATTTTAGCGTTGTTAAAAGGAATTGTTTTTGTGAATGATAAAGTTTCAGAAGCTAAAATTGAAGTTATTAAAAAAGAAACCAATACTGAAATTGGACCATATTACGCTAATTCAAAAACCGGTAAATATTTAATGGCTATTTCACCTGGAAGTGGTTATAAAATTAAAATTACCGTGAATGGTATTGATCCTGTTGAAGAAGAGATTGACGTTGAAAAACTTCAAAAATTTGTGGAGATAAAAAAAGATTTTTATTTATATACTGCCGGTTTTGAAAGTAAAAAAACTCAAATTTCTGTTAAGTCAATATTGGATAGTTTAATAAACCCACTTGTAAATGCAGATTCATTTAAAAATGATGCTAATAAAGTATCAACTACTATTAAGGAGGAATCTGTTAAAACAACTAGTGTGGTTCCTTGCAACGGCTCTGTAATTCCTGATTTTTCCCAAATAAAAGGGAAGTCCTTAAACGATGAGAATATCTATAAACAATTTTTAAGTATTGCTGGTTCTTTTTGTGCAGATGGCTTAGTTTTTAAAGTGCAAATTGCTGCATACAGAAAACCCGATAATTACGAATATAATCATTTACAAGAATTTGGTAAACCTGAAATAGTAAATTATCCCGATGGCATTTCACGTTTTACGCAGATGAGTTTTTCAAATATTAAAGATGCAGAAGAGGCAAGACGAAAAATCATAGCAAAAGGACAAAAAGACGCATGGATAACGGCATTTATTGACGGAAAACGTTTTACATTAGAAGAATTGATTTTAGTTAATTTCAAAAATAAATCAATAAATTAATAAAGAATCCAAATAACAAAAAAGGTGTTTCATTTTGAAACACCTTTTTTGTTGGATATGTTTTTTGTTTTACGGTTAGTTGTTTAACATCACAGGCATTACCAACATTAATACATCCTCAGCAGGATTTGCTTTTTGAGTTGGAACAATAATACCTGCACGATTAGGAGCACTCATTTCGATAGTTATTTCGTCACTTTCTAAATTAGTTAACATTTCTAATACAAACTTAGAGTTGAATCCTATTTCCATATCTTCGCCAATATAAGTACACATTAATGTTTCGTGCCCTTCATTAGCAAAATCTAAATCTTCAGCAGAAATAGTTAATTGACTGCCTGCAATTTTTAAACGAATTTGGTGAGTAGCTTTATTAGCAAATACACTTACACGACGAATAGCACCTAAGAAAGAAGTTCTATCAACGGTTAATTTATTTGGATTTTGTTTTGGAATAACCGCTTCATAATTTGGGTATTTCCCATCAATTAAACGGCAAACTAAATTAATATTACCAAAACTGAAATAAGCATTTGTTTTATTGAATTCAACTTTAACAGCATCATCAATACCTGCCAATAAATTTTTTAAAACATTTAAAGGTTTTTTTGGCATAATAAAGGATGCTGAAGCGCCAGCCTTTGCATCATTACGAGTGTAGCGAACTAATTTGTGGGCATCTGTAGCTACGAAAATAGAGTTCTCATCATTGAACTGACAAAACACACCACTCATGACAGGGCGTAAATCGTCGTTACCTGTAGCAAAAATGGTTTTGTTTATGGCATTACCTAATACATCACTTTTTATAATCACAGAAGAAGCAGATTCTACTTTTGGTAATTTCGGATATTCATCACCATTATGACCTGTTAAAGTATAATCACCTGTCTCAGTTTTTAGTTTTGCGCTAAATTTTTTATTGTCAATAATAAATGAGATTGGTTGCTCTGGTAAATTACTTAAAGCTTCTAATAAAGTTTTAGCAGGAATAGCAATATTACCATTTTCAGATGATTCCACTTTTATACTTGTCGTGATAGTCGTTTCCATATCACTTGCAAAAAGTGTCAACATGCCATTATTTAATTCAAATAAAAAGCAATCTAAAATGGGTATAGTATTACTAGAGTTCAATACTCCGCTAATGGATTTTAAGTGTTTTAATAAAGTAGATGATGATACGACAAAGTTCATATTAATAGTTTTTAATCTATAAATTTAGCGATATGAAATCCGTTTGTAGTTAAAATGATGATGTATTTATAAACTACTTTTTAACATTATTTCCGGGGTAAAAAGTATTGGTAGGTTTGTAAAATTTTACCAAAAACATAAAACTGAGCTACTCCAAAATCTTTTCCATTGTTGTATTTTACAAATAGCCTATCTGGGTCATATTTATAATTTATACCGTATTCTTCATTTTTTAAGGCACTAGGTTGTTTATGAAAAAATTCGCAAACACTATTCTCATTATTTCTATCTGTTATGGTTAATGTTGCAAATGGCATAGCTGATTTACTTAATGAGTCAACTAGTCTGTCTTTTTTATCCAAAACAATTTCGCAGTTTACATTCTGGAAATAGGCAATATATTGCTTCATTTGATCTTCTTGAAAAGGAATAAATTTACCTTTTAAGGTTTTTAATCCAAAGCGTTGCATACTGTATAAATCAATAACAAATGAAGAATCTAGAGCTTCATGTAATTCAAGTTTAATTTGTTTGATTTGAGGTGGTCTGTAATTAATTAATAATCGATCTCTCCAATCAATAGCATCTGTTATATATCGCGTAGATAAAAAACCATCAAATCCAGGAATATGGGTAATAAATGGCTCTTCGTAATTCTCTCCATTTTCTAAATTTGTTAAAATCATGTAGGTTCCTGTATTATCTTGAGTAGCATGCCCAACATAATATTGTTTTACTTTTTCTCCTTTACTGTACAATTCAACCTTTGTTGATTTAGCTGCCATTATTTTAATAACAGAAGTTCTTCCGTTTTTTGATACTGGAGATTTAACTTCTACAGATCTAATTGTATAAAGTAATAAATCAATTACGTCTGGTCTCACATGATATTTTCCATCTAAAAGCCATCCTTCTGCTTTTCTTTCAACAAGAATTTGTTTTCCTTCTTTGTCTGCTAAAAATATTTTATCAATCGAGGCAGTATCTTTATATTTAAAATCACTCGCTTCTTTATCAATTGTTGACGTTTTAGATTTATTTTTGTAAATATAAATAGAGAAGCCAGCAAGAGCTATAAGAATAGAGAGAAGAATAATTGTTGATTTTTTCATTTGAAAATAATTCTGAGGTTAACTACTGTATTTTTTCTTTCGAATATAAAATTGAATTAATCCAAAACAAATAATGATGATTAAAGGTAACCCAACGTTTGTGAATTTCCATTTAGACACTTGCGTAGTTGTTTTCTTTTTATCTAATAGTCTTAGTTTTACTTCACGAGATCTTAATTGTAATAAACCTTCGTCATCTAGTAAATAATTCATACAGTTCAGCAGGAAGGTTTTATTTGCAAATTGTTGTTTTGTATACATATCATATCCAACAGGATATATCATCGCTGTAGATCTCTGATATTCGTTTTTAGCAATGTCACCATCGGCAACAACAATCATTTTAGTTGGTTTACTTTTTTCTTTAAAATCAAATAAACTATCATTTAAAATAGCCGAAGTGATTCGGTTTTTGTAATTCGATTCAAATCTGCCTTCTAATAAGCAAGCTACATTTTGAAACGAATTGTTGTATTGACTTTCTTGCGGTTTTAATTTTACTTGAGCTGCTAAAATACGAACAGGAGTTGGTTGAGTTTTTGTATATCTTGAAGTTTGTAGTAAGATTGTTTTGGTTACATCTTTAGTGAAAATTGTATCTAATGTTCCAATATACTCGGTACGAATTAAATCTAAATTTTTAACGATAGGATGATTAGAAGAAGGGAGTAAAAGGGGGTAATAATTCCAATAAAATGGTTTAAAATCAGGCTGTCCCATTTTAAATCCAACATTAACTGGCACTTGGGCTGATTGTAAATCTTGAACTAAAACCGGATTTAAACGAACGCCATACTTAAATAAAATATCATCTAAGTTCAAGTCATTTTTAAAGCCTAATGAATAGCCTCTTGTTGTTAAAGTATCTCTATTCACATAAACCGGATCTATTAACCACAAAGCTTTGCCTCCATGCATGATAAATTGATCAATAATATATTTATCTTTTTCGTCAAATGCAGAGTCTGGTTGTGCAATGACTATGGCATCAGCACCTTTTAGTGCATATAATTTGTGATTAATGTTTACTCTAGAGACGTTATAGTATTCAGCAACTGAGCGCATAAAATCCGCACCTCTTATTGTATCTAATTCGTCGTGTCCTTCAATAAATAAAACTTCGGGTTTTTTAATTAAAGTTGTTTTTCGAATGGCATTTGTTAAGCCATACTCCAATTCTTGAACCGAATTATTAATACTTTGTTCAGCTTCAAAGCCAAGTTGGCGTTTGTATATTTGCCAAACACTTTCTTTACCTTTATAAGAAATAATTGCTCCTGGCCAGATAAAAGTTTCGGAAACTTTTTGATTACTTCTGTCAACTATTTGTTCTGGCATAATGCCTTTATCATAAAGTTGTTTTTCAATTTTATCAGTTTCTTCTTTACTTGGATTATCAAGTGGATTAATTAATTCATATTCTAAATTACCATTTGAATAAGCTCTAAATTCATCTAACAGTTCCTTAGTTTCATTTTTTAAACGCGTGAAATTTGGATTAAAGTCTCCTTGCAAGTATACTTTTATATATACCACATCATCTAAATTTTTTAATAATTTTCTTGAAGATTCGGAAAGTGTATATCTTTTTTCGGAAGTTAAGTCGAAACGATGAAATAAAAATGAGCCAACAAAATTTATTAGAATAACAATTGCGATAACAGCCAATAGTATGGCAATATCTTTTCTTTTACGTATAGATTTTTTTTGAGTCATATTACCACTTTCGGCTTTCTAAAACGAGTTTTGATAATAAATTAAATAAAGCAATAATACTTATAAAGTAAATAACATCGCGTGTATCAATTACTCCGCGGCTCATGCTAATGTAATGATCATTCATTCCAAGTCCTTTGACAAAAGCATCATATTTTCCAAATACTCCTGAAGAAGCAATAAAATCAAATCCTACATAGGTTATAAAACAAAGTAATAACGCCATAATAAAGGCAATGACTTGGTTTTCTGAAATAGCAGAAGCAAAAGTGCCAACAGCAACAAAGCCAGCACCTAAAAATAATAAACCAACATAAGAACCCCACATGCCTCCAGTATCAATATTTCCTTTTGGGTATCCTAATTGATGAACTGAATAATAATAAATTAAAGTTGGTAATAAGGATACGATAACCAATACAACACCAGCAAAGTATTTTGCTAAAACAATTTGTAATTCGGTTAAAGGGCGTGTAAGTAAAAGTTCAATTGTACCAGTTTTCTTTTCCTCCGAAAAGCTTCGCATCGTTATGGCAGGAATCAAAAATAGATAAACCCATGGCGCTAAAATAAACAGGGGGTCTATATTTGCAAATCCATTTTCAAGTACATTTGAACCCGCACTTTCAGTTGGCACAAGCCACATAAATGTTCCAATACCCGTTATAAAAACGCCTATGGCAATATAGCCAATTAATGAGCTTAAAAAACTTCGTATTTCTTTAATTAATAAGGTAATCATACAGAAACCAAAAATAGCAATAGATTTTAAAATATACTATTATCTTATGTCAACTCGATTTATTTTAATGTAATTTAGCATTTTTATATTCATATGAGGAACATAGCAAATTTTATATCTTATTTATTTCATCCTTTACTAATGGCTACATATGTTTGTTTGCTAGTGTTTTTTGGTTTAACCAATACAATTTATTATGTATTTACCCCGATTAGTACAAAATTGGTGTTAACAATAACTGTATTCGCGTTTACGTTCTTATTACCAGCATTAAATCTATTAATATTATACAAATTTAACTACGTTTCATCTTTAAAAATAGAAAATCGAAATGAGCGAACGTTTCCTTTAATTGTTACTTCGCTATGTTATTTCGGTTTGTATTATATGATCTATGATTTTAATATTTGGCCAGCAATTAAAATGTTTATTTTAGGAGGTGGGTTATGTATTTTATTTGCTGCTATTATTAATATTTGGTGGCAAATTAGTGCTCATATGATTGGAATAGGAGGCTTATTTGGTGTTTTATTAGCCATTAGTTTTTTTATGCAAATTCCATTTTTTTATGCGATTACATTCTGTGTTTTAATTGCAGGTATTATTGGGTTTGCTCGCTTATTATTAAATGCTCATACTCCAAGTCAGGTTTATGTTGGATTTGTTTTTGGAGCAATAGTTCAGTTTTCTCTATTTTTTATAGCGCAAAGTCTTACATTTGTTTAGAATAAAAAAATTAAATGAACTTAGTCACCGGAGCAACAGGATTAGTCGGAGCGCATGTCGCTTTTCAACTATTACAGCAGCATAAACCTGTGGTGGCTATAAAACGCCATGAAAGTGATGTTTCAAAAACTAAAAATTTATTTTCTTATTATACCTCAGAGGCAGATACATTATTTCAAAAAATAAAATGGATTGAGGCTGATGTTTGCGACATTTATTCATTACTTGATGCTTTAGCAGGAATTGATAATGTTTATCATTGTGCAGGATTGGTTTCTTTTAATTCTAAAAATATCAAGCAAATGCATCGCATTAATGTAGAAGGAACTGCTAATATGGTAAACGCTTGTTTAGAAAAAAACATTAAAACATTTTGTCATGTAAGTTCAATTGCAACTCTTCAAAATCCAGATATTACAAAATTAATTGATGAAACTGTTTATTGGAAATCATCTCCACAAGCTAGCAATTATGCAATCACTAAATACAATGGAGAAAGGGAAGTGTGGAGAGGTATTGAAGAAGGACTAAATGCAGTGATTGTTAATCCTGGTATTATTTTAGGCCCAGGTTTTTGGAATCAAAGTTCAGGCAAATTGATTCAAACTTGTTTTAAAGGAAACGCTTTTTATACTAAAGGATCAAGTGCCTTTATTGATGCTAAAGATTTAGCTGCTTGTATGATTCAATTAATAGAGCAAAAACATTTCAATAAACGTTTTATTTTAATCGAAGGTAATTATTCTTTTAAAGACATTTTATCTCGATTGCACCAATCATTCAATAAAAAGTTACCTAACATTGAAGTGGGAAGAATTGGTTTGAATATAGGTAGACGACTAGATGGGATTAGAAGTTTTTTAACAGGTTCAGAGCAAATGATTACCAAGGAAACCGTTATTTCAAGTTTAGAACAAGCGACTTATAAAAATGATTTGATAAAAAAAATAATAGGGTATAATTTTCCCCCATTTCATGAAACTATAAAGTTTGTCTCCCAATGTTATTTAAGTGATTTAAAAAAAACAGAGTAATGTCTAAATACGGATATATTTTTATTGCTTTTTGTTCAATACTTTTGCTATTCAGTACTTGTAAAACGACAAAAGAATCTCAAGTTAAACAAATTCCTAAAGCCGAAATCCAAGAAATAAAAAAAGAATACCAAATTGCTTCTAGTATAACCTATTTGCCTCCTCCAGAAGATTCCATTTCTCAAATTACAATTAATTTAGTGGGTGATTTAATGTGTCATTTACCACAAACCAATAATGCTAAATTGAGTAATGGAGATTATGATTTTAATCCAAGCTTTGAATATGTTAAACCTTATTTACAAGATGCCGATTTAACAATAGGAAACCTAGAAACAACTTTTGCAGGAACTACTCAACCTTATGCAGGTTATCCAGCATTTAACTCGCCAGATGCTTATTGCACGGCTATTAAAAATGCAGGCTTTGATTTTTTAGTAACAGCTAATAATCATAGTATGGATACACGAGAATCTGGTTTATTAAGAACATTAGATGTTATAAAACAGCATCAATTAGGATATGCAGGCACATATTCTAGTCAGCGCGACCATGATTCAATTAGGATATTAAACATAAAAGGAATAAAACTTGGTATTTTAAATTATACATACGGAACCAATGGTTCCTATCCTATCACAGACCATCGCTATATGCTAAATGTCATTGATTCTGCTGATATTTTCAATGCTATACAAAAAGCTAAAACCAAAGGAGCAGAAATTATTTTAGTGTTTTATCATATGGGTATAGAAAATGTTACTGGGCCAATTCAGTCGCAAAAAGATGCGGTGAGATTTGCTCTCGAAGCAGGTGCTTCTATAGTCATTGGATCTCATCCACATATGATTGGACCAAGTCAACAGATTTACTCTAAAGCAATTGCAGACACCGCTTTTGTAGCATATTCTTTAGGTAATTTTTTATCCAATCAATATTGGAGGTACACAGATGCTGGAGTGATTTTACAATTGGCAATCCAGAAAAATCACACGAATCATAAGGTTAATTTTAAACAAGCTAGTTATCTACCAACATGGGTTTACAGAGGTGATGGGACTAAAAAGATGCATGTTTTATTTCCATCACAATGGGCCTTGGATTCAACAAAATTACCTACGTTTTTATCCAAATCACACCAACAAAAAATGCAAGAAGCATTTGATGATACTAAGTTGATTTTAACGAAGGATAATCCTTCATTAAACCTAAGAATAGCGAAATAAACTGTTTTTTAGAATTCTTTAAAAAAAGCGAAAAAAAGTTTTGTATAATTACAGAAAACTGTATCTTAGTATATTATAAATTAAGGATATTTTTAGAAAGAAGAGTTTATGCATATAGCAATTGCCGGCAATATCGGGTCAGGAAAAACCACATTAACATCATTATTAGCAAAGCACTATAAATGGACTCCGCATTACGAGGACGCAGATGATAATCCCTATTTAAATGATTTTTACGATGATATGCAGCGTTGGTCGTTTAACTTACAAGTTTATTTCTTGAACTCTCGTTTTGGTCAAGTTCAAGAAATCAGACAAGGCAAACAAAAAGTAGTTCAAGATCGAACTATTTATGAAGATGCTTATATTTTTGCTCCAAATTTACATGCGATGGGTTTGATGACCACTCGTGATTACGAAAATTATTTTACATTGTTTAAATTGATGGATAGCCTAGTGAAAGCGCCAGATTTAATCATTTATTTAAGAGCATCCGTGCCAACTTTAGTTAAGCAAATTCAAAAACGTGGTAGAGATTATGAAAATTCTATTCGTTTAGATTATTTAAAACGACTAAATGAAAGATATGAAGCTTGGATTACAACTTATGAAGGTGGTAAACTTTTAATCGTAGATATTGATGAAATTAATTTTTCTGAAAGTAAAGAAGATTTAGGAAAAGTAATTAGAATGATTGATGCAGAAGTGAACGGATTATTTAAATAAACTCTATTGAGCGATCATAATCTACATAATGAAAAAGAATTTGTTCAGGCAGAGTATGAGCAAGTTCTTAGCATTCATCAAAAAGACGAATTGCTTTTGGTGTCTCATTATGGACCTTTATCTCAAACAGTTATTTCTGAATTAGAAAATGCTATTGAGAGTAAAATCACGACCTTAGATTTAGCAAAAGCATCTGTAAAAAAAATATTTTTTATTAGTGTTGAGACTTTGCAAAACATGCTTTTGCATGGTAAAAGAAATGGAAAAGGCGAACAGCACAATTTTTTTATTCTTTCAAAAAATGGCTCTTTAATTGATGTTATTTCCTCAAATTTAGTTTCTAATTCATCTATATCTGTTATACAAAAACAAATTACTGACATTAATGAATTTGATGATGAAAAGGAATTGAAAGCGTATTATTTAGAGCATTTAGAAAATAATTCCATTAGCGAAAAAGGCGGAGCGGGATTAGGATTTATAACGATTGGAATGAAAAGTGGCAATAAATTAAAAATGGAATTTAAAAAAATTAATGATCATTATTCATTGTTCACTTTAATTTCTTCAATTAATATAGTTTAACTACCTTATAGTTACCAGCATTGCCTGAGATGTGATTAATTCCTGGTATTTTTGCTTTTTCAATCATTCCAAAAGAGTTTTCTAATTTTAAAAATTTAGCACCTTGATGGGTTGCCGCTGATAATAAGATTTCGAGTGGAATATGCGGCTGTAATTTTATAATACTATTAATCTCTTCAATGATTGATAATCCTTTGTTACTAGCTAAACTATCTGTGCCGATGGTTAAATGACAGTTTTGTGAATAAAGTAAATTAATGTTAGGCAAGGTGTTCTCAATATATAAATTAGCATTTGGGCATAAACACCAAAATAATTTTGAGTGTAATTGTTCTGCCTTTTCAATATCCTCTTTGTTACTAAATGTATTATGAACTAAAAGTGTATTAACCTCTGTATGAAGCGATGATATGATAGTTTGTAAACTGCTTTTGCCCGTTGCTTTAAAATAATTAATAGGTACATTGATTGTGTCATATAACCTTAAATAATCACCTGATTTAAATTTAAAGAAATTATTCTCCTCATTACTTTCTTGATTATGGATACTTGTCGGCTGATCCGAATCATGACAGTTATCGGTTATTTTTTTTATTAATTCTAATGAAACACTATATGGGGCATGAGCTACTAGTGATGCTGATAGTTTTGCTTTGTGGAATTCAGCTAATAGTTCTTTACCTGAACCAAAAACTAAATTAGCACGCTCAGGATTTAGCGCAATCAGTTCAACAAAAGTATGATAATGAAGAGTAGAATTTTGTTTTACCTGAATGGAACTGCTTGAATTACTGATGTCGCCAACAGCAACAATGCCTTGTCTTTGCATTTCTTGATCAGCTTGCCGCATAGCCTCTTGTTGAATCTCTATGCTTACATCATCACGATGTTTCATGACTCCTAATCCAAAATCGATAATACCAGTATGCTGTTTAATGATGTTTTTTAAATGACTTAACTCTAAATGACAATGACTATTAATAAAGCCAGGAGAAATAATCCCTTCAAAACGTTCAATATTACTGAATTCTGTAGCTTCTTGAGGAATAATATCACTAATCATTCCATGGTGGTTTAATACTAAAACAGAATTAGTTGGTAAAAATTCTTTGCCCGAAAAAATATGATCAGCAGAAATATATCGCATGTTCAAATTTAAGAACTTATTCATCGAAAATGATGTGTCTATTTCAGTATTTATAGATAACTTTGTAAGATAGCATGTCAACAAAGAAAGATATACGAGCATTAAGTGAAGCACAAATTGTGGAGATTCTCAAAGAAAAGGGAGAACCTAAATTTCGCGCTAAACAAATTTATGAGTGGCTTTGGAAAAAAACAGCTCATAATTTTGATGATATGTCTAATTTATCAAAGCCTTTAAGAGATTGGTTAAAAGAAACATTTACTATTAATGCGGTTCAGATAAGTGATATGCAAGTAAGTAGTGATAAAACCATTAAATGTGCAATGAAATTAGCGGATGCTAATGTTGTTGAAAGTGTTTTAATTCCTACAAAAACCCGCATGACAGCTTGTATTTCATCACAAGTTGGATGTAGTTTAACATGTAAGTTTTGTGCTACTGGTAAATTAAAACGTTTACGGAATTTAAATGCCGATGAAATTTATGATCAGGTGGCTTTAGTTAAAAATTTAGCTGAAACAAAATATAATCAAACGCTTACCAATATTGTGTATATGGGTATGGGCGAACCTTTATTAAATTATGCCGAAATGATTCGTTCGGTGGATCGAATTACTTCACCAGATGGCTTAGGTATGAGTCCTTCACGTATTACGGTTAGTACGGCTGGCATTGCTAAAATGATTATGAAGTTAGGTGATGATCAAGTGAAATTTAATTTAGCCTTATCGCTTCATGCCGCAAATGATGAAAAACGAAATCACATCATGCCTATTAATGAAACCAATTCATTAGATAATTTGGAGGAAGCTCTTAATTATTTTTATGAAAAAACGGGTTCTCGTGTTACATTCGAATACATTGTTTTTAAAGATTTTAATGACGGCATTCAAGATGCTCGCGAATTAGGGGATTTTTGCAAAAAAACCACTGCGAAGGTTAATATCATTGAGTATAATCCTATTGACGATGGAGAGTTTAAACAAACAAGTCCTGAACGTTTAGAGGCTTTTGTTCGCCATTTAGAAGGAAGGGGAGTTATTGTGAATGTTAGAAGGAGCAGAGGAAAAGACATTGACGCCGCATGTGGACAATTGGTGAATAAAAATAAATCGACCGTGCAAGTTTTTAAATCATAAAGAAGATGAAACGATTTATACCAAAAAAACAGTCAATTAAAGAATGGTTAAAAGCCATTTGTATTTCTTTTTTTTGCGTTTTAATGATTCGTTCTTTCCTATTTGAAATTTCATCTGTGAGTTCACCATCCATGGAAAAATCATTGTTAACAGGGGATTACATGTTTATTAATAAAGTATCTTATGGACCAAGATTATTAAAAACGCTCTTCAGTATTCCTTTTATTAATCAAAGATATTACTCAGATGTGGTGTCTTTGCCCTACATGCGTTTATTTGGATCTCCTGATGTAGAAAGGAATGATATAGTTGTTTTTAATTTCCCTCAAGAAGATGAGCATCCCGTTGATCATCGAACTTATTTTGTTAAGCGTTGTGTCGCTTTACCAGGGGATAGTTTGAAAATTATTGATGGATTAGTATATATTAATAATAAACTAACCGATGATGAAAGTAATCTTCAATTTAATTATCATTTAAAGTCAGAAAAGATTTTAGATTCTTTATTTGTAAAACATTATAACATTGCCGAAGGAGGAAAAATTTCAGATAACAATGATTATTCATATACTTTAAGTAAAGTATTGGCCGATACTTTAAAAAGTAAAAGTTTTATTTTAGGAATAGAAAAAAATAATGAAAAAAAGGATATGTGGGATGAATTTGTTTTCCCTTTTAATATTCATTATAAGTGGAATGTAGATAATTATGGAGCTCTAAAAATTCCGGCTAAAGGCGATGTGGTTCAATTAGACACGATAAACCTTTGTTTTTTCGAAAGAATCATTACGGCTTACGAAGGCAATACACTAGAATTAAAAAGCGATAGTATTTTTATTAATGGGGAGTATAAGACATCATACACACTTAAACAAAATTATTATTTCATGATGGGGGATAATCGTCACAATTCTCAAGATAGCAGGCATTGGGGCTTTGTCCCTGAAGATCATATTATTGGAAAAGCAACCAGAATCGTTTTTTCTAATGATAAAATGCATCATACAGGCATTCGATGGAATAGAATATTTGAAAAAATCAAGTAAGATGAAATCTATTCTTTTATCTAGCGCTTATTTACCAAATATCGCTTATTTGTCACAAATTCTTAATCATGAGCAGATATTTATTGAACAGCATGAATATTTTGTAAAGCAAACTTTTCGAAACCGTTGCGAAATAGTAACAGCTAATGGGAAATTAAGTTTGAGTATTCCTTTAATTAAGCAAGCGGATAAAGAAATCATTAGCGAAAAAAAAATTTCATATGCTGAAGATTGGCAAAAACAGCATTGGCGAGCAATGACAAGTGCCTACAAAAATTCACCATATTTCGAGTTTTTTGAAGATGATTTTAAACCATTTTATGAAACACAGTTTGAATATTTATTGGATTACAATACTCAAATATTACATACAATCCTTCATGTTTTAAGAGTAAAAAAGCAAATTAATTTCACTACTCAATTTGAGTTAAATCCTAATGAAATTGTTGATTCAAGAAATTTTTCAGATAAAGCAAAGATTAGTTTTAATGAGGTAAAGCCATATTATCAGGTATTTTCTGATAGGATAGGCTTTACCCCAAATTTAAGTTGCTTAGATGCTTTATTTAATATTGGTTTAGAAACTAAACTATTAAAAGTTTAAATTTTTATTCCAATAACGAGTACATCATCAGTTTGGTCGTTGTTTTGTTTCCAGTTATTAAAAGAGTAATCCAAAAAAGCTTCTTGTTCATTCATTTCCATGTCTTGAATTGTACCAATTAAATCTTTGAAATTAGATTTATTCAGTTTTTTATTTTTCTCGCCACCAAATTGATCGATAAATCCATCCGTATATAAATACACGCTATCATTTTTTTGTAATGAAAAAAATTGCGTGTCAAATTGTTTCTCAATTCCAGAGTAAAATCCAATGGGATATCTACTACCTTTTAATTCAATAATTTCATGGCCACGTGATATTAAAATAGAGCGAAATGCCCCAGCAAATGCGAGTTCATGATTTATTTTATTTATTCGAATTAAAGAAACATCCATTCCATCATTAAATGAAGCATCTTGATTTTTATTAATTGATTTTTCTAATTCTTCATCTAATGCACTAAGGATATCAGATGGGTTGGAAATGTTTCTATTTATAAAGACTTCTTTAAACATTGAATTAGCTACCATGCTCATCATAGCGCCTGGCACACCATGGCCAGTACAATCTATTGCAGCAATATATTTATATGATTTATCTTCATAAAACCAATAATAATCTCCACTAACAATGTCTTTTGGTTTGTACAATAAAAATGAATTCTCAAAATGAGTCCTTAATTGTTCTTGGGTTTGTAAAATAGATTGTTGAATTCTTTTAGCATAATAAATACTATCTGTTATGTCTTTATTTTGTTCTAATAGTTGTTTATTATTATCTATTAAACGTTTTTCGTTTAATTTATTATCTGTAATATCGTAACCTATGCCAATAAGCTGTTCTTGGTTTAAGTATGATACATTCCAACGTACCCATTTCGTTCCTCCAGCAGAAGTTCTTAATTTGTTTTCAAAACTTTGAGAGGTGATGGAAGGGTTTTTGAAACTTGATAAAATTTTATGTTTCACTTCTTCGCCTTCTGGTTTTGAGAAACGTATTACTTCCCACCAAGCATTTCCTAATAAATCTTGTGGGTTGTATCCTAAAAGTTGTTGAGCAGATTTACTAACATACTCTATTGTGCCGTTTTTACTTAAAACAACAATGAGTGTATTTAGTTTATCAAGGATTTGATCCTGAATATCAATGGCGAACATTTGAAAAAAATTGAAAATGAAAAAACGAGAAACGAAAGTTTGTAATTAGCACATACAGATATGCCACATAGGAATTCGGCAATATCTATTACAATGATTTGTATGTCTAAATGTGTTTTTCACGTCGCAAATATAAAATAAATATTCATTATTGAACACTTCATCAATAAAAATAATAGTTCGATTTTTGGATAAACAAAAAGCTCTTGTTTATCAAGAGCTTTAAAGGTGTTTTAGTGAAGGTTAGAAGCAATTAAGCTGATAAATTCTTTTCGAGTGGCATCTTTTAAAAATTCGCCGGTAAAGGCAGAAGTCGTTGTGGCGCTATTTTGTTTTTGAACACCACGCATTTGCATACATAAATGAGAGCATTCCATCACAATGGCCACTCCTAATGGATTTAATGTTTCTTGTAAACAATCTCTGATTTCGTTAGTTAAGCGCTCTTGTACTTGAAGTCTTCTTGCAAAGGCATCAACAATACGAGGTAATTTACTTAAACCAACAATATGGCCATTTGGTATGTAAGCAATATGAGCTTTTCCGAAAAAAGGTAACAAATGGTGCTCACATAAACTATATACTTCAATATCTTTAACAATGACCATTTGGCTATATTCTTCTTTAAACATTGCTGAACGTAAAATTTCAGCAGGATTTAAATCATAACCTTGAGTTAAAAATTGCATGGCTTTAGCAGCTCTTACAGGTGTTTTTAATAAGCCTTCTCTTGCAGGATTTTCGCCAACGTCATCCAAAATGTTTTTATACATATCAGAAATCGAATCAACTAATTTGTCGTTATATTGATCGATTTTTTTATAGCCAGTTATTTCGTGTTCAAATTCTTCGTTTAGCATGCTTTTATTTTCTTAGTATAACAACAAAAATGAATAAAGGTTTATTCTCCAAAATATTCAACGTAATTACTGTCTGTTTCAAAAAGTTTAATGCAATGTAGGATTGCTCCCATGTTTTTAATTTTCGGAGCTAAGATAGCCCAAATAAAGATAGCAACATTTTCAGTAGAGGGCATAATTGGCATTCCTTTAACATCTAGATTTAAATTTTTGTGATCTAAAATATCACAGATATCTTTTCTAATCGTTGTACTTAAGTCTTTTAAATTCACCACAAACCCTGTATCTGGATTAATTTCTCCTTTAACTGTCACATATAAGTCATAATTATGACCATGCCAATTTTTGTTAGCACATTTGCCAAAAGTGGCATTATTTAGTTCTTCACTCCACGCCGGATTAAATAATTTGTGTGCGGCGTTAAAATGTTCTTTGCGGGTAATATAAATCATAGTAAATTAACGGTTGTAAAAATACTAATTATAAATGAAGATTCTAATCGTCTCAGCAACACATTTTGAGGTCAAACCTTTGTTAGATTTTTTGGATATAACAATACCTGAAATAGCTATAAATAATAGTAATATTGATTTTGAAGATAAAGATATTCAAGTATTAATTACAGGTGTTGGTATGGTTAATACGGCTTTTATGATGGGTAGATATATCAATAGTTTGTATGATGTGGTTATCAATGTTGGTGTTTGTGGTGCATTTAATAGAAATTTAAAATTAGGTCAATTAGTTCATGTATCATCAGATGTTTTAAGTGAAATGGGGGCTGAAGATGGCGATGAATTTTTAACCTATGATCAACTAAATCTTCCAGGAAAGCATCATTTTTCTGAAATTTATAGTCTATCTAATCCATTAATAGATGTGCTAGAAAAAGTGAAAGGAGTTACTGTCAATACAATTCATGGAAATGATGTCGCTATTAAAAAAGTAGAAGAATTGTATCAGCCTGACGTTGAGAGTATGGAAGGGGCAGCTTTTTTTGCCTGTTGCATGAGAGCTGGTGGTGATTGCATTCAGATTAGAGCGATATCAAATTACGTTGAAAAGCGAGACAAGTCTAAGTGGCAAATGCCTTTGGCTATTAAAAATTTAAATGATTTTTTAATTAATTTTATCAACTCAAAAAATTAATGTATGAATGTATCACTTGGTTTTTCTCCTTGCCCTAACGATTGTTTCATTTTTGACGCTTTAGTGCATAAAAAAATTGATACACAAGGAATTGATTTTACTTTAGTCATGGAAGATGTCGAGGCACTTAATCATAAAGCATTTAAACAAGAACTAGATGTTACTAAATTAAGTTATCATGCATTTTTATATTTAACTCATTACTATGCGCTTTTAAATAGTGGAAGTGCATTAGGATTTAATTGCGGGCCTCTATTGGTTAAGGATTCAGGGTACGATATTAAGGATATTAATGTTGCAAGAATTGCTATTCCTGGAAAATACACGACTGCAAATTTTTTGTTAACTCTAGCATTTCCTAATGCTAAAAATAAAAAGGAGTTATTGTTTAGTGATATTGAAAGAGCAGTGAAGTCTCATCAAGTGGATGCTGGTCTGTTAATTCATGAAAATAGATTTACATATGAGCAAAAAGGTTTAGAAAAAATCATTGATTTAGGCGAGTTTTGGGAAAGTTTAATTCATGCACCAATTCCCTTAGGTGGGATTGTAGTCAATAAAAATATAGATATAGGTATTCAAAAAACCATCGATCATTTAGTAAAACAAAGTGTGGAGTATGCTTTTGCTAATCCAGAAAGTTGCATGTCGTTTGTAAGAGAACATGCTCAGGAGATGAGCGATGATGTGATGAAAAAACACATTGCTTTATACGTGAATGAATTTTCTATAGATTTAGGAATTATTGGTAAAAATGCCATTCAATTATTATTTGATAAAGCCATCGAAACCAAATTAGTTGAGGGTCTAGCACCTCAAATTTTTGTAAAATAGTTCCGTTTATCATTTTTACAAGCTGTTTATATAAAAATTGATTTAAGCTATTCAAATTCCTTATATATTTATAAAAAAATATTTTTCATGAAAAAAATTCTATTCGTTGCATCTACTTTATTTTGTGGATCTCATATGTTTGCACAAACTTTAAATCCTGGTATTAATTTGTCATACATTGACTCAACAGTTAATCCTAGAAATGACATTTACAAATTCGCAAATGGTAAATGGTTAAATACTCAACAAATTCCCGCAAGCGATGGAAGTTGGGGCAGTTTTAATGAAATTAACGAGCGAAATGTAGCGAACTTAAGAGCTTTAATGATTGAAGTTTCAAAAGACAGTCAAGCATTACCTGGTAGTAACAATCAAAAATTACGTGATTTTTATTTAACGGCAATGGATTCTGTTAAAATAGATAAAGATGGCATCAAACCAATTAGCGCCGATTTAAAATTGATTGATTTAGTAAAATCTAAAAATGAATTATTAAAACTAACAGCTGTATTAGGAAAGAAAGGCGTTAATGCCATGATTGGTTTTTATGTATATTCTGATTTCAAAAATAGTAACGCTAATATTAGTTATTTAGGTCAGTCTGGTTTAGGGTTACCAGATAAAGATTTTTATTTTGAACCACAGTATGAAACCGTGAAAAAAGAATACATGGAACATATTGAGCGCATGTTCGAATGTTTAGGGAATACAACAGAACAAGCTAGAGCTCATTCTGCTACGATTATGAAAATTGAAACTGAATTGGCTAAAGTTTCTCAAAACGCAGTTGAGCAAAGAGACCCTCAAAAACAGTATAATCCATTTAAAAAAGCAGAACTTGTTAAATTAACATCGAATGTAAATTGGGATATTTATTTTACGAGTATCGGAATTAAAACACCTGAAGTGATTATTTTAAACCAACCAAAATTTTATGAAGGTTTAAATATAATCATGTCATCTATTTCTTTAGATGAATGGAAAGTCTATTTAAAATGGAAATTAGTTGATGCAGCAGCCCCTTATTTATCAAGTAAATTTGTAAAAGAAAGTTTCAGATTTAATGGAACTGTGTTAGCTGGTAAAAAAGAGATGAAACCTCGTTACAAAAGAGTTCAAGGCGCAACAGATGAAGCTTTAGGAGAAGCTTTAGGTAAGTTGTATGTTGACAAATATTTTGATTCCAATTCTAAAAAGAAAGTAAATGAGATGGTTGATAATTTAATTGCAGCTTATCGAGTAAGAATTAATTCTAGAGATTGGATGAGTCCAGAAACTAAAGCACAAGCACAATTAAAGTTAGATAAGGTGATCAAAAAATTAGGTTTTCCTGATACATGGATTGACTATAAAACTTTAGTTATTGGAAAAGAGTCGTATTGGAAAAATGTGTCTGCTGGCCGTCAATTCCAGTATAAACGAATGCTAGATAAAATAGGAAAACCTGTTGACAGAACGGAGTGGGGTATGACGCCTCCAACAGTTAATGCCTATTACAATCCAACATCTAATGAAATTGCTTTCCCAGCAGGTATCATGCAAGTTCCGTTTTTTGATGCAAAAGCAAATGATGCTTTTAATTATGGTATTATGGGTGCTATTATTGGTCATGAGTTAACACATGGTTTTGATGATCAAGGTTCTCAGTTTGATGCAGATGGAAATTTAAAAATGTGGTGGACAGAATCTGATTATAAAAACTTTACAGATAAAACAAATTTAATTATTGAGCAATTTAATAGCTATGTAGCAATTGATACTTTGCGTGTGAATGGTGAATTAACCCAAGGTGAAAACATTGCAGATTTAGGTGGTTTAACCATGGCTTATTATGCCTATCAAAAATCATTAAATGGAAAGAAATCTCCTGTCATTTCAGGATTTACTGGCGAACAAATTTTCTTTTTAGCTTGGGTACAAGGTTGGAAAACATTGATGAGAGATGCCTCTTTGAAACAGCAAATTGCTACTAACCCGCATGCACCAGGAAATTTTAGAGCTATTGGCCCATTAAGTAATATGCAAGAATTTTACGATGCCTTTGGTGTAAAAGAAGGTGACGGTATGTATAGACCAGCTGCTAAAAGAGTTAATATTTGGTAGAGGATTTTTTTAAATTTCAAAATTCGGATTTTTTTATTGCAATCGCTATAAATTGAGCTATTGTAAATAGATTTATAAATTATATTATCCATTATGAGAAAAATTTTTCAGATTATAATTTTAATTTCTATTACACTTTTAGCAACAGCACAAACTGATCACTGGGAAACAGTTGTTTATGAAAACAACACATGGAATTATGTTGTTCCAACATCTGAGCCTGATACAAATTGGAGAAAGCCAACTTTTGTTTCATCTACTTGGTTAAGTGGTCAGGGAGGATTTGGTTTTGGAGATACTGATGACAATACAATAATATCACAAGCTACCTCTGTTTATATTCGCATAGTATTTAATGTTTCAGATACGTCTAAAATATCTAAGGCAATTCTAAATGCAGATTATGATGATGGCTTTGTAGCATATCTAAATAATACTGAAATAGCTCGTTCAAATATGCCTACAACTGTGCATCCTCCTTATAATACGCTTGCTTCCTCTAGTCACGAGGCAGTTATTTATAACGGAGGAAATCCTGATTATTTTAATATAACATCATCTTCACTTCATAGTTGTCTTAGAAATGGAACAAATGTTTTAGCTATACAAATACATAATGTTACTGCAACATCTTCTGATTTATCTTCACGTTTTTGGTTAAGTTTAGGAATAAAAAATAATTTAGTTTATTTCGGGCAACCTCCTTCTTGGTTTAATGGGCCAGTTGATTTCGTTTCTTCTAATCTCCCAATTATAGCTATAAATACTGGTACTCAAACTATTATTAATGGCACTAAAATTACTGCAGATATGGGGATTATTTATAATGGCTTTGGAGTTCGAAATTATGTAGCTGATCCTAAAAATCACTACAATGGTAAAATTGGGATTGAAATAAGAGGACAATCTTCTGCTGGGTTCCCTCAACAACAGTATAATGTTGAAACAAGAGATGTTTTAGGAAATAATTTAAACGTATCTATTTTTGGAATGTCAGCTGAAAATGACTGGGTATTATATGCACCTTATAATGATAAAACTTTAATGCGAAATGTTCTCACGTATCAGTTAGCTAGAGATATGGGAAGATGGGCAGCCAAAACTAGGTTTTGTGAAGTGACAATTAATGGAGAATATCGCGGGGTTTATGTTTTTATGGAAAAAATCAAACGTGATTCAGCTCGAGTAGATGTAAAAAAAATGACCAACCTCTATAACTCTGGTGATTCACTGACAGGTGGATATATTTTTAATATTGATAAAGATACACCAACATGGTATTCAAGTATTGCCCCTAATTCTTTAGGAAGCCCTATTTCTGGTAAACAAGTTGGATTTACAATTCAATATCCTGATTTGGTTGATGCTACTACACAACAAAAAAATTATCTAAAATCATATGTTGATAGTTTTGAAATAGCTTTAAACTCTTCAAATTTTCAAGATCCTTTAATAGGTTATCGAAAATTTGCAGTAGTGAAATCATTTGTCGATTTTTTTATTATTAATGAGGTAACACGAAATGTTGATGGCTACAGATTAAGTACATTTTTGCATAAAGATAGAAATAGTAAAGGTGGCCAAATTAAAGCCGGACCTGTTTGGGATTTTAATTTAGGATTAAATAATGCTAATTATTGTAATGGTTCAGACACATCTGGCTGGGCTTATAATTTTAACAACATTTGTCCAAATGATAATTGGGTAGTGCCATTTTGGTGGGATAAATTAGTTGCAGATAGTTCGTTTTCTAGTAAGCTATACTGTAAATACACTGATTTACGAACTAATTTACTCGATACACTTGTTCTTTTTGCCAAGATTGATTCAATGGCCTCAGAGGTAAATGAAGCGCAAGCTAGACATTTCGGGAAATTCCCAATTTTAGGTGTTTATGTTTGGCCAAACCCTGCCCCTTATCCTGCTTCATTTAACGCCGAAATTCGATCGATGAAAACATGGATATATAATCGTTTGTTGTGGATGGATTCAAATATGTATGGAACCGGTCCTTGCAGTGTTCCTATAGTAACAGATGTTGAAGATAAAAATTCTGAAATCAATGCCTATATTTATCCAAATCCTTTTATCAATAATATCCATTTTGAATTAAATATTCCAAAAGGAGAGAACTATCAAATTGCCCTTTATGATGCTCAAGGGAAATTGATTACTATATTAACTAAAGATTATTTTGAAAAAGATGAATTTGGTTTCAATTGGAATTTTAGTAAATATAATTTATCTGCAGGCCTTTATTTTTTGCAAGTAAAAGGCGAAACATCAATCAAAAATTTTAGAATAATAAAAGGAGAGTAAGTTTTTGTTTAATATTAAGATCGTTATACTAACCCAAGTTAGTTAATAAGTTTGCTTTATTTATTTAAGATGAGAAATCATTATAAATAAATTTAATCTATTACAAATATTGATAGAATAACTTATAATGAGCGATATCCAACATTTTTTTCAACCAATTATTTTAAACGCCGATTCATTTTCTGAAAATCAAATTGGTAAAACAATTGTAGCTTATACTCAAGATTCTGACTTTCCAGAATTAGAGGGAATTGATATGGCAATTGTTGGTGTTTGCGAAGATAGAAGAGCTAACTCAAATTTAGGATGCGCTTTAGCTCCTGATAAAGTGAGGGATTATTTTTATACCTTATATCCAGGAAGCTTCAGACCTCAAATTGCTGATTTAGGAAATATTCATCCAGGTCATGAAGTAGATGATACATACTTTGCATTAAAAACTACGGTTGATTATTTAATTAGAAATAATGTTATTCCTGTTATCATTGGAGGTAGTCAGGATTTAACTTACGCTCAGTTTTTAGGTTATGAAAAACTTGAACAAACAATTAATGTAGTATCAATCGATTCTAGATTTGATTTAGGCAATCCAGATGATGATACAACCAACACGGCTTATTTAGGTAAAATAATTTTACATCAGCCTAACTATTTATTTAATTTTAGTAATATAGGTTACCAAACATATTTAGTTGATCAAACGAGTTTAAATATGATGAGTCGTTTGTATTTTGATACCTATCGATTAGGCCAAGTGCGCGACGCTATTGAGGAAGCAGAACCAATTATTCGTCATGCAGACATGCTAAGCTTTGATATTACAGCAATTAAACATAGTGATGCGCCTGCAAATCCAAATGCCTCACCAAATGGATTTTATTCCGAAGAAGCTTGTCAAATGATGCGTTATGCAGGGATGAATGATAAACTATCATCAATTGGTATTTATGAGATTAATCCAGAATTTGATACGCACGGAAAAACAGCTAATCTTGCCGCACAAATGATTTGGTGTTTTATGGATGGTTTCTATAATCGTAAAAGTGATTTTCCTTCTAGAACAAGTCCAGATTATGTGAAGTTTCATGTTGTGTTACAAGAAGAAAAACATGAAATCAATTTTTTTAAAAGCAAAAAAAGTGATCGTTGGTGGATGGAAATTCCTTACCCTCCAAGTAAAGGCTTAAAATTTGAGCGCCATACGCTTTTACCATGTTCTTATAAAGATTATGAAATGGCGGTGAATAATGAAATGCCTGACCGTTGGTGGCAAACCTATCAGAAACTAGCTTAATCCTTTATTAGGTTGAGCTGAAGAGAAGTTTTTTTATAACTTTTAGCCCTTTTTAAACATTAAAAAGGGCTTTTTGTTTCTCTATATAAAACGTACTTTTACTTTGTAAAATCTTTAAACTAATGAATGTTCAGTCACTATTACAGCGTGCTCAAAATCTTGAATTTTTATCCATAGAAGATGGTATTTTTTTATACGAACATGCAGCTACATCAGAATTAATGTTTGTAGCGAATGAAATACGAAATATTAAAAAACATAATTCCAATAAAGTTACTTGGCAAATTGACCGTAATTTAAATACCACTAATGTGTGTATAGCCAATTGTAAGTTTTGTAATTTCTACAGAATACCTGGTCATGCAGAAGCTTATATTACGGATATAGAAACCTACAAGAAAAAAATTGACGAAACGATTAAATATGGTGGAGACCAATTATTGTTGCAAGGTGGGCATCATCCTGATTTAGGATTAAGTTTTTATGTGAATTTATTCAAGGAATTAAAATCATTATATCCCTCTATAAAATTACATTCTTTGGGGCCGCCAGAAATTGCTCATATTGCAAAATTAGAAAAGCTATCACATACTGAAGTTTTAAAAGCATTAGTTGAGGCTGGTTTAGATAGTTTGCCAGGGGCAGGTGCTGAAATATTAAATGATCGAGTACGTCGATTAATTTCAAAAGGAAAATGTACTGGACGAGAATGGTTAGATGTAATGCGGGCTTGTCATCAATTAAACATTACAACATCAGCAACCATGATGTTTGGCCATATTGAAACAATTTTCGAGCGTTTTGAACATCTAGTTTGGATTCGAGATGTTCAATCTGAAAAACCTGCCGATGCTAAAGGTTTCTTAGCATTCATCGCTTGGCCTTTTCAAGATGATGGAACTTTATTGAGACGCGTCAAAGGTATTACCAATAATGTTAGTGCAGATGAATATATTAGAATGGTTGCTTTAAGTAGAATCATGTTGCCAAATATTGAAAATATTCAAGCGTCGTGGTTAACCGTTGGTAAACAAACAGCACAAATTTGTTTACATGGAGGAGCCAATGATTTTGGTAGTATTATGATTGAAGAAAATGTGGTCAGCGCTGCAGGTGCACCTCATCGTTTTACTTATAAAACTATTCAAGATGCTATTAAAGAAGCAGGTTTTGAGCCACAGTTGAGAAATCAACAATATGGTGAAAGAGAATTACCACAAGGAATTTTAGAGCAAGTTGTCAATTATTAGTAGGTCTATGAATATTATTATTACAGGCGCAAGCAGAGGGATTGGATTTGAACTAGTGAAGCAGTTTCTTAATTCTGGTCATGTTGTTTTTTGTTTGACTAGGAATTTAGAACCTTTGAAAACATTAGCACATTCAAATCTTAAATCAATTTCAACTGATTTAAGTTCTCGTGAGAGCATGAATTCTGCTATTACATCTATTAAAAATGAAGTTACTCATATAGATTGTATGATTCATAATGCAGGTTCATTGGTTAACAAACCATATGAATCCATAACTTACGATGAGTTGCAAAAAGTATATCAGGTAAATGTATTTGCCCCATATTATTTAACACAGCAATTATTGCCATTGTTAGGAAAAGAAAAAAAATCTCATGTACTCAATATCAGTAGTATGGGAGGTTTTCAAGGCAGTTCCAAATTTTCAGGACTATCTGCCTATAGTTCTTCAAAAGCTGCCATTGCTGGATTAACAGAATGTTTAGCGGAAGAATTAAAAGAAAAAAATATTTCTGTAAATTGTTTAGCCATTGGAGCGGTTCAAACCGAAATGCTTGCCGAAGCATTTCCTGGTTACCAAGCACCTTTAACCCCTAATCAAATGGCTGAATATATTTTTGATTTTGCAACAAAAGGTCATTTATATTATAATGGAAAAATACTTCCGGTATCATCCTCTACACCATAGACTATGAAAGGATTATCATTATGCTTTTTATTAATCATTGGATTTTATTCATTTTCTCAAACAAAGAAAGTTAGACTAAAATTAGTTCAATATTTACCATATTGCGGGGGTATGAAGCCAAATAAAGATTTAGAAAATAATCCTAACAAAGGCACTCTATATGCAAACAAAAAATTAATTATTATAAATGAGCATCAAGAAATTGATACTATCACAACAGATAAATCTGGTTATATAAAAACAACTTGGGCTTATGGAACCTATCTTTTATTTGAGCCTTGGAAATTTTATAAAAAAATTCCTTCAGGACAAAATCCTGATAACGTTAACATGGATTGTTTAAAAGAAGAATGGGAAAAAGAAGATTTAAAAATTGTGGTATCAAAAAAAACTATTACTGTTGCTAACAATATTATTTTTATCAAGTGCCCCTATCAATTTCCTTGTTTAATTAAAAAGTATTTGCCTCAGTAAATGAAATATTTTTTTTTAATAATAAGTGTTTCTGTTTTTCAAATTGTTTTTTCGCAAGAATTATCTCAAACAATCCGAGGTACTGTTATTGATAAACAAACCCAAAGCCCATTACCTGGTGCTGTGGTAAGCATATTAAATTCGGAGCCACCCAAGGCTACTATAACCGATGAAAATGGAAAATTTCGCTTCGATCAAATTTTACTAGGAAGAAAGCAACTGAAAATTGCTTTAATATCCTATAAAGAAAAAACTCAAACAGTAGTTCTTACAACAGGTAAAGAAACTGTATTGAATATTGAACTAGAAGAGTCGGCGGTGCAGGGACAAGAAATAATAGTGACTGCGGATGTGGATAAAACAAAAACGAATAACAAAATGGCGACAGTTAGCTCTCGGGTATTTAGCACTGAAGAAGCGGGTCGTTATGCTGGTAGTAGAGGAGATCCAGCACGTATGGCAGCCAATTTTGCTGGAGTAAGTGGAGCAAATGATAGTAGAAATGATATTATTATTAGAGGGAATTCACCCTTGGGTATTTTGTGGCGTTTAAATGGATTAGATATTCCAAACCCTAATCATTTTGGAAGTATGGGTTCGTCTGGTGGTCCAATTAGTATTTTAAATAACAATACGCTTGATAATTCAGATTTTATGACAGGCGCTTTTCCTGCAGACTATGGCAATGCAACCGCAGGTGTATTTGATTTAAAAATGAGAACTGGAAATAATGAAAAGTATGAATTTTTGGGAATGGTTGGTTTTAATGGATTTGAATTAGGAGCAGAAGGACCGTTTTCTAAAAAAAAGAAAAACGCATCGTTCATGGTAAACTACCGTTACTCCACTTTGTCGGTATTTAAATATTTAGGATTGGATTTTGGAACAGGCAGTGCTGTTCCTCAATATCAAGATCTCTCATTTAAAATAGATTTACCGACAAAAAAAGTTGGTAAATTTTCAGTATGGGGTATTGGAGGCTTAAGTTATGCTGAACTGCTGCAAAGTCAACAATCAAAGGATAATAATTTATATGGCTATAGTGGTCGAAATATGTTCTTCAGATCAAATGTTGGTGCAGGGGGTGTTTCTCATACTTATTTAATTAATTCAACATCTTATATTAAAACAAATGTTGGGGTTTCAGGACAGTATAATTTAATTACAGCAGATCGTGTAGATACGAGTACAACTCCCGAGACAGTGAGACCAGAATATCGAAATATTTCTTATACAACCAGGTATTCAGCAAATACAACTTATAATAAAAAATTTAATTCTCGAAATTTTATTAATGCAGGATTTTATATTGACTCCTATAATACAACTTTTGTGGATAGTATTGATAATGATGGAGCAGGATTTGTGACACTTAGAAACTATTCGGGTCAAACTGCTTTAATGCGTGGATTTATTCAATGGAAACATCATTTTAGTGAAAAATTCTCCTTAAATACTGGATTCACCTATCAATATTTATTACTCAATCATTCTCAGTCGCCCGAACCACGATTAGGATTAAGGTATGAAATTAATAAAAAGCAATCATTAAGTTTCGGCGCAGGACTTCACAGTCAAGTACAGCCGTTATATGTTTATTTTGCAACTGCTAATTTTGGCAATGGTCGTGTGGTTGAAACCAATCGTCAATTGGATTTTACTAAAGCAGCGCATGCTATTTTAGCCTATGATGTAAACTTGTTTAATAGTGTTCGTATTAAAACAGAATTGTATTATCAGTATTTATATAGTGTTCCTGTAAAAATTAGGAAAGATTATTTTAGTACAGTTAATTTAGGTGCCGATTTTAATAGTCCTAATGTTGATAGTTTAGTCAATCATGGAACAGGAGAAAATTATGGCATTGAATTAACCTTAGAGAAGTTTTATAGTAAGGGGTATTATTTTTTAGTAACCGCTTCATTATTCGAAAGTAAGTATACCGGCAGTGATGGAGTTTACAGAAATACTGCTTTTAATGGAAATTATGTATTTAATGCTTTGGCAGGTAAAGAATTTAAAATAAAAGAAAAACATATCATAGCACTAGATATAAAAGTCACCTATGCTGGAGGGAAAAGATATGTGCCAATTGATATTGCTAAATCCGTCATGTATAACGCTGAAATCAGAGATGGGTCTGTTGCTTATAATCCTCAGTATGACCCTTATTTCAGAATTGATGTGAAGCCTTCTTATAAATTAAATACGAAACGCTTTACTCATGAGATAAGTATTGATATTCAAAATTTCACAAAGCATAATAACATCTTTCAACAACAGTATGATTTAAACACTCATACTATTAAAACAGATTATCAGTTGAAATTTTTTGTAATTCCTCAATACAGGCTTACTTTTTAATGCCTTAGATGTTTTATGTTTTTCGGTATTGGTTAGTTTATTTTGTATTTTAGGCAATAAAATCCGTACATTCGTCTAAATATTTAAAACATAAAAAAACATGAAAAAACAACTACTCAGTTTTATTTTACTATTAATTTTTAATGTTGGTTTTGCTCAAATTAGTAAGCAGAATAATTATACAACATTTGGTTCTCATGCGTTTTCAACTCACGCAAATTATAAATCTGCAGTCATTCAACCTCTTCCAACTACAACTACTAGCACATGTATGTCAATTAATTTGCCTGTGCCAGCAACTTGGACATTAACTAATTATGGCACAGGAACACCTATTTTTTCAAATGGTTTTGTAAATGGTCCAAACACTTATGGTGATAAAGAAAAGGCTATGTATTTTGATGCATCTGCTACTGCAAACACAATGATTACTCAAGTGTATGTTGGTTTTGATATTGCCTATTCAGCTACACCAAGTAAAACCGTTGCTATCAAGATTTATGACGGAACAGGTGGCACAGTTGGAGCAGCTTTAGGAACATCAACTATTACCATGGGAACGATTATGTCTGATGTGACAGCAAATCGTTATTCATTAGTTATTTTTCCTACGCCAATTAATTTACCTGCTTCTAAGAAATTTTTCACTAGTGTTGATGTGTCAGGATTACAGTGGCCAGCAGTAGGAGTTAAAGATTCATTGAGTATTGTTAGTAATCAAAGTGGACAAACTGTTCCAACACCAGCTTGGGAAAAGCAATCTAATAATACTTGGTATAATTATGCAGATGCCGTTAACTCATGGAGTTTAAATATTTCTTTATTAATTCATCCATTTTTAACTCAAGCTCCTATGGTTGCAACATATACGACTTCAGGAAGTACGATTTGTGAAGGACAAAGTGTGAGTTATAATTCCGCAGGTTCAACTGCAGGAACCTATCAGTGGAGTTTTGGCGCCATTGCTACACCTACAGCTGCCGGCGCAACTGCATCAGCGACTTATTCAGCTGCCGGTACTTATACTACATTATTAATTGTATCTGATGCCTGCGGTTCTTTGGCTGGCGCACAAAGCACTGTGACTGTTAAGCCTAAACCCGTAGTGACTGCTACTCCTTCATCAACCACAGTGTGTAGTGGAACAAGTATTACCTTAACAGGTGGTGGAGCATCATCTTATGTTTGGACTGGTGGTGTTACAAATGGAACTAGTTTTACACCATCATCAAGTTTAAATTATAGTGTCACAGGAACAGCAGTAAATGGTTGTTCAAATACAGCAGTGGCTTCTGTTGTTGTAAATCCTACTCCAACTGTAACGGCAAATACAAGTACAAATACAGTTTGTGCTGGAACAAATGTGACATTAACAGGTAGTGGAGCAACTTCTTATATATGGACTGGAGGAGCAACGAATGGTGTTGCATTTGCTCCGCCAGCAACTAATACTTATACTGTAACAGGAACGACTGGAAGTTGTTCAAATACAGGGGTTGTTTCGGTAACAGTAAATAATTTACCAACAGTAACAGCTTCGCCATCTTCTACAGCGGTTTGTAATGGAACTTCTATTACCTTAAATGGTGGAGGCGCCTCTTCTTATATTTGGACTGGTGGTGTGGCAAATGGAGTTTCATTTACACCATCGGCATCATTAAATTATACGGTTAATGGCACAGATGCTAATGGTTGCTCAAATTCGGCTGTTGCCTCTGTGGTAGTTAATCCGAATCCATCAGTCACAGCAAATTCATCTGCTCCTACCATTTGTCCTGGCTCATCAGTTACCTTAACAGGAGGTGGAGCTTCATCTTATGTGTGGACAGGAGGTATTACGGATGGAGTATCATTTATCCCCTCATCAACTGGAACATATACGGTTATAGGTACATCAGGAACTTGTACAAACTCTGCAGTTGTTACCGTAACGGTGAGTAATTCATTGATCGTGAGTGCAAACACCACATCATCATCAATTTGTTATGGTTCTAATGTTACTTTAACAGGTAGTGGAGCAACTTCTTATGTATGGACAGGTGGTGTTACGAATGGTGTTGCTTTTGCACCATCATCAACTAATACCTACACTGTTATTGGAACAGCAGGAACATGTTCAAATTCAGCAGTTGTTTCGGTAACTGTAAATAGTTTGCCTACAGTTTTAGCTAATACAACAGCATCAGCAGTTTGTGTTGGTAATGCGGTTACATTATCAGGTACTGGGGCATCATCATATGTATGGACTAATAGTGTAACAAATGGAGTTGCTTTTACTCCATCTGCCACTAATGTATATTCAGTGACAGGAACTGATGGGAATGGATGTTCTGCAACAGCAACTGTTAGTGTTATCGTTTCCCCTTGCACCGGTATTGAAGAGCTTAATTCATTCACTTCCGTTGTTTTGTTTCCAAACCCAAGTAATGGAGATGTTACAATTCAATCTCAAAAATTAGAAGTGATTTCTATTTCAAATGAACTAGGACAAATTATTAAAACCATTGAATTGAATCAAAGTAATCAATACACTTGCCAAGTAAGTAATTTAGCAAGTGGAATTTATTTTGTAATTGGTAAATCAACAAAACAAAAAATAGTTATTACTAAATAATTTTTTTGTTTATTTATTATAAGAAAGCCTCTTCAATTTTGAAGGGGCTTTTTTTGTTTTTAAATAGTGGATATTTTGTCAAACTATTCTTAGTTTTAATTGTTAAGTTTATAGTTTAAATATTAAAATAACTATAATGGTACAACTTAGCACAGATATCGATTTTGAAGATTTATTAAATAACAATAAACAAGTTATTGTAAAATATTATGCCGATTGGTGTGGCTCATGTAAATTATTTGCACCAAAATTTAAACGTCATTCAAATGATGAAGCTAATACAGACATTTTATTTTTAGAAGTGAATGCTGAAGAAAATGAAAAAGCTCGTAAGTTAGGTGGCGTAGATAATTTACCTTATTTGGCAAGTTTTAAAAATGGAGTATTATTGGAAGGCACGGCAACTAGTAAAGAAGAGTATTTACAAAAAATGATTGATGATTTAAGGAAATAATTATGCAAATACCAGTTATTAAAAAATTAGTAGAACAATACTCCTTAAGTCAACTCCAAGAAGCAGAGGCTGCCATGATGGAAGAACAAAAGCCAGCTATTGAGGTGGAGGGTAAAGACGAAGGTGAATGTTTAACGCATGTTTTAGCCTCAATACATATTAAACAAAAAATAGAGCAAGGAACAGCCTTTAATCAAGCTTTAAGGGATTTTAGTCAGCGTGTGAGAAATAGTATTAGTTAGTAAGACAGGTTTTTCATAAAATGTTCAAGTATTAGTTTACCAATGACGATACTTTAATTAAATCGATATCAACACCATTTAAAATATCATCTTTACTGTATTGTGTAGGGTAATCTGGTATCAGCCCATGTCCATCATTTTTTACTTCAATATCGTGATAGATATGGTACATTGGAATAAATACTTGTATACGAGTATTAGGTAGAATAATTTTGCCACTAATAACCGCATTGCTTCCTGCAACATTTCCTCCTGTTTCTTCACCAATGATGATTGCATGAGCTTGGTATTTTAAGTAACTTGCCACAACGCCACTCATCGAAAATGATTTTCCATTAACAAGCACATACATATTGCCATGATAAGCATTTTTTCTTTTTGGTAAAGCTATAAAGTAATGTCTCAATCGTTTGTTTTTTGGCCATTGGGGCATCATCGTACAAAATATAAATGGAGTGATTCTTGAGCCAATATTCATTTTATATTTTGGATTCAACATCATTAAATTTGGTTTTCTGTCAAATGGTAAATAAGTTTTTTTATGAATTAAATAAGATAAGACATTTAAGCCATCATTGATTTGACCACCACCATTGTCTCTTAAGTCTATAACTAAATGCTCTATATTCTTTCGTTTAATATCCCTAAATGTTTTTCTAAAAAAAGAATACCAATGTCTTCCTTTAAATCCATCAATATCAATAATCGCTATGGGTTTATTGTTCTGTAATATTGAATAATGGCAGGTTTTAGTAGTATTTATATAATGAACAGAATCTTTTTTCGGAAAGATAATAGTGTCTTTTAAGGAAGAAATTGAGGGTAAATTATAATTTGTAATCGTTTGATTTTTATGCTTGATACTTATATTATAACTCGATTTAAAACCATAACAAAAAGAATAATAATATTTAAACCATTGATATCTAGCCCCTTGCTTTTTATAAGTAATGTTGTACCCGTCTGAGGTTGAAACAGAAAAAATAGTATGAAGAATACTTTGAGTGGAATGATTATTAATACTTAAAATTTCATCACCAGCCTTAATGGAACTATCTTTTGATAAATTATTTAGGATGTATAAATGATTTGAATCTGTGATAAATGTATTGAGTGGAATAATTGGCCTATTGGTTTTGGCAATGGTTTTTGCATAGTGTTTAGATGCTCCCGCATCATTATGACCACATCCTATTTTAGCAATAATTTGTTTAATGTAAAACCGAATCTGCATTTCGGTTAGTGGAGAATCTATCCTAGATTTTAGACTTAAAATAAAGGCGTGTAAAGAATCCTGACTGATATATTTAAATGGATCCGGATGAAATTTAGTCAGATATTTTTCAGTGTAATCAATGTCCTGAAAAATTTGAACAACTGAATATTTTTTATGAATATCAAAGGATTTTGATTGAGAAAAGCTATATGAATAAATTATAATTAATAATATACTCAAACAGCTTTTTCTCATAAAGTCGTCGTTTGAATTAGTTACTAGCTAAAACACCCATTCTTTTTCCTAGTTCACTCATGAATTCACGCAATTCTTTAACAGTGGTTTCATCATTGGTGGCTCTGAGGTATGTATCGGTTAATGTTGTGATATTTTGGTGAAAAAATTTCTTCATCTCATCAACACTCATATCTTTTGTCCATAAATCAATACGCATGGTATTATTTTCTTTTTCGTCCCAAAGGGCTAACATCATGCTTTTACAAGCACTACCTTCGTTAGCATCTGGTGCTTCCCATTCAATTTTATGAGGTAATTGATTTTCATCAACAGTGATTTTTAATTTTATTTCAGATGTTGTCATATTAATGTTTTTTGTACTTGTCGAGTTTATTCATTTCGTTTTATTTGAATAATGAAATGTCTAGAAGAAGTCGTATTAAATTAGTATTAAAAACTCAAATTTAGTTAAAATATTTGCTTTATAAACCTAAAAATAAGCCATAATAAGATACATTTGTAATATGATAGAATATCCAAGATTAATCTTACATAATGGCAAAGAATTGCCAGTTCTTCGTTTTCACCCATGGATTTTTTCGGGGGCAATTAAAACACAAGATTCAAATATCGCTGATGGTGATGTTGTTGAAGTATATTCTGCTAAACAACAATTTTTAGGAATGGCTCAGTATCAAAAAGGAAGTATTACTGGTCGAATTATTTCCTTTAGCAAACAACAAATTAATACTGACTTTTGGGTAAAAAAAATTGAAAAAGCATTTTTGTATCGTCAGTTTTTAAATTTAGCCAATAACCCTCATACCAATGTCTATCGTTTAGTATTTGGAGAGGGAGATGGATGTCCAGGTTTAATTATGGATTTTTATAATGGTCATGTTGTTTTTCAGGCGCATAGCATCGGTATGCATAAGTGTCGCTTAGATATTGCAGAAGCTTTAAAAATAGTTTATGGTACTCAATTAAAAAGTGTTTATGATAAAAGTTCTGAAACCCTTCCAAACAATTATTCAGCCGGATTAAAAAATGAATTTTTATACGGTTCTTGCAATGAAGAGTTAATTGTTATTGAGAACGATGTAAAATTTTACATTGATTTTATCAACGGACAAAAAACAGGCTTTTTTATTGATCAAAGAGAAAACCGAGAATTACTTGGAAAATATAGTAAAGATAAACGTGTATTAAATACATTCTCATACACAGGGGGATTTTCTATGTATGCTGCTAACAGCGGCTGCGAAATTATTCATTCTGTTGATTCGAGTGCTAAAGCTATTGACTTATGTAATAAAAATGCAATATTAAATAATGCCACTAATCATGAAGGTTTTGCGGTTGATACCTTTGATTATTTAAAAGATCATGGTAAAAATTATGATATAATTATATTAGATCCGCCAGCATTTGCCAAGAGCAGAGATGTATCTCATAATGCCGTTATTGGTTATAAGCGCTTAAATCAAATGGCTTTACAAAACATTAAAAAAGGAGGAATTTTATTTACCTTTTCTTGCTCAGGAGTCATCGATAAAAAATTATTTTATAATACGGTTACTGCTGCTGCTATTGAGTCTCGCAGAAATATGAAGTTATTGCATACGCTTTCTCAGCCTGCAGATCATGTGATTACTCCTAATTTTCCAGAAGGCGAATATTTAAAAGGTTTAGCATTTTATGTCGAATAAACTATAGTAATATGAATCCATATATAGAAAAAATAAGAACAACTATTGAGCCACTGCGCCAAGAAATTATGAATCATAAAGTGTATTCTGTGATTCGTGATATTGATGACTTGAAGATGTTTATGCAATTTCATATTTATGCGGTTTGGGATTTTATGTCTATTTTAAAATCATTACAGCAAAATTTAACTTGTACAACTATCCCATGGTATCCAAAAGGAGATGCTGAAACACGTTTTTTAATTAATGAAATAGTTGTTGGAGAAGAATCTGATTTAGATTTAGATGGAAATAGAAAAAGCCATTTTGAATTATATTTAGATGCTATGAAACAATGTGGTGCTAATGTTTCACAAATGCATCAATTTATTTCTGTCCTTCAAGAAACTAAGGATTTTAATTTAGCTTTTTCTAATTCACAAACACCTGAATCTGCTAAGGAATTCGTGATCTTTACTTTTAAAATTATTAATAGTCAAAAAGATTATTTACAGTCGGCTATTTTTACATTTGGGCGTGAGGATTTAATTCCAAATATGTTTCTATCAATTATCAATGATATTCATAAAAATTTTCCTCAAGATATTTCTATTTTCAAATATTATTTAGAACGTCATATAGAGGTGGATGGTGATCATCATAGTCATTTGGCTTTACAAATGACCGCTAATTTGTGCGGAGAGGATGCTTCTAAATGGAAAGAAGTAGAAGATGCTACGGTTGAATCATTGCAAAAGCGAATTGGCTTATGGAACGGCGTTTACGATGAAATTATGAAGTCTCAAGAATTCGTTGAAACTAAATAGTGTCTTTATTTTTGCCGCTCTTGTATCATTATTTCAATTGGTATTGATGAAACTTAAAATAAAATTTATTGACTAAATTCGTAAATCAAATTAGTATATGACACCAATATTAGAAGTCAAAAACATCCATAAAAATTACGCTAATCACGTTGCTTTAAGAGATGTGAGTTTAGTTGTGGAGCCTAAAAAAATATTTGGTTTATTAGGACCAAATGGAGCTGGTAAAACATCTTTAATTCGAATTATTAATCAAATTACGGGCCCGGATAGTGGGGAGGTTTTATTTAATGGGGAGCGATTAGCTCCTAAGCATGTTGATTTTATTGGTTATCTGCCTGAAGAGAGAGGGTTATATAAAAAAATGTCGGTAGGGGAGCAGGTCATGTATTTAGCGCAGCTAAAGGGATTGAAAAAAGATGATGCTAAAATAAAATTACAAAATTGGTTTAAAAAATTTGAAATTGAAAATTGGTGGGATAAAAAAATTGAGGAACTAAGTAAAGGAATGCAGCAAAAGGTTCAGTTTATTGTAACGGTATTGCATGAGCCAAAGTTGTTAATACTCGATGAACCCTTTAGCGGTTTTGATCCGATTAATGCTCAATTAATTAAAAATGAAATTTTAGAATTAAGAGAAAAGGGCGCTACTATTATTTTCTCAACACATAATATGGGAAGTGTTGAAGAGTTATGTGACCATATTGCTTTAATCAATAAGTCAGAAAAATTATTAGATGGGTCTGTTAAAGAAATACGTAAAAACTATAAAAGTAACATCTACCACATTACGTTTAAAGGTAATTTAATGGGATTCACTAATGCTTTATGGGCAGGTGCTGAATTGTTAGATAAAAAATCGGATGATGATGTTCACTCAGTAACGGTAAAGTTATTACGTCAAAATAAACCAAACGATTTATTGCAGGCAGTTTTAAATCATGCTGAAATTCTATCTTTTCAAGAAGTTGTTCCTTCAATGAATGATATTTTTATTTCAGTGGTTGAAAATAAAACTGAATTAAATACTCAAAGTACTTTTACAGAATAATCTTTTTATTATAAACGTTTCATTTTATATACAATGAATAAATTATTATTAATCATTCAACGAGAATATTTTTCACGGGTTAAGAAAAAATCTTTTTTGTTAATGACCATTTTAGGGCCATTATTAATGGCTGGAGTTATGATTGTTCCAGTTTGGCTTGCCATGCGTGATAAAACAGAACATCAAGTGTTTGTGTTGGATCATAGTGGTTTATTTATTGATAAAATCCCTAACACAAAAGAAATTAAATTCACCTACGGTGTTGGAACTATCGATTCTGCAAAGGCTAAATTAAAAAATGGTCCCTTTGATATGGTCATGGAAATTGATATTGAGGCGATTAACAATGACAAAACAACTCCTCATTTATACTATAAAAAAGAACCTGGTATTAGTACTCAACAGTATATCAGTAATACGATGGAAAATATATTATTTGATTATCGATTACAAGGAGATAGCATAGATGTTGGTAAAATTGAAAGAGCACGAAGACCAGTTGAAGTAAAAACAATTAAAGTGTCTGAAGATGGTTTCGAGAAAAAGACGAGTGCTGAAACAAATATGATTGTTGGGTTTTCATTGGCAGTTGCTATTTATATGATGATTTTTTTATATGGCGCTCAAGTTATGCGAGGAGTCATAGAAGAAAAAACAAATCGTATTGTTGAAGTGATTGTATCTTCAGTGAAGCCATTTCAATTAATGCTTGGTAAAATTATTGGCGTAGCCATGGTAGGCTTAACCCAATTTGTTTTGTGGATTATTTTAACTTTTGCTATAAGCACTTTTGTAACAGGCGTTTTGTTCAAAGATCAAATTGCTGACAAAATTAAACAAGAGCAACAAATTTCAAAAGTCATGAAGGATGATATTACATCTCATTCTGACAAAATGGAAAAGGTAAAAACACCTAATGAAGCGATAGATGTCCTAGATAATTTATCAAAAATTGATGTGTCACATGTTATTCTTGTGTTTGCTTTTTATTTTTTATTGGGTTATTTATTATATGCGGCTCTTTTTGCAGCAATTGGCTCAGCGGTTGACAGCGAAGCCGATACACAGCAATTTATGATTCCTGTTACCGCGCCATTGATTATTAGTTTTGCGATTGCACAAGGTGTTGCTTCAGACCCTGATAGTGGTTTAGCTCAGTTTTTCTCTATATTTCCTCTCACATCACCTATTGTAATGATGGTGCGCTTACCGTTTGGAGTTCCGACTTGGGAGTTAGCTTTATCAATGGTAATGTTGGTGGTTGGTTTCTTATTTTTTACATGGTTAGCCGGAAAGATTTATCGTACGGGTATTTTAATGTATGGTAAAAAAACTACTTGGAAGGAACTAGGAAAATGGTTGTTTTATAAGGGATAATATGCCGTTGAAATTTGCTTTAACAGTTTTGTTTTTATATGTAACCACCTGTTTTGCTCACCGTAAAGATATTATTGTGATAGAAGATACAAGTATTCCTCTATCTCAAAAAGAAGCCATCTTAATATTGCCAGGATTTGGTTCTAAAATACATGGAGTCAAGGATATTAGAGATTTTTTTATTCATAAAGGGTATGATGTTTATATACCTCATTACATTGGCAGAGATTCTCTACAACAGTGCGTGTTCAATTTAAATATATTTATTGAAAAGCATCATTTACTAAATTACAAGAAACTGCATGTGTTTAGTTATATTGCTGGCTCTTGGTTACTAAATATGTGGTTGCAAAAACATTCAGTTAATAATATTGCCTCCATTGTTTATGACCGTAGCCCTTTTCAAGAGAGAGCACCCTATGTGTTAGTGAAGGATAAGCCTTTATTAATCAAATTAGTGGTCGGTAAAATCATGTATGATTTTTCTCTAACATTATATCCAACAAACGCTAATGATTCAAAAAATATTGGAATTATTATTGAGAATAAACCCACACAACTAATTCTTAAACATAAAAAAACGGCATTAATGCTAGGTGAATTTAACTTTAGTAAAGATTCCTTAAAACAGCCTTGTGATGATTACCTATATGAATGTATTAATCATGATGAAATGTATTTTCAATTCAGTAATATAGGTCCTGAAATTTTGAATTTTTTTAAAAATGGCAATTTCTCGTCTTATGTCAGGAAAGAGCCTTTTATATACGATGTTTTTGATAAAAAAAATACCGATTGCGGCTTAGAGCCATAAGCAATGTCAGGTGGTTCAAAAAATGCTTTTCTGTTTAATTAAAAGCGTTGTTTTTAATTCAAATTCCCTATATTCGTAGTGATTATTATGCAAAAAGAGGTATTACTAGAAGTTAAAAATTTAGTTACTGAGTTTAAATCAGATGGTGAGTTTGTAAAGGCAGTCAACGATGTCTCGTTTACCTTGCATAAAGGTGAAACAATTGGTATTGTTGGAGAGAGTGGCTCAGGTAAATCAGTAACCTCTTTATCGATTATGCAGTTAATTCCAAATCCTCCGGGGCGTATATTTGGTGGCGAGCTTTTGTATCATTCAAAACACAAAGGGGTTGTTAATTTGCGTAATTTATCTTCTGAAGAAATGCGTTCATTTAGAGGTAATGAAATTGCTATGATTTTTCAGGAACCTATGACAAGTTTAAACCCTGTTTATACTTGTGGGAGCCAAGTTATGGAGGCTATTATTTTACATCAAAAAGTATCCAAAAAAGAAGCTAAGAAGAAAACCATAAGACTGTTTGAACAGGTTCAATTACCTGATCCAGAAAGAATATTTAATGTATATCCACATCAAATTTCAGGAGGTCAAAAACAGCGGGTGATGATTGCGATGGCCATGAGTTGTAATCCTCGTGTATTAATTGCTGATGAGCCAACCACGGCTCTTGATGTGACTGTTCAGAAAACGATTTTAGATTTAATGCTAAAATTACAGAGAGAACATGATATGGGTATTATGTTTATCACGCATGATTTAGGGGTTATAGCAGAACTTGCTGATAAAGTAATGGTGATGTATAAGGGAAAGGTTGTGGAGCAAGGGCCTGTCCTTGAAATATTTAGTAATCCAAAGCATCCATATACAAAAAGTTTATTAGCTTGTCGTCCACCATTAGATAAGCGAATAAAGCGCTTGCCGGTTTCAGCTGATTTTATGAGTACAGATTCTGATGGCAATATGTTGGAAATACCAACTACAGTTAGTGAAACCATCAATAGTGTGATTATCACTAAGGAACAACGCGAGGCAGAGCATAAGGAACTATATAGTCGTTCTAAAATTCTAGAGATTCAAAATATCAAAACTTATTTTCCTAAAACAAAATCATTTTTTGGTCAAACTATTGACTATGTAAAAGCAGTGGATGATGTTACATTGGATGTTTATGAAGGAGAAACTTTAGGATTAGTAGGAGAGAGTGGTTGTGGTAAAACGACATTAGGGCGCACGATTTTAAGATTAAATGAACCAACTGAAGGAAAAATATTTTTTCAAAGAAATGATTTATTGCTTTTAAAGCCAGAAGACATGAGGCAATTAAGAAAAGATATGCAGATTATCTTTCAAGATCCTTATTCTTCTTTAAATCCTCGAATTACTATTGGCGAAGCTTTGATGGAGCCAATGCAGGTGCATCATATTTTGTCTAACAACAATCAACGAAAAGAAAAAGTTTACGAATTATTAAACAAAGTTGGTTTAACTGAAAAACAATTCGGGCGTTATCCACATGAGTTTAGTGGTGGTCAACGTCAACGTGTTTGCATTGCTCGCGCCTTAGCCTTAAATCCAAAATTTATTATTTGTGATGAGAGCGTCAGTGCATTAGATGTTTCTATTCAAGCGCAAGTATTAAATTTATTGAATGATTTAAAACGTGAATTTAAGTTTACTTATATTTTTATTTCACATGATTTATCGGTCGTTAAATTTATGAGTGATCGAATGGTGGTGATGAATAAAGGAAAGATTGAGGAAATGGGTGATGCAGATGAGATTTACATGAACCCTCAATCTCAATACACTAAAAACTTAATTAATTCTATCCCTAAAGGACAATTAACAGATATTCAGGCAAGTATCGATAAAAAGAAAATGTCTTTTGATATTGCTTAGTTATTCTTTATCCACCTCTGAAGGGGGCGTGGCTATGAAAAGTCATATTTCTCAAATGTATTTGCTTTTTTTCTTCTTAATTTCGTTTTCTGAATTATGCTTGATTTCCTCAAACAATTAACCGATCCACAAAGTATTATCCATTACGGTGGCTTGTGGTTATTGTTATTCGTAGTATTTGCCGAAACAGGTTTGTTTGTTGGTTTTTTCTTGCCGGGAGATTCATTAATTTTTATTTCAGGATTATTATGTGCTACCAAACCACAATTGTTAGACACGCCTTTTTTAATACTACTTCCTTTATTAATGTTAGCAGCTATTACAGGAAATGTTTTTGGCTATTGGTTTGGAAAAAAAACAGGTGAAAAATTATATACCAGAGAAGATAGTTTTTTATTTAGGAAAAAGCATTTAATCGCTACGAAAGATTTTTATAATCAGCATGGCGGAAAGACTTTAATATTAGGCCGCTTCTTACCCATCATCAGAACTTTTGCACCTATACTAGCAGGAGTGATTAAAGTAGATTTTAAAATATTTATGATGTATAATGTGATTGGTGCGGTTGCTTGGATTGGAAGCATTGCGAGTATCGCTTATTTTTTAGGTAAACAATTTCCTGTTATTGAAAACTACATAGGTTATATCGTGATTGGATTAATTGTTATTACTACTATTCCAGTTTTAATGACTTATTTAAAAAGCAGAAAAAAATAATTTGTCAGATTGAGCGGAGTCGAAGTCTACTTAATATTCGCCTTCACAAAACCCTCAATCTTTTTCCAAACATCCTCATTCTTCATAATTGTATTGTGATCCTCATTGACTTCAAATGCTTCTGTTTTTCCTTTCCATGCCACTTTTAATTTATAAGCATGATGTTTTGGAATGACCTGATCGTTTGCAGAGATAAGCGCCAACATTGGTGTTGAAATGTTTGGTGCATATATATCAGATTCGAAACGATGTTTGATGAGTAAGCTGATGGGTACAAAAGGATATTTTTCGAAAGCCACATCAATCATGTTTTCGTAAGGCGTAATTAAAACAGTAGCATTCACTTTGCGTTGCGATGACACATATGTCGCCACACCAGTTCCAATACTTCTCCCTACAACAATGATATTTTTTGAATCTATTTCAGGATTGGCAATTAGTTTATCATACACTTCTAAGGCATCACTAAACATGGTTTGTTCTGAGATTTTCCCCTGACTTAATCCAAAGCTTCTATAGTTCATTAAAACCATGATAGAGTTTTGGAAGTATGCTTTGTAATCTGCTAAGTGTGATACTTCTTCCGCATTACCGCCAAAATAAATTATCAGTGGCAATTTTTCTTTGATGGTGTCTTTAGAAATATAACCACAAGTTCGGTTGCCATCTTGCATCACAAAAGTAAGTGTATCAAAATCCGGGGTAGCCTCTAAAATTTTTGAAATATCCGCTAATGTTTTTGGTTGCGGATGAAACAATAAATCATCTTGATTGAAATATAGCAGTGAGCATATAGTTACATATAGCACTAAAACTATAATTCCTATTATTTTAAAGAATTTAAGTAGTTTTTTGTTCATTATTTTTTTAAATATCCAGTCGTGTAATTTGTGTTTTTTAAATCATTTTCATTTAACTCCTGATATTTGATACCCATTCCAGATATATAGTATCTTCCTGATCTAGCTGACTTCTCTTCTATTTTATAGTAACCAGACGCATCCGTAGTGGTTGATCCAAGGGTAAATGTGGCGCAAAAATTTCGACCATCATTTGGATGGCAGGCTTTTAAAATCACGCTTATTCCTTCACTTCCTTTTCCGCCAATTGAATCATAAATATACCCCTCACAGATAGCTTTCCCAAACAATCGCTGCTTTGAACATGAGTTGTTTAAAATTATAAGAATGACTGCTAATGAAAATATTTTTTTCATACTTAAAGATACAAAATGCCTGGAAATAAAAACACCTGTCAGGTTTTAAATCCTGACAGGTGTATGTAAACTAATTTTCAATTACCTACTTCGCGTATGCCGTCGCTCGCACTTCTCGTATTACCGTTACTTTAACTTGTCCTGGGTAAGTCATTTCGGTTTGTATTTTTTGAGAGATATCAAACGCTAATTGCTCTGATTGTTTATCATCTACTTTATCAGCCGATACTAATACACGCACTTCACGTCCTGCTTGAATTGCATAAGTCTTTTCTACACCTTCATATCCTAATGCTAATGCTTCTAAATCTTTTAAACGTTTCATGTATTGCTCAGCCACCTCACGACGAGCACCAGGGCGAGCACCGCTAATAGCATCACATACTTGAACAATTGGAGAATATAAAGTTGTCATCTCAATTTCATCGTGATGCGCACCAATAGCATTGCATACTTCTGGTTTCTCTTTATATTTTTCTGCCAACTTCATACCTAAAATAGCATGTGGTAATTCTGGTTCTTCATCAGGCACTTTACCAATATCATGTAATAAACCAGCGCGTTTTGCAATTTTAGGATTTAAGCCCATTTCGCTAGCCATAATCGCACAAAGGTTTGCAACTTCTCTACTGTGTTGTAATAAGTTTTGTCCGTATGATGAACGGTATTTCATACGACCTACCATTCTTATTAATTCAGGATGTAAACCATGAATTCCTAAGTCGATACAAGCACGTTTTCCAGTTTCTACAATCTCTTCATCAATCATCTTTTTGGTTTTCTCCACAATCTCTTCAATACGAGCTGGGTGAATACGACCATCTGTTACTAATTGATGTAATGATAAACGACAAATTTCTCTTCTAATAGAATCAAAGCAAGATAAGGTAATAGCATCTGGCGTATCATCTACAATTACCTCTACCCCTGTAGCAGCTTCTAAAGCACGAATATTACGACCTTCACGACCAATAATACGTCCTTTAATTTCATCACTTTCAATATGAAACACCGTTACTGAATTCTCAATAGCAGTTTCTGTTGCTAAACGTTGTATAGATTGGATAATAATTTTCTTTGCTTCTTTATTCGCATTGATTTTCGCTTCATCCATGGTATCTTTAATAAAAGCCATCGCTTCGGTTTTAGCCTCTGCTTTCACACTTTCAATTAATTGAGCTTTTGCTTCATCAGCACTTAAACCCGATACTTTTTCTAATAACTCTACTTGCTTACGATGTGATTTTTCAATCTCTTCGCTTTTCTTTTTGTAAAGCTCTAGTTGAGAGTTGAGTTGAGTTTTTTGATGCTCTATATCTTTATCTTTTTTAGAAGCTTCTTCAACCTTTTTAGCTAATTCGCTTTCTCTTTGTTTGGCTTTATTTTCTAAAACAGCTAATTGTTGATTCCGTTCGTTAACTGTTTTATCATGTTCAGCCTTTAACTGCAAGAATTTTTCTTTGGCTTGTAAAATCTTCTCTTGTTTTAAGCTTTCAGCCTTTACTTCAGCTTCTTTTACTAAATTTTCTTTTGCTTGAACACTACTTTGGTTCAATCGGGAGTTGGCAATCACAAATCCCGCTACAACGCCTGCAATTAATGCAATGGCAATAAATATAATGGCTAATACACTCATAATTTTGTTTGTCGCACGTTGTTTATATTACTTAAGGCAATGTTTAGGGCGACTATCCAAACATGCATTAATAAAAAACGCACAAACAATTGAATTTCTTCAAAGTTTGTGCGCTTAAAAAGGGTCTTTAAAAAGACGTTATATGTTTATTCTTCTGTGTCTTGTATGTTTTCTTTATGTTGAACTAACATGTGTTCTACATCTTCTAACACCAATCTTAGAGTGCTTAACTCTTCTTGTGCTTGGTTTTTTTCTTTAGCTAATTGGCTAACCAATTGCAAAGTAACCATGGACAATACATCTTTTTTATCTTTTACTCCGTAGTTTCTTTCAAACTCCGAAATTTTCTGATTTATTAATTCAACAGCTTGTTTAACGTTGCTTTCGTCCTCACTTTTAATTTTCAGCGTATAAATACCGCCTGCAATTTCTACTTTTACACTTACATCGCTCATTAAACTAAGCTAATTTTCTTTTTTAAGCACTCAACAGAGCTATACATTTATCAATTTCACGCACCAACTCATTTATTTGTTTCTTCATAACTGTCTTTTCAGAACTTACATTATTAGAACTCCCTGCTAAAATAACATTTTTTCTGTGATTATCCAATTCAGTTATGTCAATATTATGAGAATCAACATGTTGCGAAATTGTAGCAACTGTTTCATTCATTTTTAGCAATTGATTTGCCATTTCTTCTTTCTCATTTAATAAGCTTAAACGCTCATCACTTAAAATGTCGATTTGTTTAAATAAACGATCAATAAAGGCATCTTGCTCATCCACTTTTGAAGCAGATTTTAAATTGGTAATTTCAGTTTGGTAACCAGAAATAGAAGCGGTTAATTCAGAAACTTGAGCATTTAATCCCTCAATATTTATTTTAAAGCCAGATAACTGATTTTCTAATTCAGTTTTAGCAAACATTAATGTATTAAAATCTTCTTGTAAAGTCGAACTTACTTGGTTTGATTCAATAGCAGAATTTAATTCGCCACGTACACCTTCTAATTCAGCCTTCAATAAATCTAGCTCTGTTTGAAGAGCCATATTATTAGCAGATAGTGTAGTAATTTCGTAGTTTTTGCTATTCAATGTTTCTTTTAAATCAGCAGCTTTACCTTCTGCTACTGCTTTTAGTTCAGATAACTCAGCTTGAACTAATTGTAATTCCGCTTCAGTTGTTTCTAATTTATCAGATGTCGCATCAATCTCATTAATTAAAGAGGTGTTTTCTGCAAGTAACTTATTAAACTCAACATCTTTACTTTGTAATAATTGAGAGTTTGATACCTCTAGTTCATTTTTAAAGTTTTCAAAATTTTCTTTTTCTATATTAAAAGAAACTGATAAAACATTAAATTGATCTTGTAATTCGTTATATGAATTTGTTAAGTTATTACATTGATTAATCTTCTCTTCAATTGATGCTGTTAATTCTGATATGGTGGCATCTTTAGATAAAATGATTGATTCAAATTCTGTTATTTTGGAATTTAAAGAACCAACTTGCTCATCAATAGTCGCTAATTGAGAAGTTTTATATGCATCAAATTCACCTGATAATAAATTGTAGCTGTCTATTTGTTTATTTATTTGTTCAGCTTTAAACTCAATATCTTTTGTGAGTTCATCCATCTTGGTATTTTGTTCATCAATAAAATAAACCATCTCTCTGATTTTTTCTTTAAAGTGATCGTTTTCAACAATCACTTTATTCATGCTGTCAGTTAATAGTAAATTTTTTGTTTCAAACTCTGCATTCATAGATTCTACTAAAGATCCCGATGAATGCGATGTGTTTGATAATTCATTTTCGTAATAAGCTTTTAATTCAGCCTCTTTTTGTAAATACGATTGAGATAATGACTCTATGGTTGAATTTAATTCAGTTTCAAATTCAATTTGCTTGTTCGATAATTCTGTATTTAAATCAGTTATTCTTGATTCATACGTATCGATTAATTCTGACTTTTCAGAAGTGTAAGCTCCATTTAAAGATGAAATTTGATTTTCGTAAGATGCTGTAATTTCAGTTTTTTCAGTATTCCATTGAGATATTAAACCATTAACTTTTGATTCGTATTCTGTGGTTAAAGCTGATACAGTTTCTTCGCTTGAACCAGATAAAGAAGAAATTCGAGATTCAGAGTCTTGTTTTATAGATTCTATTTGAGCATTATATTCCGATTTTAATTGCTCAATTTGTGATTCGTATGACGATACAGTTTCTTGGTATGTGGTATTGTAAGAGTTAGTTAAGTCGTGTATTTTTGATTCTAACTCTGAACGAATTCCTGTTTGTTGATAAGATGTATTTGATTTTAATTCTGCTAATTGACTTTCGTAAGTAGCCTTTAAACTAGAAATCTCAGATTGAGAAGATGCTTGTAATTCAGCAATACGAGTTTCATATTCAGATGAAATACTCGCTAACTGACCGTTTAATTCTTCAATTTTGCTTAATAATCCGTTAATTTCATCTTGTTTCTCTTGTATTTGCTCATGAATACTACTGCGAAGTTCCTTAAAGGCACTTACTTCGTTTTTGTAGTTTAAGTTATCACGCTCCATCACCGCTAATTTGGTGTTTAAGACGTCAATCGAAACTTGTAAACGTTTATAATCCTCGTCACGTTGAATTAATTGATTACGGTAATCACTTAATGAGCGTTTAATCTCATTGTATTCTTTGCGCAGCGCTACGTCGCTATCTAACACTTGTTGTAATTCCGATTTTATATTTTCTACATTCATGTTCAATAAACAGTTTGTTGTTGGTTAAAAATAGACTTTACACCAGCTCATTTTACTTAAGACTTTAACTTTACATCAACAACTGGTTGTTAATTAACTTCATACAATTTAACCTTTCCATAATGATCAATTTTAGAATACCCTCATTGTTTTTTTTACTAACGCTCCCCTTATGCTATTATTCGCAATATAACGGTTTTGGGTTTTTGTACCCTCTTGATAGAAGTTCAGTTATTACCGGAAACTATGGTGAGATCAGGCCAAATCATTTTCATGCAGGATTAGATTTTAGTACGGATGCTGTAGCGAATTTGCCTATAAAAAGTGTAAGTGAAGGATATGTTAGTCGAATAAAAATTAGTAGTGTTGGCTATGGTAAGGTTATTTATATTACTCATCCAAACGGTTACGTATCGGTTTACGCGCATCAAAAACGGTATGCATCAAAAATTGATGATTATGTTAAACAAAAACAATTAAGTTCAAAAAAAAATGAGCTGGAATTATTTCTTACCCCTGATGAATTACCTATTCAAAAAGGGGAGGTAATTGGTTATACGGGTAATTCAGGGAACTCTTCAGGGCCACATTTACATTTTGAAATTAGAGAAGAAAAATCGGAAATACCTATTAACCCTTTGTTAGTTTATGATATCGAGGATCATATAAAGCCTGAGTTAACACATATTGCATTTTATAACACCTCGGATACAAATCATATGACACACCAATTGACAGTTCCTGTCAAAAACATAAATCATCAATTATCTTTGCCTAAATACACGCAAGTTTTATCTGAAAACACCTTTGCGATTGGATTTTCAGGATTTGATCGAGCAGATGCTACAATAAATAAAAACAATATTTATGAAGCAAAAATTTTATTGGATAACCAATTAATATATCATCATCAATTAAACAATATTTCTTTTGATAATGGACGATATGTTAATGTGTTTAGCGAAAAGGAAAATGGCATTATATTTCAAAAATGTTTTTCGCCTAGTTGTTATAATATTTCTATTTATAAAACATTGGTTAATGGTGGAAAAATTATTTTGAATGATACCTTAACACATAAAATCTCGTTACAAATAAATGATGAAAAGGGTAATAAAAATGTGTTGACATTTTTTGTTAAAACAAAAAATTTGAAAGGATACCATGCTAACACAATCAATAATAATGTTTTTTGTAATAAAGACTTTAGATTAAAAGAGGATAATTTTGATCTATTTATACCGCAAGGTTCATTAGCGAATCCAGTTTATATTCATAAGTGTGTTTATATAAAAGCACCCGCAGGAGGAGATGTAGAGTTGGGAGATGAGAACACTAAAGTGATTAAGGCTTTTAAAATGGGTTTAAAAATTGCCAACCCATTAAAAAACAAGGAATCAAGACTAGTTATGACGGTAAATGGCGATGTGATAGGAGGCCAATACAACGATGGTTGGTTATATGCAGATTCTAAGTCATTTGGTTCTTTTAATTATAAATATGATACGGTTGCCCCAACCATTACATTACCTTCTTCTAAAAAGAAGTCTTCTAAAAATGTTGTTCCTAAAAACTCTATTCATTTTAAAATTGCTGATAATTTGAGTGGTATTGGTGAATATCACGTGTATGTAAATGAGGTTTGGCAAATTGCCGAATATGATGCAAAATCAAATACTGTTACTTGTGATTTTAAGGAAACAACTCCTAAAAAATTAAGAATAGAGGTAATTGACAAAGTTGGAAATAAAACTATTTTGAATAGAGAACTATAAACTTTATTAATCTTCTAACATCCAGATAGCTTCATTCAATTCTCCTAAAGCCTTTTGGTTAGTCTGCGATTTCGCTAATTCAACACCTTGTTTATAATAGATTAAGGCAATATCATTATTGCCCATTTTTTCATTTACTTGCCCTAACTGATAGAAACAAGGAAGATAGCTGTCGTTTATAGCAAGTACTTTTTTGAATTGGTTTTCTGCTTCTTTAAGTTCATTAGCAGAAAGATGTTCCATTGCCAAGGCATAATTTAAAAACACATCGTTGGGTTCTTTCAACAACATGTCAAAAATTAATTCTTTTCTAGGAAGTTTTTCCATGTTTATTCGCCAGCAAATTGCTTTAAGAAACGAACATCATTTTCAAAAAACAAACGTAAATCTTTCACTCGGTATTTTAACATGGTAATACGTTCAATGCCCATTCCGAAAGCAAAACCGCTGTATTTTTTACTGTCAATGCCGCAATTTTCTAATACTTGAGGATCAACCATTCCGCATCCTAAAATTTCTACCCAACCAGTATGTTTACAAACATTACAACCTTCTCCTTTACAGATGGTACAGCTAATGTCAACCTCCGCACTCGGCTCTGTAAATGGAAAATAACTAGGTCGCATTCTAATTTTGGTCTCCGTTCCAAATAATTCTTTGGCAAAGAAATTTAAGGTCTGTTTTAAATCAGCAAACGATACTTTTTCATCAATATATAAACCTTCTATTTGATGGAACTGACAATGCGCGCGCGCGCTGATAGCTTCGTTACGGTATACACGTCCTGGAGAAATTGTTCTTATTGGAGGTTGTTGATTCTCCATGATATGAACTTGTACCGATGATGTTTGTGTACGCAAGACCATTTCAGGATTCAGTTCCACATAAAAGGTGTCCTGCATATCACGTGCTGGGTGATTTTCAGGCGTGTTTAATGCGGTGAAATTGTGCCAATCATCTTCAATTTCTCGTCCATCACTTACGGTAAAACCAATACGAGCAAATACATCAATAATTTGATTTTTTACTAATGATAATGGATGACGAGAACCAACTTGTATGCTAGGGTCTGAAGGTAACGTTAAATCTATTTCCTTTGAGGTATTTTTGTCTGAAGCGTTTTCAAATTTATCTTTTAGCTCATTAATTTTATCTTGAGCTTTATTTTTTAATTCATTTAATCTTTGACCAACTTCTCTTTTTATTTCAGGAGCTACCGCTTTAAAATCATCAAACAAAGAAGTAATCTCTCCTTTTTTACTTAACCACTTAATTCGATATTCTTCAACTTGATCTTTACTGTGCGCAGCAAAATCTTCAACTTCTTGTAATAGATTGTTTATTCTTTCTAGCATAATAATTTGATAATGATGTCAAATTTAAGCAATTTTAGGTAGTGAAAAGTCAACTTTTTGTATATATCCTGTTTATTTATGCTCTCTTATTTGCATATAGTACGAAGGCGCAGTCTGCCATGAGTTATAAAATATATGAAAATGACACGATTAATATCCTTGATAAGGATACGCTAAAGCAAGGTATATGGAAAGAATTTTGGTCAAATGGGGATTTAAAAAGTGAAGTTTTTTATAAAAACAATAAAAAACAAGGTTTGGAAATCAATTGGTTTGATGATCCTGATTGTTTGGAGTTAGAGGCTTATTATAAGGATGGATTACTAGACGGCCCTTCTATTTATTATTCAAAAAAATGTAAAAAAGAAGTTTATGAGAATTATAAAAATGGTTTAAAAGAGGGCTTAGAGTTAGAATACTATCCAAATGGAAGGGTTAAGGCCGAGGGAAAATTTAGAAAAGGCAATCTAGATGGATATTATAAAATGTATGATAAAAATGGCCTTTTTTCTTTTGAAAGTAGAAGCACTGATAATGAAACTAATTTAGAGCCAAACATTTCTGATACAATGAATAACGTTGTGTTTAATGTGTTAAATAGAAACAAACATTGGAAAAATAAATTAATTGTAGCCGACTTAACAGGCAGTATGTACCCTTACGCTCAACAAATGAGCACTTGGTTAAAATTGCACTTCATGAAAGATACTACAAGTCAACATTTTGTTTTTTTTAATGATGGAGATAAAAAGCTAGATGAAGACAAAAAAATAGGAGCAACCGGTGGATTATACCATTGCAAAGCTAAAACAGTTGATGAACTTATTTCTACGATGGAGTTAACCATTAAAAAAGGGCAGGGTGGGGATGCTCCTGAAAATCCTGTTGAAGCAATTATATTTGGTTTAAATAAAAGCGGTAAAGTAGATGATGTGATTTTAATTGCTGATAATTGGGCCAAAGCAAGGGATATTAAATTGTTAGCCCGCATTAAAGTGCCTGTTCGGGTTGTTTTATGTGGGGTATATGAAGGGATGGAAATAAATGAAGATTATTTAAATTTAGCTTATAAAACAAAAGGATCTGTGCATACCATTGAACAAGATATTACAGATTTAATGAAACAAAGCACAGATAAAAAATTCAACATTAATGGCGTAGATTACATTATTAAAAATGGTAGCGTGAAAGTATTTTAAATCTTGTATCTTTAGTCACTATTTTTTGTGAGTATCTATCATCATATATCCGAATTAGAAAAATTAAACCATTCTATTGTTACCATTGGAACGTTTGATGGTGTTCATTTGGGACATCAAAAAATTATAAAACGTTTGATGGAATTAAAGAAACAAAAGGGCGGAGATGTTGTTGTATTTACGTTTGACCCTCATCCTCGTAAAGTTTTATTTCCTGAACAAAAAGATCTAAAATTAATTACAACTACTCAAGAAAAATGTGAAGTATTAAAACACTATGGTGTTGACCATATATTAGTGTTCTCTTTTACAAAAGAGTTTTCGCAGATGCAGGCAGAAAAATATGTTTCTGAAATCATTATCAAAGGATTGAAAACTAAAACATTGGTCATTGGTTATGATCATCGATTTGGAAGTAATAGAGAAGGTAATATTGAAACTTTAAAAAAACTTTCAGAACAATATCATTTTATAGTAGAAGAAATTCCTGCGCAGGAAATTAATCAATTAAATGTGAGTAGTACTCGCATTAGAAAAGCAATTGAAGAAGGTGATATTCAAACGGCTAATGAATTTTTAGGCTATTCATTTTTTATGACTGGCGATGTTATTAAAGGCAAGCAGCTAGGTAAAACAATTGGCTATCCTACTGCTAATTTATTGATTAAGGACGCTGATAAATTAATTCCTAAAATAGGTGTTTATGCGGTCGATGTAAAAATAGAAAATAATCGCTATAGAGGAATGCTTAATATTGGAACGAATCCAACAACCGATTCAGATCAATCCATAAAAATTGAAGTCAATATTTTTGATTTTAATGAAGATGTTTATGGAAAAACAATAAGCGTAGAATTTGTTAAACGTATTCGAGATGAAAAAAAATTTGCTAACTTAGATGAACTGAAATCAGCCTTAGCGAATGATAAAATAGCTTGCAGCCATGTATAATTTGTATTATAAAATATGTTTCATTTGCTTATTAACTTTTGCGGTTCATAAATCTCCAGCTCAGTTACTAGATTCATTAACACTAGATACCATGCAAGGTCATGTGTCTATTCAAGAAGCTTTAAAAAATCCAGATACCGTTATTAAATTGGTTTTAAGAAAGCAACATCTAAAAACATTTCCGTTAGAGATATTGCAGTTTAAAAATTTGCAATATTTAGATATAAGTAAAAACACAATTAAAGAATTGCCTGATAGTATTTTTATGCTAAGCCAATTGCAATATTTAGCTTGTAGTAAAACAGGTCTTGAACGGGTTCCTAAAGAGATTGGTCAATTATCTCAATTAACATATCTTAATTTAAATCAAAATGATTTAGAAAGCTTGCCTCCTCAGATTGGTAATTTAGAAAAGCTAGAAATATTAGATTTATGGAGTAATAATTTTAGTGAATATCCCGCAACCTTTTCTAATTTAAAATCACTAAGAGTTTTAGATTTACGAAATATTCTTATCAGTGACGAAGTGCAGAATTCAATTATTAATATGTTACCTAAGGCAAAAGTTTATATGTCGCCTAGTTGTAAATGTAAGTGGTAGCTTCTACTAGCTCAGTTACCAAAACCATTTATTTTAAAATCCCATTTGTTTTAATTGCTCTTCTAAAAATTTTATGCCTTCTACAAAACTATGCGGGTTATAACCTAAATCGCGTTTTGCTTTATCGATAATAAATCCAGTAATTGGTGGGCGTTTAGCAGGTTGTTTAATGTCGGCAGATTTTGAGGGTTTAATTAACGATTTATCCAATTTGTAATAATCTGCTACTAAATGAGCTACCTCTAAAATATTTAAAAAATCTTTACCAGAAATATTATAAATTCCACTCGCTTTTTTCTCCGCAATGAGTATACATCCATCTGCTAAATCTTCAGCTAGAGTAGGAGTTCTGTATTGGTCATCAACTACATTAATTGTTTTTCCTTGTTCTAAATTTTGCTTTACCCATAATACAATATTGCTTCTGCTCATGCTGTCTACAATGCCATATACTAAAACTGTACGCGCTATAGCCCAATGTAAAGACGATGATTGTACTATTTTTTCAGCTTCTAGTTTTGTTTCAGCATAATAGCTTAGTGGGTTTGGTTTTTCTGTTTCATCTAAAGGCCCATGTGTACCATCAAAAATAAAATCAGTGGAGAGATGAATAAGGTGAGGTTTATAGTTTGGATTCTCTTTTTGTAAATTCTCTAAAACCTCTACTTGATTTTTCACAGATATTGTATTTAAAAGATACGCTCCATCTCTATCTGTTTCACATGCATCCACATTGGTCATAGCCGCTGTGTTGATAATGATATCTGGCATAAATTGACTAAATACAGCCTCAACATGTTCTAAGCTAGTAATATCTAACTCCGCATATTCGTATCCAGATTTATTGACTAATCTGTTCTCGCCACGAGCGGTGGCAATGCATAATACGTTAGCCTTATCTTTTAGTTTGTATACTAATTTTTGTCCAAGTAACCCATTAGAGCCTGTAATTAATATTTTTTGCATGTGTAAATATACAAAAACAACAAAATACGACTACTTATTCATACTTTTTATTTGAAGCAATATATTAAATAATTCAGCGGTTGCTAGCGCGTCGCCTTCAGCGCGATGCCTGGCTTGATTATTAATTCCTAATGATTCGCACAAAGGCCCTAGGCTATATGTTTTTTTACCGGGGATTAATTTTCGGCTCAATTTTACAGTACATAATTTCTCACGATCGTAATCATACCCTATTGAAGCAAATTCTCCTTTAATAAAATTGTAATCAAAACTCACGTTATGTGCTACAAAAGTTCGATTTTCGGTTAAGGTTAAAATAGTATTTGCAATCTCATGAAATTTAGGTGCATTGGCTACCATTTGATTAGTAATACCCGTGATATTTGTATACAAAGGAGAAATGTAGCATTCTGGATTAATAAGGCTTGAGAACTTTTCGGTGACTTGTAAACCATCATGAATTAAAATGCAAATTTCTGTAATTCGCCCTTTGGGATAATCAAATTTCCCTCCGCAAGTTTCTATATCAATAATTGCAAACATCGATATAAAATTAATAGTTTATCTGATAGCAGAAAATAAAAAAAGCCCGAATAGTTATTCGGGCTTTAAATCATTGTAATAATTACTTATTTGAAAATTACCTTTTGAGTAGTTGTTTCACCTGTTTTATTAGTCACTTTTAAAAAGTATAATCCAATTGATAAATTATTTTTTTGAATTATAAATTGAGCATTTTCAGTTGATTCAGAACTGATTAATTTTCCTGTCACATCAAATAATTCTATATGGTGAGAAGTATTTTTATTGGCAAATACAATAGTCATATTACTTTCAGAAGGATTAGGATATACTTCAGATATGACTGCGTTTTGACTTAATTCTTGAACACTTACCGCCGATGAACAATTAAAAGGAACGTTTACGGTACAAGTAGTAAAAGCATATAATGTTGCCGTTTGTGCAGGTGTATTTTCTGGAAGTAATGCCGCATCAGTGCAGCCTAAGCGCGAAATTAAAAAATCTCGTACAAAACTAATTGTGGTATCCATGTATTGGGTTGAGGTTGCATAAGGCACATGATTTTTTCCGTACCAAGTATAAAATGGGTTATTTATCCCAATGGCATTAGCATGTTCTTTTAACATTCTACTTCCGTCTAATAATAAAATTGGAACACCAGGATTAACAATTCCTCTATTGTATTTTACAGTTCCGTCAATCGTTCCGTGCATTGAGCAGAATGGAACATCACCTGGTTCAATCCAACCATATCTGCCTATAGCTCCACATAAATTAATAACTCCTTTTACCTTAGAAGAATAACATTGATTCCCACTATATCCTTCCATTCCTCCTAATGAACTTAATACGCTTGGAGAAATATAATAATTAATTTCACAGGATTTATCTAAGTATGCCATGTGTAAAGCTGTGATGGCTCCAGCAGAGCTACCTCCAATAAAAATGTTATTAGTATCAATTTTATAGGAATCAGTAGTTAATTTATCTTTATAAAAAAAACGAACAGACGCCTTCATATCTTGAACGGCTCTTAAAACTGCTTTAATCGCATTCACAGAATCCAAAGGAAAAAATCCTAATCGATAATTAATCGATGCGCATACATAACCTTTTTTTGCGAAAGCTTGCGATAAGGCAACAACATCACCATCCGCGCTGCTACCTGTTTGAAAACTCCCTCCATGCGCCCAGATAATAAGTGGACGCTTAGTTTCTGCATCACCAGTTGGTTGGTAAATATCCATGGTAAGCGTTTGAGGAACTGTGGATCCAGCTCCAACATTAGATCCATAGGCTACGCTGCTAGTTGATACACTTGTAAAGGTATCTGATGCATATCGTCCTGTAGCGCATGGTGATTGTGCTTTTATGGAACTGAAAAAGGTTAAAGTAGAAAGTGTTAATAGGTAAATTTTCTTCATTGTGTATAGTTTAGGTTATGATAAATTTAATAAATTATTTTAAATCATTTTAGTGTTTAGTAAAGGTTTTTTAAAGAATTGCTAAACTATTTAGTTAGGGAAATATAACGCCAGGGTATTTGGTAGCAACTAATTCGGGAATAGAAGATTGATACATTTGATTGATAGCTTTTATAAATTCATTTGCTAAAAGTGCATTTCCTCTAGGGGTTAAATTTAAACCATCTAATGAGTAGGCTCCACCAGATACATAATTTGCATTTATTGTGACTCCGTTATAGGTAAAGCCAGTTTTCATTTTTGAGAAAAAAGCATTGATATCCACAAATGCTAATCCCTTTGCACTTGCAATATTTTGTAAAATGGTATTATAGTTATTAATAGTATTTTCAATCGTATTAATTTCAGCTAAAGTTAATACGTATTGGTCTGGTATAATAACAAGAGATCCCATTTTATTGCATTTTACTGAATCTAAAGGAATATTTAATAAAATAAATTCACCTTCCACAGCTTGTCTATAACCAAATGGTTGAGTAGCATCTGCAATAATAAATCCGTTGTTACCTTCTTGAAAATTAACTGTAGGACTCAAGGTTGAGTAAAATTGTGTTAAGGCTTCAGCATTCGTTGCATCTAATTTTAAAGCGTTCCAAGCAATGGTATTAAAATAAGCCATGGTTTTAATACTAGGTATGTTTGCAATTGCTCCTTTAGCACCATTTGCGGTTAGTTTATTGATAATGTCATTCACGCTGGTTTCAAAACCAATCCCTACAGGACCATTTATAGGTGTGATGCTTTCTGATGCCGCACCTTTTAAGGCATAATTTAATACATCATTTAATCCAAGCATCATTGTAAAAAAGGTTGGATTTTGAGCAGTGATATCTGATAAAACAGATGATGTTGAGCTTGAGGCCATTCTTTGATAAAAAGGATTACTATAACCATTCATACTAAAATCAGTTACCTTAATATCTGGAACACCAAAATTATTAAATGGTCCTTGGCTGTTATATACATTTGTAGAAAAAACAGATAGGTCGCCTTGTGTTGCTAATTTTACTGGCCCTAAAGATACGACACCTTGACAATCTGTTCTGTTACCTAAAACAGAAGGTGCATTATTAGTATTGCCAATTCCGATTGAATTGATGGATATAAATGGAATTTTAAATTCGTTTGCTCCAATGTATTTTAATTGTTCGGATAATAAATTGGCATACGAATTTTTTTGAGCATCATAAGATAAGGCCCCATCTGCATATCCAGCAGTCATTGAGCTTCCGATGGCCACATAGTTGGAAACATTAATATTACCTTGCTCTGATTCAGGTACATTAAATTTTGGTTTACAGCTAACAATTAGGGTTGAACTGATGGCTAAAATTGCTATTTTATAAAATGTCATAAAGTGTTTTTTAAAATTTATATCCAATAGAAATACCAGGAGCACAAACGTTAGTTTTAAACGTTCCGCTTAAATTTGTTTCAAGATTTGTATCCATCCTTTCTAAATGAGTAAATAAGAAAGATGCATTTATTTTTAAATGTTTCCCTAAATCATAGCCAATTCCAGCTGTATAATTAATACGGTTAGCATCAGGAGTTTCTGGAGTTACATAGCCATTTTGAACTGGTGTTATACCATAGGCTAATCCAATACGAGCAGTAAATTGTTTGGTGATTTTATATTGAGCACCTCCTCTGAATGCAAATGTATTTTTATACATTCTTGCAGATTTTGTATCAATTAAAGAAGTTGTATTATTTTCATAATCAAATGATAAGGTATCATAGGCTTTCCATCCAACGTAGTTTACATCTAATGCAAGATTAAATTTTTCATTGATTTGGTATGCTAATCCCAAGGTTGTTACGTTTGGTAAAGGAAGGCTTGATGCAAATTTCCCATCAGGGAAATTATTTGCAACTGAGGATGGTACTTTAAATGTTGCTTGCCCGTCACTTACTTTCATATTAACTTTTGAACGGTAGGTTAATCCAATCGAAAATTTTTCCGTAGCTTTAAAATATACTCCAACATTAAAACCATATCCAGAGGCTTTACCATTTAATTCAGCATGACCGTAGTTTCCATTTGGATCAATTAATGGTATGTCTTTTTGTAAATTTACTTTTCCATTAGCATAAACAAATCCTGCTCCTATGCCCAATTTTCGATTAATTTGATAACTCACCGTTGGTTGAAAAAATATAGCTCTTAATTCTAAACGAGTCAAAGCAAAGCGCCCTGTCCAATTATCTTCCCATTGAACGGTGCTTCCAAATGGTGTATAAATAGCTAAGCCTAATTTTAATTTTGAACTATCCTTTATTTCAAATAATCCATATGCTGCAAATGGAGTGCTTACTGGAGAATTAGTGCGAGATATTTCATTGGTATTTGCATTTAAAAAAGCACCACGTGCAAAGGTTGGTGTTACGCCAAGATTAACAGATGTTTGATGAACAAAACTCGCTCCACCTGGATTGAAAAATAGAGAAGAGGCATCTTGCATCAAAGCTGTTCCCGCTCCTCCCATACCTTGTTGTATCTGCCCTTGTAGGTTTACCTGAAATCCTTGACCGAATTGTTGAAAGGGTAAATAAATAAAAATTAGTAATTTGTAAAATCTATTCATGTGTCAGTTGTTGTTTATTATGTAAATTTAATCATATTAGATTAACGTCCACGGATGATTATTTTTTGGTTTTTAAAAAGGCTTCTTGATACATTTTTATCCAATCTTTCACAGTTATTTTTTTGATAAGTTCTGCTATTAAATCATATGGGATTTGATCTACCTTTTTAAAACGGATACATCCTTTTCCCATATCTAATTTCGTTTGGCTGTGTTTAGGGTATTCATTTACAAACCATTCTAATAATTTTGGGTTCGCATATAATCCCATATGATGAATGACAATGAAATTTTTTTGTGAACCAATACTAACAAACGGTAATGGCAATTTAGGGTCACAATGATATCCTTCCGGAAATAATGAATGCGGAACGACGTACCCAACCATACCGTAACCCATACATTCTTCAAATCCTTTAGGGATGTTTTTTGAAATGGCATCTCTTAATTTTGAAAAATAAGGAGCTCGATCTTCAGGAAGTTCTGCTAGGTAATCTTTTACTAGTTTAGCTTTTGACTGCATGTTTTTTTAATTTATGATAAATATAGCAGTTTTTGAAAAATAAAAAACCTCCTTAGTTAAGGAGGTTTTTTTAATCGTGATCCCGATTGGATTCGAACCAATGGCCCACAGCTTAGAAGGCTGTTGCTCTATCCAGCTGAGCTACGGGACCAGCTTATTAGTGTTAGCTAATAATTTGGAATGCGAATTTAATACTTTTTTTTCAATATAAACGGTCTTTTTTAAATACTTTAATTATTACAATATTTTGTTATTTTTAACGCTTTATAGGTTGTGACTAAATTATCCGTCGTTATTGTCAATTATAATGTCAAGCACTTTATTGAACAGTGCTTGTTTTCTGTGCTTAAGGCTTCAGAAAATATTGCTTGTGAGGTATTTGTAGTTGACAACAATTCAGTCGACGGCTCTGTAATACTCATAAAAGAGAAGTTTCCTGATGTTCATTTAATTGAAAATAAAGTTAATACAGGCTTTTCAGTAGCCAATAATCAAGCTCTCAGGATTTCTCAAGGCGAGTATGTATTGTTGTTAAACCCTGATACGGTTGTTCAAGAGGATACCTTTACAAAAATAGTAACGTTCATGGATAGTCACCCAGACGCGGGTGGTCTAGGAGTTAAGATGCTAGATGGACAAGGTAATTTTGCTCCTGAATCGAAAAGAGGATTGCCAACGCCCGAAGTAGCATTTTATAAAATGTTTGGATTTTCAAGATTTTTCCCAAAATCTAAGCGTTTTGGTAAATATCATTTAAGCTATTTATCAGAAGATGAATTAAATGAAATCGACGTGATGAGTGGCGCATTTATGCTAATTCGTAAAACAGTTTTAGATAAAATTGGATTTTTGGACGAAACGTTTTTTATGTACGGAGAGGATATTGATTTATCTTATCGCATTAAGCAAGCCGGATATAAGAATTATTATTTTCCAGACACTCAAATTATTCATTATAAGGGAGAAAGTACAAAACGCAGTAGTTTAAATTACGTGGTAATTTTTTATAAAGCCATGGCTATTTTTTCTAAAAAACACTTTAGTGGCTCCCATGCTTTTTGGTTTAATGCGTTAATTCATTTAGCCATATTTTTGAAAGCTAGTTTAGCATTGTTATCTAGATTTCTTAAAGCTTTTACAATACCAATGTTAGATTTTAGTTTAATAACCTTGGGTTTATTTTTAATAAAAAATGTGTATCAACATAATAGTGGCATAGGTGAACATGTTTATTCAGAGAAATTATTAAGCATTGCATTTCCTTTATATTCTTTGGCGTGGATCATTATGGTTTATTTTAATGGGGGATATGATAAACCAATTAAGTTATTAAAAATAGTGAGGGGCGTATTGATAGGTAGTGTTTTTATTTTAATGGCTTATTCGTTATTACCTGAATCTTTAAGGTTTTCAAGAGCTCTAATTTTATTAGGAACAAGTTGGGCATTATGTTCTTTTGTTATGACTCGTCTATTATTTCATTTTTTAAAATTTAAATCCTATACGTTAAGTTCAGCTAAAACAAAACGAATTGCTATTATTGGAGAGGAAGAGGAGTTTAATAGAGTATCCGCATTGCTAAAAGAAACACACGCCAATCCTAGTTTTGTTGGATTTGTTAGTGCAGAGATAAATGGCGTCCATAATCCATTTTTTGTTGGAAAAATTAATCAAATTGATGAAATCATTAAGGTTCATCAAATTAATGAAATTATATTTTGCGCTAAAGATATTAGCTCTCAATTTATTATTAATAATATGTTGACGCTAGTTTCGAGTGGAGTAGATTTTAAAATTGCTCCTCCTGAAAGTTTATCAATTATTGGTAGTCACGATGTGGATACCGCCGGTGATTTATATGTGATTGATGTTAATAGTATATCAAAATCAAATAATAAACGTAACAAGCGCTTATTGGATATTGCCATTAGCCTATTGGCTATTGCTTTAAGTCCTATCTTATTTTTAATACAAGATAATAAGAATAAATACTTTATTAATTGTTTTAATGTGTTATTTGGATTTTATTCATGGGTAGGTTATGGAAAAATTTCAGATAAGTCATTGCCGGAAATTAAACGTTCTGTATTATCACCATCGATGTTTATAGAAAGTGATTCTGATCATAATAAAATTAAGTTAGCAAACTTGCGATATGCAAAAGATTATCGTATTGAAAAAGATGTGATGATGTTATGGAAATGCCTCAAGAAATTAGGAAGCTAATTAAAATCCTAAAACGTTTCTAACCTGTTTTAATTTTTTTTGAGCCATTTTTCTAGCTTTAGCTTCGCCTATTTGAAGTTCTTTTTCTAATAAATCTGGATGACTCATTAAATCATGATAGCGAATTCTTGGCTTTTCAAACTTTGTTAAAATTAACTCATATAATGCTGTTTTAGCATGACCATAACCATAACCACCTTTAAGATAATTGCCTCTCATTTCGGCTACTTGTGCATCATTTGCTAGTAGTTTATATAATTTAAAAACATTACATGTATCCGGATTTTTAGGCTCTTCAAGCTGAGTAGTATCTGTTACAATTGTTTTTACAACTTTTAGCAAATCCTTTTCAGGTAAAAATATATTAATAAAATTATTGTATGATTTACTCATTTTTTGACCATCTGTGCCAGGAATAGTCATCATATTTTCATCAATTTTTACTTGAGGTAAGACAAATATCTCTTGTTGGTATTTGTTATTAAATGCAGTGGCAATATCTCTTGTGATTTCTAAATGTTGAATTTGATCTTTTCCAACTGGAACAAATTCTGCATCATATAAAATAATATCTGCAGCCATTAATATTGGATAGGTAAATAACCCTGAATTCACATCACTTAAACGATCTGATTTATCCTTAAATGAATGTGAGTTTGCTAACATGGGATAAGGCGTAAAGCAATTTAAATACCAGGTAAGTTCACATACTTCAGGTATTCGACTTTGACGATACAATAAGTTTTTTTGCGTATCAAAATCAAAAGCTAACCATGTTGCGGCAACAGAATTTACACTCTCAATTCGAGTTGAAGCATCTTTTTGAGAAATAAGAGAATGTAAGTCTGCGATAAAAAAAAGAGATTCGTTATCTGATTGTTTGCTAAGCTCAATTGCTGGCAGCACTGCTCCTAAAATATTTCCTAAGTGAGGAATGTTATTACTGGTTATTCCTGTTAAAATGCGTGACATGGTATGTGGTATGATTATATTCCTTTTACAATTCCATCGGCCGAATTTTTTATAAATTCAACAATTTGTTTACGAACAGCAGAGTTTGGAATTTCTTGTTCAACTAATTCTAAGGCTTTTGTTGTATTATGGCCTCTTACAAAAATTAAACGATAGATATCTTCAATTTGATTAATAGTTTCTTTGTCAAATCCTCTACGAGATAAGCCTACAGAGTTGACTCCAATGTATTGTAATGGTTCGCGAGCAACGCGAATATAAGGAGGAACATTTTTACGAACTTTAGATGTGCCTGCTAAAAATGTATGCGCTCCTACGGTTACAAATTGTTGAACAGCTACGTAGCCTTCTAGAATTGAATAGTCTTCGATTGTTACATGTCCAGCTAAACCAACATAATTGGCTAAAATAACATGGTCGCCAATAATGCAATCGTGAGCAACGTGGGCATAAGCCATTACCAAACAGTTATTACCAATAGCTGTTAACATCCTGTCTGAGGTTCCCTTATGCACCGTAACATATTCTCTAATAATTGTATTATTACCTATCGTTGTTTTTGCTTTTTCGCCTTTGTATTTTAAGTCTTGAGATACAATCCCTATTAATGCTCCAGGAAATATTTGACAATCACTACCAATGGTGGTATCTGGATATATAATAGCATTTGGATGAACATGCGTATTATCTCCAATTTCAACATCTTCATAAACTGTTGCAAATGCTTCTATGGTTACATTATTTCCTATTTTAGCTTTTGGGCTAACGTTTGCTAGAGGAGAAATCATATTTTATTATTAAATATTATGCTAATTGTGCTTCTGATGTTTTTACTTCGTTACCTTTTACTTTGACAATTTGAGCCATCATTTCACCCTCCATTACTGGTTTATTATTTACATAGGCAACACCTTTCATATGACAAATACCTCTACGAATAGGAGTTACTAAATTTAAACTAAATACAACCGTGTCTCCAGGAATTACCTTTTGTTTAAACTTGACACCATCAATCTTAATGAAATAGGTTAAATAATTTTCAGGATCAGGAACCGTTTTTAAAACTAATACACCTCCACATTGAGCCATGGCTTCAATTAATAAAACTCCTGGCATTACTGGATTGTCAGGAAAATGCCCTTTGAAAAATTCTTCATTTAAGGTGACATTTTTCACACCAATCACATGTTGCTCAGATAACTCCATGATTTTATCTACCAACAACATTGGTTGACGGTGTGGTAATAATTTCATAATATCCATGATATTTAAAACCGGTGGTTTATTCATATCAATTTTTGGATAATCTCTTTCAGCTTTTTGAGTTTTAGCTAATGCTTTTAATTTTTTTGCAAAATCAACATTTCCAGCATGTCCAGGACGAGCAGCTAGAACATGTATTCTCATTGGTTTCCCAACTAATGCTAAATCCCCAACAATATCTAACAATTTATGACGAGCTGGTTCGTTAAAGAAACGAAGTTTTGTGTTATTTAAAACACCTCTTCCTTTAACTTCAACATCTGGTTTATTAAATACCTTTCTTAAATTATTTAATTTGTCTTCCTCTAAATCACTATCTACTAAAACGATTGCATTATCTAAATCTCCACCTTTAATTAAATTATGAGCTATAAGAGCCTCTAATTCTCTTAAAAACACAAATGTTCTGCATGGAGCAATTTCTTTTTTAAATTCTCCAATATTATACATGCCTGCATGTTGAGTCCCTAAAACTTCACTACCGTAATCAACCATAACGGTGATTCTAAATTCATCTTGCGGAACCGCAAGCATCTCTACTTTTTTAATAGGGTCTTCGTATGTTAGATTTTCTGTAAGCTCAAAGTAGTCTCTAAATGCCTCTTGCTCAAAAATTCCTACTGTTTCTAAAATCTCGATAAAATTTAATGAACTACCATCCATAATTGGCATTTCTGGGCCAGTCACTTGAATTAAACAGTTGTCAATACCCATTCCAACTAAAGCTGCTAATACGTGCTCGGTTGTATGAACACGAGCTCCATTTTTTTCTAACGTTGTTCCACGAGAAGTATCTACTACTAAATCACAATCTGCTTCGATAATCGGTTGGCCTTCTAAATCTGTTCTTTGAAATTTATACCAGTGATTTTCAGGGGCAGGATTAAATGTTAATGTTACAGGGGCACCTGTGTGTAAGCCTTTACCTGTAATAGATACTGCTTTTTGAATGGTTCTTTGTTTGTCGCTCATAAGTTTATGTTGTTACACGTCAAATAATTTATCTGTGTAATTTTATTTTAATTTTTTTTCAATATCCTTGATTCTATCATTTAATTTTGGCAGGCTTCTAAATAAAACATAACTTCTTCTGAAGTCGCCTAAAGGGAATGATGGAGAGCCTTGAACAATTTCGTTTTCTTTTTCAATAGATGATCCTACACCAGCTTGACCAGCAATTTTCACTCCATCGGCAATTTTGATATGCCCCACAATTCCAACTTGAGCGGCAATCATACAATTTTTCCCAACTTTAGTAGACCCAGCTACACCAGATAACCCGGCAATTACAGTATTTTCTCCCACTTCAACATTGTGAGCAATTTGAACTAGGTTGTCTAGTTTAACGCCTTTTCTTAAAATGGTTGAGCCTAAAGTTGCTCTATCGATTGAGCAATTAGAACCAATTTCAATATTATCTTCAATAATTACATTGCCAATTTGTGGAACTTTAGCAAATTCTTTTCCATCTTGCGGCGCAAAACCAAATCCATCACTGCCAATTACAGTGCTTGAATGAACGGTGACATTATTCCCGATTTTGCATTCATGGTAAACTTTTACACCCGAAAATAAAGTTGTATTATCTCCAATAACACAATTATCGCCAATATAAACATGAGGGTAAATTTTTGTATTGTTACCAATCGTTACGTTATTACCAATGTATGCAAATGCTCCAATGTAACAATCTGTCCCATATTTTGAGTTTTCTCCAACAAAAGATGGTTGTTCGATTCCTGTTTTATTACCTTTAAATTGATTATACATTTCCAATAAGGTTGCGAAACTAGCATAGGAATCTTCTACACGAATTAAGGTGCAAGTTGATTTTACAGGTCTGTCAAGAATTAATGTTTTATTAACAATCACAATACTTGCGTTAGTTTCGTAAATGTAATTGGTGTATTTTGGATTTGCCAAAAACGACAAAGTTCCAGGCAAACCTTCTTCTATTTTTGAAAGGTTAGAAACGGCTTCGTTTTCATTCCCTTCTATTGTTCCGCCTAATAAGGCTGCTATTTGAGCTGCAGAAAATTCCATCTCTCAAATATACAGTTTTTCTATAAAATCGCAACAGTCAGTGTTAAGTGTTTTGATAATATTTTGCGTCAAATTCTTTAATGATTAAATCTTGTTTTCTGATCGATACTTTAAGCCATTCAAGATAGATATCACGTTTTTCTTCTTCCGATAATCCATAATTAGGTACCTCATTTCGGATCCTTGAACTTAAATGATACATACATAAAGCTGCACAAACACTAATATTAAAACTTTCTGTAAATCCATACATTGGTAATTTTACAAATTCATCAGCAACATCTTCCACGTCTTTTGTAATTCCTGTTAATTCTGTTCCAAACACTAAAGCAAATGGTTTAGAAATATCTAATTGCTCTAATGAAACACTATTTTTGTGAAGCGATGTTGCCACAATTTTGTATCCTTTAGCTTTTAAATCCGATAAACAGGCCTTTGTGTTATTTTCATGCTGCTGATAACGATTAAGGTTAAGCCATTGAGTAGAACCCATGGAGACATCTTCACTGATTTTATATTTATTTCTATTTTCAATAAAATTAGTGGTTTGAATACCAAAAATGTCAGCACTTCTCAAAACGGCGCTAAAGTTGTGTGTTTGGTAAACATCTTCCAAAACTAACTGCATGTGGTTAGTTCGTTCTTTTAATACTTCTATTAAACGTCCTCTGCGACGTTCACTCACAAAACCCTCTAAATACTCAGTTAAGGCGTTTTTATATGCTAAATCAGACATTTTGCAAAGATATGCTTTTTATGTCATTCAGCTAACGAAGAAGCTACTAATCTCTATTAACTAGACACTTATCCCTAAATAATCCGTACATTTGCAAAAAAATACAATAATGAGTAGAGACAGTCAAGGGCCTAGAAAAACGTTTTCAAAAGGAGGCTCATCAGATTTTAATAAAAGAAAATCTTTTTCAAGTTCCGATAAAGCAAAACGTCCACGTAGTGCAGGAGATTCTTCGTTTAAAAAACGTGATGGAGAATCAACAGAAAAACGCTCTTACACGAAAAGAGAAGATAGTTCTGAAAGACCAAGAAAAAGCTTTGGTGATTCAGAAGGAAAAAGAACATTTGGTAAACGTCAAGATGGTAGTTTCAAATCTAAATCAAGCGGTGGCTTTGGTGGAGGAGAAAAGCGTTCATATACTAAAAGAGAAGGAAGTAGTGAAGATAGACCGCGTAGAAATTTTGGAGATGTTGAAAGAAAATCATTTGTAAAACGTGAAGATGGAAAATACGAAAGCAATGGACCTCGTAAGAGTTATGGTGATGGAGAAAAACGTTCATATACAAAAAGAGAAGGAAGCAGCGAAGATAGACCACGTAGAAGTTTTGGCGATAGTGAAAGAAAACCATTTACAAAACGTGAAGATGGAAAATACGAAAGTGCAGGTCCTCGCAAGAGTTATGGTGATGGAGAAAAACGTTCATACACAAAAAGAGAAGGAAGTAGCGAAGACAGACCACGCAGAAGTTTTGGAGATGGAGAAAGAAAACCATTTGTAAAACGTGAGGGTGGCGATAGTGAAAGACCAAGAAAATCTTATAGTGATAATAAAGCATTTGATAAACCATACGAACCAAGATTATCTAAATCTGAACGTGTGGTTGAAAAATCTAAAAAAGCTGGACCATCAAAAACCTCTACTCAAAAAAATGTGAGTGATGATGCAGTTCGTTTAAATCGTTATGTGGCTAATGCAGGTATTTGTTCTCGTAGAGAAGCAGATGTTTTGATTGCTACAGGTGTGGTTACTGTAAATGGTAAAATTGTCACTGAAATGGGTTACAAAGTAAATCCAACAGATGTTGTAACGTATGGTGGTGTGCCTATTAAAAATGAGGTTAAAAAATATTTAATTTTAAATAAGCCTAAAGATTACATTACAACCATGGATGATCCAGAGGAGCGTAAAACGGTAATGGAATTAATTCGTAAAGCTTGTAAAGAGCGTTTATATCCAGTTGGAAGATTAGATAGAAATACAACAGGTTTATTGTTATTTACAAATGATGGCGATTTAACTGCTAAGTTAACTCATCCAAAATTTAATGTTAGAAAAGTATATCACGTTGTTTTAGATAAACGTATTACTTCTGAAGATTTCAGAACATTATCAGAAGGTGTTGAATTATCTGATGGTCCAATTAAGCCAGATGCAATTGAGTATGTTGGAGAAGGAAAATCAGAATTAGGCGTTGAAATTCATAGTGGACGTAATCGTATTGTTCGTCGTATGTTTGAACATTTAGGTTATGAAGTAATGAAATTAGATAGAGTTGCTTTTGCAGGTTTAACTAAAAAAGATTTACCTCGTGCTAAGTTCCGATTCTTAACTGAGAAAGAAGTTGATTTCTTAAAAATGTTAGGATAAGAGACTGAAAAGACTTTTTGACTAAAGAGATAAAAGAGATGTGCAAAATGTACATCTCTTTTTTTTATATTTATAATCAAATACCTCTTAGGACTTTGCGAAAAAACAAGTTGCATTCTTTGAGGTTTAAAAAATGAAAACATGAATAAAATATATTATCTCTCCACTTGTGATACCTGCAAACGAATCATTTTTGATTTGGAATTAAAAGAAAAAGGGTTTGTATTTCAAGATATTAAAACAGAAAAAAGTACTCCATCTCAATTAGATGAAATGAAAAGAGCTGTTGGAAGCTACGAAGCTTTATTTAGTCGTATTGCCCGTAAATACAAAGAATTGGGACTAAGTGAAAAATCTTTAATAGAAAATGATTACAAGAAATTTATTTTAGAAGAATATACTTTTTTAAAACGCCCTGTTATTTTTATTGGAAAGAAAGTATTTGTCGGTAATTCAAAAGCGGTGATTGAACAAGCAAAAGCTGAATTAGGAAAGTAGTTCTATTAATTTTTTCGTTTTCTCTTGATTATTCATTGGTTCGACAACTCTTTTTCTGTTTTCAATTTCATTTTCAATAAATTCTTTATCAAAAAAATAATTAATAGCCTCAATATATTGTTGAGGCTTATTAGCAATGAAACAAGCATCTTTCAAAGAAGTACCAGCAAGCATACTGTTGTTTGCAATCACAAAACGTCCAGAGAATAATACGTTTAATAATTTTAATTTCAATCCAGTAGCTTGTTCGGTATATAAACAGTGTATTTGAGCATCTTCAATTAAAGATTGCATGTCTTGTTCTGAACAATTTTGTTTTAGAGTTATGTGTGAATATTTTTTTATTTCTTCCACTAAATGAGATGGAGGATTTAACCCAGCAATTACTACTGTTTGTTTAATTTTAGAAAATACATTTTTGATTAACCATAAAGCAGCATTGTAATTTTCGGAAATGGATAAATTACCATGATATAAAATGTAATCGCCTTGACCTGTTTTGCATTGTAATTTATCAAATTGATGAAAGCTTGGTAAATAAACGCTTAGAGTATTTGGATATGTTTTTTTAAAGTAGTTTAAATCCGCTTCTGAGACTGATAAAATACAATCTGCATAAGTAATTTGTTTCTCAAATCGTTTTAATTTAAAAGCTTCTACTTTTAAATATAACTTTTTTAGAAATGATTTTTCTCCCTTCGCTAATTCTAAAAAATAATCATGTTCAATATTACTATGTCTAAATAGTTTTTTTCGGTTTTTAAAATCAGGGTCTTTCAATAAATAACACGTATGTAATACCTCAAATAAAATAGGGTAATTATCTTTTAATAAATTTTGTTTTAACTCAGAGTTAATGCGTGATTTTACATTAAAGGGCAAAAAAGATAATTGATTGAGAAAAGAGTTGTTGCGTTTGTAATAATAAACCTTCTCACACAATTTTTCTAATTCAGGAGAATCTTTTCTGTCACCATATTCAAAACAATGTAAAATAACTTTAATACCCTGTGCATGTAAACATCTTATTTTATGAAACACATCTATTGCACCACCATAATTAGCAGGGTAGGGTATATCAAAAGAAATAATATGTAAATGACTTTGCACTAAAACAAAGATAATAGAATCTCGCTATTCAAACATGAATCCATTTGAAATAATGCCAGCGTTAAATTTAGTTATAAAACTTCCATTAGGATTGTATATTTCTATTTTCGATTTTTGAACGTAATCAATGGCATCAGCAACATAAATATGATAGTCTTTTGGATTAATACCTAAGCCATAATATACTTTTGACCCTTGATTTATGAGCGGTGTTGATGGAAGAGTTATGGAAGATATGGGCATTTGAAACACACCATTATTTAAATAATATAAGGTATCTCTTGTTTTGTTAATGCATAATTTATTTGGACTTTGGCTATTCAAAAAATTTAAACTAAGCTCTATTTGTAAAGTGATTGGATCAACTCTGCATAATTTTCCGGTGTTGTTTTGGCTACTATTACCTGTACTTAGTATCCATATTTTGGATTGATTATCAATACAAATACTAGAATTCCCCCTCCCTACATTAATGCTATCGGTTATGATATCGGAAGTGGTATTAATGACATAACAGTAATCAGAATTCGAACATGTTATAAATGCTTTGTTATATAATGACACCATTTGTTCTGTTGATTTTGCGGATGGAATAGAACCAGATATTGTATTTGTATTTAAATCCACAATTTGAATGGAGTTGGCGTATAAATCACTTACATAGGCTTTATTATAGGTAATTGGCAAAATGTAGCGTGGAGAATTAAATCCATTTATGGTGGCTTTTTTTACAAAGTCAGAAGTATTTACAACAACTATTTTATTGGAGTTATTCATCACAATATAATAGTTGTTGTTGTATTTGGTTATACTCTGACATACATTACCTAGAGTTGAATTATTGTTTTGTTGTTTATAATAGTCTTCAATAATAGCATTAGATGATGGGTCGTATAATGAAATACTGCCTACTCCCCATCCAAAATTACCTTCATTAATTACTAATACCTTTGAATCTGAATTAACAGATACTGTTGTTTTTATAGGCTCTTGCGGTTTATCCTTAACGCAAGAGCTAAATATAAATGAGCTAAATATGAAAAGATAAAATTTCACGTTGTACTTATAATTTGATGAATTTAATTGTCTTAGAAATTGTTCCGTCGTTTAATTCAATAAAATAAATTCCAGCTTCATAATTTTCTGTTTCTAATTTGATCTGGTTGTTTCCAATAGTACTTAATGATGTATAGTTTTGAATTTCTTTTCCGCTAATATCAGTTATATGAATGTTTAATTCGTGAGGATTTTTTGATTCGTAATTTAAAAATAAAGTTTGTTTGGTTGGATTAGGATAAATATAAATGTTTGAAATATTATTTAATTCTTTAATACCAACAGTACTTTGAATAGTTAAATGATCAATTGAAAAAAACGCTGGTGTTTTCATGCCAAAGGCATTATTGTCGCTGGATTTCATTTCAAAAGTTAAACTGTCAACTTGGCCCAATGATATACAATTTACAAATTGCCAATTCTTTACTACATAATCGTCTATTACGCCAGCTGGTCTGTAATCTGCTAAATAAAACTCTATACTATCACTCAGTAAATTACCTCCACGGTACCCCTTCACTAAAACTTTAAACCAATCAGGATATTGCCCTTGAGCGATACTTGTACCTGATCCTGTTCCTGTGGTGTCACCAAATTTTCTACCAAAGCCTCCGTTTTTTATTTCTTTCCAAGCATAAGTGGTATTTGTCAAATAAAATCCACTAACAGCAGTTGTTGTATTTGACATGGCTATAATAGCACCACTTTGAATAGTAGCATAGTTATTACCAGCAAATGCAGAGCCTGGTATGCATCCGTATAAATTTGTATATGTTCCGTTAACTGTATCTGCAACATTGGTATAAGCTGATCCTGATTCCCAATATCCTCCCCAAGATGAATTCCAATTATATCTAAATGTTAAGCCGTTTGATGAAAAATCTGCTCCTGTAGTATCTTTATAATAAGAGTTTGTAGATAATGTAAATGTATCAAACGATATGGTTTGAGATTGTAAATTGTTATTTATAGTTAACCCTAGAAGGATTGTTAATTTGATGATTGTTTTTTTCATAGTCGTATATTAGTTAGTAGGTAGTTTTTCTTTTTTTGTTTTTTGGTAAGTTAAGGAAATTCCTATTTCATAATTCCTTAAAGGCATTGGGTTATTTGAAATAATCACATAGGTTTTGTTAAAGAGGTTGTTAATGTTACAAAATAATTCCGTGTTTACAGTATTTATTGAATATGAGTATGAACATTTAAAATTTGAAATATAGTAAGGGTTAAGCCAACTGCTGTTATCTGTTGCTGTGAAACGATATCCTGTATAATTGGAATTGAAAAGAAAATTAAAATGTTTGTATTTAATTAGTAAACTGGCTTGACCATTATATCGTGGCGTAAATATTAATTGTCTGCCAACAGAATTATCATTTTCGCCATTCGTTTTTTGATAAGTGGAGAGAATATAGGATGTACTCAATATCATTTTTATTAATAAATTCTCATTTAGATAACTTAGTTCAGTTTTAGTTTCCGTCCCTCTGCTGTATACTTCTGCTATGTTTTTCGGGCTCCATATATTATCTTTATTTGGTAGCCATATAATCCAGTTTTTAGTATGTCTATTAAAGTAAGTAGCTTCCATAGATAACCCAAAATGATTTTTTGTGTAACGATATTCTAACCCGCCTTCCATTTCGTAGCCATCTTCTGGTTTTAAATTTGGATTTCCGCCTGGATTCCAATATAGATCATTAAGGGTAGGTTGTCTGTATGATTTATTGAAGTTTAGCTTAGTAATAAGATGTTTTGTTAATTGATATTGAATGCCAGTGTTTCCTGTAATTGGTATATAGGTTTGTGAGGTGAATTCTTTTCGAATGGATAAATTATAATGAATTTTTGAATTAAAACAGATTATTTTATACGCTGCAAATAGTGAGAATTTATAAAGATGATGATAAGTAGATTGGAAGCTCTGATTAGCGCTAATGTTTGAATATATTGAAGGTTCTTTTTCTGTTAATGTTGAATTATATTGTGTGTAGTTTATTCCAAAATTTAATGTATGATTTTTTAATTGATAGATGTTATCATTTTCTGTAATGAATGTTTTAACTGAACTTTTGCTAAAAATGTCTTTTAAACTATCCGAAAAATTTAATTTATCATTAAAATAACCTAACCTTATAGTTGAATTTAAATTTCTTTTTGTGAAGTTCCAATCAGCATTTAATTTTAAGTTTTCATCTTCTTGATTTTTATTATTATTGATGGATGAATAGGATGGTAAATGACGATTGGTGTTTTGATACCAAGCTCTTATGTTTATTTTTTGATTTGGATGGATCAAAAATGATAACTCTTCCAATAATCCTTTTGAAGTATAATTGGCATGTTTTACTGTTTTATTAGGATATTCTTTATCAGCAGTATCTTTATATGCATAGTTGTTTTCCGATTGATTAATATATAGTTTAGTATTAGAAACTATTTTATTATAACTAAGCAGTATCCCTGAATTTAATTTTATAGTTCCAAAACTCCCTTTGCTTACTTGTAATTTAGTTTTAAATCCTTGATTAAATGCTAATTTATTTTTAAGGTGAATACTGCCTCCAATGGCGCCACTTCCCCACATGGCACTGCCTCCTCCATATTCTATACTAACGTCGTTAAAAAATAAAACTGGAATAATGCTTAAATCAGCTTGACCTAACATCGCATTTTGAATGTTCAATCCGTTCCACAATAAGGCAGTATGATTAGCATTTCCGCCCCTCATACTTGTTGTTGAAATGTTTCCGTTTCCGTAGGTGTTAATGTGAATGGTTGATTGATTTGAAAGTAAATCAGCTAATGTACTAGTGTTATAATTAGTTAATGTTAGACTATCAAATTTTGTTATTTTTTTTGATGATTCAATCATCTGTTGTTTATTTTCAGAAATAGTTACTTCATTTAATTGATGAATACTGGTGTCTTTTTGTTGAGCATTGATGTTTGAGATATTGAATACATATACTAAGAAACACACTAAAAAGTATGAAAACGAGGAGGTATATGTTTTTAAACAATCCATTTAATTAAACAATATAGTTTTTGAGGGTACAAATAGAAAAACAGCATGTTGCCTAAACATCCTGTTTTTTGTTAGCTTTTGTTTCCCCGAAAGCTTCAAAATGCATATTGGCAGGTCTTCTGACTCGTCTCAGTTTTTAAGCCTTCCCATCTTATTTTGACAGTGGCATTTTTAAAAACAGTATTTAAGACTTACAGCAGCGGGCACTGTTCATGAATTTCACATGATTCCCTTTTAATTTTTGATATATAAATACCTAAAAACCAAATTGCGAAACAAATGTAACTATTAAAAAATAAAAAACGCACATAAATTTTATGTGCGTTTTTAAATGAATGTTTTTTGAAAATTAGGTTCCTGCTAACATTTGTAAATTGAAATTATCTCCTTGTCCTTCAGGTTTAAAACTTAACACAGGAACTTTTGAGTGATGAATCACTTGAAGAGAGTATGGTCCTAAAAAGAATCCACTTAATTCAGCATCTTGATCAGTCATAATTGAAATTAAATCACCACCAATTTTTTCAGAGTAACTGACAGTAGTAACTGCTCTGTTTTTTACATTTTCTATTAACTCAGTTGAGCAAGCTACATTTCTATCTGCAGCTGCTTTCGTAATTTGACTCAAAATAGTTTCCATGGCATGTTTTTTATTGGATTCATCTGCTGCTAATAAACCAACGACATACACATGTGCTACAAATTGTTTTGCTAATTCTAAGGTAGCAATGACCTTATGTCTTGTATGTTCAGAAGTATCAATAGGTAAAATGATTTTATGGTATCCTAATTTTTCAGCACGCTCACTCATCGTTAAAACAGGGCAAGGGCTTTTTGTTATTACTTTTAAAGTATTACTTCCTATTGTTAAGTCTTCCCAAGCGCTATAACCATGGGTACCCATGACGATTAAGTCAGCATTTATTTCTTTAGCAAATTTTACGATTTCGGAGGTTGGGTTTCCAGAGTTTACAACTGTTGTAACGGCTACACCATATTCTTTTTTAATATCATTAGCTAATTCATCTAATTTTAATTGAACTGCATCAGATGCTTTTTCAATATTTTCAAGTGTAATACTTGGCGTAAATACATTAAATTTTTCCCAGTGTTTAGTAATTATGTGCACTAGGTAAATTTCTCCCTTAGTATATTGTGCTAAAAATGCTCCGTGTTTAATTGCTAAAGAAGCGGTTTCTGAGAAGTCAGTAGTGATGATGATTTTTTTTGTGTGTAAATGTATCATATAGTTTTCAGGATATGGTTTAGTGTTGTAAATTTAATATTTTTTTTAAAGTAGCATGCCAGCTATAGTGGCTGATAAATATGAGGCCAATGTGCCACTTATTAAGGCCCTGATTCCTAATTTAGCTAAATCAGCTCTTCTTTCAGGTGCTAATGCTCCAATGCCTCCAATTTGCATACCAACTGAACTAAAGTTTGCAAAGCCACAAATAGCAAAACTGGTAATAATTAATCCTTTATCACTCAGTGGTGTAGTTAGTTTATGAGTTAATGTATCAAATGCAACAAATTCATTAATGGTTAATTTTTGCCCCATAATTGTTGCCACTTGCTGAACATCTTGATCAGGAACACCCATGCACCATGCTAAAGGATAAAATAATTTACCAAATATATAATCTAATGAGAGTCCTGGGTAAATTTTCCCCAAACCATAATTAATAAATGCAATCAAGGCAATAAAACCAATAAGCATCGCAATAACGTTAATTGCTATTTTCATTCCGTCGCCTGCACCATGTGAAATGGCATCAATAAGATTTGTGTGTTCTTTTTTAACTTCTAATTTTACCTCACCTTTAGTTTGAGATTCTTCAGTTTCAGGATAGATAATTTTAGAAATCACAATTGCTGCAGGCGCTGCCATTAAACTTGCTGTTAGCAAGTATTCAGCTTTTGCCCCCATATTGACATAAACAATTAAAATACCGCCTGCAATACATGCCATGCTACCTGCCATAGAAGATAATAACTCACTACGAGTCATTGTCGCTAAGTAAGGTCTAATCATCACTTGAGCTTCAACTTGGCCTACAAAAGCGCTAGCTACATTACTTAAGGCTTCGGCTCCACTTGCCCTCATTACAAAGTTCATCACCTTGGCAATTAATGCTACAACACGTTGCATAATTCCTACATGATACAAAATGGCAACTAACACACAAACCAAAATGATGGTTGAGGTTACACTAAAGGCAAATACAAAACTGTGAGGTGTCGAAAAATTTTTAGATGTCCCATCGTGTCCATCTACCATAATCCCTCCATAAACAAACCCAGCTCCTTGAGCCGCAAATTCTTCAATTTTACCCATGCCTTTTCCAAGCATGGCAAAAAAACGAGTAATCATAGGAACTTTTAATACTAGTACAGCAATTAATAACTGTAAAGCTAAACCGCTAAATACTAATCGGTAGTTTATTTTTGATTTATTATTTGATAATAAAAAGGCAATCCCAAATATTACAATAATACCTATTAATCCAGTAAATCTATCCATGTTGTATATTAATTATGAGCAATGTATAAATTTTAAAAATGATTTACAATAAAAAATGTCACTAAAAATAAGTTATGCATTATATCTGATAAATCCCCTGAAATCATGGTACGAAAACAATTTGTTTTGATAGTAATCGTTAGCTTTTTTAGCGTTACGATGGTGAGCAGTAAAACTAAAATTGCTTTAAAAACAGCTTTTGATAAAAAATACATTAAAGCTAAAGCCATTTGTAAAGGTGGCTTAGAATTAGATTATATAGTCTCTAATTTATTAAAAGATTCCTTGTTTATTTATGTTCCTGCAGGATGGAGATTTAATTCAAATGCCGGAAAAAATGATTATCAAGATATTTTAATTGCCCACGAGGAGATTTTTGTTCTTGGCCCAAAACAAACCAAAGCGTTTGATGTTAAAGGATATTGCTGCGAAGTGACAAAAGCAGGACCTAAAGCAGGTGTTCCTTATACATTAGGTAAAATGGCTGATAGTAGTTTGGTATCACTAGCACAATATTTAAATACACATAAAACTGATTCAAATACAGAACAATACAGTGTTTGGGCAATCAGTGATGGAAAGGAAACGGCGAATATTACAAGCAATAATGACTCGATTGCAGCATTATTAAGAATGTTTGTTTCTAATTTAAAAGGGGAGCCTTTGCCATGGTATACACTCTTAAAACGAGCAAGGATCTCATCAGTTGGTAATGTGTCTGATCAGCCAGTAAAGTTTAAAGCAAGCATTAATTATAATGTGACTGAAACTTGTTATTCTTATTGTTATATCATCGATTCAAAAGGACAAAAGGTTTCTGAAATTTATGGTAAATGGCTATTAGCCCAAAATAATGACTATAATGTAAGCTTTAATGTAGCGGGTTTAAAAAAGGGGGATTACAAATTAGTTTTAGAAGGAAAAAACACCTCTTTGTTTGAAAAATCTTTTAAAATTTAACAATTAAGCATTTGTATATCAATGTATTATATTGAAATTAAGATTTATGTCTTTTTTAAAAGATTCATTAGTATAATTCAATTAATTTTTTACTTTTGCATGAAAATTAAAGTATAAAATTATGTATTGGACATTAGAATTAGCATCGTGGTTAGAAGATGCGCCTTGGCCGGCAACTAAGGATGAATTAATTGATTTTGCTATTCGTTCTGGTGCGCCAATGGAAGTAATAGAAAATTTACAAGAAATGGAAGACGAAGGTGAGGCTTACGAAACCATTGAAGAAATTTGGCCTGATTACCCAACTAAAGATGATTTCTTTTTCAATGAAGATGAATATTAAACAAAAAAGGTTCGCATTTGCGAACCTTTTTTGTTTAATAGTATTTTATATTTAATCGTGATCTAAAGAACTAGCTTTACCAGCAGCTTTCATTTCTTTATGTTTTGCTTTTGCTTTTTCTGCTTGTTCAGGAGTTAATAGTGCATTTACATTTTTACGAAATTCTTGTTTTACAGTTAAAATTTCGCGTTCAGAAGCATCTTTGTTTTCAGGTTGCCCTTTGTATTTAGCTCTGATTTCATCTACTTTTTTAACTTTAGTTAAAGCTAAATTATAAATTTTTGTTTTTTGATCATCAGTAAGCGCTACTTCTGTGTTTAAAGTTTCAACTTGTTTTTTCGCACGTTGTTCTGCAGTTAATTTTTCTTTCGAAGTTTTTTCTGTGCTTTTGTGTTTTTGCCCTTCTTGAGCATTAATTACAGTTGTCATAGATAATAAACATACTGCCAATAAAATTGCATTTTTCATATTAGATTTTTTGTTTTTTAATTGTTTTTATTTGTAAGACTAATCTGTTTTATTTATTTCTAAGGTAAAAATAAAGAATAAATTAATCAGTTTCATTTATTGTTGCCTTTTAATTATTGAACTTTAGGAATAATTCCTCTAATTCCCATATCGACAGGTATTTCTCCAATCTCAGGTTGGTAATAGCCATCAGGTGTTCCAACTTCAATCCATTCAAAACTCTTATTGGTTGATAAGAAAACGGTTACAATAATATCTTGAGTTTCACTTCCTGTAATTGTTAGTGGTTGGTTAACACTTGCGGCATCTGTAAATTGCGCTGTTACAACGCAACTACCAGCGGGAATCGGAGAGTTAGCAAAATTTGGATTAACAACTGTTGTTGATCCTGCAGGTGCTTGGCCATCAGCAGTCCAATATCCATTATTAACAGTATAACCAGGTATATAGGTTTCAAAGCCCCAATAACCCTGTGGGTGATTTACATTTGGACCGCCAACTGATGATGAAGGAATGTAATCTTTATCTTTAATTTTATATTTCGTAACGTAGGTTTTATATCCTACAAAAGAGGCAATTGTACCTGTTCCAATATGATTTCCGGGAAGTGCGTTTGCTTTATATGGTATATCATAATTTTGATATGACAATGATAATCTTAACCACTTATAAGAGCCTGCTGTTAGTTGGTTTAATGGTGTTGAGAAAAATATGGTGTTTTCTCTAACGACAATTGATTTACTGAATTGTATAGCGGTTGTTCCTCCAACAGCTGTTTCTGGGGCATGATAAAGTACGCTTCCTGAACCTAATGCTGTAAAGTCACTTGGCGCTAACTCAATGTAATGGGCTGCCATTTGATTAAATTTAGGTGAGTATGCTCCATGTCCAGAAGGTATAGTTAGAGCTGGATTACCAAAATTATCTAATCGTACTTGAGTAGAGTCGAATTTAAATTTAAAAATAAGCCTTGGCCCAGAACCGGTTGGCGTCCAAACGGTATCAGGATATACATTTTCTATAGTTCCTGTTGTGGAAGGTGTTACTGGAGAAGGTTCATCTTCTGTTTTTTTCTTACAAGAAAAAGTAATACTAGATACAAGTATTAATGTAATTAGTTTTTTCATTTTTATTATTTGTTTAACGAAGATACAAAGAAAAATAATTGCTTAGTATATAAAAAATCCCTCATTTTTGAGGGATTTTTTAAGATTATAAGATCAGTTTTTTAACTATGACACTGCAGGCTGATCGTTTTGTGAGTCTGTTCCTGCTTTTAATTCTTTTTCTTTTTCTTTTTCTTCAGCTTCCTCAGCAATGTCTTTTGCAAATGGACGTTTACCGAAAATAGCTTCTAAATCTTCTTTAAAAATAACTTCTTGTTCTAATAATTTTTCAGCTAGTTGAGTTAATTTTTCTTTATTAGCTAATAAGATGGTTTTAGTTCTTGCGTATGCAATATCAATCATCTTTTTAACTTCTTCGTCAATTATTTTCGCTGTATTTTCACTATATGGTTTATTAAAACTGTATTCGCTTTGCCCTGAACTATCGTAATAACTTACGTTACCGATTTTATCATTTAAACCATAATACACAATACTTGCATAAGCTTGACGAGTAATTTTTTCTAAATCACTTAAAGCTCCAGTTGAAATTTTTCCGAAAATAATTTCTTCTGCTGCTCGTCCACCTAAAGTAGCACACATTTCATCTACAATTTGTTCTGTTGTAGTAATTTGTCTTTCTTCTGGCAAGTACCAGGCAGCTCCTAACGAACGTCCGCGAGGCACTATAGTTACTTTAATTAATGGCGAGGCAAACTCACACATCCAACTTACTGTAGCATGTCCTGCTTCGTGAAAAGCAATCACGCGTTTCTCAGCAGGAGTGATGATTTTATTTTTCTTTTCTAAACCTGCAATAATTCTATCAACAGCATCTAAAAAATCTTGTTTAGTTACTTGTTTTTTATTTGCTCTAGCGGCAATTAATGCAGCCTCGTTACAAATGTTAGCAATATCTGCACCACTGAAACCAGGGGTTTGTTTTGCTAAAAATTCGACATCAACGGTTGCATCAATTTTTATTTTCTTTAAGTGAACTTTAAAAATTTCCTGACGTTCAACAACATCTGGCATATCTACATAAATTTGTCTATCAAAACGACCAGCGCGCATTAAGGCTCTATCTAAGATGTCGGCACGGTTAGTAGCTGCTAAAATAATCACACCACTATTTGTTCCAAATCCATCCATTTCAGTTAACAACTGATTTAAGGTGTTTTCGCGTTCATCATTTCCTCCAGCAGCAGCATTTTTTCCACGAGCTCTACCAATTGCATCAATTTCATCAATGAAAATAATACAAGGTGCTTTTTCTTTGGCTTGTTTAAATAAATCACGAACTCGAGATGCGCCAACACCAACAAACATCTCCACAAAATCAGAACCAGATAATGAGAAAAATGGTACTTTTGCTTCGCCAGCAACTGCTTTTGCAAGAAGGGTTTTACCAGTGCCTGGAGGACCTACTAATAAAGCGCCTTTAGGTATTTTTGCTCCTAAATCAGTATATTTTTTTGGATTTTTCAAGAAATCAACAATTTCCATGATTTCTACTTTAGCACCATCTAAGCCTGCAACGTCATTAAAAGTTACATTAACATTAGAATCTTTATCAAATAAAACAGCTTTTGATTTTCCAATATTAAATATTTGTCCTGCGCCGCCGCTTCCGCCGCCGCCCATTCTTCGCATCATCACTATCCATAGAACCACCATAATTGCAATTGGCAACATCCAACCTAAATGATCACTCCATTCTGTTCTATCTTCGCGTGTAGGCGATACTCTGAAGTTTAATGGAATACTGGCTGTTTCCTGAATTCTTCTTACTTGTTCAATGAAGTCTTTTTTGTCTGCAATCGATAATTTGAAATGTGGACCAGGAGAATTTTTAGGATTAGGAAATAGTTGTACTAATTTTCCACTTTTATCAGGTTCAAAATAACGAGGTAGTTTTAAACTATCTTGGTTAATGGTTATTTCTGCGACTTTTTCATTAACAATCACAATAGCTCTCACATCACCTTTAGCTAACATGTTTTGCTCAAAACGTGTTTGATCTACATCATAAACTCTACCTTCAAAGTCTTGCCCAAAAAATACAAATCCTAAAAGACCAACGATGACTAAACCGTAAATCCAGTAAAAACTATTTCCTCCGTTTCCACCACTATTACCAGATCCTCCAAAAGGATTAGGTGTTTTTTTTCCAAATCGATCTTTCATTTTCTCAAATTGCTTTTTTCTTTCATCTTCAGATGAAGGAGGAGATGTTGGCTTTGGATTTTTCGGAATATTATCTTGTTGTTCGTCGCTCATAATAAAACTATATATCGTATTATTTCTTTTCTTTATTAATCTTCAATTCTTGTCACTTCTCCATCTGCCCATAATCCTTCAATATTATAGAACTCTCTAGTTTCTCTCATAAATACATGAGCTACAATATTCACATAATCAATCAAAATCCATTCTGCATTTTGATGCCCTTCACTATGGTAAGGTTTTTCGCCAGTGTTTTTAATAACAGATTCTTCTAAAGTATCAGCAATAGCATTAACATGCGTAGAGCTATCTGCATCACAAATTATAAAATAATCTGCTACTCTATTTTCTAATCCAATTAAATTAATAATCGTAATATTTTTAGCTTTTTTTTCTTTCATGCCTTCTACAATGGCATCTAGTAAACTAGTTGTTTGGGCCTTTGTAGCAATTTTTTTAGGGCGTTTAGCGCCACTAGAAACTTTCTTTTTATTTTCTGTATTAGCAATTCTATTAGCTTCCTTTTGTAGTTCTTCCTTTTCTGTTAAAGGTTTTTTTACTACTTTTTTTACAGCAGCTTTCTTACTTACTGCTTTTTTAGTTGCTACTTTTTTTACTGGTATTTTTGCCATATATATTTTTTGTTGCTAATACTATTCCGTTTTTTACTTTTGTTTTGCTATAAGCAACAAATTTAATCTTTTTGCCTAAATGGAAACATTGTTTATTGGAAAGAACTTACTTTTTTTACACGAGGTAGAAAGTACCAATACTTATGCCATGAACTTGTTAAGGAATGTTAATGCGATTGAGGGGACGGTTGTTTATACTGATTATCAAACTCAGGGAAAAGGTCAAAGAGGCTCTGCATGGACTAGTAAAATTGGGGAAAACATTACTTTATCGGTTATTATAAAACCACATTTTCTTTCACTTCAACAATCGTTTTATTTGAGTAAAGTAAGCGCTTTAGCTGTTTATGACTTATTGACTGATATTTTAGTTAATAGTCAATATGACATTAAAATTAAATGGCCAAATGACATATTGGTAAATCAAAGCAAAATAGCAGGGATTTTAATTGAAAATAATTTCACTAGCAATTTTATACAACATTCTGTTATAGGCATTGGCTTAAATGTCAATCAAGTCAATTTTATTGGCATAGATAGGGAGGTTACGTCATTAAAACAGTTGTTAAATTTAGATTTAGACCGTGATTATGTGATGAAGTTATTATTCTCTAAGATAGAAAAATGGTATTTGAAATTAAGGGAACGTAATTATGAATTGATAGACAATTTCTATTTGAAAAATGTATTTGGAATGGGAATTAAAATGGACTTTGAAGATATTAATAATTTAAGATTTACTGCAAAAACCATCAATGTTTCAAAAAACGGTAAATTAGTCTTAGAGCTAGAAGATTTATCCTTAACAGAATTTGATATTAAAGAAGTTCGATATCTGTTTTAGTAATAAAAGCTAAAACTTCATTGTTTATTGAATAAAATGGAGGTTAATTATTAAAGTAGACCTTTTAACTAGTGATATTGCCATTAAACTGATTAAATTATAGTGTTAATTACTTAAGAATAATTAACTTGCATATTGTAATACCCCCCTCTCAGTTGTTAATTGATTTTTAGTAATCGATAATTTTTATGAAAAAAATGAGATTTTTATTAATTTTAGTTCTACACTTTTGTTTTTTTTATTCAATTGATGCACAAACTAATTGTGGTAGTTCTGCTCCATTTTGTGCTAATCAAGGAGCAGTTTCATTTCCTGCTGGTGTTAATAATGGAAGTGCGGCGGCGGGACCAGATTATGGATGTTTGTTTTCTCAACCAAATCCGGCTTGGTATTATTTTCAAGTTTCTCAAACTGGCCCAATTATAATTGGGATTGCAGGAACAGGTGGTAGCGATGTGGATTTTATATGTTGGGGGCCTTTTACATCTCCAACAGGTAATTGTAACAATTTAAATGCAGGAAATACTGTAGATTGTAGCTATTCAGCCAGCGCCACAGAGACTTGTACAATTAATAATGCCACTGTTGGACAGTATTACACCTTACTTTTAACTAATTTTTCTAATCAGGTTCAAAATATTACGTTTAGTCAATCATCTGGAACTGGAGCAACTAATTGTGGATTATTATCTTCTGGCGTTACAAGTCAATCTGTTTGTGCAGGAGCTCCTGCAATTTTAACTGCAAATTCTAATATTATCAATCCCACTTATTTATGGACACCAGGAGGCGCAACAACTCCAAGCGTTTCAGTTAGTCCAGGATCCACAACTATCTATTCAGTCTCTATTTCTGGTACTAATCCAGCTACAGGAACCGCTACAACGGTTGTTAACTCTGGAACTGTTACTATTTTAGCATCTTCAACTCCTACTACTTCATCAAACTCACCACTTTGTCCAGGTGCTACGTTAAATTTATCAACATCTGCAAGCACATCATATACTTGGAGTGGCCCTGGAGGATTTTCATCTTCAATTCAATCACCATCAGTAGCTAATATAACTTCCGCATTAGCTGGTGTTTATTCTGTTTCAGTAACTAATGCTTCAGGATGTATAGGAACAACTACTGTTAATGTGTCTTTAGGTTCGGCGTTCTCGCCAACACTAAGTTCAAATGGACCATTATGTGCTGGGGCTACATTAAGTTTAACCGCTACAAGTGGTGCAACCTCTTATACTTGGACTGGTCCAGGAGGGTATAGTTCTACTAGTCAAAACCCTGTCATCCCAATGGCTACTGCATCAGGAATTTATACTTTAACAACTATGGGTGTTCCTTGTTTATCAATTAATACAATTAGTGTGACTGTTATTCCTGCTATATCAGTTGTCTTACCTGCTATACCTACTGTTTGCAGCAACGGAACATTAAATTTAAGCGGACCTTCAGGAGGCACCTCTTATGCGTGGGCTGGACCAAATTCTTTTACATCATCGCTTCAAAACCCTAGTATTAATAATATGACATTGATAAATCAAGGTGTATATTCCTTGTCAGTGACCGTTGGATCTTGTTTAAATACTGGCACAGTAGGCGTAACTGTTTATAATCCATTAAGTTTTGCTACATCCCCAACACCAATTGTTTTTTGTGAAGGAAAGTCAGGTATTTTAAATTCGAATGGACTAGGAGGAACAAGCAGTTATAACTACTCTTGGTCTCCAACTACAGGTTTAACCTCACCTAATTCTCCTTCAACATTAGCTTCAGGGAGTGTTACCACAACTTATACTTTAACATTAACTGACGTAAATTGTCCGGTAACTCTTCCAGCTACGGTAACTGTTCTAGCAACAGTAAATTCCTTACCTCAAATAACGATGTCAACAAGTAATTCCAGAGGTTGTGAACCTTTTTGTACGGATTTAATTAGTTCTAGTGTTCCAGCTTCAACAAATTGTATTTGGAAATTCTCTAATAATACAAGCGCTATGAGTTGTAACCAAAATCCATTTTGCTTTCCAGTGCACGGAGTTTATAATGCGTCGTTAACAGTTATAGATATTAATGGTTGCGTGGATTCTATTAGCCAAAATTCATTTATAATTGTTGATCCTAAGCCTTTTGCAGATTTCAGTTGGAATCCAGGAAATCCTACGATATTGGTTAATGATGTTGGTTTTTATGATGAATCAACTGTTGGATTGCCTATGCAAAGTTGGAGTTGGAATTTTGGTGATTATTCCATAGGATATAGTCAGGATACCTCTAATGGGCAAAATCCTTTTCATTTGTATAATAATGTGGGAACCTATCCAGTTACATTACAAGTCACGAATGTATATGGCTGTAGAGATAGTATTACTAAAATAGTAGATGTAGAAGATGATTTTGCATTATATATACCAAATGCATTCAGCCCTTCAAATATTGAAGGAAAAAATGATGTATTTAATGTTCAAGGAATGGGCTTTTTATCAGATAATTTTGAAATGAGTATTTATGACCGATGGGGGAATTTGATATTCAAAACAAATGATGTTTACAAAGGTTGGGACGGGGCTGTAAAGGGAGGCCCTGTTGCTCCTCAAGGCGTTTATGTATATAAAATTAAACTAAAAGATTTTAAGCGCCGCGATAAAGAATTTGTTGGACATATTACAGTATTGTAATAGGTTCTTAATAAAGATTGATAAATCCTTTCTGTTTTTGCAGAAAGGATTTTTTATTTTCGTAAAGTATTTATATTATCAAGATGAAACAATACCATGATTTAATGCGTCATGTTTTAGAACACGGCGTTAAAAAAGAAGATAGAACTGGAACAGGAACCATTAGTGTATTTGGTTATCAAATGCGTTATAACCTAGCCGAAGGATTTCCCTTATTAACAACAAAAAAACTTCACACCAAATCAATTATTCATGAATTGTTATGGTTTTTAAAAGGAGATACTAATATCAAGTATTTAAAAGAAAACGGTGTACGTATTTGGGATGAATGGGCTGATGCCGAAGGGAACTTAGGGCCTGTTTATGGTTATCAATGGAGAAGTTGGCCAACCCCTGATGGTAAACATATTGATCAAATTACTCAGGTAGTTGACATGATTAAAAATAATCCCGATTCAAGAAGATTAATTGTGAGTGCTTGGAATGTTGCTGATATTAACCATATGAAATTGCCACCATGTCATGCATTTTTTCAGTTTTATGTCGCTAATGGAAAATTAAGTTGCCAATTATATCAACGCAGTGCAGACATTTTTTTAGGTGTTCCTTTTAATATCGCTTCTTATGCTATATTAACGATGATGATTGCTCAGGTGTGTAATTTGCAATTAGGTGATTTTGTTCACACATTAGGCGACGCACATCTGTATTCAAATCATATAGATCAAGCTAAATTGCAATTGACAAGAGATTTTAGGAGCTTGCCAAGTATGAAAATAAACCCAGATGTAAAATCAATTTTTGATTTTACAATTGACGATTTTACATTAGAGAATTACGATCCTCATCCACACATTAAAGCAGAAGTGGCTGTATAAAAAAGTAAATAAAATTTCATCAATCATTAGAATACAATTAACTTTACATAAAATTTAATTATGAGTGATATTAAAACAGTATTAGAAAGTGCAAAGTCACAAATGGAGAAAACTATTTCTCATTTAGAATCTGAATTATCGAAAATTCGTGCCGGGAAAGCAAATCCAAGTATGTTGGATAGTATTTTTGTTGATTATTATGGAGCAAAAACAACCCTAGGTAATGTTGCAAGTGTAAATACTCAGGATTCTAGAACGATTTTAGTTCAACCTTGGGAAAAATCAATGTTAACACCAATTGAAAAAGCAATTCAAGCAGCTAACTTAGGATTTAATCCTCAAAATGATGGCGTATTGATTCGTATCATTGTCCCACCATTAACAGAGGAACGCCGTAAAGATTTAGTGAAAACATCTAAATCATGTGGTGAAGATGCTAAAGTAAGTTTAAGAACAATTCGTAAAGAATCGATAGATAAAATTAAAGCATTACAAAAAGCAGGTTTACCTGAAGATGAAGCAAAGGGTGGGGAAGTTAAAATGCAATCCATTATAGATGAATATGTCTCTAAATGCGAAAAACATTTAGAGCAAAAAGAAAAAGAAATTTTAACGGTTTAAAATAAAATTAATTTAACCCACATTAAAAAGGCCAATCATTGATTGGCCTTTTTAATGTGGTATTTTTTTCTTTATTCAAGTCGTTTAATAGAACAGCCTATAGATTTAGTTTCTTGAAATTTAGGAATTTCATTTTTACATAAAGCATCAATGGCATCTTGTAAATAATGCTCTTTAACCAAAGCGGGGTCTTTTACATTGTCGTCAATCGATCCTTTGTAAATCAAACCTTTGTTGTTAAACAAAAAACATTGGGGTGTTTTGTTTGCACCAAAAGCGTCCGCTAGCTTGGAGTTTGTATCAACTAGGTAATAACAATTGAAAGCCTGAGCTCCCGCATATTTTTTCATTTCTTCAAAACTATCCTCTTCCGCACGTTGTGCTTCATTACTATTTAGAATGACACATCCAATCCCTTTTTTAAGACAACTGTCCGTTAATGCTTTAATGCGACTTTCACTTAACTTTACATAAGGACAGGTATTACAAGAAAAAATAATCAATAAGCCTTTAGCAGTTTTAGCCGTGTTTAGCGACACCTCTTTTCCGCTAACATCTTTCATTTTTTCATTAGGCATTGGTAATGCAGCATTTAAGCCAAGCTCAGTAACAGAAACGGTATTAATAAATGATAATAAAACACCGCAAGCAATTAGTAATGCAAAAAATATGTATCCTTTTTTCATGTTAACTCATTTAATTTACTGCAAAGTTAATGAAAGGTATTATGAAATATTGAAATTTCCTCGAATAAAAAATCAAGTTCGTCTAAAGATTATTAGTTGTTAAATGACTTCAAATTACCCGAACTTTAACAATTTGTTAATGAAAACGATATGAAAACTATTCCTGTACCCTTTAAATTTGCCCTCGCAAAGTGATCACCCTAGAGGGTTTTTCATCAAGAACATTTGACGAAAAAACATCCGAAACCGCTTTAATTAATTTTAATTTTTTAAATGCAATGGGCAAATATATCATTTCAAAAAAACATTTTACATCCATCAGCTTCATTACTTTGCTTTTGCTTGCTTTTATGAATAGCTGGGGACAAACCACGATTTTTTCCGAAAACATGGGCAGCCCTTCTGCAAACACTTTAATTACTGCAAATACTTTTCAAAATGGATCTCCAATTACTTTTACAGGATCGGGCGATGTTAGGACTTCAACCCCATCATCGACATACCCTGGATTCTCTGCTTCAGGTAATGTATTTTTAACAACAGGTGGTACAAAAGATTTTCAAATTGCAGGTATAAATAATAGCGCCTGCTCTTCCTCAACATTAACTTTTGGTGTATTTAAAAGTACTACAGCATCTACTGGTTCTGAATTAGCAATTACAGTTAGTACGGATGGAATTTCTTATACTGCTTTGCCTACGCTGTCTTTAACTGCTGGTTCCGGAACTGCTGTTTGGTCTTTAGTAACTATTACTTCTGGAATACCATCGGCTTCAAATTTACGAATTAGATTTTTAAATACTTCTGCAACTACAGTTCAGTTTAGAATAGATGATGTGAAATTAGTTGGCGCTTGCAGCACTTCACACACCGTTACCTTTAATGCTAATGGAGGTGCAGGAAGTATGTCTGCACAAACAGCTAGTGTCTCCACAAATTTAACCAGCAATGCCTTTACAAAAAGTGGCTGTACTTTTACAGGTTGGAATACAGCGGCTAATGGTACTGGAACAGCTTATACAAATTCTCAGGCATACAGCTTTGCAGCAGACTTAACCTTGTATGCACAATGGAACTGTTCTCACACGGTTACCTTTAATGCTAATGGAGGTTCAGGTTTAATGGCTGTTCAAACGGCCAGTGTCTCCACAAATTTAACCAGCAATGCCTTTACAAAAAGTGGCTGTACTTTTACTGGTTGGAATACAGCGGCTGATGGTACTGGAACAGCTTATACAAATTCTCAGGCATATAGTTTTGCAGCAGACTTAACCTTGTATGCACAATGGAACTGTTCTCACACGGTTACCTTTAATGCTAATGGAGGTTCAGGTTCAATGGCGGTTCAAACGGCAAGTGTCTCCACAAATTTAACCAGCAATGGGTTTACCCAAAGTGGCTGTACTTTTACTAGTTGGAATACAGCGGCTAATGGTACTGGCACCTCTTATACAAATGCACAAGCATACAGCTTTGCAGCCGATTTAACCTTATATGCGCAATGGAATTGTCCTCACACAGTTACCTTTAATGCTAATGGTGGTTCAGGTTCTATGACTGCTCAAATAGCAAGTTCTACAACAAATTTAACAAGTAATGGGTTTACCAACGGTGTTTGTATTTTTACAGGTTGGAATACAGCGGTTAATGGCAGTGGAACATCTTATACAGATGCTCAATCATATAGCTTTGCAGCTGATTTAACCTTATATGCGCAATGGAACTGTAGCGGCGCATCCCATACAGTAACTTTTAATGCTAATGGTGGTTCTGGATCTATGGCGTCTCAAACAGGGAGTGTCACCACAAATTTAACAAGCAATGGGTTTAGCCAAAGCGGATGTTCCTTTACTGGATGGAATACTTTGGCTAATGGAAGTGGAACAGCTTATACAGATGCTCAAGCATACAGTTTTGCAGCAGACATAACTTTATATGCGCAATGGAACTGCTCTCATACGGTTACCTTTAATGGGAATGGTGGTTCTGGATCTATGGCGTCTCAAACAGGGAGTGTCACCACAAATTTAACTAGTAATGGGTTTACAAATAGTAACTCCAATGGAGCATGTACATTTACTGGGTGGAATACTGCAGTTAATGGAAGTGGTAGCTCTTATGGTAACAATGCTTCTTATGCATTTACTGCTGATCTTACTTTGTATGCCCAATGGAATTGTCCCGCAGGAAGTGGAACTGTTTGTATAGCAAATGGAGCTATGGGAACAGGTTACACATTTGGTTGTGGCGATAATATTGGACCTTGTAATTTGAATTCAACCTATTCTGCTTATGGCACTTTTTGTAGTGGTTCGGCAACAGTTGCTTGTGGATCCGGATGTTCCACTACAAATGTTTCCACAACATTTAACTTAGAATCTACTTGCACCGCTACTATCACGGCAGAGTTTAAAGCTAGAGCAAGTGGTTGCTCAAATTCGGCGATGGATGGCAGCGATAAAATTTCAATTACAAATTCAGGAGGAACAGTTTCTGCTCAGTCATCAACTATGACTGTATCAAATGGAACTTGTACGCTTTATTCTTCCTTAGGAACATATACTACTTCGACAGCTAATTTAGCTGCGGGTTGTAATAATGCGAACGGAACAGTAAAAATGATTATTACTGGCGGCTCTGCTTCTATTGGAGGAACAATGAATAGAGGAGATGAAATCATCACTTATTCTATAACAACTTCAGGCACTTGCAGTATGTGTGCAATACCATTACCCGTTGAATTGGTAGACTATTTTGTTGTGGAAAATGAGGATAAGAATTACGTGATATGGAAGGTGATGATGGAAGAGAATATTGAAAAATACATAATTGAAAGAAGTGATGATGGAATAAATTTTTCATATTTAGGAAGTATCTATGTTAAGAATACGGAAACAATTGGAGTTAAAAACTACTCATTTTCTGATCCTTCACCAAATAAAGCGATTACATATTACCGTTTATCTGCGATTGAAAATTCAGGAGTATTTAAAGTATATAGTCCAGTTTATATTGACCGGTTACAAACTGACCATTGGGTTTATAATTATTATCAAAACGAAAATGATTTAGTGATTGAATTCAAAAAATCAGTCCCTAAAAATGCTACAATAGCCTTATATGATCTGTCAGGACAATTGGTTACAGAAAATAAAATTACAAGTTCTCAAACAGAAATCAATATCGCTATTATTGCGCCGGGAATTTATTTTGCAAAAATAGAAACCCCGTATAAGACTGAAAATTTTAAAATTGTCATTCAGAATTAGTATTTTTATTCTAGGTATATAATCCTAAATTATATTATTAAAATCACCCCATGAAGAAAATTGTTTTATTAATAATAATTGTTATCTCAACAAGACAACTAAAATCACAATGTTTTGAAATTCAAAGTATTTTAGTAGATGCCTGCGCAGGTTCACAAGAAGGTCAAAATGAAATGGTTATTTTTAAAGTTGGTTCAACGGCTTTAAATACAGCCAGTTTATCAGTTACATGGCCTAACAATTCTTTTTTAGGATTAACTAAAAATGCTTCTACGGCAGCTGATGTCGCTACTGTTAATGCTACTATTTTAGGTTGTGGCTATTTAAGAGAACCTGTTGGTGGGGTTTTACCTGCTAATGCTAAAGTGTTATTAGTAACAAGTACAGCTTGGACACCCTTAGCGCAAAGTTTTGTCAATTTAACGGATACCCTCTATATTATTTTTCAAACCGCAGGAAATACTACTGGACATTTTGCTAATTATACAGCGGGTGGTGGATTAAGAACATTAACAATATCGTTTTCTTCTCCTGTTGGATGTTCTGATGCGGTTACCTATGATAGAGCGCTTTTAATTAATCAAGCCGGAAATCCAGGAGGGCAAGATGGAGGTGCTGTTGAATTTACACCATCTGGTACTGCTTCTTATGTTAATCATGGCTGTCAAGCGCCATATATACCTTTGGCAGTTGATGCTGGTCCAAATCAAACTATTTGTGCTAATGCGTCACAAAGTTTTTCAGCCACCGCTTCAGGATCTTACACTTCCATTAACTGGAGCTTAGGTGCGGGCGCACTAGGTAACTTTGTCCCCACTAATTCTTTATCGACTGTTTATACTCCTGGAATTTCAGAAACAGGTGTTGTGAAATTATATTGCACCGTGGTGAAAACTTGCGGAACCCAAACTACTACTGTAAAAGATAGCGTAAGTTTAAATGTGATTCCTTTACCCACTTTAACAATTAGTCCAACTGCTACTTTATTGTGTAATGGTCAATCTGCTATTTTGCAAGCAAATACGAATACTGCTGTTTCGTATACTTGGAGCACAGGTGCGTCAACTAATTCCATTTCTTTAAATACGTCAGGAACGTATTCAGTTAATGTTTCAAATTCATGTGCACAAGTTAGTTCCTCTGTTTTCATTACTAGTTTGCCAACTCCAACCATTTCTATTTCAACATCTACCTCAATTCTATGCCCAAGTTCTTCAGCAATATTAACAGCTTTGAGTAATGAAACTAATTATTCTTGGAGTAACGCCGCTTCAACTGCCACAACATCTGTAAATAGTGGAGGGATTTATACTGTAAGTGTTTCAAATTTATGTGGAGCAGCAAGTGCCTCTATTTCTATTACCACTATACAAACACCTACGATATCTGTTGCATCAACGTCAAGTGTTTTGTGTCCTAATGGCAACGCCACATTAACCGCATTTAGTAACGAAAATAATTATTCATGGAGTAGTGGAGCTACCACAAATACCGCTTCTGTAAACACAGCCGGTGTTTATTCTGTAAGCGTTTCAAATGTATGTGGGCAAGCGAGTTCTTCCGTTTCAATTACTAGTTTACCAACTCCAACCATTTCTATTGCTTCGTCTACAACTATTCTATGCCCTTCTAATTCCGCAGTTTTATCGGCATTGAGCAATGAAACTAATTACTCTTGGAGTAATACTGCAACAACCTCAACAATATCTGTTAATAGTGCAGGTGTTTATACGGCCAGTGTTTCAAATTTATGTGGAGTAGCAAGTGCATCTATCTCTATTACTACTATGCAAACACCTACAATATCTGTAGCTTCAACTTCAAGTGTCTTGTGTCCTAATGGCAGTGCCACGTTAATCGCATCTAGTAATGAAAATAATTATAACTGGAGTAGTGGAGCTACCACAAATTCTATTTCGGTAAATAGCAATGGTATTTATTCGGTAACTGTTTCAAATTTGTGTGGTCAAGCGAGTTCTTCTATAACAATTAGTTCTTTACCAATTCCAACCATTTCAGTATCCTCATCAACCACAAGCTTATGCCCAGGAAGTTCAGCAATTTTAACTGCATTAAGTAATATTAATAATTATTCATGGAGTAATGGAGTAACCACAAATACAACTTCTATCAATAGTTCGGGTGTTTATTCAGTAACTGTTTCAAATTTTTGCGGACAAGCAACAGCTTCAATTTCAATTGCAGCTTTGCCAATGCCAACTGTGACTGTTACTCCATCTTCAAATATTTTATGCCCAGGCAGTAGCGCTACTTTAACAGCTATAAGTAATGCTACTAACTATAGTTGGAGTTCAGGAGAAACAACTAATGTTATTGTGGTAAATACATCCGGAGTGAAAACGGTTTCGGTTAGTAATGCATGTGGAACAGCAACGGCATCAGCTAACATCAGTAACTTTTCTTTTCCTTCTTTAGTATTAACATCTAGTAGTAATTCTATTTGTCCAAATGAAACAGCAACATTAACGGTCACAGGAGGTGTTCCATTAACAACAGGAAGTCCAGTTGTGTATTCATGGTCAAATAGTTCATCAACTAACTCTATTGTAACAACAAGTGGAGGAGTAGTGGCTGTTTCTAATACTAACGTTTGTGGGACTACTTCTCAAACAATTAATGTTGTGGTTGTCAATGTAAATGCAAATATTAGCGCAACTCCAACAGGTGGTGTAAAACCATTACTTGTTAATTTTACTAATAATAGTGCGGGTGCAAATTCCTATGTTTGGGATTTTGGAAACGGCAATTCTGCAACTACTCAATTAGCTCCATCTCAAACTTATTCGGTTGCAGGAAGTTATACGGTTTATCTAACCGCAACTAATGGATTATGTTCTGATGTGGATTTTGTGGTGATTAATGTATTAAATGAAGAGCCTACGATTATTGTTCCTAATGTATTTACCCCAAATGATGATCATTCAAATGATATTTTTAAAGTAAAGGGATTTAATATTATTGATTTTAAATGTGTAATATTTGATCGTTGGGGCTTACAAATGTATTCTTGGAATGATATTAATGAAGGCTGGGATGGTCTAATAGATGGAAAATCTGTGCCTGATGGAACTTATTTTTATTTAATCAACGCAAAAGATATCAATCAAAAAGATATTAAAATGCAAGGCTTTTTTCAACTAATTAAATAGTGGAAGTTTAATTTCATTTCCACATTTGAAATTATTTTTAGGACAACTTTTGTGACCATGTAATCCGCAAGGTCTACAATCTAAATTAGTTACTTCAATTACTTTAGAATTGTATGACAAAGGAAAAAAACCATATTCGGGAATTGTGGAGCAAAAGAAAGCTGTGGTAGGTGAATTTCCGGCCGATGCTAAATGGAGTGGTCCGCTATCGTTTACATAATTCATTTTGGCATGTTTCATTAATTCACAGGATTCTAATAAAGATAATTCGCCTGCTAAAATTTGAACGAATGGGTGCGCACTTTTATTTTTAATATCTTCGCATAATATTTTATCGGAAGGACCGCCTAACAAATAAATGTTTATATCTTTTGGAATAGTATGACATAGTTCAATCCATTTATCTTTTGGCAATTGTTTGGTAAACCAAACGGATGATGGCGCCATGCATACAAAGGCCTTGGAGACGTATTGTTCAATCTTAGAAAACTGTTTAAAGCTCGGGTATAGTTTGGGTTTAGCAACAGTTTTATCAGTAATGGCTTCTATTAAATCATTATAACGGTCTACTTCATGCCTTCCATCGCCAATTTTATGTTTTGATTTATGATCGAATAAAAAAGAAAAAGGATTCTTGTCATACCCTGAAGTGTATTTTGCTTTTGAAAATGCGGTTAAAAAACCAGAACTAGCAAAGCGGTGTAAATTTATAACAGTATCAAATTGTTGACTTCTTATCACTTTTAATAACTGAAATAAACTCTTATATTTTCCATCTTGCTTATTCCAAACTAAAGTTTGTGTTAAAAAAGGATGCTCTTGATATAAGGATTCATTCCCCTTTCTAACAAGTATTGAGATTTTAGACTGAGGATAAAAAGTATGTAGTTTCTCTAATACAGAGGAGGCTAATATTGCATCACCAATAAAAGCAGTTTGAATAACGAGTATGTTTTTATGAGTCAAGATTCTATACAGCTACATTATGCTCTCTTAAAGCGTCGTTTAAGGATGTTTTTAGATCAGTGCTTTCTTTACGCTTTCCAATAATCAATGCACAGGGTACTTGATATTCACCAGCAGGAAATTGTTTTGTATAAGAGCCCGGAATGACCACGCTTCTTTCAGGAACATAACCTTTTGTTTCAATTGGAATAGAGCCAGTAACATCAATAATTTTGGTAGACATCGTTAAGCAAACATTTGCTCCTAAAACAGCTTCTTTTCCCACATGAACACCTTCAACAACAATACATCTAGAGCCAATAAAACAATTATCTTCAATAATTACTGGCGCTGCTTGAACAGGTTCTAACACGCCGCCAATACCAACCCCACCGCTTAAATGAACGTGCTTGCCTATTTGAGCGCAGCTTCCAACCGTTGCCCATGTATCAACCATGGTTCCTTCATCTACATATGCTCCAATATTAACAAAGCTTGGCATCATGATTACCCCTTTTGAAATATAGCTACCATATCTTGCGATGGAACCAGGAACGGTTCTCACGCTAGCATTTGCAAAATTGGTTTTTAACTTCATTTTATCATGAAATTCAAAGGGTCCAACTTCCATAGTTTCCATCTGCTGTATAGGGAAATATAAAATAACAGCTTTCTTGATCCAATCATTTACTTGCCAAGTCCCATCCGTTTTTGGTTCTGCCACTCTAATTTTCCCCTTGTCTAAATCTTCAATGATTTGTCGGATAATCTGTTGATTAGAGACTTCTTTTAATAATTCACGATTATCCCAAATCGATTCAATAGTAGATTGCATAAAAAAACGTTTAAAATTGTTTGCAATTTAACTAAAATAACTATATTTGCACTCCAAAATTTTTGGAATGGTTGTGTAGCTCAACTGGATAGAGCATCTCACTACGGATGAGAAGGTTTGGGGTTCGAATCCCTACACGATCACTAAAAAACCCTTTGACTATAACAGAGGGTTTTTATTTTAATATTTGGTGAGGTAGCTCAGTTGGTTAGAGCATCGGATTCATAACCCGAAGGTCAGGAGTTCAAATCTCCTTCTCACTACAAAGCCCTGAAGAAATTCAGGGCTTTTTTGTATAATTTTTTGAATTTTTGCATTTGGGGTGCTGCCCCCCTAATAGATTATTTTTCTGTTATTTAAGTTTGAATGTTAAATTTAATAAGATTATATGAGCGTTATAAAATTGAAAACCTTTCAAAACAAAGCTACTAAAGAGTTTCAGATTTTTATTTTAAGAATTAGTTTATTAATACTAACATCTTTTTTATTTTATTTTTTTCGTCAAGTAATTGACTCTTAGACTCATTAAAATTTCATCTTTCCTTGTTTCTAAAATTAGTAGGTAATATAACTTGATTTTAGTGATGTATTTTTACATGTTTATTATCTGTAAATGCATTAAATAGGTCAATTATTTTATGAATAAAAGAGATTTGTATTTACTGGTTATACATATATAAATCATATAAAAAACAAGTTATTTTTTATTTCATAAATAACTTAAAAATTATGCAAATTAAATTTGTTTAAATCAATACACTGCATAAATTTACAAGGTATTAAAACGACAATAAAAATGGATAGATTAAAAGATAAGTTTCGCGAGAAAGCAGTGCCATTAGCGGCAGAGATTAAAGATATTATCAAAAATCATGGTGATTTAAAATTAGGTGAAATTACTGTAGCGCAAGTATACCAAGGAATGAAAGGTATGATTGGGATGGTTACAGAAACATCTAAATTAGATGCAGAAGAGGGAATTCGTTTTAGAGGCTACTCAATTCCAGAATTACGTAAACACTTGCCAAAAGCACCAGGTGGCACTGAACCATTACCTGAAGGAATATTTTATTTAATGTTAGTTGGAGAGTTGCCAACTCAAGAAGATGTTAGTTTTATTACTAATGAGTGGCAAAAACGTAGTAATGTTCCAAAACATGTATTTGATGTTATTGAAAAATTACCAACTGATACCCATCCAATGACTCAATTTGTAATTGGTATAATGGCGATGCAAACTGAAAGTTTATTTGCAAAAGCTTATGCAAAAGGGATTAATAAAAAAGATTATTGGGATTATGTGTATGAAGATTCTATGAATCTTATTGCTCGTTTACCTAGAATAGCAGCATATATTTATCGCCGCAAATATAAAGGTGGTGCACATATTGAACCAGATCATAAATTAGATTGGGCAGCTAACTTTGCTCATATGTTAGGTTATGAAGAGTTTGATATGAAACGTTTAATGCGCTTATATTTAACCATTCATGTGGATCATGAAGGAGGAAATGTATCGGCTCATACAACACATTTAGTTGGTTCAGCATTGTCTGATCCTTATTTAGCTTTTGCTGCAGGGATGAATGGTTTAGCTGGTCCATTGCATGGTTTAGCAAATCAAGAAGTGTTGAGTTGGATTATGGAGTTAAAAGAAAATTTAGGAGGTGGTTTACCAACTAAAGAACAAATAGCTGAATATATTAAGAAAACATTAGCTGAAGGAAAAGTTGTGCCAGGATACGGTCACGCTGTATTGCGTAAAACAGATCCGCGTTTCACAGCTCAACAAGATTTCTATAAAACCTACATTAAGCATGATAATATCTGCGAAATCGTTCAAATGGTTTACGAAGTTGCACCTCCAATTTTAGAGTCAACAGGTAAAATCAAAAATCCTTGGCCAAATGTTGATGCTCATTCTGGAGCATTATTAGTTCATTATGGAATGCATGAATATGATTTCTACACTGTTTTATTTGGTGTGTCTCGTGCATTAGGTGTATTAGCAAGTTTAGTATGGGATAGAGCAACAGGTTCTGCTATTGAAAGACCAAATTCAACAACTACCGAAAATATTAAAGCTAAAATTAAAGCAGCTCAAGAAGCAAAAGCATAATTGTTTTTTTATTTTTAAATCCCATTCGATACTCGGATGGGATTTTTTGTTTTTATACTGTTTTTTATTAATTTAAAGAAATTGTAAATCGTGTATGTTTAAGAGAATATTATTAATCACTATCATTAGTTTATTTTTTTTGATTTTTCTACCCAATGAGATTTCTCAGTCATGGGGATTTTATGGACATAAGCGTATCAATCGAATGGCCGTATTTACATTACCTCCCGAAATGGTGTCGTTTTATAAAAAGCATATCGAGTTTATAACAAACCATGCTGTAGATCCAGATAAAAGAAGATATGGAGTAGAGGGTGAGGCGCCACGCCATTACATCGATATTGATCATTATGGATTACACGCTTTTGATAGTGTTCCCATGTTTTGGAAAACAGCTGTCGCAAAATATACCGAAGATACCTTAATGGCATATGGTATTGTTCCTTGGCAAATAGAAAAGCATTACTATAAATTATTGAGTGCATTTAAAGATGAAAATATTGATCGCATTTTAAGTTATAGTGCCGACTTAGGGCATTACATTGCTGACGCTCACGTTCCTCTTCATACAACCGAAAATTATAATGGGCAATTAACAGGACAAAGAGGTATTCATGGTTTTTGGGAAAGTAGGATCCCAGAATTAAAAGCAGAGGATTATGATTATTTTGTTGGAAGAGCAAAATATATTGATTCGCCTATTAAGACGGCTTGGAAGATTGTTTACGATAGTCACTTAGCTGTGGATAGTGTTTTAAAATTTGAAGCTATTTTAAATAAAGATTTTCCTTCGGATAGAAAATATGCCTACGAAAATAGAGGAAGTGTTATGCTGAAAACCTATTCTGTTGAATATACCAATCGTTACGACATGATGATAAAAGGTCAAGTAGAACGTAGGATGCGAGAAAGTATTACAATGGTTGGTTGCTTGTGGTATACAGCCTGGGTAAATGCTGGCAAGCCTAATTTAAATAAATTAGGTGAAAAAGACATCAGTGATTCATTAAAAATAGCCATGCAAAAGGAAGAAGAACTATATTTACAACAAAAAATAAAAAATGCCAAAGGGCATGAAGAATAGATAATCAATAATTTATATACAATGATAAAAATTACATTAACATTAGGATTAGCATTCATAACTCTCGGTTTATCCGCACAAGCACCAGCTGGTAAAGCAAAAGTTGGTGATTATTATGGTGAAAAAATTTCGGAAACTAATGCAATCGCCATTTCAGAATTACCAAATCTGCTTAATACTAAGGATACATTAGCAGTTAAGGTAAAAGCAAAGGCATTAAGTTCATGTGCTAGTAAAGGATGTTGGATGACCTTGCAAATAGATGAAAAAAATTCAGCATTTGTTAAAATGAAAGATTATGGTTTTTTTGTTCCAACAGCTATTGCTGATAAAAATGTAGTGGTGGATGGAATTGCTTTTATAAAAACAACGACCGTAGAAGAATTAAAGCATTATGCTGAAGATGGAAAAAAATCGCAATCAGAAATTGATGCCATTAAGGAACCTAAGAAAGAAATACGTTTTCTAGCAAAAGGAATTTTAGTGGTTAAATAAATCAACGCTAACTCATAAAAAAAGCGCCATCTCATAGAGATCGCGCTTTTTTTATTTTAAAGAATATATGATTATTTCTTTTTTCCTAATAAGGTAAATTCGTTCACGATGATATTTGTTACATAACGCTTTACACCATCTTTATCAGTATAATGATTGTTTTGTAATTTACCATCAATAGCAACTTCAACACCTTTTTCTAAAAATTTTTCAGCAAAGGCAGCTTGATTACCCCATGCGGTAACATTATGCCATGTTGTGTCTGTTATTTTTTCTCCTTTTTGATTTTTATATACCTCGTTTGTAGCAATAACTAGTTTTGCCATTTTTAATCCTCCTTCTAAGGTTTTTACTTCTGGAGTTGTACCTAAATTTCCAATTAATTGTACGCGGTTTCTTAAAGTGTTCATGTGTTTTCTTTTTTAAATTATTATACTTTCTACAAATTAAATTTTGTCGTTTTTTGATTTTGAAGCGCTTCATCATTTTCGACGATACAAAGGTAAGTACAACACAAAAAAAGATTCGGTTATTAGTCATTTAGATCCGGATATAACTAATTGTAGTCGTTTGTAATTGTATTTTTGGTTTATGAAAAAGCCCTATTTATAAGACAAATAGGGCTTTCAGAGTAAGATAAATATTTTTTTAATTTTTATGAGAAATAATGATTTTTATACTTTCAGATGTTTTGTCTTCATAATAGACATTTACAAAATAAAAGCCATTTTCAAAGTTTGTGGTGCTAATTTGATGATCTGCAAATCCTTGTTCCAAATTTATAGGTTGATGATAAATTACTCTTCCCAAAACATCAATGATTTTCAATTCAGCTGTCTCATGCTTAGGAGCAATTAGAGAAACAAATAATTCATTAATTGCAGGATTTGGAAAAACTGAAAATAAAACTTCTTTGGAGGAACCATATTCTACAGATGTGATTGGACTGAATTTAAAAGAGTTGTCTAAATCAACCATTTTAAGTCTATAATATGTAATAGGTTTATAGAAATTAAAATCTAAATAAGAATAATTATTATAGCTTGATAAATTACCCTTAGGATTCATCGTTGCAATTTTCATAAAATTTATTCCATCTTCTGAACTCTCTAATTCATAATTCTTAAAGTTTGTTTCAATTGCGGACTCCCAACTAATTAAATTGTAAGAGTCTTCTGAAATGGCATTAAAATAAATTAATTCAACAGGAAGCACACTAGGACTTGATACAAATATTCCTCCATTTGCTGGTCCGCCGCCAGCGGTTCCTGTAGCTGTTCCTCCAGTGTTATCTAATCCTGGAGTACCAAAATTTGTTCCACTTGTAACATTAATGGTTGGTTGGCTTCCGGAAAACACAATAACACCTTGGCCACCGCCACCGCCACCCGCATGGGGTTCAGTTGTACTAACGCTGCCTCCATTGCCTCCATTAGCGTTAATGGTTAATGGACAGGTACTTGTATTGCTGTAATTATTCACTTGAAGGACAATGCTACCGCCTGCGCCTCCTCCTCCAGCACCATCATTACCGCCACTCGAAGTATTGTTTGCATTTAATCCGTTAGCTGTAATTTTTATAGCACTTGCACAAGTTGAATTGGTTAAAATAGTACCAGCCTTTATCAAAATAATCCCACCGCCAAAACCACCATCAGATCCTCTTGAGTTATTTTGCTGGCCACCACCACCACCACCACCCATAAAAATTCTGTTACTTGAAATGGAACTTGATAAACTCAAGCCTCCAAGACCTCCTGATGGATATGCCATGCATGCAGTACTTGAAGTATTATATCCGTTCCCTCCTTGCCCACCGGCAGAATAGTTTCCGCCGCCGCCGCCGCCGGCATTATGGTCACCACCACCGCCACCGCCATTTAAGATTTTGCTTCGTCCGTTTCTATAGGCTGCAGCGGACCTGCGATAGATCCCTTGACCTTTGTAACCTAAATTTGCACTACTAGAAATATAAACCGTACTATTAGCTGCAGCACATACTGAGCCAAGATTATCACTAGATCTGCCTCCCCCATTAAACCCAATCCCATCGGCCGATATGCTATGATTTAGTGTTAAGGAATTAGTTATTGATATTGCAATCACTCCACCAACTCCATTTGTATTATCCCATGTTAGACCAGTAATATTTGCGGTAGTGGTATAATTAGTTCCAAGATTACGAAGAGTAATTAATTGAACGGAAGAATTAGCTCCTACATTAAAGTTGTTCACTAAAGGATTTGATAACGTAATGGTTGTTGGTGTTCCAGTTGCAGGTGATCTAGAAGATATAATTCCTATTTCATATACCCCTGCATTTCCAATACTTCCCAAATTACCAAAAGTTGAAACATTAGTGGTGTTGCTTCCTATGGCATCGTCTTGCATTTGCATCACCACAACTTGCCCACCTAGGGTGAATGTATGAGAGGCTTGGTTAACATTAGTAACTGTTAAAGTTGTCTTAGCGCCGCTGATAGCAGAGATATTTGCATAAGCATTTAGAATTTGGCTCTTACTAATAGTGGTTAAAATTAATAAAGCCAATACAATAATATTTTTCATATAATGATTTTTACTTAAATGCTTGCGTAAGGCATTTAAGTATTTTAAAACAAAAGTAAGTTAAGCAAAATTAAAAAAAAATATAAAAGTGCTATAAATAATGTAAAATATATGAGTAAAATATACCAATTAATTTTTTATCGATTAAAATTGATTTTTTATCGATGTTTTAATTATATATGATTGTTTTTCAGGAACTAACTGAGATTATATAAATAAAAAAAGACTTGGAGTTAATAAGTCCTTTTTACTTGCCAAGCCATCAATTCTAATTTTTATGAGAAATAATCACTTTTATGTTTTCAGAAGTTTGATCGTCATATAATATATTGATAATTTAGGAACCACTTTCGAAGCTTGTGGTATTAATTAAATAGTTTTAAAAATCCTGATCCAAATTAATATGATATTGATAAATCACTCTTCCCAAAACATCTTTTATCGCCAATTCAGCAGAATTGTGTTTTGGAGCAATAAGTGATATAAACAATTCATCAATTGTTGGATTTGGATAAACCATAAGTAATTCTTCTTTAGATGAATTGTATTCTAGCGACACAATTTGACTATATTCATCAGAGTGATCTAAATTCACCATTTTAAGTCTGAAATAGGTAATAGGGCTAAGAGTAGTTATTATAGCTCAATAAGTTTCCTTTGGGGCTTATGGTTTCAATTTTCAAAAAGATTATACTGGCCTCAGAGCTTTCTAATTCATAATCATTAAATTTTTTTCTATAGCAGATTCCCAAGTAACTATAGTATGATTCCCATTTGCAATAGCATTAAAATGAATTAATTCAACACTTATCTTAACCTCTTAATTTAGCTCTCATGGTGACAGCTGTGATGACAGAAGTAATGGTCCCTAAAAACAAGTTCTTAAATATAATACTCGTGCATTCTTTAAAAAGTGTGACTTGGTCGATTTCTTGCTTGATTAAATTAGGGATTTCAGTCTCTGTAATTTTTAAATTACCATTTTTAATTTGTGTTTTCGCTAATTCAACACCATAGGTTTGCATAAAATTAATTTTATAAGCTTTAAAATCTAAAGTGAAAAAGATAGATTGAAAAATAACTAAAATAATAGTACTGAAAATTATAAATTTCAATCCTTCTTTTACGGCATCCTTTCCTCCAATGTTATTTTTATAAATAGATTTTTTTGCAAAAATCATCGCAGCAACACAAAAAGGAACAATCAGTAACCATCCAATAATGGTTACTTTATTGATGTTCTCAGAATAGCCACCATAAAAGGTAATACAAGTAGCTGAAATGACTAATAAACTATAAATGGCTGGGAAAATAAAAGTTTTAGAGCTCATAATATATTAGCGATTCATTCCAATTAAAAACTCTTCGTTTGAACGCGTTTTACTTAATTGATTTAATAAAAACTCCATGGCTTCAACAGGATTCATATCTGATAAGTGTTTTCTTAACACCCATAAACGTTGTAAGGTTTCTTTGTCTAATAATAAATCATCTCTACGTGTCGAAGAAGAAGATAAATCTACTGCAGGGAAAATACGACGGTTAGCAATTTTTCTATCCAATTGTAATTCCATATTACCAGTTCCTTTAAATTCTTCAAAGATAACCTCGTCCATTTTAGATCCAGTTTCTGTTAATGCCGTTGCAATAATAGTTAATGAACCACCATTTTCAATTTTACGAGCTGCACCAAAAAAACGTTTTGGTTTTTGTAAAGCATTGGCTTCAACACCACCTGATAATACCTTTCCGCTTGAAGGAGCAACCGTGTTATAAGCACGTGCCATACGAGTAATACTGTCTAATAAAATCACGACATCATGTCCACACTCTACCATACGTTTTGCTTTTTCTAAAACAATGTTGGCAATTTTTACATGTTTCTCAGCTGGCTCATCAAAGGTAGAAGATACCACTTCTGCTTTTACACTTCGTGCCATATCAGTTACCTCTTCAGGACGTTCATCAATTAATAAAATAATTAAGTAAACTTCAGGATGATTGAAAGCAATAGCATTAGCAATGTCTTTTAATAAAACAGTTTTACCCGTTTTAGGTTGTGCTACAATTAAACCACGTTGCCCTTTACCAATTGGAGCGAACATATCAATAATACGAGTGCTGTTATTTTGTAATGGATGTCCAGTTAATTTTAATTTCTCAGAAGGGAATAATGGGGTTAAATAATCAAATGGAACTCTATCTCTAATATACGAAGGCTCGCGTCCATTAATTTCCTCAACTTTTACTAAAGGGAAAAATTTCTCACCATCTTTAGGTGGGCGAATACCGCCGCGCACGACATCTCCTGTTTTTAATCCAAATAATTTTACCTGAGATTGTGATACATAAATATCATCCGGGGAACTTAAATAATTATAATCTGAACTTCTTAAAAAACCATAACCATCTGGCATCATTTCTAAAACACCTTCACCAATTGCAATGCCATCAAAATTATAATATACACGTTCTGGTTTCGGCTGATGCTTATGTTCAGGTTTATTCTCACCCATATCCATTCCATCTGGAGTTTGAGGTTTTTCTTCAGGTTCAATGTTAATAGCTAAATCATTATTCACTACTGGTTTTGATTCAGTTGCTTCAATTGAAGAAGGATTAACGTTATTATGATGGTGTTGAGGTTTTGGATGATTATGAACAGGCACTTTGCGAACTTGCTCTTCTTTTCTTTCAGTCATCGTTGGACGCACTGGACGTTCAGATTGAACTTTCTCTGCTACTGCTTTTACCTCAATTTCTTTTAAAGAAGGCGTTTCTTCAAATAACGTTTTTTCAACTTTTACTTCCCCTTCAACTGGTTTTTGAATACGAGGCTTTTTAATCTTAACTTCTCCAGTTTTTTCAACTTTTTCAGTATCTTTTTTTGGAAATTGTGACATCAATTGTAAAGCTAATTCTTGATTAGAAGCTTGTGCGTCAATAATTTTCATAACCATATCTGGTTTTGCTAATCCTTTTACATCAATACCAAATTGTTTACAAATGTCTTTTAGCTGAGGTAATGCTCTGCCAGTTAAATCTAATACTTCAAACATAGTTATGTTTAATAAGGGGAATAATAATTAAAAAGAGTTTTTTATTTTAATGCTTTTGTGATTTTAGACCAACAAGAAAATGTATAGTCTTATTTACGATGATACAAGTATAAGCATTAATTTTATAAAACAAAATAATTTGAAAATAAATTTTATACCCAAAATAAGTAGCATTTTTGCTAAAAAAAATACCTTTGTTGTATGAGTAAGTTTTTAATAGTAGGATTAGGAAATATTGGCGATGAGTACGCTCACACTCGTCATAATATAGGCTTTGACGTGTTAGATTATTTGGCTAAAGAAAATGATTTAAAATTTAAATCAGATAGATTAGCTGATATGGTTGAATTTAAATTTAAAGGCAAACAATTAGTATTGATAAAGCCAACCACTTATATGAATTTAAGTGGCAAAGCCGTTAACTATTGGATGCAAGCTGAAAAAATCCCAGTTGAAAATGTATTGGTTATTGTTGATGAGTTAGCATTGCCTTTTGGTAAAATTCGTTTGGGGCCAAAGGGAAGTGATGGCGGACATAATGGATTAAAAAATATTCAAGAGATATTAAATACGAATCAATACCCTCGTTTACGATTTGGCATTAGTAACGAATTTAATAAAGGAAGCCAAGTAAATTATGTGTTAGGAAAGTGGAGTGATGAAGAAAAGAAAACCTTAGATGAAAGAATTAAAATTGCAGCCGATGCCGTGAAAGCCTTTGCATTTATAGGTTTAGCAAGATGTATGAATGAATTTAATACAAAATGAATTATTTGTTTTGTATATCATATCTGGCAAGTGGAGAAGCCTCTAAACCACAAAATTCTTGATTTAAAAACTTGTAGTAACCAGTAATAGCAATCATAGCAGCATTATCGGTGCAATATTCAAATTTAGGTATGTAGGTATCCCAATGATGTTTTTTGCCTAATAATTCTAGTTCATTTCTTAATCCTGAATTTGCAGAAACGCCACCGGCAATTGTAATTTGTTTGATGTTGGTTTCTTTACTAACAGCTAATAAATTTTTTAGCAAATATTTTATCAAATGGGCTTGATATGAGGCACAAATATCATTAATGTTTTCTGAAATGAAATTTGAATTTTGTTTAGTTTGTTCTTGAATAAAATATAAAAAAGAAGTTTTTACCCCACTAAAGCTATAATTATTGTTTTTAAGTTGTGGCATAGGAAATTTGTATTTAGTTGAATCTCCTAGTTGCGCATATTTATCAATTAAAGGACCTCCAGGGTATGGAAGCCCTAATATTTTTGCCGCTTTATCAAAGGCTTCGCCAACAGCATCATCTTCTGTTTCTGCTAATAATTCAAAATTTAAATGGTTCGTAATCTTTACTATTTGTGTATGCCCACCGCTCACTGTTAAACATAAAAAAGGAAAACTAGGCTGTTTAATTTCTTGATTTTCTTCTGTAATAAAATGTGCTAAAATATGTCCTTGCATATGATTCACCTCCACTAATGGGATGTTTAATGCTAGGGATAATGATTTTGCAAAAGATAATCCAACTAATAAACTACCACTTAATCCAGGGCCTCTGGTTACCGCAATAGTATTAATTTGAGAAAGGTTGATATTTGCTTTCTTTAATGCCGCATCAACTACAGGTATGATATTTTTTTGATGATCTCTGCTAGCTAATTCTGGAATTACACCACCGTATTGTTCATGTATTTTTTGATTGGCTGTAATATTGGATAGTAAAATGCCATTTTTAAGAATAGCACACGACGTATCATCGCAGCTTGATTCTATTCCTAAAACAAGAATATCTTTATACTTAGTGGTATTTACTGCCATTTATCCCTTCTATTTACCCAATAACTTAAACTATATTAACGTTTTTGTTTTAGGTTATTTCGTTATTTTTATACTCTATGAGTTGGTGGCGTAAAATTACAAGAATATTATGGAAAACAGTATTGTTTTCTATGGTATTTATTATTGGACTTGCCCTTGCTCTGATGGTGTTGTTTCAAACTGAGGTTTTTCAAACATGGACAGCTCAAAAGCTAACTAGTTATTTAAGTAAAGAGTTAAATGCAACTGTTTATGTAGATAAGGTTAAAATTTCTTTCATTCGAAATGTGACTTTGCAGGGTGTTTTTATTGGTGATAAGCATCAAGACACTTTAGTATATGGTAAAAATATCAGTTTGGATGTAAATAATTTTAATTATAAAGCACATCATTTAAAATTAGAAGAATTAGTTTTAGATAATGTAAAAGTTAAACTCTTGAAATATAAAAACGAAGATGATTGGAACTTTCAGTTTTTAGTTGATTATTTTTCACCTAAAGATTCGCCAAAAGACACAACGACTTCTAAATGGAAAATCACTTATGGTAATTTGAAGTTAAAGAATGTAGATTTTACATACCATCTTCTAAGAGATACTAATCAATTAGTTCAAAACTTGAACTATAATCATATTCATCTTTCTCATGTTTTTGGGACACTTTCAGAAATTGGTTTTAAAAGTGATACAATTGAAGCTCAAATTAACGGTTTAAGAGCTAAGGAGCAATGTGGAATTGAAATCAAAAATTTAACCACTAAAGCTAAAATCAGCTCTTCAGAATTAAGGTGTGATAGCTTGTTTCTAAAAACGGCAAACAGTTACCTAAAAGGGAGCCTACAATTTAAATATGAGCAATGGAAAGATTACAAAGATTTTATAAATAAGGTTTATATGAAAGGTGATTTTAAAGACAGCACCTATGTTAATTTTAAAGATATTGCTTATTTTTCTGAAGACATAAATGGATTTCACGAGACACTTTCTTTGAGTGGACAAATTCGAGGTTTTGTAAACGAATTAAGTGGGACTCAAATGAATGTTAGTTATGGCAATCATACTCAATTTATTGGTGATGCTAGTATTTCAGGACTACCAGATTTTAAAAATTCATTTATTCATTTTGACGCTAAAAAATTAGCTACTTCAAAATCAGATTTGGAAAAATTTCCTATTCCGCCATTTCATCAACCAACTTATTTAAAACTTCCTAATGAGTTAGGTAGATTAGGAGTCGTTTCTTATAAAGGAAAGTTTGATGGGTTTTATGGTGATTTTGCAACATATGGCACATTTAAAACGGCTATTGGAAATATAAAAACCGACTTACAGGTCAAGAGCAATGATGGCTCAAAATTATTACAATACTCAGGCTCCGTGACAACAAACAATTTTGATTTATCTAAATTGTTCCCTACCGTTGAGTTTATTGGCCCAATTTCTTTGTCAACAAAAATAGAAGGCAGAGGATTGAAAACAGACGAGTTGGATGCCAAGTTTGATGGCATGATTCAATCGATTTCATATCATGGGTATAATTATAAAAATGTTAAAATTGACGGATCATTTAAACAACAAATTTTTACTGGTTATGTAGTCAGTAGAGATACGAATGCAAATTTTGATTTCAATGGTTCTGTTGATTTTAATCAAACTGTTCCTAAAATGGATTTTATCTCAACTATTAATAATATTGATTTAGAAGAAACAAATTTTTCTACACCACAGCTGAATGGAAAAATATCTTCTCAAATATTAATTAATTTAAATGGTAATAGTATTGATAATTTGAGTGGGTTAATCAGTCTAGATAATACAGTTTATAAAACCGAAACTAAAAGTTATAAGCTAAGTAGTTTTAAATTAAATTTAGATCAATCATCTCCCATAAAAAACATACAACTTAATTCTTCTATTGCAAATGCTCGATTAAAAGGAACATACAATTTGAGTTCTCTTCAAGATGCATTTAAGCAATATTTAAATGATTATTTTCCGACTTTTGTTAAAACAAAAACTCGTTATATCTATAGAGATAAAGCGGATTTATCAATTAAAATTAAAAATTTCACTATCATAAAAGAGTTGTTTTTAAAAGATCTGATGTTTGCCCCAAATTCTACTTTAGAGTGTTCCTTTGATGCAGCAATTAATTATTTGTATTTAAAAACAAACAGTGATCTAATCGAATATTCTAAGGTGAAATTTAAAAACAATCACCTCTCTGTAAACTCTTTGGTTAACGGTGTACAAATTTTATATAATGCAAAATCAATTAATCTATCGGATAGTTTTGCATTTAGAAGCCCTGTTATTATCGTTAACTCAAATGATAAAAACACTGACTTTAACGTAAATTGGGATAATTTGTCGTCACCAAAAAATGCTGGTATTATTAGTGGAAAAGCAATTTTTCAAACTACACAAGCCACTGTTTTACTAGATAAATTAAATTACACAATTGAAGATAGTATATGGCAAATAGTTAAATCAAATCCAATTGTGATTGATTCTTCATTTTCAGTTGACATAAGCCCTATAACATTTTATAACCATAACCAACTTATTACTATTGGTGGAAAAATGTCAAAAAATAGCCAAGACAAACTAGATATATTTATTCAAAATTTTAGATTAGCACAATTAAATCCATTATTAGAGAGTGCTAAATTATCTGTAGATGGTTTATTAACAGGTAACACATCCATTTTTGGAGTTTTTGGTAAAACTATTTTATTTAGCAAAACAAATTTTATTGACTTAAAAGTAAATAACAGATTACTCGGTTATGGTGAAATTAATAGTAGTTATAATCCTGAAAATGAGTTTATAAATATTAATGGCTTTTCTGCTTTTTCAAAAGATTTTGAAGGAAATCTTATGAAAAATATTGTTTTTGATGGAGCGTATTACCCAAAACGAGACCAAGAAAATTTAGATGTAAAATTTAAAGCTGAACCTTTTGATTTAACTCTATTACAACCTTATTTAAAAGATATCTTTACGTTTAAAGTTGGTTTTGTTAAAGGTAATGGAACCATTACAGGCACGATTGATGAACCACAAATTAATGCCAAATTAAATTTTTTTAAATGCGCCTTAATTGTTGATTATACTAATGTTCAGTATGTCATTAATGGTGATGTAGAAATTTTTCCAAAGCAAATAAGATTTGATAATATTATTGTGCAGGATGTTCCTTATAAGGGTAAATCTGGAGGTAATGTGGCTAATTTATCTGGTAATATTTTTCATAATAATTTTAAAGATATGCGGATTGACTTCGATTTCAATACTAATAAGTTAATGGTATTAAATACTACTGCCGCTAATAATCCAAGTTATTATGGAACAGCTTATGCATCCGGTAATGTTGGAATTTATGGTTTTGTAGATGATATTAAAATGGAATTGAATTTAAAAACATTAGGTGGCACTTATTTTTATATCCCACTAAATGGACCTTCTGAAATGGGAAATAATGATTTTGTAAGATTTGTCACCAAGGATACAATTAAAACAGTAGTAAAAAGTAAGTCATCAAATTTTTCATTAGATTTTAATTTAGAAGCAACTAAAGATGCTGAGGTACAACTCATATTTGATGAAAAATCTGGTGATATTATCAAAGCTCGAGGAGATGGGTTTCTAAATATGAAAATAAACTCTAAAGGAAAATTTGATATGTTCGGTGATTATGTCCTTTCTTCAGGTGACTATTTATTTACTCTGGAAGATTTTGTGACCAAGAAATTTGAAATTCAAAAAGGAAGTAATATCAAGTGGAATGGAAATGTTTATAAAGCAAATATTGATATCGTTGCAAACTATAAACAACGAGCTTCTATTAAGCCTTTGTTTCCAAATGATTCGGTGAATAATTACAATAAGCGTTATCCAGTTGATTGTAAATTGTATATGAAAAATAAATTAACCTCTCCTGATATTTCATTTGGAATAGAATTGCCTACAATAGATGAAACAACAAGGTCTGCAATTAAGATATTATTAAGTGATGAAAATGAATTAAATAGGCAAGTTTTTTCTTTATTGTTATTAAGGAGCTTTGTTACGCCACTCTCTATAGCTGGTTCTGGAGGCATTAGCGCTGGAGGAGCAGCAGTAGCTACCGGTTCCGAAATGTTGAGTAATAAAATGAGTAATTGGTTAAATGGTGTAACTAAGGATATTGATATTGGTGTGAACTATAGGCCAGGAGGAACATTGAGTAGTGATGAGTTGGATTTAGCGCTTTCTAAACAACTGTTTAATAACCGTTTGGCAATTGATGGTAATTTTGGTGTTACAAATAATAATACAGCAAATAGCACTTCTTCAGGAAAGAATAATAATTCAAGTAATATTATTGGAGATGTTACTATAGAATATAAATTATCCGAATCCGGAAAATACAGAGTTAAAGGGTTCAATAGAAGTAATGATAACACGGATGCTGCTACAAATGGAGGACCTTTTAGTCAAGGTATAGGTGTTTTTTACAGAGAAGAATATGAGAGCTTAGGTGAGTTATACAAACGTTACATTTCTAAAATTAGAAAGAAAGAAAAAAGCAACTAAATTATTTTATTTCAATAATAAATTTCTTTGCAGAAGCTGTGTCTCTATATTTGATTAATGCAAATTGTAAGGTGGTTTTTCCTCGTTTTAAACCTCTAAAATTAAAATCAACTCCTTTCTCATTCCCTCTAAAAACAGAACCATAATAATCAATTATTTTTTTATCAAAATTATTATTTAGTTGCCACATATAACCAGTAGTATGATTTTCAGGTAATGCAACTCTAAATTGTTTATTTACTTCAATGCTGTTTTCTAATGGAGCCTCTTTGTCTGCTAATGGATAAGAACATCCGAAAAAAAATATAGCTGGTAAAAGAATTAATGGTCTTAATTTCATATTTCAAAGATAATGTTTCGTTGATAGTATTTTTCATTTTACATAATTTAACATCATAATTTATTTGTAACTTTATGTTGGCATAGGTTTTGAGCCTTATGAGCTAAATTGTTACACAATGAAAATGATTAAACATACTGCAATTATCGTAACGGCTTGTACAGTAGCTGTCGCTTTATGTTCTGCTGGATTTTATGCGTCGTCAGTGGAAAAATTGGAGCAAGTTATACCAACAGATTTTTCTAATAAAGAATTGCCAAATAGACCAAATACTGCCTTCAAGGCGGGCGAAATATTATCTTATCGCTTGCACTATGGTGTAATGGATGCAGGTGTTATTTTAATGGAAGTGAAACCTGAAGTGCTTGAAGTTGCTGGTCGAAAAGTTTATCATATTGTTGGGAATGGTTATTCAAAAGGGACTTTTGATTGGTTTTTCAAAGTGCGAGATCGCTATGAAACCTTTATAGATAAAGATGCGATGTTACCGTGGATGTTTGTTCGAAGAGTTTATGAAGGCGGTTATACGATAAACCAAGATTATACGTTTAATCATTATACCAATAAAGTGGATGTTGGTGGAGGAGAAAAAATTGAAATTCCTGCAGGAACTCAAGATATGATTTCAGCCTTTTACTCTGCTAGAAATTTAGATTTAACTAATGCTAAGGAAGGAGATATATTTACAATTAATAGTATTGTCGATAAGGAAATTTGGCCATTAAAAATAAGGTATGTTGGTAAAGAAAAAATCACATGTGACATAGGAACCTATAATTGTGTGAAATTTAGACCAATTGTTCAAAAAGGAAGAATCTTTAAAAGTGAAGATGATTTAAATGTTTGGTTAACAGATGATAAAAACCATGTGCCATTAAGAGCACAGGCAAAATTACTGGTAGGATCCATCAAATTAGATATTACAAGTGTTAAAAATTTAGCGAATCCAACTTCCGAAATTAAATAAAGTAAAAATTCAAAAAATTATAGAGAAGGATATTGTGTAAATCAATATCCTTTTTCTATTTTTAGCCTTATGGAATTAAAAAAAGAAATTATAGAACGTGTAAATCAACTGGAAGAAAAATACAGCTTGATGGGTCAAAGTATTGAAAGCTATTTGGATGGTCTTCTTTTATCTAATTATTTAACCTATTGGGATTATATTCAATTAGATACTCTTCTTACGCTTCAAAATCCTAAAACGGATTTTCCGGATGAGAAAATATTTATCATGTATCATCAAATTACGGAATTGTATTTTAAACTTTCTTTACATGAGATGGAACAATTGGCAAATAATGGTAAAAATATTCAATCTAATGGCCATGATTTAGGATGGAAAGAGAGCTTAGATGTTAATTTATTTATTTCTAGAATCACCCGTATCAATCGTTATTTTGAATCATTAACTAAATCATTTGAAATAATGGTAGATGGAATGGAAAAAGAACAATTCTTGCGATACAGAATGGCTTTATTACCTGCTAGTGGCTTTCAAAGTGCTCAATATCGTAAAATTGAAATTTGCGCAACTGATTTTATAAATTTAGTCGATAAAGATATTCGTGATCGTTTCGTTAAGAATCCTAGCAGTCTCGAAGAAATGTTTGAAAATATTTATTGGAATAAAGGCGCAACTGAATTAGCTACTGGCAAAAAAACCTTAACCTTAAATCAGTTTGAAAAGAAGTATGGAGTTGAATTTTTAACCCTAGCAAAAGAGTATCAGGATAAAAACATGTGGGCAAAGTATAAATCATTGTCAGAGCATGATCAAAAAAATCCCAATTTAATAAATGCTTTAAAAGAGCTAGATGTTAATGTCAATATCAACTGGCCATTGATGCATTACAAAAGTGCCGTGCGTTATTTACAACAAAACACCGAAGATATTGCAGCAACAGGAGGAACTAATTGGCAAAAATATTTACCTCCACGTTTCCAAAAACGTATTTTTTATCCTGAGTTGTGGACAAGTCAAGAGCATGAAGATTGGGGTAAAGGCTGGGTAGAAACCAATGTGTTTCGTTTAGGGAAGTCATAACACAATAAACCATATATTTACTCGTTTATAAGAATATTGAAAAAAATACTCACATACCTTTTACTGATTAGCAATGTTGCTGTTTTTGCCCAACTAGGGGGCATTAAAGCATATAGTTTTTTAGATTTACCTATACCAGCTCGAACAAGTGCTTTAGGAGGTTCATCAATCGCAATTTGGGATAAAGATGTGAATTTAGGGTATAGTAATCCTGCACTTTTAAACCCTTCGGTTTCTAAGCAGTTATCTTTCAATTATGTAAACTATGTTTCTGATTTAAACTATGGTAATTTTTTGTATGCACAGCAATTAAAAAAATATGGAACGTTTGCTGTTGGACTGCAATATTTTAATTACGGAAAATTTGATGGAAGAGATGAATATAATATTGAAACGGGGACTTTTAGAGCGGCAGATTATTGTTTGAATCTGGCCTTTGCAAAAACGTTAAATAAAGACAGTTCACTTTCTTTAGGAGTTGCATTAAAAACGATTTATTCGCATTATGATATTTATAATTCATTTGGAAATGCGATTGATGTTGGGTTAACTTATCACAATAAAAAACAATTAACAGTTTCTATTTTGGCAAAGAATTATGGAAAGCAATGGAAACCTTATTTTGAAAATGGAGTGAAGCAATCTTTGCCAACTGATATTCAATTAGGATTTAGTAAAAAAATTCCTAAAGCTCCCTTTAGAGTTGTATTTCAGTACGATCAATTATTAAAATGGGATTTAACATATGTTAATCCTCAAGACCAATCTAGTAGTATCGACCCATTTACCAATAAACCTATTGTTAAAACAGATAAGCAAAAACGAAACGATAAAATAAAAGCAGGTTTAGATAAATTTGGTAGACATTTAACTATAGGGACGGAGATTATATTAGGTAAAAATTTTACGATTAGAGTAGCCTATAATTTTAGAAAAGGCAAAGAAATGGCCTTACCTGATGTAAAAAAGGCGAATGGACTTGCCTTGGGATTTGGTATTAAAATTTCAAAATTTCATTTTGATTATTCGTTTTATAAATATGCTTTAACAGGTAATGCTCATACAATTGGGGTCACAACTAATCTAAATTACTTTCACAAAAAATAAAGATTCTGTTATCTATTTAAGAAAACTCTCAATTTATTACAGTAAATTTATAGCATGAAAAGTTTTAATGTTCGTGTGTATGGTATCTTAATTCATGATAATAAGGTATTAGTTTCAGACGAGTATATAAAAGGTATGAATATTACTAAATTACCTGGTGGAGGCTTGGAATTTGGGGAAGGAACAATCGACTGCGTGATTAGAGAATTTAAGGAAGAACTCGATTTAGACATAGAAGTAGAAAAACATTTTTATACGACTGATTTTTTTGTCAATTCTGCATTTAGTTTAAATAATCAAATCATCAGCGTTTATTATATTGTTAAGGCTAAAGAATTTTTTGATTCAAAGCAATTGAGTTGTAAAATTTCTACTAAACCCTTTGATTTTGAGGTCTTAAAAGAAGGGGCACAATCTATGAGATGGGTAGCATTAGATGAAATTTCAGAAAGTGATTTTACATTTATTATCGATAAACGAATCGGTGATATGTTAAATCTACGATAACATTATCTTAAGTCTAATTCAGGCTCTTTCACTTCTTCATTTAAACTTGTAATTGTTTTTATAGCAGGTAATTCTTGCGTATGAATGCGATTGCTTTTTTTCCTTGATGGAGATGTCGATTCTTTTTTGACTGCCAAATCACTCTGTATTATTTCAGCTTTCTTGCTATGATTTTCTTTTTTTAGTTCGACTACGGGACTTTCTTTTATAGCAGAGTTAGATTCAACTAGTTTAACACTGTCTTTTTTAGGAGATGTAATTTGGATTTTTTTTGCAATAATCGATTTCGTTTTTTGAATCGATTGGGGATTCGTTTTATTATAATTTTCAGGGTCTGCAATCAACGGAATTTCTGTATGGATGGTTTCTTTTTTCTTAAAATCGATGAAACTAAATAGGAGTGAGGATAATCCACCAATAATCACCACAAATACTATAGGAACAAAAACAGAGCGACTAATATTAATATTGACCTTAGGAGAAAACTTGTTAATCTCTATTGCTAATTTAGATTCGCATACCGGTAATTCATTAAATTTTTGCCATAACGATTCATCATACTCAGATTCAGAATCCTGCATGAGAATTTTAATTTGACGTTCGTCTAATTCGTAATTAAACAGGCTGCTCATCGTTACTAAATTTTAAATTACGTTCTATGTTTTTTTGCAAATTAAATCTTGATTTTTCTAAATTTGCTTTTATGCTTTGCTCACTGGTATCTAACAATTCAGAAATAGCTGTTAAAGAGTAATTATCAATAATATTTAAGTTGAAAACCAATCGTTGGGAGGGAACTAACTCTTGAATCGATTTTAATAAAACGTCCTGATTAATATTTTTAAAATCAATAAATTTACTATCTAAAAACAAATCATATGAACGCTCCCTATGTTCTACAGCTTTGATGGTACTAGCCACATAATATTCATTTCTAATGTTTTTAATAAAGTTTACAGCAAACGAAATAAATTCACTCTTAATGAATTCATTTAAGGTTTTAGCATTTTGATTTTTAAATTGATTTAATTTTGAGAAAATATGAGCAAAACCTTGAAGTAAGATATGTTCAGATTGTGTTGAATTTTTTGAATATCTTAAGGAGATGTATGCTAATTTACCGCAATACTCATTAAATAACTGCTTTTTTGCAGTTTTATCGTTTTTAGTGCATGCCGATATCAATTCAGCTTGAGACATAAATTAGGTTAGTGCTAATTTATACATCAATAATGAATTAATGGTTACGTTTTATTTAAATAATTTTACTTTATCAGCATAGTTTACAGGAAATTTCTTTTTAAAATAGAATTTCCCAGCTTTTAACTCTCCTTTTATTTCAATTTTACCAAGATTATCTATGTTTAAAAGTCTCAAAGCATCCAATGGGTTCATATCTGCTATTTTAGAATTCAGTTTAAACTTATATACTTTTTCGGTTTTCCCATCAATATGAACTCGTTTATTTAATTTAGCTTTACCTAATCTAATTCCGCTAAATATGACCTCAAATTCAGATGGGTAAATGGAGAACCCAGTATGATTAGGGTTATTAATTTTAACATTGATTTCAGCTTCAATTTTATCAGTAGTGATGTTGTTTAAATAAAAACTATCTACGTTGGTAACGCTGATTTCTTTAAAATCTTTACAAGACATCAAGAAGATCAATGTGAATATGATATAAAAAAAGTGCTTCATGTTATATGGTTATAATTCAGTTTTTATAATTAGTTACAAATAAACTAAATAGTATTTTATAAAAGTTTATTTTGTAATTTTTTGTGTTTATTAAATAGAGAATTCCTACCTTCGAAAGGTATGCTTCCATTTCGTCAAAATAATTTTGTTGTTTACAAATCCTCAGCAGGAAGCGGAAAAACCTTTACCCTGGTTAAAGAATATTTAAAAATAGCTTTAGCCGATCAGCATCTTTTAACTAAGGCGTATAAAGGCATTTTGGCGATTACCTTTACTAATAAAGCCGCTTCTGAAATGAAAGGCCGAATTATTAAGGCCCTAAAAGAAATTTGTTTAGAAAATAACGACATGCTGAGTTCTTTAATTGCTAAGGAACTGGTTATTTCTAAAGACGATTTAAAAACAAGAGCCGAAGTGGTATTGACAGATATTTTGCATCATTATTCGGATTTTTCAATTGGAACCATTGATAGTTTTACGCATCGTATTATCAGAACTTTTGCCTTAGATTTAAAATTACCCATCAATTTTCAAATTGAAACTGATTCGGAAACGGTATTTAAAAAAGTGATTTCTACCTTAATTAATAATTTAGGGAAGGATAAATTAATGACGGATTATTTAGTTCAATTTTCATTAGCACAAATTGAAGACAATAAGAATTGGGATCCAGAGCAAACTTTAATTGATTTTATAAAGGAAATTAATAAAGAAGGAGTAGGTGATTTAATTCATCAACTCAATCAATTTGATATTGCTGATTTTGACAAAATAAAACAGCAATTAAAAACGAGAATTAAAACGTATGAATCGTTTTTAATATCTCATGGCGAAAAAGCCTTGAAATTAATTGAAGAAAAGCAATTAACAGCAAGCGCCTTTGCAAGTGGAGGTTCTGGTATCTATAACTTTTACGTTAAGCTAGTAAACTTAAAAGAAATTTCACAAAGTGAGTTGTTTGGCTCTAATGTTATTAAGACATTAGAAAATGACAAATGGCATGGTGGTAAAGCAACATCTGATGAAAAATTGGCCATTGATAGTATTAAAGTGGAACTGGAAAAAATTGCAAAAGAGGTATTAGCATATTTGCAAGAGAATGAACAGCGCTACAATGTGTTTAGATTGATTTATAAAAACATTTATGCCATGGGCTTGGTCAATGAATTAGCCAAGCTTACTAACGATTACAAAAACGATGAAAATATTTTATTTATTTCTGAATTTAATGAACGTATTTCTGAAGTTGTTAATAACGAGCCAACGCCTTTCATTTTCGAACGTTTAGGCGATAAGTACAAACATTTTTTATTGGATGAGTTTCAGGATACCTCTTCGATGCAATGGCAAAATATGTTGCCTTTAATTGATAATTCTTTAGGAAATGGCCATATGAATCTAATTGTGGGTGATGGCAAACAATCAATCTACCGTTGGCGAAATGCCGATGTAGAACAATTTGTGAATTTACCTTATGTAAAAGCCACTGATAAAAACGACCTACTCATTGAGCGTGAGAAATCATTAATACGAAATTTTGAAGGGAAAGTATTAGATAAAAATTTTAGAAGTGAAAGTACAATTGTAAAATTTAATAACACCTTGTTCGAATTTTTGTCTGAATCCAATTTAGACGACGATTTAAAAAAAATATATCTCAATCAAAAACAAGAACATAAAATTGATGAGTGTGGTTACGTGAGTATGGATTTTCCCGAATTAGGAGAAGACAATCCTGATACTGTAAATACCAACTTGATTTTAAAATATATACAAAAGGCTATTGAAGATGATTTTTCGTATAGCGATATTTGCATCATTGTTCGTCAAAACCGGCACGGAAATAGTATAGCTAATTTTTTAATAGAGCAAGGTATACCCGTTGTTTCTGCAGATTCATTATTGTTGAATAATGCAAAAGAAGTCACCGTAATTTTAGCATTTCTAAAATACATTTCTAATCAAAAAGATTATGTTTCTGCCTCAGTAGTCATTAATTATTTGCATGATAGACAAATTTGTAGTGAGTTCCAAAGCATAAATTATTTAAGAGAATTAAATACCTCTAAAACAAAAACTTTATTTGACATTTTAAATGAGTGCCAATTAAAGGTTAATGTTTTAAAACTGAGTGCCTCTAATTTATTTGACGCTTGTTTGGAGATTGTGTATTCATTAAAACTAAATGAGGGTAATCCTCAATATGTCCGTTTTTTCTTGGATGAAGTGTTAGGGTTCTTGCAAGGTAATACGTCTAATATTAGTTTGTTCTTGGATTGGTGGGAGCGTCGTTTAGATAAGGCTTCTGTTATTATTCCCGAAGGCATCAATGCGGTAAATATTATGACCATTCATGCTTCTAAAGGATTAGAGTTTCCGATAGTCATAACCCCCTATTTAAATTGGGATATTGAAACGCCTCAATCTATTTGGGTTGATATTAATGAAGATGATATTGACTTACCCGTGGCGCTTATCAATACTAGTAAAGCTGCTAATGATACAGTTTATAAACCTTTAGTAGATAAAGAAAGACAACAACAAACTTTGGATAGCATCAATATGTTGTATGTTGATTTTACAAGAGCAGTTGATCGATTACATATTATCTCACCACCATCCAAAAAGAAGAGTTTAAAAACCTGTCATCATTGGTTAAAAGCTTTTGCCGAATCACAGTCCCTATATGATTCTGTGAATCAAGTTTTGGAGTGGGGAATATTTGCTAAAAGTCGCAAAACTTCTCATGCTAAATTAGGATTAGAACAACTTCAAATAAAAAATTTATCCTTTAATCCAAATCATGATGTGGTTCAAATTAAAGGCGCTTCTTCTTACAATTCAAATGAAGAAGTTTTAAAAGCGCGTGAATATGGTATTTTAGTACATTATATTTTATCTAAAATAAAAACATATGATGATATTGAATATGTGATTGAACAAGCTATATTAAGAGGCGATATTACAAAGGGTGAATCTCAAAAGATGGCCCAAGAAATTAAATCATTACTCAGAAACCCCTCTATTTCTTGCTACTTTGAAGAAGGCGTTGATGTAAAGAATGAATTGGAAATTTTGACATCTACAGGCGACATTTTACGTCCAGATAGAGTGGTTGTTTCAAATAATATAGCTGTCGTGATTGACTATAAAACAGGGAAAAAGAATGCTCAAAAATACCATGTCCAAATGCAGGACTATGAATATGCATTGTTAAGTTTGGGTTACACCTCGGTCAAAAAAATATTATTATACATTCACGAGCAGGAAGTAGAGATATTAAGTTAAATTTCCACAACAATTTATAAAGTTAAGCGTTACACAAGTGGTTAAAAAATCATTCAGGAAACTTGAATTGATAAAAAAGTTTCCTAAGTTTGCACCCGATTATCAAATATTATATGAAAAAATTAGTTTTAGTATGGTTTGTCTGTGCAGTTAATATGCTTTCTGCTCAAGATAAATTCACAATCAGTGGCTACATCAAAGATTCTAAAAACGGAGAGGCTTTGATTGGAGTGACGGTTCACAAAAAAAATTCACAAATTGCCACGAGTACCAACGAGTATGGTTTTTATTCTTTAACCTTACCTAAAGGTCAAGATACCGTTGTGTTTTCATTTGTGGGTTATAAATCAATCTTAAAGCCAATTAATTTAATTGCCAATCAAACCTTAAGCATTGAGTTGGGAGATGAAGGAAAAGATTTAGAAGAAGTTGTAGTTTCCTCCGAAAGAGAAGATAAAAACATTAAGAGTATGGAAATGAGTGTGGCTAAATTGGATATTAAACAAATTCAAAAAATGCCTGCATTACTTGGTGAAGTTGATATTATCAAAAGTATTCAGTTATTACCTGGTGTTACCACAGTTGGAGAAGGCGCGAGTGGTTTTAATGTACGTGGAGGAAATATTGATCAAAATTTAGTGTTGATGGATGAAGCTCCAGTATACAATTCATCACATTTATTTGGATTCTTTTCGATTTTTAATCCAGATGCCGTAAAAGATGTTAAATTAATTAAGGGCGGTATTCCTGCTCAATATGGTGGAAGAGCTTCTTCTGTTTTAGATATTAGAATGAAAGAAGGCAATAGTAAAAAAATGGAAGTTAATGGTGGCTTAGGTACTATATTTAGTCGTCTATCTATCGAAGCACCAATATTAAAAGATAAAGCTTCGTTTATTGTTGCTGCTAGAAGAAGTTATATTGATGTTTTAGCAAAACCTATTTTAGAAAAAAAACAACCTGATTTAAAAAACGCTAAATTTTATTTCTATGATTTAACAGCAAAGTTTAATTGGAGAATTAATGATAAAAACACTGTGTTTGCAAGTGGTTATTTTGGAAGAGATGTATTTGGAGCAGGATTTAAATTTAATTGGGGAAATAGTACTGCTACCTTAAGATGGAACCATATTTATAATAGTAAGTTATTTATGAATATGAGCACATTTTATAGCAACTATAAATATGAATTAGGCTTTAAAGCTGATGGGACAAGTCAGAAATTTGAGTGGACTTCCAATATTATTAATTATAGTGTTAAGCCAGATTTCACCTATTATCTCAATAGTAAAAACACTATTCGTTTCGGCGCTCAGGGTATTTTATATACATTTAAACCGGGCTCAGCCATTGTTACAGCTCAAAATGGGAGTGAATCTAATATTAGCTTAAATAATCAATATGGTGTTGAGTACGCGGCGTATATCGATAATGAACAAAAATTATCAAATCGTTTTACATTACAATATGGTATAAGATGGTCTTTCTTTAATTATATGGGTAAGGGAACAAAATATACTTATAGAGATACCATCCCTAATGAAAGTAAACCTTTAGATAGTGAGACAACTATTTCTGCAGGTAAGACTATTAAAGCCTATAATGTCCCAGAGCCTCGATTAGCAGTTAATTATACGATTAATGATAAAAGTTCTATTAAGTTAGGATATAATAGAATGTCACAGTATTTGCATATTGTTTCGAATACGGCAGCATCTACTCCCTTAGATATTTATACCCCTGTAACTAATAATATAAAACCTTTAATTTCTGATCAGGCGACATTAGGTTACTTTAGAAATTTTAAAGAAAATATGTTTGAGACATCCGCAGAGGTCTATTATAAGAATTTGCAAAATCAATTAGATTATGTTGACAATGCTAATCTTTTATTGAATAAATATTTAGAAGCTGATTTAATTCAAGGCAAAGGAAGAGCATATGGTTTGGAATTATATATTAAAAAAGCAAAAGGTAAATTAAACGGTTGGGTAAGTTATACATTATCTAAAACAGAACGTAAAGTGATTGGTATCAGCAATAACGATTGGTTTTTATCAAAGTACGATAGAACTCATAATGTGAATGTGGTTATGATTTATGATTTAAATAAGCGATTTAGTTTTTCTGCCAATTTTATTTATCAAACAGGAACACCAGCTACTTTTCCAACTGCAAAAGTAGAAGTTCAAGGTTATGTGATTCCATACAATACTGATAATAAGAGAAATAATTATCGCAATACACCTTATCACAGAGCAGATATCGGCATTACGTATAATTTCAAAAAGAATGATATTAGACGATATAAGCAAACCATTGTGTTGAGTGTTTACAATTTATATAATAGAAGAAATGCTTTCTCTATTTACTTCAGAAATAACCCTGATTATCCTATTAATACAGAAGCAGTAAGATATTCAGTAGTTGGGACCATCATTCCTGCGATTACCTATAATTTCAAATTTTAAGATATATGAAAACGATTAAATTATTTTTTATTTTAATAGCACTGATAGGATTAACATCTTGTGAAGATGTGATTCAAGTAAAGTTAGACCAAGGTGATCCAATGATTACCATTGACGCTTTTATTAATGATATGAGAGCTTCTCAAAAAATCAGATTAACCTATTCAGATAATTATTTTAGTCAAAAGCCAAACGAGCCTGTTAAAGGAGCAGTTGTAAAGGTAAAGGATTTAACTTCCGGTATTGACTATAATTTCGTTGATAATAATGATGGGAATTATTTATTTAATTTAACATCTGCGGATACAATAGGCAGAGTAGGGCATCAATATCAATTAACAGTCACACATCAAGGTAATGTTTTCACTTCCACTACAACACGCATGAATAGAACAAGTAAGGTGGATAGTTTGATTTCTAAATTTCAAGAAGCAGGGCCATTTGGAGGCAAAGAAGGATATCGATTAGCTTTTTTAGGTTTTGATGTTCCTGGTGATACGATGGATTATTATTGGATTAAATCATACCGAAATGGTGTGTTTTTTAACAAAGGAGGAGATATCAATATTTGTGCTGATGGAGCTTATGGTAATGGAGCTGATGGTTTTCCTTTTATTCCTCCCATTGCAGAGTCTATCACACCTTTTGGAGAAGTATTTTTAAAGTATGATGTTTGTAGAGTGGAGATACATTCAATTAATGTAGAAACATTTAATTTTTTAACTCAAGTACAAACTCAAACAACCAATTCGGGTTTATTTGCAACAAGTCCTGAAAACGTCAAAACAAATATAAAAAACACCACTAATGATAAAGTAAAAGTGGTGGGTTGGTTTTGTATCAGTGCAGTTGGGTTTAAAGAAACTATTGTGCAATAACTGAAAGATTTTTATTGTAAATTAAATTCATCATCTCTTCATCTTTTTGATAGATGTCTATAAATAACTTTAAGCCATTACTATCTGCTTTTGCAGTGTAATATCGAGTAAAAATAGGCATGGCTTTTTTTAATCTGATTTTACGTTGTTCTGTTTTAGAAAAATACAGACGAAGACTATCTGGAGTATAGTGAACACTATCATCTCGTACTAAAAAATTGGCTAGGTCTAAATAATTTTCTATACGAATACAGCCGTGACTTTGTGATCGGTTATTGGTTTTAAAATAACGTTTCGAATTTGTGTCGTGCAAATAAACTCCAAACGGGTTATTAAAATTAAATTTGACAATTCCTAAGCTATTTTCTTCGCCAATACGTTGTCTAAATCTAACAGGTAAGTAATCTTTGGTATATTTTTTCCACGGTAATTTAGTGTAGTCTAAAACTTTGTTGCCAGCCCCTAATACTTCAAAATTCTTTTTAGAAATGTAATTAATATCTCTTTTCACAGCTGGTAAAATTTCTTTTGTAGCAATACTACTTGGAACATTCCAGTATGGATAAATTAACATATGGTCAATTTTGCTTTTTAAGATAGGGGTTTGATGATCAGGTTTCCCACAAACAATAGCTGATTGTAAAACAATAGTGTCTTTTTCAAAAACAGTTAACCAAAATTCAGGGATATTAATAAAAATGTATTTTTCAGGAAATGTCATTTCCCATCTCCATCTTTCCATGGACATGCATATTTGTTTAATTATCTTTTCTCTGTTATAGGATAGTGCTTGAGAGGTATATTTTCCTAATTTCCCATCTGGTTGGATAAACCATTTTTTTTGAAGTTTAAGAATAGCCTTTGTTAATTTAATGCTATCATTAGCTGATGATAAGGTGTCATACAATCCTTGTATTATTAAATTTTGAATAATTAATTTATTTCTAATAATAGAATCTTTTTCACTTATAAAGGGAATTGAATCTATTTGAAATAATTTACCGTTGTTAAGAATAACTGCTAATTCTTTTTTTAGCATTTTGTAGCCATAAAATTTTGGCTCTAATGAATCAAAGGTAGCTTTCAAATTAGCCTTTTGGTATCCGCTAACTAAAATGCTATCCCATCCTTTATCAAGTTTATTGAAATTAGTTTGAAGTAATAAACTATCGTTGTAAAAACGACCTTTGTTTAAATGTGCGCCAATTAAATAATAGGCATCGCTAAGTAATAAATCAGCTTTTACTAAAGAGGTAACATTGATGAGCGTTCTGTTTGAATGGATAGAATCTAGGTGCGTAGTGATTTTTTGTAAATGATATTGATTTGGAATTAAACCATAATAGGTTATATTTTGAATGAGTTTTAATAAGCTATCACCTTTTGAATTTAAATTTGATTGATTAAACCATAGTAGTTGTTGCTGATATGTTTTTTTGAAATATGAATAGCATGTTAAAGGAATCGAATCAATGCTGATGATTGAATCAGTTGTAATATATACTGAAATTAAGTTGTCAATTTCTTTTTTTAAATCTTGAGGTGCATTTACTTTTACAATTTTAGTTTCTTCTTTTGTCCCATTAGAACAAGAAGAAAAAAGAATAAATAAAATTAGTGTAAAAAAACAAAGCCTCATCTTAAGTAAAGATAAGGCTTTGTTTAATATGAAAAATAACTTATTTACTAATGTTAAATTTACCAGAGGTTAGTATTTGATTGTTTTTGTCAGAAACTAAATACGTGTATACACCACTTGTGAAATTGGAAGTATTCATTTTTGCTTTACCCATATCCATTAATTCAGCAGAAACTAATTTACCAGTCATATCAAAAACAGTTACTTTAAATGCTTCTGTGCCATGAGTATTGAAATTAATTACATGACTTGCTGGATTTGGAAAAACGCTTAACTCAATTTTTGTTTTTTGTGCTTCGTTTAATCCAACCACATCATAATTTTTTTGAACAGAAACAATAGTTTGAGTGCTTGTTCCACCAATTAATGAAGAGATAGTAGAGGTATTAATCGTTAAAATAGGAGCCTTAGAAGCATCAGTGCTATAATAGTCATATACTAGTAAATTAACAGTAGCGCCACCAGCAATACTTGCTGAAAGTGTTTGAGAGGTTACAACTCTAATAACATTAGTAAATGTTTTAGCTGGTAATGTTAATGTACCAGTTGCATCAGCCGTTACCACGCAAGAGCCATTAAATGTTCCCGATGTTGCTAAAGGTGAGATTACATTGACAGAGCCGCTAGTGGCAGATGTTGTAGTTGAGTTTAAACTCATAGGATAAATTGCAACTACAGCAGGCGAAGTATATTTAACGTTAAGATCAAATGCTGCAATCGAAATATCGCCACCATAATAATCTAAGACACTAGAAGATGATTTGTAGTATACAGTGTTATTAGCAGCAGAACTGACTGAAACATCAGCAGGGTTAAAGGCAATGTTTGAAGAAGCACTCGTTGTGTAGGTACTTAAAACGGAAAGATGTTCGGTAATAGCATAGTTCCAATTTTGTCCAGCGCCAGATCCGCCAGGCGAAATACCTGCTGAATCACATTGATAAGTGGCATAAATTGGATTTCCCACTGCAGGAGCATGGTTAGCTTGAGTAAGAGTTTGAGCTGAACCTAATAAGGTTAAAAAAGTAAAGGATGATAGTAATATTTTTTTCATATACATAAGTTTTAATTGTATCTCAAATATATTTATTTTGAAGTGGCTTTCAAAATAAAAAGAGGCTAAACCGTATATTTTGAATCTAAAAACAAAAAATGCTGAAATCTAAATCGAATTTTTTTTGTTCATTTTTTTAAAAGACCATTTTTCCTGGATTTAAAATAAGATTTGGGTCAAATAGTTTTTTAATATTTCTCATTAGTTCAATTTGGTATTCAGGAAATACAATGGATAGATAGTCTTTTTGCACTAAGCCAATTCCATGTTCACCACTGATGGTTCCACCAAGTTTTTTACATAATTCAAAAATTTCTATAATTCCTTTTGGTAATTCTGTTTCCCAAACTTCATCAGATAAATCTCCTTTAATTATATTAACATGTAAATTGCCATCTCCGGCATGGCCATAACAAACGCTCTTGAATCCATATTTGTTGCCAATTTCTTTGACTCCTTTTAAAAGCACTGGTAATTCAGCTCTTGGCACAACAGTATCTTCTTCTTTATACACTGAATTACTTTTTACAGCTTCGCCAACTTTACGACGTATTTTCCATAATGCTGCTTTTTGTTCAGCACTATCTGCCATCAGAATTTCATCACAACCGTTTTCTGCCATGATATTGCTAATAGTTTCACAGTCATTAAATAATACATCCATGTTGTTGCCATCAACCTCTATCAATAACAAAGCGTTCCATTCTGGTTTAATTGTAAAGTTTACTTCTCCTGCAAACTTGATACTCCAATCTATCGCATCGCGTTCCATGAATTCCATAGCACTCGGCGTGATACCTGCTCTAAAAGTAGCGCCAACTGCTTCACAGGCTTTTTCTGCTGATGTAAATGGCACGAGCATTAATAAGTCGTGTTTTGGTAAAGGAATTAATTTGAAAACAATTTTAGTGATAATCCCTAAGGTGCCTTCACTACCAACCATTAAATGCGTAAGGTTATATCCTGTAGAATATTTTAAGGTATTAGCGCCAGTCCAAATAATATCACCATTAGGCAAAACCATTTCAATATTTAAAACATAATCTCTTGTTGTACCATATTTTACTGCTTTCGGGCCACCACTGCTATGTGCAACATTCCCGCCTAAAGAGCAACTTCCCCAACTTGCAGGATCAGGAGGATAAAATAATCCTACTTTTTTTACTTCTTCTTGAAAAATATAATTAATCACACCTGGTTCAACTGTAGCTTGTAAATTTCGTTCATCAATATTTAAAATATGATTAAACCGTTCCATGCTAATAATAATCCCACCATGAATAGGTAAGGCGCCACCGCTTAATCCAGTTCCTGAGCCACGAGCAGTAACAGGTATTTTATAAGCGTTTGCTAATTTCATTATTTCTGAAATTTCATGAACACTTTTAGGTTTAACAACTACTTCAGGTTTAAATATAAAATCTTCCGTTTCATCTTGCCCGTATTTTTCAAGATTTTCATGGTCAGTTAATACATCTTGCGAATCAATTATTTGTTTTAATTGTTCAATGATATTGACGTTGATTTGTGTGTATGACATTATGCAATTTGTTTATTAAAGTAATGATTGATGATTTCTAGAGCTGCCTCTTTTTTTTGAGTGCCTATTAAAAATGGTTTGTTATCAGTGGAAAATAATTTAATGCCATATTCTCCAGATACATTATAACACCAGCCGTTTCCGGACAAGCTATACCTAGCGCCCCAGCCTCCGTAATCAGTTAATGGAGAATACTTAATGACAGAAATTGAAGATATTTCTCCCCATGTAATCTTTCTTTTGCAAAAAGGAATACCTCGGTAGTTAACAATAATACCTTTTTCGTTGATGGTAGTCTCTAGTCTTAGAAATAAGAACCAAACAAAAATTAGAATCATAAATAAAATTAGCATTAGGAAAAATATGGGTTCTTTTTGATTGTTTTTTGTATGCACAAAATCTAATTGAACTAAGAAAAACATCATACTAACAATAATTACAGGAAATCCAGCAATAACAAAATGCCACCATTTTCTGAAATTTTGTTCTTCTTTAAATTCTATAGTCATTAATAAAAGAATTACTTTTTTAATTTAATAACAGCCCATTCGTTTTTTTGATAGCTTTCAATAAATGTAAAACCGATGCTTTGAGCCAATTGTTTTAATTCTTCCACATCAGCTGTAAAAAAGCCACTTAATAATAAATGTCCATCTTTTTTTAAACAAGTATAATATGATGGCAAATCTTTTTTCAACACATTTTTATTGATGTTAGCTAAAATAACATCAAAGGTTTCTGTGTTTGGAAGTATAGAGGCATCACCTTTTTGGAAATCAATATCTGAAGCATGATTGATGGCCGCATTTTCAATAGAGTTTTCGATGCTCCAATCGTCAATGTCAATGCCTAATAATTTTGTTGATCCAAGTTGTTTAGCTAGTATGGCTAAAATTCCTGTTCCACATCCCATGTCTAAAACATGAGTATTTACAAATGGAATGCTAAACATAGTTTTGCTGACTAACCATGTAGTGTCGTGATGTCCTGTGCCAAAACTCATTTTTGGTGTAATCACAATGTCATGTTTTATGTCTTCAGCTAATGGATGGAAGTGAGCTCTGATACATACTAAATCATCTACGTAAACAGGACTAAAATTCTTTTCCCATTCTTCATTCCAATTTGTTTTTGGAATAACGGTTCTAACATAAGAAAATGTAAAATCTTCAAATGATAATTCTTTAACTAAATCTTCATTTTCAAATTCTTCTTGAATGTAGGCTTCAACACCAGTTTCATTTTGAGTAAAGCTTTCAAAACCTAAATCTGCTAATAAAGCAATCAAAATATCAGATCCTGGTTCAATAGGTGTTATTTTAAAATCGTATTGTATATAATCCATACTCAAAGGTATTAATTATGATAGATTAAGTTAATTGTTAAAATCAGAATTATGAATACCTGATGTTTAATTTCTTTCTTAAAATGTATAATATTAAAACGAGAATATAATTTTGCAGAAGTCATCTGCTTTTAATGATGCGCCTCCTATTAAACCTCCATCAACATCTGGACATCTAAATAATTCTTGAGCATTTTGAGCATTACAGCTTCCTCCATAAAGGATTGAAACATTTGCTGCAACTGAAGAATCGAAAATATCAGTTACGATACTTCTAATAAACGCATGCATTTCTTGCGCTTGAGCAGATGTGGCAGTTTCTCCTGTTCCTATTGCCCAAACTGGTTCATAGGCCAATATAAATTTTGAAAATTCTTCTACTGAGAATTCTTTAAGTACAGCAGTTAATTGTTCTGTTATGACTTTAAAATGATTATCTGTTTTTCGCTCATGAATGGTTTCTCCAATGCAAAAAATAGGATGAATATTATTTTTTAAGGCTTCTTTTATCTTTAAAATAAAATCAGCGTCTTTTTCTTTAAAATATTGTCTTCTTTCACTATGCCCAATTAATACATATTCACACCCAACAGAATGTAGCATATTTGCACTCACTTCTCCAGTAAAAGCCCCACTAGAGTTTGTGTGGCAGTTTTGTGCTCCAATATAAAAGTTTGGTTTGTTTGAGATGGTTTGTTTAACCGTTTCTAGAAAGGGAAATGGTGGAATAATGATTTTTGTGACTTCGTCAAATTCATTTACCTGATTGGTAATTTGTTCTGCAAGAATTTTAGCTTCTTGTAGTGATTTGTTCATTTTCCAATTACCTGCAACTATTTTTTTTCTACTACTCATTATTTAACTCTTACACGTGGGTCTAATACTCCATAGGCAATATCTACAAAGATGTTGGTTACCACAAAAATAGTAGCAAATATCAATGTAGCACCCATGACTACTGGTAAATCATTTTTTGTTAAAGCTTCAAAAACTTCGTATCCAATACCTTTCCAACTAAAAATATATTCTACAAAAACTGCTCCGGCCATTAATCCAGCAAACCATCCCGATATTGCCGTTACAACTGGATTTAATGCGTTTTTTAAAGCGTGTTTAATAATCACAGACCACATACTAAGCCCTTTAGCTTTAGCAGTTCTTATATAATCTTGATTCATAACATCTAATAACGAGCTTCGCATTAATTGCACAACAATGGCCAATGGTCTAATTCCTAATGTGATTGAAGGCAGAATAAGATTTTTTAACTTAATTTTTTCACCATCCCAAACGTCGATATCATATAAACTTCCTGTTGGTGATAACCCTGTATAGTCTGCTAAAACATAACCAAAAAGCCAAGCAATGATTAACCCTACAAAAAACGAAGGAGCAGCCATTCCTAAAACGGCTAATACAAGTGATAATCTGTCGTAAATAGTGTTTTGTTTGATAGCGCTGATAATACCTAAAAATATTCCAATAATAGAAGCAATAACAATTGATGTAAAAGCCAAAACAGCCGTTTCTGGTAATGTTTCGATGATGATGTCTGAAACACGACGTTTGGTAATATATGAACGTCTTAAAAAGGGTAATTTAGCAACTATGGATTTGTTGTTTCCTATTGTAAATAATGGAGTCCAGCTGTATTTTTCTGGATTTAAAAACCAATGACTTTTATTATTGGAATTATTATGAATAGAAAGCGGAGATAAATCATTTAAATACATGGCGTATTGCTCCATAATTGGTCGATCAGTTCCTAAATCCTTGTGAATAGCCTCAATTGCTTCCTTATTAGCTCTTTGGCCTAGCATAATAGTAGCAGGATCACCTGGTAAAACATTAAACAAAAAAAAGATAACAGTAATCACTCCGTATAAAACGAGTATACCATATAATATTTTTTTAGTTATATATTTTATCACAGTTTAAAGCCAGTCTCTATAATCTGCTAAGTAAATAAAATAATTCAGTATACTAAAATAATTTAAGCGAAATTTGAACATTATGATATGCTTTAAAATTTTCAGGTAAATTTGTGTAACATGATTTTTTTCAAGAAAATACAAGCCTATTTAATACACGTTGTTTGTATCGTCTCTTTTTTGTCTGTAAAAAATAATCAGGCGCAAAAGGTTGGGCTCGTTATGAGTGGAGGTGGCGCAAGTGGAATTGCTCATATTGGAGTATTAAAAGCGCTTGAAGAAAATCATATCCCGGTAAATTGTATTACAGGCACATCCATTGGAAGTATCATTGGAGGCTTGTATGCTTCAGGTTATACTCCGCTAGAAATAGAACGTATGGTTAAAGATCACACGTTTTCTAATTTAACAAAGGGTGAAATGTCTCCTAAATTTGGTTATTTTGTTAGAAAACGAGATGATTATGCATCTTGGAGAACTTTAAAGTTAAATTTAAATAACACGTTAATTGGGAATTTGGCCACAAACCTTATTAATTCAGTACCTATTGATTTTTATTTAATGGAAACCTTTGCACCTGCAAATGCAGCTTCTCATTATAATTTTGATAGTTTAATGATTCCCTTTAGATGTGTGGCTTCGGATATTGAAAAGAAACAAAGTGTCGTTTTTCGTGATGGAGATTTGCCATCTGCTATCAGGGCATCCATGAGTTATCCGTTTTATATCAGACCAATTTCTATTGACAGTACCTTGTTATTTGATGGTGGTTTATATAATAATTTTCCTTCTAATGTGATGTATGACGAATTGTATCCAGATTTTATCATAGGAAGTTCTGTAACAGAAAATTCGCAGTTGCCAAGCGATGATAATTTGTATTTACAATTGAGAAATATGCTTATGAGTAAAAGTAATTTTAGTCCAGTGTGTGAAAATGGTGTTATTATTCAACCATGGGCAAATGTTGGTGTTTTTAACTTTGAATCAGCCCAACGGTTAATAGATAGTGGATATGTTGCAACGATGCGAAAAATGCCTGAAATCAAAGCATACATCTCCAATTATCAAAATGACGAACGATTAGCTGAAAGTAGAAAAAGATTTAGAGCTAAAGCAATATCATCCAATATGATATTTGATAAAGTGATTGTAAAAGGTGTTGACGATAAAATGAGATCATTTGTTGTGAAAAGTATAACTCATAAACGGGATACTTTTTCTTTTAAACAACTTAAGAAACAATATTTCAGAATGATGGCTGATGAGAAAATCAAATCCGCATACCCTACTACCAAATTAGATACCAGTTCGGGTAAGTATACCTTAACACTTAATACTAAAAAAGACAAACATCTGTTTTTTGATATCGGAGGAAATTTATCTAACCGACCAATTAGTAATTTCTTTTTAGCAGTTCAATATAATTATATTGGAAAAATTGGTTTTACAGCATATGCTAATGGGTATTTAGGGAAATTAAATTCGAGTACTTTAACAAAAATACGATTTGAGTTCCCTACTAAAATTCCTTTTTATATTGAACCTTCATTTACGATATCAAGATGGGATTATTATAAAAGTAGTGCTTTGTTTTATGATTTTGAAAAACCTGCTTATCTAATACAGGAAGATCTTTTTGGGGAATTAAATATTGGAGCGCCAGTTGGCAATATAGGTAAAGTTGTTCTATGTGGTGGTGCTAGCGAATGGAAGAATAAATATTATCAGGTTGAAAATTTTACCAGATTGGATACCAGCGATGTGAGTTTGTTTGATTTTGGATATGCTCAATTGTCTTATCAAATCAATACTTTAAATCGAAAGCAATATGCTTCTGAAGGAACAAATGTTTTTTTAAGAGCAAAATATGTTAATGGTATTGAAAGTTATTATCCGGGTTCTACGGCTGCCGATACCGTTGCTAAGATTGATGGACCTAATCATCATTGGTTTAACTTAAAATTAACGATAGATAAATATATTAAACCAATTAAATATTTTAAAATAGGTGTTTTTGCAGAAGGGGTTTATTCTACCCAAGATTTTTTTAGAAATTATTCTGCTTCTATTTTATCGGCGCCATCGTTTAATCCAATTCCTGAAAGTCAAACTTTATTTATAAATGATTATAGAGCTCATCAATATATTTCTGGTGGGTTAAAGGCAATCGCAACACCTTACACAAATTTAGAATTGCGTTTTGAAGGCTATTTGTTTCAACCAGTGCTGTCTATTACCAAAACATCTAGTAATAAAGCAGAGTATAGCACACCTTTTTTATACCATCATTTTTTGGGTATGGGCGCTTTAATATATCATACACCAATTGGACCTATCAGTTTGGGAGTAAATTATTATGATAAAAATGAAAATAGTTTTTCCTTTTTCTTCCATTTTGGATACACTATTTACAATAAAAAATCAATTGATTAGGTTTTATATGTCAATGCCTAATCTTTTTAACCTTATTACTAGCTACTAGCACTATTTTACTCATTTAACAAAATTTAAATATATCTAAGACATTATTGAGCTTAAATTTGAATTCAAATAATGCAATTAAATCCTTATTTTTGATTACTATACAATCCTATGAAGAAATTATTATTAAGTCTTAGTTTGTTATCTTTTATAACAAAAGTTTCAGCTCAAGCCAATCAAGGACATGATATTCATGTCAATTTTAAAAACTGCAAAGATACAGTTATGTATTTAGCCTATTACCAGTTTGATAAATCCTATTTGGCCGATACTTGTAAGAAAGTAGTAAAGGGTAATGTTGTTTTTAAAGGAAAAAACTCTTTAGATAAAGGTGTATATTACCTAGTAAGCCAAGACAAAGCAAAATATTTTGATTTTTTTATCAGTGATAAAAATCAAAAAATTACTATTAATACGGATAATGAAAATTTAGTAAAAAACTTAAAAAGCCCTACGTCAAAAGAGAATGATGACTTTTTTAAGTACATTAATTTTATTACAGATAAAAATAAGGAGTACGGTGAAATAAAAAGTAAAACAGCTGGTATGACTTCTAAAGATTCAGCTGCTTTTATGATGGAAAAAGGAAAGATTTTAAATGAAACTGTTGTGGCATTTGAAAATAATTTTTTAGCAGAGCATAAAGGAACATTTGTGGGAGATGTGATTAATCTTAAGATGGAAAAAGAAGCGAAGGATATTCCTAAAGCTTCAAATGGCAGACCAGATAGTTTGTATGTTTACACTTATTACAAAAATCATTTTTGGGATGGGGTTAATTTTGAAGATGATGGAATTATGAGAACGCCATTTTTTGCTGATCGATTAAAAAAATATTTTAATAATGTGATTATTCAACATCCTGATACCGTTAGTGCTGAGATTGATCGATTAATGTCAAAAACGAAATCAGGTACCATGATGCAAAAGTTGTTAATTGCTCATTTTTTATTTACATCTGAATCATCAAAACTCATGGGCTTTGATAAAGTATTTGTTCACGTGATTGATAAATACATCAGAACGGGAATGGCAAAAGAAGTTTATGATGAAAAAACAATCGAAAAAATTAAAGAACGTGGAGATATCTTGAAACCATTGCTATTAGGAAGTCAAGCGCCTGACTTGTTAATGATTGATACAATTGGTCATAAACAAATTGCTAAAATGGGATTTGATACAGTTAAAACTAGCCAAGGAGCAACAAAATTATATTATGATAATGTTCAAAATTTAGCACAAACGTTTACAACCCTTTATGGTGTAAAATCTGATTATTTATTATTAGTTTTTTGGGATGTAGATTGCGGACATTGCAAAACAGAAATCCCAAAATTATTAGAGGAATATCACGCATTAAAAAAAGAAGGTTATGATTTAAAAGTGTTTAGCGTGTATACGCAACATGATTATGAAAAATGGAAAAAATACATTATTGACAATAAATTGGATTGGATGAATCTTTATGATGGTGTTCACGTTAATAATATCAAAGAAAAATATGACATCTATTCAACTCCAGTGATTTATGTATTAGATAAAAACAAACGTATTAAGGCCAAGCGTATAGGCACTGAGCAAGTAAAAGATATGATTAAGCAAATGGAAAAGGAATATAAAGCCGTTAAAAAATAAATTTTAATAAACAGTTAAAAAATTAAAGCCGCTCTTTGAGCGGCTTTTTGTATTTTTATAATCTATTAAATTCAACACCATATATGAAAAATAATTTACGTTTTATCTATTTTTTTAGTTTTATCACTTTGACTTGTATATTAAATGCTCAAATTCAATTAAAAGTTAAAGTAAATAGTATATCTGTTGCAACATCATTGGATTGTGATGCAGGTGCAGTGGATAATAGCGATTTTTTGTTTGAGTTTAAGGCTCAAGATAATTCACCTTTTGCGTATTCTAATAATACACCCGTTTCTGGAAGTATAGGGTTTTGCAATTATGTCACCATTAATGAGCAAAATGGTCCTTTTACAATAATTCCATCTTCTCCAGGACTTGCAGTGTTTTCTCCAACTTCAGGTGTATTTTTTGACAGAAGTTATAACTGTAAAAATGAAGTGCCAACTTTATTAACTTTAACATGGAGAGCTTATGAAAATGATGATGTTTCATTTCCATCAACAACGCCTTTAGCCGATGGTATAATTGCCTCTCAAATTATGACCTATACTATACCGACATCTTCAAATGGAACATACACCACACAGTTTACTCAAACATCATCAGATGTCGTTTGCCCTCAAGTTTATACAATTGTTTTCGAAATTGAAAAATCAGTAGGTGCTTTTGCTCCACTGTCTATCAGTTTTATTGATGGAAATACAATTTGTAATGGTGCTGCTAATGGTCAATTGGAAGCTTCTGCTATTGGAGGTTTTGGTGCTTTATTGTTTGATTGGAGTATGGATGGATTAGGAGATTATAATGATAACATGACGGAATCTGGCTTAACTGCTGGTAATTATACTTTGGTGGTTAAGGATGCTTTAAACTGCACAGATACTAGTTCGGTAACTATTTTGTCTATAAATCCTCCGTCTGTAATTAACGCATTTACCCTATATTCAGATACAGTATGTTCAGGGCAACAAGGTGTAAGTTATGCTGTATCATCACAAACTAATGTCATATTTTTTTGGAATTATTCAGGAGGAGTGGCATCTGTAACAGGAACTGGAAATATAGTAGCTTTAGATTTTGCTAATGCATCTGCATCAGGAACTTTAAGTGTGTTTGCTCAAAATAGTTGTTCCACCACGCCTTCATTTACCATGAATATCAATGTACAATCTTCGCCAAATATTATTGTTTCAGGCACTAATAATATGTGTGCAAATACTCAAGAGGTATTATCAGCATCTGGAGCCAATACCTATACTTGGAGCACAGGTGTTAATACTTCTAGCGTAGTTGTTTCTCCTTCAATCACAACTGTTTATACAGTATCTGCCTCTGGCATTAATGGATGTGAATCCATGATAGAATATACCATGAGTGTTTTACCTACACCAACATTGCAAGTAAATGTTCCTTCTGTAACGGTATGCCCTAATCAACCAGTTTCAGCTTCAGCTAATGGGTCTGGTAGTTTGTATATTTGGAGTGATGGGTTTATAGGAGTTAATCATTCGTTGTCAGCTCAGAGTACAACCATTTATACTGTTACAAATACATATACAAATTCCTGTTACACCCAAGTTACATTTACCCTTGATGTTTATCCTGGGCCTAATTTAGCAATAGCGGGAAATACAATCGTTTGTGAAAAAAGTTTAATTAATCTTACAGCTTCAGGTGCTGATACTTATTTATGGAATAGCGGGGTCACTACAAATACCAATTCATTTATTGTGAGCAATTCAATGACGGTTTCAGTTGTTGGAACAACAATAAATGGATGTATTGACTCATTAATGCAACCTATCACCATGGTGCCATCTCCAACTGTAACCATTACAGGTATCGATACGATTTGCCAAGGAGGAACTGCTAATTTAATCGCTAATTCAACAGGAAGTGTTACTTATAGTTGGAATAATGGAGCAAATACAGCAAGTATTTCAGTTGCGCCGGTTGGTACATTTACTTATTCGGTTATTGCTTTTAATGGAGCCTGTGGGGACACTGCCTCACATGAAGTTGTTGTAAGTTTATTACCATCAATAGATTTTTCTGTGAGTGCCTCTCCAATATGTAATACAGCGGCATTATATACTTTAACAGCCTCTCCCTCTGGCGGCATTTATTTAGGATCAGGTGTTACCTTAAATATGTTTGACCCATCTATCGGAGTTGGTTTATATCCAATTACTTATTCTTTAAATGTTAGCGGCAATTGTTCTGTGGCTCAAACTCAAACGATTGAGGTTATGTTTTGTTCAGGAATAAATGAAAAGGAAAATCATTCACTTCATGTGTTTCCAAATCCAACAACTGATATCTTTACTGTTCAATCCAATCAAGAGATATCGTCCATCTTGATATATGATTATTTAGGAAAGTTAGTTAAGATGATAGAGACTTCAGCATTTGAATCTAAAATTGATGTCAATGATTTGTCAAAAGGGCTTTATTCAATGACTATCACCATGAAGGATCGTTCTCAAAAAGTTATTAAAGTCGCAAAAGAGTAATCAAAAAATATTGAAATGAAATTTATTTTGCAAATAAAAAAAACAGGCCTGTACACAAAGCACAACTTATAATCACGTTTACTAATGCCCACATTGTCATGCCTTGTTTAATTAATTCAAAGGTTTCATAACTAAACGTAGAAAAGGTGCTTAAACCGCCGCATATTCCTATTAAAACTAAGTGTTTGTAGGTGTCAGGAATTAAATTTTTTTCTTGATAGGTGTAAATTAGTGTGCCAAAAATTAAACAACTAATCACATTTGATGAAAATGTGGCTAGGGGTAAGTTAATGGATGTTTTACTAAGACCTAATGAAATAAGGAAACGTAATAAACTTCCTAATCCACCACCAATAAATACTAGTATGTAATTCATGTGTTTGTTTTTTTAGTGTTCTCTTTTACGTTTATAAATCATTAATTTCCTCTATATACCGCTCCGCCAATACTATCTTTACTAGCTTTAGTAACAGAGTTTAATGTATTTATTTTTTTAGTTAATCTTAGATACCCTAAGTAGGCAAAAATAATGGCTTCCTTAAATTGTATAATATTATCATTGGGAATTTCTATGCTCCCTTTATAATAATTTCTTAAGCGTTCAATAAAATATATATTATAAGCACCACCACCTGTAATTAAAACTGAATTTAATTGATTTGTATTCAAACATTCGCTAATTTGAATAGCTAAATATTCAGTGCAGGTGGCAAGTTTATCGTTCAATGAAAGGTTTGATTTATTTAATGCCGGTAAAAAATTATTTTCAAACCATTCTCTACCTAACGATTGCTGTTGAGTATTTAACTTGAGAAGAGTTTGTAATAATATAGGATGACAGTTCCCTGCTTGAGCCATTTTCCCTTCATCGTCAAAGGCTATACCAACTGTTTCTGTTAAATAATTAAGAGCCATATTAGCGATACAAATATCAAAAGCTGAGGTGATGCCAGTTTTTGTAAACGAAATATTGGCAATGCCTCCAATATTTAAACACGATTCAAATGAATGAAATAAATCTCTATCGCCAATAGGAACTAAAGGTGCGCCTTGGCCTTTTAAAGCAACATCTAGACTTCTGAAATCACAAATGGTCGTTATTCCTGTTTTAGCTGCAATAGCTGCGCCACATCCTATTTGAGAAGTAAATCCATGTTGTGGTTGATGAAAAATCGTATGTCCATGAGATGCAATGGCATCAATGTTTAGCCCGTGTTTGGTTAGAAACTCATTAATTTGTTGTCCAATAAATGATCCATAAGCACTGTGAATTTTAAAATATGTTTCAGCAGGAGCGCCAAATGCATTTTGTAGTTTTTCCTTCCAAACTGAATCATATTGAATAGTTTGGGCGGCTATAAGGTTAAAGGAAACTCTCCCTTCTAGAGTTTTAAATTCACATAATGCTAAATCTAAGCCATCTAGCGATGTTCCACTCATAATACCAACTATTTTCATAGATTCGTCTTGCATTTTAAACTAAAAGTAAGCAGAATTGTTTAGTTAGGTAGAGTTGAGCTAAAAATATCTCAACAAAATTATTTTAACAAATCGACAATTTTGGCTGAATAATTCGAAATATCTTCTATTTTTGTCAGGATTAAACGTTCAATTATTAAAAACTTTAGACCATGCAATTTCAATTAACCGAAGAACAATTAATGATTCAACAAGCAGCTCGTGAGTTTGCTCAAAATGAATGTAAACCAGGAGTCATAGAGAGAGATGAAACTCAAAAATTTCCTGCAGAACAAGTTCAAAAATTAGGTGAACTTGGTTTCATGGGTATGATGGTTGATCCTAAATACGGTGGAGGCGGTATGGACGCTATTTCTTATACATTAGCGATGGAAGAAATATCTAAAGTAGACGCTTCTTGTAGCGTCGTAATGAGTGTAAATAATTCGTTAGTTTGTTGGGGGTTAGAAAATTTTGGAACTGAAGAGCAAAAGCAAAAATATTTAGTGCCTTTAGCTAAAGGTGAAAAAATTGGTGCATTTTGTTTATCTGAGCCAGAGGCTGGCAGTGATGCAACTTCTCAACGCACAACTGCGATAGATAAAGGAGATCATTATTTAGTTAATGGAACAAAAAACTGGATTACTAATGGTAGCACAGCATCTATTTATTTAGTAATGGTTCAAACTAATGTTGAATTAGGCCATAAAGGAATTAACTGTTTAATTATTGAAAAAGGATTACCAGGATTTGTAGTAGGTCCTAAAGAAAATAAAATGGGTATTCGTGGAAGTGATACACATTCGTTAATGTTTACAGATGTAAAAGTTCCTAAAGAAAATAGAATTGGTGAAGAAGGATTTGGTTTTAAATTTGCAATGAAAACTTTGGGTGGTGGCCGTATAGGAATTGCTTCTCAGGCACTAGGAATTGCAAGTGGCGCATACGAATTAGCATTAGCTTATTCTAAAGAGCGTAAAGCATTTGGTAAATTAATTTCACAACATCAAGCTATTCAATTTAAATTAGCAGATATGGCAACTCGTATTGAAGCGGCTCGTTTGTTAGTTCATCGTGCAGCTTGGTTAAAAGACCAAGGTTTACCATGTGAAAAAGAAGGTGCACAAGCAAAAGTATTTGCATCTGAAACAGCAATGTGGGTAACTACTGAGGCTGTTCAAATTCATGGCGGTTATGGTTTTGTAAAAGAATACCATGTGGAACGTTTAATGCGTGATGCAAAAATTACTCAAATTTATGAAGGAACGAGTGAAGTTCAGCGTATTGTGATTTCAAGAGCTTTATTAGCAGAATAAATTTAAAATAATAATAAATGAAAAGCCCTCATATAAATGAGGGCTTTTTTTATGGCTATAAACCTATAAGGTCGCTTTAAAAATTAATTACATCCTTCTGGCCCGCAACCACAAGTACTATTAGAATCAATTGGTTCGATAATCCCATTAGCATGTTCTTCATATGCTTTCGTTAACACTCCTAAAAACGTTTCGCTTTCTTGCGCACCAGATACTGCATATTTTCTATCCAATACAAAAAATGGGACACCGCGAACTCCTATTTGTTGTGCTTCTGTAATGTCTTGTTCTACTTCGTTTGAATAAGTTGTTTGATTTAATACATCGGTAATTTCTTTTTCATCTATATCTAATTCTTTACCAATTTGTAATAGGGTAGAGTGGTCGGCTGTGTTTTTACCATCTATAAAATACGCTTGAAATAGTTTTTCTTCTAAGTCGTTTTGTTTGCCATACTTTTTAGCTAAGTGCGATAAACGATGTGCATCAAAGGAATTGGCAACGACTGCTTTATCAAAATTAAATTCTAAACCAACTTGCTTGGCAATATTAGTCACATGCGCCGTTGTTTCTTGCGCTTGTTGTTTGCTCCAACCTTTCTTTTCCGCTAAGTTATCTATGGTATTTAAGCTTGGATCAGTAACGGTTGTTGGATCTAATTGAAAGCTTTTCCAAACGACTTCAATTTTATCTTTATGAGTAAATTGCGCTAAAGCATTTTCAAATTTGCGTTTACCTATATAGCAAAACGGACACATCACATCACTCCAAATTTCTACTTTCATGGTTCTTATTTTTAATCACGGTAAAGGTAAGTAATGTAATAAGCTTTTGCAATGGCACTATATTTTTGATAAGTATTATACCTCTTTTCTCTTTAAACAACGCCCTCTCGGTTCATCGCCCTTGTGAAGTACAATCTCAGAATGTAGGAAATGTGCGGCTTCTGCTGAATCTTTTACTTTAGTCGCACTGCGCTCTAACATCTCAGATTCAAAATCAGTTAATACACTTTTTCTTATTCCAATTTCTTTCCATTTTGATAAGGAACCACAATTTTTATAGATTCCTCTAGCTAATGCCACAGCATCTAGTAAAGCTTGATTGGCTCCTTGCCCTTTAAATGGACTCATAGGGTGAGCTGCATCTCCTATCAAGGTAGCTTTTCCGCATTTCTCAAATAAGTCTGATGTGAGTACTTCTCTATCGTAAACAGGATAACCTGAAATTTGAGTTTCCATGGTTGCCGATATAATTTGAGGAATGGGTTTGTGCCATTGTGTTCTTCGGCAAGCTTCTTCCTTAAGCCCTTGATTGCCTTTATTACTAAGTTCCTTAGCCTCTTTTTCAGACATGGGAAAACTCAATTGCCACATCACTGAATCTGCATCAAAAGGCATCATATAAATACGTTCATTACCATTAGCTGTTTGAAAGACTGTGGCAGAGTCTAATAATTCACTATTTATATCTTTGATGGCTTCTAAGGAACAAATGCCCAATATGACCATGCAACCTAAGTAACGTAACGGACTAATCTCTTCGCCAATCAGTAATCTTCGTACCGAACTTCTAATGCCATCAGCTGCAACAACTAGGTCAGCTTTGGAATTTTTTATATCTCCGTTTACTTGAAAACTGAGATTTATACCATCTTCACTTTCATTCATGTCAATTAACTGATAACCCCATTGTATTTCATAACGTTCATCGAGTTGTTCAAGCAGTGCTCGTCGTAAAGATTGTCTTGCAATATGTATATTGGTGCGCTTAGGAGATGTTTTTGTATTTGACTGTAGCCACTTTCTCATTCCCCATTCGCCAATCACTTTTCCTTCTGTAGTATGAACCACATGCCTTGTTGAAATAATTCCTTTTTCTAAAGATAAAATACCCAACGCTTCCAACGCTTTAGTAGCTTGTTGTAAGGTTAGGCCATAACCTTGAGATCTTGCTTCGAAGTTGTTATCGCGTTCATACAATGTAAATGGAATGCCACGATGCATACAAGCTACCGCTATAGCTACACCTCCAATGCCAGCGCCAATAATAGCAACGTGGGGGTAATTTATGGTGTCGGCTATTGGAGGATTATTAGAAGAAACTAATCCAGTTCCGTGGCAATTTAAACAAGAAATTAAAGTGCTTTTAGGCCGAGTTGGAGCAAGACCTTCTCCTTTACTTTTTTCAAATTCATTCATTGATTTTTGGTAATGGAGTCGCACCTTTTTGCGAAGTCTCTGGCTTTTTTTGCCTCGACCGTGACATTCAGAACAAATAGTCCAGTTAGGTTTTTCGGTTATCTCCTTTTCCAATTTTATTACTTGACTTTATTTTGAATTTCTTTTTTGTAAAAAAAGCTACCACATTTGTGATAGCTTTTTTAGTTTTATTTTGATTCTGCTTCAGCAGGTTTTAATTTATTTAATTCTGCCATTACCATTTTACGCTTCTCATTAAAATCGGTAATTTTTTGTTTTTCCGCATTAATCTTATCTTCTATTTCTTTCATAAAAGGATTTGCTCCTTTACTACTGGTTTTAAAGAATCCTAAATTGTTATCGTAAGTTTTAATGCGACCATTAATTTCATCAATTTGTTTTTTGAAGTAATCTGCTTCTTTCTTCAATGCTAATTCAGGACTTTCTCCATTTGATAAACGTTCTAATTTTGTTTTAAATTGCATCATGAATTTTTCAGCATTGCTTACATTCATTTTGTCATATAATTCATCTAAACGATTATAAAAGGCATCATTCACACGTTTTTTATCTTTCATAGGAACCATTCCAGCATTATTCCAATCCGATGAAAATTGTTTTAAAGCGGCGTGATTTTCTGAAGCATTTTCAGATAAATTAAACTCATTAATTTTTTTTAACAACTCTTCTTTCTGAGCTAAGTTATTTTCAAAACTGGCATCAATAGCTTCAAAGTGAGCTTTTTTAGCGTCAAAAAAGTGGTTACATGCTGCCCTAAATTGATTAAATAATTTATTTTCTTCACCTCCAGCATGTGGTACTTTTTTCCAAGCATCTTGCAATTTAATTAATGCTAAACCTGTTTTTTGCCAATCATTACTATCCTTTAAAGTATTTGCTTTTGAAATTAATTCTTGTTTTTGTGATTTAATCACACTCATTTTTTCGTGAACGGTATTGAAAAATATTTTTTTCTTTTCAAAAAACTGATCACATAAGGCTCTAAAATCTGCCCAAACTTTATCGTTATCTTTTGCATTTGCTCTGCCAATCCCTTTCCATTCAGTTTGTAAAGCCATTAAATCATTAGTTAAATTATTCCAAACCTGGCCAGAAGCAGTTTCAGATTTAGCTATGATTTCTTTTATTTTTTCTAAGATGTTATTTTTTGACGCAAGGTTTACTTCTTTTTCTTCTTCTACTGAGTTGTAATGAGCTTTTAATTTTGAGTATGCTTCCTCTAAAGCAGCTCTAAAACCACCTTTTAATTCATCCCATTTGTCATTAGGAACAGGACCAATATCTTCCCAATCGTTACGATATACTTTGATTAATCGTTCAGCTTCTTTAATATTTTCTAGATTTTTTAGCCCTTTAATTTTTTCAAGTAACTCTGTTTTTAATTCATAGTTACGTTTTAAATCATGCTCTTGTAATTGTTTTGATAAACTTAATTTATAATTAAATTCTTCAATAGCTTTGCTGTAATCGGCTTGATTCTCTTTGTATTTATGAGGAGACACAGCGCCAGTTGCTTTCCATTGCGCTTGTAATTCTAATAATTTTTTGATAGCAGCACCAATATTATCACTAACTTGACTTAAGTCGTTTATTTTATTAATAATCTCTTGACGAATGGCTAAGTTTTTGCCTTGTTCAATTGCTAAGCGAGCGTCTTCTTCTTTTTTCTTTTTTTCGATTTTGTCAATCAGTTCAGAAATTTTAACATCTTCAGGTGATTTGGCATACTCAAATTCTTTTGCTTTTCCGCCTTCTTCAACAAATTCTTGTTTTGCTTTTTCAAATTCGGCTGTCCACAATTTTTGATACTCTTTTTGCAGAGTGCGCATTTGGTGAGCAACAGCACTAGCTTCAGGTTGTTGAAGCATTTCTTCTAGTTTAGTAATAATCGCTTGTTTCATTTGTTTAGTACCTTTCTTTAGGGCTTTTTTTAATTTTAATTAACCTATCAAAAATAAAGGAAAAATTTAGTTTACAAAACTTTCAAACTGTTTTTTTATATAAATAAAAGGTTAATTTTAATGCTGAAAATGAAGATTATAGAGTCAGAGTCTCTCGAGTTATTAGAGTTTTATAAAGTAAAAAAATATGTGACTGATTTTTGTCATAGTAACGGGGCAAAACATAAAGTTACTCAACTTTCTATTATTGAAAATCACGAACATTTAATTACAGAATTAAATCGTGTTTCTGAATTGAAAAACACGTTGAGTTCAGATTCTTTTTTTCCTGATATACAATTTCAAGACTTTAGAAAAGAAGCATCTCTACTTGGGTTAGAGGGGAGTATGTTAGTGGAAGAGCAATTTCTGTTAATTAAACAAGCTACAGAAATTAGTAATACCGCCATTCGTTTTCTGAAAAATAAAAAACAAACATTACCGTATTTAGGAAAATTGGCCGAGGAATTAGAAGATAATAAAATTATCATATCTGAAATCGACCGTATTATAGATTTTGATGCATCGGTAAAAAGTTCAGCTTCAAAAGAATTACAAAAAATTCGAAAAGATTTATCAGAAAAAAGAAGAGAAAGTGACGCGAAGTTTGATCGTCAAGTGACTGAGTTAAGAAAATTAGGATTCATCAGAGATAATGAAGAAAGTTTTTTTAATGGTAGAAGAACTTTAGCCGTGTTGGTTGAGTATAAATCTGAGGTGAGTGGTTTTGTGCATAATAAAAGCGAAACAGGAAAAACCATTTTTATTGAGCCTGGAGCAACCATTAGTATCAATAATGATATTGCAGAATTAGAAATAGATGAACGTAGAGAAATTAATCGCATTCTTCGTGAGCTATCTGATGCACTTCGTCCATATGCATTTCAATTAAAACAATATGAGGAATTGTTAATTGAATTAGATTTTTTAAAAGCTAAAGCAAAGTTTGCTCAAATTATTAATGCTTCCTTGCCAACTATTTCTGCAACTTCCGAGTTAAAATTAAATAAGGCGTATCATCCAATTTTGTTTATACAAAATAAGGAACTTAAGAAGAATACAGTCCCCTTAAATATTCACTTGAATGCGAAAAGTCATTTGGTGGTTATTTCCGGTCCCAATGCAGGCGGAAAATCGATTACCTTAAAAACAGTGGGTTTATTGCAAACCATGTTACAAAGTGGATTGTTAGTTTGTGTGGAAGAGAACTCAGTGATGAGTTTCTTTAAACATATTTTAATTGATATTGGAGACACACAAAGTATCGAACATGAATTAAGTACCTATAGTGCTCGATTAAAAAACATGATATCGATTTTAAAAAGTGTCAATGCACAAACGTTGATATTAATGGATGAGTTTGGTAGCGGCACAGACCCTGAGTTAGGAGGTGCTATGGCAGAGGTTGTTTTAGAGGAATTAGTAAAGTCAAAAACGTTTGGAATAATTACCACGCATTTTCCAAATGTGAAGCTGTTGGCTAACAAATTAAATGGAGTTTTAAATGGTAGTATGTTATTTGATTTAGAAACACTAGATCCAAAATATATTTTAACCGTTGGTGAGCCAGGTAGTAGTTATACTTTTGAAGTAGCAGAAAGAGTAGGATTTCCAAAGGATTTAATTACAAGGGCTAAAGCAAAAATCGATACAGATAAAGTGGATTTAAATGTATTGTTAGCAGAAGTTCAACAGCAGAAAACAAAATTGGCAGAAGCGGTTGAGCGAATGGAGCATGAGGAATTTTTAAGAAAAATTTCAAAGGAAAAATATGAAGTGTTATCTTCAAACTTCAGAGACAAAATAGACAGAGAACGTGAACGAAAAATTGAACTCGCTCGTTTAGCAGATTTCGGGCAAAAGTATTTGCGCTTAATGGAGGAGTGGAATAAAAACGAAGATCGTAAAAATGTGATTAAACGCTTTATTGATGGTATTACTGCTGAAACCAATAAACGTAAGGAGCTCGCTAAACAAGACAAACGCGATAATTTTGCGGAGAAAAAAGTAGCACGTATTAAACCATTATTAAAAGTAGGAAGTAAAGTCAAAATTTTAAATAGTAGTGAAATAGGGATTGTTGAATCTTTAAAGGATGAAAAAGTTAATATTACTTTTGGCATCTTAAAAATGACGGTTTATATGGAGAATCTTGAATTGGTTAAAGATAGATGAGTCGTATGAAATTATTATTGATTCTATTTTTATTTTCAATACCTCTTATTGGACAAGTAAAATTGGATACAATTCATTTTACTTTATATTGTTTAGAAAATGAAATTTTTATTGAAGAAAATTTATCTGAGCAAATTGATTCAGTTTATGCAAAATATGGCTTTAATGATATTGACTACAAAACAAAATTTGAAAAAGTTATTGTGTTTGGACACACTGACAGTAAAGGTTCCAAGAAGAGTAATCAGATACTTTCGCAGCAAAGAGCTGAATTTGTTTTAAATAGTTTAAATCGAGATTTTAATGGAGGAGAAGATATTGCATTAGGTTTTGGCGAAACAAAACCTAATGCTGATAATCATTCAGAAGAAGGAAGACGAAAGAATAGAAGAGTAGAAGTAACAATTGTTTATTCTCAAGTTAAGATAACCAAAGATCCATTATCTCCAAAAAATTCATATGGAGATACGCTCATTACGTTTGAGGATGGGACTCTTCTAAAAATAAATCTTTATGATTATGGTTTAATCAAAGATTGTTTGAAGTATGAAAGAAAAACGAGTTTACTTGATTTATTTTATGATTTAGATTATAATGAAAGTGATAATAATAACTATTATAATTTTGGTAAAGTTTCTGTAAAATGGTGTAATACTAAATGCTTAAGTAGTATGATTACTTTAAGTGTCAAGGTTTCTGATACATTAGTGAAAGAATATTCAAAGGAAATTAAACAGTTTGTAAAACAGTTAAAAAAGCAAAATGCGAAATTTCAAAAACACAAAGATAATAAATGGTATATTGATGTGATAACCAGTTGCCCATTTGAATGGTCTTATTGTAGATTGAGATGTGGAACCAGAGGAGTAAAATTAAAGGAAAAAAAGGTTAGGTATGTTGTAAAGGATGGTTATAGAATAATAGCGGCTTCCTATAGTCATGGTGTGATGACCAATTTCAGAAAAATAAATAGACCTAAGCGCAAGATTAAGTTCAAAACAACTTGCCCTGGTTCCTTGCCAAATCTGGGCGTCATAGTCATTAAAAATAATCATATTGATACTATGTATATTGCTTCAGGTAATGAAAAATTGATTGAATATAGAAGACGTTGTTTGAATTGTAAAGATAAGAATGATTTTGAACGTGGTTTTTTAGGGATAAAAGTTTATAAACGATTACTGAGAAGAAAATATATTTTCAGGGAGTCAAATTTTAATGAAAAAATTTTTAAGAAAGTAAGTTAATGAAAATGTTTTTTAAATATAGGTATATAAACCCCCAATTTTTTAGGCAAATCTCTGCGTCTTTTGCGATTAAATGTATTCTGTTTTTTTCATTTATTTCATTTTCTCAAAGCCCAATCATCATCGCTCACCGAGGCGCCAGCGCTTATGCTCCAGAAAACACATTAGGGTCTTTTGAAAAAGCCATTCAAATGGGCGCAATGATTATCGAAACAGATGTTCATCAAACCAAAGATAGCGTGGTGGTTATTATGCACGATTTAAGTATTGATAGAACTACCAATGGCAAAGGATTAATTAAAGATATTACATCAAGCGATTTTAAGCAACTTGCTATAACTTCGATTGGAGTTGAGAAGCAAAATCCTCCAACGCTTGAAGAAGCTATTCAACTTATCAATGGTCGCTCTCAATTATTAATTGAATTAAAAAAAGGGAATTCTTATTATCCAAATATCGAGAAGCATATTGTAGATTTAATTACAAAATATAATGCCCAAAGTTGGGTGCATACTATTCATTCTTTTGATAAAGAGGCTTTGGTGAATGTTGCAAAAAGAGATAGCAGTATAAACCTTCAAAAATTAATTGTTTTTAATTTGCCTTTGGTGAGTTTTAATTTTGATAAACATTTTAGCAAAGATGATTTTAAAAATTGGGAAGGGGTGAATGTGTATTATAAATTTTGTAGTAAGAGGGTCATTAAAAAACTTCATAAACTTGGTAAAACGGTGTATGTTTGGACTGTTAATAACCCTCGTAAAGCCCGAAAGCTAGCTAAAAGAGGAGTTGATGGAATAATTACCAATAAGCCTGATATTTTAAAACTCAAGTAATATTTAGTTTGCAAAAACTATTATTATCTTTGTCAAATGCCTCGCTACTTTATTCAATTAGCTTATAATGGAACCCACTATCACGGTTGGCAGGTTCAAGATAATACACCCCTTACAGTTCAACATATTTTACAAGAAAAGATGACCATGATTATTGGTCATTCAATTGAAATTGTGGGTTGTGGCAGAACAGATGCTGGTGTGCATGCTAAAGATTATTATGCTCATTTTGATTCTTCTAAAACGGATTTACATACTGATGTAAACTATATCTATAAATTAAATAAAGTACTGCCTTTTGAAATTGCTATTTCAAAAATAATTTCAGTAAAAGAGGAAGCGAATGCAAGATTTGATGCGAAAGCAAGAACCTATGAGTACTTAATTCATCGATTTAAAAGTCCATTTTTATTTAATAATTCATTGTATGTATTTGGTGATATCAATTTTGATGCAATGAATGAAGCGGCTTCTTATCTTTTGTCGGTTGAAGATTTTACAAGTTTTAGTAAACTAAATACACAAGCCTTTACCAATAACTGCACGGTTACCTTTGCGCAGTGGATTAAGTTAAACAATAGTGAGTATGTATTTAAGATCACAGCTAATCGTTTTTTGAGAAATATGGTTAGGGCACTTGTTGGAACTTTATTAGAAGTAGGTAAAGGAAAAATATCACTTCAAGAATTTAAAACAATAGTCAATAATAAAAACAGATCAGATGCTGGGATGTCGGCGGCTGGTTATGCTTTGTATTTAACCGACATACAATATCCTAAAGAAATTTTTAATGGCTAAAACAGAACAAAAAAATAAATTCAGTTTTAAGTTATTAAAACGCATTTTGTCTTATAGTAAGCCCTATAAAAAATTATTTTTTTTAGCTATTACACTTACTTTATTATTGTCTTCACTAACTATTGTGAGACCTTTAATAATAAATCAAATGCTAAATTGTGTTGGTATGGTTAATCCCACAGAGGAAGGTTTTTTAACCGATAGCGAAAAAATGACATATATTAATTACATGGGACTTTTACTAATTGGAGTCCTATTAACTGAAGCTTTACTTCAATTCACCAATATTTATATTACTAATTTATTAGGGCAGAACATTGTAAAAGATTTGCGACTTCAAGTTTATAGTCATATTTTAAAATTAAAAAATACGTATTTCGATAACACCCCAGTCGGCACTTTAGTAACCAGAGCCATATCTGATATCGAAAGTCTAAGTGATGTATTTTCTCAGGGTTTTATTGTGATTTGCGGAGACTTGTTGATGCTAGTCATTTTTATTACTGCCATGTTGCTAAAAAATTGGGTAGTAGCTTTAGTTACTTTAAGTACAATTCCGTTGTTGTTAATTGCGACTAATCTTTTTAAAAATGGTGTTAAAAAAACATTCACAGAGGTTCGAAATGCTGTGGCTTCTTTAAATGCCTTTACGAATGAACATATTTCAGGAATGCGCATTGTACAGTTGTTTAATCGCGAAAAACTGGAATATGAAAAATTTAAAGAGATTAATCAAAAACATAAAGTGGCTAATATTCGTTCTATTTGGTATTATTCTGTTTTTTTTCCAGTTGTGGAGATTTTATCCGCTGTATCGGTTGCCTTATTTATTTGGTTTGCTGGGTTAAAGGCTAACACTTATAATTTGAAATTAGGCGACATCACCTTTTTTATTATGATGATTAATATGGTATTTCGCCCTATCCGTTTGTTAGCCGATCGATTAAACACCTTACAAATGGGTATTGTGGCTTCTGAAAGAGTATTTAAGGTTATTGACACCGATGAAGTGATTTCAGAGTCAGGAACGGTTCCAGTAAAAAATATGCAAGGCAAAGTGGAATTCAAAAATGTGTGGTTTGCTTATAAGGATGAAAATTATGTATTAAAAGGTATTTCTTTTGAAATTAATCAGGGCGAAACGGTAGCTATTATTGGAGCCACAGGAGCCGGTAAATCAAGTATTATTAATTTATTAAGTCGTTTTTATGAGATTAATAAAGGACAAATTTTAATTGATCAGATTCAAATTTCAGACTATAAACTCAATGAATTAAGAGAGTCTGTAGGAGTTGTATTGCAAGATGTATTTTTGTTTAGTGATACCATACTTAATAATATTACTTTACATAATCCTGAAATTACAGAAGACCAAGTTGTAACGGCTGCTAAAAATATTGGTATTCATGAGTTTATTGCAAGTTTACCAGGTGGCTATCATTACAATGTTAAAGAGCGCGGATCGATGTTGTCTGCAGGACAAAGGCAACTAATAGCTTTTGTTAGAGCGTATGTTTACAATCCGCCAATTTTTGTTTTAGATGAAGCAACCTCTTCGATTGATTTAGAGACTGAAAAATTAATTCAAAAGGCTTCTTTTGAAATTGCGAAAAATAGAACCTCTATTATTATAGCTCATCGATTATCGACAATCCATCATGCTAAAAAAATCATTGTGATGGAAAAAGGAGAAATTATTGAGCAAGGTCAAACAAAAGAGTTATTGGATAAGGTAGACGGCGTTTATAGAAAAATGCTAGAATTAATTTAATTATTAACTCTAAAACTGTTTAGCGAAAAAAATACTTTTCTATCTATTTGATTTTTCATAGTTTTAATGGAATTAAACCATCTATGAAAAAATTACTTTTCTTTTTTGCCTGCATTTTGCAATTGCAAACCTATTCAAATAACATAAATGAGTTATTTATAAATCATCCTTATCAATCTTTTTTTCGAAAAGCATATAGTCTAAATCCTTCTATCCCAAAAGGTGTTTTAGAATCGGTTGCGTTTTCTCAAACACGATTTAGTCATCTCGCAGGGCCTATTCAAGAACCTAGTTGTATAGGCTATCCAAGCGCATATGGAGTGATGGGGTTAACTGAAAATGGACAGGGGTATTTTAGAAATAATCTACTTTATGTTGCTCAGTTATCAGGCTATTCAGTAAATGATATTAAAGCCGATGTCGAAAAAAACATTTTAGCTTACGCAAAAGCATTTTCTGTTTTACAAATTCAAATGTCAATTTCAGGAAATGATATGGCGTTGTATCAGCCTATTTTTATTGCTTTAAGCGAGTTACCTTTAACCAATAATTTGCAAAATGATTTTGCTATAAACTCTCATTTATATCAATTGTATTGGTTTATGTCAAATGGTGAGCTTCAAGATTTTTATGGATTTCCAGATTATCAAATAAATCTACAGTCTATATTCGGGTCTAATTATGAGGTGCTAAGTTCATCACTAGTTAAGATAAATACTAATTCCATTTCTAATCATATGGGTTCAGTGTATCGTTCATCAGGTGTAACAAATTCAGTGATGTCTCCTGATTATACGCCTGCAATATGGAATCCTACAACTTGCAATTTTAGTTCTCGAAATGGTACAGCTATCTCGATGGTTGCTATTCATGATATAGAAGGGACATATGCGGGCTGTATTTCATGGTTTAAGAATTGTAGTGCTTCAGCATCGGCACATTACGTTGTAAGAAGTTCTGATGGTCAAATAACACAAATGGTTTACGAATCTGATAAAGCTTGGCATATTGGTTCTGAAAATCCTTATACTTTAGGAATAGAACATGAAGGATATGCTAGTACAGGTTATAATTGGTACACAACGGTGATGTTAACTTCTAGTGCAGATTTAGTGAGAGATATGTGCGTTAGTCATGGAATCAATCCATTACGCTGTTATTTTGGCCCAGGATGTTCTGGAACAACACAGCAATGCCAGCAAGGGACTTGTGTGAAAATTAAAGGGCATCAAATGTTTCCAAATCAAACACACAATGATCCTGGTCCTTATTGGAATTGGGATTTATTTTATAAGTTGTTAAATAATACACCTATCATTACAACCCTTACAAGTTCAGCTGGAATGTTTTATGATTCGGGAGGGGCGTCTGCTAATTATAGTGATGATGAAAGAAAATTATGGTTGTTTCAACCAAGTGGAGGAGCAACATCCATTAGCATGAGTTTTACCTCTTTTAGTTTAGAAAATAATTATGATTATATGTTTATTTATGATGGTAATTCAGTAAGTTCAACGTTAATAGGAAAATATACAAATACAGTTTCTCCCGGAACAATCAATTCTACAGGACCAAATTTATTAATTGAATTCCGATCAGATTGTGCTACAACAGCAACTGGTTGGGCAGCAACCTATACCTCTAATGCTGTTCCTACTCCAACAACATCTTCGGATATCATAATTCCTACTACCTCAGTCACTTCCATTGGAGCATGGCAAACAGCTAATTTTACTGCTAATTTCGCAGATGCTGATAATGTTGGTGGTTCTGGACTTGAGAAAAGTTATTATCAAGTCATTGATTATGATGGAGCAGAGTGGAGGGGAAATTATACACATGGTTTTTTCTCCGATAATTTTGATATAGCTATCCATCCTGAGTGGACACAAAAAGTAGGTGTTTGGGGCATCAATAATAATGCAATAGAGCAAACAGATGAAGTGAGCACAGCTGCTGCCAATACAAATATATATGCTGCTTTAACACAAAATTTATCTAATCGTTATTTATATAATTTTAAAGGAAAATTAGAAGGTACAGGAACGAATCGTAGAGCAGGTTTTCATTTCTTTTGTGATGCACCAGATAGTGTCAATAGAGGGAACAGTTATTTTGTTTGGTTTCGATTAGATAATCAGGCTGTTCAAATATATAAAACATCTTATTCAGGTGGTGTTAATACATTTGGTTCTCCTACTTACACAGCATCAGTCAATTTAGTAGCGGGTCAGTGGTACGATTTTAAAGTTCTTTATGATCGAATTACAGGTAAGATGGATATCTACAAGGATAATACGATTATTGCCACATGGACAGATTCATCACCTTTAATTAACGGTAGTCATATTTCTTTTAGAAGTGGAAATTGTAAATGGAGTTTAGATGAAATTAAAGTGTATCGTTCTCGACCAACAACCTCTGTTACCGTATCTGTTGGTTCAGGAAATAGCAACGATGCTCGTTATCAAAACCCTAACCCCACACAAAATGCATGTAAAGTAAAATCTATAGTAAACGATGTTGCCGGAAATTTATCATCCATTTATTATCACGATGTCAATATTGATTGGACAAATCCATCCAATATAACTGATATTAAAGATGGAAAAGGTGTAGATATAAATACGGTTATTACCAGTGATTCTTTGTCTGCTAATTGGTCTTCTTCTTCTGACCCAAATTCTGCTATTGCTCGTTATTGGTATTCTATAGGAACTAGTCCTGGAGCAGTAAATACATTAACATGGACAAGTAATTGGGGTGACACTGCCGTTACCGTAAAAAATTTAAGTTTACTTAATGGTGTAGCATATTATTTTAACGTGAAGTCAGAAAATGGCGCAGGTTTATTCAGTAACGTTATTAGTACCAATGGACAAACAGCTACTATTTCGATTCCTACTGCTCCATCGGCATCAATCAGTTCTGTGAATTCGGTTTGTGCTGGCCAACCGATTGCTTTTTCAGATGCGTCCTCAGGTGGCCCAGCTGCTTGGTCTTGGATCATGCCAGGTGCTAATCCAGCTTCGGCTACTTCTCAAAATATATCTGTTTCATACACTACATCTGGAGTATACACAGTTAGTTTAACTGTTTCAAATGCTACAGGAACAAATACAGCGGTTAAAACAATAACTGTCATTTTAAACCCTTCCTTAACTTTATCTTCTTCTAATGCTTCCATTTGTGTAGGTCAATCAACAACGTTAACGGTGAGTGGAGCAACGTCTTATGTATGGAGTCCAAATACTAATTTAAGTTCTATGACCAATAGTTTTGTTATCGCAAACCCAACAGTGAGCACAGTTTATACAGTCACAGGAAATTCGGGTATCTGTGTAGGAACCAATACACTTTTTGTAACCGTAGATTTATGTACAAGCATTGAGACGCAAATTAATAATTCTGCTGCATTAATATATCCTAATCCTTTTACAGATGAAATAATATGTTATTATAATTTAATAGAGGATGGCCAAACTGATATTATTTTATTTGATGTATTAGGCAAGGAATTATTTCATCAAGTATTTAAAGATATTAAAGGAGATCATCATCAGATTATAAAAACGAATGATTTGAATTTAAGCTCTGGTATATACTTTTTAAAATTTAAATACCATAATAAAGAAGTAAATGTCAAATTACTAAAAAACTAATATTTATTAATTTATTTAAAAGCGTTGAAAATTATTCAGCGCTTTTTTGTTTTACAGAAAACTAGTATCATTACCTAAAAATTAAATTGAAAAACATACTTCTTATATCAGACACACACAGTTATCTCGATCAAGGGCTATTAAAATATATTGAAGCTGCTGACGAGGTTTGGCATGCTGGTGATATTGGAAACATTGAAAGTGTGACTGATGAGATTAAAAAATTTAAGCCATTGCGTGCGGTTTATGGAAATATTGATGATGCAAATGCACGACAAGAATTTCCTAAAAATTTAATCTTTACCTGCGAGGATGTAAAGGTATTTATGACTCATATCTGCGGCCAACCTACAAATTATTTAAAGGAAGTAAAAGATATTTTAATTACAGAGAAACCAAAATTGTTTATTTGTGGCCATTCTCATATTTTAAAAGTGATGTATCAGACACAGTATGACGTTTTGCACATGAATCCTGGATCTTGCGGTATTCATGGATTCCATCAAATGAAAACAGTATTACGTTTTGTTATCGATCAATCCGAGATTAAGGATTTAGCAGTGATAGAATTAGGGAAAAGAGCATAAAAAAAGCAGATATTTCTATCTGCTTTTTTTATTAGATTTTTATTATCCTAAATATTGTTGTAACAATTTGCTACGAGAACTATGACGTAAACGACGAATCGCTTTTTCTTTTATTTGACGAACGCGCTCACGAGTTAAATCAAATTTATCACCAATTTCTTCTAACGTTAAACCGTGGTTTAAACCAATTCCGAAAAATAATTTAACAACATCTCTTTCTCTTTCTGTTAATGTAGATAATGCTCTGTCAATTTCTTTTGATAAAGATTCCATAATTAAACCAGCATCAGCTTTTAATGAATCGTGGTTAACTAATACATCTAATAAAGAGCTTTCTTCACCATTTGCAAATGGAGCGTCCATACTTACATGACGACCAGATACTTTCATCGTATCAGAAACTTTATCAATTGGTAAATCTAATAACTCAGCAATTTCGTCAGCACTTGGTTCACGCTCAAATTCTTGTTCTAATTTAGAGTATGCTTTATTAATTTTATTTAATGAACCAACTTGGTTTAATGGTAAACGAACGATACGTGATTGTTCTGCTAAAGCTTGTAAAATAGATTGACGAATCCACCATACTGCGTAAGAGATAAATTTAAATCCACGAGTCTCATCAAAACGACGAGCTGCTTTAATTAAACCTAAGTTTCCTTCATTAATTAAATCTGGTAAACTTAAACCTTGATTTTGATATTGTTTTGCTACTGATACAACGAAACGTAAGTTAGCGCGAGTTAATTTTTCTAAAGCGTCTTGATCTCCATCCTTAATCTTCTTCGCTAAAACAACTTCTTCTTCTGCAGTAATTAATTCTTCTCTACCAATTTCTTGAAGATATTTATCTAATGATGCACTCTCGCGATTGGTAATCGATTTGGTTATTTTTAGCTGTCTCATGTTATATTAGATGGTTATTAAGCCAACAAAGATAGAAAAAAAAAGGCTTTTTTCCAATTTTGTATCGCTTTGATTACTAAATGATTAGGTTTTTGTTATTTTTTTTGATAAGGTAATTTCAAGTTTTTATACTTCATGTCAATGCTTCAAGACAGATATCTAATTTCAAAAACAAATTTTATTAAAGCAGTTTATAATCCAAATCCGTAATAAGCACGCATCCCATTTGGATACATTCCTTCAATTAAAACACCTCCTGTTTTATTTTCCAACATTGATTGAATATCTTTTATGTTACTAATTTTCTTTTTATCCACTGAAGTAATAATAAAACCTTCTTTAATGCCTGCATTAGATAATTTTCCTGATTGAAGTTTTGCTATTTTGACACCTGAGGTGATATTGTATTTTGCTAAATCTTCCGCATTTAATTCTTCAAATTCTGCGCCTAGAGAGTTAACAGCTGTTCTGAAAATTTCTGGTTTTTTAATTATTCCTAAACTATTTTCTTTATTTTTTAAAACAACAGGAATAACGATTTCTTTTTCTGCTCTAACTACAGTGACATTAATCTTATCACTTGGTCTAAATTTGCCTACTTGCTCTAATAATTCAGATGTGCTTTTTATGGTCACGTTTTCAATCTTTGTAACCACGTCTCCAATTTTTATCCCAGCTTCCTCGCCAGCACCATTTTGTGTTAAGCCATTTATGTAAACGCCCTTTAATTGTTTAATACGTTTCTCTTCAGCAAATTTTGCATCTATGTCTTGTATGCTTAAGCCAATAAAAGCTCTTTGCACAGTTCCAAATTCAATTAAATCTGATACAACTTTTTTTACGATATTAACTGGAATTGCAAATGAATAACCTTGATAAGACCCATTATTAGAGGCAATGGCTGTGTTAATTCCAACTAAATCTCCTGTAGTGCTAACTAATGCGCCACCACTATTTCCTGGATTAACAGCAGCATCGGTTTGTATAAACGATTCAATGGGAGCGAGTTGTCCGCCCTCAGCATTATGATCTAAAATATTTATATTGCGTCCTTTAGCACTAATGATACCAGCTGTAACAGTTGAATTTAAATTAAATGGATTACCAACTGCTAAAACCCATTCGCCCACTTTTACATCATCAGAGTTTCCATAATTAATAAAAGGTAGTTCTTTTTCTTTTATTTTTAATAGTGCCAAATCAGTGTTTGGGTCAGTACCAATCACTTCAGCAATATAGGTTCGTTTATCATTTAGGACAACTTCAATTTTAGTAGCCTCATTTACAACGTGATTGTTTGTAACAATGTATCCATCTTGGCTAATAATCACGCCACTGCCACTTCCTTGCATCATATTAGGTTGTCGTTGTCGACCGCCAAATAACCAATCCTGAAATGGATCGTAGGCTAAATTGTTTTTTTGTTCGACAATGGTTTTTATGTGAACAACTGAATTAACCGATTTTTCAGCTGAGTTTATAAAATCAGGAGCGCCCGAAGCCGTATTTAACGAATTGTAGTTAGTAAGTCGAGTAGGTGTAGCGTAGGGATTATAATTTGTTACTTGACTTTCTGTTCGCTGATTTAAGTAGTAATTGCCAGCCAACGCAAATGCACCTCCTAAAGCGCCAATAAACAATGATGTGATTACTTTTTTCATAGTATATTTTTTATTTATTAAACTAATCTTATTGTATTCATAACGCAAAATTACATCAGAAGTTATGCATCTATTTTGTTTTTAACAATACTTAACGGCAGCAAGGTTTTGGTGAGTTTATTAGGAGTTATTCTGTTAAATTATTAAAAATTCAAGAATCGCTTTTTTGTTAATATACGTGGTTTTGTCTTTAAAACTTTCGGGAAATAATTAAAAACAGTTTAGAAAATATATGTAATTTTATTTTTGATTAATCATGAGATTTAAATATAAAATACCACCATTTGTTTTCGGAGTTTCTATAGGATTGCTTGTAGGCGTTGCATTTTTTATTTTCAAAATAGATGATTATTTAAAAAAGTTTAATAAGCCTAATATTGATAATATTAAAATTGTTGAACAGTCCATTTCTAATACATCTTCTGAGGAAAAAAAAGAAGATAAGTTAGATAAAAAAGTATCCATTAATACAAAAAATTCGCCTAATATCAATTACAATGAAATTGATAATTTATTGAAGGAAGATGATATTAATGTAGCTCAAGAAGAGTTGTTGTCGGTTAAAAATATTAAGGTGATTGATTTAGATGTTAATGCTAAACGAGATACTTTAACAGGTCAATTGGCTGGTGTGACTAGTTCGGATTATCCAAATTTATTTTTTGTTGAATTTTGGAAGACCCCTTTAAATTCTAAAGGCTATCGTATGACTCGTAACAGGGTTATTCTGTATGGCTTGTCAGATTTTAGTAGTATTACAATTTATAAAGTAGATGATAATTTCTATTTAAAAAATGATGATGTGGTTTATAAAATATCTTCTGGCACAGAGTTTAAACCAATGGAGCTAGTTCAAGACTCTAATTTATTAGCAAGAATTAATTAATTTTTAAGATGCAGTTAGAATGCTACAAATATCAAGGTACAGGAAATGATTTTGTACTGATAGATAATCGTGAAAAAACGATTTCATTAACTACTGAACAAATCAAATGGTTATGTGATCGTCGTTTTGGTATTGGAGCAGACGGATTAATGTTATTAGAATTAGAACCTGGCATCGATTTTAAAATGGTTTATTTTAATAGTGATGGGAATGAAAGTAGTATGTGTGGTAATGGCGGAAGATGCATTACCGCGTTTGCAAAACAATTAGGAATTATCATTGATACTGCAAAGTTTTTAGCCATTGATGGAATTCATGAAGCTAAAATTATTGATGGGCTTGTGTCATTGAAAATGAATGATGTGAGGCAGGTAGAGGTTGGAGAAGATTTCTTTTACTTAAACACAGGGTCACCTCACTATGTAAAATTTGTAAATGACATTGAATCCATCAATGTATTTGAAGAAGGTAAAAAAATTAGGTACAACAACCGTTTTGCAGCAGAAGGAACTAACGTTAATTTTATTGAGAAAAAAGATAACGAGTTATTTGTGCGCACATACGAACGTGGAGTAGAGGATGAAACTTTATCATGTGGCACTGGCGTAACTGCTGCTGCTTTAATTGCTGCTTATAAAGGACAAAGTACTGATAAAAATAATTGTGCGATTAAAACATTAGGAGGAAACTTAAATGTAAAGTTTGATAAAGTTTTAGAAAACACCTTTTACAATATTTGGTTAGAGGGCCCTGCTAACTACGTTTTTAAAACTTCAATTGATTTGCTAGAAGAAAATAATTCATAATCTTTTTTCTGTTCTTGATTCTCAAATAAGATTTTCTTTTTGTGGTCCTTTTTCCTTATTTTTAATATACAAAACTCGTATATGAAAAAACATATTTTTATTATAGTAATTGCTTTTTGTTTTAAAACATCTATATCCCAAACATTTATAAAAAACAAATTCAATAGAGCTTTAACGTTTAATGAATTAAAATCTCAGTTTAAAACATTTAAGGATACGAATGATTTATCTAAACAAAAATATTGGAAAAGTTATAAGCGATGGGAACACGAAATGGAACTTCATACCAATGCGCATGGGGACCCTTCTGGTTTTGATGAATATAGGGATATTGCAGTGAGACAAGCTGCAGATAAACAACAACAATTACAAAAAAGTAATTCATCCATCTGGACACCTTTTGGGCCTAATGTTTTACCCAATAATTTAACAGGTTATATGGAAAATGGAATAGGCAGAATTAATTGCATCGCCTTTCATCCAACTAATGCTAACACTTTTTTTGTTGGTGTTGCCCAAGGAGGTGTTTGGAAAACCACAAATAACGGTACTTCTTGGACGCCTCTCACAGATAATTTACCAATCACTAGAATTAGTGATATTTCAATCAATCCGCTTAATCCAGATGAAATGTATATTTCGGTATGTGATTTTGAATACATAGGCATTAGTTTGCATCTAGATGGCAGAAAGCGAAATACACATTATGGATTAGGTGTTTATAAAACAACAGATGGTGGATTAACCTGGAACTCAACGGGGTTAACTTATAGTTTAACAAATGGAGATGCTTCCTTAATACGCAAAATTTTAATTAATCCATCTAATACAAATGATGTGGTGGCGTGTGGTGTGTCTGGGATGTATAAATCAACAGATGCAGGTGTAACGTGGACAAAAAAATTAGATTCATTGTTTTGGGATATGCATCAAGATCCTATTAACCCAGCCATTATTTATGCCTCATCAGGCTGGGTCATGACTTCAAATATTGGAAACGCTGGTATTTATAAATCAACGGATTTTGGAAATACGTGGACAATGCTTAACACTAATATGCCTTTAACGGGAAGTATACAACGTGTTAAAATTGCTATTGCGCCCTCCAACAATAATATTATTTATGCCCTATGTGTGGATGTGGTGGGGGGTTTGTACGGCATATACAAATCAACTAATGCAGGCTCAACTTGGAATGTGATGCCTGTGATGGACAATATTTTAGAAGGAGGAACCGGTTCTGCCTCAGGAGGGCAAGGTAATTATGATTTAGGTTTAATGGTGGATTATTACGATGCCAATATTATTTATACCGGTGGTATTAATATTTGGGCATCTTATGATGGGGCTAATTCATTTGCTCCTGTTTCGCATTGGACGACCCAGTATGGTGCAACTTTGCATGGAGATATTCATCAAATTAACCGTCACCCTCTATCTGGTCATTATTTTGTTTGCAGTGATGGTGGGGTTTATCAAACGTCTACTATTATTTCTGATTCTTGGAACACAAGCGCTTGGCCCACTGTTTGGACAAAAATGAATGATAACATTCAAGTTTCTTCTTTTTATCGATTATCAAGTTCTAAAAACTCACTCGGCCAATTGATTGCGGGAGCTCAGGATAATGCTTCTATGTATTATAATGCTAGCACATGGTCAACTATTTTTGGAGGGGATGGTATGGATAATTGTTTATTACCTTCAAATCCTTCTGATGTGATTGGGGCTAGTCAGTACGGTAATTTTTATTACAGCAATAATAATGGGATTAATGGATTTAATTTATCGACTAATTTAAATAGCGAACAAAGTGAATGGGTTACTCCGATTGTTGCAGATTATAATACACCCGGTGTATTGTATATCGGTCATGAAAACGTTGTTCAATCTTTGGATGGTGGCATGTCATGGACTCCATTAGCAACCATTTATACTAATTCTCTTACCACAGAAAGCACAGAAATTTCGGCATTAGCAGTTTCTAATACAAATAGTTTGGTAATTTATGCTGCCAGAAGAGTGAGGTATGAATATGGATTAAATGGAATGGTTTTTAAAACAACGGACGGAGGAAATACCTTTGTTAATGTAACGAATAATTTACCTGATAGTTTATATTATACTGGGGTTGAAATTAATGCCTCTGATGCGAATACAGTTTATGTGAGTATGGCTGGTTTTTCGGCCACAGATAAGGTTTATAAAACAAGTGATGGTGGAGTAACTTGGCAAAATATCACTTTTAATTTACCAAACATTCCTATTAATTGTATCAAACAAATTTCAGGAACGAATGATTTGATGATTGCCACCGATATAGGTGTATACACCCTAGCTAATGGCTTAAATACTTGGGTTAATAATAGTTTTGGTTTACCAAATGTGATTGTTAGCGATATTGAATTTAACCCTGTTTTAAATAAAGTTTATGTGTCAACATTTGGAAGAGGCATCTGGGAAACTTCTTTAAGTAGTATCACTTCATTAAATCATCAATCCACCAAAGGCGCGTATAATTATCAACTTTATCCAACAGTAAATAGTGGCTCGTTTACTTTAGTATTTGAACCTAACGCCAGTGAAAAATTGATTGAAGTTATTGATGTGATGGGTAGGGTAGTTTATCACCAGCAAACAAGTTTAGATAAGTTAGAATTGAAATTACAGATTAATTCAGGTGCTTATTTTGTTAGAACTACTTGTAAGGAATTGTTGGGTGTAAAGAAAATGATTGTGGAATAGATGGTTATAAAATAACGTTTTGGAGCTTTATTTCAGTTTGGGTTTTGAAACATTGTCTACCGAAATGTTACTGACAATGATACTAAGTTTAATAGACATTTGCAAAGCAAAATAAAAAATGTCCCCGAAGGGACAAGTTTTGCAAATGCCTAATACGTCTGCCCAAATTGAATAAAGCATATATGTAAAAGCAGTAGTTTTGTATCACTTATCACATGCAGTCCAAATGAATGGCTGCCAAAATTATTGTAAGCTCATGAAAACAGAAACTACCGCTTTTAATCCAAAATTATACATTGGCATTGATGTACACAAAAAAAGTT
>CANFTW010000004.1 GCA_947450025.1 Bacteroidota bacterium | reverse complement strand
GGCGGCACAAGTTATGTATGGACAGGAGGCTTAGGAAGTTCGTCAACAGCAACGATTACTAACCCAGGAACGTATACCGTAACGGCAACAGCAGCAAACGGATGTTCATCACAATCAGTGATAACAGTAACACAAAACACGACAGCACCTGTAGTGAGTGCAACAACATCAACAAGTTCAATTTGTATTGGCGATTCGGTTACTTTAGCAGGATCAGGAGCGAATACTTATACTTGGAATCCAGGAAATTTATCTGGAAGTACAGTAACAGTTAGCCCTATATCAACTTTAGTTTATACAGTAACAGGAACAAATGCAATAGGTTGTTCGAATACTGAAACTGTAACGGTTACTGTGAACTCTTTACCAGTTGTTTCTGTAGTAGCCTCATCAACTGCTATTTGCGATGGTTTCTCAACTATATTAACTGTTGGAGGAGCTAGTTCATATTTATGGAATACAGGGGCGACGACATCAACGATATCTGTCAATCCGTCTTCATCAACAGTTTATTCTGTTACAGGAACAGATGCTTTAGGATGTGTGAATTCTGGAACTGTAAGTTTAGTTGTAAATGCTTTACCTACTTTGTCAATAAGTTCAACATCAACAGCAATTTGCTCAGGAAGCACCTCTACATTGACTGTAAGTGGAGCAAATACGTATTTATGGAATACAGGAGAAACAGCTTCATCAATATCTGTAAGTCCAATTTTATCAACGGATTATACAGTAACAGGGACTTCTATAGCAGGATGTGAAAGTAGTTCTACTTTTCATTTAGATGTTACATCAACTCCAACTATCGTTGTAAGTTCAACTCCAGTGGCCTTATGTAGTTCTGAATCTGGAACCTTAACAGCAATAGGAGCATTAACTTATACTTGGAATCCCGTTAATTTAACAGGAAATCAAGTCGTTATTTCGCAAACAGCTACGACTGTTTATAGCGTAACAGGAGCTAATGGTAATTGTGCATCAACAAGTACAATTTCAGTAGCCTTAAACAACTGTCCAACCGCAGTAAATGATGCAACAACAACAATAGAAAACACACCAGTAAGTGGTGATGCTTCAACAAATGATAATGGAACTGTAGGAGGAACATTTACTTCTAGTCAGCCATCTGCTGGAACAGGATCTATAACCATGAATTCTGCTACAGGACAATATACTTATACACCAGATCCTGGTTATGTAGGTACAACGTCAGTTACCTATACGTTATGTAATGGTTCTCCAATTGTATGTTCATCTGCAGTAATTACTATTACAGTATTCCCTGCATTAGTTGCAAATCCAGATGTTATTGCAACAACTCCAAGTGTTAGTACAACAGGTACATTAACAACAAACGATGGAGGTGTAATAACAGGAGGAACATATAGTGTAACAGTAACTCAACCTTCATCAACAACAGGAACGATTACATTAGATCCTGCAACAGGAGGATATACATTTACTCCTAATCCAAGTTATACTGGATCAACTACTACAACCTACACAATCTGTAATACTTCGGTAGATCCAATCGTTTGTAGTACAACTACGATTACTATTATTGTTGGAAACTTACCAATCGCAATCGCAGATGCAACAACAACTATTGAGAATACTCCGGTTAGTGGTGATGCCAATGCTAATGATTCTGGAGGCATTCCATCATTAAATCCAGTGTTTACTGCAGGCCCAGTAACAGCAGGAACAGGTACTTTAACAATGGATCCAGCAATTGGTAGTTATACATTTACACCAGCACCAGGCTTTACAGGAACTACAACAGCAACTTATACCTTATGTAATGTAAGTTCTCCACCATGCTCAACAACAACGATTACATTTACAATATTCCCAACATTAGTTGCAAATCCAGATGATATTACAACGTTATTTGGAGTTCCTACAACAGGTACATTAACAACAAATGATGGAGGTGTAATAACAGGAGGAACATATAGTGTAACAGTAACTCAACCTTCATCAACAACCGGAACGATTACAGTAGATCCTGCAACAGGAAGCTATACGTTTACACCAACACCAGGATATACTGGAACAACCACAACAACCTACACAATCTGTAATACTTCAGTAAATCCAATTGTATGTAGTACAACTACGATTTCGATTACTGTAGGGATTTTACCAATAGCAGTAGCAGATGCAACAACAACGATTGAGAATACATCTGTTAGTGGTGATGCAAACGCTAATGATACAGGTGGTATCCCATCATTAAATCCAGTGTTTACTGCAGGCCTAGTAACAGCAGGAACAGGTACTTTAACAATGGATCCAGCAACTGGTAGTTATACATTTACACCAGCACCAGGCTTTACAGGAACTACAACAGCAACTTATACCTTATGTAATGTAAGTTCTCCGCCATGCTCAACAACAACGATTACATTTACTGTATTTCCTTCATTAGTAGCAAATCCTGATGTGATAGCAACAACTCCAAGTGTTAGTACAACAGGTACATTAACAACAAACGATGGAGGTGTAATAACAGGAGGGACATATAGTGTAACAGTAACTCAACCTTCATCAACAACAGGAACGATTACAGTAGATCCTGCAACAGGAGGATATACATTTACTCCTAATCCAAGTTATACTGGATCAACTACTACAACCTACACAATCTGTAATACTTCGGTAGATCCAATCGTTTGTAGTACAACCACGATTACTATTATTGTTGGAAACTTACCAATAGCAGTAGCCGATGCAACAACAACTATTGAGAATACTCCGGTTAGTGGTGATGCCAATGCTAATGATACAGGTGGTATCCCATCATTAAATCCAGTGTTTACTGCAGGCCCAGTAACAGCAGGAACAGGTACTTTAACAATGGATCCAGCAACTGGTAGTTATACATTTACACCAGCACCAGGCTTTACAGGAACTACAACAGCAACTTATACATTATGTAATGTAAGTTCTCCGCCATGCTCAACAACAACGATTACATTTACAGTATTCCCTACATTAGTAGCAAATCCTGATGTGATAGCAACAACTCCAAATGTTAGTACAACAGGTACAGTAACAACAAACGATGGAGGTGTAATAACAGGAGGAACATATAGTGTAACAGTAACTCAACCTTCATCAACAACCGGAACGATTACAGTAGATCCTGCAACAGGAAGCTATACGTTTACACCAACACCAGGATATAATGGAACAACCACAACAACATACACAATTTGTAACACGTCAGTAAACCCAATTGTATGTAGCACAACTACAATAACTATTATTGTCGGAGCACCTCAAATTGCTGTAGCAAAAACAGTATTATCTTCAACTAAAATTAACGCTACTTCATTCCAAACAGTATTCTCATTTAATGTGGTTAATTTAGGAAATACTGTAGGAAGTAATGTGCAGTTAGTGGATAATTTAAATAATACATTCCCTTCTCCAATAACATACACAGTTGTAGGATTAAGTGCTGGTTTACCTTTAACAACTAGTGGTTCTTATAATGGAAATTCGAATATAGCTATGTTGTCTGGAACGAATTCATTAAATCCAGCTCAGTCTTCTGTAGTAACCTTGACTGTTAATTTTACACCTAATACAACTACGTTAACAGTGTTAAACAACTCAGGAATTGGTTCAACATCAAATTCTCCTGATTTAACGGGTAATGGTGTTCATACATCTGCAGATACTTCTGCTACGGGAACAAATCCTGATCCAGATGGGGATGGAAATCCAAATGAACCAGGAGAAAATACTCCTACAACCTTAGGTCCGCAAGTTGGAGCTTCTAAATCAGCTTCTTCTTTAACAAAAGTAGATGCAAATACATATCAAACCGTTTTTACATTCAATGTGTCTAATGTTGGGCCAGTTGTAGCTAGTAATATTCAATTAACAGATAATTTAAATACTGCTTTCCCTTCTCCAATAACATATACTGTAGTTGGTTTAAGTGCAAGTTCGCCGTTAACATCTAATTCGGGATACAACGGAAATACAAACATTGCACTTTTATCAGGAGTGGATGCGTTAAATGTATATCAAAGTGCAGTCGTAACATTAACTGTCAACTTTAACATGAACAATTCTAATGCTGGTTCATTATATAATATTGGCGTAGCATCTTCTTCTAATTTGCCAGATCCAAATGGAAACGGGACACATACATCTTCTGATACAACTGGTGTAGGAAATAACGCTGATCCTGATGGAGATGGAAATCCAAATGAACCAGGAGAAAATACACCAACTGAATTTGGTCAACAAATTGGTGTTGCAAAATCAGTATTGTCTTCCGTTTCATTAGGAAACAGTGTTAGTCAGACAACGTTTATGTTTACGATTCAAAATTTAGGAGTTGTGCCAGCCTCAAATGTTCAATTAGTAGATAATTTAAATGCAACATTCCCTTCTCCGATTACATATACAGTTAGTAACTTAATATCGGGAACAAGTTTAATAACGAATGCATCCTATAATGGAAACAGTATAACATCAATGCTATCAAGTGGAAATACATTAGCTGTTGGAGCATTTGAAACAGTTACTTTAGTTGTGAATTACAATATGAATGGAAGTGGTTTAACAACGCTTTATAATTCAGGTATTGCAACCACTTCAGGCATTGTAGGGGTGTTAAGTTCAGATACGACAAATGCAGGAAACAACCCTGATCCAAATGGCAATGGTGTTTCTAACGAACCAGGAGAAAATGTTCCAACAGGCTTTAATCCAGTAATTGATTCGATAGATACAGCATTTAGTATTCCTCAAGGATTCTCTCCTAATGGAGATGGTATTAACGACTTATTTGTTATTAAAGGAATATCATCTTATCCAAATAATACATTAACGATATTAAATCGTTGGGGTAATGTAGTTTATAAAATGAGTAGATATGATAACACATGGAATGGTAAATCAACTGAAGGTTTGAGAGTAGGAGGAGATGATTTACCAGAAGGAACATACTTCTATATTTTAGATTTAGGTATTGATGAAAAACCGTATAAAGGATATATCTATTTAAATAAAACAATCAAGTAAATAAAAGGAATAATAAACTAAAAGCGTTTTAACGCTTTTAGTTTTAAAAACATAGAAAATGAAAAAAATAATTTTAGCAACAATTGCATTTATCGCTTTGACAGCTTCATTGAAAGCCCAACAAGATGCCATGTTTACCCATTATATGTATAATACATTATGGTTAAACCCAGCTTATGCTGGCACCAGGGATGCCTTAACCGTAACAGGAATTCACCGTTCGCAATGGGTTGGATTTGATGGCGCTCCTGTTGACCAAACATTAACGATGCACTCGCCAATATTAAATGGAAAGATGGGGATTGGACTAAGTTTAATGAATGATAAAATAGGGCCAACTAAAAGCACATTGGTTGCTTTAGATTTATCTTATCAGGTTAGACTATCTAAGAAAAGTAAATTAAGTTTTGGTTTAAAAGGATTAGTAAACATGTATTCTAATAGCTTAAGTCCATTAAAGTTAGATAATCAAAATGACGGAGCATTCTCTCAAAACTTCACAAAAGTGCTGCCAAATGCAGGTGCTGGAATTTATTATTATCATGAACGTTTTTATGTAGGATTTTCAACACCTAAATTATTAGAAAATAAGTTAAATGGAGATGTGTCTTCTAAATCAGTAGAACAACGACATTATTTCTTTATTATGGGAACAGTATTTGATTTAAGTAAAGATTTAAAATTAAAACCAACCTGTTTTATAAAAGCTACGCAAGGAGCTCCAATACAAGGGGATGTTACAGCAAATTTTATTATTAAGGATAAATTCTCTATAGGAGCAATGTATAGAACAGGAGATGCTTTTGGAGCATTACTTGGATATAATTTCACAGAACAATTTACAGTAGGTTATTCTTTTGATTGGTCTACAGCTAATACAACAGGTAAATATAATAATGGAAGTCATGAAATTATGTTGCGTTATGATTTAGTCTCAAAATCAAAAGCTAAAATCAAATCACCACGTTTCTTTTAATAAACTTATTCTTTTAAAATGAAAAAAATAATATTAATCGCTCTATCTGCTTTGCCTATTGTTATATTTAGTCAAGCATCAGTAAAAAAAGCTAATCAACATTATAATAACTATAGTTATTCTAAAGTAGTTGAAAAGCTTGAAGATAAAAATCAAATAAATACCGATGCTGAGCGAAAATTAGCAGAGAGTTATAAAATACTTGGATATTATTCGAAATCAGAGGCGTTATATGCAAAAATTGTAAGTGCTCCAGATAAAAAAGCAGAAGATGTATTAGCCTATGCTCAAGTTTTGAGAATGAATTCAAAGTATACAGAAGCTCAAAAGCAGATGGATAATTATTCAATTATGTTTGAAGATGATTTTCGAGTAAAATTATATAAATCCAACAAAACATACGTGGTTGATTTATTAAAAGATAAAGGGCAATTTGAAATAAAAAATTTAGAAGTTAATTCTCCAGAGCAAGATTTTGGAGCTGTCTATTATAAAGATCAAGTTGTTTACGCCTCTTCAAAACATGATATCAATGCAGCGTTTCGTCGTTGGAACGGAAACAATTTACCGTATTTAGATTTGTATATTGGAAAAATTGACGACAAAAACGAAATCATTTCTACTGAAAAATTAAGTAATTTAAATAAAAAATTTCATGAAGGTCCTGCTAGTTATAGCAAAGATGGGAGTGTTGTATTGTATACCCAAGATAATTATAAGTCTAAAAGTGCAGACGGTGTTAGGAAATTGGAAATGATGGAGGCAAGATTTAAGGATGGGAAGTGGAGTGATAAAATTGCATTTACGTTAAATAATAAAGAATACTCTGTAGGGCATCCTTCTTTAAGTGTTGATGGAAATACGTTGTATTTTTCTTCAGATATGCCAGGTGGAAAAGGTGGAGTTGATATTTATAAAACAGTTAGAAAATCTGATGGGACATGGGGAGTTGCAGAAAATTTAGGAGATAATATTAATACAGAAGGTAATGAAATGTTTCCTTTTCTTCATGAAAGTGGATTGTTTTTCTTTTCTTCTGATGGTCGACCAGGTTTGGGAGGATTAGATATTTTTGCAACACAAATTACTAATAATCAGTTTTCTAAAGTTTTCAATGTTGGCGTTCCAGTAAATAGTTCGAAAGATGATTTTACATTTGTATTAAATTCAGAAAAAACAAAAGGTTTCTTTGCGTCTAATAGAGAAGGTGGAAAGGGTAATGATGATTTGTATGGATTTAATTTATTAAAACCATTTCAATTTGGGAAAGCAATAAAAGGTACAGTAAAAGATAAAGCAGGAGTCATTCTCGCAGATACAAAAGTTGAATTAAAAGATAAAAATGGTAATATCTTAAAGTCAGTCGTAACCAATTCAGAGGGAGCTTATAGTTTTGATGTTGAAGAAGATAAAGAGTTTGAATTAAGCGGAGCAAAAGACACCTATTTTGATGGTAAAAGTTCTGCGAATACATTTGGAGAAGCTGAAGTAGTAGTGGTCGATGTTATTTTAGAGAAAAATCCAGGATTGTCTTTGTACGCTCTAATTATGGATGCTGGCACTAAAAATCCATTAGAAGGTGTTAAAATAACAATTGTGGATAATGCCACAGGAAAAATAGTCGATGAATTTTCAACTCCAGTATCAGGAGATTATAGAAAATCTTTAGCAGAAAATAAATTAGGAGATCAGTTAAATTACTCTTTAAAATTAGAGCGAGATGGATATTTAACTAAATCAGTTATTTTTAATTATAAAATTACTCAGCCTGGAGAAATAAAAATGCAAGAAGCATTGGATTTAACCATGAGTAAATTAGAAGTTGGTGGAGATTTGGCTAAAATGATTGACATTAAACCTATATATTTTGATTTAGGGAAATATAAAATCAGAAAGGATGCAGCAGTTGAGTTAGATAAAATTGTAAAAATCATGAATGAATACCCTGATATGGTTGTTGAATTAGGATCTCATACAGATTGTAGAGCAAGTGCTGTATTTAATGAAAAATTGTCTGATAATAGAGCAAAAGCATCTGCTGCATATATTCAGAAAAGTATTTCAAATCCTTCAAGGATTTATGGTAAAGGATACGGAGAATCTAAATTGAAAAATGGTTGCGCGTGTGAAGGAGAGGTGAAGTCAACTTGTACTGAAGAGGAACATCAACAAAATAGAAGAACTGAATTTATTATTATTAAATTGAAATAATTATTATTAAATCTATAAATAAAAAAAACTCCCAATGATGATTGGGAGTTTTTTTGTGTATTAATTTAAATTTGGCTGGATTATATTTCTTTTAAAATAGAAATTAATTCATCCGTAGTCACTTCTTTTTGTGTGCCTTGTTCCATGTTTTTTAACATGATTGTATTTTGGTTCATTTCGTTGCTACCTACAACTCCAACATAAGGTATTTGTTTTTTATCTGCATACTCAAATTGTTTGGAGATTTTTTTAACGACATCCGGGTATACTTCAGCATTTATCCCTTCAGTTCTTAGTTTCGAAACTATTCCCAAGCAATGTATAAGCTCTGCTTCCCCAAAGTTGGCTAATAAAATTTTAGTCGTCGAAACTTTATTCACAGATTCAGGAAATAATGCTAATTCTTCCATCACATCATAAATTCTATCGATTCCAAAAGAAATGCCAACTCCAGATAATCCTTTAAGTCCAAAAATACCAGTTAAATCATCATAACGCCCGCCACCTAAAATACTTGGGGTAAAAGTCCCAGCATTCGCCTTCGCTTCAAAAATAGTTCCTGTATAATAGTTTAAACCACGAGCTAAAGTAATATCTAATTCAATATTAATATGTTTGATTTCCAAAGTCTTTAAATTATTTAATAAAAATTCAATTTCTTCAATACCTTTTTTTCCTATTTCACTAGTTGCTAAAAATGTTTTTAATGTATTTACTTTGTTGTCGTTTGAGCCTGATAAATCGATTAAAGGTTCTAATTGCTTAATCGCTGTTTCTAGAATTCCTTTTTCTTGGAGTTCTTTAATTACACCATCTTTCCCAATTTTATCAAGTTTATCGATAGCAACGGTAATATCAATTATTTTATCACTAGCATTTAAGATTTCGGCAATCCCACTTAAAATTTTTCGATTATTAAATTTTATAATTACAGGAATATTTAATTCTGAAAATGATTTATCCATCATGGCTATTAATTCTAATTCATTGATTAATGAGTTAGAACCAATGACATCGGCATCACATTGATAAAATTCTCGATAGCGACCTTTTTGAGGCTTGTCGGCGCGCCACACAGGTTGTATTTGATATCGTTTAAACGGATACGTCATCGCATGATTATTCATCACAACATATCGCGCAAAAGGCACAGTTAAGTCATAACGCAAGGCTTTTTCAGTCAATAAATCGGAGTTGTAAGATTTTTCTAGAGAGCTATTAAATTCTTTTTTTAATAATTCTTTTTTATCGTCCTTGCTTTCATGAATGCGAGAGTTTAATATTTTAAAAATTAATTGATCACCTTCTTCGCCATATTTACCAGTTAAAGTACTAATGTTTTCCATGCTAGGCGTTTCAATAGGAGCATAGCCAAATAGTTGAAAATTAGTTTTTACAATATTGAAAATATATTGGCGTTTTTGCATTTCTGCAGGCCCGAAATCTCTAGTGCCTCTTGGAATGGATGGTTTCATAATGTTGTTCTGAAAACGTAAAAATATGCATTTAAAGAGAGCTTTGCAAAGAGAAAAAAAGTCATAAAAAAAGCCCGAAATATTCGAGCTTTTCTGTTTTTAAAAGTATAATTTATTTTACATCTGCTTCTTCTACTTGAAGAACTTCATAATAAGTTGGGCTAGACGAATCTGCATCATAAATATATGCAATTACATGGCATTTATTAGGATTATATCCAGCATTAATAGTGTAGTTGTTATATGATTTTACAATAGAATCGTTTGCAACAGCACCAGAATTAAAAATGGCATCTCCCCAAGTACTATTAATCGCATCTCTTAATACATGGTTGAATTCGTAATTTGAAATTATTTGGCTGCCAGAAGGTAATCGGTAATCTAATTGTTCTGCAATAATACTATCTTCTGATAATAAAACAACAAGTTTATAAATACCAGCATTATTGGATAATGATCTTACAGTCACACTCGTGTTTAGGTTGTTACCAGAAGCAACAAACGTGTTTTTAATTTTAATTTCAAATTTAGCTGCTCGGCTTAACATTTGAGCTATTTCGCCTTCCCATGAAGTATATGCTTTAATAAACCCTCCACTTCCAAAGCCTCCTCTGTTCACTAATCCATTTGGGTTCCCTGCAGCTGAAATACCAAATTGAGAATCGTATGCGTTACCTATTGAGTTTCTTAAATCAGTTGGGTAAGTTGGACTCACCGCTGAAAAGAATCCGGCGTGAATAGCTAAAGGAATAACCTGACCAGGATATTTTTTTTCTAAATATTTTAAGGTATCAGCAGCAGCAGGACAATTCCCGCATTTATGTCCGGTGTAATCTTCCACAAATACTTTTCTATTCCCTTTAATTTGTTCAGCATTTGGATCTTTTACATTTTGCACATAATCACAGCTTACATTTACTGTGATCACGATTAGTAGACTTACAAATTGAAATATGAATCTTTTCATAATAAAGTATTTTTAAAAATAGTATTTAATTAAAAGCTTGATGAAATACTGATGGTTAAACCACTAGATGCTGGCACAAAACGACAAACACCACCTGCGCAAAAAATACCTTGACGTTGACGTCCATAGCTAACGGATATGCGGGTAGGACCATTTACATACCCTATCATACCATAATAGTAATGCACGCGCTTAGCTACAACTGGATTGTTATAATTGTATTGATCGGCAATCGTTACACTCCAATGTGTGTTTGGTGTCCATTCTATTAAGCCTGATGCCCAAGAGCCCGTGTTGTTTGTGATGTTTTTTTCTCCTGCTGCATTGTATTGATGTTCGCCGTAATTATATTTTCCGAAAAAACCCTGAGTTTCTATTCGAATAGCAGAACCCGTTTTGTATCTGTAAGTAACATCTAAAACGCCAATATGAGAAGTGATGTCTGGATGTTCTTCTTTATCAGGAGTATTAAATTGAACAATAGATTGATTTAAAAATTGATTCGCATACATTAAAGTGAATTTTAATTTTTTGCTTAATTTCTTTGTAATTTCAATATTAAAATCATGATAATATTCATTACCAACATTACCATAATTAGTCGAATATTTGTAGTTTCTTAAGGTGTCATCAATTGGTGCAATTCCTATAGTATCTAAAGCGTAATATGCAGAACCATTGATGGTAATATCCATTCCATATTTCCCACCCAATAATGTTCCTTTTTTAAATTTGTACTGTACTTCTCCAGTTCCTCCTACTTCTCCATTAGCTTGTGTGGCATAAGGATAATAGGCCATTAAAGAATAGGTGTGAAATTTGCTAAAGTCAGGTTGATAATTAATCATGTCAATCGTATTTTGAGCATCTCTATCACTTCTAAAACTCATGTTATCCAACATTTTTCCTGAAAACATAATTGAAAATCCATCTGTACCATATGAGGTGGAAGCAATTATTGCTTGACCTTCTTTATAACTATATTTATTTTGATAAGATGGATCGTTTATTTTATAAGCATACTCTGCATTAAAATTAAAACCACCTCTTATAACTGTAAAACGACCAGCACTAGTTCCAACATTTTGTGGAAGCACTAAAGTTGGATTTTGATCCTGTTGATATTTACTGACAAAGCTTCCACCAATAATTATTTTTGTTTTTGATTTCCCTAAAATTGAATCAAATAATTCCATGAAATTTACTTCCCCATCAATTCCTCTTACAACTCCGGGTGATAATGAGAAATAGGTACGTTGTTTTCCAACTAAACCTTTTAAGGTTATACCATTTTTTGGTGTAAAAATCACACGCATTCCATCCAGAGCGTTATCATATAATAATCCTCTATTTTCATAAGCTCTTAAAGTAATTCCACTACCAAACTGTTCATAAAAGTTACCTATAGTAATGTCAATGTCTTTATGTTTATATCTAGCAAATCGATATGGTACACCAGATCCTTTGTATCCTGGAAGGTACCCCAACAATGGAGGGTTGTAGCTCTCAAAACGAACGCCTGCACTGAACCCACCTTTTTGATAATTAATATTACCAAATGCGTTATACCTAAATACTTCACTTCCGGGATCCGCACCAATAATAGTATCTCTTTGATAGTTAGCAGCATCTATTTGAAAATTACCATGAATAGCCCCTAATTCATCTTTCAATTGAGCGAACGATGAACTGTAAAATAAACTCACAGTGGCAATAAATAGAAGTCTAGTAGTGGATTTTAAAGACATATAAAATGATGATGATTTGTGGTATAAATAATTAATGAGACAGTTTTTCTCCTTTTGCTAATTTTCTAACATTTTCAAATAATTTTTCTTCGTCACCTTCTGCATAAGAATTATGACTCCAAACAATTTGACCGTCGCCATTTACTAAAAATGTGTGAGGGACATTATTAACGTTCATAGCACGTTTAAAATCTTGGTTTTCGTCAATGTATACTTCATAAGACCATCCTTTTACTTTAACATCAGTCACTACTTTACCTGAGCTACGCGCATCATCAATAGAAATAGCAATTAATTTAACACCAGTTTCCTTTACTAAATCAGCATATTCTTCATTAATAGCATCTAATTCTTTTTTACAAGGTTTACACCAAGTAGCCCAAAAACTGATAATCATAGGTTTGCCATTGTTTGAAAATGTATTGGAGTTTGTAGTAGAACCATCTAGTTTTTTTACAGTTGCCGAAGGGATTTTATCGCCATCAGAAGTTGTAAAGGCTGAAAAGAATAAAATAATAGCAGAGGAAAGGATCAGTAATTTTTTCATGTTATGGAGTATTAAAAGTTAAACAAATATAGTGATTTAGCATTTTGTGTTACAATTAAAATGCCATATTAGAGGAGTAAAATAGGATTCTTAAAAACTAAAAATAGGGGCTAAAATTATAATTTTCCATTGTATTTCCTTAAAAACCATTCTAAGGATAGTAAAGCCAAAATGATAAAAAACACCCATTTTAAGCTCACTAAATCAGTAAGTTGTTTGTGAGAATAGGTTATTGATTTAATGGAATCATTATCTAATATATTTTTCTCTAATTCGTTAAACTGATTTTTGTAAAATAATTTACCACCACTTTGTTTTGATAGTTGAAATAATAATTGGTGGTTAGCAACGGTATTAATTTGTTCCGATACTATTTCTTTGATGATAATGATTCCACTTTTTGAATAAAACTTATCGCCATATTTTACTTTTGCTTCATATTGATATTCTCCTGCTGGAAATTGTCCTGCAGAAAGCTGATACATTGTTTGTTTTTTATTAAATGTATAGTTGTATAGTTTATTTTTCTCGTCTTTTAAACTTAAAGTTACATCGGGTTCTGTCGTTAATTCATAACTTTGGTTATAAACTTCTGCTGTAAAATCAATAGGTTCATTTTCATTAATTATTTTTTTAGTGAACACTCTAAAAAAACTTTTATCTGCTTTTACCGAAAGGTACTGTACCGTTTTACTGATTAGTTCATTAAATAAATTATGATTACCATGCTCTGCATAATCCCTCATGCGCCAGCGCCATATTCCATCACCAATGAAACTTCCATGTTTTATGCCATTAATTTCTGAAAATACCATCAATGGTTCATCGGTTTCTACAACGCCAATTTTTTGAGTCATTAAAATATTGGAGCCATTTGGCAAAGGATTATTTTTTAAAGGGCAAATAACCGCTGGAAAATTTTTAATGTAATTTTTCAATCCATCACTCAGCGTAAATAATGAAAAATCTTTTTGATATACTCCCTCCACATCATTAGACTTATTAGAAAATAAAGATTTAGGTTTAGTAATATCAGAATAATTACCACCTATAAAAAAAACCGATTGATTATTAGCTTTTAGTTCATTACTAATTCGTTGAGGGATACTAGTTACTTGATGAATAATAATTAAGGAGTAGGGTTTTAAAGGCTTTGAAAAGTCATTCATTAATGCGGTTTCAACTTCGTAGGTTTGAGAAGAAGAAATACCTTGTTCAATTGCTGCTATGTCTGGGTGAGGGGCATTAGCTAGGATGAGTATTTTTTCGCGATTATCAATGACATCAATTACAAAAGACTGTATATTATTTTGTTTGTTTTTATCTTCATCTAGTTGCGAAACTGTTACTGTATATTTTTGAATACCAGGTTGATTGGCATCCAAAACATAGTTAATGGTTGTATTAAAATTATTAGAATTAATGAAAACTGATTCTGACTTCAGAATTTTGCCATGATATGAGATGTCTACGGATACTTTTTTATCTTTTAAGTCGGTTGCGTTTAAAACAACTTCAAGTGGAAATGAGTTTCCTAAATAAGCTACCTGATTATGGTTAATAGTTTGTATTCGAACATCTTTTAACGGTAAGGTGTCACCAAGTGCTATGGTATAAATAGGAGCATTAATGTTTTTGATTTGATATAGCGGATTATTCCCTTTATTATAAATACCGTCACTTGCTAATATAATAGCTCCAATATTTTTATTCGCATAATTATTTTCAATGTCTAAAAATAAATTAGAAATATCTGATTCTTTTCCTTTAAAGTTAAAGCTATCAGAAGGTTTTAATTCAGAATCAAATTGATATGATTTAACATCATATTTTTCTTTAATATGAGTAATAAAAGAACTTAAATTAGAACAATAATTTGTTTTTAATTCATTAGAATCTTTTCCTGCGACAATAGAAGAAGAATTATCTTGGGTAATAATGATGATTGGCTTTTCGGTTTCATTAACTAATTGTTTTATGAAGATATCCATTAGCAATAAAGCGATTAAACTAATAGATAAAAATCGAAATCCAATCAGACTATATCTAAATAAAGATGATCGATCGGAATAGTGTTTGTCTCTAAAATATAACATGGCAGTAAAAATAAACCCTGCTACCAAACATAACAGGGTATAATACCACGGATAATTAGAGATGAATTCCATTTATATTCAAGATATATGAAGTTAGAAATAAGATTTAGAGTTTATGACAGTTTCTATATTTTATTTCTTAAATCAAATTTTAGGTTAGCATTCCTCCGCATACATTGATGCATTGTCCAGTAATATAAGCACTCATGTCGCTTGCTAAAAACAAGGTTAAATTGGCAACATCCTCAGCTGAGCCTCCGCGTTTCAAAGGAATTGAATCTCTCCAAGATTGAACTGTTTTTTCATCTAAAGCACCAGTCATTTCGGTTTCAATAAAACCTGGAGCAATGGCATTACTTCTGATATTTCTAGAGCCTAATTCTAAAGCAACGGATTTTGTAAATCCAATAATACCAGCTTTTGATGCAGAGTAATTTGCCTGACCAGCATTTCCTTTTACGCCAACCACCGAACTCATATTGATTATTGAGCCACTACGTGCTTTTAGCATTGGTTTTTGGACCGCTTTAGTTAAATTAAATACAGATTTTAAATTGGCATTAATTACTTCATCCCATTGTTGTTCGCTCATGCGCATAAGTAAGGTATCGCGAGTGATTCCTGCATTATTTACTAGTACATCCACAGTTCCAAACTCAGCAACAACGTCTGTTACTAATTGATCTGCAGCTTTAAAATCTGCAGCATCACTTTGATAACCTTTTACTTTTACGCCATATTTAGTAGCTAATTCAGTTTCAAAGGCTTTTGCTTTTTCTACAGATGATAAAAAGGTAAATGCAATGTTGCAACCTTGTTCTGCAAATTTTTCAGCAATACCTTTGCCAATTCCTCTTGATGCGCCAGTAATAATGGCCACTTTATTTTGTAATAATTTCATATGTGTTTAAAAATTAAAGTTTAAATATACAAATTATCATTTTATTGTCTTTGGGCAGGTATTTAAAGTTTTAAACGAATTAAAAAATGTTATCTTATTAAAATATCAGATTTTTTCTTGGGGCGTTTATTTTCAAGCCAAATAAAATGTTTTAGGCGCATGTCTTCATCTTTAATTTCAGATAAAGGAAATACGGTAGACTCAGGCTTATTTCTGAAAGTAGCTCTATCCACACCATCACTATCAAACCAAATAGATAAATCGCTACATATAGTTTTATTAACTCCTTTGTAATTCGATTTTTGTTTTAGATAATAAATGATTTGAGCATTACCAATAACATTTAATTTTCTAATTGAATCATTTGAGAAAACACCTTCCATTCGTTTACCTTCAATTTGATTGTATTTATTTTCATCTAAACTGTCCGATTTTTGAATAACAAGTGCATTGTTAATTAATTCAAAATATTTAATACCAGTTTGACCTGCAACCACCTTAATGAGTTTGGCAGTAATTTGTCCATTTTTTGACCAAAGAGTAGGGGAATTGTACATCGTCATTAGAGAGTCGTGAACAAAGTAGGATAATGAATCGCAAAGACCTTGTAAATCTTTTTTGAAGATTTTTACATGCTTATAAGCTTTTACAAATGAATGAGTAGAATCTGGTTCGTCATAAAACAAGGTGTCTGCCGACATAAACAAGGTATCTAACTCAATTTTTCTTCCATAAATGGCATGACCTGTTACGATAGCTTTATTTCCTTTTTCAAAATGTTCAGCAAAATCACCCACAATAAAGGATTTATTAGTTGTGTCAAAAATTTGAACATTTTTTGTTGCTCTACCATATCCTTTTTTTCTGTCGTAAAAAATACTATCACCCTTTAGTTTTTGGTCTTTGGTAACAATGACTGCATTTTTACTAAATCTAGAAATTTCTTTTTCAGTATCATACCATCCGTTTTCACAGTAAATGTAATTTTCTTTACTATTAATAATAGAAGGCCCAATAAAATAGGATGTTTTGTTAATGGTATTGTATTTTAGTGTATCTCCTCTCATTTTGTAATCAGGATTTGTTAGTGTCACATCGTAATGAAAGGTTAACTCCTTACTAGCCGAATAATAGTGTCCGTTTTTACTTTTTAGGGTATTCTCCTTATTAACAATAATTCCTCCGTTATAATAACTAGCTACTGAATTTCCAACATCATAAATTAAGGTGTTAGTTGTTAGAGTCATGTCTTTTTCAATACAACGCACATTTCCTTTTAAGTTGGCAAGTTTTGTAAAAGCATCGTAACGTAAAGAATCACCATAAACAAATATACTATCTCCCTTTACAATACTAATATGTCCAAAAGCCTCTAATTTTTTATCACTGTACAAGTAAGCGCTATCACATCTCATTATAGAACCTTCGTGCTCACAAATCACATCGCCTTTCAAACGTTTTGCATCAATACCTAAAGACTTGTCAAAGGATAAACTTCCAGCGTGTTTAATAGTTATTAATTTTCCAGGTTTATTATTGGCATTGTTGACTTTAGTTTGAGAAAATCCGAGTAGGGACCATAGAAAAAGAAAACCCATCAATACAGTTTTTTTCATGTTTAATATCTTTTGAAGCGGAAATTGACTTGGTTTCATTTTTCAGTTCATAAATTTAATCATATTAATCTTATTTGACCGATTGTTCTCTTTTTTTAAGATTTTTTGAGATTCATCTAAAACTCTTTGTTTCACTTAGGTCTTTTATATCATTTCTTTTATCTTTGAGCCTTATGAGTAAAATAAAGAAAAATATTTTTGTTGAAAATGCAGAGATCGTTGATATTTCTTCTGAAGGAAAATCTGTGGCTAAAGTTGATGGGATGGTTATTTTTGTTGACGGTGGAGTACCAGGAGACGTTGCTGACGTGATGATTACACGTAAAAAAAATAGTTATGCCGAAGGACATGTGGTTACTTTAAAAACACCATCGCCAAATAGGTTAGAGGCAAAATGTGAGCATTTTGGGTATTGTGGAGGCTGCAAATGGCAGCATATGAATTATGAAACTCAATTATTATTTAAACAAAAAACAGTTTCAGACGCATTAACTAGAATAGGACATTTAGATATATCAACCCTAAAGCCAATTTTTGGTAACAAAGAGAGTTATTACTACCGAAATAAATTAGAGTTTTCGTTTTCGGATAAAAAGTGGTTAACGAATGAAGAAGTGAAGAGTGGTTTAGAGATAGATAATCGTAATGCCTTAGGATTTCACATTCCTAAAATGTTTGATAAAATATTAGATATTAAAAATTGTTATTTGCAAGAGGAGCCTTCAAACTCTATCCGAAATGAAATACGTGATTTTGCTAATAAAAATGGCCTTACCTTTTTTGGTGTTCGAGATAAAACAGGATTATTGCGAACCTTAATGATTCGTTCGTCAAGTAATGGAGAGTTAATGGTATTAATTCAGTTTTTTGAAAAACAACCAGAAAATATAGATTTATTGTTAACTCATTTGAAAACTAAATTTCCTCAAATCACATCATTACAATATGTTATTAATCAAAAAGGAAATGATACGTTACAAGATTTAGACATTATCACTTTTTATGGAAGAGATCATATTTTTGAGGAGATGGAAGGTTTAAAATTTAAAATTTCAGCCAAATCATTTTATCAAACAAATTCTCCTCAAGCATACGAGCTCTATAAAATTACACGTGATTTATGTGGTTTAACTGGGAATGAAACAGTGTATGATTTGTATACAGGCACTGGAACCATAGCGAATTTTGTTGCTAAAAAGGCGAAACGTGTGGTAGGGGTTGAGTATGTTGAAGATGCTGTGATTGATGCTAAAAATAATTCCCAATTTAATGCAATAGATAATACACTGTTTTATGCAGGTGATATGAAGGATGTTTTAAATGAAACTTTTATTGAAAAACACGGTAAACCTGATGTTATTATCACTGACCCTCCTCGCGCTGGTATGCATGAAGATGTTGTTCGGGTAATTTTAAAAGCTGCGCCAAAAAAAGTGGTTTATGTGAGTTGTAATCCGGCAACACAGGCTAGAGATTTAGCGATGATGATGGAAGATTATGAGATAAGGAGTATTCAGCCTGTTGATATGTTTCCTCAAACCGCCCATGTCGAAAATGTTGTTTTATTAGAACATAAATAAAAAACATCTTTTTTTATGATTTCTTGTAACTATTTTTAATTTATTAGGTTAAACTATAATGTAATAACCTTTTTAATTTATTTTTAGCTATGAATACGACTGATTTTGAAATTATTGAAAAAGAAAATATCGAAAAGCTTAAGTTTCCAAAAGATGAGGTTTTAATAGATTCGCATTTAATTTCTGAGCGTTCGGCAGAATTAAATAGAGCTTTAGCTCTTGGGAATTTAGAAAATATTAAAATAAAGATATTTTTTCAAGATGATCAGTCACGGAAGCTAGTTGAGACTACTGTTTGGGGTGTTACCGATAAAAGAGTTATTTTAAAACAAGGAGTTGTTATCCCTATCAATAGAATTTATAAAATCACGCTCTAAATAATATTATTCAGGCTATTGATTTGTTAATAGTAGTCTTTTTTTGTTTTCTTAACCTTATCTGAAATTATTCTTAAATTTATCGAACCTAACCTCATTTTACTATTTGAGGGTGTTCGTCATTTTAAGAAAGTATAAGAATAGAAAATCAATGAAATTATTAGTGAGGCCTCCTCAAATTTTACGGAAATTTTATAAAGGCTCCTTATGGCGGATGGATAAACAGTCGCCTCATATTTATCTTACATTTGATGATGGTCCTATAGAAGAATTAACGCCATGGGTTTTGGATGTCTTGGCTCAGTATAATGTAAAAGCTACTTTTTTTTGTGTTGGAGATAATATTAGTAAGCATCCAAATATTTTCGAGAGAATTTTGAACGAAGGTCATCAAGTAGGGAATCATACCTTTAATCACGTGAAAGGTTGGCAGGTTAATAAGGAGTTTTATTTTGAAAATATTGCTAAGTGTCAGACATTAACAAAAACTAATTTATTTCGCCCACCTTATGGCAGAATCAAAAAAAGTCAGGTTAAAGAGCTTTTAAAAGACTACAAGATTGTGTTTTGGGATGTCTTAAGTTATGATTACGATAAATTGATGACTCCATCTAAATGTTTAGCAAACAGTATAAAATATACTAGAAATGGAAGTATTATTGTTTTTCATGACAATATTAAGGCTGAGAAAAATTTAAAATATGCACTTCCTCAATATATTGAACATTTTTTGAAATTAAATTATAAATTTGCAGTTCTATAATGGCTATTTCAAAATGAAAACGGTAATATCTCTTTTAATGTTTTTTTCTTTGGTTGTAACATCTTGTAAAACAACTGGAAATTCTGAAAAAACTGCCTCATTTAAAGTGTGGGGAAATTGTGAAAAATGTAAAACAACCATTGAATCTTCTTGCAATGTTGATGGTGTTGTTGAGAAAAATTGGAATGTTGAATCGACATTAATGACTGTTAAATTTGATACAACCAAAATCACGTTGGATCATATTCAGGAATTAGTTGCAAAGGCAGGTTATGATAATGATGCATATTATGGCGATGATTATGCCTACGGCAAATTAGAATCTTGCTGTCAATATGATAGAAAGCCATTCGAATTGAAATAATTTTCGATTCAAATTTCATATTATTTTGTACCTTCATTGGAGATGTTTTTGAATAAAATTACATATCCTATCATACTGTTTGTATGTATTTTTTTGAACTCTTGTTCCACTCAAAAAATCAATCAATCTAATAAAGATCGATTATATAAAAAGGAGAATAATGAGTTGAACTCTAAGTTTACATTATATCACCTAAATGATAGTGTTAGTGAATTGTTTTTTGAAATCTCGAATGAAGTTTTGGTTTATAAAAGAACGGATACAAGTAATTATTTTTATAGTGATGTTAAATTGTTAGTCAAAATTAGTTCTGAAGATAATTTAAATTCGGTTAAGGATACGGTATCAATTAAAATAATTGATAGGCAGTCGGATGCTGTAGTGAAATTTTTAAAAGGTTTTATTTTTCTTAATCTTGATAATGGTAGTAATTATGATCTGGATATCAATGTAATCGATAATCATAAAAAAACGATTTATAGTCAAAGTTTTTATTGCAATAAAGAAAATATAAATTCTCGACAAAATTTTTTAGTAACTAACTACAGAAATGAAATTTTTTATAATTCTTACTATAAACCCGAAGAATTAATCTATTTACAGACTATTAGAAATAAAGAACAGTTGTATAACGTTGATGTATTTAAAGGTGATTTTAAAATTGCATTACCTCCATTTTCGATGGAACTCATGCCGCATTTTAGTTATAAACCAGATTCTACATATGCCATCAGTAAACAAAATGATTTAATGGAAGTACAGTTGCCTAAAACTGGCTTTGTTCATTTAAAAACAAATAAAGAAACGAAAGAAGGGGTTACTTTTTTTGTATATGAATCGTCATTTCCGAAAATTAAAAATGCTGATCAAATGATATTGTCGACAAGATATATTATGGCAAAAAAAGAATTTGATAATTGTATGCAAGCAGCGGATAAAAAAGCTGCGATTGATAAATTTTGGTTAGAGATTGGTGGAAGTAATGAACGCGCAAAGGAATTAATTAAGAAATATTACGGCAGAGTACAAGAGTCTAATAAATTATTTTCAAGTTTTCAAGAAGGATGGAAAACAGATAGAGGCATGATATATATTGTATTTGGCGCTCCAAGTAAAGTGACTAAAAGAAAAAATGGTGAAATATGGACTTATGGAGAAATTGGTAATCCTAATTCAATCGTATTTGATTTTATAAAGGTTATTAATCCTTTTACGGACAATGATTATTACTTAGAAAGAAGTGATATTTTTAAGTCACCCTGGTATCAGGCTGTTGATATGTGGCGTCAAGGAAGAGTTTATTTAGATAATTAGTAAAATGTTATTCTACTTTATCAGCTTCTAAAACTCTTAATTTAACGGATTCCACAGTTTGTTTTTTTCGCTGTAATATTGTGATTTCATAGCCACCATATTTTCTTTTTTCGTTTACGCCAGGAATTCTTCCCCATAAAAAATTAATAAGCCCTGATATTGTTTCATATTTTGGACTTTCAGGAAGGGACATTGGTAAGGATTCATTAACGTCTCCAATACCGCTATGCGCATTGACAATATATTCAGTTTCACTCTTTTTTTCTACCGTAGGCTTTTCTTCATCATGTTCATCTTGAATTTCACCCACTAACTCTTCAATAATATCTTCCATCGTCACAATTCCCGCCGTTGCCCCAAATTCATTGGTAACAATAGCAATCTGCATATGTAGTTTTTGAAAATCACGTAACAAATCATTTATTTTCATGCTTTCAGGAACAAAATGAGCAGGTCGCATGATATCTTTGATTGTTCTGAATTTTTTAGAGATGAGTTCTTTAAACAAATCTTTTGCATAAATAACACCTATTATGTTGTCAATATCTCCAATATAAATTGGATAACGAGAAAATCCTTCTTCAGATATTTTTTGTACAATACCCTCTTTGTCTAAAGCTTCAATATCAATAGCGGTTACTCGGTTTTGAGGAACCATTATTTGTTTTACTAATCGATCGTCAAAATCAAAAACATTTTGAATTAATTCATTTTCACTTGGTTTTATAGCCCCACCTTCTTCACTTTCTGTTAAAATTAATCGTAATTCTTCTTCGGTATGAACATCTTCTTCTCCAACTTTTTTAATGCCTAACATTCTCAAAAATAGATTTGAAGATTGATTAAGTAGCCATATAAATGGACCAAATACAAAAAAGAAAATTCGCATTGGCCATGAAATAAATAATACCATCTCTAGTGGATACTTAATACCAAACATTTTAGGGACTTGCTCTCCAATGGTAATATGGAAAAATGTTATCAAGGTAAAGGCAATAGGAACAGTTACTAAGTGAGGATTTACCGTAATATTAAAATTAACAAATAAATCACCAACTAGTCTACTCATCACATGTTCTCCAAATGCACCTAATCCTAAACTTGCTAATGTAATACCTAATTGAGTAGCAGATAGGTATGAATCTAGTTTTTGAACTAGTTGCTGAGCAGCCTTTGCTCTTTTGCTGCCTTTTTGAGCTAATAGGTCTAATTGAGAAGATCTCACTTTAACAAGGGCGAATTCTGCGGCAACAAAAAAACCATTTAATAAAACCAATAAAAAAGTAAGAAATAAGTCTGCAAACATATATAATAAATATCCTCTTACAAATATAGCAATTTAAAGACGAATTAAAGCAATATACTACACCAATGTTACTTGAGTCTTTTAGTTAGTTCAGCTTCTTTATAAGAAATTACCTGTTTTAAAAGATGAATTTCTTCAGTAAGTTTCTGAGGGCTCAATTCATCATGATCATTCCATAATTTATTTGTAAAAAATGGCTGCTCTTTAATATTAATTATTGTAGGTTGGCTCCTAAAAAAACTATATAAAGGTACTTTTAAATTTTTCGAAATATCTTCTAGATGTCGAAGCTCAAGCGTTTTGTTTTCTAAGCCTTCTTCTAGTTCTTGTTCAGACAAATTTAAATAATCTGCTAATTGTGAGAATGTATAATTTTCTTTTAGAAGGATGAGTTCTATTTTTTTTCTTAGCGAGTTCATGGATTAAAATTGCAAGCGCTAAAATATTAAATTATTTCTTCATTCTTCAACTTATCTTAAAATCACTAATCGATTAGCATCTAATTTTATAAAAATGAAAAGCAAAATGGTAAATGACCAAAGCGATGATCCGCCATAGCTAAAAAATGGTAAAGGAATACCTATTACAGGAACTAGCCCGATAGTCATTCCAACATTGATCGCCACATGGAAAAATAAGACGGAGGCAACGCCATAACCGTAAATTCGGCTAAAAGGAGAACGCTGTCTCTCGGCCATAAAAATGACTTTAATAATTAAAAATAGCTCTAACATAATAACTGTGCTTGTTCCAACAAATCCCCATTCCTCTCCCACAGTACAAAAAATAAAATCCGTGTCTTGTTCAGGAACAAAATCGTATTTAGTTTGTGTGCCTTGTAAATAACCTTTGCCAAAAAAGCCACCTGAGCCAATTGCTATTTTTGATTGACTAACATTATAGCCTTTACCTTTTGGGTCAATTTTTTTTCCTAATAAAATATCGATTCGGTCTCTTTGATGCGATTCTAGATGTTCATAAACATAATTAGTCCCTAAAACGACACCGCTTGCGGTTGCAAAAATTATAGAGACAATGATAAAGTTTTTTCGGGAACGTTTAATGAATAGAAATGCTAAGACCCCAATTATACTAAAAGTAATAATGAGTGTTTGAGAGGCTATAACTAAAGAGAGAACAAATATTAAAGCTGATATTAGCCCAAATATTAAAAAATTTACAGACAGGCCTTCTCTATATAATGTAATTATAAAGGCTACAAAAACGATTGCTAATCCAGTTTCATCTTGTAGTATTTTTATAATTAATAAAGGAAGACCTAATATTATTACAGCAATAAATGTATTCTTGTAATTTTTTACTAAGTCAGATATTCTGTTTCTTCTAGAATTATCAACTTCTATATTGACATTACTTAGATATTTAGCCAATGCAAGGTTTGTGGCAAATTTCATGAATTCTGCAGGTTGTATTCCAAATGAACCAAATCTAAACCATGACCGACTTCCTTTAACCTCTCTGCCTAGGTATGGCACGGCAATACAAGCGAGTAATAGAAAAGCGTAGAAAAAATAGGCGAATACTGTAAAAAATCCTGCGTCAATTATTAAGATAAGAATTGCAATAAAAAAAGCACTTCCAATCCATATTAATTGCATACCGTATTTTTGAGAAGTGTCAAAAATATTTTGATGTTCCTCGTTATAAACCGCAGCATAAATATTCATCCAGCCCATCAATACCAAAAGGGCATAGGCTAGTACAGTAACTCTATCTATACCGTAAAATAAACTATGTTCTTGTTTTCTCAATGTTTCTTTTTAGTTGTGGTAGTTTGTTTACCTAATAAATTTTTGCCACCTATTAGGTCTGCTTCCATCATTCTTTTTTCTAATTCTGGTCTGGTAATTTTTCCTGATAAATATTTTTCAATCATTAAACTAACAATTGGAGCAGACCAAGTTCCACCAAATCCAGCATTTTCAACAAAGCAAACGATAGCAATTTTAGGCTTATCGCGAGGCGCGAAGGCTGAAAAGACTGCATGATCTTTACCATGTGGATTTTCAGCAGTTCCTGTTTTACCACATGCTACCACACCTGGAACTTTTGATGCTGAGGCAGTTCCTGCATCAAAACATTTTTGCATACCATCTAATACATTATCATAGGCTTCTTTACTTTGAACATACGTATAATGTCTTTCTTTAAATCTAGAGTCTAGTGATTTTTCAATGCCCACTCCTTTAATACAATGAGGTGTGTAAAAGTATCCGCGATTTGCAATACTTGCCACAACATTCGCCATCTGCAGAGGCACAAGTGTTAATTCTGCTTGTCCAATACCTAATGATACTACGGTATTACTCCTCCAATGATTTTTTCCAAATATTTTATTATAATATTCTACAGACGGAACGTTACCTGGTTTATCAAAAGGTAAGTCGGTACCTAATTTTGTATTTGGACCAAAAGATCGAACCGCATCTCTCCAATGATTGTATCCATCTTCAAATTTTGGATATTTTTTTTGATCTACAATTTCTCTAAATACGTAGCTGTAATAAGAGTTACATGAGGTAGCAATAGAGCCAGGTAAATCAGTTGAAGGATGAGGGTGGCATTTAGGATGGCCTCCCATTGGAGGATAACCACCATGACAAGGAAAAACAGTTGATCTGGTAATTAACCCGTCTTGTTGTGCAATTAAAGCATCGATTAATTTAAAGGTAGAGCCCGGAGGATACATCGCTGTCAGAGCTCTATTAAATAATGGTAAGTTTAGTGAATCATAATATAATTTTGTATAGTTTCTTGAACGTTCTTTTCCTCCTACTAATAAATTTGGATCATAGCCTGGACTAGAGATTAAACATAAAATTTCTCCAGTATTTGGTTCAATAGCAACAATTGCACCTTTTTTACCTTTCATTAATTTTTCTCCATATTCTTGTAGTTCAATATCAATGCTGCTGAATAATGGCTTACCAGCAATAGCTGCTGTATCGTATAATCCGTTCATATAACGTCCTTTTGTTTTGCTATGAACGTCAACCATGACTATTTGTTTGCCTTTTATTCCACGTAACTCTTCTTCGTATGATTTTTCGATGCCACTAATACCAATATAATCACCTTCTCTATAATAATTATCTTTTGCAGCTTTTTCTTTTGTAACCTCCCCTACATAACCTAATAAATGAGCTGCAATTGGTCTTGGGTATCTTCTGACAGTTCTAGATTGTACATCAAATCCTTTAAAGCGATACAATTTTTCTTGCAAAGCAGCATACACTTTATTAGATAATTGTTTTTCAAAAATACTTTCTTTACGAGGTGAATTTGGCGCTTGACAAGCCTTCTTCATTTTGCGTAAAAACTCTTCTTTTGTGATTTCTAAAATAGTACAAAGAGCCATTGTATCGCAATCTTTTGCTAATTTAGGAGTAACAAGTAAATCATAAGATAATACATTTTGAACTAGCAGTTTTCCATTTCGATCATAAATATATCCTCTTAAAGGATATTCTGTTCGGTTTCTAAATGCATTATTTCTAGCATCTAATTTATACTTATCGTCTATGATTTGAATATAAAATAAACGACAAATATATACTATGGCAATAACGATAAAGAAACCACTGATAATATATTTCCTGTCTGCTAAATGAGAATTGTTATTCATTATTTATTTCTATCTGTTTTATAAAATAAAAATTGAACAATATAAACAAAACTAAAAGTGCCTATCGTACTTAAGATAACTCGTAATAAAGTTCTGAAAAATTCATTAAATCTAAAAATCTCGAGATAGAAGAAAAATAAGTGATGAATAAATATGATTAATCCAGCATAGGTTATAAACCACAATGACCCCATAGAATCAACATTGGGAATTAATCCAGGGTCATATCCTTCGCGAGGCGAAAGTAATTTTAATATGAAGTATCTTGCAAATCCAATTAATGTACAGGCTGCTGTATGCATACCTGCTGTGTCATAAAACATATCGATGGTTAATCCTGTTATAAAGGCGCAGAGTAGTACAATTAATTTAGGAGTTTCAAATGGTAATAATAAAATGAATAATAGATATGGGAATAAAATAATATAGGATCCTAAACGTATATTTTGAACTATTAGTACTTGAAGAAGCACTAGCAGAACAAATCGGATGCTATTTTTTATTACACTATTTATCACTTTGTATTTGCGATTTCGTTTCTAAACTATCTCTTTCGGTTTTGTAATTATATTTAACAACGGAAATATGATTCACTTTTTTGAAATCAGCACTTAATTTTACTTTTACTGTATAGTAAGACTCATTCGGTTTTTGTTCATAGCTATCAACAAATCCAACTAATAAACCTTCAGGGAAAATTCCAGATAAAGAACTTGTAATCACAGTATCTCCTTTTTTGATTTTAGCATGGGTAGGAATGTCTGTTAGATTTGAAAAACGATAGTCCATTCCATCCCAAATTAATGGTCCGTAAATCCCATCTTTTTTTAGCTGACAATTAACTCTCACATCTTTGTGTAAGATAGACATTGCTGATGCAAAATTCTCTGAAACATCTTTTACAATCCCTATAATACCGTCGCTTGTAATTACAGCCATATCATGTGTGACGCCTTGAGTAGAACCAATATTCAAAGTTAAATAGTTGTTTCTTTTATTTACGGAGTTATTAATCACTTTTCCACTCATGAACTCATATTCTTGTTTATAGAGTGTGTCATTTTTTTTATAGGTTTTTAAAGGAATAGCAGCGTAGCCTAATTTCATTCTATTCAATAAGTAGGTATTCATTTTAGATAAACGTTCGTTTTCATCTTTCAGTAACAAATATTCTTTTGCACTAGCTTCAGTTTCGTAAATTTTAGCGCTAATTTTATTCGAAGAGTTTAATAAACTTGAACCTTGATACCCATTGTTTTTAATCATAATAATTACACAAATAAATTCTAATAATAGAAACACAAAAAAGAAATTGTTTCTATATAAAAAATTTAAAAGGTTTTTCATTATTATTTATAAATGATCGATTAAAATTTAAAAGTGGTTTAGGTATATAAATATTATATATGATAACTAAAAAAGTTTTCTATATAATTTTAAATTATGTTATTTGATTAAGAAAGGGAATTTGTGAATGTTTTTTAACGCAATGCCTGTCCCTCTTGCTACAGCTCTTAAAGGATCTTCGCAAACATGAACTGGTAATTTAGTTTTTAAAGAAATACGTTTATCTAATCCTCTTAATAAGGAACCGCCTCCAGCCATATAAATACCAGTACGGTAAATATCAGCAGCTAATTCAGGAGGTGTCATTTCTAAGGCATTTAAAATAGCTTCTTCAATTTTAGAAATTGATTTATCTAAACAATGAGCAATTTCTACATAGCTTACAAAAACTTCTTTTGGAATTCCACTCATTAAATCACGCCCTTGAACAGCAAAATCTGCAGGTGGATTTTCAATTTCTGTCATGGCTGCTCCAACTTCAATCTTAACTTGTTCAGCACTGCGCTCTCCAATTAAAATATTGTGTTGACGACGCATATACTCTTCAATATTTGCATTAAAATCATCGCCTGCAATACGAGTAGATTTATCGCAAACAATACCACCTAAAGCCATCACGGCAATTTCGGAAGTACCACCACCAATATCAATAATCATATTACCCATCGGTTCTTCTACATCTATTCCCATACCAATAGCTGCTGCCATAGGTTCGTGAATCATGTATACTTCTTTAGCACCCGCATGTTCTGCGCTATCTCTTACTGCACGTTTTTCAACCTCAGTAATACCACTTGGAATACAAATTACCATACGTAATGATGGTTTAAAAAAACGATTTCCAGGATTAATCATTTTGATCATTCCTTTAATCATTTCTTCAGCTGCTTGGAAATCGGCAATTACACCATCGCGCAATGGACGAATGGTTTTAATATTTTCGTGAGTTTTTCCATGCATCATCTGAGCTTGTTTCCCAACTGCAATTACTTTACCAGTTGTTCTATCAACAGCTACAATACTTGGTTGATCTACAACAACTTTTTCATTATGAATAATAATTGTATTGGCAGTACCTAAGTCAATTGCAATATCTTGTGTTAAAAAATCAAATAACCCCATGTTTTCTAGTTATTAAAGTTTGTTTTTTAGTGTTTAAAATGTCTTGTTCCAGTAAATACCATACTCATACTTTTAGCATCACAATATTCGATACTGTCTTTATCTTTTATTGAACCTCCTGGTTGAATAACTGTGTCAATTCCAATTTTATGAGCAATTTCTACGCAATCAGCAAATGGAAAAAAAGCGTCACTCGCCATGACAGCACCTTTTAAATCAAATCCAAAAGCTAATGCTTTGTTGATGGCTTGTTTTAAGGCATCTACACGAGATGTTTGACCGGTTCCACTAGCAATTAATTGATTATTTTTTGCAATGACAATCGTGTTGGATTTGGTATGTTTAGCTAATTTATTAGCAAATAATAAATCTTTAATCTGCGCTTCAGTTGGAGCAACTTTAGTCACTACAGTTAAATTTGCTTCTGTTTCACTTGCGGCATCTTTATCTTGCTCAACAATGCCGTTTAGTAATGTTCTAATTTGCTTACTTGGCAATGCAACTGGTTTTTGAACTAAAACAATACGATTGTTTTTAGATTTCAATAAGGTTAATGCGGTTGCTGAATAACTAGGTGCAATGACTACTTCGCAAAATAATTTATGAATCTCTTCAGCTGTTTCAAAATCAATTTCAGTATTGCTAATTAAAATTCCTCCAAAAGCCGATACAGGATCTCCAGCCAATGCATCCATATATGCATTTAATATTTTTGATCGACTGGCAACACCACAAGCGTTATTATGTTTTAAAATAGCAAACGTTGGTTCAGTTGTAAAATCAGCCATTAAATTAACGGCAGCATCAACGTCTAATAAATTATTATAAGATAATTCTTTGCCATTTAATTTTTCAAACATTGCATCCATGTTGCCATAAAACACACCTTTTTGATGAGGGTTTTCTCCATAACGTAAAGTTACGCCATCATTGATGCTTTGCTTTAAAACAGGTAATTGCTCAGTTGTATTAAAATAGTTAAAGATTGCAGAATCATAATGACTGCTCATTGCAAAAGCTTTTGCAGCAAACGTTTTACGATCTGAAATATCAGAGAAACCATTTTTGTTATTCAATAAATTTAATAGAGAAGAATAATCATTTCTAGAAGAGACAATTACCACATCATTGTAATTTTTTGCAGCAGCTCTGATTAATGAAATTCCGCCAATATCTATTTTTTCAATAATGTCTTCTTCTGAAGCACCGCTCGCTAAAGTTTCTTCAAAAGGATATAAATCCACAATCACTAAATCAATCGTTGGGATTTCGTGTTGTTCCATTTGAGCAACATCAGTGTCTAATTCTCTACGGCCTAATATTCCACCAAATATTTTCGGATGCAATGTCTTAACTCTCCCACCTAAAATTTCAGGAAAAGACGTTAAGCCTTCTACTGATTTTACAGGTGCTCCAAGATTTTCTATAAATGTTTGAGTTCCACCGGTACTGTATATGGTTACACCTAACTCATTTAATTTTTTAATAACTGGTTCTAAATTATCCTTGTAAAAAACGGATATCAAGGCACTGTTTATCTTCTTTAAATTGCTCATAAATTGTAGTAAAACACAAAGATAATTGTTCGCAGGGCTTATTGGCACTTTGTTGAAAAGTGCTTAAAAATCTATATAAATCAATTAATAACAAGTTTTTAACAATTTGCTTTTAATCGAATTTTTTAAGTTTTTAAAGTCTTTTTTTTACTTTTAAGAGATGTTAGACAAATTAGAATTATTAGATAGGCAATTGTTTTTAGCTATTAATGGATGGCATGCACCTATGTTTGATAATTTGATGTATTATGTTTCTAAAATATGGGTGTTTGCACCAGTTTTTGCATATTGGCTTTACATGGTATTTCATCGCTATAAACTTAAAAAACTATTGATGTTATTAGGCTTTTTAGCATTACTGGTATTGCTAACGGATCAAACATCTAATTTGACAAAGCATGCGATTAAACGCTATCGGCCAACTCATAATCTTGAAATTCAATCTCAGGTTCATACGGTTAATGATTATAAAGGTGGGTTGTATGGATTTTTTTCAGGTCATTCTACCAATACATTTGGTGTAGCCATGTTATTATTTTTAATTTTTAGCAAAGAATCTATGCTATTTAGAGCGACTTTTTTTGCTTGGGCCGCATTGACAGCCTATTCTCGTATTTATCTTGGCGTTCATTATCCCTCGGATATATTCGTTGGATTTATTGTTGGACTGTTTTGGGGATATGTTATATATAGATTGATTCAATTCACGTTTAAGCAAAAGTTTCACGAAACCATTGAAGTATAATGATAAAGCCATTTATAGTTTGTTTGTTTTTGTCTTTAACAGCTTTTGCTCAATTTCCAGAAACGGATATTTGGTTGTTTAAGATTGAAAAAAAAGAAGGTAAGTATTTCGCCACTAACCCTTTAAATATTACTCATCGTTTAGGTTATGATAATCAACCAGCTTTTGCCTTAGATGATAAATCTATCTTGTATGTGAGTATTGATTCATCTAAACAAGCGGACATTTATCAATATCATATTTTTAAAAAAACAAGTGTTAATTTAACTAAATCTCGTGTAAGCGAATACTCACCAACCATAATGCCAGGAGGATTGTATTTCAGTTCAGTAGTTGTTGAAAAAGACTCCTCTCAACGTGTTTGGCAATTTGCGATGGACGGAACCTTTCAAAAAATTGTTCATGAAGGGACTGATTCTATAGGATATCACACTTGGTTAAATACTGATACAATGCTGTATTATAAATTAACGGAACCTCATTCGTTGCGTTCACTTGATTTAAAAACAAATAAAGATGTTTGGATTTGTAATCATCCAACAAGGGCTTTTAAACAAGTTAAAAATACATCTCAATTTATTTATGGTATTAAAGATTCTGTATCAACACAATTTAGAAATTATAATCCTGCCTTGAAAGAAAGTACTCTTTACACTACTTACCCTTCAGTAAATGAAGATTTTATATGGCATTCCGAGTTAGGATTAATTAAATCAGAAGGGGCAGATTTATTGCTATTTAACCAGAAAACATCTGCTTGGGAAGTGTTGTTCTCTTTTTCTAATGTAGGTATTAAAAAAATAACTCGTTTTGTATTTGATTCTAAAACAAAACAATTAGCGATTGTTAGTAATTTATGATTATTGAAAAACAAATAGGAAATTTTGTTTATTCGACTGATCAGCATAGGTTGAATATTGATTTTATTCATCAGTATCTATCAGTAGAAAGTTATTGGGCAAAAAACATACCTTACGCAACAGTTCAAAAATCTATAGAGGGCAGTCTTTGTTTTGGTATATACTATAAGAATCAGCAAGTTGGTTTTGCTCGTATTATAACAGATTATGCTACTTTTGGATATTTAGCGGATGTGTTTGTAGATAAAGATTTTCGTGAAAAAGGCTTATCAAAAGAATTAATGATATTTATAAAGGAACATCCAATGATTAAAAAATTGCGAAGATTTATGTTAGCAACTTTAGACGCTCATAACTTATATTCACAGTTTGGATTTACGCCTTTAAGTGAACCAAACCGATTTATGGAAATTAAACCATTTGAGAAATATTGATTTTAGCTATTATATACTTTACTTTCTGTTGCTTTATTATTAGCAAAATATCTTTTTTTAAAGATGAACAATTAACGCTTAAGTTAATCTTTGTTGTTTTAATTATTAAAGGTCTATCTTGTGGCGCATACTACTGGGTGTATTTTTGTTATTATCCGCCAGGAATAAATGGAGATAGCGTCTCGACCTTACATGATGCTAAAATTATGTACGATGCCCTGCCAAATCACCCAATGGATTTTATAAAAATGATTTTCGGATGGCATTCAGAATTAGACACTGATCCATTATATCAGCCTTATTTTGATAAGATAGAAAAGTGGGGAAGAGCTGATGTAACTTCTGATTTCTTTTTAAACGATAATAGAACACCTATTCGTTTAAATGCTGTCATTATGCTGTTTTCATTTGGTAAGTATGCTGTACATGCTTTGGTTATGCTTATGCTTTCGTTTATTGGTCAATTTGCATTTTATAAAACATTTAAGTCGTATTTTCCTAAGAAAGAGATCTTATTGTCGATTATCATTTTTTTAACACCATCAGTTTTATTTTGGACATCTGGTGTTTTAAAAGAGCCTATTGCGATGTGTTTGATGGGATTAATGATGTATGCCTATTTTAAAATTTTTATTCATCTGAATTATAAATTAAAACATATAGTATTATTTGTTTCTTCATTGTTTTTGTTTTTAATTATTAAGCCATATATTTTAGTTTTATTATTAGTACCCTTGATATTATTTACATTAGTTAAACGATACGAAATCAAAAGAGTATTGTCGTTTTATATTAGTTCTATCATATTAGTTTACGGTTTAGGCTTTTTTGTTTTAAAATTTGGGTTTCAAAAAGATGTATTAAATACGATTGTGGTTCGACAGAATGATTTTGTGAGTTTAAGTAAAGGGGGGATTTTTTTCATAAGAGGAGATAAATATGTTAGATTGGAATGTAAAGATTCTGCAAACTATCGCTTAGTTGATACTGCTCAAAAATTATGTCAATTGAATAGGCATTCCGCATTTATGTATTGGAATACTCATAATTTAAGAGATACAATTATTGAAACGAATAATAAGGATACTTCTTATTTTTATTTAAAAACAATTTGTGCTCCTTCGGGGTCTGCTATCTATATTGATAGGTTACAATATTCTTGGTCATCGTTTGCTAAATTGATACCAGAATCTTTTTATAATGTATTATGTAAACCATTATTTTTTGATAGTCGTTCTGTTTTGGAACTGATGGCTTCGTTTGAGAATCTATGTTTTATTTTATTTTTTGTGATATGTTTTATCTTTATTGATAAACGATTAATAGATAAAAATCTTCTAGTATTTTGCATAGTTATCATATTATCCTCCTTTGTTTTAATAGGATTAACTACCACTGTTACAGGAGCGATTGTGCGTTATAAGGTGCCATTTATTCCATTTTTATTAATGATTCCTTTATCGTATTTAAATCCAGATTTTTATAAAAAAATACCATTTATCAAATCGTACGTTAATTAGTTATATTTGTTTTAAGCATTAATCAATCATATGGGCTTTATTTTTAATAATTTATTTCGTAGAAAATCAGTTTCTGCCATAACAGATGCCGAAGGTCATGAATCAGGATTACACAGAGTGTTAACCGTTAGAGACTTAACATTTTTTGGAATTGCAGCAATTATTGGAGCCGGTAGTTTTAGTAGCATTGGTTCAGCTTGTTTTTCAGGTGGCCCTGCAGTTATTTTTTTATTCATTATTTGTGCTATTGCTTGTGGGTTTACAGCAATGTGCTACGCTGATTTTGCAACACGTGTGCCCGCATCTGGAAGTGCCTATACGTATGCGTATGTGTCGTTTGGAGAATTAGCTGCCTGGATCATCGGATGGGCTTTGTTAATGGAATATTCTATTGGTAATATATATGTAGCCTTTTCGTGGAGTGGATATTTTGTCAATTTAATAGAAAGTTTTGGTTTGCATATTCCTGTTTGGTTAACCAATAATTATTCTGATGCACATCAAGCATTTTTAGATGGGACTTCTGGGAAATTAAGTCAAGCATGGAGTACGGCCCCAGTTATTGCAGGATTAAAAATTATTGTAGACACACCAGCAGTGATGATTAATATTTTAGTGACTTGGTTGGTATATGTTGGGACTAAAGAATCTCGAAATGCAAGTAATGTGATGGTGATAATTAAACTGGCTATTATTTTATTGGTTATTATTGTTGGCGCATCATATGTAGATATTAATAATTGGACCCCTTTTATGCCTAATCAATTTAGCGGCGTAATGGCAGGTGTATCTGGTGTATTTTTTGCATACATAGGTTTTGATGCGGTATCTACATTAGCAGAAGAAAGTAAAAATCCTCAACGAGATTTACCTCGTGGGATGATTTACTCCTTAATTATTTGTACAGTTGTGTTTATCATTTTAGCGTTAGTATTAACAGGAATGGTCTCTTATACTGCTTTAAATGTATCAGACCCATTAGCAGAAGTATTTGCATTAAAAGGCATTAAGTGGATGTTGTTTATTGTCTCCATCGCAGCGGTTGTGGCAATGACAAGTGTGATTTTAGTATTTCAAATGGGACAGCCACGTATTTGGATGGCGATGAGTAGAGATGGCCTATTGCCAAAGAAATTTGCTGAGATTCATCCTAAATATAAAACACCCGCTTTTTCAACTTTAATTACAGGTTTGGTAGTTGGTATACCTATTTTTTTTACAACGCCAAAATTTGTTTTAGATTTCACAAGTATCGGAACATTGTTTGCCTTTGTTTTAGTGTGCGGTGGTGTTTTAATTTTGCCTCGTAATATGGATGCAAAAGAAAAGGGGAAATTTAAAATGCCTTATATTAATTCTAAATATATTATTCCTTTTATAACCATTATTTCTTTGATCGTTATTTTTTATAATCATGTGAGTATGGTTGTAAATGATTATACTTCCTATAATTTTCCAATGATTATATTTTATATTGTTTGGATATTATTAGCTGTTTTTTCATTTATAAAAAGTTATTCTTTAATTCCGGTTCTAGGGCTTCTATCATGTTGTTATTTATTAACAGGCATGGGGTGGACTAATTGGATGATGTTTGGAATATGGCTTGTTATTGGGCTTGTAGTATATTTATTATATGGCTACAAAAAAAGTAAGTTGAATGACGTAGTATTGTAAACATCTCAATAAACATTTTTGTGTGCAGTAATATTTAATAGTTATAAAAAAATAATCATGGAAAAGATGATTAGAAGTACGATTGTAAAATAGGTTAATAGATGGTAAGTAATTTTACCATTTGTCTTTTTTACTATATCATCAAATAGTTTGATCATTTTAATTAAAGAAATTAGGATTGATTTTTTTTCGGATAATCAAACAAAAACAAATCTCCTTCTTTTACTTTCTTCCAATCACTCACATCAAAATTAATTCCTACAATAGCGCAAGTTGGAAGTTCCATAGGTAAGGCGTGTGTTAACTGCTGAGCTAAATCACTGATGGTAGGATTATGAGCAAATAGTAATATAGTTTCAAAAGCATTATCAATCTCATGGATAACATCTAAATATTTTTTCACAGAGCTTTCATACAACTCTTGTTTTATGCAAATATTGTTACTGTTGTAATTTATATTTCTTGCAAAAATTAAGGCAGTACTGATAGCTCTAATCGCAGGACTCGTTATTATTAAATCTGTTTTATACTTAAATTTCGAAGCCATCATATTGGCATTGCTATAACCTCGTTCGTTTAAAAATCTTTCGCTATCTTTTAGTTCAGGGTTGGTCCAATCGGATTTGGCATGCCTAATGAGAAATAATTTTTTCATGTTATTTCTTAAAATCTTCCATTGTGATGATGCGATTGCAAAATGCATACTCGTCTTTAATGGAATTTGAACATACTATAATGGTTTTATGCATAGCATAAGTAGCAATCATCAGTTTATACCAATCAATAACCGTAGCATCTAAATTAGTGGTCGGCTCATCTAAAAATAAAATGGGAGCATCTGCTAATATGGATAAGGTTAATTTTAAACGCTGTCTCATGCCACTCGAAAAGAGTTTGATGAATTTGTTTTTGTGGGCAGACAAGCCAGATAGTTCAATAACTTGATTGATACTTAAATGGGTTAAAAAAGGCTTATAAATGTGAGCATGCTCAATTTGTTCTTGTAAAGTAAAATCTTCAACCAATTCCAAGTAGGGTGAAGCTAAACTAATAAGTTTGTAAACGTGTTCTTCTTCTAGTTTTTGTTGGTTATCATAGAAAGTCACAGAGCCTTCGTTTAATGCTAAGTACCCAGTGATGGCTTGCAATAGGGTAGATTTGCCAGAACCATTTAACCCTAAAATAACAATTTTATCAGTAGGTTTTATATCTAAATCTACATGTCTGAAAATCCATTCTCTGCCAAATTTTTTTCCAGCTTTAGTAACTTGTATGGTAATAGAGTTTTGCAAAATAAATGATATAGCATATAAAAGTAATAAAAAGAATGATTGATTTTCTCACTTTAACTAGAGTTAAGATTTTTTCGTGAGTTCTTTTTTTGTTTGAAGTTCTCCTAATACACTACAAGTATGAATTTATGACTCATAACTATTTTTTGTATCTTTATAGCCTTGAAAATAATTAAGCAAATATTTGCCCCAATATGGAAAACATGGTTTTTTACCGTGTTTGTTATTTCGTTTTTGATACTTTACCCTTTCTTTTATATTACCATTAAAACTCAGCACTTAAATACGACATTTAAAATTAAACGTATTTGGTCTTATTGTATTGCTTATGGATCATTTGTGTTTCCTAAACTAATCTATAAATCCAAAAACAAAAAAATGCCCCAGCCTTGCGTATTTGTTGGCAATCATACGTCTTATTTAGATATTGTATTAAGTACATTTTATATAGATCATTTAGCTCTATATATGGGTAAAGCTGAACTTTTAAAAGCACCTTTATTTAAAACCTTTTTTAAGGGAATGGATATTACGGTTAATCGTAAAAGTATTAAAGATTCACATCGTGCCTTTACGAAAGCTGGCGAAGAAATTGATAAGGGCAGAAGTATAGTGATTTATCCTGAGGGAACAATTTCTAGTCATGGAAAATTAAAGCCGTTTAAGAATGGACCATTTAAATTAGCAATTGAAAAGCAAGTGCCAATTGTACCCGTTGTTAATTTAAATAACTGGGAGTTGCTTCAAAATGGAGGTTATTTTAAAAGTAATGGATGTTTTGGGGTGGCTAAATCAGTAATTTTAGAACCTATTGAAACCAAAGGCATGACTGAAGAAAATTTAGTAAATTTGCGAGAACGAGTTTTTAAATTAATAAACGACACTTTACACGAATACAATGGCACAAAAAATTGATATTAAAACAGTAGATGAAGTAGCACACTTAGCTCGATTAGAATTTAGTGAAGAAGGCAAGGCAGAAATCTTAAATGATATGAATCGTATGTTAGCTTTTGTAGATAAGCTTAACGAAATGGACACAGATGGTATAGAACCATTAATATACATGACGGATGAGAAAAACGTAATGCGTGACGATATTCCAAAAGAAACTTTAACACAAAAAGAAGCATTAAAAAATGCACCTAAAAAAGATTCCGATTACTTTAAAGTTCCAAAAGTAATTGACAATCATTAAACTATATTCGCCTGAAACAAAGAGTAGGTTGCTTGAAATTTTTAAAAGCAATATGCCACTTTATTTTGCTGAAGAAGAAGTTGCCTTGTTTGATGGTTTTTTAGATAGAGATGCGAGTATTAGAGGCCCTTATTCTTTAATTATTAAAGATGACAAGATTGTTGGGTGTGGAGGAATTGCTTTAAATCAACCAACAAAATATACCAACGAACCACATGTGATTATGACATGGGGCATGGTAGATAATGCACATCATAAAGAAGGCATAGGTAAACTGCTTTTATTGCACAGAATAGAGCAAGCCAAACAAATGTATCCTGGAATTAAAATTGCTTTAGGTACTACTCAACATACTTTTAAGTTTTTTGAAAAGTATGGTTTTAAAACAGTTGCCTTTGAAAAAGATCATTGGGCAAAAGGTTTGGATTTGTATCAAATGGAGTTAGGATATTGAATTAATTTATTACATTCGTTATAAATTAAACAATTTCATAGTATGAAAAACACCATTATAATTATTTTAACTTTAGTGTCTATTATTTCATGTAATAGAAAACAAAATCTTCGTGAATTAGAACACGGAGATAAATTAGTTCAGTATCCAGGACAATGTTATAATGGTACTCAAGATTCTAGTGAAACTGGAATAGATTGTGGTGGACCATGTCAAGCTTGTAATGTAGTTGTTGCACCTTGTACAACGACGGCTAATATTGTTACTATTGGTAATACAAATTATGCAACAACAGGATCTAGTTGTGGTTTAGCTGGAGGTAATTATTCTATGGTAGGCTCATATTCGAATGGGACTTATACAATTCAAATAGGAAATAATGCTCCTAATATATCAACAGCTTACAATGTTGTGTATTCATCTGTTCCAGGAGTTATAGAAGCCTCAGTTGTATTTAATGACTTTAGCTATGGTAACTTAATGTTGGTTTCTGGAAATGTATATTTTTCTCAAGTTGGAGGTGTTTATCATGCAACTATTTGTAATGGTGTCACTCATTCGTGGGTAACTAGTACTGATTTGAATTTAGTTGGTAATGTTTCTTGCCCATAAAATCCTAGTGTAAAAAATAAAATAATTTATGAAAAAAATCTATCTATATATATTGACATTTGTTGCCATTACAACTCAATCTCAAAACTTAACCTATATTCTAAATAAAGAAAATACTGATATTAAATTTGCACAAGCGAAACTTTCAGTTTGGGATATTTTATTATCAACCTCTCGAATGACATTTTCAGGAGGAGTGGGAGGTAGATTTTATATGAATGGATTGTATGTTAGTACAAATTATGAATTTCATTACCTTGATAATTTAGCTGAAGCTTCTTCTACCCAAAATATTAGAGGATATTCGATTTACAACCCCACAAAATCTAGAAATGCTGATATTACATTAGGTTATTTTCATCAAAAAGAAACTGAAGGAAAGGTAAGAGTCAATTTGAAGTCAACCAGTAAAGTCACTCATTATACTTACGTTAATGCTAAGTATAATAAAATAATGGGAGTGCAATTAGGTTATAAAAGTGGATTTAGTCATTTAACGATTCCTCAAGGAGTGAATGTAACTGATTATTATTTGCCATCAACTGGTACAATAAAAACAGATGCGGGTATGACTACCTATATGCAGTATGGATGGATTAACATTGGTCCTAGTTTTGGAAAAATAGTGGATGTTGAAGCAGATTTTAGTGGACTTGGCGTAAGAAAAACACAATATTTCAAACGATTTTATGCAAATGTATTAATTGCTACTAAAAATAAGTTAGAAGATGTGTATTATACAGAAGGTTATGGCTCTAGTAACCCACTGGTACATCAATATGTTTTAAATGGTAATGTAACCATGTCAAAATTTGGATTTAATGTTGGTTTTGAAACATTTAAATTTAGTAAAGTTGGATTTATTTATGGATTGGAACTTGGCTTAATGCCAGGTGTTAAAGTTGCAAGTGCAGGTAATGGATATGTCTCCTTTAAGTGGGGAATATTATTTGGCAAACAATTCGGAGGTAATTAGGTCAAATTATTTTTTTATTGCTTCCAATCTTTTTTTAAAGGAGTCCCAATCAAAATTCCAAGGATCTGTTTTTCTAACAGGAGCAATGTCGCTGTGACGAAGAACGTATTTTATTGGATAGCGTGTTTTAATATCATTAATTAAGTTTAATAAAGCCTTTGTTTGCTCTTCGGTTGGACTTTCTGTGTAGGAAGTCATTAACTCAATACCAATGGAGCAAGAATTAACGTTAGTGGTGCCATCCGGTAAACTACTCTTGCCAGCGTGATATGAATTATCTTTTTCATCCACTAACTGATATATTTCTCCGTCACGTCCAATCACATAATGCGCAGATACAACGTAAGTAGAAAATTGTTTAATCACTAAATCAATATCGTATTTATCCCCTCCCGAATTATTAAAGGTTGAATGAACAATTACACTATTAATGCTGCGATTACTGTTAGTTGCAAAGCCAAAATTCACTTTTTTGTTAATAATGTTTAGCGAGTCACTAGCAAATGATTTGAAATTAGTGATGTTTAAAAATATAATTGTGATAAAAAGAATTTTTTTCATGTTCTCTATTTGAGACTATTAAAATTTATAATAAAGTAAATATAAAAAATCCCCTCGAGATTTCTCATGAGGGGATTTTACTTTATAAGAGTTTAACTAAATTTATTTTACTTCTTCGTAGTCAACATCCGTTACGTTCTCACCTTTATTGCCAGCATCTGCATTTGCAGATCCTTCAGCACCTGGGTTAGCAGCGTCACCTTGTTGCTCATTCATTGCCGCATACATTTCTTGAGATGCAGCTTCCCATGCAGCGTTTAATGCTGTTGTTGCTGAATCAATAGCTACTAAATCTTTGCTATCGTGAGCCGTTTTTAAAGTTGCTAGAGCACTTTCAATCGTTGCTTTTTTCTCAGCTGGAATTTTATCTCCGTAATCTTTTAATTGTTTTTCTGATTGGAAAATTAATCCGTCGGCAGCATTTAATTTTTCAACTTCTTCTTTTGCTTTTTTATCAGCATCCGCATTCATCTCTGCTTCACGTTTCATTTTTTCAATTTCTTCTTTGCTTAATCCAGAAGAAGCTTCGATACGAATGTTTTGAGCTTTACCTGTTGCTTTATCTTTTGCTGATACAGATAAGATACCGTTTGCATCAATATCAAATGTTACTTCAACTTGTGGAACTCCACGTGGAGCTGGCATAATACCATCTAAGTTAAACTGACCAATTGTTCTGTTATCTTTTGCCATTGGACGCTCACCTTGTAATACATGCAATTGTACACTTGGTTGGTTATCACTAGCAGTTGAGAATGTTTCTGTTTTTTTAGAAGGAATCGTTGTATTAGATTCGATTAATTTAGTGAACACTCCACCGTAAGTTTCGATACCTAAAGATAAAGGGGTTACATCTAGTAATAAGACGTCTTTTACTTCTCCTGTTAATACACCACCTTGAATAGCAGCACCTAAAGCTACAACCTCATCAGGGTTAACTCCTTTGCTTGGAGATTTTCCAAAGAATTTTTCAACTGCCGCTTGAATAGCTGGAATACGAGTTGAACCACCTACTAAAATAATTTCATCAATATCGGAAGTTGATAAACCTGCATTTTTTAATGCTGATTTACAAGGATCAATTGTACGTTGAATTAAACTATCTGCTAATTGTTCAAATTTAGCACGTGTTAATTGTTTTACTAAATGTTTTGGAATTCCGTTAACTGGCATAATGTAAGGCAAGTTAATTTCAGAAGTTGTCGTGCTAGATAATTCAATTTTAGCTTTTTCTGCCGCTTCTTTTAAACGTTGTAAAGCCATTGGGTCTTGACGTAAATCAATGCCTTCGTCTTTTTTAAATTCGTCAGCTAACCAGTCAATAATTAAGTTATCAAAGTCATCACCACCTAAGTGAGTATCACCGTCAGTAGATTTTACTTCAAATACACCATCACCTAATTCTAAAACAGACACGTCATGTGTACCACCACCGCAGTCAAACACAACAATTTTCATGTCTTTACCTTTTTTGTCCATACCGTAAGCTAAAGCAGCAGCAGTAGGCTCATTGATGATACGTTTTACTTTTAAACCAGCAATTTCACCAGCTTCTTTAGTAGCTTGACGTTGAGCATCGTTAAAGTACGCAGGAACTGTAATAACAGCTTCATCAACAGTTGTTCCTAAGAAATCTTCAGCTGTTTTTTTCATTTTTTGTAAAATGATAGCCGAAATCTCTTGAGCAGAGTAGTTTCTGTCGTCAATAGATACTCTTGGAGTTCCATTGTCGCCTTTAACTACTTTGTAAGTCATACGAGGAATTTCTTTTTGAGCTTCGTCAAAAGAAGTTCCCATAAAACGCTTAATAGAAGAAATCGTTTTTGTTGGGTTAGTGATTGCTTGACGTTTAGCAGGATCTCCTACTTTACGCTCGCCACCTTCAACAAATGCTACGACTGATGGAGTCGTTCTTTTTCCTTCGTTATTTGCAATAACAACAGCCTCGTTACCTTCCATAACCGCTACGCAGCTATTTGTTGTACCTAAATCTATTCCTATAATTTTTCCCATAATATATGTGTTTTAGTTGTTTACGTGTTTTTAAATTACGCAGTACTTTAGTCAATGTTTGTGCCAATTCAAAAAATTACTGCAATTCTGACAGCCTGACACAATCAATAAAAAACCGCCTAAAATATGTCATTTTAGGCGGTTAAAAGAGTGAATTTTGTCATATTTTAAGGGCAAACACTGGTTGTTACTCCAGAGCTGTTGCAAAATAATAATGGATTAGTACTTGGGTGACAAGCGATTTTATCAATAAAGTTGTTCCATAAATCATGGGTAATGATTGATCGAGAGCTTGATGCAAAAATACCTACACCTCCATTAATATTTGTATAATAAGGTTTGTCTTGTGCAATTGAGTTTGAAGGCTCATTAACTTGTAAAAAGGTATTTAGTTCATCTGACCCTGTTGTAATTTTATATTCGATGTAAATAACTCTTCTATTTTTTATACTAGTTACTGGTTTTTTAGAAATTTCAGCTGCAATATTTGTATAAAAATCGTTAGCTAAAAAGGAAACTTCCATTGCTTCACCACCAGCTATGCTTAGTGATTTTTGAGTTGGAAAATTATAATCAACATAATTATAATTAAAACCCCCGCTTATTAATGAATCTATATAATGTAAGCGCATAATAACATTATAAAGCTTAGCTTTTGCAACAGATACGAATTTGATTTTTTGATTTGCTGTAAGCACAGAATAATCAATATATCCGCTTTGAGGTGTAGGATTAGCGCCAGTTATGATATACTGTCCATGACCAGGATAATTAGGAATATTATGAATAAAAGGTTTGCTAGAGTATGATCTAACGCTATCTATCATTGAGGTTTGAGCATAAAATAGAGCACCAGTACTTATGTTTTTGATGGTTAATTTATATTCCCCAGTTCCGTATAATTTGTCGGTAGTCTGCCAAATTCGTTGATTAGAATTGAAATTACCACTTGCTGTGGTAACCACTGTTTCAGTTAAAACAATTTCTTTTTTTGTGTTATTTCCAATTGTTGTTAAAGTTGGTGTTGTACTTCCGGGCATAAAACGTTGTAAGGTTACTAATAGCTCCCCTGCACCGTAATTAATTTGATTAACATCTTGACCCGCAACAAGAGCATCTCCATCAGTTAAATAGACCTTATTTATTCTAATGTTTTGAATAGTTTCATTAGGATTTAAGACACCGTATACCGATACAGCTTCCTTTCCAGGAGCTAATACTTCAAGATCATTTTTGCATGATGATAAGGTGATTATTGATAAAGCTAATAATCCAATATAATATGTTGTTTTTTTCATTTTCGCGTAATAGGATAGCAAAGTTACCATTTTTAGGTTAACTCCAAATTAATTCAGTAATTTTACAAAAAATACCAGAATACATCAAACTATGTCAGTTCATAAAGAAGTTAAAAAGGTAACAACCCATCAATTACAAGAGATGAAACGCCGTGGCGAAAAAATCTCGATGCTTACAGCCTATGATTATACCATGGCTAAAATTATTGATCATGCTGGTATTGATGTAATTTTGGTGGGTGATAGTGCTAGTAATGTGATGGCTGGACATGAGACAACTCTTCCAATTACCTTGGATCAAATGATTTATCATGCTTCATCTGTTGTAAGGGCAGTAGATAGAGCCTTAGTGGTGGTTGATTTGCCTTTTGGGTCTTATCAAGGAAATTCTAAAGAAGCCTTAACATCAGCCATTAAAATTATGAAAGAGAGTGGTGGGCATGCTGTTAAGTTAGAAGGAGGAAGAGAAATTAAAGACTCTATCGAACGCATTCTATCAGCTGGCATTCCTGTAATGGGACATTTAGGATTAACCCCACAGTCAATTTATAAATTTGGCACCTACACTGTAAGAGCTAAAGAAGAAGAAGAAGCAAAACGATTATTGGAGGATGCTAAAATTTTAGAAGAAAGTGGTTGCTTTGCTTTAGTTTTAGAAAAAATTCCAGCAAAGTTAGCAGAGCAGGTTGCCAAAAGTATTACAATACCAGTTATAGGAATTGGCGCTGGTGGTGGTGTAGATGGTCAGGTTTTGGTAACTCATGATATGTTAGGGATGACGCATGAATTTAGCCCTCGTTTTTTAAGAAGATATTTGAGTTTGTACGAAAGTATGAGTAATGCTTTTCAGCAATACATTAAAGATGTGAAAAGTAAAGATTTTCCTAATGATCAAGAACAATATTAGATAAGGTTTTTGCAATTGAAAATTATCTAGCTGTTCAAGGATTATCTTTTATAAACATATTATCCTATAGCTTCATTAATATTTGGTAGTTTACCGAAACTAATGATTGCTTTTACATGAGATTTTAAAGCTGAAAAGAAAGTTGGGTTTTCTAAATAAGGCACATTAAACTCTTCGCAAGTTTGCTTTACAATTTCAGAAACGGCAGGGTAATGTACATGGCAAATATTTGGAAACAAATGGTGCTCTACTTGAAAGTTTAATCCTCCAACATACCATGAAATCCATTTGTTTTTTCGAGAAAAATTAACTGTTGTATTTAACTGATGAATAGCCCAATTGTTTTCAATGGTGTAGTTTTCATTGTGCACTGGATGTGTTGTACCTTCAACGGTGTGAGCTAGTTGAAAGACAACAGTTAACACAACTCCAGAAATAAATTGCATTAATAAATATCCCCATAGTATTTGCATAAACGGAATATGAAATACAAAAACAGGTAACGCGAAAAAAAATGCCCAATAAACTACTTTACTTAAAAGTATTTTAATCCAAATAATTCGATTTTGTTCTTTAGTACTAGTATTTACGCCTTGTTTGGTGTATTTGTGAAATTGAACGAAATCCTTTAATAATGCCCAATAAAGAGTTAATATTCCATAAAATAAGAAGGCATAAATAAATTGTAATTTATGGTACCATCTAACCTGAGTATGAGGGTTGAATTTTAAAATTAGTTTATCCGCAATATCATCATCATAATCAATAATATTTGTGTAAGTATGATGCATTACATTATGCTGTAGTTTCCAATTAAACACTGAGCCGCCTAATAAATTTAAGGTATGACCTAACCAATAATTTACTTTATGATTGGTAGAGTAGGCTCCATGATTAGCATCATGCATCACACTCATGCCTACGCCAGATAGAGCGAAGCCCATTATTGCCCAAAGTAGTAATGCAATTTTGAAGGAAGGATTAAATGCAAGAATTGCAATAAAAGGAATGAGATAGGCTCCGATAACCACAATGGTTTTAATAACCATGGTTGCATTGTAATGTTTAGAGATTTTATTTTCTTTAAAGTAAGAATCTACTCGTTTGCGAAGTGTCGAGAAAAAAAGAGCCTTATCTTTGTTGTTGTCAACAAATCGAATAGGAGTAAATGTCATAGTTTTTTTATTTTCAAAAGAGCAGTATAGCTCTGATGAGTTTCTAAAAATACTCAAAAAACCTTATTAGTCAATAGATAATTTTATTAATATTGCTAATTATTAGCAATCCTAAAACATATTCGCCCATTGGAGTTTTTGATTCTGGTTACGGAGGCTTAACGATTTTAAAAGAGTTGGTTCAAACATTGCCTCAATATGATTATTTATATTTGGGTGATAATGCCCGCGCTCCATATGGCTCCAGGTCATTTGATACGGTTTATGAATATACATTACAAAGTGTAAAAGCATTATTTGATCAAGGTTGTGAATTAGTGATATTAGCTTGCAACACAGCTTCTGCAAAAGCATTACGAACTATTCAGCAAAAAGATTTGCCAAGTATTGCTTCTCATAAAAGAGTGTTAGGTGTTATTAGGCCAACCACTGAAATCGTTGGAAATTATACCAAAACTAAAGAGATTGGAATTTTTGCGACTAGTGGAACTGTTACATCGCAATCATATGTTATCGAGATAGAAAAGTTTTTCCAGGAAATTCAAGTGTTTCAAGAGGCTTGCCCAATGTGGGTGCCATTAATTGAAAATAATGAGTTGGTTGGAGTAGGCGCTAATTATTTTGTAGAGAAGCATGTTCAGCAATTGTTTTCTCAATCAAAAAATATTGATACAGTTATATTAGGTTGCACGCATTATCCTTTATTGAAACCTTTAATAGAAAAATACTTACCTGAAGGAGTTACTGTATTAACTCAAGGACATATCGTTGCTGAGGGTTTAAGGGATTATTTAGTTCGTCACCCAGAAATGGAAGCGCGAATTTCTAAAACGAACTCCTTAAATTTTTTAACAACGGATAGTACGGAGTTATTTAATAGTCATGCTTCATTGTTTTTCGGACAAGAGGTAAAGTCGAAACATTTGAGTTTATAATTTCTCATTTTATTTCTAAAAAATAATTACATTTGCCGCAGATCTTTAGGGGTGCTTTAAATAAATTATTATTTAAAGCTGAGATTATACCCATTACATGTAAACGCCAAACGTTTGTGTGTATGCACCTGATCAGGGTAATGCCTGCGTAGGGAAACAGTTAACAACGATACCGCATCCCCTTGCGATATTATTATTAACAATTAAAAAAGTAAAAAATGAACTTTAAAACAATTAAAAAAGCGATGGCTTTAGCCATGTTTTCATCTTGCTCGTATATCTTGCAAGCACAAGTCACATTAAGTGGATTTGTATCTGACCCTGACAAAAAACCAATTCCTTTTTCGGTAATAGGAATAAAAAACACGTTTTTATCAACGCAATCAAATGCATCAGGATTATTTGAATTCACAAATTTAAAGTCTGGTAAATATGTATTGGTTACTAAATGTGTTGGTTACAAAGTAAAAGAAGATTCTATTGATATTAAAGATAATATGACAATCGAAATTACCATGAATCAAGATGATAAATCATTAGATGAAGTTGTGGTAAATTCAACTAGAGTGGATAATACCTCTGGTTTTGCTCACACTGATTTAAGTGCGGAAGAAATTAAAAAACAAAATGTAGGACAAGATTTACCTTATGCTTTAAATTCAATGGCCTCAGTTGTTATTAATTCCGACGCAGGCAATGGTGTTGGATATACCGGAATGCGAATTAGAGGAACAGATGGAACACGTATTAATGTGACTATAAATGGGGTTCCTGTAAATGATGCAGAAAGTCAAGGCACTTATTTTGTAGATATGCCAGACTTTTTATCATCAACCAATAATATACAAGTTCAACGCGGTGTAGGAACATCTGCAAATGGTGCCGGTGCTTTTGGTGCGAGTATTAATATGCAAACTAACCAGCTAAACGAAAAAGCTTATGCGCAAATTAATAATAGTTATGGCTCATTTAACACCATGAAAAATACCATCGCCGCTGGAACAGGTTTAATTAATAATCATTTCACATTTGATGCTAGAGCTTCCCGTATCAACAGCGATGGCTATATTGATAGAGCCAAATCAAATTTAAATTCATTTTATGTTGCGGCTGGTTACTACGGAAAAAAGACATCTGTAAAAGCCATTATGTATAGTGGTTGGGAAAAAACTTACCAAGCTTGGAATTATGTTTTGCAAGATAGTATCAAGAATGGTAATAGAACAGACAATTCTTGTGGCACATATTATGATGCAAATGGAAATATTAAATATTATAGTAATGAAACAGATAATTATAAGCAAGACAATTATCAATTACATTTTATTCATGCGTTAAATAATAAATTGACAATCAATGTAACCGGCCATTATACAAAAGGAAAAGGTTATTACGAGCAATACAAACAGTCTCAAATTTTAAACGAGTATAATATGCCTAATATTATAACCGCTCATGATACAATTACCACAACCGATTTAATTAGACAAAAATGGTTAGACAATGATTTTACAGGCGTTATAGGAAACATTAATTATAAACCGAATACACTATTAAATTTTGTTTTAGGTGGTGGTTATAATACTTATATAGGAAAACATTATGGTGATGTTATTTGGGCGCAGTTTAGTAATGTCAATGATTTTCGACCACGCTATTATAATGACAAAGCAACTAAAACGGATGGAAATGTATATTTAAAAACAACGATTCGGCCTACAGATAAATTAACAGCATTTATTGATCTACAATATCGTGTGGTAGGTTATAAATTTATGGGTTTTGATACATCTTTAGTGGTGGCGCAAGAGTTAAATGCGAAATATGGATTTTTTAATCCTAAAGTTGGATTAAATTACTTACTTACAAAGAACACCAATATTTATGTAAGCTATGCTATCGCAAATAAAGAACCTAACAGAGATGATTTTGTTCAATCAACTGTTAAGAGTAGACCAAAATCAGAACAGTTAAATGATTTAGAAATCGGAGTAAACCATCGTTTAAAAAATATAAGTATTGGGTTAAACTTATATGATATGGAATATAAAAATCAATTAGTACTGAATGGACAAATTAATGATGTTGGCGCCTATAATAGAATAAATGTAGAAACTAGTTACAGAAGAGGAGTGGAGTTTGAGCTAAGTGCAAATATGTCAAAGTATTTTACCTTTAATGGAAATATAACCTTATCGCAAAATAAAGTAAAAGCAATTTCTGAGTTTATTGATAATTACGACACCTACGTGCAGGATACGGTTAAGCATACTAATACCGATATTTCTTTTTCTCCCAATGTTATTGCTGCTGCAAATTTTATTTTTAAACCAATTAAAAATTTAGAAATAGGATTTTTAAATAAATATGTTGGCAAACAATACTTAGATAATACTTCAAATAATCAAAGATCGATTCACGATTATTTAGTATCAGATTTAAGAATTAATTATACCATTTATACTAAATTAGTAAAAGAGATTAATTTCATTGCTGTGATTTATAATATTTCTAATACAGTCTATGAAACTAATGGCTATAACTACACGTATTTGATGACAGATGGCAGTGGCGATAAAAAAATGTATTCATCAAATTATTTAGCCCCTGCTGCACCAACTCATTTTATGATAGGCTTAAATCTTAAATTTTAATTCAAGCACAAATAATATTTTTATTTAAGCTTATATTTTGGTATTTATTTTTGTTTAAATCCGATTAAAATAACCGCACATCCTGAACCAGCATTTTTGTTTGGGTCCAATTGAGCTTCTATAATACAATCTAAAGTTGATTTTATCTTAAAATCCCAATAAGGTGCATTAGCATGGTTTTTATTCGTGAATAATAAATGACGGTCTTGGTCATAAATATTGAATATTAAATTACCATCCGTTTTGCCACTACAAGCAGCTAAACGATAAGTAGTTTCTCCAAAAAAAGTGGTATGAAATTCAGCCATCTCTTCTGAATTCAATAACAATGAACGGTATGATTGTCCATCTGAAATAAACTGAGCAATAATATGTTTTGCACAAATATTGGCAATAGAATCACATTGTGCATTAGCTTTATTTGATAAGCCTATAATAGATAAAATTAAAAGGCCTTTGTATAAATTCTTTTTCATCTTTGATTATAATTATTAAGATTTTGCGTTAATGATTTTTTCGCGAATAGATGTGATAATTACTGCTATTTTTTCTATTTGCTCATCAGTAATCAATACTTCACTAACACTATTGATATAAGTGATTTTTTTAGCTTCGTCAGTTGTCGGTTCAACAAATGTATATTTAGTAGTTACACCTTCATATATTTTTGATAATTCTTCAAATTGTTTCATTAAGTCAGTTGCTGCTTGTAAATTGTGAGAATTCATCAATTTAATAATACTATTTAATGCTTGTTTTTGCCCAGCAATACGATTTTTGATTTCAGAAGTTTGTTTTTTCTTGTAAGCAAGAACGGAAAAATTCATACTTTCTATCCAACCACCTGTTAATATTAAACTACTAATTTCAGGACGTTTATTTGTTTTTAAGAAAGAATCACTAGCTCTGTAGGCAAGTCCAACCAAAACCAACATACTATCCTTATTAGAAATATTGTCATTAATGCGCTTCATAGTCGTTTGATCAAACGCTGCAGAAACACCTAATTTGTCAGCCAATTGTTTAACGGCACCTAAATAGCCTAAAGCATCTTGAGTTTGATTATACATACTCACATATCCTAAATCTGCACCATAAATCCCTAAGTTTAAAGATTTTGCAAATTCAGTTGTATATTGCCCATTTTTATTACTTGCATTTAAAATGGTTTTGTCATAAGCAATACCAGATTTTTGAATCAATAAAGCTGTTTGAATAGGAGACGGAACGCTAAATAATTCGCCACCTACATTTAAAGCAACTGCTTTAACCGTGTCGGTATCTGCTAAATCATCTCCACTAGCTTCAGTAACAGTTGATTTAGAATCTCCGCAAGAATAGATTAATAAAGAAGCTAATCCAAAAGCGATTATTTTTGTGTTTAACTTAATTTTTTTAATGTTCATCGTCATAATTTAAATGTTTATTGCTAAAAAACCTATGCAAGTAAGTAATTTTTAATGATATAGCCAAATAATAATAGTTGCACTTATTGACAAAAATCTATTTAAATACCCAATGCTTCTTCTACGTATTTGAATGATGATAGGATTTCAGGTTTCCCATCTATTAATGCCACATCATGCTCAAAATGTGCTGAAGGAAGGCCATCAGATGTTAAAACAGTCCAACCGTCATTTAAAAATTTTATATTTCTTTTGCCCATATTAATCATCGGTTCAATAGCCAAAACCATCCCGTCTCTTAATTTAGGGCCATCTCCGCGTTTGCCATAATTTGGAACCTCTGGTTCTTCATGTAAGTTTTTACCTAAACCATGCCCACATAATTCTCTGACTACTCCATAACCATGTTTTTCGGCGTATTGTTGAATCGCGTAGCTAATATCTCCAATGCGGTTTCCACTTTTCATTTGCTCAATCCCAACATAAAGAGATTCTTTTGTAACATCTAGTAGTTTTTGAACTTCTGGTGCAATTTGTCCAACTCCAAAAGTATAAGCATGATCTCCGAAATATCCGTTCTTCACAACACCACAATCTACAGAAATAATATCACCCTCTTCCAATGGTTTGTCATTTGGGATTCCATGAACAACAGCAGCGTTTAAAGACATGCAGAGTGTTGCAGGAAAGGGGTTTTTCTTATGCCCATATCCTTTAAAGGCAGGAATACCTCCATTATCTCTAATATACTGTTCAGCAATTTTATCTAAGTAAAGAGTCGATACGCCTGGTTTAATTTCTTTAGCAACGATGCCTAATGTTTTAGAGACGCTTAAGGCAGCTTCTCTCATCAATTCAATTTCTTCTCGTGTTTTTATCGTTATCATTTGCCGAATAATTTTTGGAAAAATGTTTTTTCTTGTTTGTAATTGTGATGCGCTTCAGGATTTTTAACCATGTGATTAAATTCTCCTCCTTCAGGATGTAATATTTGCCATGTGGTGCTCCATCCTAAAAATCCACCAACATTTCTGTCATCAATAAAAATATCTACATTTAATTTTCTTGGAGTATCCTCAGTAATTACTTCTTCAGGATAATTTTTATTCACGGCATAAAACTCTACTCCATTTTGTTTACAATATTCTACAGCCTCATCCAAAAGAGAGCCAGTGCGATAGGTGTGTAAAATTAATTTGTGTCCTTTTTTTTGTAATTCTTTGATTGTAGCAAATGCAAACAGCATTTCTTTTCCTATTCGAGGATATTGATGTTCAACAATGGTTCCATCAAAATCAATGGCAATAGTTTTGCTATTATTATTTATGAATTGAGCTTCCATTTTTATAAATTTTCGGCTTTTAAAACGTTTAATTCTGAATCTAGTTCATAATGACGCGGGATTGCTGTGCCAATTTCAAATTCTAAAATTTGTTGAGGTGTCATGTTTTCTAAATACATAATTAGCGCACGTAAACTATTTCCATGAGCTGCTATCACAATGTTTTTTCCTTCTTTTAATTTAGGCTCAATTTCAGATTTAAAATAGGGGATTACACGAGCAGCCGTATCTTTTAAGCTTTCTCCATTTGGAGGAGCAATATCATAACTTCTTCTCCAAATTTTAACTTGGTCTTCTCCAAATTTTAGTGCAGTTTCAGTTTTGTCTAAGCCTTGTAAATCGCCATACATACGCTCATTTAAAGCTTTGTTGTATGTAGTTGGGACACTTGGTTGATTCGAAACCTCTAATGCTAATTTTAGTGTATTTTGCGCACGTTGCAAATCAGAAGCAAAGGCTAAATCAAATTTAAACGGTTTTAATTTTTCACCTGCATTTCTTGCTTCTTGAATTCCTTTTTCTGTTAATTCAACATCTACCCATCCAGTAAATTTATTTTCTAAATTCCAAACGCTTTGTCCGTGACGAAAGATAATTAAAGTTGCCATTTTATAATTCTAATATAGTTTAACAATTTATTTTTAATATGCTCTTGCAAATAATACACGTTGTGTGCTTGGTTTACCGCTATATATGCAAACACCAGCTTCTTGCACATTATTTAATGGAATACAACGAATCGTTGCTTTTGTTTCTTCTTTTATTTTTTCTTCTGTTTCTGGAGTACCATCCCAATGTGCATAAACAAAGCCAGTTTTTTCGTCTAATACTTTTTTAAATTCTTCGTATGAATTTACAGTAGTTGTTAATTCTTGATTACGAGCTTTTGCTTTATTAAATAAATTTAATTGAATATCATTTAATAAATTTTCTATTAATGAATCGATGCCTTCAATGTTTACAGTTTCTTTAGTTAAAGTATCTCTTCGAGCAATTTCTACAGTACCATTTGCTAAATCTCTTTCTCCAATTGCAATTCGAACTGGCACACCTTTTAATTCATATTCTGCAAATTTCCAACCTGGTCTTTGTGAGTCTCTGTCATCATATTTTACAGAAATACCTTTTGCTTGTAATTTCTTTTTAATGTCATTTGCTGTTTCAGACACTTTCGCTAAACCGTCATCACCCTTATAAATCGGAACAATAACAACCTGTATAGGAGCTAATTTTGGAGGCAATACTAATCCATTATCATCACTGTGACTCATAATTAATGCCCCAATTAAACGAGTAGAAACTCCCCAAGATGTTGCCCAAACAAATTCTTGCTTATTGTCTTTAGTCACATACTTTACATCAAATGCTTTAGCGAAATTCTGCCCTAAAAAATGAGATGTTCCCGCTTGTAAGGCTTTACCATCTTGCATCATGGCTTCAATACAATATGTGTCATCTGCACCTGCAAATCGTTCATTAGCCGATTTTACTCCTTTAACAACCGGCACAGCCATCCAATTTTCTACAAAGTCAGCATAAACCTCTAACATTTGTTTGGTTTCTGAAATAGCCTCCTCTTTTGTAGCATGAGCGGTATGTCCTTCTTGCCATAGGAATTCAGCTGTTCGTAAAAATAAACGAGTACGCATTTCCCAACGCACCACATTTGCCCATTGATTTACTAAAATAGGTAAATCACGGTAAGATTGAATCCAACCTTTGTAGGTATTCCAAATAATAGCTTCACTGGTAGGACGAACAATTAATTCTTCTTCTAATTTAGCTTCTGGATCTACAATTAATTTCGATTTATCATTCGGATTTGTTTTTAAACGATAGTGAGTAACCACAGCGCATTCTTTAGCAAATCCTTCTGCATTTTTCTCTTCCGCTTCAAATAAACTTTTTGGAATGAATAGGGGAAAATAAGCGTTTTGATGACCAGTTTCTTTAAACATCTTATCTAATGTTTTTTGCATGTTTTCCCAGATACCATAGCCGTATGGTTTAATCACCATACAACCTCTAACCGCAGAATGGTCTGCTAAGTCAGCCTTAACCACAATGTCATTATACCATTTACTGTAATCTTCAGCGCGAGACGTTAATTCTTTACTCATGTTTATTAACAAATGTTAAATAATAAATTTTATAATCGGGTTGGCACTTAATTTGGTAAATTTACCATTGCATTCCCCGTGCAAATTTAAACTTTTATTGGACGTTTACGTCTGATATTTTAAAAACTAATAAAATGAAAAAATTAGTTATCATATTTAATGTAGCCTTAGTGCTTTTATCTTCATGTGTTACTCAAAAACAAGGGGTTTCATCTTATAATGATGATGTATATGCTAATCCGAAAGAAGATAGAATAGAGGCAGCTCGTATTGCGGCAATAAAAAAACAAGCTAAAGAAGCGTCAGATAAGCGTTATAATGATTCAATAGCGGCTGTCAAAAAAGCTCAAAAAGAAAAAGATGATGCTAATCCCTATTATAAAGATAGAGAGTTTAAGTACGACGATTATTATGACTATGAATACGCAACTCGTGTAAAACGTTTCAATAATAATATTAATGGATTGAGTTATTATGATAATTATTACACTAATTCATATTGGTATAGTAATAATCCTTATAATTATGGTGTGAGTGTTTATAATGGTTACAGCTGGTGGGGGTCTAGTTATAATTCGTATAGCTATAATCCATCCATTAATTTTTATAATAATTGGGGCTGGGGTTGTTCTCCAAATTATGGGTATGGTGGATATAATCCATATATGGCGGGTTACATGCAGGGATATAATAATGGGTTTCACAATGGATATTATGGCAATTACTATGGTTATGGTAATCCTTACGGTTATGGAAATTCATTTGGTTTTGGCTTTGGATATGGGAATTATGGATATGGTGGTTTCAGTGGTTATGGTTACCCGTATGGTTATGGTGGTTATGGATATAATAATGGTTGGGGTTATTATAATAGTTATGATTATAATAGTAGCTATACATATGGTCCAAGATCATCCCATGGAGGTGGAAATAGTCATCGAACTTCAAATCCTGGACTGGTTGAAAAAAGAGATTCATATGCACAAAAGTTTGTTGACGGTGTGGCCGAACAACAAGGTAGAGCAGTTAAATTCTCAGAGATTTCTTCGCCAAGAGGTAATGCCACTATGAATGAACCTGTAAGAGTAAATAACAATGGTGTTCCAATAAGAAATGGAGGAATCAATCAATCTCATTCAAATTCAACAATTGACGAACCTATAAGAACAACCGAACCTTCTAGGAATAATCCTGTTAGAGATATTAATTCAAATCCAATAAAAGATCAGCCTATTCGGAATTCAGATCAATCTACTCCAACTAGACAAAATCCTATTAAAACTCAAGAACCCGAGAAGGTGAGACCTCAGATATTAGAAACACCACGTTATGAGGCTCCTGTTAGACAAAGTCCTACCCCTAATTTCCCAAGTAATAATGGCGGAGGTGGAAATTCTCCTGGTAATAATGGCGGCGGCGGCGGAGGATCTCATCGTCCTAGATAAATAGAGAATTACATTCCCATTTTAATTTTTTAAAAACAGTATTATGAAATTATTTCTTAGTGTAGCGGCATTTAGCTTCTTGTCGTTATCTCTTATATCTCAAAATGACATTGATGCGATGAGGTATTCTCAAACTTATTTTGGCGGCACCTCTAGAAGTAAAGCGATGGCAGGTTCTTTTGGAGCATTAGGAGCTGATGGGTCATGTATGGGGAGTAATCCGGCAGGGATAGGTTTATATAAAAAGGGCGATATTAATTTGTCATTTGGCTTAAAATTTTATTCTGTGGATGCAACCCATAATGGGACGGTCAATCGTAATTTTAAATCTAGTGTGCCATTTGATGGGTTAACCTTAGTAGGCGCATGGGACAGCAAAGTGCAGCCAGATAATCATCATGCTTTAGGTTTATCATGTAATCAAATTGCTAATTTTAATAGTAACGTTACCATTGAGGGTAATGCCAATTTTAAGAGTATAGCAAATGATTTTTTATCTTCAGCTAATGGGAAGTCTTTATCTAATTTAGATAATAGTTATACAGGAATGGCATACGATAACTACCTAATTGATGTTTATGATACTATAAATAATAAATACTGTAGTTTAATTAATACTAAATACGATTTAATTCAGTCTAAATCTATTGAAACTCGTGGAAGAATTAATGAATGGAATTTTAATTATGCTTATGGTTACCAAGATAAATTATATATAGGCGCTTCATTAGGAATTCCAACAGTTAGTTTTAGCCATAATTCGGTTTATTCAGAGGTAGATAGTAAAGATTCTATGAGACTCAATACAAATGGTTCTCCAAGTTATTATTATCCAACAGTAGGAGTGGGTGGATTTAAAAGTATGTCTTATCAAGAAACCTACAAAACATCGGGAACAGGATATAATTTGAAATTAGGGATTATATACAGAGCTGCTGATTTTATTCGATTAGGCGCTAGTTTTCATTCACCAACGGTTTATAATTTAACAGACGGATATTTATATAAAATGACTGCTAATTATGACGAGGGAGGTTCATTCACTACACAATATCCTCCTGATAATGGAGGAAGGTTTAATTATCAAATTATTACCCCTATGAAATTTACAGGCAGTATTGCTTTATTATATAAGAAATTGGCAGTAGTTAATATAGATTATGATATCATTAACTATAAACAAGCTTCTTTACAAAGTTCACCTCAGGAATTTACAAGTGTTAATGCAACCATACGAAATAAATACAATCAAACTTCAAACTTAAGAGTAGGGCTAGAAGCTAATTTAAAGCCAATGTTTGTTCGTTTAGGTTATGCGATGTACGGAAGTCCCTTTGGTGAAACGTTTAATGGCGATTTTGTAAAAACATTTTACACAGGAGGTATAGGGTTTAGAAGAGAGAAACTGTATTTAGATATTTCCTTTATAAAAAGTATAAGTAATGAAAATTATTATATGTATAACCCTAATTTTGTCGACAAATCCACTTTAAAAAATTCCGGCACAACAATTGCTCTTACTTTAGGCAGTAAGTTTTAGTTTAGTTTTTGTTCTCGATTAATTAGTTAGTAAAAAGTCTCGGGGTAGTGGCCGAGACTTTTTTTATAAATACCTAATTTGATTAGAATTCCTTTTTAGCTGCGATGAGGGTGTTTTTTAATAAAGAGGCAATGGTCATTGGTCCAACACCGCCGGGAACAGGTGTGATGTAACCAGCTTTTTTAGATACTTCATCAAACTGAACATCTCCTACTAATTTAAAGCCACTTTTTTTAGTAACATCATCCACGCGGTTAATACCCACATCAATAATAACAGCCCCTTCTTTTACCATATCTGCCGTTACAAAATTAGGTTTCCCAATTGCCGCAATGATAATATCAGCATTTAAAGTATGTTCTTTTAGGTTTTGCGTATGACTATGGCAAAGAGTAACTGTACAGTTACCTAAATTGGTATTTTTAGCCATTAAAATACTCATTGGCGAGCCAACAATATGACTTCTGCCTATCACTACACAGTGTTTTCCGTCAGTTGGAATATTGTAACGTTCTAATAATTGAACAATTCCAAACGGAGTTGCACTCACGTATGTCGGCAAATTTAAAACTAAACGTCCAACATTGATAGGATGAAAGCCATCAACATCTTTGCTTGGTTTAATGGCTTCAATAATTTTTTGTTCAGAAATGTGACGAGGTAATGGTAATTGAACAATATAACCGTCAATATCATCGTCGTTATTTAATTCTTCGATTTTAGCTAATAATTTTTGTTCAGATACATATGCCTCAAAAGTAACTAAGGTTGATTTAAAGCCAACATTTTCACAGGCTTTTACTTTACTTCCCACATAGGTTTGTGAAGCAGGATCATCCCCTACTAAAATAGCGGCTAAATGCGGTTGTTTATTGCCTTTGGCAATCATGTCTTTTACTTCTTGAGCAATTTCAGACTGCAATTGAAGTGATATTTTTTTTCCGTCTATTAAAATCATGGTTATTACATTTTAGGCATTCCACCTGGCATATTACGCATTAATTTTGCCATTTGGTTTTTATCACCCATCATGCGCATCATTTTGCGAGTATCTTCAAATTGTTTCAGTAATTTATTCACTTCTTGAATAGTTTGTCCGCTTCCTTTTGCAATACGTTGACGACGAGAGCCATTTATTAAATCAGGATTTGATCGTTCTTTTGGGGTCATAGAGCCAATAATAGCCTCAATTCCTTTAAATGCATCATCGTTAATTTCTGCATCTTTCATGGCTTTACCAACGCCTGGAATCATTCCAACTAAATCTTTAATGTTACCCATTTTTTTGATTTGTTGTAATTGCCCTAAGAAGTCATTAAAATCGAATTGATTTTTGGCAATTTTCTTAGATAATTTTCTAGCTTCTTCTTCATTAAATTGTTCCTGAGCGCGTTCGACTAGGGATACAACGTCACCCATACCTAAGATACGGTCAGCCATACGCTCAGGATAGAAAATATCCAAAGCTTCCATTTTTTCACCAGTACCGATGAATTTAATAGGTTTATTAACGACGGATTTAATTGATAAAGCTGCTCCACCACGAGTATCACCATCTAATTTTGTTAAAACAACACCATCAAAATCTAAACGATCATTAAAGGCTTTTGCTGTATTTACAGCATCTTGCCCTGTCATCGAGTCAACTACAAATAAAATTTCGTTAGGTTTAATTGCTGCTTTTAAATCAGCAATTTCGTTCATCATTTGCTCATCAACTGCTAAACGACCAGCTGTATCTATTAATACAATACTATTTCCGTTTTCTTTAGCTTGTTTGATGGCTGCTTCAGCTATTTTAATTGGATTTTTTTCTTCTTTATTTGAAAAAACATCAACTCCAATTTGCTCCCCTAAAACATGTAATTGATCTATGGCTGCCGGACGATAAACGTCACAAGCAACTAATAAAGGCTTTTTGCCTTTTTTTGTTTTTAAGAAATTAGCTAATTTTCCAGTGAAGGTTGTTTTACCAGAACCCTGCAGTCCACTCATTAAAATAATGGTTGGATTTCCTCCAAGGAAAATCTCTTCCATTTGACCACCCATTAATTGAGTTAACTCATCATGAGTGATTTTTACTAATAATTGGCTTGGAGAAACTGCCGTTAAAACGTTTTGCCCTAATGCTTTTTCTTTTACCGTATCTGTAAATGTTTTAGCTACTTTGTAGTTAACATCGGCATCTAACAAGGCTTTACGAACTTCTTTTAATGTTTCGGCAACATTAATTTCAGTTATTTTTCCTTGACCTTTAAGGGTTTTAAGCGCTCTTTCGAGTTTATCGGATAAATTGTCAAACATGGTGTTTTTGTTTTAAGGGTGCAAAGATAGGAAAATAAAAAAACTTTAATTATTGAATTTTTTCAAAAACATATAAATTAGATCCATAGTCTTCCTTAGGATGATATATAAGCCTTAATGAACGATGGTTTTGCAATGTTTCTAATTTCATTTGCTGTTCTGATTCCGAAAATTGAGAATCCCAAAAAATATAAATAGGATTGCCTGAGACCAAAGGTTTATCTAAATCTAATTTAGATAAACCTGGATTGTGAATGGTATCAAAAATATTTCTATCAAGATTTAGCATAAGCGATGCATGAGAATAATATATAATCCCGTTTGGTTTGCATGATTGCTTATACCATTTTGAAGCGTTATAAATTAATTTATCTATTCCATATGCTCTTGTGGGATAGGTTACAAATTTGACAGTTGCTAAAAATGAAAAATATAGAAAGACTGAAATAAAAATTAAGGAAATGTATTTTGGTAATCTAATGAGCATCACATAATTTATTCCATATGCTATGATTAAGGCTATTAGAGGTGCAATGCAATTCATAACTCTTTCTAAGCCATAAGAAGCACACCATCCATATTTCCATACAATTACATGAAACAGAAAAAAGATAGCAGCAGGAGTCACCACAAGAATAAAAAATTTATGTTCTGGTTCTAATGCTTGAAACTTCAGTTTTTTTATTTTAAAAAAAGATAATAAAGTAATTGTCAATAATCCAATAGTTAATGCAATTGTTTGTGGTAAGCCCCACATATAGTCGTATTTTGAGAAAAAATGAATCCATTCGCCATAACCATAAGGACTTATGGCACTGTATGGATTTTCAGTAAAATACCATAAAAAATCTCTTCCTGAAAAAAAGCCAACAAATGCGTATAAGAAAAACCCTAAAGTTAAAAAGGGAATATATTTCCATTGTTTGATTAAGGCTAAATAAAATAATACATACGCCGTTAAAAACATGCCTTCCGATCGTGAGAATAAAGAAAATGACATGATGATTGCTGCGGGTAAGTATTTTTCTTGATATAATAGGTAAAAAGAAAGAATGATAATGAAGCTCATCAAAGGCTCTGTCATGGCACTTTGTAGCATAAAGAAGTAAGAAGGGAATGACAATAAAATAATAATGGATAGCCAACTAAATTTTAATCCCATGTCGTTTGCGAATTTATAAACCAAAGAGGCAGAAGCGATACCAATTAATATATTAAATAAGTTTGTGCCATATACTCCTCCAACGGCAGAGAAAGGAGAACTTAACAAAACAAATAATGGTTTTGCCCAGTGTTCTAGAAAAAATTTCGGATACTGAAATGCATACCTAGAAAAAAAATAATGAAAGGCATTATCACCTCCGCCTTCAGAGCATTCGTTGAAATATGCAAAGTAACTTAATAAACCAAAAAATATAATTAATATAGAAATGGCTAGGCCATGATGTTTTATAAAATTTTTCATGGCTTTTTTAGTTTATGATAGCGCTCTGTTTTTTTGAATTTTTAAAAATACCCTGGTATAAAAACCGGATTACACTCCAATTTTTTTATTCACGATTTTTAAAATTTCTGTTTCTAAAGTCACAGTATTGTTTTCTATTTCTTTTCCTTTAGAAATGATATCATTAACAAAAGTTTTATCATCATATCCACTTACATTAATACGAACATTCATAAATGCTCCCATCACAGCACTTCGTGCGCATAAAGCACCAACGCCAGCATCTGAAACAGAATTCGGATTGCCTATTTCAGCCATGGCTTTAATAATTGTTAAGCTATCATAAGATAATTGCATCACTTTGAACGGCACTTCAATGGCAAATTTGGTAGCGTCTTGTATGGCTTGTTTACGAGCGGCTTTTTCTTCGTCTGTCCCTTTTGGCAAACTAAAAGCTGACATGATTTTATTAAATGCTGCTGTATCTAAATCAACTAACTTGGTTAATTCATCTTTTATGTTTTGTCCTTTTTCTGCCCACACACTAAACTCTTCCCAACGAGCATCCCAACCTTTTTTGTGAGATGATAAATTGGCCACCATCGTTGCTAATGAAATCCCTAATGAACCAACGTATGCGGAAATAGAACCTCCTCCTGGCGCTGGACTTTCACTAGCAGTTTCATTAGCAAAATCAGTTAAAGTCATATTAACTAATTTACTGTCGGCTTTATCTTTTAGTAAATATTCAATGATGCGTTCTTCTGGTTTAAATGGCCCTAATTCATCTAAACCCATTGTTTTAATAGCTATTTTAATTAACTCTTTTTCAGATACACCAGTTGAACGTTGTTGTTTTTGTAAGAAATATTTACCTGCATCCAATAATGATTTTAAAGGAACTAATCCCACTAATTCAGAACCTGTTACTCTAATACCTCGTTCGGTGGCTTTTTTACATACTTCATCAAACGCAATATGCAGTGGAGTAATGTTGATGTTGGTTAAGTTCATGGAAATTTGGGCAACACCATATTCCTCAATAAACCAGCCAATTGCTTTCACTGATTTTAATGAACCTGAAATAGAAACAGAATTGCCACTAGCATCAGTCACCACTTTTCCGTTAATAGGATCACCTTCTCGTTTAACACGCCCTGCTTCTCGAACATCAAAAGCTATAGAGTTTGCTCGACGTGTTGAGGTTGTGTTTAAATTAACATTATAGGCTACCAAAAAATCACGAGCTCCAATAACGGTTGCCCCACGTTTAGCGTCAAACTCAGCAGGACCAAAATCAGGTTTCCATTCAGGTAATTTTATTTTTTTGAAAAATCCTTCATATTCTCCAGCTCTAATGACCGAAAGGTTACTTCTTTCTTTGTTAGATTGAGCTGCTTCATATAAATAGATAGGTATTTGTAATTCTTTACCAACACGTTCACCTAATTTCTGAGCCCATTTTGCAGTTTCTTCCATGCTAATATTGGCAATAGGAATTAAAGGACAAACATCGGTTGCACCCATACGCGGATGTTCTCCTTTATGTTTGCTCATATCAATTAATTCGCCTGCTTTTTTAATTGCTAAAAATGCAGCGTTAATAACTGCTTGTGGGTTTCCTACAAATGTCACAACGGTTCTGTTTGTAGCTTTTCCTGGATCAACATTTAACAGTCTAACACCTTCTATAGATTCAACTTCATTGGTAATTTGTTGTATAATTAACAAATCAAGTCCTTCAGAAAAATTAGGAACGCATTCTATTAGTTGTTGCATAGCTTCAAAAGTTTAAAATATGAGGTTTAAAAGTAATAAAAATTAAGTCTGGGATGATTGATATTGGTTGATTCAATATCAATATTAATTAACAATTCTGTATAAATAACAATTTTAGAACACTCTTTTCGTTTTACGCTATTAAGTTATATTTGTTAAAACACTTAAATAGTATTTGAATCCCAATTCACACATATTTATATATACTCACAAGATTACTCCTAGAGTAAAATATACCTTTAACTTAATTTTTAAAGATTGTTTAGGTTTAGAATTTTCTTTAACTAATAATTTAGATGATTATAAAGCTTTTGAAGGATATAAATTATCGTATACGCACCAGGAGGTTGAAAGTGACTTTCATATTGTAGCTCATTCATTATTGTTTGAATCAGGAATAAAAGAACAAACCATTCAAATGCAAAATCATGAAGCTTATTTTAAATATTTTTTTAAGACTTATCATAACGTTTTACCTTTTGATGTCTTTGCAGCTTCTTTTTATTTGGTGAGTCGATATGAAGAATATTTACCTTTTATGCCGGATGCTTTTAATCGATTTGAAGCAGAAAATAGTTTAGCGTACCAATATGATTTTTTAAATATACCCATCGTTAACTTATGGATTTCTGAATTTGAAAAATTATTACTTTCTAGATTTCCTAAATTAATAACGTCTCACAATGCATACTCCTTTGTTTCAACCATAGATATTGATACAGCTTATAAGTATCAAGAAAAAGGCGTCATGCGCTCAATAGGAGGATATCTAAAATCGTTTTTACGATTTGATAAGGAAGATTTAAAGCAGAGAACAGCCGTTGTTTTTAAAAACGAAAAAGACCCATTTGATTCCTATGAAAAGCAATTAGAATTGCAGAGGAAATATAAATTAAAAGTCATTTATTTCTTTTTATTAGGAGATTATGGAATGAATGACAAAAATCATCCGTCTAATAATTATGGATTTCAGCAATTAATAAAGCATTTGGCAGATTATGCCTCAATAGGCATTCATCCTTCATTTGGGTCTAATGGAAATATGAATCAAGTTAAAGTTGAGATTAATCGTTTGGCTAAAATTACTCACCGAGATGTTTTTAATTCACGACAACATTTTTCGATGTTAAAATTCCCAGATACTTATGCAACCTTATTGGAACTTGGAATCACACATGATTATTCAATGGGCTATGCTAATTTTAATGGGTTTAGGGCGAGTTTATGTATGCCATTTTATTGGTATGATTTAGATGATGAATTGGAAACGGGATTGAAAATTCATCCTTTTTGTTTGAGCGAAACCTCGTTAAGGTTTAAAGATCATGCAACCCCACAAACGATATCAGCGTTTGCGAAACCAATTATAGATGAAGTGAAGAAATATAATGGAGAGTTAATTACGATATTTCATAATGATACGATGGGAACAGCTGTTGATTGGATTGATTGGAAAAATGTTTACGAAGAAATTATTGAATTAGCCGCTCCTCAGTCATGATATTAATTTACACCCATCATATCACACCACGTGTTTCGTATGCTATGGACTTGGTGTTTGGACAAATCTTGAAGACTGCCTTTCAATTAACTGATCATCAAGAAGATTTTTTGAGTAGTCCTCTTCCAAAGATGGCTTATACTTCAATTCATCAAAAGTGTGATGTGTTTATTCAATCAGACAATTTATTATTTGAATCAGACATCAAATCTAAAATAATCGAGGCTGAGATTGATGTTATAGATTTTCCTAAATTTTTTAAATCAAATTCTTCAGACTTTTTAGGGTATGATATTTTCGCGATGACGTTTTATTTTGCATCACGTTATGAGGAATATCTAAACTCAGATTTAGATGAACATCAGCGATTTAAAGCAGAATGCAGCATTGCCTATCAATACAATTGTTTGCGAATTCCTTTTTTAAATAGTGCGATTCAGCAATTTAGCGAAAAGTTAAATCATTATTATCCTTCTTTGAAATTTCACCAAAGAGAATTTAATTTTGTCTCAACGATTGATATCGATAATGCTTTTGCATTTGCTCATAAAGGATTAAAACGTAACATCGGAGGATTATTAAAAGATGTTTTTTCTTTAAAACTTAACCAAGTAACTCAACGTATCGTTAGTAATTTAAACGAAGAAAAAGATCCTTATAATACATTTCAATTCATTAATACGCTAAGTAAAGAAACACAAACTCAATTGCAGTATTTTGTATTGATTGGTGATTATTCTAAGTATGATAAGAATCCTCATTATCAAAGTAATGGTTTTAGAAAATTATTAAAAAAATTATCAAATGATCATACGATGGGTCTTCATCCATCCTATGAATCATTTAATGATATAGAAAAAATTGAATTAGAAAAGCAACGATTAGAAAATATCATTGAAAAAAAAGTGACTTCAGCGCGCTGTCATTTTTTACGAGTAAAGTTTCCAGAAACATATAGGGCATTTATTCAGGCTGGAATTACGGATGATTATACGATGATTTATGCTTCTGAATCTGGATTCAGATCTGGATTATGCACGCCTTATCCTTGGTTTGATTTGCAAAAAAACGAACCAACTTCGTTAATGATACATCCTAGTACAATCATGGAAGGGACGTTGAGAGATTATAATGGATATAATGTAGAACAGGCTAATCAATTTATTGATCAACTTTTAAGAACGGTGAAAAAACAAGGAGGAGAATTTGTTTCTGTTTGGCATAATGATAGTTTTGTTAGCACTCAAAAAGAATGGATTGATGTATATAAAAGATCATTAATATTATCCAAACAAAATATTGATTATAAATAAATACAAAAAATGTTATGTGTGGTATAGCCGGAATTATTTCAAAGACAAATACAGTATCTCTTAAAGATGCTGTATTTGCTATGAACCAAGCTATTAAGCATAGAGGGCCTGATGGAGAAGGTTTTGCTTTTTTTTCAAAAACAAATTCGGTGCCGGTTTATTCAAATGAGACTCCATTAGTTAATAAAGAGCGGGATACTTTTTTATTTAATCCCAAATCATCTTTTCAAAATATCGACACTAATTATGATTTTGTTTTAGCTCACCGACGATTATCAATCATTGATTTGTCAGAATCAGGTCATCAACCGATGTGTGATGCACAAGGTGATTATTGGATTACGTTTAATGGAGAAGTTTTTAACTACATAGAACTGCGAGAGGAGTTAAAACAAAAAGGACATTTTTTTGTCACTCAAACAGATACAGAAGTTGTCATCGAAGCTTATAAAGAATGGGGTTTTAAATGTTTACAGAAGTTTAATGGCATGTTTGCGTTTGCATTGTTTGATAAAAAAAACAATCAAGTGTTTTGTGCTAGAGATCGGGTGGGGGTAAAGCCTTTTTATTATTCAAATACAACAGATGCTTTTGCATTTGCAAGTGAGTATAAAGCTTTTATAAAATCTAAATTAGTGGAGTTTGAAATTAACGAAATTTCGCAGTTTGATTTTATTGTTAATGGAAATTTAGAAACAACGGATCAGTCATTATTTAAAGGCATTTATGAATTAAAACCATCTCATTATTTGGTTTATCAATTAGACAATCATTCCATAAAAATCACTAATTATTATTCGCTTCCTCATAAAACCTTGTCTTCAAAATCAGATTCTGAAATCATTCAAGCGATTGAGAAAAAATTACTCCATGCGATTGATTTGAGATTAAGAAGTGATGTGGAAGTTGGATCTTGTTTGAGTGGAGGTTTAGATAGTTCCATTATTGCGGGCATGGTTAAGCATTTGCAGCCAGATAAATCTTTAAAACTATTTACCGCTGTTTTTCCAAATGAATCATTTGATGAAACGCAATATGCCAAAAAAGTATCTGATTTTGTGGGAGGTAATTGGAGAACAGTTAGTCCAACTGCCGATGAATTTTTTAGAGATATCGAAAGTTTAAATTATTATCAGGATTTGCCTGTATGGAGTACCAGTACGTATACTCAGCACAGAGTGATGAAGTTGGCCGCTGAGCATGGTGTAAAAGTGCTTTTAGATGGACAAGGAGCAGATGAATTATTTGGAGGATACTCACATCATTTTATGGCTCAGTGGAAAGAGAATTTAGGATTGGCATCTTTAAAACAAATAGCTGAATCTAAACAAACTGTGCCAAATGGCTATGCATTATTGGGTAAAACACTCTTAAAAGATACGTTTGGGTTAAGTCTTACTTATGCTCAATATTTTACATCTGATAAAAAACAATTCGGAAAAAGTCAAAGTGAAAAGATTGCGAAATCGCTTAATCAGCAATTACGAATCGACTATCATGGTAGACTGAAATCTTATTTAAAATGTGAAGATCGCTGTAGTATGGCTTTTGGCATTGAAAGTCGTGTGCCTTTTGCCGATGATGTGGAGTTAGTTAATTACGTGTTTTCAATTGAAGGAAATAAGAAAATAAGGAATGGTATTTCTAAATATTTATTGCGAGAAGCTTCTAAGGCATATCTTCCAATTGAAATTTACCAGCGAAGAGATAAAATAGGTTTTGAAGCTCCAGTTCAAAAATGGCTTTTATCACATCAAACAGAAATCTTGGATACGATCCATCAGCAGCTCAATTTTGTAGATTTGAACCATCTTTCTAAGAATTTCAATCAATTATTGGCTCAAAAACCAAATTTTATCCTCAGATTATATTCTTTTGCGGTTTGGAAAAAGGTTTATTCTTTGATTTAATCAGCAAATTCAATGTTTCAGATTCCATCTTTAAATTCGACCAATCGACTAATCTTCCAGATTTCTTCAGAATAGTAATGGGTGAAACCCCTCTAAAAATTAGTTAGCATCCTCATTTTTTTAGTTTAGATATTGATAAATCTCTAAAAATGCTTTATTATTGTAATGCTAATTTTTATGGTTTTTTCCATAAAAATGATGAAGTTCCTATTTTTTGAAATTTTATATTTAGTACAATTAATCATTATCATATATGAAACGTTTTTATAAAGTATTTGTTGTTTTTATTTACTTGTTGGGTTTATCAAAACTTGGATTTGCTCAAACAGACAGTCATCATGAGCATAAAGGCTTGAATGGCGAAAATATTGACAAGTTTTACTTGCCCTATGAGTTTTCAGCAGACTCATTAATTGGATTTGATGAAGATGCTGCATGGGTTCAAGCTCAAATGAATACAAATGAGTTGTGGAAGCAAAGACGAATTGTTGCCGTTTTAAAGAGAAATTATATTGATTTTCATTTTGGATTAAGAACAAATGCCCCAAATCCTACTGTTCAAGCTCCTTGTACTAACCCTGGCTTTGAGACTGGAACTTTAGCAGGCTGGACAGCTCTAGAAGGTACTAACAATAATTCAATTACCATGGCTGGCTGTTGCGCAGCAGCTACAACTCAAGCAGTTCTTGTAGGTCCGGGAACTGATCCTAATGTGCCTTTAGTAGCTACAGTGCCTCCTGGTGGAGGAAATTTCGCTTGTCGTTTAGGTCAAACTGGCACAGGTGGTGTTTCTTATCGATTAAATCAAACTTTTACGGTAACGGCAGCAAACTCCGTATTTGTATATAAATACGCTGTTATTTTGCAGGATGGCGGACATGCTTGTTCAGATCAACCGTTCTTTAATATCAAATTCGAAACTTGTAACAACGTCGTTATTCCTTGTGCTCAATATCAAGTGGCGCAGCAAGGTTCTGCTTGTTCAAGTGGAGATCCTAACTTTATATCTTATACAAATGCTTCTAGTGGAGCAGCTTGGAGTTATTTGCCATGGCAAACACGTTCATTTGATTTAACCAATTATATTGGTCAGTGTGTAAATATTGAGTTTACAGTTGGGGGATGTGTCGCAGCTCAGGGCGCCCATCCTGGATATTGTTATATTGACGCCGCTTGTGATCCAATGACTTTAAATTTAAATGGTACGGATATTCCGGTTGGTCAAACTACCACTAATATGTGTTCTACGGTCACCAATACTTTATGTGCACCACCAGGCTTTACCTCCTATTCATGGACCGGGCCAGGGGCCACGGGAAACACCAATCAATGTATTACCACTTCCACCTCCGGAACCTATTCCGTCACGCTCGGTATGCAGGGAACCAGTTGTCAGAGTCCCGTCTTGTATTCTACATTTAATATTGTCCCCAATCCATTGGCCAATTTCACCTTCTCAACAAACCCATGTGCTAATGGCTTGAGTGTACCATTTGTCAATACAACTTCAGTAAACGGTGGCCCTCCAATTTCAAATTATTATTGGGATTTTAATAATGATGGGATTACAGATAATACAACACAAAGCCCTACCAACACATACACAACACCAGGTACGTATAGTGTGCAGTTATTGGTGTCAAATGGTGGATGTACCGATAGTATTACTCAAGTATTGTCTGTTTCTTCTGCTATTAATGCTGATTTTTTAACTTCTAATGCCTGTTTAAATACCGTTACTAATTTTACTAGTGCGGCTTCACCAACAACTGGTATAGCGGCTCATGATTGGGATTATGGAGATGGAACCCCACATGGGACTGGAGCAAATCCTTCTCATACTTATACGACTCCTGGTATCAAAAATGTGACTTACACCGTTACAAATTCAAGCGGATGTCATGGTATTATTACAAAAACATTAACGGTTTATCCAAATCCAACCGCTGCTATCTCTGCCAATACAGTTTGTTTAGGTTTAGCAACTACCTTTGGAAATACCTCTAGTGTTTCTGCTCCTGATAATATTACCAATTGGTCATGGGATTTTGATAATAATGGGATTGTTGATAATACCACTCAAACACCAACCAACACTTATACTGTTGCAGGAACCTATAGTGTCGAGTTAAGTGTCGTCACCAACAATGGTTGCCGAGATAGTGTGTTAATACCTGTTAACGTTGGTGCCGTTCCTATAGCAACGTTTAATCCGGTAGGTGCTTGTACAAATTCTAATATTTTATTAAATAACACATCAAGCGTTTCTGCACCAAATAATATTACAAGTTATAGTTGGAATTTTGACACAGGAGCTAGCCCTGCTACATCAACGTCAGCTAATCCAAGTCCTTTAATATATTCTACAAGTGGTGTGAAAAACATCACCTTAAATATTATGTCTAATACTTCTTGTACAGCAACTATTACTAGAACAGTTAGTATTAATCCGTCACCAGTTCCTGATTTCACTTATGCAAATAAGTGTATCAATAATCAACCTGTATCATTTGACGGCTCGACGACAACAATCCCTGTTGGCACAAATACTGTTTACGCTTGGAGTTTTGGAGATGGAGGAACATTCTCATCGACAGCTTCTGCAATTACAACACATACCTACTTATTAGCTGGAACCTATAATGCAACGTTATCGGTAACTTCCGATTTAGGATGTCAAGCAACTGTGGTTAAACAAGTTCAAATTTATCCAAAACCATTGGTGCGAATTGCTAATGCATCTGCTTGTGATCAAGTGGCGATGACATTCTCGGCTCAAACATTAGCTAATAGTGGTACGATTACAAATTGGTTCTGGGATTTTAATAATTCAATCAGCACTATTGAAGCGAATGGCCAAAGTGCTAATAATACATTTAGTGGGGCAGGTACACAAACCATAGGTTTGGTATCAGTAACAAATAATGGATGTAGAGATACCATAAAAAAAACAATTTATGTGAATTATAACCCTAGTCCAATGTTTAGTGTGAATGATCCAGATGGATGTCCTAAACATTGCGTTACGTTTACCGATGCTACGCCTGCCATTACGGGTCCTGCAAGAATTTCACAATGGCAATGGTCATTAGGAGATGGATCAAGTGTAACAAATCCTACAAACGCTAGTGTGAATCATTGTTATACAAATAATAGCAGTAGTCAGTTAGCTCAATTTGATATTAGTTTAACCGTGACTACGGATAGTGGATGTGTTAACACAAATAATAAATTAGCATACGTTACCGTGTTCCCTGTGCCTGTAGCAAGTTATTATGTGAGTCCTAGTCCAGGTAGTATTTTAACGCCATTAATTACATTCAACAATCAATCTCATGATTACGTTAAATGGTGGTGGACATTTGGTGATGGACCTATTAAAATAGATTCTACACATATTAATCCAGAACATTTTTATAATGATGTAACAGCGGCAACCTATTATTCTAATATTATTATTGAAAATCAATATGGTTGCAGAGACACAGCGATTGTACCAGTGGAGATAGCACCTGAATTTACATTCTACATACCTAATGCTTTTACACCAACTAATGAAGATGGTATTAATGATTATTTTAATGGTTCAGGTATTGGTATTGCACATTATGAAATGTGGATTTTTGATCGTTGGGGTGCGATGATTTTTTACACGGATGATATTACCAAAGGTTGGAACGGTAAAGTTCAAGGAAAAAATGCCGAAGGAAAACAAGATGTGTATACTTGGAAAGTGAAATTGAAAGATGTACTTGGTAAGAAACATGAATATATAGGTCATGTCACTTTATTGAAATAAATTAAAAATCCCCGAAGAACCTTCGGGGATTTTTTTTAATAATAAATAATGTCTTGGATTAAACTAAATAAACCGCTTCTTTTCCTTTTTTCGAAAAATCGGTATCGATTCTTTCTTGTAAAGTCGTTGATAAGGATAGGCCTACAAAATCTGCTTTTACAGGAAAACGAGTGTGGCTTCTATCAACTAATACTAAGGTGTTTAATTGTTTCACTGGTTTATTTAAAAACAGTTTAACCGCATAAATTAAAGTTTTTCCACTATTTAAAACATCATCTACCAAAATCACCGATTTGTTTTCGAAATCTTTTTCTGTAAAATCAATTTTTGGTTCAAAGCTCCATGGATTTTCTTTGTCAATTTTAATTTTTCCCAATTTGGTTTTTACAGGAGAAATGGAATTTAAAATAGCCACTATTTTTTCGGCTACTTTATAGCCATTACCTTCAATGCCAACAATCAGTAATTCTTTTTCCTTGAAATTATTCTCGTATACTTGGTAAGCCATACGATTTAATTTTTGACTGATTTGTACCGAATCTAAAATCTTAGTTTTTTCCATATACAAATCTAATTGATTTTCATTTATCCTGAACAACTGTTGAAATATATTCAGCATGAGGTAATTATTAAATGTCAATAAAAGGTTAATAAGCTTTCGCTAAAAAGAATAGTTTTGTATAACTAAAACTTAATCCATGAAGTTATCTACCAATTTAATAGTTTCTATAGCGTTAACAAGCGCCATATCGCTTAATGCTCAAAAAACAACTAGTTTTAAAGATTCTAAATCTGAACAAACTAATCCTTTGTTTAAATCCGAAACTTATTCGGCTTTATCCTTTCGTTCCTTAGGTCCTGCAGTAACATCAGGCCGAGTAGGGGATATTGCGGTTAATCCCAATAATCGAAATCAATGGTATGTTGTAGCGGCTGCTGGTGGTGTTTTTAAAACAGATAATGCTGGGGTTTCGTTTTACCCAATTTTTGATAATCAAAATTCTTATTCTATTGGTTGTATTACCATTGACCCTAGTAACTCAAACGTTATTTGGGTAGGCTCTGGAGAAAATAATAATCAACGTGCCGTAGGATATGGAGATGGGGTTTATAAAAGTGAGGATGGTGGAAAAACTTGGAAAAACATGGGCTTAGAAAAGTCTGAACACATCGGAAGAATTTCGGTTGATCCAACAAACTCTGATATTGTGTATGTGGCGGCTTATGGTCCTTTATGGAATGCCGGCGGTGAGCGTGGTATTTATAAAACAACCGATGGTGGAAAAACCTGGAAACAAACATTAACCATTAGCGAAAACACAGGTTGCAATGATGTATTAATTGATATGAAGCATCCTAACATTGTGTATGCTTCGGCACATCAGCGTCGTCGTCATGAATACACTTACATTAGTGGCGGACCCGAAAGTGCTATTTATAAAAGTACCGACTATGGTGTGACTTGGAATAAATTAACCAATGGTTTACCTAGTGGTGATGTGGGAAGAATTGGTTTAGCAATTTCTCCAGCGAACACAGATTATGTGTATGCCATTGTGGAAGCTGCCGAAGGCAAAGGATTTTATAAAAGTACCAACCGTGGTGCTAGTTGGGAAAAACAAAATGATTGGTCAACAGCCGGAAATTATTATCAAGAAATTGTTGCCGATCCAAAAGATGAAAACAAAGTATATAGTTTAGATACCTGGGCGCAAGTAACAACAGATGGTGGTAAAACTTTTAGAGGGGTTGGAGAAAAAAATAAACATGTCGATAATCATGCTTTATATATTGATCCAAGAAATACAGGACACTTAATTATGGGTTGCGATGGTGGTTTATACGAAAGTATGGATGGTGCTCAAACATGGCGTTTTTGCTCAAACTTACCAATTACTCAGTTTTATAGAGTATGTGTAGATAATAGCAAACCATTTTATTATGTGTATGGTGGCACACAAGATAACAATACCTTAGGTGGGCCTAACAGAACGATTAGCGCTAGCGGAATTACTAATGCCGATTGGTTTGTTACCGTTGGTGGTGATGGTTTTCAATCACGAGTTGACCCAACTGAACCAAACATTGTATACAGCCAATGGCAGTATGGAGGCTTAGTGCGTTACGATCGAAAAAATGGAGAAGCTATTGACATTAAACCAATGGAAAAAAATGGGGAACCTGCCTATCGTTTTAATTGGGATGCGCCTTTAATCATTAGCAAATTTGATAATAAGCGTATTTACTTTGCTGCTAATAAATTATTTAGAAGTGACGATAGAGGAAATTCATGGAAAGTTATAAGTCCTGATTTAACAGCAGGTATTGATAGAAATAAATTACCAGTGATGGGTAAAGTATGGAGTATGGATGCGGTTGCTAAAAATCAATCCACTTCTATTTACGGCAATATAACCGCTTTATCTGAATCGCCATTAAACGAACAATTAATAGTGGTAGGTACAGATGATGGATTAATTCAGGTAACAGAAAATGGTGGCGTTAGTTGGACAAAAGTGTCCAACTTTTCAGGAGTTCCAATCCAAGTGTTATTACAAAATGTCTTAGCGTCTCGTCATGATGAAAATGTGATGTATGCGTGTTTTAATAATCACCGAAATGGCGATTTTAAACCTTACTTAATGAAGAGTTCTGATAAGGGAAAAACATGGACAAGCATCAGTAATAATTTACCAGCTCGTGGGTCGGTGTATTGTTTGACAGAAGATGATAAAAATAAAAATCTATTATTCTGTGGAACAGAGTTTGGATTTTATGTGAGTATTGATTCAGGAAAAAATTGGATGGAAATGACTGGAGGGTTGCCACAATCTATTTGTGTGAGGGATATCGTTATTCAGGAGCAAGATCATGATATTGTGATTGCAACATTTGGACGAGGTTTTTATGTGATGGATGATTATACGATTTTGCAAACCATTAAAAAAGAAGACTTAGACAAGAAGGCAACTATTTTTCCAATCATGGATGGTTTGGTGTTTAATCAATCTCAGCCATACGGTCATAAAGGAAAATCATTTCAAGGCGAAACATTTTACACTGCCGAGAATCCTCCTATTGGGGCAATTATTCGTTATTATATAAAGGACGATTATAAAACATTAAAAGATAAACGTAAAGCATTGGAGAAAGAAAAAATTAAAAATAATCAAGCCATTGCTTATCCTTCAAAAGATAGCTTACGTATAGAAGATAATGAAGAAGCACCTTATACATTGTTAGTGATTACAGATGAGCAAGGCAATGAAATCAGAAAAATTAAACAATCTGCTTCAAAAGGAATGAAAGAAGTGTTATGGGATGGTCGTTTAGAATTAACCTCTCCTGTTTCTTTTTACACGCCTGATCCAAATAATCCCTACGAAAGCGATGAGCAAGGACCCGTAGCGTTGCCGGGTAAATATTTTGCACAAATCATAAAAGTTGAAAATGGAGTTTTAGAAAATCTATCAGATAAAGTGAGTTTTAATTTAACAACGCTTTCTAATTCCACATTACCTGAAGTTGATAAAGTAAAGTTATTGGCGGCTAATAAATCATTAGGAGAGTATAGAAGAGTAGTGCTAGGTACAAATCAATTTATGGGTAGCATGAGTGAGCGAATTAAATTTTTAAAGGCAGGTGTTCAAAAAGGCCCATCTTCTAGTATGACGTATATGCAAGAATTGTTGTTGATTGAAAAGCGATTAAAAGCATTAAATGATGAGATGAATGGGGATGCCAGTTTAGCTAGAAGAGAGTTTGAAACCTTACCTGGTATAGTAGGATCTGTTGAAACAATTGTTGGTGGAACTTGGAATCAATCATTAGGATTAACGGGTACTTATGAAGAAAAACTAAAGGAAATAACGCCTAAGTTTAAATTAGTATATGATGCTGTGAATGATTTAAATTCAAAATTAGGAGCTCTAGAAAATAAGTTAGAAGAATTGAAATTGCCTTCAACACCAGGACGATTACCTAAATGGAATGGGCAATAGAAAGTAAAACTGTTTAAGTTTTATTTACTGCTCTCTTTGTTTGTTATTCAAAGGATTAAAATTTCTTTTTTCTTGATAAAAAAGAAACAAAAAAATCAAGGCTCTTTAAAATTTAGCTAAAATCTGCATAGCATCAATCCGATTCTTTGAAGCGCTGCGCGAACAGCCCAAAGAATCTGCTCACATGCCCACACATTTGATTCTATTTGATTTAAACGCTAAATTTTAAAATGCCGTAAATGCCGTTTTATGTTCTGAGTTGTTTTTCTATACACTTATATATGCGATAGAAAAATAAAATATTTGCTGCTGAGTCTTGATTTTGTGAAGCAATAGCAGTAAAAATAAAGTAGGGGTGCATGCGCAAGCGGTTATTTTTAGCTGCGGTCCTTCAGGAATTGCCTATCACAAAATCATATCACGCCTTGGCGTGATTGTTTACTTTTTGGCTGCAAAAAGTAATAAACTGTTCTTATGATTTACTTCAAAAACGCAATCACTGCTTTGTTTAGTTTTTTGTATTCTCTAAAGTGGGCGTCATGCTTTGCTTTAGGATAGATGATTAATTGAGTGGTATTTGGAAAGGCTTGATGCAATTTTTGTCCAACCGAAACAGGAATCGCACCATCTTTTTCTCCCCATATTAATAAGGTCGGTGTGATGTCTAAATGATAATCATAGTTTTGATAGGTTGCTTGATGTTCAAATAAGTATGTCATTTGTTGATCTCTGATTTGTTTAGTGGGTAAAAAGAAATAGGTGAGCAGTTTACGTTTTAATCGTTTCGTAGCAGGGAAACCTCTCGACATCACTGCTTTTTTCATTCCGTCAAATTCTGTAATGGTTGATGGAACAATGAGGTTTTTAATAAAGTTCACACCAACTACTTGTGCTAAACTATCGGCTAATTGCGCTGAGTAAAATTTAACTGGCCCATCAATGATAATTAATTTGATAACCTCGTTATGATGTAACTGATTATACATAGCTGCGGTTAAGCCACCATAGCTAAATCCCATGACGTTGAGTTGTTGTGTAATTCCTATTTTTAAAATGGCTTCTCTAATTTGTTCAACTTGAAAGTCAACTGAATAATTTTTTGAATCGGAAGTGCTTTCTCCAAAATAAATTAAGTCGGGTAAAATTAAATTAAAGTGTTTTGATAAGCTTTCTAGTTGATTACTCCAATTAGTTCGAGCATTAGCCCCCATGCCGTGTAATAGAAGTAAATAAGGTTTTAGACTATCTTTATTAAAGCAAACATGAATGTTAGCAGCACTTGTTTGTATTAAGGTGTCGTGCTTAATATACTTGTGAATGTTTTTGGTCACAAAACGATCTTGCCATTTAAAAATAAGTGGGGCTTTAGTTTGTGCAAGAAGTGAAAAAAAAGAAAAAATAAATAAGCTATGGATGATTAGTTTTTTCATACCAGTCCTAAGACATTTTTATTGATTTCAACCACTTTACAGCTTCTTCTTCATTACTAAAAGTTTTAAAAGGTCTTTTAGGCTTGTTTAATCGCATGTAAAAATTGGCAATTAATTTATACGCTAAATTCGTAACAATCGCTGCAGAAGCGCCAAGAGGAGAGATGCTCTCTATAGTCGTAGCATTATCTCTGGCTTCTGTTGTAATGGTTACATTTTCGGCTGCTAAAAATATAAATGGTGTTAATTTTCCTCCTGTGATTTCATTATAAAAATCTAGTAATCGAAATTGTAAATCAACGTCTAAAACACAATCATCTTTAAATAAAACATACACAATTCCATTTGAACGAAGCGTAATGTTTGCTTCTTTCAAATCAATTTCTTTTAAAATATGAACCTCCTTTTTGGTTATCATCTTTTAGGTTTGTAATACCCCCACATTATATGCTTTGGTTATTGGAGCATGATTAGCTGCTTCAATTCCCATGCTGATAACTTTACGAGTTTCAACTGGATCAATAATCGCATCTAACCATAAACGAGAGGCTGCATAATACGGTGTGGTTTGAGTATCGTATTTATCTTTTGTTTTGTTGTATAATTCAGCTTCTTTTTCTGGTGTAATTTCTTCACCCTTTGCTTTTAAACTAGACACTTCAATTTGAACTAACACTTTAGCAGCTTGCGCTCCACCCATCACCGCTACTTGAGCTGTTGGCCATCCAACAATTAAACGAGGGTCGTATGCTTTCCCACACATAGCATAATTAGCAGCGCCATATGAGTTACCTAAAATAATCGTGAATTTTGGAACCACTGAATTAGCCATAGCATTCACTAGTTTTGCACCATCTTTAATAATACCGCCGTGTTCGCTACGAGAGCCTACCATAAATCCAGTAGCATCTTGTAAAAACACTAATGGAATTTTCTTTTGATTGCAATTCATAATAAAGCGAGCCGCTTTATCAGCACTATCGCTATAAATCACACCACCAAATTGCATTTCCCCTTTTTTGCTTTTAACCACTTTACGTTGGTTAGCTACAATACCTACTGCCCAACCATCAATGCGAGCATAAGTGCATACAATAGATTGACCGTATAATTCTTTATACTCATCATGCTCTCCATTATCTACAATACGTTCAATAATATCACGAATTTCGTATTGTTTATCATTTAAGATACCATACATGTCTTTAGCATCTTTTTTAGGTAGAACAGGCGTTTCGCGGTTAAAGCCAGCTTTATCATAATCACCAACCTTACCCATAATATTACGAATGCGTGTTAGGCAATCCTCATCATCCTTGCATTTATAATCAGTCACTCCACTAATTTCGCAGTGTGTTGTTGCACCACCTAAAGTTTCATTATCAATATTTTCGCCAATGGCGGCCTTTACCAAGTAAGATCCTGCTAAAAAGATAGAGCCTGTTTTGTCAACAATCATCGCTTCATCACTCATAATTGGTAAGTAAGCTCCACCTGCCACACAACTTCCCATTACGGCAGATACTTGTAAAATGCCCATACTACTCATCACCGCGTTGTTACGGAAGATACGTCCAAAGTGTTCTTTGTCAGGAAAAATTTCATCTTGCATTGGCAAATACACACCAGCACTATCAACTAAATAAATGATTGGTAGGCGGTTTTCCATGGCAATTTCCTGCGCCCGTAAATTCTTTTTACCAGTAATAGGGAACCAAGCTCCTGCTTTTACAGTGGCATCATTCGCAACAACAATACATTGTTTACCACTCACATAACCAATAACAATAACCACGCCGCCCCCTGGGCAACCACCATGCTCAGGATACATCTCGTATCCAGCAAATGCTCCCATTTCAAAACGAGGAGTGTTTTTATCTAATAAAAAATCAATACGCTCACGCGCACTCATTTTTCCTTGCTCATGTAATTTTTCGATGCGTTTTTTACCACCGCCTTCGTATATCTTTGTTAAGCGTTGCTCCATTTGGGAAATCAGCAAACGCATTTTATCATCATTTTTATTGAATTCTAAGTCCATGGTTTAATATTTAATAAGAGCATAAATATAGCAAATGAATTAAATTATTTTATATACTTTCGAATCAAAAATAATTATAACCTTGAGCAATACAGATATACAACAAAAAGACAAGCAGTTTGTTTGGCATCCTTTTACACACTTAAAGTATGCCGAAGCTCCTATTCAAATTGTGAGGGGCGAGGGGGCTTATTTTTATGATGCGGATGGGAATAAATTATTAGATGGCATTTCATCTTGGTGGGTTAATTTACATGGTCATTGCCATCCTTATATTTCTCAAAAGGTGAGTGAGCAGTTATATACTTTGGAGCATACTATTTTTAGTTCATTCACTCACGAACCAGCCGTAAAATTAGCGGAACGATTAATAGGGCATTTGCCAGAAAATCAGTCCAAGATTTTCTATTCTGATAATGGCTCCACGGCTGTTGAGGTAGGTTTAAAAATGGTATTGCAATATTGGCATAATCAAGGTACTCAAAAGAAAAAATTTATAGCCTTTGAAAATGCCTACCATGGCGATACGTTTGGAGGAATGAGTGTAGGGGCAAGAAACGTGTTTAACAATGCTTTCGAGAATTTGTTGTTTGATGTGATTCATATTCCATTACCTGATGTCGATAATATTGAACAAATTAAAGAAGTTTTAGAGGGGTGGTTTACCAATCATCATGATATAGCTGGATTTATTTTTGAACCATTAGTTCAAGGAGCGGCTGGTATGGTAATGTATGAGGCAAAATACCTTGATGAATTAATTGCTTTATGTCAACAACACCAGGTAGTTTGTATTGCCGATGAGGTCATGACTGGTTTTGGAAGAACTGGTGAGTTTTTTGCGAGTCATTATTTAACTAACAAACCCGATATTATTTGTTTATCTAAGGGATTAACGGGAGGGTATATGCCTTTGGGAGTGACAAGTTGCGCTCAATTTATTTATGATGCCTGTGTGAGTGATGATAAAACCAAAACCTTTTTTCATGGACATAGTTACACGGCAAATCCTACCGCATGTTCGGCTGCCTTAGGAAGTTTGGATTTGATGGAAAAGAAAGAAACTTGGTATCAAATTTCAATGATTTCTCAATTACATCAAGCGTTTGTTACAAAGCATCAAAATCACTTTAAATTAAAGCATATCAGAAGTAAAGGGACTATTCTAGCTCTCGAAATCAATACTGAAGAGCATACGCATTATCTCAATCATGCATCCGAAAGCATTGCTACTTATTTTTATAAAAAGGGTATTATTGTTAGGCCTTTAGGAAACATTTTGTATATAATTCCACCCTATTGTATTAGCGAATCGGAGTTGAATCAGGTATATGAGGTGATTCATGAATTTATTGCAGAGTTGTAGGTTTTATAGTACGGCAAATATTTTACAAAAAAATGTTTGCTTTTACAATAAAAACCCTATTTTTGAGAGCAAATTTAGAACTATAAACACTATCATATGAACATTCACGAGTATCAAGGAAAAAGTATTTTAAAAAGTTTTGGTGTAGCTATTCAAGAGGGAATTGTTGCTGAAACTCCAGAGCAAGCTGTTGCAGCTGCTAAGCAAGTTATGGAAACATACAAATGCGATGGTGTTGTAGTAAAAGCTCAAATTCACGCAGGTGGTCGTGGTAAAGGGGGCGGTGTTAAATTTGCTCCAAACTTAGAAAAAGTAAAAGAAGTTGCAACAAACATTATTGGGATGCACTTAATTACTCCTCAAACTAGCGCTGAAGGTAAATTAGTAAGTAAAGTATTAGTAGCTCAAGATGTATACTATCCAGGAGCAACTCCTACTAAAGAGTTTTATATGAGTATCTTATTAAATCGTTCAACGGGTCGTAATATCATTATGTACAGTACTGAAGGTGGAATGGATATTGAACAAGTTGCTGAAGCAACTCCTCATTTAATTTGGAAAGAAGAAATTGATCCTAAAGTAGGATTACGTGATTTTCAATGCCGTAAGGTAGCTTTTAACTTAGGCTTAAGCGGTAATGCGTTTAAAGAAATGACAAAGTTCGTAGCAGCTTTATACAAAGCTTACGATTCAATTGATTCTTCGATGTTTGAAATTAATCCTGTTTTAAAAACATCGGATGATAAAATTATTGCAGTGGATGCTAAAGTAACTTTAGATGATAACGCTTTATACCGTCACAAAGATATTGAAGCGATGCGTGATGAGTCTGAAGAAAATCCAGTGGATGTAGAGGCTCGTAAAGCAGAATTAAACTATGTGAAATTAGACGGAAACGTTGGTTGCATGGTAAATGGTGCTGGTTTAGCAATGGCTACGATGGATATCATTAAATTATCAGGTGGTGAGCCTGCTAACTTCTTAGATGTGGGCGGTACAGCTAATGCTGAGCGTGTTGAAAAAGCATTCCACATAATATTAGGTGATAAAAACGTGAAAGCTATTTTAGTGAATATTTTTGGTGGTATCGTTCGTTGCGACCGTGTGGCGCAAGGTGTAATTGATGCATACAAAAACATGGGTACTATTAATGTTCCAATCATTGTTCGCTTACAAGGAACTAATGCTGTAGAAGCTAAAAAATTAATTGATGAGTCTGGATTAAAAGTATATTCAGCAATCGAATTACAAGAAGCGGCAGATTTAGTATCAAAATTAATCGGTAAATAATTATACAAATAATATCATGATGCAACGTAAACATTTTTTAATTGCTCCTTTAGCTGCAAGTTTAATGCTTGTTTCTTGTGGAGGCGATAAAACAGAAGGTGGTGATGAAATGTCTGGAGTAGATTCTTTAAAGACAGAAATTCATACAGAACAAATTACTGAAACATTTTTTCAAGTTCCTTCTCCAGGTGAGATGTTGAATTTCATCAAAACAGTTGGCGGAAAGAACAATAAAAATGTATCTTTTTTAAACAGTCCTGATAATCAAAAGAATTATACTGATAATAAAGCCAAGGCTTTAAACTTTGGTATTTACAGTTGCGACTTAAGCTATTGCAGTATTTTTGAAATTGGTTCTGAGGCATTAAAATACTTCAAAACAGTAAAGCAATTAGGTGATCAAATTGGTGTGTCATCTGCTATTCAACCTGAAGTGTTAAAACGTTTAGAAGGGAATGTAGCTAATCCTGATTCATTAACCTTAATTACAGATGATGTTTATTTTAGTTCATTTGAAACCTTAGAAAATAGCAAACAAGGTCCAACTTTATCATTAGTAGTAGCAGGTGGCTGGATTGAAAGTTTATACATTGTAACAAGTTTAGGGAAGTATGAGCCAAACAGTCCATTAGTAAACCGTGTTGCTGATCAAAAATATACTTTAGAAAATCTTATTGAGTTTTTGAAAAAGTATGAAAGCGATGCGAGTGTGGCTTCTGTTTTAGTTCAATTTAAAGAGTTATTAGCAGACTACGATAAAATTTCCGAAAAAGATGTGCCTGCGTCAGCTGAAAAGTCTAAAAATAAAAATGTATTAGCGGGTGGGAAAGATCTAGTCATTTCAGCTGATCAATATAAAACGATTGTTGCTAAAGTTAAAGCGATTAGAAATTCTTACACATTAACTAAATAATAAAACCATGAAAAAAGTATTTTTAACATTATTCATATTAAGCTCTGTGTTATCATTTTCACAAGCTGGAGTATGTGGGCAGTTTCATCGTAAATATTGTGTGGTAGAAACCAAACATGGTGAAAAAGAAGATTGGATGTATAATGCACAATCTAAAAGTGGTTTATTTAACCAAGGTTCTACATCAAAAATTCGTTGTGTCGTTTATAAAGGAATGGACTACCGTATTAATGTGTGTTGCGAAACTCCATTAGGTGAAAAAGTAAATTATAAAATTTTTGATGCAAAAACGAATGAGTTATTGTATGATAATGCAACGGTTAAAAATGAACCTTTATTTGAGTTTCAAAGTAAATCAAGTCGTCAATTAATTATTGAAGTTTCAGTACCAGTTACATCTACTGCTGATAAAGACAAACACAAACCTGCAGATGCGGCTTGCGTAGGTTTATTAATTGAGCATAAACCATCTCCAAGAGAAGGATTCTCTCAATACTAGTATTTGTAATGAATATCTTTAAAAAAGCCATCAGATTTCTGATGGCTTTTTTGATGCTATCAACTTTAAACTTCAGTTTGTAGTTTACGGTGGAGGAGTTGTAAGAATAGCTAATGACACGAATGAACTAATCGGATTACTTGCCTTGAATCATTCCTGCAGATAAGCAAAGAAGTTGAACGTGAGTAAACTCTTTCAAAAGGTTGCCTAGTAATAATAAAAATCTTTGGTACGCTTATAAAGCGGAAGAATCCATCCAAATCTAAATCCCATTAAAACATCAAAGCGTTTTTTTGTGTCGGCTAAGCCAGTGTCGTAATTAAACCCACGTAGGCTTTGTGTTTGAGCTTCAAAAAATTCAAAACCAAAATAGCAGTTTGCAAGTCGATTATTACTCAAGTATTTGTATCCAATAAATTGAGATAAACCAATGCCACCCGATAAACGATCATAGCCTTTTTTTAAATCGCCATGCACCGCTGCAATTTTTTGGTTGGCATCATATAGTTTGACTTTGTGTTGCATCCAACCTCCACCAATCGTGAAAAATACACCAGAGTTAGGATTGTTTCCCCACTTCGAAATCACATAACCCACGTTTCCGAAAATGTTCCATCCGCGTTCGGTTAATCGTAAATCAGCAGGATAGCCTTCGTTATCTGTAATATGGCCATCAGCTGTTCTCATGGATGCCACTACGTCTTCTCTCACGTTTCTGCCAAAAAAATAACTGCCTTCTACACTGAATAATAAGTTATGTTTAGTTTTCCATGCAAAACTACCGCCAGCACTTAGGCTAGGGCCAAAGCGTTTAGCTAAATCATATTGTGGCAATTGCCCACTTACATGAAAGCCTACCATTAAAATACGGAAGCAAGAATCTTTTACTGATTGAGCTTTCACCTGAAGTTGAAGTAAAAGGCTTAAACAAAGAATAAATTTAATGTGATGTTTCATGAAAATACTATTGTAACAATCGGGGAATTGATGTTTCAAAAATAGAAGATATATTTTATAAAACCTATATAAATGCAAGGAGTTTACCTCAAAAATCGAACATAAAAAAAGGCCGAATAAAATTCGACCTTCTTCATGGTTATATGGTTTTTTATGCTTTTACACCTTTTAAAACCTCTGCCATGGTTTTACCAATTGCAGCAGGGCTATCAACTACGTGAATTCCACATTCACGCATAATTTCCATTTTAGCTTGCGCTGTATCATCATGTCCACCAACAATTGCACCCGCGTGACCCATCGTACGGCCTTTTGGAGCAGTTTGACCAGCGATGAAACCAACTACTGGTTTTTTGTTGCCATTAGCTTTAATCCAACGAGCAGCATCTGCTTCGTAGCTTCCACCAATTTCACCAATCATTACAATCGCATCAGTTTCAGGGTCATTCATTAATAATTCAACCGCATCGCGAGTTGGTGTTCCAATAATTGGATCTCCACCAATACCAATTGCTGTACTCACTCCTAAACCAGCTTTTGCAACTTGGTCAGCAGCTTCGTAAGTTAAAGTACCTGATTTAGAAACAATACCGATACGTCCTTTTTTGAATACAAATCCTGGCATAATACCAACTTTTGCTTCACCAGCTGTAATCACACCTGGACAGTTAGGACCAATTAAACGACATGCTTTTCCTTTTAAATATTCTTTAGCAGCAATCATGTCTTTTACAGGAATACCCTCTGTAATACAAATAATCACTTTAATACCTGCTTCTGCAGCTTCCATAATCGCATCAGCAGCAAAGGCAGCTGGTACAAAAATAATAGACGTGTCAGCACCTGCTTTTTCAACCGCTTCTTTTACGGTATTAAAAACTGGTCTGTCTAAGTGAGTTGAACCACCTTTACCAGGTGTTACACCACCAACAACATTAGTTCCATATTCAATCATTTGTGTGGCATGAAAAGTACCCTCTCCACCTGTAAAACCTTGAACTATGACTTTTGAATTTTTTCCTACTAAAACGCCCATTGTATTATAATTTATTGTTTAGATATGTTTGTGAACTCGTTTTTTTTATGATGCGCTAATTTAAGCATAAATCCTTATTTCATGACAATATTTTGTGAGATAAATTGACAAAAACATCATAGACATGGCTTGTTTTTTGGCGCTCCCTTTGTTTTTGTCTATTTTTCTCGTGGTAAGGCCTTTTGTTTGGCAAAAAACAATTTATATAAAGGCATCACTACTAATACAAAAACGCCAATCCCTAATAGCTGTGCTAAAAATAAAGCATCTTCATATGTTCTTTCCATGATTTCGCGTTGCGCAATATGAAACGCATCAGTTAGACCTTCGTTTTCCATTTTTAGCCAACCAAACACATCATGTGCATAACCACATATAATGAGTGCCATAAATGGAAGGCAGATGTAAAATAAATTTGTAGCAACTGCTTTTACAGTGGAGTATCGGTTTTTCTTAAAATAATACTGAATACTCAGCACGGCACAAATACCCCAGGTTATTAAAAATAGCGTGGTAAATTTTGATTCGGAGGAACGCGTTCCAAAGGCTAATGATAAAATACCCAAGATGATTCCTAATAAAATAAACGCGACGGCCGATACTAAAAAATGTTGCCATTTATTATTTCGGAAAACTATGATTAATAATGAAACACAAAAAGAAAAATAGAACGCAAACCATAAATAGTTAGATAATAAAACATGAGGCTTAGTAAATTTGGCTTTATAAATATTTGCTATATAGGCACTCACATCCGAATCGGGAAGGTAATTAATTACTCGGCGATCTTGAGGATGAATGTTATGGGCATCTGGAAAATAGGTGGTGCAATTTTTTTCGTAATGATTGTAATTATCTAAATATTCTTGAGCAGTGTATTCGAAATAATGATTACGATTATAGAGGTTTACCAAATTTAAATGTTTGCTGATGGCTTTTAATTTATCAGCATCAGTAGTATGAAGGCTATACGCTTTTTCTACGGCTTCATCACTCAGTAAGGCTTTTCTAAATATCGAATCTTTTAAAACTAACGACGGTGTCATTGAAAATAAAGAGATGTCGTAAAACAGATAATTATTTCCACTTATATCATAACGTGTAAAATTGTTGAATTTAGTAAGGTCGTATACGTATTGCTTTCCGTAATAGGAACTTTCTCTATTAATAATAGAATCGTGAGATGGATTATCGTGTAAATCAAATCCGCAGTATTGAAAATCTTCGAGGTCGCTGGTAATGTATTTATAACCTAAGTTTAAATCATTGTATTGTTGGGCCAGTTCAATATCTGTAAAGGTGTTGGCTAATCTGTTTTTGACACGTAACTGCATTGGATACGAAAACGACATTAGCATGTTAATACCAATTACTAAAATTAGCAACATCTTTGTATCGTCCCACATACTAAATTTTCCAAAGTGGTCTTCGTTATTATAAATGGTGAGGTAATACATCCACACACAAAATAAAATAACACCTAATACCGAGAAAACAAATATCCAGATGTCGGTTACTTTTTCTGGATTATAACTTGTAATGTTAATAGGGAGCATGCAACCTACACCATAGCTAATAAGCCACATGATGATGGTAAAGTACAAGAGGTAGTGTAATTTAACAATGTACCAAAATGGGTAATTGAGCACTAAAGTTTTATCAATGTTTTTGATAAATGACGGAACTAAGAATTTTAGCATAGTAAATGGGATTAAATATCTTTTTGAAATAATTGACGCGTTGATTTAGAAATATCTCTGAAATAATTAATTGGAATTTGATGTGCTGTAATCACCTTTAATAATTGTAAGGCATCTACCGACAAAGGCGTATTAATAATTAAGACGGTTCCCGAATCCACAATTTTAATATCGCCTAAGGAACTCAATTGTTGTTGTAGGTCGGAGATGCTAAAGTTACCGCCAATTTCAAAGGCATTATGTGTTCTGTCGGAAGCAAAAGATTGTTGTTCCCCACTATAAATGGTTTTACCTTGTTTAATAAACACAATGTTTTTGCAATTACGTTCGAGTTCATGCAGTTGTTGCGAACTTAAAACCACACCCATAGGGTTTTTGCTTGATTGCGATAAATATTTTAAATCCTGTAACAATAATTGTTGAGCATTTATATCTAGATTCGCTAAGGGCTCATCTAAAATTAATAAACGCGGACGCATCATTAAGGCTTTCGCTAATTCAAAACGTAAGCGATAGCCACTTGAAATTTCTGTCCATTTTAAATTTCTGAATTGATATAACCCTAAGCGGAATAAAATGTAATGAACATGGTCTTCATTTTCGGCACCAGTAATACCATTAATGGTACAAAAAAAGTGAAGGTTATCAATTAAGGTTCCGTACCAACGGTTTGTGCGTTGTGGGATATAAGCAATTTTTCCTTTTGTGGTATACCAATCTGTATCGTCGTTTCCAAAGTAAGTGGCTGAACCACCCGTAGGTGCTAACTCTCCAGCCATTAAACGCAGTAAGGTAGTTTTTCCATTTCCGTTTTCTCCAACCACAGCGGTTAATTCGCCCAATTGTATGTTAAGTGATACGGGTTCTAATTTAAAGCCACGCGCTCGGCTTTTATATTCCTTACTGAGCTCATGCGCTTCATACACCATGGTTGAGGTTGCCGTTGCTTGTTGTTCAGGGATAGCAAGTTGTTTAACTGCTTGTAACCATTGCTCACATAACAGTTGTAAAGCTTGTGTATCGCTTTCTTGTTGTTGCGCTTGTTGCAGGTAACGCGTGCGAATATCAAAACTCAGTGCTTTGATAACCTCATTTTTATCTAACTGATAATCGTACAAGAAATCGAGAATGCGACGCGAAGTTAAACTGTAATCGGCATGCTGCAAGCTATTGGCAATTTCATGGAGGTACTCTTGATAAGAAACAAACATGGTGTTTTAGTTTAGTGTATAGTAAATAAGTTCAGGAAATCGTTTGGTAACAATGTATAAACGAAAATAAGTAAAAAATATTGGCTGATTTAAAAATACCTAACCATCATTTCACAATTTATGATAAAATGTCTTCAGGTATTAAGGGCACTTTGTTACTAGACTAGTTTAATATATTACCAACAAGGTTCGCATGTGGGCATCCTTTTTCTAAAAACCATATTGCTAAAATGCCTATATTAGCCCTATGGCAAATTACACCTTAAACAACGATACCATTGCAGCTTTAGCAACCCCTCACGGACCAGGAGCTATTGCTGTTATTCGTTTAAGTGGCAGCCAAGCTATTGCTATTACCGAGCAAGTGTTTTATACCAAATCGTTAAAGTCTAAAGCCTTGGCTCATAAAGCTAGCCACACGGCTCACTTTGGATTAATTGTGGAGAACGAGGTGATTATTGATGAGGTATTAGTTACTATTTTTAAAGCACCAAACACCTATACGGGCGAAGAGATTGTTGAAATTTCTTGTCACGGTTCAATGTTTATTCAACAACAAATTTTGCAAGTGTTGTTTAAGCATGGCGCTCGCCCAGCGCAAGCAGGCGAATATACTTTACGTGCTTTTTTAAATGGGAAGTTAGATTTGAGTCAGGCAGAAGCTGTAGCCGATTTAATTGCGAGTAATTCAGCAACCTCTCATCAAGTAGCCATGCAACATATGCGTGGAGGTTTTAGTAGTAAGATTTCCATTTTGCGCGAGAACTTATTAAACTTTGCCTCCTTGATTGAACTGGAATTAGATTTTAGTGAAGAGGATGTGGAGTTTGCAGATCGAACGGATTTAAAAAAATTAATCCATACCATTTTAGGCATTATTGAAAAATTGATTGCCAGTTTTGAAGTGGGCAATGTGATTAAAAATGGAATTCCTGTAGCCATTGTTGGTAAACCCAATGCTGGAAAATCAACTTTATTAAATGTGTTGTTGGAAGACGACCGTGCCATTGTGAGTGAAATTGCAGGAACCACTAGAGATACTATTGAAGATGAATTAATTATTGATGGAGTGTTATTTCGATTTATTGATACAGCGGGTATACGCACTACCACCGATGTAATTGAGCAAATAGGAGTGAATAAGGCTTTTGAAGTGATTAAAAAGTCGGCTATTGTGATTTACTTGTTTGATACTCATGAATTGAGCAGAGGAGATTTAGAATTAGAATTACAAGTGATTAAAGATTATATAGGCACTTCGCAATTATTAATTGTTGGGAATAAAATTGATTTTGAAAACCTAAACGAATTAAAGAAAGAGTTTGAAGATGTGCCGGGCTTGTTATTTATTTCGGCTAAGGAACAACAAAATATTAAAACCTTAAAAGACACCTTGGTTGGTTTGTTTGACACGCGCACAGTGAATACAACTGATACGATTGTCACCAACTCTCGCCACGTGAGTTCCTTAAATCATGCTCAACAAGCTTTAATGAAAGTAAATGAAGGTTTGAGTACCAATATACAAAGTGATTTTTTAGCCTTAGATATTCGTTATGCATTAGAAGCCTTAGGTGAAATTACTGGGCAGGTTACCAACGATGATTTGCTAGGTAATATTTTCTCAAAGTTTTGTATCGGAAAGTAAATTAAAAATCCTTCAACTAATTAATACAAGAATTTTAATCATTCCCCTTCTGATGAGGAAGGACGTTTATAGCCCTTTGCTTATCTAGTATCTGAGCGGAGTAGAAGCTACACTCTAGTCCTTCACTAATTATTTTCCCACCATTTAGTGATCAATTTATTTTGCTTCATGGATGTTTGGTTCATTTGGCAAGCTTCTGATTTCACTTCAGTTACTTGCTCTAACCAGTGAGCTTCCCAGTTTATGACGACCATGGCTTCTTGCCAAGCATACTCGGTAGGTTGGCTATCTAAATGATTTAAACTAATAGTGGCACGAACGGTTTTGTAATTATTAAATACAGATTGTTTTCTTTTTTTTAGATAAATGTTCATGGCTTTGCGTTTTTTATGTTGCAAAATTAGGTTACCATGTTTTCGTAAACGGCTTGTGAGTATTACCAAATTATTAAGTTTATTTTTTTCTCTGGACGGGGCAGTGGAGGGAATATATAGGCTCATTGCTAATTTATAAGCTGAGCTAAGTCAAACCTACATTTCTGATATATGAATGGCTTCTTGCCTTGCCTTAGGCTACTCTCAGCCAACGCCTTTCATTAAAATATATTGGTAACTGAGCACAGCCGTAAAATATGTAATTTTTTATAGGCATTGTGTAAGGTGTGAATAGAATGGATTATACAATTTTACTATCCAATTGAATCTTATTAACTGACTTACTCTATGAAATCTTACATCATCCTAGCGCTTATTTTTTTGGTTACCAGTATAAGGGCACAAGATTCTCTTCATTACATGAGCGGTCCTCATGGAGGTTTATTAAAAACCGTTGAGGAGTATAACATAGAAACCATCAATACCTATGGCTGTATTACCGCCTATGTGTTTGATAAATCATTCACGATTATTCCTAATAAATTTATTTCGGGGAGTATTCTGTTTTTTTATAACAATGGAGCCACTTTAAATAACTATCTCATCCCTAGTGGAACAGATGGTTTTACAGCGGATGTGCCAAGTATAAACTATTATTATTACACCATACACTTTAAGGTTAACGGAAAAGTGATTAGCGCAAGGGTTGATAATTATTTGGGCATAGCTGAGAAAGAACAAGAAACCAACATTGATAATAAATAGGAAACGATGTGTTTTTCAACAACAGCAAGTTTTGCATCATGAATTGTATTAACCGCAATAGGAGTAGCGTCTATTAAAAAAACGCAACATCAAACGTCATTGATGTTTGCTTGTATTCCATTTATTTTCGCTATTCAGCAGTTTTCGGAGGGCTTTGTATGGCTATCACTGTTGTATACCACTAATTTATATTGGCAGCAATTTTCAACCTATGGGTTCTTAGTTTTTGCTCTTGTTATTTGGCTGGCATGGGTTCCTATATCCATATTTTTGATTGAAAAAGAGCATACCCGAAAGAGAATATTAGGCGTTTTTTCTGTTTTGGGATTATTATTTTCAATCCTTTCAACCATTTATCTCATCAGTTATCAATCTGTAGCTCAAATTACAGAGTATCATATCCATTACGAACTTGATATTCCGTTTGTAGCAAAAATGATCTTAGGTTTACTTTATTTAATTCCAACTTTTATTTCAAACTTTATATCAAGCGTAATTTAAAATTAAACTAAAAAACCATGCAGAGGTAATTCGTTAATATATATTAACACTTTTTGGTAACATCGGATTATCTAAAATGTGTGAATGATGTAATTATTTTGACTGATTCTGTAAATCTTTTTTTAGCACAAACTTTACTTTTATCAACTCAATGTTAAACACAATTCATATGGCCACTCAAGCAGCCGCTAAAAAAATAGCCGCCAAACCAGCACCACAGCTGATTTTAATTAAAAAGAAAGAATCGATTTTATTAAAAGAAATTTCGTTTTTAGAAAAACACATGGAAAATTATAAAAGCGAACGCAAGGCTAGTTGGAAAGCCTTTAAAAATAAAATGGAAGCAGATATCCAAAAACTTAAAGCATCTGTTGCCGATTTGACATACGAAAAATATTAAGCCAATTTGTCTGGGACCGATTTTTGGAAATTATTTGCAGGCTTAGGCTTGTTTATTTACGGGATGTTTCATCTCGAAGATACCTTAAAACAATTAGAAGGCCGCTCCTTTAAATTATTTCTTCAAAAACACACCAAACATCAGTTCAGTGCCATATGCAGTGGCACGGTGGTGACGGCTTTACTGCAAAGTAGTTCCATTGTTAATTTAATGATGCTGTCGTTTGTGGGAGCAGGCATGCTCTCCATGCGCAATGCCTTAAGCGTGGCACTTGGCGCCAATATTGGCGGCACGGTCAATAGTTGGTTGGTGGCTTTATTAGGGTTTAAAATCAATTTAACTAGCATTACCCTACCTATTATTGGTTTAGCAGGAATAGGTTTAATGCTGTGCCGAAATTATAAAACTCTGTATCAAATTTTTAAATTTTGTATGGGCTTCGGCTTATTGTTTTTAGGCCTTGATTTTATGAAGCAAAGTATGGAGGCCTTGCTCACCACCTTTAACTTTGCACCTTACTTAAGTTACCCTCGTGTAGTGTTTGTAATCATTGGCTTTGTGCTTACCGCATTAATTCAAACCAGTGCCGCCACGGTGGCGATTGTGTTAAGCGCACTGTATGCTCACATTATACCTATTGAAACAGCCGTGGCTGTTGTGCTTGGTGCTGAGTTAGGAACTACCATTAAAATAGCTATTGGCAGTATTGGTGGCATTGCCGCTAAAAAACGAGTAGCCTTTGGTAATATCTTTTTTAATGTGGTGACTTCGTTGTTTGGCTTTATATGTTTAAGTCCCATCATTTATGTTTTAAATAAGTTCTTAGGCTTGCACGATCCCATTTTTGTGTTAGTAGCTTTTCAAACGTTTATTAACGTGATTGGTGTATTGTTGTTTTACTTTTTTTTAGACGCCTTTGCTCGTTTTTTAGATAAGCGTTTTATCAGTCATGTACCTAGTGCCACATATTTTATACAAAACATCAATACCGAATTGCCTAGCAATGCGCTTGATTTAATGGAAAAAGAAATTGGCTTATTTATTTATCGCGTCATTCATTTAAACCGAGAGGTGTTTCAAATCACTCAGCTTGATGAACCACATTCGGTATACAAAGGCTACATAAAAGATCCTCATTTTTTTGAAGCTAATTCCTATCTTCAAAACTATCAAGTCATTAAAAAAGCAGAGGGCGAAATTTTAATTGTTTACACCAAACTGATTCAGGAACCTATTCATGTTGATGATTTAAAACGCTTAACGCAATTAGTGAGTGCCCTGCGAAGTGCTATGTATAGTGCCAAGGGAATGAAAGATATTGTGGACGACAAAAAAGAATTTAGCAACTCAGTAAACGAGGTGAAGTTTGGAATTTATAAATTAATTCGTGAACAACTCAGTGCTTTTTATGTGAGCGCAAATAAGGTATTAGAAGAACCCGAACAAGACAACTTGCTACATGGTATTCAGCAATTAATGGTTTCCATTAAGCAAGAGTATGAACAACGTATTAAAGATACTTACCGGGAGGCAGGAAAAACCATCGTGAAAGAAATTGATGTTTCCACCTTGCTAAATGCTAGCAGAGAATTATATGCATCTTCCGAATCCTTGTTGGATGCCTTAACACAATATGTGTTAGATGAGCCACATCGTTTGATTTTAAATGGTTTAAGAGAGTAGGGTGAAGATTAAATGTTTATTTAATTTGACTGAATGTGATTAGAAAAACTCTGTGATTTTAATTTTGAGACAAGAGCATCTAATTGAACGGTTTCGTTCATGGGCATCATAGCGGCATGTGGTACATGAATAGAGTCATCAATGAGTTTAAGTAGTTGAAACTCCTTCACGGTTTCAGGGCTTTCTAAATGGAAGTGATTGGTGTTGATAGAGTCCATACTAATAAACAGGTGGGTTGAGATCGGTTAATTAGTAACGTCGAATTTAATCTGGGATAACGGTTGCTGATTTAACTTTAGTGGCAATTGAGGTGGTTCCTGCAAATCCATCAAGGATTAGCTTGAATGTCACGGAAGCATCTGTTTTAATAGCTTGATGAATGGCGCCTGTATTTGTACCTAACAAATCTCCTTGTTGATCATAAAATGAAATTTCGAGCACAGCATCGCGGTAGTTAGCGTTACTAGCTGAATTCATTAATGTGCCTTCTATAATCCATTTGCCAGTGCTCACATCTTGCTTAAACGTTGTTTCGTTATCTGATAAAAACTGACCAGGACTAGCCACTTCAAGCTCATCTTGTGACATATTCGTTTCTTGATAATTCTCTACAGAACTTCCATTATTACTGAGCAAGTCAGCTTTATCCTTGCATGAATAATTCATGATCACAAGAACTAAAAAGGCAACTGATATGGGTATTAATTTTATCATAAAACGGGTTTTGTTTAAATCGGTTTTATATAAACAGGTCACAAAAATGTATTTTAAAAGGTTAAAGTAAACAGTTAATAATTCAGAACTTATTTCGAATTCAAGTCGTTATTTCATGGCAAATGATAACCAAAAAGGTTATAGGTAAATATAATAAAGACGTGAAATATAAAGTCTTAATAGAGAGGGTATTCAAATGTAATAAATATTTAAATACCAGTCAATATTTTAACAAGATTAGAAATCATTTTTTATATATAAAAACTAAAATAGTTAGTTCATCAGTCCGGATGCAAGGAATAGCTCGACTAATACCTGTTGATGAATTCCTATTGGATGAATGTTTTTCATAACGATTTAACGAGTATTTTTAACTTTGATTAAAAAATACAATCCTGGTTAAGGTAGCTCTATGATGAAGCCATTAATTTATCTCATAATATGTCGTTTAGCATTCATCAGTATATTTGCTCAACAAAATCTCAAGCATCTTGAAATTCCAAAATTAAAAGAGTATGAGCAAATAATTGAACATACTGGTTACACGCTCTCCTATAATGAAGCCTATGAACAAGCTAATTGGGTAGCCTACCAATTAACTGATACCGAAACGGTTGCCATTGTGAAACGAAGTAATCATTTTATGGAGGATCCAATGGTAAAAACCCTATCGGCCAACGATGCCGATTATGCTAATAGTGGCTACGATCGCGGACATTTAGCGCCAGCAGCCGATATGAGTTACTCGTTGAAAACCATGGAAGAATCTTTTTATTATAGCAACATGTCTCCACAAAACCCAAGCTTTAATCGAGGTATTTGGAAAAGTTTAGAGGAGCAAGCGCGCCATTGGGCCATTAACAATCATGTGATTTATATTGTCACAGGGCCAGTATTAACCGATTCGCTTTCAACTATTGGACTCAATAAAGTGGCGGTGCCCAATTATTTTTACAAAGTTATTTTAAGTGTGCAGGGTCAACACCTCCATGGCATTGGTTTTATTATTCCTAACAAAGCTTCGCATGAATCACTAAAGCATTATGCCGTAACCATTGATAGTGTAGAAGCCTTCACACACCTCGATTTTTTTGACAGCTTAGCTGATGAACAAGAAGAGGCCATGGAGCGCCTATTAATCCTAGATGCCTGGGATTGGAATTCTATGAAGCCTTCCAATAACTTATCACCTGCTATACAAGAATCAACCAATAAAGTGCTCCATCATTCAAATGATGCACAATCAGTTAGTGTTCAGTGTTCGGCCACCACTCAAAAAGGAACACGTTGTAAAAAATTTACCAAAAATGCAAGTGGTAAATGTTACTTACATGAATAATTTTTTGTAGTATTAAATTCCTTAGAAACCCATTCCATGTTACCCATTCCAGCCTTGCAAATAGTATATGAAGACGATGTGCTTTTAGTGTGTCATAAACCAGCAGGCTTAATGGTGGAACCTGATCGTAACAATCATCCAAATTTATTGCAACAGGTAAAACAGTATGTGAAAGCGCAAACGGGTGAGGTTTTGCCTTACACCCAGCATTTGCATCGTTTAGATAGAGTGACGAGTGGCATTGTATTGTTTACTAAACAAAAAGAGCATTTACGTTTTTTAAGTGAACAGTTTGCTCAAGGTCAAGTGTCTAAACAGTACGAAGCACTCACCAGTCACTCACCTTTATTAGCCTCAGGGATATTAGAACATTGGCATCGAAAAGAAAAAAAGAAAGCGGTATTAGTTTCGGCTGATACGCCTTTTGCCGAACGTGCTAGATTAGAATACCACACCAGTGCTTTGGATGCTCAAGTGTTATGGCATATCACTTTACATACTGGTAAGTACCATCAAATACGAGTGCAGCTAGCCAGTATCCAATGTCCTATCATCGGTGATAGCTTGTATGGTTCAACCGAAGCTTATCATGACCATGCCATTGCCTTGCATGCGGCTCAGTTACGCATCACACATCCCATCACTCTGCAGCTCATGGAGTTTGAGGTGCCCGCACCTTGGCATGCAGTCTAAAGGGTTTCATGTGGCTTTTCATATAAATGGATTTATTTTGTTATTTTCACTTCAATTATTATTAAAAACCTAAGCCCCTATTTATGATTAAAAAAATAATTTTCAGTATTCTTCTGTTATGTTGCCAATATATGAGCCTTGCTCAAACAGATTATGCTTTATATCCTCGTTACAAGGAAGTGGTTCGTACTTATTTTACCAATTACGCCATGGCTAATCAATCGAAAGATGATATCATTAAATTTGAAAAGCACCCTGATGGCTGGCATGTTTGCATCAAAGCCTACACGGCTAATTATCCTTTAATTAAAGAAGGCTTGTTATGGAGTTTAAAAAGCCAGTCATACAAAGAACTTGATTTTATTAAGAAAAATTCAAGCGAGGGAGAGCATCCCGAGTATCAAACGTTTATAAATAATTGGGAAGGGGTGCATTACGATGCTTCACCATACTTTGGATATGTTGGTTGTGATTGGGACGTGATACAAGTTTATGGCAATGCCCAAAATTTACCTGATACAGTATTATATGCTGTTGGGAGAGCTTACTCTGCTTATGCTAGTAATTTATTAAATGATAACTCAGGTTTATCCGATTCAACCCATCGCTTTAAATTAAAGGATGGCTTAATGGCTTTAAGTCCCGAACAATTAAGCAAGTACCGATTTTACCGTTATAAAGCTATTGAAATCTTTAAACAAGTGAAGGCTCGAAATCCTGATTTTGAAACACTAGTTGGTAGCATTGGTTTAAAATTATCGCATGAATATGTAACGGCATTTATAGACATGCGCCAATTTCAAAGTGATGAAGAAGCCATGAAAGAAATTCCTGATGGCATTTACTCAGAGTTTTATATTTCCTTAGCCAAAAATTATTTAAACTCTTGCGATAAAAATGCCATTCTGTTTGTGAATGGTGATACAGATACCTTTACCTTATTATATGTTCAAGCCAAATATCATATACGCACTGATGTAACTGTAATTAATACTAGTTTATTATTAACTCCACGTTATATTGATCATTTGCGTTATCCTTTTTTAGGAACCCCTGGTTTAACCTTTTTACATAGTGCGGCATCAATTGCCAATCCTAATCGCGAAGTGATTTATGTGCAAACCGAACTTACTAAAACATGGAGTATAAAAGAACTCATTGACTACATTAATCAAGATCAAAATGTGACCACACTTGAGCAAGGACAATATATTATTGTGAATGGAAAAACACTCACCACAGAAATCAAACATAAAACTATTTCTTGGCCACTTACCAGTAAGGGCTATTTGATGCGCGATGAATTAATGATGATGGATATCATGTCGACCTACGGAAACAAACGCCCTATTTATTTTGCACAAACCTTATCGAGTGAAAAATATTTAGAATTAAATCAATACTTAAGTTTAGAAGGATTAGCTTATCGTTTAACCAATACGTCTCAAGAGCCTGTCATTTATGATGGTACCATTGCCACCAACACTTTATATAAAAATTTAATGACGGTATTTACCTTTAAAGGCAATGAGCAATCACAATTACTGGATAACCGTTTTCGAAATAATTATGCCCTTGAGTTTGGCTGGTTAACATACATGCTCATGAATGAGAAAAAAGATAAACAAGCTAAAGAGGTGTTAGAAGCTTATTTTAAAGCGTTTCCAAACTCTTGCGCACCTTACGATAATTCGGTATTGTATTTAATGAAATGTTATTACGCTTTAGGTGAAATGTATAAAGCCAATGAGATTGGAAAACAAATCATCATCAATATGCAACAGCATCGTGTGCATCAAACGTCCTTGTTTGAGACAGAAACTGAAACCACAGCAAATGCCAAAGCCTTAGCTGAAATTATGGAAATGTCGAATACCTATAATCAGCAATCGTTTTATAAAAACTGGTTAGGGTATTAATTGCAAAGCACTCATTATAAAAAAAGCTCATCGGATTCGATGAGCTTTTTTTATAAGAGACTATCTAATTAGTAGGGGTTTTTAGTGCTTTTAGCATTTGCAGGTAATTTAAAAAAGGCCTCATCAATAGGACGTGGTTGAATTTCAACGGCCTCTTGTTCCATAATAAATTGAGGTGTTTCAATAATGGTTTTTAAACTTAAACCATTGGCTTGTTTTAAAAATACACTCCAATTGCCATAGGCATGTTTTTCATAGAGTTTATAATCTACGGCAAGTTTTGCCGAGACATAAAAGGTTTGAATGCCACTTTTACAAGTCATTTTTATTTCATCACAATCATAGCCAAGTATTTTTGCCGCATGTGCTTTTACTTCTGATTTTATAACCACATCATTATTAATGGCGGCATCGTTCCATAATAACACTTCTGAATTACCCGGCTTTGTATAAATTTTGTTGCTTTTAGCATCATATAATTGCCATTGAGCCACCTTGCCATTGGTTTCTGATTTGTAATGATCACGTTTAATATAAAAATGTTGTTCTGAACCAAGCATTTCCAGCCACTTCTCTGCTTCAATTTCTAGAACTTTACTTTTCACAGTATTTTTATAAAAAATTTCTCCTTCAAATGATTGAGCAAAACTCATCATCGACATCATTAAAGCAAAGCTTAAGATTAGTTTTTTCATAAATAAAAAGATTATAATTTGAGTGTTAAGATAATTTATTTTTTTGAATGATACTGTTTAAATGCGCGTGAATTTGTGGTGTGACTATCCACACCCGTCCATATCACGGGCATCGTATCGCGTTTCGTTACAGCAAATTCATGTAAGGTGTAATACTTTTGTTTGTTTCTGCTGAGTTCATATAAATTGGTGCCACGTATACTTTCTAGCAGGCGAATATAAAAATGATCCTCATCAATGGGTACTTTTTGAATCCGCTTAAAAAAAGGGTGACTGTTTCCGTGGAGTTTTTCAATTTGCGCTAGCTTAATAGGAACTAAAGAATCTGCTTTTGAAACACTGCTTGTATCAACAAGGCAATAGCCACGCTGCTGCTGATCAATAAATAAAAACTCAAGTTTATTTAATAAAAAATTTGTGTCAATTTGAACATAGGAATACACTGAGTTGATTTCGCCATAATAGATTTCCCATTTAGAAGGAGTAGATGCTCTAGAAGATGAATAACTACTTAAACCCAAATACCCTAAAATGGCAACACTAAAAAGGATGAAATATTTTAAAACATGAGATGAGCTATTTGGCATGCTTTTGTTTATTTAGTTTTAAACGATTTATAGATACTGCTTTGTTCCATTTCTTTTACCTTGGCTTTATCAATGGCTTTAAATTCCTTTTCAAAATCGCCTTTAAAGTTTTCTTTTAAATCAGTAACGCCTAATTTTTCTAGACAATATAAATATTTAGATAAAGCATCTTTACTGTCTTTATCAAAGCTACTCGACAACCAAAACAATTGTGCGGCAAAATCATAAACGCCTAAATCCATTGCAATATCGGCATAGGTATACATATCACTTAGTTTAGCTTCTTTAGTTTTAAATAATTGTTGGATTGATTGACGGCGAAATAATAGATATCCTTCCTTGCCATTAGCTGCTCTTACATCCATGGTATACAATGGATTGCTATTGTAAATGGATACTTTGGCTAAATCCCAATCTTTACGATCATCAATACTCTGTGTTTGATTCTTTAATTGTAAGGCATTTTGCGAGTAATATAATTCGTATTGCACACTCGCTGAGTTAGGATATTCTTGCAAAATGTCTTTGTAAATTGCAATGGCTTTTTCATAATTCCCCTTATCATGTTCGGCAATACCTTTGTCAATGGCTTCATTTAATTGTTTGTTAAACTCATCTAATCTTCTTGCCATTTCTTTTAAGTATATGGTTGGCACCGCTTTAGGGTCGCAAAATAATCGAATCATTTCAATGTATTTTAAAGCATAATCAAATTCGCCTTGTGAAAGTAATAAGGCAATTTTAGTGACTGGAATTAATTGGTTGCCCGCCGACATTTCCATAGAGGCTCTCCAATAAAAATTATTTTTACTAGTTAAGGTTGAGATGTTTTGTGGCTTATTAAAATCAATACTTTCTACTACTTTTCCAAAACTCTTCACTCCTACAAATTGATCATCTACAATGGTTTCATATGCACTTAGGATCGGTAAAGCTTCCTTAATGGCATAGGCTTTATTTAATTCGTATTTTTCTTTTAAGCTAGCATTAACATATTGTTCATCGCTTTTATCCATTGGGACTAATAAGTCTTTGAAGTCTGTTTTTAAATCTTCAAACTTTGCATTGATGATAAATAAAATAGGGAAATCAACATACTTGGTATGTCCTAAAACAATCCCTTGTAAATTTTTTAAAACACTTGCTTCTTTATCAGCAGCTAATTTAGGATTCGAATATATTTCAATGGTTGGGTTGCCTTGTGTATGAGCAATTAATAAAATAGCCACTTTTTGTTGAGGTCCTACATCTTTAAATTCTTTTTTGGCAAGGTCTGAGTATTCGCCAACAGAAGCTATAAAAGCATCTTGATTAAGATTCACTTCAGCAATTTTATCGTTGGCTAATAAGGCAATGGTTAGTTCAGGCTCTTTTTGTGCAGCAGCGGTTAAACATAACAAATAAAAAAACAGACTAAGACAAAAGGTGTTTAATTTTATCATTGGACGAAGGAATAGAATTGGTTTTAATTACTCAAACAAATCTAAACGATTATTGCTTATTTGCAAAAGTTTTGTGTCACCTCATTCTTAAATTGCCTTAGGAGTTTAATCGCGTTTAAGCCAACCGGTAATGCTCATTCTCCTTTGATTGGTCACTAATACTTCATGAGCCAATTCATTACTTTTAAAAAAAACAGTTTTACCCTCGGTAGGATTAATGGTTTTGTTATTATAGTTTTGATAAATGCGTAATTGCCCACCGTCAGCTTCTACCCAATCGTCATTTAAATAACTGATCATGGAATATTTTCGGCTGGTATTATTTTTAAATTGATCAAGATGTTTTTGATAATAGCTACCTTGCTCATATAAGGAGTAATGAAATTCATAACTGGTAATGCCAGCAAAACAACTACGATTTAAATATTTAACAAAGTCATCTATCAAATCAAAAAATTCATCTTCGTAAACATTGTGATGATTTCTGTCTAACCAATAAATTGAATCACTTCTAATAGATTGATCCATTAAAATAGTTTGTTGATTACCTGTGCCAGCAGCCATTAATTTATTCTCCGCTAATAAGGTTAGTAAATTTTGTTTGAGATGCTGGGCTAAAGGATGGTTTATAAAATGATCCGCAATGCCAACATTGTCTTTTATAAAACTTTCAATCAGAGTTTCAAAGTCATTTTCCATAGGCTTAATAAGCCTGAATGTACAGACGCTGATTAAAGGTACTCTTATAAATCAATAATTCAGATAAAAGATAATTAAATACCCTGTCCAATTGCTGAAATGTGAATTATCTCTTATTTTCGCCCTGCAAAACAAGGACGTTCACCTAATGGAAGAGAAAACGATTTCGATTAAAGATTATCACTACGATTTACCACAAGATCGTATTGCGACTTATCCCTTATCAGAAAGAGATGCATCTAAATTGTTAGTGTATAAACAAGGTAATATTCTTGAATCTCAATACGCTTTCATTGATGAGTATTTACCTCAAGATTCCTTATTGTTTTTTAATAACACAAAGGTTATTCCTGCACGACTGTTTTTTAAAACCGAAACTCAAAAAGATATTGAAATATTTTGTTTAGAACCTATCTCTCATCAAGCCGATGTCTATACCAATATGATGCAACAGGGCACTTCTGTTTGGAAGTGTTTGGTGGGAGGAGCAGCAAAATGGAAACAGTCGCAGGTGTTTTTGTCACATCCAGATGTGCAAATGAAAGCGGAAATAAAGGAGCGTTTACAAGGAACATTTATTTTGGAGTTTACATGGGAACCTGTTGAAAAAACATTTGCCGAAGTATTGCAATTAGCAGGTGCTATCCCAATACCTCCTTATTTAAAACGCGCCACCGAAGCATTAGACTTAGAAAGATACCAAACGATATACGCTAACAAAGCGGGTTCCGTGGCTGCTCCAACAGCTGGATTACATTTTACAGATAACGTATTTGGAAAGCTCAAGGCTAAACAGATAGAGCCAAGCTATGTGACCTTACATGTAGGAGCTGGAACGTTTAAGCCGGTAAAATCAGAGACGATGGCTGAGCATGATATGCATTCTGAATACATTGATGTATCTCTCTCAACCATAGAGTATATGTATGCTAATATTCATAAAACCATTACTGCTGTTGGCACAACATCGTTAAGAACCTTAGAAAGTTTATATTGGATTGGAGAAAAAATTAATCTAGAGCCTTCTTTGAAAATTCATGAATTAGATATTCATCAATGGCAACCTTACGAATCGACTTCCAATTTATCAGTACAAGAATCTTTAAAATCTGTGATAGATTATTTAAAGCAACATCAGTTAACTAACTTATATGCCAAAACAAGTATTTTAATTGTACCAGGTTATCCGTTTAAAGTGGTTAGTCGCTTAGTCACTAATTTTCATCAACCAGAAAGTACTTTGATTTTATTAGTGGCTGCATTTATTGGTGAAGATTGGCGTAAAGTTTATCAATACGCGTTAGAGCATGAGTTTAGATTTTTGAGTTACGGCGATGGATCGCTGTTGTTTAGGACTCAATAAACGGTACTCGATAATCGCAACCTTCTCTAAATCGATTACATCCAAAAGCGGTTTTACCTTTAATAATCAAACCTTGTTTACATTTTGGGCAAGCTTGATTTTCGGCAATAGTAGTCGTTCCTTTTATTTTTTCTTGTTCTTCAACAAACTCAGTTGTAAAGTTTACATTTAAAATTAAATATCCGTTTACTTTTTTGTTATTCAGAGTAAATCCTTTGATGCTTGGCGATTTCTTTTTTTGAATGAGTGTCAATAATTGTTTATCACTTAATTTTTTTGCACCAAACTCAAAGTCTATTTTAAAGTTGCAACCTTCCTTAAAGGCACTGCAACCGTAAGCTGTTTTGCCTTTGATGATTGTTCCGTTATTGCATTTAGGACAAGTGATGGGTGCATCGGATTTAGGTTCTTTCTTTTTTTCTGAACTATTTTCCGTCTTTACTAATCCATTTTCTGTTGTACCTGCTTTTAATTTGTCGGAAGCAGAGGCTTTCGAAGCTTCCGCTTCAATGGTAATCATGTGGCCTTGTTCAAATTTGACTTCTTTGGTTAAATCAGTTACCATCTCTTTCATTTCATTTAAAAATAAATGAGGGTCATATTCGCCTTTTTCTATTTGGCGTAATTTCTTTTCCCATATTCCGGTTAACTCAACCGATTTTAATAATTCGTTATTAATGGTTTTTATTAATTGAATTCCTGTAATGGTGGGTACTAAGTTTTTTCGTTGACGAGTAATGTAATTACGTTTAAATAATGTTTCAATAATATTAGCTCTAGTTGAAGGACGGCCAATACCATTGTCTTTCATTAATTCTCTTAGTTCTATGTCATCCACTTGTTTACCAGCAGTTTCCATGGCTCTTAGTAAAGTGGCTTCGGTATGCATTTTAGGAGGTTGCGTTTGTTTTTCTTGCAAGTCGGGTATGTGCTCACCTTTTTCACCTTTTACAAAAAGTGGCATCAATTGTTCTTCATCTTCTTTTTCTTTATCATCGGCATTAGCAGAATCTTTTTTAGGAAACAGTACTCGCCAGCCTTCTTCTAAAATTACTTTACCAGTAGCGCTAAATTCATTGCCATCCACATCTCCTAATACAACCGTATTACTTACCACACAATCATTATAAAAAGCGGCAATGAATCGACGTGCAATAATATCATATACTTGTTTTTCGGGCAAATACATGCCCGATGGTGGCATTACACCAGTTGGAATAATGGCATGATGGTCGGTAATTTTTTTATCGTCAAATACTTTTTTGCTTTTTTTGATTGGCTTATCCAATAATACTTTGGTAAACTGCTCATAGGGCTTCATGTTCTCTAAAATACCTTTAATTTTAGGATACATGTTTTCTGGAAGATACGTGGTGTCCACCCTTGGATAAGTCACTAGCTTTGATTCGTATAATTTTTGCAAATGTTTTAACGTATCGTCTGCTGTGAAGTTTAATTTTTTATTACACTCTACTTGCAAAGAGGTTAAATCAAATAAAGGGAAGGGACTCTCATTGGCATTTTTTTTAGTACTCGATACAATTTCAAATAGATGCTGTTTGATGTGCTCCAATATTTGAGAGGCATCTTCTTTTTTTGTAAATTTTCGTTTGGTAGAATTAAAAATGACAGCCCGATAAGTTGTTTTTAATTCCCAATAAGTTTCAGGTTTAAAATTTTGAATCTCGTGATAACGGTTTACAATTAAAGCTAGAGTAGGGGTTTGCACCCTTCCAATTGACAGAACGCCTTTACCTTGTGCATATTTTACAGTATATAATCTACTGGCATTCATCCCAAGGAGCCAATCACCTATGGCACGAGCATTTCCAGCCGCATATAATAAATCGTAATCCTTACTGTCTTTTAATTGTTCAAATCCTTCTTTAATAGCTTCATCTGTCATAGATGATATCCATAAACGTTTCACGGGCTTGTTATTTGAAGCTTTCGCTAATACCCAACGTTGGATGAGTTCTCCTTCAATTCCAGCATCACCACAGTTTACAACTTCGGTGCATTGTTCTATTAAATTTTTTAAAGTATTAAATTGTTTGGTGACGCCACTATTATCTATCACTTTTAATTGAAAACGAGGAGGAATCATTGGTAAAAAATTCAAGTCCCATCGTTTCCAATCATCACTATAATCATCAGGGGCTTTTAGGGTGCATAAATGACCAAAGGTCCAACTGATTAAATAATTATTGCCTTCATAAAATCCGTCACGTCGGTTGTTAGCACCTAATATGCGTGCAATTTCTTTTCCAACACTTGGTTTTTCGGCAATACAGAGAATCACTATTTATTAAGCTTTAGTTTTGAATGCTTTAAATTATAGTTTAATTTTATAAACTATAAAAAAAGTTATTCGCAATTTTTTAAAGATGCAAACTCATACAGTTCAAGAATTATTAAAGGCGGAAGCCAAAGCTTTCAATTTATTTGATGTGGCACAAGAACGTCATTTAATTGTAGCGGGTAAAACCGAAAAACAGTTAAACGAAGAATTGTATGCCTTAGCATTTGAATTGTATGGCATCAAAAAGTTTTGGCACAAACGTATTGTACGTGCTGGAAAAAACACCTTACATCCCTATAAAGAAAACCCTCCTAATTTAATTATACAGTCCGATGATCTTGTGTTTTTTGATTTTGGTCCAGTGTTCGAAGAATGGGAAGCAGATGTGGGAAGAACTTATGTAATTGGAAATGATTCTTTAAAACATAAACTCAAAAAAGATATTGAATTAGCGTGGAAAGAATCACGAGATTGGTTTTTTAAACATTCTATGATCACTGGAGCTGAGTATTATCAATATAATGTGGAACTTGCTGAAAAGTATGGTTGGACTTTTGGTGGCGATATTGCAGGGCATTTAATTGGTAATTTTCCTCATGAGCAAATTGAAAGCGAGAGTCGTGATAATTACATTCATCCCGACAATCAAAAAGATATGTTTGCCCCTGGAGTATTAGGTACTAAGCGCGAATGGATTTTGGAAATTCATTTTGTCAATATCGAAAAGCAAATTGGCGGCTTTATGGAGCAGCTTTTAGTGTAAGGTATCTGTTTTCGGAAATTTAAAGAGATTAAAATCCTACATAAACGGTAAAGTATATGGATAGTAAATGCTTATTTTTACACTATGGCATTACTGCTGAGAGAAAACATTAAAGTTGCAACCGATTCTATTAAAGGTAATAAGTTAAGAGCGTTCTTAACGATGTTGATTATCTTTTTTGGAATAACAGCATTAGTTGGCATATCATCAGCCATTGATGCTATGAAAAGTTCTATTAATAGCAACTTTACGAGTATGGGAGCGAACTCCTTTACCATCAGAAATCGTGATGTGAATGTTCGCGTTGGGCGTCATGGTAAACGTGCTAAAAAATATCAATCTATTACTTATAAAGAAGCGCTTCGTTTTAAAAATGAATTTGCTTTTCCTGTTACAACAGCTGTGTCAACCATGGCATCGTTTAACTCCCGATTAAAATTTGAATCTGAAAAAACAAATCCTAATATTCAAGTCTTTGGAGGTGATGAAAATTATTTAATCACAAGTGGATATGAATTAGAGAAAGGAAGAAACTTTTCTCCCCAAGAAATTATTAGTGGAACTCATGTGGTGATTATTGGTAAAGATGTTGAGTTTGCTTTATTTAAAGGAAAACAAAAAGGACTTGATAAAACAATTACCATTAATGGTGGAAAATATAAGATTATAGGCATTTTAGCTAGTAAAGGAAATAGTATGGGCTTTGGTGGAGATAAAGTATGCATCATTCCCTTAACGGCTGCGCGTCAATATTTCAGTAAACCTGATATGAGTTTTACTATTAGTGTGCTGGCTGCAAACGCTCATTGGTTAGATGTGGCGTTAGGAGAAGCAGAAGGTTTATTCAGGAAAATTCGTCGTGTTGAAATTGGAGAAGAAGATAATTTTGAAGTAACGCGTGCTGATAGTTTAGCGAGTATGTTAATTGGTTTAACTAGTAAAGCATCTATGGGTGCGATCATTATTGGGATTATTACTTTAATTGGAGCTTCCATCGGATTAATGAATATCATGTTGGTATCGGTTACCGAACGTACCAAAGAAATAGGCTTAAGAAAATCTTTAGGTGCAACTTCTCAAACCATTAAAAATCAATTTTTAATTGAGAGTGTAGTAATTTGCGTCTGCGGTGGTTTTTTTGGAATATTAATGGGAATTATCGCCGCTAATTTAATTTCATTTAATTTAAGTGCTTCCTTTTTTATGCCATGGACATGGATTATAATTGGCTTCACGGTCTGTTTATTAGTAGGGCTTATTAGTGGATACATTCCAGCTAAACGCGCTTCCTTATTAGATCCGATAGAGAGTTTGCGATTTGAGTAAGTAAAAAGAGTAGGGTAGCGAAATCTGTTTTATTTTTTGACAATGCCGTAGTAAAACCCAAACCCTAGGGTAATCATGCTCATGTTCCAATTATTTTTAACGGTACTATAATCAAACCATTTATTAAAGCCACAATACTGTGGATTAAATTGTGAGAAATTGTAATTATAACTAATATGTCCTCCAATCGCAAAGTTTGGGTCTACAATAAAATATAAGCCAATCATTGGTTCAACAAATGAACTGCTAAAGGACGTTGGGAATTTTCCTTTTAAAGAGTCATTTTTATAAATGATGCCACCATATTGGTTAAAATTATATCCTGCATTTAATGAAAAACTTGCAAAGCCATTGGTGCTAAAAAATTTATCGGCGCCTATTTTCATAAAAATATTATGCGATTGCATATTGGTATTGATAAACTGATCTCTAAAATGTTTTTGCGGTTTGTAATAAGTGTAGCCATAACCAAGTCCTACAAACATATTCGAGAAAAACTTATAGGTCACATTTAAGTCCCCTGTTATTACACCTGAAAATGAATTTCGAAATGCCTCGCTGGAAGCTACTTTAGGAATCCCAACATTTCCTCGTACTGCAAATCGAGGTAACTCTGGAGATTTATTGGATGGCTCATCTTGTGCCGAGAGGATGAGGCAGCTAAAAACTAAAATATAGGTAACAATGTTTTTCACTAGTTTAAAACGAAGGCTGAAATGATTTATTGCTAAGATAAATAAAAATATGAAAGAAAGGTGATGTTCAATCCAACCATAAAAAAGCCGTACTATTAAGGAGTACGGCTTTTTTGTATAAAAATATAGAATTAAGCAAATTTCGCTTCAAAGTCTTTCATCACATCCACTAGCACTTGAACGCTTTCAATAGGCATAGCGTTATAAATCGATGCTCTGTATCCGCCAACATCACGGTGACCTCTAATACCATCAATATTAGCAGACTTCCATAACTTATCAAATTCAGGTTCTAATTCTGGTTTATTTAATAAGAAACAAACATTCATATTGCTTCTATCTTCTTTAGCGGCTGTTCCAACAAATTGTGAGTTTCGATCAATTTCACTATAGATTAAATCTGCCTTTTTCTGATTTAAACCTTCTATCCAGCTGATGCCGCCATTTTGTTTTAACCAACGTAAGGTTAACATGGTCACATAAACCGGAAATACAGGAGGTGTGTTATACATAGATTCCCCTTTAATATGAACTTGGTAATCTAACATCGATAACATTTTACGGCCTGTTTTTCCTAAAATATCTTTTTTCACCATCACCATTGTGCTTCCAGCAGGTCCAATGTTTTTTTGTGCACCAGCATAGATTAAAGAAAAATCTTTTGCGTTGACTTTACGACTGAATAAATCAGAACTCATGTCGCATACTAAAGGCACCTCACTTTTAGGAAAGTTTTTAATTTGAGTCCCATAAATAGTATTGTTAGATGTAATATGGAAATAGTCTGCATCTTTAGGCACTTCATATCCTTTAGGGATATATGAAAAATTTTTATCTTCAGAAGACGCAATCACTTTAGTGTTACCAATAATTTTAGATTCTTTAATGGCTTTACTTGCCCAAACACCAGTGTTTAAATAAGCGGCATATCCATTATCCGTTAATAAGTTGTATGGTACCATCGCAAATTGAGTACTGGCTCCACCACCTAAATACATCACTTCATAATCATCACCCACTTCAAACAATTCTTTAATTAAAGCGCGTGCTTCATCCATTACAGCCACGTAGTTTTTGCTACGGTGAGAAATTTCTAATAATGATAAATTCATGTTATCGAAGTTGATACAAGCATCTGAGGCTTGTTTTAAAACTTCTAATGGTAAGATACCAGGACCTGCGCTAAAATTGTGAACTTTTGACATAGTGGTTAAGATTAGTTTTTGATGCGACCAAAATTACTAATAATTATAACAGCATAAAATTTTCTATTAATAAAAAACGTTTATAAAAAAAAGCTCAATCGTTTTGATTGAGCTTTTAATTTGAATTTTTATAACCAGCCTCCCATATCTGTTTTGGCAGTTTTTTTTCTTCCTCTGCAATCTTTATGAGTTTTGCATGCCGACATTAACGCAAGGATTAAAATCGCAATGAAGATAAATATTAGGTGCTTTTGAGGTTTCATGATAATATAATAAAGAATACATCAAAAAGTAACATTGATTAAGCAACAACTAAAGTTCCTACGGCTTCGCCATTTAATAATTGTTGAAGATTACCCTTTTTGTTCATGTCAAATACAATGATTGGTAAATTATTTTCTTTACACAAGGTAAATGCCGTTAAATCCATTACTTCTAAGCCTTTTGAATAAACTTCATCGTAACTAATTTGATCATATTTAGTCGCTGATTTGTCTTTTTCAGGATCAGCTGTGTAGATACCATCTACACGAGTTCCTTTTAAAATAACTTCTGCTTCAATTTCAATAGCTCTTAAAGCTGCTGCTGAATCTGTAGTAAAATATGGATTTCCAGAACCTGCTCCAAAAATAACTACGCGTCCTTTTTCTAAATGACGTACTGCTTTTCTTCTAATAAATGGTTCACAAATTTGTTCCATTTTAATAGCACTTTGTAAACGTGTTTGCACTCCTAAGCCTTCTAAAGCTGCTTGAATAGCCATTGAATTAATAACCGTTGCTAACATACCCATGTAATCGCCATGAACGCGATCCATGCCACCTTTTTCTGCTTGAATCCCTCTAAAGATATTTCCACCACCAATTACAATCGCAACTTGACAACCTGCATCGTAGGCTGCTTTAATTTCTTTGGCGTATTCCATTAAACGTTCTTGGTCAATACCAAAACCTTTATTTCCCATTAAGGCCTCGCCTGATAATTTTAAGAGTATGCGTTTGTATTTCATAGTTTAGTATAGGTTATAAGTACAATTGATAAGGGCTGTGTAAAATGTCGAGAGTATACTTTTTTTCGCCATTTTGTTTTGTAAAAATAGAACAAAAAAAATCCCGATTAAAAAATCGGGATTTTAATAAATTAAGATAAAGCGTAACGTTTAAATGCTGTAGCAGTTAAGCCTTTATCTACACTTTGTAAATATTGAGCAACATTTAATTTGTTATCTTTAATATATTCTTGGTTTAATAAGGTAGACTCTTTGTAGAATTTAGCAATTTTACCTTGAGCAATTTTTTCTACCATATCTTCAGCTTTACCTTCCGCACGAATTTGTTCACGAGCAATTTCTAATTCTCTTTCTAACATTTCAGGAGTTACACCTTCTTTATCTAAAGCAACTGGAGCCATAGCAGCTGCTTGCATCGCTACATTACGTCCAACTTCATCAGCAACTTCTTTGTTAAATCCAACGATTACTGATACACGGTTACCTGGGTGAATGTACGCTGATACTTTTTCAGCTGAAATTGTTTCAAAATAACCAATTTCAATTTTTTCACCAATTTTACCAACTTGCTCCATAAATTTATCACCAACAGTAATATCTCCGTTGTATGGTAAAGTTAAAATCTCTTCTTTAGTTTTTGCGTTTTTTTCTAAAGCAATAGTTGCGATAGAATCAGCAAAAGCAATAAAATCTGCGTTAATAGCTACGAAATCAGTTTCGCAGTTAACCCAAATTAAAATACCTGTTTTGTTATCAGCAGATGTTTTTGCTAAAACGACACCTTCTTTAGAATCTCTATCTCCACGGTTTGCAGCTACTTTAGCTCCTTTTTTACGTAAGTAGTCAATTGCTTGTTCAAAATCACCATTATTTTCTTCTAATGCTTTTTTACAATCCATCATACCTGCTCCGGTTTGTTGGCGTAATTTGTTTACTTCTTGTGCTGTAATTGCCATTGTCTTAATTATTTATTGTTTTATTATTTTAATTTAAAAAAAACGGCCTTCCCTTTAAAGGAACGGCCGTTAAATTATAGTAGTGAAAAATTATTTTTTCGCTGTAGTTCTTTTACGAGCCGCTGGTTTACGAGCACCTTCTTCATCATCAGATTTTGCTCCTTTGATTTTTAAGCCTTCTGCTAATTCTTCTGCTTCTTCTTTAGAATTTTTACCTTCTTTTTCATCAGCTGCAGTCGCTTCTTTATCCATTTTACGCTCACCTAAACCTTCGTTAATTGCTTTACACATTAACTCTACGATGTAAGCAACAGAAGTTGAAGCATCGTCGTTAGCTGGAATAGCGTAATCAACAAAATTAGGGTTTGAGTTTGTATCAACAATTGCAAATGTTGGAATGTTTAAACGTTTTGCTTCTGCTACAGCGATATGTTCTTTAGAAATATCAACGATAAATAAAGCTGATGGTAAACGAGTTAAATCTGCTACTGAACCTAAGTTAATTTCTAATTTAGCACGCTCACGAGAAATTTGTAATTTTTCTTTTTTAGAAATATTATCAAAAGTTCCATCAGTCGCCATTTTGTCGATTTGAGACATTTTACGAACTGCTTTACGAATAGTAGCAAAGTTAGTTAACATTCCACCTGGCCAACGCTCAGTTACATATGGCATGTTTACTGCTTTTACTTTTTCTGCGACAATATCTTTAGCTTGTTTTTTAGTAGCTACAAATAATATTTTCTTTCCAGAACGAGCAATTTGTTTTAATGCGGCAGCTGCCTCATCAATTTTAGCAACTGTTTTGTTTAAGTCGATAATATGAATACCGTTTTTCTCAGCATAAATATAAGGAGCCATTGCTGGATTCCATTTTCTTTTTAAGTGACCAAAGTGAGCACCTGATTCTAATAATTCGTTGAATGTATTTGACATGTTTGTATAATGTATTGTAAATAAATATTAACGTTTGCTGAATTGGAAACGTGCACGAGCTTTCTTTTGACCGAATTTCTTACGTTCAACCATACGTGGATCACGAGTTACTAATCCTTCTGCACGTAATTCTTTTTTCAATTCTGGGTTGATTTCTACTAATGCTTTTGCAATAGCTAAACGCACTGCTTGAGCTTGTCCTGTAGTTCCACCACCATTTACGTTTACTTTTACATCATATTCACCAACTGCTTTCGCGTTGTTTAATGATTGTAATACGTAGTATTGTAAAGTTGGAGTTTTGAAATATTCTTTATAATCTCTTTTGTTGATAGTGATTACTCCTGTACCTTTTGATACATAAGCACGAGCTACCGAACATTTTCTGCGACCTGATGTGTTAATTACTTCCATTTATATTATGCAATAATAGTTGATAAATCTACTTTTTTTGGTTGTTGTGCAGCATGATCATGCTCAGCACCTGCGAATACAAATAAATTTGTATTTAATGCTCTTCCTAAACGCCCTTTAGGTAACATCCCATGCACTGCATGTTTAATTACTTCTTCAGGCTTTTTAGCTAACATTTCTTTTGGCGTAGCAAAACGTTGTCCACCTGGGTGACCAGTATAACGAACGTATTCTTTATCATCCATTTTAGCACCAGTAAAACGAACTTTCTCAGCGTTGATTACAACGATGTTAGCACCACAATCAGTATGAGGTGTAAAGTTAGTTTTATGTTTGCCACGTATTAAATACGCTAGTTTAGAGGCCAAACGACCTACTACTTCATTTTCTGCGTCAACTAATAACCACTCTTTATCTGAGTTAGCTTTGTTGACAAATTTTGTTTTATAACTTAATGCGTCCACTTCTTATTTGTTTTAAATTTTCTAAATAGGGCTGCAAATGTAAGCCTTTTTTCGCAACTACCAAATATTCAGTATGTATTTTTAGAATATTTTTTTATTTTTGCGTTATTTGTGCAAAAAATGTAATTTTAACTATGGAACACTTTATTTTAATGTCGTCAGTTAGAAGTTTGGGTTCAAGTACTTCTGAAAGTATTCAAAAAGAGTTACGTAACGTGATTGGTGTCATTAATAAAATTCATAAAAAACATTTCATTACCTCTTTAGATATGGTTATGAGAACCGAGTTTCAGGGAATAACTAATAATTTGCAAGGAACATTAGAGATAATTTTTGATATCGAAGAGTGTATTATCGAAAACAATCTAGATTTTAAACTTAAGCATGTGTTATATCACGATACGCTAGAGTCTATTCAAAGTAAACATACTGCCTATGAACGATTAGGTTTTGGTTTAATTGATGCAAGGCAGCGATTGGATTTGATAAAAAAAACTGATAGTCGGTTTTTAATTGCCACGAGTAATGAGAAAAACAGTTTGTATTTAAATAATCTATTTATGATTTATGAAGATTATTTAGACTCATGGAAGGGAACAGATGTAGACTATGTAAAAGCTTTTTTAAATCACATGAATTATAAAGAAGTGGCTGAATTGTTCAAGGTAAACATCTCTAGTAGTTGGCGCAGAGAGAAGAATCTTAAAATGAAACAATATTATACTATTAAGGAAATGATATTATCGGCTACTGAGTAAGCGGATGAAACTATAAACTATTAATTAATAGGAAATGGGTATAAATGAAAAATCCTGATAATTTCTTATCAGGATTTTTGCGGTCCGGACGGGACTCGAACCCGCGACCTCCGCCGTGACAGGGCGGCATTCTAACCAGCTGAACTACCGGACCAACTTCCCTTCTTACGAATTGGGAGTGCAAATTTACAACTATTTTCTTAACCGCAAAAATTTTTTTATAAAAAAATGACTTTTTTTTAATACTTACTTAAAAAATGACATTCGCCATTCGAATTCATACCGTAATTAAAATTAACAGATTTAAACTTTTTATATATTTTTGCATTCTAATTTGGCACGGGCATTGATTTGCTCTAGGCAAATTAAAATTAATTATGTTTCATTTTTGAAACAATCATAAACATAGCACCATGAAAAAAATATTCTTATTATTATCCGTTTTTACACTTGTTTCTTTATGTTCTCAAGCACAAGATCAAGATCCAAAAGCTAAAAAAATATTAGATGATTTAAGTAAAGCTACTAAAGCTTATAAAACCATAACTTCTGAATACATTTTTACGATTGTCAATAAAGACAAAAAACAAACCGAAAAACAAACCGGTAAAGTTTTGGTTAAAGGAGCAAAATTTAAATTAGAAATACCCGGTAATACCATTGTTTGTGATGGGAAAACGATATGGGCACACAATAAAGATGCTAATGAAGTAACGATTAAAAGCTTTGATGCAAATAACGAAGATCAGTTAAATCCATCTAAAATTTTCACGATGTATGAAACGGGGTTTAAGTACAAATATGAAAAGGAAGAAAAAGTAGGCGCTGCCACTTGTCATGTTATTACTCTTTATCCATCAGTAAAACCTGAAAAAAAGAAATTTCATACAGTTAAAATATTTGTAGATAAGGCAAAAAATCAGATTGCTAAAATGGTTATGCTCATGAAAGATGGTAGTACTCAGAGCTACGAAATCAAATCGTTTAAATCAAATACTGAAATTGCTGATAATGTATTTGTGTTTGATTTAAAGCCTTTTAAAGCAGATCAAATAACAGACGAAAGAGATTAGTTCCGACATGCACTTCGGACTCATCGGCAAATCGCTATCTCATTCATTTTCTAAATCGTATTTAGAAGAAAAATTTATCAAGGAGGATAAATCAGGATTTCAATATTCGAATTTTGATTTAGAAAATTTAGATTATTTATTACAAATCATTACAGATCATAATTTATCAGGCTTAAATGTGACAAAGCCATATAAAGAATTAGTTATTCCTTTTTTAAATGAGTTAGATAGCACTGCTAAAGAAATTGGTGCTGTAAACTGTATCAAAATTATATGGAATGATAATACTCCATATTTAATTGGTTATAATACTGATTATTACGGCTTCGCTCAAAGTATTAAACCTTTTCTAGAACCTATTCATCAAAGAGCCTTAATTTTAGGAACAGGCGGCGCCTCAAAAGCCATTGCTTACGCTTTACAAAATGTTGGCGTAGATGTTTACTACGTTACTTCACAAGATAAAAAAGCTGTCAATTATTTTCAATACGATGAGTTAAATGAATATGTGTTGAATGCGTTTAAATTAATTGTGAATTGCACACCATTAGGAATGTATCCGCACACAGAGGAGGTTCCTAATATTCCGTTTGAGTTAGTTACTTCAGAACATTTGTTATATGATTTAATTTACAATCCGGAAGAAACTTTGTTTTTACAGAAGGGTAAAGCTCAAGGCGCAGTTATTATTAATGGATTAAATATGTTGAAACTTCAAGCCGATAAAGCTTGGCAGATATGGCACACTTAATTAAACTTACATGTTAACATTGCGATATCATCTACAAAAGGCATTTCGCCTTTAAATTCTTCTAAATAATACATCATTGCTTTATTAATAAATTCGCAATTTGAGTTTTTATTATTTATTAAGATGTTTTTTAATTCAACCACTGAAATGGATTCATCATGGCTATTCACTGTATCGGTTAATCCATCCGTGTAGGAGAATAAAACGGATTGAGGGGCAATCAATAAGGTGTCTGTTTCAAGAGCATGAAGAGGATTGCTAATTCCTAATAAAGTGCAGCCTTTGTCTAGTTCAATTATTTGTTGATGATTTATTAATATAGGAGCATTATGCCCAGCATTGATATACGATAATTTTCTTGTCCCGATATTGTATTTAGCAATAAATAATGAAATAAATTTTTCGCTTTTGGCATTATCGCAAATCAGTTGATTAATATCAATCACAACCTCTGTTAAATTTTGCGTATATTTTAAAAGTACTCGCAATGCGGCTTGTAAATTACTCATTAATAAAGCCGCTGCAATGCCCTTTCCAGAAACATCAGCCAAACAAAACACAAACTCAACTTCATTGATCCAAATTACATCATAGTAATCTCCTCCCACTTGCTGATGCGGCAAATACAAGGCATTCATTTCTAATTCTTCAATGTTTGGTAAGGAAGATGGAAATAACAACTTCTGCATACTTTGAGCTAGTTCCAATTCTTTTTGGATAGCTGCTTTTTGAATGGAGGATTTATAAAGTTTTTTATTCTCTATGGCCACAATCATCACATTTGTTAATGTTTGAATAAATGGTAAGTGTTTAATGGCCGAACTTGTCTTTATCTTCGCTTCATCTAAATCGCCCAGCAAGACATATGCTAATGGTGTTTGTTTATGATAGACCGGAATTACAATTTCGAATTTCTGGCTCAAGCTGCCTTTTGAATAAGAGATAGCTTCGATTTCTTTTATGTCTAGTAATTCAGGTTCAAACGATAAGTGATTATAATCTTTGTCAACACCATATTTTAAAATACAGGTCCATTCCGATGTAAAACTAAACAGGACGAGTTTCCCTACCTTTAATCTGTTTTCTAAAATATCTTGATAAATATCTAGTAATTGAGCGGTAGTAGCATTGTTGTTAATGGCTTTTGTCATTTCTAACAAAGCACTCAGTTTAATATCTTTGACTGAGTTAGAATGCGTATTTTTTTTAGAAGTTGACAATTTATTTTTCGTACAGTTTGTGAATTAAAGATGGTAATTGTTTAACAGCAAATACTTCTCGCATTTTAGTTCGGGCTTCGGATGCCGGTGTGCCAAAAAATACTTTCCCTGCAGGTACATTTTCTCCAACACCACTTTGAGCTTGTATCACAGCACCATCACCTATGGTAATATCACTAGATACCCCAACTTGGCCCCACATGGTTACATGATTTCCTATTGTGCAACATCCTGCAATGGCAACATTTGCTGCAAACAAACACATGTCACCTATAACGACATCGTGAGCAACATGAACTAAATTATCAATAATGGTTCCTTCTCCAATAATCGTGTCAGAAGTAACTCCTTTATCAAATGTGCAATTAGCACCAATACGAACATAATCTTTGATAATTACATTTCCACAAGTTTCTAATTGCTCAAAATGTGTTTGTCTTTTTTTAAAATAAAATGCATCCGACCCAACAATCGTTCCTGCATGAATAGTGACATGGTTGCCTATGATACAGTGGTCGTAAATCACTACATTGGGATGTATAATACAACCATCTCCAATCACCACATGATTGCCTATAAAACATCCAGGCATAATCACTGTGTTTTTTCCAATTTTAGCCGTTGAACTTACTAATTGTGAGGCATATTGTTTAGGTTGAAAATATTGGGTTAATTGGTTAAAAGCAGTAAATGGTTCGGGGTGAATGATTAAAGCTTTACCATCAGGGCATGGAACATTTTTATTAATAATAATAGTTGTTGCATTGGATTGTAAAGCTTTATCGTAATATTTAGGATGATCTACAAAAACAACATCTCCAAAAGTAACCCGATGTATTTCATTAAATCCTGTAATGATATGATTATCATTGCCAACATACTTTGCGCCAATAATGGTTGCAATGTCTTTTAGTGGAGTTGGTTTAATTTGCATATGCTAGCTTAATAATTTACAGTTTTAAATATAAGTAAAGAATTTTTATAATAACCTTTGAAATAATTAATTTTTTATGAAACATCCGTTGATTTTATTTGTTACGAAACTATATATTTACAAGCTTGAAACTATTAGGATATATTACTATTTTGTGTCTTATGATTTTGTCGCTGCAAGCACAAAATCATAAGGCTTTAAACATTTGCAAAACCACAGAAGGAATTACGATTGACGGAGAGTTAAATGAAGAGTATTGGAAGCAATGTGAGGTAGCAGATAATTTTTGGCAAAATTTCCCTTACGATACTTGTTTGTCAAAATCCAAAACAACGGCTTATGTTACTTATAATGATAAATCTATTTTTGTTGCGGCTGTTTGCTATGATTCGATACCAGGTAATTATGTTGTTCAATCTTTAAAACGGGATTTTTCATATCCAGTTAGTGATTGTTTTGTATTTACTGTTGATCCGTTTTTAGATAAACAAAATGGCTTTAGTTTTGGTGTTAATCCTTATGGTGTGCAACGTGAAGGATTAATTGCGAGTGGAGGAGGACAAGGCGTCACAACTAATTGGGATAATAAATGGTTTAGTGCTGTTAAACGAAAAGAAAATTGTTGGATTGTAGAAATGGAAATTCCATTTAAGACTATTCGATACAAACACGATATTGATCGTTGGGGAATTAATTTTTCTAGAAATGATTTAAAACAAAATGAAAACTCATCTTGGTGCAAAGTTCCTAGACAATTTAATATTGCCTCCTTAGCGTATGTGGGAACACTAAATTGGGACACTTTACCTAAAAAAGCGGGAAGAAATATGGCGATTATTCCATATGGTATTGCCAAGGCAAGTAAGGATTTTGTTTCTAAAAGTCCAAATGTATATGAACTGAATGGAGGAGCTGATGCAAAAATCGCGTTATCGTCTTCTTTAAATTTAGATGTCACGTTTAATCCTGATTTTTCGCAAGTAGAAGTTGATCGACAAATCACAAACTTAACCAGATTCAGTTTGTTTTTTCCTGAACAACGTCAGTTTTTTATTGAGAATAGCGATTTGTTTGCAAACTTTGGTTTCCGTCAAATACGTCCATTTTTTTCAAGACGAATAGGATATAATAATGGGAGTGCAGTACCAATTATTGCAGGAGTGAGGCTGAGTGGTAAGCCCAACAAAAATTGGCGCATTGGTGTGATGGACATTCAAACAGCAAAAACCAAAGTATTAGAAGCGGATGTTTTTTCGCAAAATTATTTTGTAGCTGCTGTTCAACGCAATGTTTTTAAGCGCTCAAATATTTCGTTCATATTTGTGAATCGACAACAATATGATTCTTCAGGATTTGCAGGAATAAATTTTAATAGAGTGGTTGGTGCTGATTATAATTTAATTAGCGATAACAATAAATGGATGGGAAAAGCATTTTTTCATCATTCATTATCCCCTGTTAAAAATGGGGATGCTTATGCACACGCTACATGGTTATCGTATAACACCCAAAAAATCAATATCCAATGGAATCATGAATATGTCAACAAAAATTATAATGCTGAAACTGGTTTTACGCCTCGTATTTTACAACTCGATTATTCAAAAAATCTAACTATACGAAACACCTATTGGCGATTAGAGCCCAGTATCAACTATTATTTTTATCCTAAAAAGTCAATGATTAATAAAATGGGTCCTCGTTGGTATATGGATTATTATGCAAATGATAAATACACTACCACCGATATGATGCATCAGCTAGGTTGGGATTTTAATTTAACGAATACATCAGCACTATCTATTGATTACAGAAATTTTTATACCAAACTAGTATACCCTACAGATGTTACTTTTTCGGGTAACGCTTATTTAAATGTTGGTAATTATCGTTATCAAGATGTGGGTATAAAATTAAAAACAGATCAACGAAAAATTTTAAATGCTTCGGCCGGTGTAATTTATGGAGATTATTTTACTGGCAGTAAATTGTCGTATAATGCCGATATCGTTTTTAGAAAACAACCTTATGCAATTATTACAGCGAGTTATACTCATGATGAAATTATACTTCCTCATTTGTCTAAAAAGGTCTATTTAGATTTAATAGGACCTAAGATAGAATTGTCATTTACGAAAAGTATATTTTTCACAACATTTATTCAGTACAATAGTCAAATTAAAAACGTTAATATCAATGCTCGTTTTCAATGGCGCTTCAGGCCAATGAGCGATTTGTTCATCGTATATTCTGATAATTATTATTCCGATAATTTTGCTGTAAAAAATAGAGGAGTGGTATTGAAATTTGTATACTGGTTAAATCTTTAAACTTAATTCACTCTTAGCTTTTGCCCTATTTTTAGGTAATAACGCTTGTCTGTATTGTTTAAAATACATAGTTCCTTCATTGATAATCCATATTGCTTGGCAATTTCATACCAAGTGTCACCTTTTTCAATGGTATGTATAGAGGCGTTACTAGGAAATGCACATATCCCATATTTTGTTTTTTTGATAACGATAGTGTCGTTATGTGTTTTTTGTTCTGTAAAAGAGATGATTGACGCAGGATTGATGCTATGTCCTTTAAATCTAACTTCAAAATGTAAATGAGGTCCGCTACTTCTTCCAGTATTTCCTCCTAATCCAATTAACTGCCCTGATGAAACAACCTGACCCGGTTTCACTTTAATTTTAGATAAATGAGCATATACAGTTTCGAGTCCGTTATAGTGTCTTATAATGACGACATTACCAAAAGCGTCTTTTAATTGCGCAATACGCACCATGCCGTCAAAAGCTGCTACAACAGGATCTCCTTTGTGTAAATTAATATCAATTCCTTTATGCATTCTTCCATCTCGCCATCCATATTTCGAATTGATAGGTCCAGTTCGAGGATGATGATATATTCCTAAAGAATCACTTTCAATTTTTATGATTTGAGATTCCGGAAACTCAGTTTCGGGAGTTATTTGAAAGATAGTCGTTTCGTCAAAATCATCATAAAAATTTGTTGCTGGTAATCTACCATATTTAACATGAGATAAATCAGTTTCTTTGGAATTTAAAATGCTATTATAATAACTTATTAGTTCAATCGCTTCATCATTAATGGAATCAAGTTCTAAAAGAGAATCAACCAATTGTATTAATTGAAGCTTGCTAATGATTTTGTTTTTATTAGAGATTGAAATACTACTAATTTTAAGGCGCATGGTATCCTTTTTAGGCTCTTCTTTAGCCTTTATTATAAATGGTAGCCCAATAGCTATCAATATAATATGAATAGCGCGAGTCATATCAATGGTAAGTTGTTACACGAAAATAATAAAATTTAGTTAAAAACAAACTATTTAGTTAAAAATGAGGAGTTTACTTAATTTCCTTAAACCTATTAAAATAATCGACAAAAGAAATTGTATTACTAAAAAATAATGTGCTTATTTGTTTCGTATTAAATTTACAATTTATGATAGCAAACGTTGATATAAAAATCGAAAAAACAGCTCACAGCAGAGTGAGTGAAAACGATGTTAATAATGTACCATTTGGAAAATGTTTTTCTGACCACATGTTTATTGCAGAATATGCTGATGGAAAGTGGCAGAAGTCTCATATAATGCCTTACCAAGATATGCCAATGAGTTATGCTATGTCAGCATTACATTATGGGCAAGCCATTTTTGAAGGAATGAAAGCCTATAAATCTGAATCTGGAGAAGTTAGTATTTTTAGACCATTAGAAAATTTTAAACGTTTAAATAAGTCAGCCATTCGTATGGCGATGCCCGAGGTACCAGAAGAAATTTTCATGGGAGGATTAGTTGAATTGTTAAAACTAGATGCAGCATGGGTTCCAACCTCAGAAACAGGTTCGTTATATATTAGACCTTTTTTAATTGCAACAGACGAGGCTATTGGTGTAAAAGCAAGTGATACCTATAAATTTGTCATTATTACTTGTCCTGCAGGTAAATACTATAGCGAACCAATTAAAGTATTAATTGAAACAAATTATATCCGAGCAGTAGAAGGTGGTGTTGGATTTGTAAAAGCAGCTGGTAATTATGGTCGTAGTTTATATCCTACACGATTAGCTCAACAAAAAGGGTATCAACAAGTTATTTGGACTGATGGTAAAACACATTCTTTTTTAGAAGAATCAGGAACGATGAACTTAATGTTTGTTATAGGAGATACAGTTGTGACTCCAGCCTTAAGTGATACTATTTTGGATGGAATTACTCGTAGAAGTGTGTTAGCTTTGGCAAGAGAGTGGGGTATGAAAGTAGAGGAACGTAAAATATCTATTCAGGAGATTCTAGATGCTCATGCAAAAGGAGAAATTAAGGAAGCTTTTGGTGTAGGAACTGCAGCAACTATTGCTCCAATATTAGGCATTGGTTACCAAGACCACTACATGGAATTACCTGCAGTAGCTGGTCGTGAGTTTTGTAATAAAGTAGATGAAACTTTAAGAAATATTCGTAAAGGAAAAGCAGAAGATAAAATGGGTTGGATGTATAAAGTAAATTAATACTACTTCTCATTTAAATAATTTAAAGCCTTATCAATTTTGATAAGGCTTTATTTATATCAAGCTATAAACATTGACAAATTCATTGTTCAAAACATTTTTTTTATTACCAATTCAAAACTTTAAATTTGTTGCTCTTGTAAATTATTAATAACTAAAAACTAACATAAAAAAAGAACATGGGATATCTTTTCACCTCAGAATCAGTATCAGAAGGCCATCCAGATAAGGTTGCCGATCAAATTTCAGATGCATTAATTGATAATTTTTTAGCATTCGATCCACAAAGTAAAGTAGCTTGTGAAACATTAGTAACAACTGGTCAAGTCGTTTTAGCTGGAGAGGTTAAATCAAAAGCGTATTTAGATGTTCAAGAAATTGCTCGTGAAGTAATTCGTAAAATTGGATATACAAAATCTGAATACATGTTCGAGGCAAATTCTTGTGGTATTTTATCTGCTATTCATGAGCAATCTGCAGATATCAATCAAGGTGTTGATAGAAAGAAAAAAGAAGAGCAAGGTGCAGGTGATCAAGGTATGATGTTTGGTTATGCAACTAACGAAACAGCTAACTATATGCCTTTAGCATTAGACTTAGCTCATGGTATATTATTAGAATTAGCAGCATTACGTAGAGAAAATAAACAAATAAAATATTTACGTCCTGATGCAAAATCACAAGTTACTTTAGAGTATAACGATAACAATGAACCAGTTCGTATTGATGCGATTGTTGTTTCTACACAGCATGACGATTTTGATACAGAGCCAAAAATGTTAGCTAAAATTAAAAAGGATATTATTGATATTTTAATTCCAAGAGTTAAAAAGAACTATCCTAAATATGCTCATTTATTCAACAATAAAATTAACTACCATATTAACCCAACGGGTAAATTTGTAATTGGTGGTCCTCACGGAGATACTGGTTTAACAGGTCGTAAAATTATTGTAGATACATACGGTGGAAAAGGTGCTCACGGTGGCGGTGCTTTCTCTGGTAAAGATCCTTCAAAAGTAGATCGTTCAGCAGCTTATGCTACTCGACACATTGCTAAAAACTTAGTAGCCGCAGGCGTTTGTTCTGAAGTTTTAGTTCAAGTGTCTTATGCAATTGGTGTAGCTCAGCCAATGGGTATTTTTATTGATACTTATGGTACTTCAAAAGTAAAAATGACTGATGGAGAGATTGCTAAAATCGTTCAAAAAGTATTTGATATGCGTCCATACTTTATTGAGCAACGTTTTAAATTACGTACTCCAATGTATAGCGAAACTGCTGCATACGGACACATGGGCCGTAAGAATGAAGTAGTTACTAAAACTTTTAAATCTCCTGATGGAAAAGTAAAAACGATGAAAGTTGAATTATTTACTTGGGAAAAATTAGACTACGTATTAAAAGTAAAAGCTGCGTTTAAATTGAAATAATTTTTCAATCCTTAAAAAAATCCCCAATTGAAATTTCAGTTGGGGATTTTTTTTATAATCTTATTGATTAAAATTTAGGACAACTAACCAGTACTTTTCTATTTCTTTTTTTCTTCTTTGCTATTTCATACACTAATGAAATTTCATGAGCACCTAAGGAATTAGCGACACCAAGTTTAGAAATCGTTAAATCATAACTGTAGCCTATTCTAAGATTGTAATCTGTAATTTCAACACCAATTAATAGTGCTATACTTTCTTTACTAGAGTATGCTGCTTTATACTTTTTAAAGGGCAACCCTCTGTACCAAATTCCGGCATATAATGGTAAATGGTAGTAATAAATCCCTATATCTAATTGGTCATATTTTTGCTCATGTCTATAATTAAATGCAGGAGATATATAACGTTTTAAATCATGTCGGCCTTGTTTCTCTATTATAAATCGATATCCACCATGCAAACTTAAACTTAAGGGTAATGGAACATTATCACCAGTTAAGCTTGAATTAGGTTGTGTTAAATGTTTAGCTGATAATCCTAACCAATATTCTGTTGAATTTAATAGCGCACCAGCAGCGAAATCCATAAAATTTAATTGTTCGTATTTAGAACTTTCAATAGAAGTAGAAGACCCAGTAGCGATTTGATCATTAAATCTTAATTTATTGAAATCTAGTCGTTTCATATTATAAGATAAATTAGCGCCCATTCTAATTTCTGAAAATTTGCTTATTTTAAAATGGTATGCATAACTAACCCCTATTTGAGAATGGGTTAATCCAGCACTACCAGCTCTATCTTGCATAACGGTTATCCCAATGCCACTATTTAACTCGCTTAAGTTGTAGTCATAACTTGCCATATAGGTTTGATAGGTTTTACTAATACCAGGCCATTGATTTCGGTAATTTGCTACGAAACGATGTTCATATGTAACACCTGTAAATGCAGGATTTAAATACATAGGTGATGCATAAAATTGAGTAAATTGAGGGTCTTGAGCTTTCAAGATAACTGAAAGCATCATCGTCAATAATAGGAAAAAGTATGTGCTACGATGTTTAATAATTATGGTTTTTTAGTTAAACTTAAAATTAAATCGGTTTCAGTTTGCTCATTAGCTAAAGGTTCAATATCTAATATCATCGTTTGAAATCCATCTTCCTCTACAATTGCTTTATAAGATCTTAAAGGATTCATCACCAAAATAAACTTTCCTGTTTTTGAATTTGCATTAAAAATGCCAGATACCTTTTTGCTTTCAATATCAATTAAGGTAATTTTAGCTTTACATAATTCTTTTCCATTCATCACCTTTCCATGTTTGACTTTAAAATCGTTGTCTCCAAATCGAGTGTCAACCGTATAAATGTCAGATCCTCCAAATGTCTCTTCTTTAACAGAGGAGTAGTAACCCCTAGTGCCATTAGCATTTAAAACAAAAAAGATGTCGTTGTTTACGGTATTAATAGGATAACCTAAATTTTCAGGAGAGGAAAAAGTATTTGTTTCGGTATTCAAAATGGCTTTAAAAATATCATAATCCCCCATCGTGTTATGACCTTTTGAACTAAAATATAAAGTTATACCATCTGGATGAAGAAATGGAGAGTCATCATCCTTATCAGTGTTGATGGTTGGTCCTAAATTCATAGGTAAAGACCATTTTCCATTTGGAAGTTTTTTGACACGATAAATATCTTTACCTCCTAAGCCCCCTGGTTTATTTGAACTAAAGTAAATAACACTAGTGTCTGAACTAAAACAGGCACTTGTTTCGATTGAAGGAGTGTTAAATTGAGGACCTAATTTTATAGGAGCACTCCAACCTTCATAATCTGTATGTGTTAAATATAAATCACCGCTCAGTTGGTCTTCGGAAGTTCTATATACAATCATTTGATTACCATCAAAACTTAAAGCAACACAAGCATCATGTGTATTTGTATTAATTGGTGGCCCAATATTTTTAGGTGTACTCCATTTTCCATTACTGTTTTTCTGAGAAACATAAACATCTTCATAGTAATTTCCATAAGCATCTTTTAAATTACCAGTACTACCTTCTCTTCTTGACGTAAAATATAAAAAGTTTTCGTCGGGTGTAATTAAAGGTACATATTCAGCGTATGAAGTATTTATTTCGTTACCAATATTTTTTATAATTGATAAATGAGGTTGATTTACCAAATCAATAGCATTTTTACTACATAAAATTTGATAATTTACTTCTTCATCTGTTATACTTCTTTTTTTAATGTTAATTTTTTTATAATTCTCATAGCACTTTATCGCTTCTTCAAAATTATAAGTTAGATGATAAATTTTCCCAAAATAGTATTGAACTTCAGGGGATGAACTCTTTTTTAATTTTAATAAATATGGAGCACAAGAATCAGCTGATTGATTTAACTTTATTCGGCAAATAACTGAATTTAAATTAGCAGTTTCATTATTAGCATCTTCTTGCAAAACTTTTTTATAGGTATTAATGGCAATGATGTAATCTTCGGCCTCAAATGCGGCATTCGCTAATTTTAGATTTTTAGCTACAGTTTTAGGTGCGACTTTTGTTTGCGCGTAAAAATGAACTGTAAAAAGCAAAGCTAAGAGTTGTAATGTTATTTTCATATTATCTTAATAATAGTAAATCTCCTGTTTTATTAATTTTTTTTCCATCAATGGTTGTTGCAATGATTTTCCAAACATACACATCTTGTGTACAAAGTTTTCCTTTATAGTATCCATCCCAACCAATTAAAATATCTTTTGATACAAATAAGAGTTCTCCCCATCGTGAAAATATATTCAATTCATATTTGTCGATTCCTTTTAAAACTGGATGAAAAACATCATTGTTTAAATCATTATCATTATATACTCCGCCGTTCCCTCCATTCGGGTTAGGAGAAAATGCATTTGGAATATCGATTGAGCTTTCTAATTGTGCAATTATTTTGAATGGAAGTTCAAAAGTATCTTTACACCCTTTAATATTTGTAGCAACTAAATATATTTGATACTCTCCTACATTTTGATATAAATGAGAGGGATTAGTTTCTGTAGAATTTGTTTGATCTCCAAAATTCCAATAATAACTTGTGGCGCCAGAAGAAAGATTAGAACATGTGACGGCATTGTTTGGAATAAATACTGTATTTGGATTAGCTTGAAATAAAGCAATAGGTTTAGCAAACACACGAATTATTTTTGTTGATGTGTCTTTACATCCGTAGGCATCAGTTCCGATTAATTGAACAATAAATGTTTTATTAGTAGGTGAGTTGTTATAATATGTATTTGTTGTATTAGCAGTTGTTGAAATATTGCCGTCTCCAAAATTCCATTGATAGTTTATTACACCAATTATTGGAGGAAAATTAACACTTAAGGCTGTACATCCAGAATCAGGTGAAGCGATAATAGAAAACTCAGGTTTTGGATGAATAATAATTGGGACAATTAACGTGTCTTTACAATTATTTAAAGAGCTTGTAATTAATTGAACAGTTTGTGTAAGATTAGCATTTGTTGTATTGGTGAATTGTTGAGATAGATTGGTATTGCTTGAAGTTCCGGTTCCGTAATTCCATTGATAGGAAATTCCTCCTAAAGAGGTATTTGTAAAGGTTAGCAATTTAGTCGAACAACTTGGTGTGTCAACAGTGAAATTTGCCTTAGGTTTATATAATACTAATAATGGTTGCGATATAGAATCTGTACATCCGTTATTATTAATTGCAATTAAGGTGCAAGTATAGGTTTGATTAGATGTAAAACTAGTATTAGAATAGGAATGAATGGTGTTTAAAGATGCAGATGTATTTCCATCTCCAAACTTCCATAAGTATAATGATGCAAATAAACTGAAATTTGACATATTTGTTGTTAGAGGAGAACATGAAACGCTTGGTGTTAAAGCAAAGTTAGCAATTGGTTTAGCGTAAATTTCTGGAAATGCAAATGACGTGTCTTTGCATCCATCGGATGAACTTGATATCAATCCAACGGTAAAAGTTATATTTCCAGAGGTATTATTAGTGTAGGTGTGAATTGGATTTGCAAGGTTTGAACTAGAAAAGTCACCAAAATCCCAAATATTATTTGTAACACCTATTGTATGATTAGTAAAAGTGATTGTTTTTGAAAGGCATTTTGGAGTGTCAATACTGAACGTGGCATCTGGTTTATAATAAACCAAAATGTTTTTTGTAATAGAGTCCTTGCATCCATTGATACTGTTTGCAATTAAAGTACAGCTATAAGGTTGATTGGAGTTATTGTTTGGATTGATATAAGTATGATTAGTGTTGGTTAAAGAGGATGTTGTTCCATCCCCAAATCTCCAAAGATAGCTTGTGCCCGATATACTATTATTGGTAAACGTCGTCAATAAAGGAGAGCATCCAACTGTAGGCGTATGAACAAAGTTAGCTTGAGGTTTTGCGAAAACAATAGGGTAGCCATATGCTGTATCGGCACACGAAAAAGCATTTGAGGCAATTAATTGTACGGTAAAGGTTTGGTTAACGGTTGTTGTATTGGTAAAGGTGTGATTTGGGTTAGGAGAAAAATCTAAGGGACTTCCATCTCCAAAATCCCATTGATATGAAACGGCACCAAGAACAGAAGGGAAATTTATATTCAATGGCGAACATCCACTATTTGGCAACATGGTGAAGTTGAAAATAGGTCTTGGATATGAGGTGATACTGATTGATGAGCTATCTTTGCAACCATTGATACTATTCACTACTAATTGTGCTGTGTATGTTTGAATCAATAATGTGGAGTTTACATATGTATGTGATAAAACTGCTGTAGAATTTGTGCTTGTTGCGCCATCTCCAAATGTCCACAAGAAACTATTCGCACCTGAAGAGGTGTTAGAAAAAGTTGCTGCCACAGGTGAGCAACCTGCTGGAGCATTGACAGAAAATAATGAGATCGGTTTTTTAAATACAGTAACGGTTGATGTAAAGGAATCTGAACAGCCTGAAGCAGTTGACGCTGTTAGATTTATAGTATAAGTTTGATTAACCGCGGTGGTATTTGTGAATAATTCTGTAGGATGAATTACAGCTGAATTGTTTCCGTTTCCAAAAGTCCAATTATAACTTGTTGCATTAGTTGATGTATTTGTAAAATTAACCGTTAGAGTAGGGCAGCCATTACTTGGCGTTAAGGTGAAATGAGCTGTAGGTTTAATATTGATTGTAATGTTTTGAATGACTGTGTCACTACAATTTGCTGTATTTACAGACAATTGAACAGAGTATGTATTTTGAACAGAGTATGTATGAGAAGGATTTTGAATAGAAGCAGAAGAGGTAGGGGATGCATCAGCAAAATTCCAATTCCAAGAAATAATAGGATCTCCTGAAGCATGAGTTGAATTGTCAATAAAATTGACTAATGCTCCAACACAGGCATTAGTTGATGAAAAAGCTGCTATTGGTATTTGATAAACAGTTATGGGTGTGGTAAAACTTTGGGTACAAGTATTAGCCGAAGTAATCGTTAAACTCGCTATTGAAGTTCCAATATTGGTGTAATTTTGAGCTGGAGGAATCTGACCGTTAAATGTATTTCCGTTTCCAAAATTCCAAGCCCAAGAAATAGCATTAGAGGATAAATCTGTAAACGTTGCACCTGTAATAGAATTGCATCCTTTATTTGGACTGACAGTAAAGTTTGCTGTAGGACTTGGTAAAATTGTAATCACCACTTTATCGGTATCAGTGCATGAGGCGCCACCTCCACCAATTAGTGCAACCAAGGATATAGTATAAGTTCCAGGTGTATTGTAGGTGTATGTTTGAACTCCGTATGGTTTAGAAACAAAACCTCCACCATTTCCAAAATTCCATTTATACAAATATCCTGTAGGACTTGTATTCGTAAAGGTAATAGCTGAATTTTGACATAATGGACCTGAGGGTGCTATAATACCAGCCGTTGGAGGGTTTACGATAGTAACCGATTGAATTTGAAGATCCACTCCACACAAATTACTATCTTCTAATAAAACGGTATAGGTTCCAACTGAAGGATACGCAACACTCAGCGGTGAAGTAGGAGGCCAAGGTCTCCATCCCACAATCGAATCATGCCCTAATCCCCAATGGTCGCCTAAATTCCATCGTTCTTGTCTTTGAAACGTATTTCCTTGAGGGACACAATTTCGATTTGTTGTATTTGTAAATGTAAATATATTATCGGGCCAACATTTAATAAAAGCAGATGGTGTAATGGCCGCATCATCTTTATCATAAATTTGAATAGGATTGAAATTTGCAATAGTAGGTATGGTTGTACAATAATTTTTTGCAGTTAATGTCACTGCTGTTTGACAATTAACTGTACCAGGATTATAAGTGTGTGAAATGGTTTGTCCAACATTCGAATAACTGAAAGTTTGAATAGGAGAACCATCACCGAAGTTCCAAGTGAACCATGTGGTTTGTGAAACATCCGTACTAGAATTAGTAAATAATAGTGCTTTTGGTGCACATGCAGTAGTGATGCCTCCAATTGGGATTTGTATAGACGCGTTGACGGGTTTTTCCATCACAGCCAACCCTGTGAGGGTACAACTTAAAGAAGGAATACTGAGTGTAATAACAAATGTGTCTGGTGTTGATGAATTATAAGTGTGATTAATTAATGAACTAGCCGTGTAGGAGGCGCCAACAGTATTTGCTGTTCCATCTCCCCAACTAATTGTGTATGGCCCCCAGTTGGTATTCGATGCGAAATTCATATTATATATCCCTGTTCCTTGACAATCAATAAAATAGGGATTGGTTACTAAATTTCCTAAGTAGTCATAAACTTGAGGACACTGAGCAAATGATAGTTTTGAAACCAAAACAATCATGATGGTATATAATATGCGGTTTAGCATGAGTACAGTTTAAAAATAAAAACAGGTTCTATAAGCCGAGTTCTGTTTCGTGCAAGCACGACTTTCATCATTTATCTATGCAGCCTACCCTCTCTAACATAACCGAAGTTATTGTGACGAGCCGCCACAAAATTAGAGTTTACATGGCCTTACAACATAAGAGGTTTGTCCTATGTATTTGTTACCAATTACACATGTGAGCTCTTACCTCACATTTTCACTATGACCATTATGTAAACATAATGGCTACCTGGTTTTCTGTGACACTCTCTGTTATGCTTTTATTCCTAAAAACATACCCATCTTTTCAGATGGCAAATTGCTCTGCGTTGCCCGGACTTTCCTCCCTTAATATAAAGAGCGATGAAACAAACCTGTTTTGTATAAAGTTACTGAAAAAATGGGAATATATTTTCAAAAAATAACACTTTTTTTACAGTTAGAAATCAACATCATAGCTGGTTACTATAATAGTATGATGTTGTTTAATTGTTAAATCAAAAAATAGACTGAATGAATGTTTGGTACCTTAACAGATTGTTTTTGGATATTTTATTTAAGCTTAACATGATGCAAGTACTAATTATCAGACCAAACCCAAAACCTTTCCAGAATTTTTGTGGTGAAGTATGAAATAAAAAATACAACATAATGCCTACTGTTAGTATGGCCCAATTTATCCATTGGTATTGTTTCAGGCACTCAAGTTCTACATTTATTCCATCCAATTCATTTGTTTGAATAGGTTGTGATGTTTTAATTAGAAGTTGTTCAATTTTTGATTTCTGTTTTTGATGGATCGCGTTTTGATGATAGCCATTGTAAATTAATATGAAACTCAATATAAATAAAGAGATTGCAGTGCCTTTATAAAATGAATATTTAATAATCAACCAAAAAATTAAAGAACATAAAAAACTCACTAAACCAATGAATAAATAGATTAAGCTTTCAATTTTCATTTCAGTAAAATAGTTGTTTACTAATTCACTGTTTTTAGGGTTTATAGAAAGAATTGAGGCATTTAAAATAGATGACCCTATAAATAAGACTAGAGTAGTTATTAATAGGCGTTTTTTAGGCATCATCATTTTTTTAGCTAAATTTGTAAATCTAAAATTAGTAAAATACTTCCTATTGTCGCAGTTGAAAATTAATGAAAACAAAAACTCAAAAGAAAAATAAGGTCAATGTTGTAACCCTTGGTTGTAGCAAAAATATTGTTGATAGCGAAGTTTTAATGGGCCAATTAAAAGCTAATAACTTTAATGTGGAGCATGAAAGCGAAGATGATAATCATAATATCGTTATTATTAATACTTGTGGTTTTGTTGAAAATGCAAAGCAAGAAAGTATCGATACAATTTTAAGATATGTAGAAGCAAAAAAAGATGGAAGTATTGAAAAGCTATATGTAACTGGCTGTTTAAGTGAAAGGTATAAAGCTGATTTAGAAAAAGAAATTCCAGATGTTGATGCTTACTTTGGTACTCGTGAATTGCCAAAAATTTTAAAAACCTTAAAAGCAGATTATAAAAAAGAATTAGTAGGAGAGCGATTATTGACTACTCCTAATCATTTCGCCTATTTTAAAATTAGTGAAGGTTGTGATAGACCCTGCAGTTTTTGTGCTATTCCATTAATGCGAGGAGGACACATTTCAGAACCTATTGAGGCCCTGGTAAGTAGAGCAAAATTATTAGCAATTAAAGGCACCCGAGAATTATTATTAATTGCCCAAGATTTAACATACTACGGATTAGATATTTATAAAAAGCGTGAACTAGCCAATTTAGTAGATCAATTAAGTGATGTAGAAGGTATCGATTGGATTCGATTACATTATGCTTTTCCAAGTGGATTTCCAATGGATGTTTTGGATGTCATGAATAAGCGTAGTAATGTGTGTAATTATTTAGATATGCCGTTACAACACATTTCAGATAATATGCTAAAAAGCATGAGACGTGGAATTACAAAGCAAAAAACGATTGATACCGTTAATCAAATCCGTGATAAAGTTCCAGGTATTGCCATTAGAACAACTTTAATTGCTGGTTATCCGGGCGAAACCAAACAAGATCATGAAGAGATGTTACAATGGGTGTCTGATTCTAAATTTGAAAGATTAGGGATTTTCACCTATTCTCATGAAGAAAACACACATGCTTATTTACTAAAGGATGATGTGAAAGAAAAAGTTAAAAAGGAACGCGCAGATGCTGTCATGAAAGTTCAACAAGAAATTTCTTATAATTTAAATCAAGAAAAAATTGGAAAAACCTATAAAGTATTATTTGATAGGAAAGAGAATGACTATTTTGTTGGTAGAACAGAATTTGATAGCCCTGATGTTGATAATGAAGTTTTAGTAAAAGCAACGGATACTAACTATGTTAGAATTGGCGATTTTGCTGATGTTAAAATTAAAGATGCTAGTGATTTTGATTTATACGGTGATTTAGTATAATTGTCAAAAATTATTTAAGGGAAGATTCGAATGTTTTTTCATAATCTTCCCATTTACTCGTTTGGTAGTCTCCAGATCCATAATATTTTAATATTGGCTCAAAACTTTTAGGAGGCATAAAACCTTTAATGATATCCAATCGTTGAATTTGATTATTTAAAAATACAATTGAAGGATAAGCCAATTGATTATCTAATATAGATAAAGCAAATTGATGCGCTGCTTTCGGGTTAGAATTATCTGAACTAACAAAGGTGTATTTGTCAAACTTCACACTGTCTTTGCTTTCTGCATCAAATTTCACGGCATAAAAATTATCATTAATATATTTTTGCAATATCAGGATGGTTAAATGTTTGATGAGTCATCATTTTGCACGGACCACACCATTGAGTATAAATATCAATTAAAATGGGACGAGGATTTTTTTTACATTTTAAATAGGCTTCATCAAAACTTATCCAATTAACTAATGCTTCTTCTCGAAAATTAATATCTGTGTTTTCTGAGGTAAAGGTGATATTATTTGGTTGAATAAAATTACTAGCTCTATTTTCATCTGAAAAGATGGATGCTTGTAAGGTGTTTTTTTTACAAGTATAGAATATAACACCAAGGATAATAATCCCTGCCATTGATATATCTTTCCAGTTAAACATGGTGCTAAAAAAGGTAAAATGTATGCCCAAAAATAGTTAATTCTAATTTCTAAATATGACTAAAACGTTAAATGTTATTTATTTAACCCCATGCATCATTTTTAGCAATTTTTTACTTAAGAAGAATAAAATTAATGATGCTCCACCAGCCATTACTACAAATATCATGAAAAAATGATACAAGCTACTAATTTGAATTCCCATAAAAGAAGGCTTTTCGGGGCTTAAATTCCATATTTCTAAGGATTTAGAACTCTTTAAAACATATAATTTAGTACCATCTTCATTAAAAAATTTAGCATAAGCATATTTTGCATCCGCCGCTACTATTTGTTTCATTTGAAATACAGAGACAGAATCGTTAGTTGTTTTAGCAGGTGATAAACTAATAAGAGAATCTTTTCTACCTCCTTCTTTTGCTCCAAATAAATTTGTTTTAAATTTATCAATAAATGTAGGCTCTTTTGCTTTAGCATCATCATCTGTATCTAATGCAATCTTCATAATTGTGTGAGGGTGCATGGCTGCCAATTTTGTAACTAATAAACTGTCAATTGTAATGTTTTTATTCATTAAACTATCAGTTGTGTTAAATGTAAATTGAGATGCAGTTACACTTTTTTCTAATTTCACTTCTTCAGGGTATAATGCGCTTAAGTCTCCTGCAAATTTATTGGCAGTTGCCGTCGATAAAAACCATACTCCCATTAATAATGATGCAAATCTTACAGGAGCTAGTTTAACAACCATTGATAATCCAATTGGAGATAAACATAATTCACCAAAGGTATGCACCGTGTAAAGTGTTACTAACCACATCATGCTAACTTTTACACTTGGATCTAAATCTTTAACACCAATAGCAATAATCAAATAACCGATTGCTAATAAAAACAAACCAACAGCTTGCTTAACAGGCGAAGCGGGTTCGCGATTCTTTTTACCTAAAGTTGTCCATAAAATAGCAAATAGTGGAGCAAAAATAACAATTGCTACTGCGTTTATACTTTGGAAATAACTTGCTTTTACTTCAAATGAACCAATCATACGATTAGTTTGTTCCTGAGCGAAAAAGGTTAATGATGCACCAGCTTGTTCAAATGCCGACCAAAAGAAAATAACAAAAAATGCAATGATAAAAATTACCCAAATTCTTTCTTTTTCTTCTTTAGTTAAACTTTTATCAGTAATAATAGTTGCTGGTGCAACAATACAAGCTGTATAAATAAACGCGCCAATGGTATCAAATCCTACAAATCCTTTAAATACAACAAATAAAACAAGTGCTAAAATAGCCCAAAATGCCATTTGAACAGGTGTAGTTTTAACTTTTGAAACACTATTATCAATTACAGCAGGCTTTGGTTTTACGCCTATAGCCTCGCCAGTTGGAGAAACTAGATATTTACCTTTTAAAAATTCAAATGAAATGGTACTTATTATCATTCCTATACAAGCCGCAAGGAATCCCCATTTAAAAGCTGCTGGATTAATAACTCCATTTTCATAAACTTCGCCTAATCCACCACAAACTAATGGTGCGAAAAAAGCGCCTAAGTTAATACCCATGTAAAAAATAGTGAATGCCGAATCCACTCTCTTATCACCATCGGCATACAATTGACCAACTAATGTTGAAATATTTGGTTTGAAAAAACCATTACCGAAAATTAAAAATCCAAGACCAGTAAACATAAGCGTTGCTGAAAGCGAGCTGTTACTATAAAAAGAAGCAGACATGAACATGAAAAATTGCCCAATTGCCATTAAAATACCTCCAATAAAAATCGAACGTCTGTTGCCCCAATATTTATCTGCCACATAACCTCCGATAAGCGGAGTTAAGTATACTAAGCCTGTATAATTACCATAAATAGTTGATGATAAAGATTTATCAAACAATAAGGCATTGGCCATAAATAACGTAAAAATTGCACGCATTCCATAGTAAGAAAAACGCTCCCACATTTCAGTAAAAAATAATAGGTAAAGTCCTTTTGGATGCCCTTTTTGTACAGTAACTTGTTCCATAAATAATTTTAGTGTTTTTTAATTAGTCGCCTAAAATAACATTTTTTTAACTATTAGTGTGTTTAATGTTTACTTTTTCCATAAAAAATACTGTAAAAAAAATCCCCGAAAATTACTTTCCGGGGATAAAATTTTAAATGGTATTATATAACTATGATAGTTTTACGTTTACTGCATTTAATCCTTTTTTACCTTCTTGGATTTCAAAGGTAACATTGTCGTTTTCTCTGATTTTGTCTACTAAACCAGTTACGTGTACAAAGTACTCTTTTCCTGATTCTTCCTCTTTAATGAAACCAAAACCTTTAGTTTCGTTAAAAAATTTTACTGTTCCTGTGCTCATTTTATTTTTTTAAAAAATTGTTTATGCCCAAAGCTAATAATAAATATTTATAAAAAAAACTTTTTTAAAAAATATCCTAAGCTGTATTTAGCTTGTCCTTTTTTTGCTGTTACATCTTGATTAATCGTGCTACAGATTTTTGTTTTCCATCCGTTACTTCAACGATATACGAGCCATTAGCAAGCGATGAAAAATCAAAAACTTTAGAGAAGTTTTCAGTTATTTTAATATGCTCAGTTCTTACAATATTCCCTAAGATATCATAAACATTAATCACTGTTTTAGATTCCTCTAAACCAGTTGTTGCATTAATGTCAACTTTAACCGAACTTGAGAATGGATTAGGATATAATTGAATATTGAAATTATTAGAATTTGAATATTGGTTTAAACCAGTTGTGGTGGTAATCGCAAAAAATTTATCATTAATATCAAAAAATACATTTCCAATACTTTCCACTTTTACTCTGCATGAAGGCTTTGTAACCGTCACTACTGGTAGTACAATGTTTTCAGACCCATCATTAGGTGTATTAGCTACGCTTAAGGTAAATGTTGTACCGTTATCGGTACTAACATAAATATTAACATTTGCACAATTGATAGGTGCAGCATTTGTTCCGTTCACATTCCACGTTACAGCTTGAGTTGAACCACTTGGATAAGTAATACCAGTTGTGCTTTGAGACGTCACTGCAAAAGGTCCAGTTGCTGCATTAACAGTAACTTGCGAAACAGCATAGCAAACGCCGCCGCCGCCCATTTTATTATCACGAGCGATTAATCTGAATTTTAATGTTTGTGCAGTAGTTGGTAAATATTCACCTTTAGTTGATTGCATATTTCCTGATAAAATAACGGATAGTTTTGGAAATAATCTTGTTGGTGAAGTGGTTGGAGCATATGACATAAAAAATGGTTTTGTTCCAGCATTCCAAACGCTTGCCGTTGGACCAGCATCTGCTTCTTCCCATTGGTAGGTTAATGCATCTCCGTCTGCATCAGTTGCAGAACCTGTTAATTGAAATGGGGTATTAGCAGGAACAATATAATTAGCACTTCCTGTTACTACGGGTGCATGATTTCCTGTTGCTGTATTAACAGGACAGCTATTTCCATTTCCTGAATTTGAATAGGCCATAATTTCATCAAAACTTACAGAATGAAAGTAAGCAATACTATGTGCTGCCAAATCATCGGTACCACATATCCCAGCGTAAGCCATAATTGTAATACCGCTTCCTGGCTCAACAGATGTGCCCGCATTTCTGTTACCAGCACAACTTCCTAGTGAAGAATTATTGAACGTATGATTTCCTCCAAATTGATGCCCCATTTCATGAGCAACATAATCAATATCGTAAGCGTCTCCAACAGGACTTGGGCTTCCGGTGATACCACTTGCTTTTGAGTTAGTTGAGCAAACGCAACCTAATTGCGCTAATCCGCCGCCGCCAGTACTAAAAGTATGGCCAATATCAAAATTTGCACTACCTATATTTGAGGTGATAACAGATTGACTTTTAGAAATTAATGTATTTGCATTGCTATTATCTGCGGTTGTAAAGCCAGATCCTGTGGCACTTGTATATAACACAAGCGTTGTTGTTGGAACTAATACTAATTTAATAGCAGCTTCAGTTTCATAAACGCCATCAACTCTATTAACAGTGGTAACAACTTTAGCAAGTGTTTGTGCTTTTGTAGGTGTTGTTGAGCCAGTGGCTGCAATCGCATACTCTTTAGTACAAGCAATGGCTAAACGATACGTTCTAAGATTTGTTCCAGAACAAATCATAACATTAGGAGATGAAACATTATTTTGAATATTTCCTGATTGAACATTACCTAATACTCCTTCACAAAAACCTCTTTCGTTTAATGGTTTATTAAAATCAGTTGTATAGTAGCTAATGTAATCCAAAGTATTCCATTTACAATAAGGGTCAATAAAAACATCTCCTTTTGGGCTGCGAATCATGCCGTGAAATCCAAATTCAGTTAAATCTAATTTTCCGCTTGCATAATTATCATCAATTCCTCTGATATTGTAGGTTCTAATGTTTGGAAAGCTATTTTGTAATGATTCTTCCATCACAGGAGATTCAACAATCTTGAAATCTTGAAAACTTCCATCAGGCATTGGAAGACTAATGGCAACATTTGAATATTCAGTTTTGACGTTTTTTTCTAAAGGGGCTGTAGATAGGAAGTTCTTTAAAGAAATCATATCAACATGAATTGTTTGATACTTCTCTGGAACAATATCTCGTTTGCCTGTTACAATGATATCTTTCTCATTGATTGATGTCCATAAACCTTGATTTGATTGAGCATTAAAGGATAGGGAGCAGATAATAAAACTTGCTAAGAGTATAGTTTTTTTCATAGTTTCAATTTTAATGATGAATAAATCTAAAAATCTAAATCGAAAAAAGCAAACTTCAAAAAAAATACAATTTTCAGGGTTTAAATCATTATAGGTATGAAATATGTTTTTTTAACAAAAAAATGCGGTGAATATGACAAATGTTCTCTTCTTTAAAAATTAAATAAGTTATATTTGCTATATAAATTTATAACAAACACAATCATGAAAAAAGTATTTTTAATGTTAGCTTTCGCTGGATTAGTAGGAAGCGTATCTGCATCTGTTAACAACGATGATAAAGATAAAGGAAAAAAAGAGTGTAAAAAAGGTGAAAAATCTTGTTGCAAAGAAAAAGCTGGAGCAGAAGGAAAAGCTTGTTCTGGAGATGCAAAATCTGGTGAGAAAAAAGCTTGTTGCAAAGACAAAAAAGCTACTGGAGCAGCAGCTGAAACAAAAGCAGCTGAAACGAAATAATTTTCTTGCTTTTAATTTTAAAGCCCATTTATCATTGATAAATGGGCTTTTTTATTTGATAGTTAAAACCCCTTAAGTCTGTTTATAAATCAAAGTTGAATTACTCGTGTTTTTTTGCTTTATTTGTTGCTTGATTTTTTATGTAAATCAAATAGCCTCTTACATGTGATTTAATTGCATAAAGTTGATATCATTTACATCTAAGCTAAATCATAAAACAATAAACATATACGATATGAAAGTTGGTATTCCATCGGAAATATTTCCAAATGAGTTGAGAGTAGCTGCAACTCCAAAAACTGTCAAACGATTGCAGAAGCAAGGATTTGAGGTTTATGTTCAACAAAATGCTGGTGCTAAAGCTAATTTTTCTGATAAAGAATTTGAAGAAGCAGGGGCTAAAATTGTCAATACCGCCGCTGAAATATATGGCAATTCGGATATTGTATTAAAGGTAAAAGAGCCTTCGATGGAAGAAGTTGATTTGATGAAAGAAGGTTTAGTATTATTAAGTTATTTATGGCCAGCACAAAATCAACCTTTATTACAAAAATTAGCTGATAAAAAAGTAAATGCAGTAGCTATGGATGCTATTCCTCGTATTTCGAGGGCGCAAAAAATGGATGTATTATCATCTATGGCTAACATTGCTGGATATAGAGCTGTTATTGAAGGTTCATTTCATTTTGGTCGTTTTCTGAATGGACAAATTACAGCCGCAGGAAAAGTAGAGCCAGCAAAAGTATTAGTGATTGGTGCGGGTGTAGCTGGATTAGCCTCTATTGGAGCAGCTAATTCTTTAGGCGCTATTGTCAGAGCATTTGATACTCGTAAAGAGGTTGCCGAGCAAATAGAATCAATGGGCGCCACTTTCTTAACTGTTGAAATAGAAGAGGATGGAGCGACATCATCAGGTTACTCAAAAGAAATGAGTAAGGAGTTTATTGAGGCTGAAATGAAATTGTTCTTAGAACAAGCCAAAGAAGTTGATATTGTGATTACGACGGCACAAATTCCTGGCCGACCAGCTCCTAAATTGTGGATGGATTATCACGTAGCGGCTATGAAACCAGGTTCGGTTATTGTAGATTTAGCGGCTTCAACAGGAGGTAACTGTGCTCTTACAAGAAATGGAGAGGTTTACACAACTGATAATGGAGTAACTATGGTTGGTAAATTAAGTCAATTACCAAGTCAAGCGTCTCAATTATATGGAAACAACTTATGTCATTTATTAGATGATATGGGTAAAGCTGAAAAATGGAAGATAGACATGGAAGATGCTGTTGTGTCTAGAGCAATGGTTACTTATAATGGTAAAATTAATTGGCCACCTGCTCCGCTTCCAGTTAGTCCAACTGCGGGTGGAAAAGTAAAAGTAGTTCCGCCTACTGCCGAAGAGCAGAAAATTTCTGACGCAGAAAAATCAAAAAAGGAAACTACTTCTATGTTCATCCGCCTGGCGGTGGTTGGAGCTTTATTATTGTTGGTAGGTAAGTTTGCTCCGGCTGAATTTATTCAACATTTCACTGTATTTATTTTAGCTGTGTTTGTAGGTTGGCAATTAATTACTAATGTTGCTCACTCTTTACACACACCTTTAATGGCAGTAACTAATGCGATTAGTGGAATCATCGTAGTTGGAGGGTTATTACAAACAACAGATGATTTATTAAATCCAATGACTATTTTGGCGTTTATTGCCATTTTAGTTGCCAGCATTAATATTGTTGGAGGTTTTGTAGTGACTCACCGAATGTTGAAAATGTTTAAAAAATAATACTTATTAGTTAGTCAGCCAGATTGTCGAACTACAGTAACCTTTTTTTAACAAAACAAAATAATTAAAAACTAATAGAGTTAAAATAGAAAGCGCAAGCTTCAACGACACAAAAATTATTAATTAATTAAAAGGAGTTAAATTATGTTTATCGCAAAAGAAATACAAACAGCAGCATATTTATTTGCAAGTATCCTGTTCATTTTAAGTTTAGGAGGGTTATCCTCACAAGAATCCGCAAAACGAGGCGTGTTCTATGGTATCATCGGTATGATCGTTGCCATTATTGCAACGGTTCTAGGTCAGGGAGTTGCTGGCCATGTATATATTATTTCAGCTATTGCTGTTGCATCTATTATTGGGTTATTACTAGCTCGTAAAGTTGAGATGACTGCAATGCCTCAATTAGTTGCTATTCTTCATAGTTTTGTGGGATTAGCTGCTGTATTAGTTGGTTTTGGCTCATATTTAGATCCTAAATCACATGAATTAACTGGCGCGGCGCATATGATTCACTTAGTGGAAGTGTTCATTGGTATTTTTATTGGAGCGATTACCTTCACAGGTTCTATTGTGGCTTGGGGAAAATTAGACGGTAAAGTTCCTTCAAAACCATGGAGTTTTAAAGGATTACAAACTATGAACTTATTATTAATGTTGGCTTGCACTGGTCTTGGCATTTTATTTTGTCAAGCAGAAGGAACAGGTGGCATGTTATACTTAGGAATCATGACTGCTATTGCTTCGTTTATTGGAGTTGTTTTGGTGATGGCAATTGGTGGCGGAGATATGCCAGTTGTGGTATCGATGTTAAATTCCTATTCAGGTTGGGCAGCTGCTGCTGCGGGCTTTATGTTAGGCAATGATTTATTAATTGTTACTGGTGCTTTAGTGGGAAGTTCGGGTGCTATTCTTTCTATGCATATGTGTCATGCCATGAATCGCTCTTTCTTTTCAGTTATATTTGCAAGTGGTTCAGGTAATGGATCAGGTGGCGAGAAAAAAGCAATTGAAGGAGAAGTAACCGCCTTAAACCACGAAGAAGTTGCGGGTTTATTAAAAGAAGCAAAATCGATAGTGATTGTTCCAGGCTATGGAATGGCAGTTGCAAAAGCACAATATCCTATTTATGATATGGTTCAATTTCTGCGTAAAGCAGGTAAAAATGTTCGTTTCGCTATTCATCCAGTAGCTGGTCGCTTACCGGGTCATATGAATGTGTTATTAGCGGAAGCGAATGTGCCTTATGATATTGTTATGGAAATGGATGAAATTAATGGTGACATGCCAGATACCGATGTGGTGATGGTTATAGGTGCTAACGATGTGGTAAACCCAAGTGCACAAGATGATCCAGCTAGTTCTATTTACGGGATGCCTGTGATTGAGGCTTGGAAAGCAGAAAAAGTGATTATCATGAAACGCTCAATGTCTGCTGGTTATTCGGGAGAAGACAATCCTTTATTTTACAAACCAAATTCAGAAATGTTGTACGGGGATGCAAAGGATAGTGTAGAGAAAATAATGGGTTTCCTGAAAGCATAATTTTTTTCATTATAATTTTGATTGAGCGTTTTTTTTATTTTATAATTTGTTTGACACTGAGTTGTCTTTTTTCATCATGCAGTTCTTCCAGTAAAAAAGAAGAAACTCCATATGAAAAAATGCAGCTTAATACAATCAATTTTATTGCGCAACCAACTTTTGCAGGAGATTATATATTTTACAAAGTAACTTCTGCTAAAGCTAATTTAGAAATGTATTATTATGATACAAAGCAAATCTATATGACTTGTAACAAACAGGATTTTATAGATGAGAATCTCAATAAATTTATTATTAGCAAAGACAGTTTAATTATTGCCAAATTAAATACTGATGTTTTAGAGCTAGATACAAAAACCTATCGTGATACGAGTAAGGTGTTTTTTAAAATGCCCGTATCTAATTTTAAAGTTGATAGTAATAGAGTTATCGAAACCCCCTATAAAAAAGCTACTTTTAAAATAACACTCCCTCAAATTTTTGATTTTACTTATTTAAGAAGTGCAATTGGTGGCGGTGCAATTGCCATTACGGAAAATAATTCTCATTTTATGAACCATGGGTCAGTAGTAGCAAAACCTAATGAACCATCTCTTTCAAATTTCGTAAAACAATTAATCAAAACAGAAATGACTTCAGAATTGAAAGCGCAGGTATTGTTGGATTTTGTTACTCAAGAAATTGAATACAATCAAAATGAAGCGACTAATGGTTATGAAACAATTAAGCGTCCTGATGAGGTGTTATTTACTAAAAACAGTGATTGCAGCGGCAAAGCAATTTTATATGCGTCGTTATTACAACAGATTGGGATTAAATGGTGTTTGTTTTATTTTGAACATCATGTGTGTGTTGGAGTTTCTGGAAATTTTAAATGTGACAAACCTATAAAATTCAAATTAAATAATACGGATTATTATTTAGCCGAGATTACGGATCCTAATGCCATTATTGGCAAAGATAGTTGGAATGGTGAGATGAATGAAACTAATTTAGAGTACTATCAGGTATCGGATTTAGGAAGTGATATATTCAGTTTTAAAACAAACCATAAATTAGAGTTTGTAAGAGGTAAAAAGAAAGAATAAAATTAGTTTCTTAATTTTTTTTTATTAAAATAAACCTACTTCAGTCGTTTTTATCCAACCTTCATTACCATTTTCAAGTTTAATATTCGTCCATTCTTTATTTGTTTCTAAAACACTCACTTTAGTGCCTTCATGAAGACTGAATTTTGACTTAGAAAGACTATTTGGTTCTTCGTATATTTTTGACTCTTTGTTTATAATAATAGCAAAGTCTAATTCTTCCGAATTTTGTTTAGATGCATATCCTAAAATCATGAAAGCTATAAAAAGAATAAGGAAGACTCCGCTTAAGAAAAATGAAATACGTTTAATGATTGTCTTAGGTGAAATATAAAATAAAAAAGCTAATACAAACATGGTCGTTAAAGATAGAATGGAAAGCCATGCCCATCCAGTGTTTGAGAAACTATTCACTAATCCAGATTTTATAGCACTAATAAAAAAATTCTCTTTACTCTCAATCTTATCAATTGTTTTTTCAGAAGCAATTCTTAAATTATTTTTTACATCAGATTGATTTGGTGATAGTTTATTAGCTAATTCATAATTGTAAATGGCTTTCCCTAATTCTTTATTTTTATAATAAGCATTGCCTAAATTATAGTATAATTTGTAGGAGCTTAATCCTTCTTTAAGGATAGCCTCGTAATTTTGAATAGCTACTTTATAGTTTTTTTCGGAATAAGCTTTTTCAGCTTTTATTTGAAATTCAGAATTTGAAAAAACAGTTGCATAAGAACAGCATAAAAAAAGATAAAATAAAATGTAGTGTCTTGTGTTCATGTTATTATTTCTTGATTTGTTCTTCAATTTTCGATATCAAAATAATAGTGTCATTGTATACTTGTTTTAAATCTCCAGTTACAGAACTAGGAGCGTATTTAGCAAATTCACAAGTGTTTAAAGTCTCAATGATTTTATTAGCTGTTTCGATTTGAATGCCTTTTGATAAAAGCATTTCTGTAATTTTATTTTTTGATAAATCGACAATGGACATCGCAAACTTGTCACCAATGTATTTATGCAAGGCATTTAATATTTCTGTAAAAAATAAATCCTTTTCATTACTCATCATTTGTTTTTCAGCAATGATTAATTGTTTTTTAGCTAATTGAGCCGCCTTTCGTTGTTTTACAGCAATAATATCACTATTTGCTTCTTTATGTTTATTTATAAATATAATACCTAAAATAAATAAAAGAGTAGGGAGTAATAATAACAGGTAATGCAATGCTGAAGAAAAGAAAATAGTATTTTTTGTTTTTAATTCTAGGTTGCCAGTTTTAATATAACGTATATCGTTTTCACTTTCTTTTATTCCATTTTTTATCGGTGTAACTATTTTAGCAGTTTGAGCATCTCCCTCTAAAACGCTTATTTTCATATCTGGCGAAGGAATAATAGTGTACTGTTTTTTTGCAGCGTTAAAATAATTGAAGCCTAAATTATTAAGTATAAACTCACCTTTTTCTCTTGGTATAATTAAATAATTATAGGTGATGCTTCCAGAAACTCCTCCAGTTGTTCTGATATTGTCAGTGACCTTAGGGTCATAGCTTTCAAAACTTTCTGGAAGGTTTAATTTTAAAGGTTCAATTAACTGAAGATTTCCTTTTCCACTGATTGTAATTTTTAAATTAACAGCTTCATTGGCTTTTACTTGTTCTCTATCAAGTTCTGCTTTATATGAAAAATCACCAACTGCACCAGAAAACTCGAGAGGTTTGTTGGTATTAGGTAAGTCAATCACTTCTACTTTTAAAGGCTTACATTTTATTTTCACATCAACATCTTCATATCCTCCAGTTCCAAATAATTGTTCGATAATATTCCGAGGTTGTCTTTTAGATTGTCTTCTAACCCTACATATAATTTCAATAGGATCTATGGAAATTTTACCTGTTTTTTGAGCAAAAAGATAAGTGTTATAAGTGTCTAATACATAATAGTTGATACCATTAATGTTTTCGGTTGTGCCTGAAAATTGACCTGTATTTACATCTTCTTTATTCCAAAATCCTTCAAAAGATTTCCTAAGTTCTTTTGGTGCAAAATCAATAATTTGATATCGAGAATATAATTTATAAGATAAATGAATTTGTTCTCCTTTATAGCAGGAGGTTTTACTTAAAAAACATCTAACAAATACGTCATCATTACTTATTTCGCTAGCATACTGATTTTCATCTTGTGATTGATTTGCTTGTGTGTTTTGATTTGTTGGTTGAGGTGAAGCTTTTACCACTTCAATCGTGAACGGTTTTGTTTCAAGTTTTTGATTACCTGAGTTTACGAACGCCGAACCAATAGTGTATTTCCCTTCTTTTCTCGCGTATATTAAAATAGAAATAGTTGTTGATTGAGAGATGTTTCCGTTAATCATACTCATACTTTGGCTCTGATTTGGTCCAGAGTATATAACAAAATCTTTTAAGTTAGGGTATATAAAGTTGCTACCACTTCCATTAATTGTAAAGGCAATTTGGAAGACTTCTCCAACAATCACTTTATTTTTACTTACCTGCGCAACGAAATTTGGCGATTGTGCATTTGCCCAATAACTAAAGAATAATAAGAATATGACTATTTTTTTCATCATGTTTATTACCAATCTTTTTCAACTTTTGGTTTTTGTGTAGCATCACTTTTTTTCTTTCTCAGTGACTGCATTTTTTTTTCATCATTTTTTAAAGCATTCAACATTTTCTCGGCTTGTTCCTTGCTCATTTGAGGTTGCTGAGCTTCTTGTTTATCTTTGTTATTTTGGTTATTTATGTTTTCTTTTTCTTTTTTATCTTGTTCCTTCTTCTCTTGATCTTTTTGATTTTGATCTTTTTTGTCGTCTTTGTTTTTTTTGTTCTTTTGTTGTTCTGCTAATTTTTTTTGAGCGTAAGCTAAATTATAACGCGTGTCTTCATCTTTGGAATTTAACTTTAGAACTTTTTTATAACCAAATATCGCATCTTCATAATTACCTTGCATTAGTTTTGAGTTACCATAGTTATGCCAAGCCTTTTGAATAGTATCTGCATGTGATACTGTTTTTGCAACAATTTCAAATTGCTCGGAGGCTTGATCAAAAATAATGTTAGCGGCTGAGTCAGCGGTCATTTTTTTATTTGGTGGCGCTATTTTACCTGATTTTATTAAGCTTGCAGTTTTGTATAACGCATCTCCTAAATTGAAATTAGCTTTATAATAATTTTGTTTTGAGTTTAGTGACTTTTTGTAATGATTACTTGCTTCCAATATTTTTCCACTATGGTAAGCATCATTACCTTTTCTTAGAGCCATTTTCTCTTCTTGTGAAAAACAAGTTAAACCTATAATCAGCAATGAAAACAAAATATAGATATATCTGGACTCTTTATGCATGATTAAATAAATTTAATTTTTTTAAAATTTTGCTTACTCTCTCTGATATAAATGATTCAATTACTAAAAATAATAACGCTAACCCTAAGAACCACTGAAATTGATCTTCAAAATCAGTATACATTTTACTTTCCAGTTGTTTTTTATCTAGCTCATCCATTTTATTTAATATAGCGTCAAGGCCAATATCAGAGCTAGTAGCTTGAACGTAAACACCATTTGTAGCTGACGCTATGTTTTGTAAAATTTTAGGATCTAATTTTGTGACTACCGTGTTCCCATCTTTGTCTTTTTTATAACCAGTCACAACTCCGTCAATAACATTTGGAATAGGCACTCCTGATTCAGAACCAACACCTATGGTGTGAATGACAATATTTTTCTTTGATGCCTCTTCAGCAGCATCAACAGCACTTTCATTTGCTTCTTCATTATTTTCTCCATCAGTAATAATCACTATTGCTTTGTTTTTACCTTCGTCTTTTCCAAAACTTTCGATAGATAAATTTATAGCCTCAGCAATATTAGTTCCTTGAACTGGTACAATCTTATTGTTTATTCCATCTAAAAATAATTTGGCAGAATTATAGTCGGTTGTGATCGGTAATTGAACGTATGCCTCGCCAGCAAATACAATAATTCCTAATCGATCTCCTTCCAATTTGTCTATCATATTTTCAATAGCCATTTTAGCTCTTTCCAATCTGTTTGGAGATAAATCTTGAGCCATCATACTATTGGAAACGTCTAAACAAACCATAATGTCAGCACCTTCACGTTTTACATTTTGTAATTTAGAGCCTGTTTGTAAATTACATAATCCTAAAATAAGAAATACAAATCCAAGAATAAATAAAATAAATTTTATATTTTTCTTAGTATTTGAAACTTCTGGAATTAATTGTTTAATTAAGTGTAATTCGCCTAGTTTTTTTAAATTCTTTTTGGATTGACGTACATACCAAATATAAATTCCTATACATATCGGAATGATTGCTAATGCATAAAAAAATATTTGATGTTCAAATTTAAACATTACGGTATGGCTTTAAATACAAAGCGTTTTAATAAAAATTCTAATAATAGACAAATGGCTGCTGCAATTGCTAATGGTAAAAAATGCTCTGCTTTATTAGTGAAACTTTTTTCACTAATAATGGTTTTTTCTAATTGATCAATTTCTTTATAAGTTTTCTCTAAGCTTTCACGATCTGTTGCTCTAAAATATTTACCACCAGTCATTTTACTAATTTGAGTCATAGTAGCTTCATCAATATCAACATCCATATAATCATATTCTATTTGTCCGTTTGGATACATGGCTATAGGCTGTAACGCTTTTCCTTTTGTTCCAACGCCTATGCAATACACTCTAACGCCAAATGTTTTAGCGATATCTGCAGCGGTTAATGGCGCTATTTCGCCAGCATTATTAACGCCGTCAGAAATTAATATCACAACTTTGCTTTTTGCCTTGCTGTCTTTCACACGAGCTACGCCATCGGCTAATCCAAGACCAATGGCTGTCCCATTATCTAGCATGCCTGCTTGTATGTCATTAAACATGTTTTTGATAATTTTATGGTCAGTGGTTAATGGGCACTGAGTAAAAGCTTCGCCTCCAAAAACAACTAAGCCTATTTTGTCGTTAGGTCTAGCATCAATAAAATCACTTAATACTTCCTTTGCTACGGTTAATCGGTTAGGTTTAAAATCTTTAGCAAGCATTGATAATGATAAATCTAAACTTACGACGATATCAATGCCTTCTGTTTTAGTATCTTTCCAGCTGCTTCGTGATTGTGGTCTTGCAATGGCAAGAATGAGTAATGACACACAAAATAATCTTAATACAAATAAAACATGTCTGAATTTAGCTTTTAGAGATGATTTAATTCCGGTAAATAATGTAAATGACGAATAATTAACTTCTCCCTCTTGCGTTTTTAGTTTATATATATACCATGCAATCATGATTGGAACAATCATAAATAACCAAAACCAGTGCTTTTCGGCAAATTGTATGTCTTTGAAGTAGTTAAGCACCTGTTTGTTCGTTTTGTTGGTTTGTAATTTGTTCTTCTCGCATGGTACCTTTTACAAAATCAAAGGCATTATTTAAAGTCAGCGTATGTTCGGTTTCTATAGGAATTTGTTTTGCGAATTTTACAAAGTCAGAAAGAACTAAAATTTGCGATAGTTTTGATTTACTTTCAGAATCTACGACTTGAGATTTAAATATTTTAATAATTTCGTCAGAAGTAAGTTCTAAAGCATTAATACCAAATCGTTCTTCAATGTATAAACGAACTGTATCAGCAATAGATGAATAGTACTCTTTGGTTTTGTTATCTTTCCAAATAGCTTCTTCTTTTATCTTTCCTAGTGTTTCTAATGCTGTTATATGAGCAGGAATTTTTGGTTGCTCGATAATAATCTCTTGAGGTTTTTTCTTGTTTAGTTTTATGATAATGAGTGTGATTATAATTGCTATTGCTAAGATCGCTAATCCCCAATAGGCATATGGTAAATACCATTTCCAATCAAAAGGTTCATCAAAGGGAGCTTTGATGTCTTTTACTTTTGCTAGGGATGTGTCTGTTGCAACTGTATGAACAATAAGTTGTAAAGGTTCTGTATATAGAGGGTTTGCAGTATCTTTATTAAGAATAAATTTAAATGGAGAAATATAGTATGCCCCAGAGTCAAAAGATGTGATAGTTAACTCAAGATGTTGTTGAACAAGATTCGGTTTGTTTTTATTTGGAATTGTTGTATCAATTTTAGAAACATGAACAACTTCAATTTCTTTTCTTAAGGTGTCTTCAATGAAAGGCCAAATAATATCTAAGTTTTTTTGTGCAGAAGCATCGTAGCTTAAGTATATATTTAATTTTGTTTGAGCACCAATTCTAATTATACTTGAATCTAAAACAGCATGAACTTCAACATGTGTTTGAGCTTTAACATATGATAATGTTAAAACAGAAAAAATAATTAATATGTGTTTTTTTATATTCACTACCTTTTTTTAAATAAAGTCATTAAGGGTTTAATATATCCTTCGTGTGTTTGAATAGTTGTGTAATCAACGCCACTTTTTGTAAATGTATCTTTTAGTTGTGCTTCAAATTTTAAATGATTCACCTCTAATTGCTTTTTAAAATGCTTATCATTAGTATCAATCCACATTAATTTGCCAGTTTCGTTATTTTTTAGTTTTATTAAACCCACATTAGGCAGGGTGTTTTCATGTTTGTCATTAATTCTTAACGCAACTAGATCATGTTTACGATTCGCTATTTTCATGGCATCATCATATGAATGATTGTCTCTGAAATCAGAGATTAAAAAACAGACACTTTTCTTTTTGATTATATTAGTTAAGTATTTTAGAGCGAGTTCAATATTGGTTCCTTTTTGTTCTGGTTCTATATTAATAAGTTCTCTGATTATTCTTAAAATATGTGATTTTCCTTTTTTAGGTGGAATAAATTTTTCAATCTTATCACTAAAAAAGATGACTCCAATTTTATCGTTGTTTTGAGATGCTGAAAAAGCAATGACAGCACATAGTTCAGTAATTAGATCTTTTTTTAATTGCTGTTGTGTTCCAAATAAACCACTGGCACTTACATCAACTAAAATCATCACACTCAATTCGCGCTCTTCTTCAAAAACTTTTACATATGGAGTTCTTAAACGAGCCGTTACATTCCAATCTATTGTTCTCACATCATCACCAGGCGTATACTCTCTTACCTCACTAAACGCCATACCGCGACCTTTAAACGCAGAGTGGTATTCGCCAGAAAATATCTGGTTACTTAAACCCTTCGTTTTAATTTCAATCTTTCTTACTTTTTTAAGTAATTCGGCAGTTTCCACTTTTGGAAGTTTTTTTAATGTTTAGTTTTTAGTGTTTAATAAAGTCATGTTTAGTTTTAATACAGTTTACTTAAAACTAAACACTAATAACTTTGAAACTATTATGGAACTTCAACGGTATTTAATATTTCGTTGATAATCTGCTCTGTTGTTATGTTTTCCGCTTCCGCTTCATAGGTTAATCCGATTCGGTGTCGCATTACATCTAAACAAATTGCTCGCACATCTTCAGGAATAACATAACCTCTTCGTTTAATAAAAGCATATGCTTTTGCAGCTAAGGCTAAGTTAATACTAGCACGAGGTGAACCTCCATAAGAAATTAATGGAGCAAATTTTTCTAATTTATATTCTTTAGGGAAACGAGTAGCAAAAACAATATCAACGATGTAACGCTCAATTTTTTCGTCCATGTATACATCTTTTACAACATTTCTGGCTGCTAAAATATCTTCAGGTTTTAAAACTATATTAGCTTTAGGCATTCCTTCTCGAGAAATATTTGCTGAAATCACTTTACGCTCATCCTCTTTTGTTGGGTAAGTAATCACAACTTTCAGCATAAAACGATCCATTTGAGCTTCTGGTAAAGGATAGGTTCCTTCTTGCTCAACAGGATTTTGAGTGGCTAATACTAAAAATGGATTTGGTAATTTAAAGGTTTCGTCGCCAATAGTTACTTGCTTTTCTTGCATGGCTTCTAGAAGTGCCGATTGAACTTTTGCTGGAGCACGATTAATTTCATCAGCTAAAACAAAGTTAGCAAAAATTGGTCCTTTGCGAATAGAGAATTGTTCTTGCTTTTGATTATAAATCATGGTGCCAATTAAATCGGCAGGCAATAAATCGGGTGTAAACTGAATACGACTAAATTTAGCATCTATACAAGTTGCTAAGGTGTTAATCGCTAATGTTTTTGCTAATCCAGGAACTCCTTCTAGTAAAATGTGTCCATTACTCAACAAACCAATTAATAGACGTTCAACCATGTGTTTTTGTCCAATAATCACTTTGTCCATTTCAGAAGTTAAAATATCCACAAAGGCGCTCTCACGCTGAATGCGCTCATTCAATTCTCTAATATCTACTACCATAACTGTTTTTGTTTAATACAAGCGCCACAAAGTTACTAATGGTAAGGGCTACAGCTATTACACCCTTGTTAAAATATGTTAACAGTTTTTTGTATTTAACGATTATTTAGATTAGGCGGTTTAGGCCCGTTTTTCTATCTTTGTGAAGTATAAAAATAATAGCATGATCGCAGAGATGAACATATCAGCCAAAGCACAACAGTTAATAGATTTAGAAGATAAACATGGTGCGCATAATTACCATCCTTTACCAGTAGTTTTAGAGAAAGGACTCGGTGTTTATGTATGGGATGTTGATGGAAAACAATATTACGATTTCTTGTCGGCATATAGTGCTGTTAATCAAGGTCATAGTCATCCTAAAATTACACAAACCTTAATTGAGCAGTCACAAAAATTAGCCTTAACTTCTCGTGCATTTCATAATAATGTACTAGGAGAATATGAAAAATTTGTGACAAGTATTTTTGGCTTCGATAAAGTTTTGCCTATGAATACAGGTGCAGAAGGCGTTGAAACTGCTTTAAAATTAGCTCGTAAATGGGGTTACGAAAAAAAAGGTGTTCCTGAAAATACGGCAAAAATTATAGTTTGTGAAGGCAATTTTCATGGAAGAACTATTTCTATTGTTTCTGCTAGTACAGATTCCGATGCTCGCCAAAATTTTGGACCATTTACTCCAGGATATATTACGATTCCTTATAATGACGTAAAAGCCTTGTCGGATGCGTTAAAAGATAATACCGTCGTTGGATTTTTAGTGGAACCAATTCAAGGGGAAGCAGGTGTTTATGTTCCTCATGATGGATATTTAAAAGCATGTGCTGACATGTGTAAAGCTGCAAATGTTTTATTTATCGCTGATGAAGTGCAAACAGGTATTGCTCGTACCGGTAAAATGTTAGCTTGTGATCATGAAGATGTCAAACCAGATATGCTTATTTTAGGAAAAGCACTTTCAGGGGGGATGTATCCCGTATCTGCGGTATTTGCAAATAATGAAATCATGATGTGTATTAAGCCTGGTCAACATGGTTCAACTTACGGTGGAAATCCTTTAGGTTGTAAAATTGCCATGACGGCTATGCAAGTAGTTTTAGATGAACAATTAGCGGAGAATGCTAATACATTAGGCGAATTATTAAGAGCTGAACTAAGAGCGATTCAATCAGATAGAATTACGTTAGTGAGAGGAAAAGGATTACTAAATGCGATTATTATTAAAGAAAAAGACGGTATTTCTGCTTGGGATGTGTGTTTAAGATTAGCTGAAAATGGATTACTTGCTAAGCCTACCCATGGCGATATCATCAGATTTGCTCCACCATTGGTAATTACTAAGAATCAAATTTTAGAATGCGCTTCAATTATTAAAAAAACAATTGAATCGTTTAATTAATTTTTTTAAATAGTTAAACTGTGAAAGAGTTTATGGTAACATAAACTCTTTTTTTACATACCAATGGGAATTGAATTTTCTGATTTACCGGGTAGATATTTTTTCACATCTTCAGGAGTAGAATTATCCTTAAAAATAAGTTGGGGAGTTTGACCATTAAAAATGTCTGAATAAAATTTTTTCAAATAAGGTTTTTGATTTAAAACATTAGGTAATAAAAAGTAATTGTGTTCTATGTCTAAAACTTCTGAAAAGTCAACATAAGTCACGTTTTTACAATATTCAGGTTGCGGACTCTCTCCTAATTGACGGGCTTTAAAAAGAATTCGGGCACCTCTTAAATTTCGATCTTTATCATTTATTGTTAAGTAAATATTTTTAGAGATGGCTAATTTATCTAGCCACCATTTGTGATTTTTTTGATTGACGCAGGCTGCGTTTAAAACAATGTTATCAAATAATTTGGTGTGAATATTTTTTAAATAATCATTTTGTAAATCATACATCAATAGCAGATTGCCCATGCTATGATTAAATAAAGTAGTCGTTTTAAATTTTTCTGGATGTTCGTTTTTATAAGTTTCAAAATTTTCTAAAAAAACCGCAAATGGTTGAGCTACTATAGGAGCAAGTTTACAGGTTGTTTTAATGTTTTTTCCGGGTTTCATATATGGTCTTTCCGTCGGCCAATCAAAAAACAATTCATCAATTTGATAGGTTCTCATTAATTGAGTCGCTCTATCGATGCCTGATGTAAAGGTTTTCCCTAATCCTTCTGTAAAAACAACGAGATTCTTAAATTCTTTTTTAATAGTTAATAATTCATTTAGTGATGGGTATGGAACAGCTGTCCATTGATTACCATTAAAGTAAACAGCAAAATAGTTTAAAGTGCCCGTGGTATCGTAATCATAATCTAAAAATTCGTTTTTTAAAGCATGATAATTTCTTGTAGAGACAACTAATAAACAAGTGTCGTTTTCTTTGGCAATATAGTTTTTGTTTAATTTAGTATTGTCCCAATTACAATAGGAGTATGACGATCCAAATTTGTTTTCTTTTTGAGATAATGCTATTATTGGCAAAACAAAAAATAGGAATACTGGTAGTTTTTTCATAGTCTAGAAACAGTTCACCTTCTTATTTTGTTTAACAGTTTTTGAAGACAAAACCTAAGCTTTTTTTACTTTCGTAGGTTTAATTCCGCGTTTTTTCATTTCTTTCTTATTCATTCTTTTGTAATCACGACGCATTTTTCTTGTACCTTCTTTTTCTTGCTTAGCAGCAATTGAACTTGGTTTATCTTTTTGTTTCTTTTTTAAATAGGGATTATAGGCTTCTCTGGCTTTATGACGTTTTCCTGATTTGCGCCACATTTTTTTACGCTCTTTACTTTCGGTAAATTGTGCTTTTATGGTTGATTGACCAATAAAAATTAAAAACAAACTTAAAACGATTATTTTTTTCATTGTTACAAATAACGCACTAATATTAAACAAGATACATATATAGGCTTAAAAATTACTAACATGTTTTTTCAATAATTACTTTTTGTGGTTTGTGGCATTTATAGTAAATTTGTTAGAATATATGAAAGTGAATATGGCTATTAAAGATTGGACAAAAGAAGAAATATTAGAGGTTTATAATACTCCTTTAATGGAATTAATATATAGAGCAGCAGAAGTTCATAAACAACATCACACGGTGGGTGAAGTGCAGGTAAGTTCGCTATTATCTATAAAAACTGGTGGATGCCCAGAGGATTGTTCGTACTGTCCTCAAGCTGCTCGTTATCACACGGAAGTTAAAGTACATAAATTAATGAGTGTGCCCGAAGTAGATGCTGCTGCTAATAATGCAAAAGCAGGTGGAGCAAGTCGAATGTGTTTAGGAGCTGCTTGGAGAGAAGTGAGAGACAATAGAGATTTTGAAACAGTGCTAGACATGGTAAAAACCATTAATAGTAAAGGTTTAGAAGTTTGTGCTACATTAGGAATGGTAACAGAAGATCAAGCAAAACGTTTAGCTGAAGCAGGTTTATATGCATACAATCATAATATTGATACGAGTGAAGAGAATTACGAAAACATTATTTCTACTCGTAAATTTGATGATCGTTTAAATACCATCCACAACGTACGTAAAGCTGGATTAACGGTTTGTTCTGGTGGAATTATTGGTATGGGTGAGAAAGTGGAAGATAGAGTAGGGATGCTATATACATTAAGCTTACTCCGTCCTCAACCTGAATCAGTTCCAATAAATGCATTAGTTGCCGTTGAAGGAACTCCTATGGAAGATCAACCTCCAGTTCCAATTTGGGATATGGTAAGAATGATTGCAACCGCTCGTATTGTTCTTCCAAGAACGGCAGTCCGTTTATCTGCAGGTCGTTTAACTATGAGTATGGAAGGACAAGCATTATGTTTTATGGCAGGTGCTAATTCTATTTTTGCTGGCGAAAAATTATTAACGACTCCCAATCCATTATATAATCAAGATATGGAAATGTTTAAAATTTTAGGATTAAATACTAAACAACCATTTATCGATAAATTAAAAAAAGAAGAGTTAGTTTAATTATCTAATCATTAGAGGTTAATTTAAAGAATATGAGTGATGCAAAAAAAAGTCCATCAACAATAACCTCTTTATTACAACTACGAAATAATAAAGGGAGCTTACGCTCCCTTATTTCTTTATATCCTAAAATTGATTTTTCAAGCAACGATTATCTTGGTTTTTCAACTCAAGGATATTTGTTTGAAGAATTAAAAACAATTAACTTTTCAAATAAGATTGGCTCTACAGGTTCTAGATTAATTAGTGGAAATTCAATCTTATTTAATGAAGTTGAAAATGAGATAGCTCAATTTCATGAAGCAGAATCTTCTTTAATATTTAACTCAGGGTATGACGCTAATTTAGGATTATTGTCAAGCGTTCCTCAAAAAGGAGATTTAATCTTAAGTGATGAATTAATACACGCCTCATTAATTGATGGGATTAGATTAAGTTTTGCGACACACTATAAATTTCAACACAATAGTATTGACGCTTTAAAAGAACTCATTTCTCGATATAAATATTCATTTAATGAAATTTTTATAGTTGTTGAAAGTGTTTATTCTATGGATGGCGATCAGGCTCCGTTAATTGAATTAGCTGAGATTTGTCAAAATGAGTCGCGTGTTCATTTAATTGTAGATGAGGCTCACGCTATTGGAGTCTTCGGTGAAAAGGGTAATGGATTATGTCAAGAGTTAAATATACATCAAGATTGTTTTGCTCGAATTTATACCTTTGGAAAAGCAATGGGATGTCATGGAGCTGTTGTTTTAGGGAGTGAAGAATTGAAAACATATTTAATTAATTTTTCTCGTTCTTTTATATATACAACCGCTATGCCTGAACATAGTTTATTGTCTATAAAAGCTGCTTACCAATTACTTTCTAAAACAGATCAAAAAAAACACCTTCAAGAAAATATACAGTATTTTAATTCTAGGATTACTCACTTAAATGGTTTTATTAAGAGTCAAAGTGCTATACATTGCCAATTAATCAAAGGGAATCAGAATGTTCAATTACTTGAACAGAAACTTAGAGATAAAGATTTATTTGTAAAATCTATTAAAAGCCCAACAGTGAAGGAAGGACAAGAACGATTACGGATTTGTTTACATTCCTTTAATACTAAGCAGGAAATTGATTTATTAATCAATACTCTAGTTGGATAAGCAAGATTTTTACTTGCTGCACAAAATTTATTTCTTTTTAATCACACAAACACATCTGAAACCTGTCCATGAATTAGGCTTCGTATATTCTTGATTTTTTCCTACTCGGCACTCTTCCAACCTGTTTTTCCAACCCCCACCTTTACTAATCCCTTTTTCCAGAACCATTTCAGAGACATTTCCTAACATGTTATATAGGCCAATGAAATTTTTTTCGTATGATTTTACAGGAGTTGTAACATCAGGGTAAGGAGCATGGATGCAATCTCCATTAGGTAAAGGGTTTACGCAATTCAATAAGTAAATGCCTTTTTCGTTTTTTCCATTATTATTTAAGGCAATAGAAGAAGTTTCAGCTAAAATTTCCCATTCAGATTTTGACGGTAAACGGTATTCAAAATTATGGCTTGAAAAGTTTTTTTTCTTAATTAAAAATATCTTTACTCTATCCGTTCTCCATTTACAATATGCAATAGCTTGTTCGTAGCTAATTCCAACTACCGGATAATCTTTATAGGCAGGGTGACGATAATAGTATTGAACATAAGGTTCATTATAGGATAATTTTTCTCTCCAAACCAGTGTATCAGGTAAAACAGCTAAATGTTCATTTGAATTTGAACCATAAATGGCTTTTGTCCACATTTCATATTCTTGCCAAGAAAAATTCGAGATTTCACATTCATCAGCAAACAAAGTGTCGTTTATTTGCACAGTTCCAGGAGGAATAAAATCTTTTTTTAAATTAACCTTAAAAGAAACGGTTAATAGGACTATTCCTAGTAGTGGTAAAAATAGTTTTTTCATTTTTTTAGTGGTTAAATTCCCATTGCTTTTTTTAAATCATTAGCATCGTTAACCTCATCACTTAATTCAGTTAAACGAATCTCATGTTCTTTAGAAGTTGTAATCCTATGAAATTCTTCTTTACTACATAAATATAATTTCCCTTTTGCTAAGACACATAAACTATAAGTCTCGTCGGGATTATAAGTAATCGAATTGTTTTGTAGGTTGTAAACTAAATTTTTAGAATGGCAAATAAGGTATATTGTATGAGGATTGATTTTTGTTTCAGAATGATTTAGAACGAACTTAGGATTTATTGTCGCTCCATCAGGCAAAAAAGTAGGGCAATCAGAATTGTAAGTGCCAAATTTGCTGATCTGAAAAACACGAACGACTTTTTCTTGATTGTCAATTGAGCGGAATTGTTCATTTTGTTTACTTTCCTGTTCTTTCCATAATTTAATATTTTCTTGGATTTTTTTTTCTTCTAATTGTTTCATTTCAGTTAGGTACTGAGATTGTTTTGCTTCAAATTCTTCTTTCAATCTTTTTTCATTGGCTTCTCTTTTTACAACTAAATTTTTATAGTCAGTAAATTTTAACTCATACGATTTTAAAGCATTATCATAATTAGCAGCAGTTAGGGCTGGATAAACAATTAGTTTTTCTACTCGTTCTCTTAATTTCAAAGTCAATAAATAATTTTTTCCTTTTTGAGGACCTTCTGAAATTTCTGCGCTACCCCATGTGATATCTGCTAATTTAGAATTGTAATTTTTGTTTTTAGAACCAACTTCAAAGACAGCATTTTTAAATGCAGCTAGTTCAGGAAATTCTTTATAATCAACTTCTAATTCAAATTGAGGCCTTCCAACTATAGCTTTTGTTGGTTTTGTTGGCTCTGTAATTTTTGGTAATTGATTGAGTTTTTTTGAGTATACTGTTTTCTCTAATTCAATTTTTGGTGGAATTAAGTCTATTTTATTTTGTAATTCTTTAGCGTTTGGAGATTCAGTTTTTGAAAGGGTATGATACACAGCATTGATAGGTGATTTTTTTAAAGAATTATCTCGTTCAAGGTAATTCCAGTTTTTAGCTATAGTATCTAATTCATATAAATTATATCGATCATTAGGATACTCAGATGCAAATTCAATGGTAATTTGTTTGTTTGGATTAATAGAGATAGGTTCTCCATTTTGATAACCTTTTATGTCGAACATTCCAGCGCTTTCAAGATGAGTTTTCACACCTGCACTATCATAGGTCATTGGTATTCCACTGACAATAATGTCTGCTTGGTTATGAAACTCTCTGTATTTAATCTCAACATCACCAACAATATCATGCCCTTGTTTATCAACAAAGGCTTTTTTTGGAATAATAATTTTTGAATGAGATTGATGTTTAATGATTGCACCTTGCTCAGCTTTTATTTTATACGAAGTATAAGGCACATTGAGTTTGGATATAGGTGGCGCAATAAATGCTTTTTTGAGCTTATTAGAGGGGGTGTTTTTATCAGAGTTTTGCTTAGTAATTATTTTGTCATGGGCAATTTCTTTAGTGGGTTCTTTTTTTAATACTGAGAAATAGGTTACTGTACAAATAACGGCGACGCCTGCAATAATTGTGGAATAGGTTGCCTTTTTATTTTTTAAAAAATTTGAGTCACCTCGGGCTTTTTCAATGCTCTGCTTTTTAAATTTATTGACGAGTTCTCCAAAATCTTTATGTGAATTGATTTCTTCGTCAGGTACTGGTTTTCGATCAATATTAAATTTTGTTCCCATTATTTGGATGTTTTAGTCAATGTTTTTTTTACTCGTTCTAGTATTCGATAAAGTTTAACTTTAGCATTTGTTTCAGTCAAATTTAGGATTTCAGCAATTTCTTTAAATGGACGTTTTTCAAAAAAACGTAATTCAATAAGTTGTAAATCATCTTCAGGCAAGTTCTTAATAACACTCATGAGTACCCCTTTGTATTGTTCCATGTACTCTTCTTCAACTTCTTCGCAAATATTTCTCAAGTCACTTATGTCTGCATTAATTGTTCTTAGGTTTTTTTGATTCCTGAATAATTGCATAACCTCACTATGAGCTATTCGATATAACCAGCTAGCAAATGGCACCCCTTTGTATTCATATTTTCCAATATTAGTTAATGCTTTTAAAAATACTTGCGCTGTTAAGTCAAAAGCAGTGTCTTTGCAATCCATACGTTGATAAACATATCCGAAGATTTGTTTATAATATTTGTCGTACAATGGCCCAAAATGCTCTGGGTTTTGTTTCGCAGCCTCAATGATGATTTGCTCATCAAGCAACATATCGGCGGTATGGTGGTATCGGGGTGAAAATTCCATATGAACTGCGTCTAAAAGCATTGTAGGTTTATAATGCGAAACCATTCAAATAGTTACATGTAAAAGTGAAATAAATCACGTATTCAGCTTAAGTCTTTGAAAATCAAACTCATTATTTTTCTTTCGAATGAGTGAAATGCTTTTAATTTAAAGTGAAATACTGACCTTGTTGAGTGAATTTATTTTTTATTAAGCGGAAAAAATAGTTTTTACATCCATTTTTTTTATGAAAAAAGGGTATTAATGCTTGAATTTTTTTTAATGATTTCATCTAAAAATAGTAAATGGAAAGATTGTTTTTGTAATTCATTTCGATTTTTTTTCTTGTTTTTTTTCGAGAAAATATGATGTTTTGATTATCGACAAAAAAAATACAGATTTCATAAAAAATAAAAAATATTTTTTGAAATGCCGAATTTCTACAAAATAGGATTGTTTTTATTCTTTAACATTGCTATCAACTTAGATTAATTTACGCAAAAATTAAACCACTAAACCTATGAGAAAAATTTTATTTATTAAAATTTCTTTAATTTTTTTATTTTCATTTTCGCAGAAGTCTTTCTCACAAGGAGGCGATAATGCAGCAGCAGCAGCAGCAAGCCCAATTACACTTCCATTTTCAGCATCAGGCACCACTTGTGGCCACGTAAACAATTATAATCCACTAGGTCCATATGGAATTACTCCAGATGGAAGTGATTGGTTATATTATTTTTGTGCACCAACTTCAGGAGTGATAGATATTTTGATGAACAATGTATATGGAACACCTCCAGCAGTGATGGTATATACTTCTGTTCCTAATGCTAGCGGATCTAATTGGGCTTCGACATCATTTACAGGTGCAAATTATATTAATAGTATTTTATCTGTCACAGCCACCGCAGGCAGTTGTTATTATGTAATGATTGATAATTATCCAACAGCAACATTTACTGAAACATGTATTAGTTATTCTTTAAATATTCAATATCATGTAAATCCACCAGCAGCAACATTGCAGCCAGCATGCACTAATATAGGATATGATAATGGAAATTTATCTGGTTGGATTGGGACTACTGGTTGTGTTAATATTGGAGCGGCAGGAGCGCCAACGCCAACTTATATTCCAATGTATTATTCGACTTCTCCTACCCAACATTCTGTAACAAGTGGAGCAGGAGTTGACCCATATGGAGGGTTTCCAATCGTTAATCCTTCAGGGGGAACGAATTCTATCAGATTAGGAGATTTTGGTACGTTTGGTTTAACTGGCCAATATTATGGAGGTATTCCCGGGGCATGCGGAGCATCCTTAGAACAAAAATTTACAGTAACCGCATCTAATGCCTTATTCGTTTATTATTATGCGGTTGTTTTGCAGGATGCAGGATCTGATCATACAAATCAAGAACAACCTTTTTTTAAAACGGATATTTATGACTGTTCAGGTAATCCAGTGGCATGCGGTCAATATCTTGTCACTGGAGGCCCTGGTATACCCGGCTTTACTTTGGCAGGATTAGGATCTAATGTTTATTATAAAAATTGGTCGCCAGTTGCTGTGGATTTAACTCCATATATTGGAACTTGTGTAACCGTGAGATATACTGTTGGCGATTGTACTAGAGGAGCCCATTTTGCTTACGCATATATCGACGCTAATTGCTCTCCTTTAGCTATTACTGGTATTAATAAAGTATGCCCTTCTAAATCAACAGTGTTAAGTGCACCTGTTGGATTATTTACCTATTCATGGACACCTGGGGGAGCAACTACACAAACTGTTGCTGTTACTCCTACAACGACAACAACTTATACCTGTCAATTAACATCATATTCTAATTGTCAAACATTTTTAACGTACTCAGTTTCTTTATATCCTGCTGCATTAGCATCAGCAAACTCTCAAACTGTTTGTAATGGAACAGCAGCATTGTTAACATCAACTGTTAATAATGGAGCAGGGACATACTCTTGGTCTCCTGGAGGAGGAGGAGGAGCTTCATTATCTCCTTCCCCAACGTCAACAACAATTTATACAGTTACATATACAGATATTAACGGATGTCAAGATACTGCTCTTAGCAGGGTAACGGTTAATCCATTGCCTACAATGTTAACTCCTACAAATGTTGTTATTTGTCATAATTCAATTGTTCCAGCTTCGGTTTTTTCCAGTACGGTTGCAGGAACAACATATAGTTGGACAAATAGTAATAATTCAATAGGTCTGTTACCAAATGGATCTGGAAATACACCAAGTTTTACAGCTGTAAATACAAGCGCCTCACCTATAAACGCAATCATTTCTGTTACACCAACAGCTAATTCATGTGTTGGACCTCCAATTATATATACAATTACGGTTAACCCAATACCTAATATCAATACGATTACTAGTTCAACATATTGTGCAGGTGTTACTGTCCCTTCAACTGTTTTTTCTGGAAGTGTAACAAGTACAACCTATAGTTGGTCTAATACAAATTCATCTATTGGATTAGGAGTTTCTGGTGCAGGAAATATAGCAGCTTTTGGTGCAATAAATACAAGCACTTCAGGAATATTTGGAGTGGTTACGGTTACTCCTTCTGCAAATTCTTGTATAGGTATTCCAACAGATTTTACTGTGAATGTTAATCCAATACCAGTAGTTAGTAGTGTGCCGAGTTCAACGTATTGCAGTGCTAGTAATGTTCCAGTAACTTCTTTTTCAGCAAATGTGATAGGTACTGTATTTAATTGGACTAATTCAAATACTAGTATAGGTGCTCCAGGTTCTGGTATTGGAGTAGTTGGTTCATTTAATGCAATCAATAATACTAATTCTGGCGTATCGGGGATTATTACAGTAACGCCTTCTGCAAATTCATGTATAGGAACTCCCTTGAATTATACTGTTTTAGTAAATCCAATTCCTAATGTAAATGCGGTTACTAGTTCAACATATTGTGCAGGTGTTACTGTTCCTTCAACTGTTTTTTCTGGAAGTGTGACAAGTACAACGTTTAGTTGGTCTAATACAAATTCATCTATTGGATTAGGTACTTCTGGTATAGGTATTGTTACTACTTTTGGTGCCACAAACACAACATTGATTCCTATATTGGGGATTATTACAGTAACGCCTTCTGCAAATTCTTGTATAGGAACTCCTACGAATTATACTGTTTTAGTAAATCCAATTCCTACGGTTAATGCTGTTTTGGGTTCAACTGTTTGTACAGGATCAACAGTAGCAGGCACAACTTTTACTGGAGATATTTCTGGAACAGCTTACAATTGGGTAAATTCAAATTCATCAAATGGATTAGGAACATCAGGAACAGGAAATGTACCTTCATTTGTATCTTCTAATAATGGAACAACTTCACTAAGTGGGATTGTCACAGTTACGCCATCCTTAAATTCTTGTGTTGGAATTCCAGAAAGTTTTACGATAACAATAAATCCAAACCCCTTAGCTCCAACCGTTTTAAATGTAACGGTATGTCCTAGTTCATCCGCTACATTAATAGCAACTGCTCCAGGAGGAACGTATAATTGGTATTCTAATAATGTTGGAGGCACTTTGTTGGCGACTAATCCATCATATTCTACACCAGGCCTAAGCACAACTACCTCCTATTATGTCAATACAACCAATACATTTGGATGTGTGAGCCCATTTTCTGCAGCCATAGCTAATGTTTTAAATTTTTTATCAGTTAGCGCATCACCTAATCAAACAATTTGTATAGGTGGAAACGCAACGTTGAGTGTCAGTCCCACAAGCGCAGGAAATATTTATTCATGGGATTCTCCAGGGAACATTGGTTTTTCAAATACATCTAGTTCTGTTGTAACTCCAACAATTACTACTAATTATAGTATAACCGTTACAAGTGCAAACGGTTGTGTTGGTGCAGCACAAACTCAGGTAATAGTTAATCAATTGCCAATTGCCAATGCCGGTAATGCAATTGCATTTTGTAATGGTCAATCAGGGATAATAGGATCTTCTCCTTCATCTGGATATACATATTCCTGGTATCCGTTAATAGGATTAAGTAATTCAAACATTTCTAATCCAACAGTCACATTGAGTAATTTAGGAACGTCTCCTTCAATTTCAACCTATTCCTTAACAGTTACTTCTAATGGTTGTCAAGCAAGTAATCAGGTTCAAGTTACGGTTAATCCGATACCTCAATCAATCGCAGGAAGTCCAATCACAATTTGTTCAGGACAAACAGGAGTGTTAGGTACAAATCCAGATATTAATTATACTTATTCATGGTCTCCTGCAATTAATTTAAACAATACATCTGTTTCTAATCCGTCTGTAACTGCAACAAATTCAGGTTTAAATCCTGTAAATATTTCATATACTGTTCTTACAACAGATATTGCAACATCATGCCAATCAAATGCAAGCGTTATAGTTACAGTATTACCTTTGCCAACTGTTAATGCAGGCAGTTCTGCGTTTGCTTGCGAAGGTGTTAGTAGTATTCAATTAAATGGAACTCTAGGTGGATCTGCTAATAGTGCAGTTTGGTCTGGAGGTTCAGGTGTTTTTAGTGTAAATAATACCATGTTAAATGCTCAATATCATCCTACTTCAAGTGATTTTTTAAATAGCTCATTAACATTAACGTTAACGGCTATTGCTACAGCTCCATGTCAAAATGTAACATCAACGGTTCAAATTAATTTTTATAAGAAACCTGTGATTAATTTCGTAGTTGATAATCCTACAGGATGTCCAGCACATTGTGTTAATTTTACAGATCAATCAAATGTTACTGCGCCTGATGTTATTCAGTCTTGGTTATGGAATTTTGGTGATGGAGGAATTAGCACGAGTCAAAATCCAGCACATTGTTACTCCAATGCCGGTTTATATAGTGTTACTTTAACTGCTACTACAAATCATCAATGCTCAAATACATTTAGTATTCCTGACATGATTGAGGTATATCCTATGCCAGTAGCTTCGTTCTATACTAATCCTTCCTTTGGAACGATTACGGATCCGAATATCTCATTTGTAAATACCTCGCAAGGAGCTTTCTCTTTTGTTTGGGGATTTGGCGACCCATTTTCATCCGGAATTAATAATACATCTACAGAGGTTAATCCTAGTCATATGTATGTAAATTCAGGTGAATACGTTGTTACATTAATTGCGACATCTATACATGGATGTGAAGATAGAGTATCCTTACCAATTGAAATAAAACCAGAGTTTACTTTTTATATACCTAATGCCTTTACGCCAGAGTCTGCTGATGGAATCAATGATTATTTTTCAGGAATGGGTATAGGAATACAGAAGTATGAAATGTGGGTATTCGATCGTTGGGGAGAAAAAATATTTTACACAGACGATATCTATAAAGGATGGAATGGTAAAAAACTAGGACATGATAATATCGTACAACAAGATGTATATGTTTGGAAAGTTAAACTAACCGATGTGTTTGATAAAAAACATGAATATATTGGTCATGTAACTTTACTAAAGTAAAATAAAAAAGCCGCATCGTTGCGGCTTTTTTATTTGGATAAAGAATTTTAAAATAATCCTTTTGCTTTTTCAAGAGCTGAACTTAAACCGTCTAATTTGCTTCCACCTGCTTGCGCGTAAAATGGCTGTCCGCCACCACCACCATTGATCTCTTTTGCTAAATCACGAATGATATTACCAGCATTTAAGTTTTTTTCTTTTACTAAATTGTCATCAATAATTACGGAGATGCTTGGTTTGCCTTTTACTTCAGCGCCAACAACACATACACAGTTTTCAACTTGATTACGAATTTCAAATAAGATGTTTTTAATTTCTTCAGCACTATCAAATGAAATTTGTTCGATGATGACGTTAATTCCATTTTTGTTTTGCACTTTAGATAATAAGGTTTGTTTAATGCCTTGTGCTTTTTCTTTTAGTAAAGATTGTAATTGTTTTTGTAAGTCATTGTTTTCTTCAACTAAATTACTTAAGCTTTTAACGACATCTTTATTGTTTTTTAAAATAGCTTTCACTTCATTTAAAGTAGCTGTTTGATTATCAAAATACTCCTCAGCTTTTAGAGCAGTTACGGCTTCTAAACGACGAATGCCAGCAGCAACAGCCCCTTCAGAAGTGATTTTAAAATAACCAATTTGTCCAGTCGCTTTTACATGAGTACCGCCACATAATTCAATTGAGTAGTTTTTATCAAATTCTACCACACGAACGACATCGCCATATTTTTCTCCAAATAAAGCCATAGCCCCTGTTTTTTTAGCATCATCAATACTCATTTGTTGAATATTACTTGTGATGTTTTCACGGATTTTTGTATTAACTATTTTTTCAATTTTAGCTAATTCTTCATCCGTAATTTTTGAGAAGTGCGAAAAGTCAAAACGTAAATAGTCTTCATTTACTAAACTACCTTTTTGCTCTACATGTGTTCCTAAAACTGATCTTAATGCAGCATGTAATAAGTGAGTAGCACTATGATTGTTTTCAGTATAATTTCGTTTGTTAGAATCAACTTTGGCTGTAAAGGTTACTGAAATATTATCTGGTAATTTATCACAAAAGTGAATGATAACTCCATTCTCTTTTTTAGTATCGGTGATATAAATTTTATCATTAATGTTTTCTAATACTCCAGAATCCCCTACTTGTCCTCCACTTTCAGCATAGAAAGGTGTTTTGTCTAACACAATTTGAAACTGTTCTTTGTTTTTAGCTTTAACTTTACGATAACGAATGATGTTTGATTCACTTGTTAATGCATTGTACCCAATAAATTCAGTTAAGTTTTTTTCGTCTTTTGGTGTATTAATATTAACCCAATCATCTGTATCTATTGAAGTAGCTGCTCTTGAACGATCTTTTTGTTCTTGTAAACATTTATTAAACTCTTCTTCATCAATACTTAGATTGTAGCCACGAGCGATTAAAGATGTTAAATCTAGAGGGAAACCAAAGGTATCATATAATTCAAAAACAACTTTTCCGTCAATTACTTTACTTGTTTTTGACGCTAACAAATCAGCACAAACTTGTTCAATACGTTTTAATCCAATTTCTAAAGTTTTGTAAAAAGAAATTTCTTCTTCTTTAATCACTTTTTCAATTAATGTTTTTTGGGTATTTAATTCTGTAAATTGTTGACCTAACTGATTAGCTAAGGTTGAAACAATTTGATACATGAATGGTTCTTTAATGTTTAACGATTGATATCCGTAACGAATTGCACGACGTAAAATACGACGAATGACATAACCAGCGCCTGTATTACTTGGTAGCTGACCATCGGCAATTGAAAATGAAATCGTGCGAATATGATCAGCAATAACGCGCATGGCAATATTAATGACTAATTGCTTTTTATCGTTTTCTTCATTTTCAGGTTTATATTTTAAACCGCTTAACGCTTCAATTTTAGTTAATAATGGCGTAAAAACATCTGTGTCGTAATTGGATTGTTTGCCTTGCAAAACACGCACTAATCGCTCAAACCCCATACCTGTATCTACATGCTGTGCTGGTAGTTTTTCTAAGCTTTTGTCTGCTTTACGCATAAACTCCATAAATACATTATTCCATACTTCAATTACTTGAGGGTCATCGTTATTAACTAAAGTAGCGCCGTCTACTTTTGCTCTTTCTTCGTCATTTCTTCCGTCATAATGAATTTCAGTACATGGTCCGCAAGGCCCAGTATCTCCCATTTCCCAGAAGTTATCTTTTTTATTTCCTTTTAAAATTCTTTTTTCTTCAACATATAATTTCCATGTGTCATAAGCTTCTTGATCAAAAGGAACGTTTTCTTCTACACTACCTTCAAATACTGTAACATATAAACGAGATTTATCAATTTTATAGACTTCCGTTAATAATTCCCAGGCCCAAGCAATAGCCTCTTTTTTAAAGTAATCGCCAAAGCTCCAGTTTCCAAGCATTTCGAACATGGTATGGTGATAGGTGTCTACTCCAACTTCTTCCAAATCGTTGTGTTTACCACTGACACGTAAACATTTTTGTGTATCAGCTACACGAGGATATTTAATAGGAGCATTTCCTAAAAAGATATCTTTAAAAGGAGCCATACCTGAGTTAATAAACATTAAGGTAGGATCACCTTTAACAACCATAGGTGCAGATGGTACAATTTCGTGACCTTTTGATTTAAAAAAATCTAAAAATGTTTGACGTACTTTATTCGATTCCATAATATATTAAAAAGAAGTAGCGAATATACTAAAATCAGTGGGATGATAAATCACAAATTATTCACTATTTCATAAGAATTTATGAGATTTTTAAGCTTGTTTGGACATAAGTTTATCAAAAAACGGGTTATAAAATTATCAATCCTTTTGCTATATTTGTTTGCCTATTTAAGAGGATATGTCTAAAGTAAAATACAAGTTTAATACGAAATCATTAACCTATGAAAAAGTAAAAGTTACTTTTAAACAACGGTTATTGCAAGTACTATCTTATTTAGGTATAGGTCTTGTGTTTGCAGTAGTAACCATGTTGATTGCTTATCGGTTTATTGACTCTCCTAAGGAAAAACAGTTAAGACGAGAAAATGAAGTCATGAAATTGCAGTATGACTTGGTCATGAAAAAATTAGACCAAGTGCAGCTAGTATTAAATGATATGCAAGATCGCGATGATAATATTTATAGAGTTATTTTTGAAGCAGAGCCTATTCCTAGTGCAGTTCGTCAGGCAGGCTTTGGTGGTAGCGATCGGTACAAGGATTTAGAAGGTTATGATAATTCTGAATTAATGCAAACAACCACCGAAAGATTAGATAGAATTACCAAACAATTATATATTCAATCAAAATCTTTTGATGAAGTAGTTAAAATGGCTAAAGGAAAAGAAAAATTAATAGCCTCTATTCCTGCAATTATGCCATTGAATAATAAAAATTTAAAACATGCTCCAAGTGGATACGGTTGGAGAACGCATCCGATTTACAAAACTCAAGAGTTCCATCCTGGAATGGATTTCACCGCAGAGCAAGGAACACCAATTTATGCCACAGGTGACGGCATTGTTGAAGTTGCAGACGCTTCGGCACAAGGATATGGAAATCACGTCGTTATCAATCATGGTTACGGATATAAAACATTATATGGACATATGAGCAGAATGGCTACTAAGTCAGGAGCGAAAGTGAAGCGTGGGGATTTAATTGGTTATGTAGGAAGTACAGGTTTAAGTACTGGTCCACATGTGCATTACGAGGTCATTAAAAATGGAGAAAAAGTTAATCCGATTAATTTCTATTATAACGATTTATCACCGGAAGAGTATCAAATTATGTTAGAGCTATCTTCTAAATCAACACAATCTTTCGATTAATGGGCTCTTATAAAATTGGATTTTATACTGCAATTTCGTTGGTGATTGCCAATATGATTGGTACAGGAGTGTTTACCAGTTTAGGCTTTCAGTTATTTGATATTCATTCAGTATTTAGCATTATGGTGTTATGGTTATTGGGGGGTATTATTTCATTTTGTGGGGCCTTGGTTTATGGTGAGCTTGGTGTTACAATTCCTAGAAGTGGGGGAGAATATGTCTATTTATCAAAGTTAATTCATCCTAGCGTTGGGTTTATGTCGGGTTGGGTTTCATCAACCGTTGGCTTTGCTGCTCCGGTGGCCTTAGCCTCTATGGCTTTAGGGACCTATGTGCATAAAATTATTCCTGAAATTGCTATTACAGTTTGTGCTCTGGCAGTAGTTGGTGTTATTACGTTGGTGCATGCTATGCATTTAAAATATGGAAGTGGCGTACAAAAAACTTTGACGGTTTTAAAAGTAATTGTAATAATCGGTTTTATTGTTGCCGGATTGGTTCATACACCAAGTCACGTGGTTTCTATTTTACCGCAGCCAACTTCGATGAGTGAAATCTTTAGTGCTGGTTTTTGGGTATCATTAGTTTATGTTTCTTATGCCTATAGTGGTTGGAATGCGGCTTCTTATTTAGCAGGAGATATGCAAAACCCTCAAAAGAATTTACCGAAGGCCTTATTACTAGGAACCTTCATTGTAACCGTTATTTATGTGTTATTAAATTTCGTGTTTTTATACAGTGCCCCCATGAGTGAGTTGACAGGTGTATTAGAAATTGGCCATGTGAGTGCTGCTCATATTTTTGGGGAGTACATCGGTAAAATGATGAGTTTGATGATTGCTTTTTTATTATTGTCTTCTATTAGTGCTATGATTATGGCTGGACCACGCATCATTAAATCAATGGGAGAAGATTTACCAATGCTGCATGTTTTAGCTAAAACAAATAAACATCATGTGCCTTACATGGCGGTAATAACACAATCTTGTATCACAGTTTTTCTTATTATTACAGCTCAGTTTGAGGCAGTCTTAACGTTTGTTGGTTTTAGTTTAAGTATCTTTACGTTTTTAACAGTGAGTAGTGTTTTTATTTTGAGATATAGAAAAATTGAAAACACAGGATATAAGACTTGGGGCTATCCAGTAACTCCCATTTTGTTTTTATTATTGAATGGATTTACGATTTATTTTGTGTTTACTCAAAAACCTACCGAATCGTTATTAGGATTATTAAACGTCGCTATTGGAGGAAGCGTTTATTTTATTGGAAAATTAGTTTCAGAAAAAAAAGAAGAAAGGTATGTTAAAACAAGGTAGTTTATTAATAGTAATTAGTGCGTTATTGCTAGGTTGTTCTAGTTCATCATCAGAGAAAAAATCTGATGTAAAAAAAGATACCGCTAAAATAATAATCGATCAAACTACAATGGCTGATGATTCTATGACCGAGCCAGAAATGTCTGATTTTCCAGTTAACGATTCGTTAAATGCATTGGCTAATATTATGGCGGGAATAGAGGATCAATATACCTTTTATCAATTTATTCAGTCATCATCAGATTTTAAAATTTTTAGCAAAAATTTTGATAAACGATGGATGAATTATGACTCTACACGCTTAATGAATTTAAGAAGATTTAAGGAAAATGAAATTTCAAAAATAGTGAAACCTCAAACAACGTTGTTTTATCCTTTTTCAGGACCAGATATTTTGCATGCACAAACGTTTTTTCCTGAGGCAGATAAATACGTTATGATTGGATTAGAACCCGTAGGAAGTTTGCCTGATTTTAAAAAAGAGGAAGTCGATTCTTTAGATACATATTTTAATAAAGTGAATACGTCTTTAAATGCGATTTTAAAATTTAGTTTTTTTAGAACTGAAAGCATGAGTAAAGATTTACGAAATAAAGAAGTGGATGGAACTCTTCATTTATTGTTTTTGTTCTTAAAACGTACTGGAAATCAATTATGTTCAGCAAAACCTATTTCAATAGATAGTATTGGTAATATTCAATATATAAAGTCATTCTCTGATCTTAAAAAATTAAAAACAAATACAAGAGGCGTTGAAATTAAATTTGTTAATATAAATAAGCAACTTAATACGTTATATTATTTCTCATTAAATGCAGCAGATGGAGGCCTTAAATATAATAAAGGGTTTACAGCATATTTAAAGAACATGGGTACTGTAAATACGTATTTAAAAGGAGCTTCTTATTTAATGCATAAAGATTATTTTTCAATCATCAGAAAAGTGATTTTAAGTCAAAGTCAACATGTGATACAAGATGATAGTGGCATTGCATTTCATTATTTTTTAGAGGATGCTAATAAATGGAAATATTCTTTTTTTGGTCAATATTTAAAGCCAATTCCGATGTTTGCGCAATTTTATCAGAAAGATTTAGATTCATTATATAAGCAACAAGGTGCTAAACCAATTGGCTTTGGTATTGGATATAATTTTAAGGATAAGAATAGTAATTTTATGATTGCCACTAAACAGAATTAAAATTTATTCTTGTTTAATCCATAATTTTAAATCTCCATTAAAGGCATCTTGAACTTTAGTATATGAGCTTGGGACTTCAAAATTATTACCATGATAGGTTACTAAGCGCGTGCCTACTTTAGCTTTATCTAATTGATCGTCGGTGTATTTTAAATAGGTTAAGTATAAACGTTCTTCAAGTAATACTTCATCGTTTAATCGTTTCGAGTATTCTAAATTTTCATAAAATGGATTAAATAAATAAAAGGCATCATAATTAGAAAAATCGATATCTAAAATATTTGAATGTAAAATAGTGGCATTTGAAATTTCGAAATGTTTTGCAATCTGATTTCCTATTTTTGCAATACTCGCTCGGTGTTCAATGCCATAAAAATGGCTAGAGCTTTGGTTAGCACCTGCAATGCAAAATTTTCCAACACCAGCGCCAATATCTAAAATGCGCTTGGCGTTTAATTCAGTAAGCCATTCTCCTGCTTTTTTAGCAACATCAATTGGCGTAAAATATAATCGAGAAGCATGTTTCAAATAGTCAGGCAAACAGTCATTAAAACTTTTTTCAGTGAGTTCAGGCTTCTCTTTGTTATTGAAATCCATTGTCTTATAAAGTTATTCTTTTAATATTTAGATGATATGATTATTTATAACCACTTATCAATATGCGCATCGTTTGATTATACTTATATTTGTATAAATAGAAATTATGTTTAATCTTCATTTTGGATTTATTCTTAAAACATCCTTGTTTTTTGTATATATCTTTACTTTTAAAATAAGTGATGGTCAAAAGACATTTCCATTCGATTCAATTTTAAATCAAAAGCCTATTTTAAAAAAAGTTAATTCTGATATAAAAAAATATCGGTTACAAATTATTTATACTCAAATCACAAGGGATTTAAAAGGCAATCCTTCGTTTAAGCAATATAACTTTCATGTAGACTCTACTAACTATTTTTATTGTGCAAGTTTAGTAAAGTTACCTTGTTCAATTTTAGCTTTAGAAAAAACAAAGAAACTTAAAATATTCAGTAATACAATTATGTTGACAGACAGTGCAAATGCTTGTCAACATAAAGTAAACATAGATACTACTTCTATTAACGGATATCCAAGTGTTGCGCAGTATATAAAGCGAATGGCTTTAGTAAGTGATAATTTTGCATACAGCCGTATTTATGAATTTTTAGGTGTTGATGATATGCATGAAAGACTTGCCGAATTAGGATATAAAAATATTCGAATTGTTCATCGTTTTGATGTAGGCTGCAAAGGCACTGAAAATACAACCACTAATCCGATTGGTTTTTGTGATAACAATCTTAGAGGATTTATTTATTTGGAGTCTAAAACGGCATCTAAGATTTATGCCCATCCACTAGGGAAAGTTTTAGTAGGTAAAGCTTATATCAATTCTGATAATAAAAAAGTGAATCAACCCAAAGATTTTACTAATATGAATTATATGTCTTTGCAAAATACTCATACTATACTTCAACGATTAGTCTTTAGTAATTACTTGCCTTTTGATCAGCGCTTTGATATGATGGAAGATGATCGACAGTTTTTAATCAATTATCTAACGATGTATCCTCGAGAAAGTTCCCATCCAACTTATAATTCTAAAATCTATTTTGATAGTTATAAGAAGTATTTTATCTATGGAGACAGTAAAAGTCCTATTACAAATTCAGATCTTAAAATTACTAATATTGTAGGCCAATCCTATGGCTTTATGACTGATTGCGCTTATATTCTTAATGAAAAGGATAATGTAGAGTTTATGTTAAGTGCGGTAATCTATACAAACGAAGATCAAATAATCAATGATGGTAAATATGAGTATAATACAATTGCTTTACCTTTTTTGGCAGAGTTAGGAAGACAAATGTATGCTTATGAATTGAAAAGAAAGAAATGAACAGTATAGATAGAATAAAGCGCCTGAAAGAGTTGTTGATTGTTGAGCGAGAAGAAGATTATTATCAATACAAAGAGCAATTTTTAAGAGCAAGTATAGAGCAAAGAAAGAAGAATGGAGTTACTTGGTTTCCAATTCAAATTTTATCGGATGAATTGGGTTATGCAGATTATGTGCATATTGAAATCGAACGAACGAATCAATTAGATACACCGCATCAGTTTGGTACAGGGAAAAATGTGACCGTGTTTTCTAATAAAAATCCTGATGATGTACAGGAGATAACAGGAACAATTAAGCAATCTGGCAAAAATAAAATGAAGATTATTCTTCATACTGATGAATTACCTGATTGGTGTTATGAAGGACGTTTAGGTGTTAATATTCAGTTTGATGATAATAGCTACATCGAAATGCAGAAAGCATTAGATGAAGTTATTGGAGCAAGAAATAATAGGGTAGCAGAGTTAAGAGAGATTATTGAAGGAACGGAAGTGCCTACTTTTGAAAAGATTGATGATAGTTTAGTCATTCCTCAATTAAATTTATCTCAAAACAGAGCGGTTCGCCATATTTTATCAGCTAACGATATAGCCGTTGTTCACGGTCCTCCTGGAACTGGTAAAACAACAACGATTGTTCAAGCCATACGTTTAGTTTTACAGACAGAAAAACAAGTATTAGTTTGCGCTCCAACCAATACAGCAGTTGATTTATTAACCGAGAAGTTAATTGAGCAGGGGGTTAATGTGTTACGTGTTGGTCACCCAGCAAGAGTTTCGGAAGATTTACAGAAAACAACGATTGACGGCCAAATACAAACACATATCAATTATAAAGACATAAAAAACTTGCGTCGTAATGCCGAAGAGTATTTTAAAATGGCTTCTAAATTTAAACGTGTGTTTGGTAAAGAAGATGCGAAGCAACGTGCCTTGTATTACACTGAAGCTAGAAACTGTATTAAAGAGTCTCGCTTATTAGAAGATTATATTGTTGATTCTTTATTTGAAAATGCACAAGTTATTTGTTGCACACCTGTTACGGCTACAAATAGAGCTTTGTCAAAGAAAAAATTTAATACTTTGTTTTTTGATGAAGCATCTCAAGCCTTAGAAGCTATCTCCTGGATTCCCTTGCTAAAATGTCATCGAGTTATTTTTAGTGGCGATCATTTTCAGTTGCCCCCTGTTGTTAAAAGTGTGAAAGCTAAACAAGAGGGATTAGATAAAACCATGTTAGATCGTTGCATTCAGCACGATACTATTTCTACTTTGTTAACGAGACAGTATCGTATGCATCAACACATCATGCAATTTAGTAATGCTTACTTTTATAATAACGAACTAGAAGCCGACGCAACCGTAAAAGATACTTTGCTTTCTACAAATGAAGATTTTGAAATATTACATCTACCAATAGAATTAGTAGACACAGCGGGTTGTAGTTTTGATGAACTGCAAAATCCTGAAACATTAAGTTTATCTAATAAAGGCGAAACTGACTTGTTATTTAAACATTTAGAGTTACTGTTACAGCAATATTTATTATCAGGGGAAACCGCTAAAATTGATGTGGGAATCATCTCTCCCTATAAAGAGCAAATAGAATTACTGAAAGAAAAATTAACAGCCTTTGATCATTCAGCTTATCCTATTAATGAATTAGCAGTGAAAACCATTGATGGTTTTCAGGGTGAGGAATGTGATGTGATTTATATTTCTTTAGTACGTAGTAATCCAACATCGGAAATTGGTTTTTTATCGGATATACGACGAATGAATGTGGCATTAACTCGCGCTAAGAAAAAGTTGGTGGTGATCATGGATACAGCTACGATTGGTAATCATCCATTTTATAAATCGTTTATTGAGTATTGCGAAAAACACAACTTTTATAAATCGGCTTGGGAATATCATTACGAAGCTTAATAATTGAATGATGGAAGAAAAAGATTCAAATCCTATTTCTTTTTTGGTAACGGATGATAATTCACACACCTTATTTAGTGAGCGATTTAAGACAACTTATCATTCAACTAGAGGTGCTATGTCCGAAAGTAAACATGTATTTATTCAAAATGGATTACAATATGTTCACGAGCAATTTCAAGCAAAAGAAATTTCTATTTTAGAAATAGGTTTTGGGACAGGGCTTAATGCTTTTATGACTTATTTGTTTGCTGAAGAGCATGCTTTAAAAATTAATTACCAGAGTGTTGAAGCTTATCCTGTTCCTTTAGCAGAGGCCTCTCAACTTAATTACACAAATGACTTTTCAGGACAAGAAAAAGTCGTGTTTAGTCAATTGCATTTACAAGAATGGAATAGAGAAATGCAAGTGTCTAATCTATTTACCCTCAAAAAACATTTATGTTTATTAGAAGAATTTAGCTCTCAAAAACAGTTCGATCTCATTTATTTTGATGCATTTTCTCCATCTGAGCAACCTGAATTATGGACAGAGTTTGTTTTTAAAAAGATGTATGATTTACTTGCTAAATATGGTGTATTAGTAACGTATTGCGCACAAGGTCAAATGAAACGAACTATGAAAAAAGTAGGATTTGACTTACAAACCCTGCCAGGGGCATTAGGGAAAAGAGAAATGACAAGAGGATTAAAGTGAATTAACTCTGGTATCCGAAATTTTTTAAATTAGAATCGTTACTTCTCCAATCTTTAGCAACTTTCACAAACAACTCTAAAAATATTTTCTTTCCGAAAAATGTTTCAGCATCGATACGAGCACGAGTACCAACTTTTTTTAAAGCCTCACCTTTGTGCCCAATGATAATGGCTTTTTGGCTTTCACGTTCTACTAAAATATCAGCTTGAATTCTTAAAATAGATTCCTCGTCTTTAAAAGAATTGACAACGACTTCAACGCTGTATGGAATTTCTTTTTTGTATTGTAATAGTATCTTTTCGCGTATAATCTCCGAAACGAAAAACTTTTCAGGTTTATCGGTTAATGTATCTTTGTCATAAAATGCTTCTCCAACTGGTAATAGCTGGGTAATACGATACATGACATTTTCTAAATTAAATTTCTTTAACGCAGAAATTGGTATAATCTCAGCATTCGGTAATTTTTCTTTCCACTCAGCTAGTTTAGTATCTAACACTTCCTGAGTAGCCATATCTATTTTATTTAATAATAATAAAACAGGTGTTTTGGTGTTTTTTAATTTCTCTAAATACTTTTCATCTAGAATAATATCTTCGTAAATATCGACGATTAATAAAAACACATCGGCATCACTAAATGCAGAAACAACAAACTCCATCATTTTTTCCTGAAGTTTGTAATTTGGTTTTAAAATTCCTGGAGTATCAGAGAATACAATTTGATAGTCATCACCACTTACAATACCCATAATACGATGACGGGTTGTTTGAGCTTTAGAAGTAATAATACTTAGTTTCTCCCCAACTAAGACATTCATTAAGGTTGATTTACCTACGTTTGGGCAACCAATGATGCTTACAAAGCCTGATTTATGTGCTGAATGTGAAATAGTTTTATTTTTTATTTGTTTACAAAGAAAAGAATTATATCTTTGCACCGCAATAAAAATACGTTCTTTTTTAAAACTAAATTAATTACCCTAATACTTTTAGTATTACATACATATTGCGGGATAGAGCAGGGGTAGCTCGTTGGGCTCATAACCCAAAGGTCGGGTGTTCGAATCACTCTCCCGCTACCATTGAAAAAGCCTTAGTGAAAACTAAGGCTTTTTCGGTTTATTTTATTTCTATAAGTTCAGTATTAGCGATTAATTCTTTTAAGGATTCATATAGAACATCCAAATCTTTTTGAGTATTAAATACTTGGATGCTATATCTTAAATACACATCGCTGCCATGTCGCATCACTGGAATTTCAATTTTATAAGCTTCAAATAAATCACGCTGTAATGTTTCTGGCTCTTTAGTATGAATGGGAATACTAAACATTTGCCCTAAAAATTCATCAGTTAAAGGACATAACGGTTTTGTTCCTAATAATTCGCAAAAGCGTAGCGCATTTTCTTTAACTAATTTTCTGCAAGCAGCTGCATGATCTTTCCAATGATGGGTGTTTAAAAAATCAATGGCTTTTGGTATCGTTAGAAAAGCAGAAAAATCCCTCGTTCCTTGTAATTCATGATAGTCTAAAAATTGCGAATGCGACGGAAAAGCACTTTCAAATCCCCAACTAATTATAAGCGGAGAAAATAGTTTCTGAAATTCTTTTTTAATATATAAAAACGAACAGCCCTTAGGAGCCATCATCCATTTATGGCAAGCACCAGTATAAATATCTGCTTCTAATTCTTCTAGATTTAATGGAATGTGTCCAGGAACATGCGCTCCATCTACAATCGTTAATAATCCCTTTTCCTTGGCCATGGCGCAAATTTCTTTTACAGGTAAAATAAGCGCGGTACTGCTGGTTATTTGACTTATAAAAATAGCCTTAGTGTGTTTCGTAAATCCTTTCCAAAACTGTTCAATGATAGCTTCTTTGCTCGTTATCGGTAAACTAATTTCTTGGCGAATGTATTTGGCTCCTTTTTGTTGACAGTAATAATTCCATGTTTTATCCATGGCACCATACTCTAAATTGGTTGTTAAAATTTCATCACCTGGTTTTAAATCAATACTTTTTGCTATAATATTAATAGCATAAGAAGGATTCATTGTAAATACAAGATCATCTGCATCACAATGAATATATTGACCTAGAGCCTCCCTGGATTGTTTTAAATATTTATAGCCATTAACGGTAATAAATTGAACAGGCTCTTGTTCTAGTTCTAATTGCCATTTTTGATAATCTTCAAAAATGGGTTTTGGACAAGCGCCAAATGATCCAAAGTTTAAAAATGTAATGTTAGGGTTTATCAAAAATTGTGATTTTAATGAAGTGATTTCGTTGATCATGGTGTAATATATTTTTTATAAAATTCCCTTAGGGATAACTTTCATAATTTTTGTTTTCATGTTTTTAGTGAACGAAGCTTTTGTGTCTGGATTGAAATTGAGTGTTGTTTTCCAAGCATTTTCAGGTTTAAGTTCTTCTTCCATTTCTTTCTGAACCTCTTGTGTAATTTGTTTGGAATAAATAACGGTCAGACATTCCGTATTTAAATTCGCACTTCTTGGATCTAAATTAAACGTTCCAATCACAGTAATTTCTTCATCAATGACCATTGATTTTGCGTGTAAACCAAAAATAGGTTGATGGTGTAATTTTTTTTGTAAAGCACCAGTTAATATTTTTAATCGGATAGCAGCATCTGGCCTAAATTCATAAATCTCCACACCTGTTTGTAATAGTTTTTTACGATCGCGTTGATATCCATTAAAGGCTTGTAAATTATCAGTAGAAGATAAACTATTGGTCAAGATTTTAATTTTCACACCTCGTTTAATGGCATCAGAAAACAATGTTTGTCCTAGTTCCGTTGTAATTAAATAAGGGGATTGAATGAGGATAGAGGTTTTAGCTTGTTTAATAAGCTTAATAAGCGAGTCTGTTGTGATACCTCCTCCTTGAAGTCCTTTTGAACCATCATTTTTTCCGGGAATGTCAGAGATGAAATTAACACGATCAACCCATTTCAATTTTCCTGTTTTTTGGATGAACTCAAATGTTTCAGGAATATGTTTAATTTTTTCTCGCACCTGAGGCCAAAAATTATTTGAATCACAAGCATATTGGTGTAAATTTTCAAATCGATTAGGTTGGTTGTAATTATATTGAGTGGTATCTATTAATGACTTCACTTCTTTAACATATTGACTATCCCAAAAATCATCAAAAGATTGGTTGACATGTTTTGTTACACCACCAATAAGTAATACATCTCTATCTCTGAAATTATATTCATGATCATAATCAAAATATTCATCGGCTATATTACGACCTCCAGTAATCACAACTTTTCCATCCACAATAAAAGTTTTATTGTGCATCCGTTGATTTGCTCCTCTGAAATTGGTTGTCAAATTGTATACTTTATTAGATAATTTTTTTCCGACATTAACCGATGGGTTGTATATTTTAATAGAAATGTTTTTATGTGAATCTAGGATCAAAAGACTTTCTTCATCCGCCTCTACCATAACATCATCAACTAGAATCCTTATTTTTACACCTCTGTCAGCGGCTCTCACCAGATAGTCTGCTGCGATCAAGCCTACATTATCTGCAGTAAATATAAAATATTGTATATCGATAGTATGTTCTGCGTATTCGCTTAACCAGGCCCTTGCAACCATAGAGCCATCTCCATCTTCTAAAACATAAACTCCAGTTTTATTACTCATGAGTTCCGACAAGGAATCAAGTTTATGAGAAAGGCTGATACTAGAATCGCGATGAACTTGAGAACAAAAATCAGGAATAGTTTTGGATTCACTTGTTTCAGTACGTTGGTTTGAACATGAAATTAGAATTAAATAAGATATGGCTGAAAATAGCAGTTTCTTCATTGAATAAAATTACTAAAATATATATACATTTAATCCATGAAAATGGAAACAAATCTGGTCATAGCAGGAAGTCATGATAAACCTATTAGCTTAGACATTGTTTATAAATCTTCGCCATCATTAAAGCCTGTAGTTATTTTTGTTCATGGATTTAAAGGTTTTAAAGATTGGGGGCATTTTAATCAAATGGCTCAGACATTTGCTAATGCAGGTTTTATTTTTGTGAAATTCAATTTTTCACACAATGGAACAACCCTTCAAAATCCTTCAGAATTTGAAGATTTAGATTCCTTTGGTAAAAATAATTATCTGATTGAATTAAATGATTTAGATATTGTAATTAGTTGGGTTCAAAATCTAGCAAAATCAAATCAGAACATTAATGGACAACAAATCTATTTATTAGGACACAGCAGGGGAGGGGGAATTTCTATTTTAAAGGCAGCTGAAGATAAAAGAATTTCTAAAATAGTAACCTGGGCATCCGTTGGTGATTTTTTGAATCGCTATAAAGATAAAACAATTTCAGAGTGGAAGACAAAAGGGGTTATTTATGTTTTTAATGCGCGAACTAAACAAAACATGCCTTTGTATTACCAATTTTACGAAGTAATACAAAATAATAAGGAGCGCTTAAATATTAAAAAAGCTGCTAAAAAATTAAGCATTCCTTTCTTAATTATTCATGGTACTGCTGACGAAGCTGTTTCTTTTCATGATGCAGAGGAATTGCATCAATCTTCAAAGCATTCAGAATTATTAGTCATTGAAGGTGCGGGACACACCTTTGAAGTAAAGCATCCTTTTTTAGATACCGTTTTTCCCGAAATTGGAAAGAAAGTGATTAACGATACGGTTATGTTTTTTAATCGTAATTTTGTAGAAACTTTGGAATGAGTGTCAATGTTAAATGATAGTACATGAATAAAGTATCCTATAAAAAAGCAAGTAAATACTTCAGTATATTTTTTATACTCTGTCCGTTTATTATCCTTGCTCAATCTTGGAATTTAAAATTAGAGAGTAAAGTTGAATTGCGAACTTTTAAATTGACGAATAAGGTTGAGATTAAAGAAGATCCCTTGGTTTTAGCATTAATTACTTTATATAAAGGTACTTCAGTTGTCAATCAAATGCAGAGTGATGTAAAGGGGCAATTTGCGATTGATGTTCCAGCTAATGGTGATTTTATATTAGTAGTTTCATATCCAGGTTGTAATTCTAAAAAATTTGCAATTTCAACAATGGCTGTCCCTTCAAATATTGTCAGTGATAAGTATGCCCCTGTTATTAGCATTGAAGGTGTTGTCATGGCAAAAGGATTTGTAGGGGTTAATTATTCTATTTTACAGCAACCATTGGTTAAAATAGGCTATATCGAAAAAGGCAAAAAGTTTGGACATGACGAATCATATACAAATCAAATGTTAGGTGGGTTGGAAAAGATTTGGAATGATGAAAATGATTTATTAGAAAGATTCACCTCCTTAAATAATGCGGGGGATATCGCTTTAAGTAAAGGAAATTGTCCTTTGGCTAAATCAAATTACGAAAAGGCAATGACCATTATTGCTGGTGAAAAATATCCAGCAAATCAATTATTAAAAGTAGGTGACTGTTTAAAAGGGATAGAATCACAGGTCAATAAAGTTGCGGCAGAAAAGTTAGCACAGGAAAAAGCTATTGCAGAAAAGTTAGCTCAGGAGAAAGCCACAGCAGAGAAGTTAGCTCAAGAGAAAGCAGCAGCAGAAAAATTAGCGCAAGAAAAAGTTGCTGCCGAGAAACAAGCTCAGGAGAAAGCCAAAGCAGAAAAGTTAGCTCAAGAGAAAGCCAAAGCAGAAAAGTTAGCTCAAGAGAAAGCAGCAGCAGAAAAATTAGCACAAGAAAAAGCTATTGCAGAAAAACTAGCGCAAGAGAAAGCCACAGCAGAGAAGTTAGCTCAAGAGAAAGCAGCAGCAGAAAAATTAGCGCAAGAAAAAGTTGCTGCCGAGAAACAAGCACAAGAAAAAGCTATTGCAGAAAAGTTAGCTCAGGAGAAAGCCACAGCAGAGAAGTTAGCACAGGAAAAAGCTATTGCAGAAAAACAAGCACAAGAAAAAGCTATTGCAGAGAAGTTAGCTCAAGAGAAAGCAGCAGCAGAAAAATTAGCGCAAGAAAAAGTTGCTTCCGAGAAACAAGCACAAGAAAAAGCTGTTGCAGAAAAGTTAGCTCAGGAGAAAGCCACAGCAGAAAAATTAGCTCAAGAGAAAGCAGCAGAAGAGAAGTTAGCGGAGGAGAAAGTTGCTGCCGAGAAACAAGCACAAGAAAAAGCTATTGCAGAAAAGTTAGCTCAGGAGAAAGCCACAACAGAAAAGTTAGCGCAGGAGAAAGCAGCAGTAGAAAAATTAGCGCAAGAAAAAGTTGCTTCCGAGAAACAAGCACAAGAAAAAGCTGTTGCAGAAAAGTTAGCTCAGGAGAAAGCCACAGCAGAGAAGTTAGCTCAAGAGAAAGCAGCAGCAGAGAAGTTAGCGCAAGAGAAAGCCACAGCAGAGAAGTTAGCACAGGAAAAAGCTATTGCAGAAAAACAAGCACAAGAAAAAGCTATTGCAGAAAAGTTAGCTCAAGAGAAAGCAGCAGCAGAAAAACTAGCGCAAGAAAAAGTTGCTTCCGAGAAACAAGCACAAGAAAAAGCTATTGCAGAAAAGTTAGCTCAGGAGAAAGCCACAACAGAAAAGTTAGCTCAAGAGAAAGCAGCAGAAAAATTAGCGCAAGAAAAAGTTGCTTCCGAGAAACAAGCACAAGAAAAAGCTATTGCAGAAAAACTAGCGCAAGAGAAAGTCACAGCAGAGAAGTTAACTCAAGAGAAAGCAGCAGCAGAAAAATTATCGCTAGAAAAAGTTTCTTCCGAGAAACAAGCACAAGAAAAAGCTATTGCAGAAAAGTTAGCTCAGGAGAAAGCCACAACAGAAAAGTTAGCTCAAGAGAAAGCAGCAGCAGAAAAATTAGCGCAAGAAAAAGCCACAGCAGAAAAGTTGGTAAAAGAGAAAGCTGCTTTGGAGAAATTAGCACAGGAAAAAGCTCAAGAGAAAGCTACAGCAGAGAAGTTGGTAAAAGAGAAAGCTGCTTCGGAGAAATTAGCAAAGGAAAAAGCATTAGCAGAGAAACAAGCTCAAGAGAAAGCCACTGCAGAGAAGTTGGTAAAAGAGAAAGTTTTAACCGAAACCAAAGTCAATCCAGACAATAAAAATGTGATTGTGCCCGTTAGCTCTAATAATGAGAAATCTGTTGATAAAATTGGGTCAAACGAGGCTAAATACTCCATTTCACAACCACTTGGTGAAGATAAATACAAAGAGTTAATTAAACGAGGGGACGAATTATTTAAAATGAGAAGATACACGGAAGCGAAGCTTGTTTACGAAGATGCCCTTAGTAAAAAACCTGGTGATCTGTATTCTACTAAAAAATTAGCTGAATTAGTAAAGCTAATTCAGAAATAATTGGCTTTAAAATCACTGATTTTATACCTTAAAATTGTTTAAATATTGTCTTTTTTGTCATTAAGTTTTATTTAAAACTACCCCTAACTTTTTGTAAATTTGTTTTAATTCATGGTTTTGTAAATCAATAACGTAAAATATATAAAAATGGAAGTAACAGGGCAATTAAAATTAAAGTACGACACGCAAAAAGTAAGTGAAAAATTTCAAAAAAGAGATTTTGTTTTAGCTACAGATTTAAGCACACCATATCCTCAATATGTGAGTTTTCAAGTAACTCAAGATAAATGTAGTATGTTAGATACATTTAATCAAGGAGATGAAATCAAAGTTCAATTTAATTTACGTGGTCGTGAATGGAACGGTCCTCAAGGCATTAAGTATTTTAATACATTAGAAGCTTGGAGAATTGAAAAAGTGGCAGCAGGTCAATCATCTGCTCCAGCACAAAGTAATGCAAGTATGCAGGAAAATACCTCTGCTCCTGTGTTTAATAGCAGTATCTCAGATAACGACGATTTACCTTTTTAATTTTTGAATCTAAAGCCTAAGATTAATTCTTAGGCTTTTTTATTTTATGACAAATTCTAAACCTTCCGTTTTATTAATCTATACAGGTGGTACCATTGGCATGATGCAGGACCATCGCACGGGCGAATTAAAGCCTTTTAATTTTAAGGCTTTATCAAAGCAAATTCCCGAATTAGAAAAATTTGATATCCAACTTTCTTCTATATCTTTTAAAAATCCAATCGATTCATCAAATATGAATCCTCAAGTTTGGATTGAATTAGTGACGATTATTAAAGACCATTATCATCAATATGATGGATTTGTTATTCTTCACGGGTCAGACACGATGTCTTATACAGCTAGCGCATTGAGTTTTATGTTAGAGAATTTATCTAAGCCTGTTATATTAACTGGTTCACAATTACCGATTGGAATCATCAGAACGGATGGAAAGGAAAATTTAATTACGGCGATCGAAATTGCTTCTGCTCAAAAAAACGGAAAACCATTGGTAACAGAAGTATGTGTTTATTTTGAGTATAAATTATACCGAGGTAATCGAACCTACAAATATAATTCGGCTCATTTCGATGCCTTTAAATCACCTAACTATCCTGCCTTAGCCGAGGCAGGTGTTAAAATTCAATACAACGTTAATGCCCTTTTAAAACCCTCTAAAAAAGCATTAACTGTTCATACCACATTAGAAAACGACATAGCTGTTTTAAAATTATTTCCTGGTATCAGTAAAAAAATAACCTTATCTATTTTAAATTCATTGGATGTTAAAGCGGTGATTATGGAAACCTTTGGGGCAGGAAATGCTTGTACTGACGAATGGTTTTTAACTGCCTTAAAACAAACGATTGATCGAGGGGTGATTATTTATAATGTTACTCAATGTGCCGAAGGCAAGGTTATACAAGGGATGTATGAAACAAGTAGTGCCTTGAAAAAAATAGGAGTAGTGAGCGGCTATGATATTACTTTTGAGAGTGCTGTAACAAAATTGATGTATGTTTTAGGAAAAAAGCAAACACTTGAAAAAAGAAAACAATTATTAGAAACGAATTTAAGAGGAGAGATTACGAATTAAGTTTAAAAATTAGATTATGAAAAATCAAATTAATGTTGAAGGAATTAGATTATATGCTTACCATGGGTGTTTACCTGAAGAAACAAAAGTGGGAGGCGAATATATTGTTGATGTTTATATGGTCTATGATTTTCATGAAGCCGCTGTGAAAGATGATTTAAATTTAACAATTGATTATTGTTCTGTATTTACTATTTGTAAGGAAGAAATGGCTATTCCGTCAAAATTAATTGAGCATGTTGGAAAACGAATTTACGATCGAATTATTCATGCTTTTCCTAAATTAATTGAGACTAAAGTAAAAGTTACTAAACTTTTACCTCCAATGAATGGACCGGTTGATAAGGTTTCTATTGTTATTGAGGACTAAGACTCTATTTTTCTTTTCACCAAAAGATAATAATTACCTTCTATTGGCAGATAACCAAATTCATAGCAAAACACATAGTTTTTGCCTGTTTTTGTCGTCGTAATGTTGGTGAAGAAATTAAAATTAAATCCTTTTTCAATCAGTTTTTGATGGGATACTTTGGCAGTTTCTTCGGGTAAAAAATCCTCTATGATTCTTCTGTTTTTTCGCAAAATATTATTGATGTTGCGAACATAGTTTACGTGGTCGCTATTAAGTTTGTTATTGTAGGCATTTCGACATAAGTCGCTACAAAACTTTTTATCAGCTCTACCATTAAACGTTTCCTCACACTCTAAACATTTTCTTTTTTCCATACAATTAATTTAAAAATTCTTTTGGAATTAAGCAAACAGGAATAGATTCCATTTTATGTTTATTCGCTTGATTTCTGCTTTGATAAATTTGCATGACTGTTTTTTGTCGCTCATTTAATTGATAGGATTCTTGATGTTCAATATACAACATAGCCCATTCTAATTCATCGTAACTCGCCCCAATTTGATCTTCATCAGTTCTGCCATCTGCAAATAAACCATCCGTAGGTCTTGCATTTAATATCAAAGGTGTTACTCCTAAATGGCCCGCTAAGGCATACACTTGCGACTTCATTAAATCGGCAATAGGACTAATATCCACGCCGCCATCGCCATATTTTGTAAAAAAGCCAATCCCAAAATCTTCTATTTTATTTCCTGTGCCTGCCACTAACAATTTATGATGACCAGCGTAAGCATATAAGGTCGTCATTCTTAATCGTGCTCTAGTATTTGCCATGGTTAAAAAATCCTGAATAGTTTTATCAAAGCTATTCTCCATTTCTTCAAATATTGAACTTAAGTTAACATCGGCACTACTGACATTTGGATAGTTTTTTTTAAGCCATTCAATATGTTCATTACCTCTGTCATATTCAGTTTGATGTTGACGGATAGGCATATTTAAACAAATCACCTTTTTGCCAGTCATGGCACATAGCGTTGATGTTAAAGCAGAGTCAATACCTCCTGAAATCCCAATCACAAATCCCTCTGTTTTAGAGTTTTGCTGGTAATGATTTAACCAATTGACAATATGTTGAATGATTTCTTGATGTTTCATTTTCTTAAATTATGTTGTAGCACTTTATAAAAATAAAAAAAATCCCAACAGCCTGTTGGGATTTAAGATTTTGTTTTTAGATATTTTTAAAATAAGAAACCGATGTTAATTCTGATTGCATTCATAATCAACGATTGTTTAACGTTGAAATAAGTTAAATCTCCAGTTAAATCTCTATTAATATTGTAGGCCATATATTTAGATTCTTTTCTCATTAAATTAGTAAATGAATGGAAGTAATTCACACTTAAAAATATTGATGTAGAACCTGCAATGCGGTATTCTGTTCCAATTCCAATATTCATGCCTACGCGTAATGGAATAATAGCACAATCTTTATTAATATTAATATTTGAGTTAGTTCCACCAGTCACATTAGTCGCTAAAACCCCATTATTGTTAAATGTGGTAGAGGTGTATTTATCTTCGGCTCTTGCTTTAATTCTAATACCAAGTTCTCCACCAAACATTCCAAAATATTTAAAGCCACTTAATTCTTTGGTCATCATTTTTAACATCAGTGGAATAGTGATATGAGTTGTTTTTATTTTTCGTTCAGTAATTCCATTGTATTGAACATCGCCAGATGAAATATAATTTAATTCATTTGTGTGGTCTTTGATGGCTTTCAGGTCAGTTGATCCATCCAAAACGTATCCAACAGAATACCCAGAATTGCCAATGATGGTTTTAGGGTCGTATTTGTATTTAACACTTCCGCTTTCAAAATCTCCACCAATTCCTGTAACAAAATAAGCGGTGCTGCTTAATCTAAATTCAGTAACTAGTCCAAATCCGTATCCGAACCCTGTTCCAAGTTTAGAGGCATTATTATCATTTGATTTAAACCAAGTAGGCTGCACAATGGCTTTTAATCCTAGTCTAAATTTTTTATCAGAATCATCTTGCGCTAAAATGGTATTAGCTAACAATATTGTGCTCGAAACTATAAGTAAAATCTTTTTCATCTATTTTATTTTTTATATAATTTAACAAGGTAAAATTAATATAAATTTCGGTAAGTAATAACTTTGTTAGTAATACTAAAATGAATATTAATGAATGTAGTTGATCATTTAAAATACACTAGCAACCTATGACAATCTTTTTTAGAGCACTCCTATCATGTTTATTTATCTTAATTTTAATGGGATGTGGGCATAATCAATTTGATATTGATACAAGTAAAATAGACATGAAACCTATTGTCTTTAAGCGCTTAGATAAGGATATTTTTGCCTTAACTCCCGAAAATTGTTCTTCTAAACTAGTAGACTATCAAAAAAAATATCAATCATTTTATATGAGGTATGTTTCTTCTATTGTCAACAATGGAGGCAAGGTAGATTCCTTATATTCTCAAACCTTATTAAGATTTATCGAAAACAAAGATATTAAAGATGCTTATCGTGATTTAACGAAAGAGTATACAGATAATGATGTGGAACTATTAGGTGATGACATGACAGAAGCTGTTAAGCGATTTAAAGTGTTTTTTCCAAAACGTAAAACACCTAATCAGTTTGTAACCTTTATGAGTGGCTTTCATTACAACGTGGTGTATGTAGATTCTACTTTAGGAATAGGGTTAGATATGTATATGGGAAGTGAAAATGTATTTTATAATATGATGCAGCTGCCGAAATTTAGAACCCGAACCATGAATAAAGAACATGTATTGTCTGATGCGGTAAGAGGTTGGATGATTACAGAATTTGATAATGCCGATCCGGTAAACAACCTTTTAAATCACATGATTTTTTATGGTAAAATATTTTATGTATGCGACGGCCTTCTGCCAAATGTTCAAGATTCTATCAAAATGGGCTATACTTCGGCTCAAATGAAATATTGTGGGACTTATGAGAAAAATTTATGGGGCTTTTTTGCTAAGGACAATAAATTGTATGATAATGATTTGAAATTAGTATCTGAATTTACAAGTGACGGACCTTTTACCCGAGCAATTAGTAAAGAGTGTCCTCCACGAATTGCCATGTGGTTAGGTAGACAAATTGTGAAGTCGTATATGGAACATAATGAAGATGTGACTTTAGAAGATTTAATGAATGAAAAAGACGCTCAAAAAATTTTAGCAAAATCAAAATATAAACCTTAAGAGGGACTGAAAAGACTATTTGACTTAAGGGAATTGTGACAGTTTTTAATCCTCTCTTAAGTCTTTTTCATCTCTTCTGTCTCAAAAGTCCCTTCAAAAACATGTCTCTCAGAGAACAACAAATACTGCGTAATTCGGAAATATTAAAAAAATATATTCCAGAGTTTGCTGTGCCTCAAATTGCCATATGGATTATTGAATTTGATTTTAAATTAAAGATTACCAAAGAGCGGAGCACTAAATTAGGTGATTATACCTCGCCACGTGATGGATTAAATCATACAATTACGATAAATCATAATCTCAATCCGTATTCATTTTTTATCACCTTAGTTCATGAGATTGCTCATTTACATACCTTTAATAAACATCGAAATACGGTAGCTCCTCATGGCGAAGAATGGAAACAATCTTTTAGAGTATTAATGACGCCTTTTTTAAGTACCGATAATTTACCCTTAGATGTGCTGTATGCTTTGCGAAAGTATTTACAAAACCCTGCAGCAGCCAGTTGTAGCGATGTTACCTTAATGCGTACTTTAAAGTTATACGATACCGCGCACACAAACGGACACTTAATGTTATTAGAACATTTACCTTTTCGCACCCATTTTTTATATAATGGATCTCGGATTTTTGAAAAGGGAGAGAAGCTTCGTAAACGGTTTCGCTGTAAAGAGCTAAGCACGGGTTCGGTATATTTATTTAGTCCTTTAGCAGAAGTAGAGGTGTTTGAAAACAGACAATCGTTTTAACCGTTTGCTGTATGAAACATAACTTAATTATTTTTCAACATTTTATATTTTAAGTCTTTCATAGTGAGTCTTTTATAAGATTTTAAAATCGCTTAACTGTTCATAAATCAGGGCTCAACAAAGGTTTTATAGGATTATATTTGTTCATAGGACTATTTAACACACTATAAAATGACAGACGCTTCTTTATTTTTTAAAATTGCCGCCGAATTAAAAATCGATGCCAAGCAAGTAAAATCAACCGTTGAATTATTAGACGAAGGTGCCACCGTACCATTTATTTCTCGCTACCGAAAAGAGGTCACTGGTAGTTTAGATGAAGTACAGGTCATTACCATTAAAAATGAAATTGAACGTTTACGTCAATTAGAACAACGACGAGAAAGTATCTTAAAATCTATTGAAGGCCAAGGTAAGTTAACTCAAGAGTTATCCGATAAAATTACGGCTGCCGAAACTTTATCAACTTTAGAAGATTTGTATTTACCCTACAAACCAAAACGCCGCACTAAAGCTACTGTTGCTCGCGAAAAAGGTTTAGAGCCATTAGCTCAATTAATATTAGCGCAACAAACTAAAGAGTTGTTTCCGGAGGCTTTACAATATGTGAATAAAGAATTAGATGTTGAACATCCTGATGAGGCGTTAGCTGGAGCAAGAGATATCATCTCTGAAATTATGAGTGAAGATGCGGTGGCTCGTGAAGGCATGAGAACATTGTTCAAGAAGTCGGCGATTATTAAAACAAAAGTGATTAGAGGGAAAGAAGAAGAAGGTCAAAAATTTGAAGATTATTTTGAGTGGGAAGAACCTTTAATGTCTTGTCCAAGTCACCGAATGCTAGCGATGCGTCGTGGAGAGAAAGAAGATTTTTTAATTTTAGATATCATCATTGATGATGAAGTAGCACATGAACAATTAAAAAAACAATTCATCATCTCTCGAAACGAATGTGCCGAGCAAATTGCTTTAGCCATTGAGGATGGTTACAAACGTTTATTGCAGCCAAGCATTGAAGCCGAAATGCGTTTAATGACAAAGCAAACAGCAGATGAAAAAGCTATTCAGGTGTTTGCCGATAATTTACGTGAGTTATTATTAGCGTCACCATTAGGACAAAAATCTATGTTGGCCATTGATCCTGGTTTTAGAACAGGATGCAAGGTAGTGGCATTAGATGCACAAGGTAAGTTATTAGAAGAAACCGTCATTTATCCGCATGAACCTCAACGACGTGTGATGGATTCACAACATGTGGTAATGGCATTATGTGCTAAATACGAATTAGAAGCCATTGCCATTGGTAATGGAACGGCTTCTCGCGAAACTGAACAGTTTATTAGAAGTATTGAAGTATTACCAAAAACAATTCCGGTGATTATGGTGAGCGAAGCTGGGGCATCTATTTATTCAGCATCAGATGTGGCTCGTGAAGAATTTCCTGAATACGATTTAACCGTGCGTGGTGCCGTATCCATTGGTCGTCGTTTGGCTGATCCATTGGCAGAGTTAGTAAAGTTAGATCCTAAATCCATTGGTGTTGGCCAGTATCAGCATGATGTAGACCAAACGGCTTTAAAAAATAAATTGGATGACGTGGTTATGAGCTGTGTAAATGGAGTAGGGGTTGAGTTAAATACGGCTTCTAAACAATTACTGTCTTATGTGTCAGGTATTGGAGAGGGCTTAGCTAAAAACATTGTGGACTATCGTAACGAACATGGTGCCTTTAAATCTCGTAAAGAGTTATTAAAAGTGAATCGTATGGGCGATAAAGTATTTGAACAATGTTCTGGGTTTTTGCGCATCAGAGATGGCATTCATCCATTAGATAAAAGTGCGGTGCATCCAGAGGCATATCATATTGTAGAAAAAATGGCTAGCGATTTAAATTGCAGTATTGACGATTTGATAAAGGATAAAGACTTACGTAAAAAAATAAATTTAATGTCTTATGTAACCGATGCCATTGGTTTACCAACCTTAAAAGATATTATGAGTGAGTTGGAAAAACCAGGTCGCGACCCTCGTAAATCATTTGAAGTATTTAGTTTTGATGAGCATGTGCATAGCATTGAAGATTTAAGAGAAGGAATGCGCTTACCGGGTATTGTAACTAACGTGACAAATTTTGGTGCCTTTGTAGATGTAGGTGTTCATCAAGATGGTTTAGTGCATATTTCTCAGTTGAGTGATACATTTGTGGATGATCCTAACATAGTGGTGAAAGTTGGGCAGCAAGTGTGGGTAAATGTTACCGAATGCGATGTAAAACGTAAGCGTATTGCTTTATCTATGAAAGGCGAAGGCATTACAGCGCATAAAAAACCAACTCCTAAAAAGGAAGAAGTAGCAAGCTACGATCCAAATGATATGATGTCGGCATTAGCGGCATTGAAAGGAAAGTTTAAGAAATAACCTAAGATAGATTTAATGAAGCCTCAAGAATTTCTTGGGGCTTGAGGCTTTTTATATGTTAAAATGAACATTTTGTAAAAACTTCGGTTTATCAGGGCTTTGCGTTAAGAAAACATCCAGTGGATGTTTTTAGCAAAGAGCCAGAATGTAGCGAAAGACATTCAGAAAAAGCGGAAAAATATAATATCTTTAGTATATGAAGATTTTAAACAGTTCGATTCCCTATTTCTACAAAAATTTTAAATTTTTTATTTATTCGAATCTGTATTTTTTTACTCTTTTAAAACTATGTGTGTTTTTTAGATTTACTTTACTAATTTTAAAATATCTATTAGTATTTTATGAAAAGAAAAATATTAGAAATATATAATTATAAAATTCTACGAATTAAAAACTGTTAATTAATTTAATTTTTATTAACTATTTAATTTCATAACCTTCCATATAAAAATACATTGAATTACTACTTGTTAAGTCCTTATATTTAAGTTTTGTTGGTGTATATAAACTTATAAAGTATGAAGTAGAATTATCTATTTTTGCTCGAGTGATAGCAATATTATAATCCTTTTTTTTAATTTTTGAAACATTGTTTTCTGAAGAAATATCATTTTGTCCAAACTTTGAAAATTTTTCATTATAAAATTTACTCATATTTTGCTTTTGAAATTCTTCAAATGTAAAAGATTTAAAAATCGCAGTAATTTTTACAATTCTATCATTGTTTTTATCAACGGAAATTTCGTAAAGTCCTATTTCCGTTTCTGTTGAAGAAGCTTTTCTGATATAATGAATAAAATGATTTTCTTCTATTGGATTTTCAAAATCAATTAAGTTATATAACTGTTTTTGTATTGTTGAAAATGATTGGCCAAGTGTAATTTTCTCTATAGGATTTATTAAACTGTTTTTTTTGTTTTCTAAAAAAAGTACTTTTTCTTTAGAAAAATTATTTTTCTCAATGACTGCATTATTTGCTAAACTAGATTTTTTCGTATTTAAATCATTTACATAAGAAGAGTATGACTCGAAATTTTTTGCACTGTCTAAAAATGCTAACAGCTTATATGATTTTCTTTTAAGTTCTTGGATTTTCGGGTTTGTTTTCTTTAACATTGTTTCTGCAATATTTAAATTTGATAATGCATCTTCGTAATTACCATTATCAAATGCTAATTCCGCATCTTTATATGCCTTTATTGCAAGGTCAGTACCTTGTGCGAAAACGATTTGACTAAATAAAAATAATAGTATAATAAATGCTAGACTTTTCATAAATTTAGTTTTTTAAATAATCTGGAATACATAACATTTCAATTATTGAGTAATTGTCACCATTAACAATTGAGTATGTTAAAGTGTATGTTACTGATTTTGAACGTAAAATCGTGCTATAAGATTCAGTAGTCATTTCTCTGTTCATAATCTTGCTTGTACTAATCCGCACTGGATTTTCAGTAATATTACTTTTACCATATTTTACTTTTAATTCTTCAACCATTGAATTATATTTACTTAATCCTGTTTTGTCTTTTTCCTTATATTTTCCGTTTTCAGTAAATTTAAAAACTTCAATAACTCTTCGAGTTCTATCGTCTGCGATTATATTTTGAATACCTGCAAGTTTAAAATTAAAACCACTTCCTGTACCGGCTTTTTTAGGAGTGAAAATTAATGGAACATAATTCATTTGGTTATTAGCTTGTCCTTTTACACCTTCATTCCAATCAAAATTCGCAGCGATTTGCGATGGTATTTCTTCTATATTCATTCCTATTTTAATACCATCTATGTTGATTTCACTTGATGAAGAGCTAAGATCATCTTTAGCATTAGTGATAGCATCTTTTCCAAATTCCTGCTGTTCTTTTAATATTCTATACAAATCATCAACATTAATTTTTTTTCCATCTGAATACATTTTTTTTAATTCTTCGATGGAATTATTGTAATTAACAACTTGCGATTTGTCTTTTAAAGCAAGTTCCCTGTATATTTGTATTTTTAAAACCTGAGCTTTTTCTTTGGATGCACTTGATAAATTTTCATATAATTGTAATTTTGAAAGCGCTTCATTATAGTTTTTTTCATTATATTTTTCTTCCGCCTGAACAAAGACGATATTTGCATCTTTTGATTGTCCAATTATTTGCATATTTGCAAAGCAAATAAAACTCATAATTAACAATTTTTCCGTCTTTTTACTTTTCCCAAAAATCATTGCCATTTTTATCATTTGTTTCATTATTATTTGTGTAGGTTAAAAATTTTAAATCAAAATCACATTGGCTTGCTAAATATAAAAATGAATCTCTTAAGCTATTGGCATCTTTTTCTGAGGTAAAAAAGCCAAGTATTATAGGGATATTTTCATTGTTAAATTGAGATTGTAAATTTTTTAGTATTGCATTCTTAAAAGGCCAGGTTCCGTTTTCATTTCTTGTTATCTTGAAAACATTGGTTACAGTGAGCGTCGGTTTATCTCTAATAATTGTATATTGATTTGCACTATATGAGAAAATATAAATAACTTGATTTTCAATTGATTTAGACGACGCGGGTAAACCTCCATCTGGAAAAGTTGAAAATAATGCTTTTCTTACCTCAACAACCTGACTAGCTTTCATTGCTTTTAATCTATTTATTTGTTCCTCTTTTTGTTTTTTCAATCTTTCTTCATATTCCCTTTTTCTATCTTCTGCGGTAATATTGTTTAATAGTCCTGCTACTAATCCAACTCCTTGCCCTATAAGTTCATTCCCTCCAGTCAATTGATTCATTGTAGCAATGTTATCAACTATTGCAGAGTTTTCCGATTCTACAGTTTTATCAACAGTACTTGCTATTTTATTAAACTTTTCCTGAAATACATTTTCTATTTCTTCAACTGAATTAAAATTTCCTTTAAGTGATGAAAGTTCGTTTAGCTCTTTTCTATTTTTATCAACTTCTTGCATTGAATAATAACTTTTTTCTAATTTTTGTCCAAAAACAATGACATCATTAAGTTTATTTTCTAAATCTGTAGTATTATTATTTTCTTTATTATTAGCTTTATCATTGCTATTTGCTTCTTTTCCCCATTCTGGTTGCTTATTTAAATATTCAGGACAGCAGTATGGCTCACCCATCTGCTTAATATTGCCTTTACAAGCTGTAATCATGGCCGAAACTTTTCTTTTGTCTTCAACAGAAACCGTGTGTCTAGCTGAACAAAAGTAAAGAGCCAACATCGCACATTGCGAGCAGCCTTGCGCATCTTTTGTTTCTGTCAATTTTTTATATTTTGCCATTTCTGAGTCTTTTGCCTCAGTGCATTGAGCAAATACAGTCATTTTCATAATTAAGAAAATGAATATTAAATAACGTTTTTTAGTTAACATTTTGTAACTTTAATTTATCTATTCAGGGATGTCATTTATACCGATTGATTTTAAATAAGCTCTTATATCCCTTGCATCATGTTTTACTTTTTCATTTAATGTATATATTTTATATTTTTCTCTTTGACAAAGGAATGTAATATCCGATTCAGTATAAAAGAGAGACTCTAATGCTTCCTTTTCAGAAGGAAAACCCTCGGTCGTCATATATGGTCCCATTGCTATCCATTTCCCATCTTCCTTGTAGGTTGCTAAAAGTTTTTTATCGCCAATAGACTCATTCTTGGCGGATGCTTTACTATCAATTATATTGTTTGATTTTTTACAATATTCATTTAAATATTCGGCTATGTAATTATTGTATCTATTTATCTGATCTAATTTTTTTAATTCAGAGTCATACTTTTCCTGATAGACTATAATACTTTTTTCAAACATTAATAACTGATTATTTACATCAATTCTTAATTGTTTCCAATCTTTAATATCCTTTAAATCTTTTTTTGCATCATCAAAAAAAGAATAAATAGCTCCAATAGTGCCTGTTTCTTTAACAAGCGCACCCTTAATTAATTCCTGTTCAATATCCTCTGCCATGAGATTTTCAATATTTTCTATTGATTTAGAAAAAGTATTAAAATATTTTTCTTTCCTTTTTATTTGATCAACATCATGGATTTTTTTTGCTAAGTTTAAAATATTGCCTTGAGGACTTGCAATAGCAAATGCATTTTGGATTCCGTTACAAATTGTATTAATGTATTTTAAGATTCCGACTGAATTACTTGCGGCCCATTTTGATTCGTCTTTTGCTTCTTGCTTCATAGCAATTATCCAGTTTAAATTATCCTTTTTAACGGAATAATCTTTTGCTATTTTATCATACTTAAGAATCAGTATTTCATCTCGATATTTCACTAAAGCATCACAATTATTTGTAATATTATTTTTATTTCCTGTTTGAGCTTTTAATTGAAAAATATTTATAAAAAGTAGTGCAAATAAAATATTTTTGATTTGCAAAAAAAAATCATTTTTAAAAACATCTAAATTTTTAAATTCGAACAAATATTTTTTTTTCATAATAGTTTCAAAATAATTAATTTTTTATTGTAATAATTTTTGAAATTAAATATTTAATTGTTTTCAGAAGACTTGTAAATGATTTGTATAGATGTATCTTGCATAATTTGGAAAATAATAACTATAAAACAGAATTTAAGACAAGTAAATATAAAAATAAAATATTATGAACGAGAAAATATTAAATAAAAATATTATTCATTTTAATTATATTAAATTTACATTTTAATTTACATGACATAACCAATAATACACCTTTCTATTTTTTAAATCCAAAATAAAAAAAGTCTTATCAAAATTTAAATAATGTTTAAATATTTTTATTATACGATTAATTAATTTAAAATTTCGATAGATATAAAATTAAAGTTAATGAAATTTTTTTGGTTTTTTAATTATGATTTATCTTTTAATTTTCTTGATAATTTTTGAATAAATAATTAATTTTATTTTAAATTTAAAGTAAAAGCTCAAAACTAAAAAGATAAAATTGATATATACCCGGTCTTAAATCAGAAAATATAAACTATAATAATAATAATAAACTATTCTATAATTTCTGCATATAATAATCCAATTGGAAAGATAATATCACTTCTGTATTAAATATTTAATAAATATTAGAGACTATAATTTATAATCTATAAAAAAATAAATTATTTAAGTAGTATTCAGTAATTTAGATCATTACATAATAATTTACAAGTAAATGACAACACAACTAAAATTTATACAATATTATTTAATTATAATCCTTATTCAGAGCCAAATACAAGCTTTTGGGCAATGTACAGAAGCCAAAGACTCAGAAATGGCTAAATACAAAAAGTTAACAGAAACTCAAGACGCCCAAGGCTGTTCACAATGTGCCATGCTTGCATTATATTTTTGTTCAGCAAAATATTGTGAAAAAGTTGAGGATAAAAGAAAAGTTTCGGCCATGATTACAGCTTGTAAAGGCAATATTAAACAAATGGGCCAGCCATATTGTTGTCCAGAATATCTGAGTAAAGAGCCGGAATGGGGCATAATGGTTGGAAAATCAAACACTCAAGTTGCAAATCAAGGAATTACATCTAATACTACAAATATTGATAACAATAATAATTTAGGGATAGATATTAATTAAAAAGAAAAAGGTTCTAGTAACGAAGAATTATCGAAAACATTAAAGGCTATCCTAATCCAACTTGAAAAAAATCCTGATAATCCGTTAAATATTGATGATAAATTTATTTTAAATCTTTCAAATAATATGCCTAATGGAAATTTAAAAAACATTCTTACAAGTTATGTTAATACAATTGGAAACGATCCAAATTTAAGTTATAGGCAAATTTATAATGATATTGGAGCAGCGTTTGAGCAAAATCCAAATCTCAATTCCACAAGTGAATTTTCTAAGGTACAGCTTGGTCTTGATATACTTTTTAATAATTCTAATCTAATTACTTCTAACCTTAAGGACGGAACAAGTAGTTATAAACCAGGTGTTTTTATGACTGATTCAAAACTAGTATATGGATTATCTCAATTAACAGGCTCTTATTCTGAAGGTGCTGCAGCAAGCATGGGGATTGATTTAATTGCAGATATTTTAAATTCTTCTTCAAACCCAAAAAACACAAATACGGAACAATCAGCTTCAAATGAAATTAATAACAAATTCATAAGTGATTATGAAAAACTCGCTGAGATTAGTAGCAAAACTATTTATACCGAACTTGATTCAAATTTAAATAAAGCATTAATTGATGCTATGATACATATAGAATCTAATCACATGGTAACTTCTATATATAGATATGATTTTGAAAATGGAGCTAGCTTAAAAGTTGAAAATGATATATTAAAATACATAAATCCAAACAAAAATCTAGTCAAAAACCTATGTAAAGTTGAACAAAGACATGACATGAAATTTCATAAAGAAAATTTTCATCCATATGGTGAAATTAATCGAGAAATATCAATTGCAATTGGGCCTAACGATTCAACATTTTACATATTTACTGGAAAAAATGTAATTACAGGAAATAAATGTAAGGATTGTTTTCCCGAAAAATCAGGTTATAGAATTGAGTCAGCAACTGGACAAATTTTGAACGAAATTCATAGAAAAGTATTCAGTGTAAATTTAAATAATGTAAGGAAAATGAATTACACTTCTAATAAATTTATTATTTGGGAGGCATGGCTGCCTCGCACAGGCATAGGTGAAATTCCAACGCGTCCTAAATTCTATAAAAAAACTTATGGATTTCAAGAGCGTGATTTTTATTTAAAAAAAGTAGATGGTAATTATTCTTTTCTTGACGATGGAAAGTTTTTTAATTTTAATGGTACAAAAGAAAAAATTACACAAAACGTATGTGATACGAGAAAAGATAAAAATAATTATATTGTAATTGAACATGAAAATTTCTTAATTAGCCTTTTTTTTGGAAATGTCAGGTATGCTAACAATGGACCAATGTTTTCCAGTTCTATTTTTCAGATTTCAAACTTAAATAATTTTTATAACGTTGACGGAATGGTTAATGAATTAACTGGGATTGCAAAAAATAAAAATGGAGTATTTTATTTCACTAACAGTTTCGGTCAAATTGGAAAATTAGAAAATGAAAATTTTAAACCAGATGATCAAGAGATTACAAATAAAATTAGAAGTTCATTCGGAAATAAAATATTAAAACCTTATGAGTTTATAGCTGAAAGATCTTTTATTAGTATTCATGGTAATTATTTATCATCAGATGAAACGGGAACTATTTTTCCTATTTTAAAATTAACACCCGATGAAAAGTGGCTTGTATATATATCAAATGATAATTTAAGTATAATCAATCCAGAAAATTTAAATGAGGTATATAATTATAAATTAACATTTCCTCCAACCAATTCATTTTTTGGTAAAGAAAATGGTGATTATACCTTGTTCGTTCAAGGTTACGACGACTATAAATTTTTTGTTACTAAAAAATATTCAATAAAAAAATTAGCAAGTCTTAGTAAACCTAAAATTAATTTGTCTCTTGACAAAAAAGAGATCCTTAAAACAAATAACCCAACAAATTCAAAAAAGTCAATAATAAAAAAAGATAGTAAGCAGATTTCGAATTTTTCAGTTGCAGATGAGATTAAAAAATTAAAGGAACTAAAAGATTCAGGAGCTATTACTTCTGAGGAATATGAAACAGCAAAGAAAAAAATCTTAAATAACTAAACAATAATTGTTGTAATTTGTATAAGAAGATTTTATCAAATTACAGCAAATATTGATAATACTAATAACAAATAAGAATTTTGAATTTTACAAATTGAGGGTTATAAAAGAAAAACCCAATTATTGTAGAGTAGTATATCAAATTTAAATATAGCTTATCAAAATATAGCTTATCAAAATATAGTATCTTTTATTTTATAACTAATATAAATAAATTCAATAATTTTTTGATTTCCAGCTAAAAAGATTTCGATAATAAGTCATTGACCTTTTCCGCATATTAAATAGTTAAGTAAATGTAAAGTCAAATTATTTAGTTCAATACCACAATCCTAATCCAGTTTAATTAACAGGTTCATCTTCACATCTCAGGCATTAAACTTATGGAGAGCTTTTGAGGAGTCCTATTTTTGTTGCTTAATTGGTTACGCATTAACGATCATCATTCCTCTATTTCTTTTATAATGGATAAGAGGATGGTGTTTATGGTTAGGCCATGATTGTATGTATATGAAAAAAATAATCACGCTTTGTTTTTTTGCTGTTTTACAGCTTAGTTTTGTGTTGCATAAAACAGTGTTAGTTAGCCATGTTGAGCCTTTACCTTCCGAATCGGCTTGGGTAAAATCGCAAGTAGGCATTTGGCTGGGTAATTATAATGTATGGTATAAGATTGACAAAAAAAGTGGCGCCATCAAAATTTCCTATAATAAAAAAAAGTGGAAAGAAACTTCGGGTATTGCCACTTGGCAAGATTATAAAGGCAGATGGTTATATATTTTTGAACATCAATTAATGTGTAGCGAAAATGGCACACAGTGGAAAGAAATTCCAAATAAAACCTGGCAAGATATTCATGGTACTTGGTATCGTTTTGATAGCCAATGGGATTTGTGGGAAGTGAACCTTTAATACAAAAAACCCATTTTACCTTGCTGATAATCACGCATGGCTTCCATAATTTCGGTTTCAGAAGTCATGACAAATGGGCCATGTGATACCATGGGTTCATGAATGGGCACACCAGCCATGATTAATAATTTCGAATCGGTTTTAGCTCGTAATAAAATCTCATCGTTGGATGGTTCAAATACTACTAATTCATGTTGCTGTAATGGTTGATTAGTATTTAAATTTAATTCGCCTTCCAATACATAAAATGTTACATGATGGTTGGCAGGAAAATTTAATAAAAATTCACTATTGGCTTTCATGCGCAACATAGCTGTTACGACATCTGATTTTGCAGGTCCTTTTTTATGATCATAATGGCCTGATATTAATCTAAATTCAACACCTTCTTTTTCAATTAACACAATCTCCTGCTTAGTAATTGGTTGATAGGTTGGAGGATTCATTTTCTCGGCCTTAGGCGTATTTATCCATAACTGAATGCCTTGAGAACGGCCACCTTTCTCAACAAATGCCTTATCAGCTTTTTCACTATGTATAATGCCTCTGCCGGCATTAATCCATTGCACTTCGTTTTGGTACACAACATGTTTGTTTCCTAATGAGTCTTCGTGCTCTATTGAGCCTTCAAACAAAAAAGTAACTGGACTAAAACCACGGTGTGGGTGAGGGGGTACATTAAAATTATTTTGGTGAGGTAGAAATGTAAAATCAAAATGATGTAATAAAATAAACGGACTCACTTGTTCAATGCCTCTTAAAGGAAATGCTTGACGAATTTTTACAGGCCCCATCATGGTTTCGGGAGCTGTATGAATGGATTGTATTTTCCTATACATAAGCGTTTATTTTGATAACCAGTTGTGTAATAATTTTTGTAAAATTGGTATCAGGATAAATACCATGATTGGAACAGCAATCGCTGTAATCACTAAGGTTCTGAGAGGAAGTGGTTCTATTAAAATTAGGTGTTTACCTAACAGGGCAAATATCGTGGTAATAAGAGGGTATATCGCTAGCCAAATAACAATAGCCATTTTCCATTTTTTAGGAGATTTCATTAAAATGTGATTTCGTTTAGCTAAATGTACGATTATTTCAATAAACGCATGATATATAGACTAGTTTAAAAACATAAGGGAGAAAATGATTGATTTTCTCCCTTATAAAATAAATGGTTAAGAAGATATTAAGCTTGTTTCACTAATTGAATTTCAGCTTGTACTTTTAAATCTTCGCCTACTAATAAGCCACCAGCTTCCGTAGCCGCATTCCAAGTTAAACCAAAATCTTTACGGTTAATTTTTCCATCTAAAGTAAAGCCTGCTTTAATGTTTCCGTATGGATCTTTTGCAATACCACCAAAATCAACTTTTAAGCTAACTGGTTTCGTTACATCTCTAATGGTTAAGTTACCATGTAAGGCATATTCCTCATCAGATGTTTTTTCAAATTTTGTTCCTTCAAATGAGATATGAGGATATTTTTCCATATCAAAAAAGTCTGCTGATTTTAAATGTCCATCTCTTTGTTCGTTATTGGTGTTAATTGAATTAACCTCTGTTGTAAACGATACTTTTGAGTTTGCAAAGTGATCGCCATCTGTTTCAGCAGTAACATTAAAGTTTGTAAAACTTCCTGAAACATGAGAAATCATCATGTGTTTAATTTTGAAGTTTATTTCGCTGTGTGTTGGGTCTAATGCCCATTTAGTTGTGCTCATGTTATTTGTTGTTATTGGTTTATAAATTTATAGAGTCATGGGAACTTCCATGATTAAAAATTCCGAATCGGTATTGGCTTTAATTTGAATAGTGTCGGTATCCCAAATTCCAAAGCCATCACGTTGTTCTACTAATTGATCGTTAACAAGTAATGTTCCGTTTAGATTAAATAAATAAACACCATTACCTTTTGCTTTTAAGGCATAGTCTGCGCTAATGCCCTTGTCAAATTTCCCTAAGTGAAACCATGCGTTTTGATGAATCCATACTCCAGCATCATCTGCGTTTGGAGATAAAATTTGTTGTAATTTATTTTGTCGATCTTCTAATTTTAAGGTTATTTGATCATATCGTGGCGTCACATTTTTTTGATTCGGAAACACCCATATTTGTAAAAATTTCACCGCTTTATCAGCGTTTTTATTATACTCACTATGTTGAATGCCAGTACCAGCGCTCATCACCTGAATATCACCATTTTTAATGACCGTGGTGTTGCCCATACTATCTTTGTGCTCTAAATCACCTTCTAATGGAATACTAATAATTTCCATGTTATCGTGTGGATGAGTTCCAAAACCCATGCCTTCAGCAACGGTATCGTCATTTAAAACTCTTAATGCACCAAAGTGCATTCTTTCAGGATTATAATAATTTGCAAAGCTAAAGGTGTGTTTACTATGTAACCATCCATGGTTGGCATCTCCTCTAGATTCAGATTTGTGTAAGATTGTATTTGCCATAATTTTTGAGGTTGTGTTTGGTAAATGATTGAAACCAATGATATCTAATTCTGTTAATTCGTCAATGTTATTTTTGATAACATCGCCTAATGCGGCCGAGGCAACAAACATTCCAGTACCTAATAAGCCCTTTTTTAAAAACTCTTTTCTGTCCATGATGATTTGTTTTTCATAACAAAGATACGTTTCAAAATCATCAAAAACACTTAACCTAGATTAAGAAATTGATTATTTTGCTTTAGCTTGCTTAGCTCTTAATTTGCTTAAAAATTCAGGAGTTACACCAATATAGGCAGCAATTTGTTTTTGAGGAATCTCGTTAATGAGTTGTGGATAGGTTTTACAGAATTTTAAATAACGGTCTTGTGCCGTTAAACTTAAATTATCATTTAAGCGTTGCTGAAAGGCAACTAATGATTTTTCAATGATGATGCGAAAGAAACGTTCAAACTTTGGTACTCGATCATATAAGATATCTTGATTTTTTTTTGAAAGAAGGGCAACCTCTGAATCCATCATGGTTTCAATATTTAAATTCCCAGGCTTTTTCGAAATTAAACTATACATGTCGCCAATCCACCAATCTTTTGGCGCAAAACTCAACACATGTTCAAACCCATTACTATCAATTGTAAATCCTCTTAAGCAGCCATTTAAAACAAATGCGGATTGCTTACAAATGTCGCCTTGTTCTAATAAAGTATCTTTTGAATGGAGTTTCTTATAGTCAAATAACGATAAGGTAAATTCTTGCTCTTTTTTTGTTAGCGTAATATGTTTCGAAAAATTATTTAATAATAAAGTATAATCCATCGTGACATTTATTTGTTTTGAACGGCATTTGTTTTCATTTTAAAATCCGCCATTTTGTAATCAAGTTTAGCTTTTTGCAGATTTCCCATTTGTTCATAAAGTGCCCCTCTGTTATTGTAGGTTTCAGGAAGTTCGGGGTCTAATTCAATAGATTGATCAAGGTCGGAAATGGCTCCTGCATAATCTTTTAATTCAATTTTGGCCGCCGCTCTGTTATTGTAGGCAGAGGCATTAAAGGCAAATAATTGAATGGATTTATTTAAGTCATCTAAAGCCCCTTTAAAATCCAATAACGCAAGTTTTACTTGTCCTCTCTTATTAAACGCTTGAGCATAGTCAGGTGTTAGTTTAATAGCAATATTCATATCCTCCATAGCGCCAATATAATCTTTTAAAAAATATTTAGACATGCCACGGTTATTGTAGGCTTTTGAGTTATCAGGGTAGACTTCTATCACACGATTAAAATCTCGAATAGCACTTTCATAGTCTTTCAATTCCATTAACGTATATCCTCTATATAAATAACATTCCATGTAATTGGGATCTAATTTTAAAACCACATCTAAATCATTTAAAGCGGCCTTAAAATTTTTCATTTTATAAAAATTAATGGCTCTTCCATAGTATGGATCCATAAAATCTTTTTTTAATTCAATGCTTTGGGTGTAATCATCCATTGCGCCTTTAATATCGTCAATTCTTTCTTTCGAAAACGCTCTGCTGTTATAGGCTTTATAATCTGTAGGGTCTAATTCTAAATAGGTATTTAAATCTTCAATAGCGCCTTGATGATTATTCATTTGCGATTTGTAATACGACCTTTTAAGATAGGCATCTTTGTTTTGTGGGTCAAATTTCAAGAAAATAGTTTGGTCTTGTATGCGGTTTCTTAAATCTTTATACTTTGACGTGTCAAGGGTATTATCTTGAGCAAAAATAGGATTAACCAATATGGTTGATATAATCAGTATACTGAGAGATTTTAGCATAGTTCATTTAGTTTAAGATAAAAAAGCCTTCCATTAGGAAGGCTTATGTTTATTAAAGATTAAATCGTGACTCCAATGATTAGAATATCATCAACCTGTTCTAAATTCCCTCTCCACTCTTCAATGGTTTGATTTAAGGTTGTTTTTTGTTTTTCAATAGGCAATTTACTCACATCCATTAATAATTGACGGAAATTTCCTGCCATGAATTTTTTTCCTTTCGGTCCACCAAATTGATCAGCATATCCATCAGAGAAAATATAAATCCGATCACCTTTTTGCAATTGAATACGATGGTTTGTAAAGTTTTGTTTGTCTCCAATAAACATCCCTACTGGAAATTTATTGGCCTTGTATTGAATTAATTCTTCTCCTCTAATAATATAAAGTGGATTAAAGGCTCCCGAATATTGTAATTCTAAGGTTTGATAATTTAAGGCACAAAGAGCCATGTCCATCCCATCTTTAGTTTGTTTACCCGATGTGGTATTGGTATGCAAGGTATGTGCAACGCCATCATTCATCTTATCCATAATAATGGATGGCTCCATGCTTTCTGTATTTTTTAAAATATCTTTCAGTAAGTTATACCCTACAATACTCATAAAAGCACCAGGTACTCCATGTCCAGTACAATCTACCGCTGCAAAATAACTCCAATCTCCTTTTTGATCGATCCAATAAAAATCACCACTTACAATATCTTTCGGTTTGTATAAAACAAACGATTCTGGTAAGAATTTTTTTACCAAATTATTTGGCGGAAGGATAGCTTCTTGTATACGCTTGGCATAATGAATACTATCGGTCACTTGTTTGAATAGAATTTCAAGCTCCTTGGTCTTAACTTCAATTTCTTCTTTTTGCTTAACCACTTGTTCGGTACGCTCAATAACTTTTTGTTCCAAAACGCGTTCGTTTTCCGATAAATCGTTACGCATTTTTAATAAAGCATGCCCCAAACTATCGTCTTTACTAAGTGGTTTGTAGTAGGCGTCAAAATTTCCTTTACCCGTTTGTTTGGCAAATTCCGTGGTGCTTTCCATTGATTCCACCAAACTATTTAAGGCAATGCCCATTTCGCCAATTTCATCAGTTCTGTAATTAATCCGTTCTTTTGGTAAAATACCTAAGCCCATTGATAATAACATTTTTTTAAGCTGTTGAATGGGCTTAGTAATTGAACGTGTGGTTAAAAAGGCAATTAAAATTCCACCAAAAAATAAACTAATCCCTAGGGCTTTTACAAATTGATCTAAAAAATCAAAAGACTGGAACATTTGATCGGTTGTTTCTTCCGCATTTAATTCTTTTTGAGTAATTAATTCGTTTAACTGTGTGTATAGTATTCGTATTTTTTCTTGACTATCTTCAAACGGAATGGTAGCAACCAATTTAATACTAGGGTCTTGATAGCTTTCCCAAGAATTTAAAGGAGTCATGATTTCCTCTTGGTAAAGTTTAAATAACCCATCACTAAAAAAAATAATCGACTTAACTTTTTCTCTCTCATCTTTCGTCCAATCAGTGGATAGTTCACCTATTTTAGATTTGATACTTGGATAATCTCTGCTAATTAACGTTCTGAGTTCAGTTTTAGAAGCATCGTCGTTAGATGTTTGATTGAAAAACCATTTAGAAATTAATGTTTGTGACTTTTGTAAAATAAAGTTGTATTCTTTGAGTGCAGAAACAGATGGTGTTACTTGCCCAACTACCGAATCGGTTTGTTGTTTACTTTTTTTAATCGTAACAATCGTAAATATAAACGCAATAAGTGTTAGTATTAGTAAAATACCAAATCCTGTTCCTATTTTTCTTCCGATGGTAAATTTGAATGCCATATAACAGCCAGCCTATGGTTTACTTAAGGCTTCTTTTTTTTGTTTAAATTCGTTTGCTTTTTTGTCATCCATTAAGGCTGAGTATATGCCTTCTAAGCTTTCTAAAACTTTTTCAGCTTTAGGGTCTTGCTCATACACTTTGATCATAAATGGTAACGATTGTTTAAATAATTTTTTAGCATTTTCTTGAATGACATCTAGTTGTGCTAAATCCACATCGTATTCCATCATTTTCATTAAGGTAACACCTTGGTTATAGTATAAAACGCCTAAGTTCACATTTGCATTAATATTTTTAGGATCTAATTCTAACACTTTTAATAGAGACGTTTTAGCAATGTCTCCATATTTTTGATAAAAATTATTTTTCATGTACAAGTCAGCATAAATACTGCCAGTTGTTTTGTAATATTCAATGTCTTTTTCTTTGAAATCAAAACCAGGATTAATTATTGCAGTGTACTTTTTATATTTATTATAATACAATTCAGACTTCATATTATTAATGGAATCTTGTAATAAAATGGTGCTTATTTTATAATAGCTAGCAGCCCCATTTTTAACAAAAGCAATGTTATTGTCTAAATAGTTTTTAGCGGTATCTAATTTGATGGAGATTAAGGCAGACGATAAAGCTGTATCTAATAAATTGATTTTAGAAGTATTTCCTGCCCCCGCTAATTTATAGGTTTGTAAATAGGCAAAAGAACGGATATGCCAAGATGCAGGATCATTTTTTGTTTCTGGATGAACAATGACTTTTTCCAACATTGGAATCGCTAAGTCGTACTTTTTCTCGTTACAAAGTTTTTGTGCTTCAAATAACAAATCATTTTGTGCATAGGAGTTATGACAAAAAATCACCATTAAAAAACTTAGAATGTTTTTTAGGTAATGATATGATTTTGAGTATTTTAACACTTTATACAAATTTAATAATATATTTAATCAACTGCAATAGCTAGTCCTTTAAGTACTTCACTCGTTTTTAATCCTGCTTTTTTCGCATTATTGTTACTGTATTCAAATTTCAATTTATTATCTACTGCAATAAAATTTATGGTTGCCCCAGATTTGGCTAATCCAGCTTTTTCTGTCACAATTAATGAGCCTTTGCCTTTATATTTGGACGAGGCTTCTTTTAATAAATCAGAAGACTCGTTTAATAAAAAAATAATATGAGGTTGAATGGAAGATTCGATGGAGGTTGTTGTTCTAATTTCTAATTTTTGACTTCCTACTTGTTTTGTAGAAGCCATTTTATTTAATTCACTAGAAAGATTAGGATTGTTACCAACTAATTGAATGATGAAACTTCCTGTTTTCATTTTTTCAGGCCATTCAAAATTTCGAGTAAAATTAAATAAATAGGCAGCCTTTAGTTTTGAGTTAGTATCATAATTTTGAATTTGCTGAAATCCAAGACTCGAAAAAGCCAAAATGAATAATAAGCAATATTTTATGATGTTTTTCAATTCTTAGTTCGGTTTCTCTAATGGTTTGCTAAAGTTCAGCAACAAACAAATATAACATTAACAAAATATTATTCAAAGGATTTTTTTGATTTAAAAATCTAATCTAAATAGCTTATATTTATGATGAATTAAATAGGTGCTATATAACGAAAAATATAACCATTTCTCTGATAACGAGTTAATTACGGAGTATAAACACACCAAAAACAATGTGTTTGTAGGGATGTTATATAAGCGCTATGCTCATTTGGTATTGGGTCTTTCTTTAAAATATTTAAAAGATGAAGATGAGGCAAAAGATGCCGTGATGCAAATTTTCGAAAAGCTATTGGCCGATTTATTAAAATTTAATATAGAGTATTTTAAAAGTTGGTTATATACCTTTTCTAAAAATCATTGTTTGATGATCTTAAGAAATCAGCAGTCTAAACTTAAAAAAGAGATTAATTTGGAGGTACATGCTGATTTATTTATGGAAACTGAATCAAGTTCTCATCTTAATCAAGCATCAGAAAAAGAGATTCAATATACACTATTAGAGAAAGCGATTGAAGAGTTAAATGAAGATCAGAGAAAATGTATCATGTTATTTTATCTAAAAGAAAGATCATATAACGAAATTGCAGATGAAACAGGATATTCTTTGAATGAGGTAAAAAGCTTTATTCAAAATGGAAAAAGAAATTTGAAAATTAAATTAGAAAAAAACAGTGAAGCACCAAGATAAACATAAACATCCATTAAGCTCTGAAGAATTATTTCAGTGGTTAGATCATCCATCTAACTCTGAGATGAATTTTGATGATATGGATGATTTTGAAAAAGAAGCCTTGGAAGGATATACTTCTCTCGCAAATTCCGAAAAAGCAAAAACTTTAGTAGAGGAAGTCAATGCGTCAATTTCAAAAAAAGTTACTGAACAAAAGGGCGGTCAAAAACATAAGATTGTTTGGTTTAGCGCAGCAGCCTCTATAGTTTTAGTGGTCATGATTTCAATATTTTTCTTTAATAAAGCCAAACAATCATCCGATTCAAATTTAGCGATTAATGAAAATAAAGAAACTGTAACGGAAGGTCAAAAACTACAAGAGTTTATTAATCCATCAAATTCTGATTCTAAAGAAATCGAATCAGATAAGGTTGAAAAGTTGGAAGAGGTTATTAATTCAAAAAACGTTTTATCAGAATCTGAAACAAAAAATAATTCTTCATCAGCTTCAACATTATCTCAAAATAAATCAATGACCCCAGTTGCCAGATTAACAGATGAATCGAAAGATTATTTTAAAAACAGGAAAGAAGAATCTTTAGACGAATTGAATGCTCAGTCAATTGCGATTGATAAAAAAGCAGAATTAAAACAAAAAGAAAAAATAAGTTCAAATAATGATAAAATCGAAATTGATAAGGCTTCTGTTGTTTTAGAAAGTAAATCTCTTTCTAATGGTAATTCGGTTTCTCAAGTCGAATATACGAGTAAAGTAGATGGAGATTACAAAGTGACTAAAAATGAGGAAAGTCAAAACGGAACTAAAGAAATTGCTGCTTCTGAAAAAATGACGTTAACAACAGTTAATAAAGCATCTGCACCAGCCACTTCTATTAATAAGGAACAATCGAATATAACATCCTATTCGGGAGGTGAATCAGCAATTAAAGAGTATGTATTAAACTATTTAAAGGAGCATTCACAAAATAGTTCAATGAAAGGGAAATATGAAGTTTTAGGTAAGGTAAATGCAAAAGGAGAATTGAAGGTAGATACCATTACGCAAATTAGTAAAGAGTATTGTGAGGGTTGCTCTGATAAAATTAAAGAAGCCTTAAATACAATGAAAAACTGGAACGCTTCATCGGTTGCTGAATTTACATTAAATTTCTAGGATTTTATTAAACCTTTCTTTTCTCGTTTCCCATAATCAACAATCAAAAAATAATACATTAACACACCAAAGGCATAAAGGCCTGCTGTGATTAAAAAAATGTTGACGTATGGATAGCCTTTACTAAACATAATTTTTACCATATAGCCACTAATAACCCAACTTCCACTCCAAATAGCTGCAGTTAACGCACTCGTAATTTCTCTGTTTTTTTCTCCTACATAATTCATCACAAGTTCAGAAGTCATTGGCCCAGCCATATTCATGAGTGGCTGACGTAATAAATAACAAATAATGGCAATGTAAACAGCTATACTATGTTGACTGTAAAATTGAGTGGTAGCCAATGCAACTAATGAAATCACGGCTAACGATTGTGTGGTAGGAATGGCAATTTTATAACCAATAGTTGCTTTAATACGAGGTACCATTAAGGCTCCCCAAACAACTAAAACAGCGGCAATAGCACTGACAAAAGAAAAATCACCTTTACCCATGTGGTGAACTTTATCAAAAAATAAACTAATAAATGGAATGGTTAATCCTGCTCCAGTAGCAATAATAAGTGTTGGAACTAAGCCTTTAAAAATTAAAAACCAATCGTTTTTATGGGTCTTCGTTTTTTTAATGGTGGTTTTATCATCATCTATTTCTTCTTTTAAATTGACTTTACTCATAAAATATAAACCACCAAAGCCGAGAATAGAAAAGAGAATTAATATTTTTTCTTCATCAAAATACCATGGATTAATTCTATCTAAAAAGGCAATGATAACACCACTTGCTATACCAGCAAAACTCCAGGTACTATAACTTAATGCAATTCCGGAGGTGTGTTCTTCCTTTCGTTCGTTTCTTAATATGTAAGGAGTGATTGGTATTTGCATGAAGGTAAATGATGCTCCCCACAATAAAAGTGAAACGTATATAAGATTGGTTAATTGAAGATTCACACAAAGCACTATACACAAGCCAAATAGAGGAACAAATAAGGAGGATATGATAAAAAATGGTTTCATCACTCGTCCTTTAATAATATTTCCAATTGGTAATGCTAAGGCGAAAACACCTAAAAATCGAAAGGTGATAAATAGAGCAATCTCCTCTTCTGAGTACCCTTTTCTATCCATGTATAATGGCAGAATTAACATAAAGGTAGCATTAACTAATTGTATAAAAAATTCGGCAACAATCACATTCATGATGGCAGGCTTTAATTTTTTATAATCTTTTATAAACGCGAACATAGATTAAGAGAATTTGGTAACGATGTCTATATACGCTTTTATTTTTTCTATATCTGTTGGTTCAAACGTTTCAAAATCACCTTGATGATTAAACCAGGTTAATTGACGTTTAGCATATCGACGAGAATTTTGTTTAATTAAATTAATCGCGTCTTCCAGAGTATATTTGCCATCCATGAAATCAAAGAGTTCTTTATATCCAACCGTATTGAGCGCATTTAAATGTTTATAAGGATAAAGAGATTTTACCTCCTCTAATAATCCATTTTGCATCATCACATCAACTCGTTTGTTAATTCGAGCGTATAAAGTTTCTCTTTCCGTATTAATTAAAATATTAATAGTGTCAAATGGGCGTTGTTTTTTTTCTTTAGTTCTAAAACTAGAGTAGGGCTTGTTGTTATGAATACACACTTCCAAGGCGCGCATGATGCGCTGAGGATTATTTAAATCGACTTGATGATAATAAACTTCATCTAGTTGTTTTAATTCTTCTTGGAGATAGATTAATCCTTTTTCTTCAAAATTTTTTATTAATTGCTCTCTGATTTGCGAAGGGATTTCCTCAAATTCATCCACCCCATTTAATATCGCATTAATATATAATCCAGAGCCTCCAACTAAAATGATTTGTTCATGTTCTTTAAACAAATTTTCAATGCAATCAATCGCGTCTCTTTCAAACTGCCCTACGTTATAAGTATCATGAATACTGATATTATCAATAAAATAATGAGGAACATCTTGCATTTCTTCCTTTGTAGGTTTGGCTGTTCCAATACTCATTTCTTTATAAAACTGACGAGAATCTGCTGAAATAATAGGGCAATTATAAAACTTAGCTAGTTCAATCGACAAAGCTGTTTTGCCAACTGCTGTTGGCCCTGCGATAATTATGAGGTTCTTTTTCAAACTAAAAACTAAAATCTACTTTACTATCAGGGTTTGTAACTTTACTACTTTTCTTAATTCCATTTACTTCTGCATGAACTATATTGACTTGAGATGTTTGATAATCATAAAGTAGTTTCGTATTAACGCTAAGTGTTTTGGGTGTTGGTACTTTTTTAATTTCTAAGTATGCCCATATTGATTCGTCCTCTTTTTCGTAGCCAATAAATTGTATTGATTGAACTTTGGCATTGATAGAAATAGCCAAGCGTTGTTTAATGTAATTGAATAGAATTGAATCAACTTCAGTTTTGTTTTTAGGATTTAAGACGTCAATTTTTTTGTGGTTTAATTTTTCTAAAGCATCTTCTAAATCATTTGTAAAAAAGCGAGCACTTATTTGTAAGGTTTTTTGAGGACCATTGTGCTTGATGTCAATCACACTGATGTAGTAAGGATGCTTTAAATGGTAGAATGATGAACCTAAAATTAGGATTAGCCCTAAAAACAAGTATTTTGCCGTAGGTGTAATACTTTTAAGAATCGAGTCTATATTTTTTAACTTTAACACAGGCAAAAATAACAATTTTAAATGAACGATTTTTGGATTTGGTTTAGTACTGGTTTTCAGCACATTTTAGACTGGAATGGCTACGATCATATTTTATATATAATGGCATTATGTGTGTTGTTTTCATTAAAAGATTGGAAGAAATTATTAGTCTTAGTGACAGCTTTTACAATCGGTCATTCCCTAACATTAGTTTTGAGTACTTGGGAGATTATTTCAATAAGGCAATCTTTCATTGAGGTATTGATTCCTTTAACCATTATAATCACTTGTTTCGTTAATATTGTTTATCACAAGAAATTACAAACACCACAGACTAAAATTAATTATAATCTTAACTATTCACTTGCCTTGATTTTTGGCTTTATTCATGGAATGGGTTTTTCTTATTTGTTAAAATCTTTGTTAGGTAAGGAGGAAAAAATACTATTTCCCTTGCTTTCATTTAATTTAGGATTAGAAACTGGGCAGATAATTATCGTTGGGACAATGCTTTTATTTTCTGTTTTTTTAGCTAGATTTACAAGAATCAAAAAAGCGGATGGGATATTGATTATTTCCTCAGCGGTATTATTGGTTTCAACTTTATTATTTATACAACAATTAATTGCTTTATAATATGATTCGATTTTTAAAATTAACATCTATTGTTTGCTTAACAGCATCTGCAGTTGTTGCCCAAAACATTAAAAACAATCCTATGTCAAATCATGGGAATAAATTTGAGCAACTAGGAACCATTTTACCAACTCCTAATGAGCAAAGAACAGCGTCAGGGGCTCCAGGTGCTAAGTATTGGCAACAAAAGGCTGATTATAATATTGAAGCAACATTAGATGAAAAGAATCTAATGTTAATTGGAAAAGAAGTGGTAACATATCATAACTATTCGCCAGATAAATTAGATTATTTATGGCTGCAATTGGATGAAAATCAACATAATCCTTCAAACGACGCTAACTTTTTTGATAGTAATAAAATGGGTGCGCCTTATGATTTGAATTCGGCAAAAGGAATGGATGTGAATGAGCGATTAAAAGGATTGGGAGATCAAATTTTATCAGTAACAGATGAGTTAGGAAAACCTTTAAAATATACAATTAATCAAACGATGATGCGTATTGATTTGCCTAAAACATTAATGCCAAATTCTAAAGTGAAGTTTGTTGTGAAATGGCAGTATAAAATTGGTAACCGTATGGAAGTTGGTGGACGTGGTGGTTACGAATTTTTTAAAGATGATGGCAACTATTTATTTACAATGACGCAATGGTACCCTCGTATGTGTGTTTATAGTGATTTTCAGGGATGGCAAAACAAACAATTTACTGGTCGTGGAGAATTTGCTTTAGCTTTTGGAAACTATACTGTTAAGATGACGGTACCGGCAGATCATTTAGTTTGCTCAACGGGAGAGTGCCAAAATTATGCGCAGGTTTTAACACCAAGTCAAATGACACGTTGGACAAAAGCAAATTCGAATTATGCAGATGTTACCGAAATTGTGACTTTAGACGAATGTACAGCAGCAGAAAAAAATAAATCCACTGCAACCAAAACATGGATTTTTAAAGCAGATAGCGTAAGGGATTTTGCTTGGGGCTCTTCTCGTAAATTTATGTGGGATGCCATGCCAATTAAAGTAGAAGGAAAAAAAGTAATGTGCATGAGTTTTTATGGAAAAGAAGCTCATGGTTTGTATAGAAAGTATTCAACTAAAACGGTAGCGCATACAATTAAAACCTATTCAAAGTTTACGATACCTTATATCTATCCTGTTGCTCAAAGTATTGAAGCCTCTAATGGAATGGAGTATCCGATGATTTGTTTTAATTTTGGAAGAACAGAAAAAGACGGTACCTATACCGAAGGAACTAAATATGGTATGATAGGGGTGATTATTCATGAAGTTGGTCATAACTTCTTTCCAATGATTATTAATAGTGATGAGCGTCAATGGAGCTGGTTAGATGAAGGCCTAAACACCTTTGTGCAATTTTTAACAGAGCAAGAGTTTGATAATAATTATCCTTCTAATCGTGGACCTGCGCATAAAATGGTGGATTATATGCGTTTACCAAAAGACCAGTTAGAACCAATCATGACGAATAGTGAGAATATCAATAATTTTGGTGCAAACGCTTATGGTAAACCTTGCACGGCTTTAAATATTTTACGTGAAACAGTTATGGGACGCGAATTATTTGATTTTGCATTCAAACAATATTGTTCACGTTGGGCATTTAAACATCCTACGCCAGCTGATTTTTTTAGAACGATGGAAGATGCGAGTGCTGTTGATTTAGATTGGTATTGGAGAGCATGGTTTTTTGATATCGAACCAGTAGATGTATCTGTTGATTCTGTGAAAGCGTATACTTTAATTAATAATAAAGAAGTGCCTGTGAAAATGGATACCATGAGAATTTATCCACGAGCTAAAGATGCATTTGAACCCATTTCAAAAATCAGAAACAGAGAGCAAGGTTTAAAGTTTTTAGTAGATGTGGATACTACTTTACGTGATTTTTATTATTTCTATAAACCCGAAGTAAAAACAGAGGTTGAGAAAAAAGTAGTAAATCGTTATGAAAATTTAGAAGCAGTAAATGACTCTGCTTTTGCGAGTATAAAAGGAAAATACAATTACGAAATTTATTTCACCAATAAAGGAGGTTGCGTGACGCCATTAATTATTCAATGGAATTTTAAAGATGGCACTTCAGAGATTGACAGAGTAAACGCTTATGTATGGCGCAAGAACGAAAGAAATGTCATAAAGACCTATTCGAAAAATAAAGAAGTGACTTCTATTGTTTTTGATCCAAACAAAGAAACTTGCGACATTGATGAAAAAAATAATACTTGGAATGTAAAAGAAGCTCCAAGTCGTTTTGATGTCTTTAAAGGTAAAACAGTTGGTCGTGGACAAAGTACAGGCGGAAATCCCATGCAAAAAGCTAAGGAAGGGAAATAATAATTTTTATTTTTTATCAAAACAATTAATTACTTTTATTACAAATAACATATATCCTAACATCAATTAATCACACTAACGCATTTTTTACATGAAAAATTTTTTATTAGCTAGTCTTTTTTTAGTTTTTACAATCACTGCATTCTCTCAAAAGGCACAGATAAGACCAACAATACGAAAATTTAAGAATGATACGATTATCTGGAAACCAGATTCTTTATTAAAAAAGGAAGATTTTAAAGCAAGAGGTAAAGCGAATGGACCATTAGGATTTACAGCTTCTGGAATTTTTATTTATCCTGGCGAAAGTGATGGTGCATTAATATTTTATGTTGAAGCCCTATTTGTAAAATCAAAATCATATATCACAAAATATTCTGAATATGTTTTAAAACATGAGCAAATTCATTTTGATATTTGCGAGTTATATGCTCGAAAGCTTAGAAAAAAATTAGCGGATACCGATTTCAAGAAAGTAAAAAAACTACAGTTTGAAATTGAACGAATGTATAATACAATCAACACGCAATTAATGAAAGAGCAAGAGAAATATGATAAAGAAACAGAACATGGCTTAAATTCAGCAAAGCAGGCTATATGGAATGAATCCATTCAACAGCAAATCAAAGATTTAGATGATTATAAATCATCTGCGATTGATATTGCTAAGTAAATTGAATATTGATTGTTTTTTGTCAGCTAAGTATGAATAAAGCCTTCATAAAAGCCTTATTATTTTTATTTGTATTTAGCCATTTTAATATATTTTCTCAAACTAAATTTTTCACAAGAGAAGATTCACTTCTTGGGAGTAATCATTTATATCGGTCTTGGTGGGATGTTAAAGTCTATAACTTAACGGTTAAACCAGATTATAAGAGTAAAACTTTAACTGGCGTTAATGTCATTGAGTATACTGTTTTAAAAGGAGATTCTCTTCAAGCGATGCAATTAGATTTGCAATTTCCAATGGCTATCGATAGTGTTTTTTATGATGAGGTAAAAATCAATTCATTTGTAAAGTATCATAATCGATGGATGATTTTTTTACAAAATCAGTATAAAAATTCTCGGCATGTTTTAAAAGTTTATTTTTCAGGTAAACCCAAAGAAGCTTCAAATCCGCCATGGGACGGAGGTTGGGTTTGGAAAAAGGATTCATTAGGGAATCCATGGATGAGTGTTGCTTGTCAAGGAAATGGACCTAGTATTTGGTATCCATGCAAAGATTTGCAAAGTGATGAGCCAGATAATGCGACCATCCTAAATATAATCGTTCCTGACACTTTAGTTGGTATTGGTAATGGACGCTTAGCTAAAAAAACATCATTAAATAGTGGATATGACCAATATAGTTGGCTTGTTGTAAATCCAATAAACAATTATAACATTGTTCCATATATAGGTAAGTATACTTTGTTGCATGATTCTGTTAATGGAGAAAAAGGTAAATTAATTACTGATTATTGGGTATTGAGTTATCATCAACAAAAAGCAATTAATCATTTAAAACCTAACGTGATTAAAACAATCAAATGTTTTGAGCATTGGTTTGGTCCTTATCCTTTTTATGAAGATTCCTATAAAATTGTAGAAGCACCTTATTTAGGAATGGAACATCAAAGTAATGTCGCCTATGGGAATTATTATTTAAATGGCTACGCTGGGCGTGATTTATCCAATACAGGCTGGGGTATGAAATGGGATTTTATTGTTGTGCACGAAAGTGGGCATGAATGGTTTGGAAATAATATTACCGCGAGTGATGTTGCTGATAATTGGATTCACGAAGGATTTACTTCTTATGCAGAGGTTTTATTTACTGAATGTGAATTTGGCAAAGAAGCTGGCAATGATTACTGTGAAGGAGTGAAAAAATCCATTAGTAATGATGTTCCTATAATTGGTAGATATGAGGTGCATGAAGAGGGGAGTGGAGACATGTATAACAAAGGAAGTCAAGTTGTGCATATGATAAGGCAAGTGATGAATAATGATGATAAATTTAGGATGTTGTTAAGAGAAATGAATCAAACTTTTTATCACAAAACGGTTTCTACAAAAGAGTTAGAATCTTTTATTAATAAAAGCACAGAAATTAATTTTACGCCTTTATTTAATCAGTATTTGAGAACAACCCAAATACCAGTTCTTCAATACAAAATAAAGAATCATAAATTATTGTTTAGATATATAAATTGCATCAATGAGTTTAACATGCCAGTAAAAATTAATACTGATTATTGGATTAATCCAACTATTCAATGGCAATCGATTGATTTAAAAAATAAATCAAAAACTATTTCATTAGATAGAAATGTGTATGTGAAATTGGAAAAAGTAAAATAATTTATGCTAGGTTGATCGAAGTCGAAGCCTTATTTCTAAAACAATCTACCATCAACAGGCCCCGAATGAGCTATTTCATGCTTTAGTAACCATTCTTTTTTATCCAGTCCCCAAGCATAACCTGTTAAACTTCCATCTGTGCCAATCACACGATGGCATGGAACAATAATAGCAATTTTATTTTTACCGTTCGTAGTTCCTATTGCTCTAATACTTTTAATATCACCGATTTTATGAGCTAATAGAGCATAGGTACTAGTGTCTCCGTAAGTAATTTTTGAAACCTCATGCCAAACTTTTTGTTGAAAGTCGGTTCCGATTTGAAAATAAGGTAAATCAAAATGTAAACGAGTACCCAAAAAGTATTCTTTTAATTGTTTGATGCATTCCTTATTCAAAGGAGAGTCAATCATTAGTGCTTCTGTTTCTTTTTCGACAAATAATACCGAACAGATTTTATGATTAATACTTTTTATTTGAATTAATCCAATGGGTGAAAGATAATAAGAGATATCAAAAGCGTCTTTCATTTATTTTAGAGAAATACTATCTGCAATTTTTGTATTATCACACATCAAGGTTCTTGCAGGAAACTTACTATATAATAATAAATCATGCGTAGCAAATAAAATACAACGACCTTGTTTGCTAATGTCTAATAATATTTTCATAATTTCTTCAGAGGTTTCTGGATCTAGATTCCCAGTTGGCTCATCCGCTAAAATAATTTCAGGCTCGTTAATTAACGCTCTGGCAATACTGATTCGTTGTTGCTCTCCGCCAGATAATTGAAAGGACATGGCTTGTTCTTTGCTTTCTAATCCAACTTTAGATAATACATCTTTGACTCTAGCCTTAATTTTTATTTCATCTGTCCAACCTGTTGCTTTCATTACAAATCTCAAATTTTCAAAAACGTTTCTATCGCTCAGTAATTGAAAATCTTGAAAAACAATACCTAATTTGCGACGTAAAAATGGGATCTCTTTACGTTTTAAATTATGAAGTTTGAAGCCCGCAACTTCTCCTGACCCTTGAGTTAGCTCAATGTCACCATAAATAGTTTTCAGTAAACTACTTTTTCCACTTCCAGTTTTCCCTAATAAATAAACAAATTCACCTTTATGCAGTGTTAAGTTTAACTGAGTAATCACAGGAACATCACCCTGAAAAATGGTAGCGTCTTTAAATTCAATAACAGGTTCGTTAATCATAATAAATAATTGTGTTGTGAAGTTAGAGAGTTATTCAGTTAATTTAAGGATTGCGTCACTTCATGTTTTAACAAGGATGGGTTAATAACTACATAATCAATATGTTATGTGAACTTATTTGACGACTATTTTTAAGAACAGATTTTAAAGGAGAAAAGTTGCAATAAAATTTTTTTAAGATTTTTTATTGTAACCAATTATTTATAGACGATTATATATAGTATGATGATTAAAAAATATCTTATTGGCTTGTTATTACTCACGTTGACGGGTATAGGATTTGCTCAAAAAACGCAAATTTATTTAGACAAGGACGCTTCTTATAAAATAGGATTAGAATTATTTGATAAGAAACAATATACCGCTGCTCAAAAATCATTTATTGATTACATGGCTTCTGTAAAAGGTAACACATTATTAAAAACAGATGCAGAGTATTACGCTGCCGCCTGTGGTATAGAGCTATTTCATAAAGATGGCGAGTGGAGAATGAAGGAATTCATAGAACGTCACCAAGAGAGTAATAAAGTAAAATGGGCTTATTTTTATTTAGGAAAATCTAATTTTAGAAAAAAGAAATATGACGAATCAATTCAGTATTTGGAAAAAGTAGATATTTATGAATTGAGTAAAGAGAATTTAGCAGAGTTATATTTTAAGAGAGGTTATAGTTATTTTACAGTTGGAAATTTTGAGAAATCTAAATTAGATTTGTTTGAAATAAAAGATGTTGATAATAAATATGCTGCTCCAGCTAATTATTATTACTCTCATATAGCTTATCAGGAAAAGAAATACGAAATTGCTTTACAAGGATTTAATCGTTTAGCCAATGATGAAACATTTGGTACGATTGTCCCTTATTATATCACTCAAATTTATTTTATTCAAGGTAAATATTCTGAGGTAGTTAAAAATGCTCCTGCTTTATTAAATGATTCTTCCAAAATTCAAAAAGAGAGCGAGATTAACAGAATGATTGGTGAATCATACTTTAATTTAAAAGATTTCGGAAATGCTCTTTCGTATTTTAAGAAATCTGAAACATCTGGTGGAGGCTTTAATACAACTGGAAGTTATGAAATTGGATATTGTTATTATCAAATTAAAGATTATAAAAATGCGATTTTAAATTTCGAAAAGGCAACTGAAGCAAAAGATAGTTTAGCTCAAAATGCATGGTATCATTTAGCTGACTGTCATATTAAATCAAATAATAAAACAAAAGCGCGCAATGCTTTTTACGCAGCATCTAATTCATCTTATGATTCAATTATTTCAGAAGATGCCTTGTTTAGTTATGCTAAGCTATGTTATGAATTATCTTTTGCTCCTTATAATGATGCCGTAGTTGCTTTTCAAAAATACATAAACGAGTATCCAAATTCTTCTCGAAAAGCGGAAGCTTACAATTATTTAGTCAATGTCTATTCTACTACCAAAAATTATTCTCAAGCTATTGCCTCTATCGAGAAAATTAAACCCTTAGATCCTATATTAAAAATTACCTACCAAAAATTAATTTATTTTAAAGGTGTCGAGTATTTTAATAATCTTGATTTGGATAGCGCTATGCGTTATTTTAAAAAATCATTGTCGGTTAATTTCGATAAAACATTTAATGCCTTGTCTCAATATTGGTTAGGCGAAATTTCGTATATCAAAAAAGATTATTTAACAGCTATTGAAATTTGGAAGACTTTTCAGATTAATGAAGGTGCGATTAGTTTAAAAGAATATGATTTATCTAATTACAATATTGGATATGCTTATTTTCAGTTAAAAAGTAAAAAAGACTATGAGAATGCTAATATTTCATTTCGTAAATTTTTATTGTCTAAAAATGCCTATGATGCAAAAAAAATAGCTGATGCTAATATTCGAACGGCAGATAGTTATTTTATGAATAATGTGTATCCTCAAGCTGCTGATTATTATGAGACTGCTATCGCCTTAAATTTATTAGATGTTGATTATTGTATTTACCAGAAGGCCTTATGTAGTGGCTTACTGAAAAATAATTTAGAAAAAATTAATGATTTAAAACAATTGATAACTAAATATCCTAATTCAAACTATGTGGCTTCGGCAGTTTATAACATCGCAGAAACGTATAATAATGATTTAGGAGACAAGGATAATGCTATTATCTATTACCAAAAAATATTAGATAACTATTCCCAAACATCCTATGTAAATTCATCATTAGCGGGTTTAGGATTGATGTATTTTAATAAAAATGATGATGATAAAGCCTTTTTGTATTTTGATCAGTTAGTTAAAAAAGACCCGAAAAGTTCTGAGGCTAAAGAGGTTCTTGAAACGATTAAGAAAATTTATGATGAAAAGGGAGATATTGAAGGAAAAGAAAAATACTTTACTTCTATTGGAAATCCTTTAAGCGTTAATGAACTGGAGGTTTCATTATACGAATCGGCTAAGGAGGCTTATTATAATCAAAAAAATTGTGATAAGGCCATGTCTAAATTTGAAAGTTATATTTCGAAGTATCCTGATGGTAAATATATTTCAGAAGCCCATTTTTGTTTAGCAGAGTGTGCATATGGCAATAGTCAATATGATAAAGCGATACCTTCTTATCAATACATCGTTAGTAAGTCAAGAGGGATTTATTCAGAAATTGCTTTATTAAAATTAACCTATTTGTTATATAAGGATAAAAAGTATGAAGAAGTATTACCGCTTTATCAAAAATTGGAGGAGTTTGCAGAAACACCATCTAATAAATTAACAGGCAGAATAGGGGTTATGCGAAGCGCTTTTAATTTAAAGAAATTTGATATCGCACTTGATTTTGCAATTAAAGTATTAAACACCGATAAAATTACTCCGCAGCAATTAAATGAAGCTAAATATGATAAAGCAAAATCATTATATGAATTAAATAGATTTGATGATGCTTTAATTGAGTTTAAAACAATACATAAATCAGCTAAAAATATTACAGGAGCTGAAGCCTTATATTATATGGCTAAAATTCAACTAGCACGACAAGATTATACGGCTGTAGAAAAAACGATTGGTAGCTTAATTAGTTATGAGTTTTCTAATGATGATTGGAATACGAAAGGATTATTATTGTTAGCAGATTCATATATTTCTAAAGGGGATGATTCTGATGCTGAATTAATGTTACAAACGGTTATTGATGGAAAACCTAAGCAGGAATTCATTGATGAAGCTACAACGAAATTAGAGAAGTTAAAAGCTAAAAAAGCGATGAAAACTATTCAAGAAGGAAATTCAGGAAATGAAATGAAAATTGAATTTAAAGAACAGAAAGGTGATAAGGATTTATTTGATCAGTTATATGAAGCAAAACAGGATTCTTTAAAAAAATAATTAATATTTCTTAAATACTAAAACAATAGATGTCTCATATGAAAGAGAATAAACATTATACAAGCGATACCATTTTATCTTCTAGTAAATATGGTAATTCGTTTATGTTTGAGCAAGAACAGCAAATTCAAAAAAGAAAAATTAAAAAGCTACAATGGTTTTTTGTATTAATTTTGATTTTAGGATATGTAGCGGCTACTTTGGCACAAACAGGAGGGATGAAAGATATTAATATGACGGCTGAAAGTATATTTGAGCCAACGGTGAAAGATGCTGTGAAACTAGGGGACTTGCCAGATATTAAAGACACCGTTAAAAAAATTGCGAATATTAATTACGCTATAAATTCTACACCTCTAGTTTCTAAATATGAAGTAATTCCAATTGATGCTGCAAAAATGCAAAATGAGCCTTTGTCTAAACTTTATCATTCATTATTAAAAGTTGGGATGGGAACATACACCACTCCTTACGGTGAATTTTGGATTAATAGTTTAAGAACAAGAGATATTGCTTATGGCGCTCACTTAAAACACATTTCTTCTTCGTCGCATTTAAAAAATGTTGGTTATAGTGGATATAGTGATAATGAAGGGGAAGTATTTGGAAAGAAATTTTATAAAAAACACACTTTAACAGGAGAATTTAACTACAAAAGAAATGTGGTTCGTTTTTATGGATATGATACCACTGAAAATAAGCTTACTAAGGATTATACCAAGCAACGATATCAATTATTTGAACCAGTGGTAAAACTACAAAGCCATTATACAGATAGCACGAAGATTAATCATTTTATCAAATTAGGATACTATAATTTAACAGATTTATATAATGTTGCTGAAAATAATATCAAGTTAAATACAGTTTTCAATACTTATATCAATAAGGAACGATTATTTGTAGCTTTTGATGCTGATTATTATAATCATAAATTACCAAACGATACCTTTAATGATGTGATTGTTAAATTGAATCCATATTTTGAAACTCATGGTAAAAAATGGATGGTTGATATTGGTTTAACAGCAACATTAGATATGTTTTCAAATCAAAATTCGGCAAAATTTTATTTTTATCCTCAGTTAAATGCTCAGTTTGATGTGTTTGAAAATATTATTATTCCATATGCTGGAATTAATGGAGGGCTTCAAAAAAACTCATTAAGAAGTATGTCTAATGAAAATCCTTTTATTACATCAAATATCAATTATAAAAATTCCAACACTAAAATTAATGTATTTGGTGGTTTAAAAGGTAATTTAAGCTCCAAGACAAGCTATGATGCTAAGGCTAGTTATAGTGTTGTTGATAGTATGCATTTTTTTGTTATTGATTATACTCAAAACGGAACCTTAGATAATCAATATAAAGTCTTGTATGATAATACTAATTTATTTAATGTATCTGGACAATTAAAATATCAGTATAAAGAAAAAATTCATTTTATTGCAAAAGGAAATTATTACATGTATAAGACTAAAAATTTAGTTAAAGCATATCATAAACCTGATTTTGATTTGACATTTTCTACTGTCTATAATTTAAAGAGTAAAATTATTATTAAGGCTGATGTGTTTGTTATCGGTAATCAATTCGCCTTAACTCAAGTATCTAATAATTTTGTTTATTCTACAGAACCAAAAGTAATGAAAGGAATTGTTGACATTAATTTAGGAGCTGAGTACCGTTATAGTAAAATGCTATCATTTTTTGTCAACTTTAACAACATTGCTAATACGCGTTATTATCGTTGGGAAAAATATCCAAGTCAACGATTTAATTTAATGGCAGGATTAACCTTTGTGCCTTTTTAGAACCTTATTTTATTTACTAATTGGAATAATTGTTAGCTCAAATACAAACGAATAAGAATTGTTTTTGGTGTTAGGAATTTGTAAACCAAACGTAAGTGGCATCCATTTAAATGGATATATAATTACACCTGCTGATGTATAACATAGAGCATTTGTTCCTAAAACGCTTTCAGCCATAATGTGAAAGTATGGTGTAATAGGCACTTCTGCTCCAGCCCATGCCCCAAATCTATTTCCTTTCCCTCCATAATGTTTTGTATTATAGTATGATCCAAGGACTAAACAACTATTTTTGATTAAAATATTGTAAAATCTTAGATTACCATAAAACAAACCTGCTTGACTTCGGCTTTTTCCATCGGTAAAATTTAATCCTAATTGTGTTCCTGCTGCAATTGAAATATGTTCATTTAATTCAAATTGCTTTAATCCATTTAGCATTAATAATGGATTGTAAGGATCGGTATCAGTGGTATCATTATTTAGAAAAGATTTTTGTTTTTGATTAAAATTTAATCCTAAGACATTAGCTCCAATTTCAAATCCTTTTCCTAATCCATAGTCGAGTGTACTATTAGATTGAATTAATTCATTAAAATTTAATTGTTGCTGAAAAAACAATTTATGTTTAGTGGTCACTTCGCTAGAAGGAACATTAATGAAATTTTGTTGAGAAAAAGCAAGTATAGATTGAAAAACAATAGATACGATTATAAAAACTTTACGAAGACTTAAATGCACTCTCATGGTAAGTTTTTACATGTGGGCCTAAGAATACTCTTGCATAAATACGAATTGATGCAATACCATCTATAATTAAACTCGAAGCCGTGAAAAACGCTAGTGCAACTTGATTTTCATGAATATGCGTGAAAATAATATCTTCGCCAATAAATGTTGGAGTTATAGGAAAACCAGTTAACCCTAAGCATGCTAATAAAAATATAAAAGCAAATTTCGGATGTTCATAGGAATGCCCATTAAATGTATTTAAATCTACATGATCTTCCAATGATTTTAATTTCCTAATCGTTAATAAACCAACCATTCCCATAATCACGATTCCACTCAAATATAATAAGGATTGTGTATAGATGTAATGCTCATTAAATGAAATTGCTAGAGCAATCCAAAAGTGATTCATGATAATTAATATCCAAGCCAATTGTACATTTTTTCTTTCCGTATAAGATTTTAAAACCATTAAAAATCCAATAAACGCAAATATGGTTGGTAATAATTCATGAACTTGAGTAGGAATGTATTGTTCATTAATCAATAATATAATGCCTACTACATAGGCTGGTACAAAGTAGTATAAGAAATTTTTAGAATTAATAAACTTTAAACTTCTTCCCATGATTTTTAATGGACGCCACATCCAATATACAAGAGTATCCAAATTAAATTCTCTTAGTGATAAGATATAGAATGTATATTTTATTTTTTTAGAAAAGGAATCTTCGATACTTGTTGGTCGTGGAACAAAATTATAAAACTGCTCCCTAATTAAATAACTTACTGTTGAAGGTGAAACAAGTAATTGGTAAGTTCTTAGAAAGGCGTTACCAGCAAAATGCACTAAGGCTAATATATGAAACCCAAGAGATAATTCGATAAATATTAATCCAATTTGAGAGATGGATGAATAAGCAATTTGCGCTTTAATAGAGGATTGTACTCTGGCGATTCCTGATGCAACAATACTTGTTGTAAGACCTAGTAAACCAATTAAAATTCTAACGGATGTTTGATGTTCCCATAATTCATAGGTTCTTAACATTAAAAACACTCCTAAGTGAACTGATAAAGAACCGTAAAAAATGGCACTAGATGGAGTAGGGCCTTCCATTGCTCTTGGTAACCAAGATGAAAATGGTAATTGAGCGGATTTAGCAGCAGCAGTAATTAAAATCATAAAGGCAACAAAAAAACCTATGAAGCTATGATTTTCTAAATGATGACTTACTAATAAATCATTTTGTAGTTGAAAGAACGTGATGTTTTCATGAAACAAATGATGACATGCCCACATTGCCAAAATTAATCCAACATCACCCAATCGGTATATTGAAAAAACTTTAAATGCATTTTTAACAGGTAGATAACGATCTCTATAAAATGCAATTAATAAAAATGACGAAATTCCTAAAATTTCCCATCCAACAAATAAAGTTTCAAGATTACCAGAGAATACAGTGATATTATATCCTAGATAAAAGAACATGATGGTATTAAAGAAACGTTTGTAGCCATGTTCTCTATGCAAATAATAGCTACAATAGATGGTTACTAGGAAAGTTAAAAAAGAACCAACTAACATGTAAACTAAAGTGATTTTATCAAAATAAAAATCAATGAAAAATTCATAACCTTTAGATTCAAATAATATAATGTTTTTGAAATCAATAGTTGGATGGTTATGAAATAGCCAATAACCTATAAATCCGATAAAACTGATGAGATGAATTCCCACAGTGTAGATACTTAATTTAGAAATTAAATTTTCTTTTTTTCTTGGCAGTAATACGCTTATCAAAAATCCTATTAAAGGGAGTATGACAAAAAATTGAATTAATGTGTGCATAATTTTTAGTTAGTTAAATAAACTGGAATGTTGTCTAATGTTTTTTCTACAATTGGCTTGATATCACTTATATGTTCTATAGTTTGCTCTATAGGATTATATGGTACAAATGATCCTTGTTTAAATAAATAGAATTCATGAGTTTCTGGATTTACAGCAACGAGATTTATCCATTCATTAATGAACCATTCATACATGGCATCCACCGATTTAATAACGTTTAAAACCACTTCAGGGAAATGTTCAACAATGATTAATAATCTTACTGGATCATGAACTTCTATCATTTGGCTTGGTAAGCCTGGTCTTAAATCTCCGTCAATTCCATTTGCTACGCCAAATAAACCCATTACATTATGAGGAAGTTTTGTGCCCGCCCCTAATTTATGATTGTCTACTCTCGAAAAATAATATTCCAAATTAATACCACCTGCTACTGGCCCTAAGGGCTTCATGACGTTCGTTAATATTTTACCATCAGGGTCAATACGATAATCATACGAGTTCATAAAGGAACGTCTATCTAAAAATAGTCCTTTAGTCAAATCTCTTCCTCCAACAATACATAAAGCATTTGTAGCATGATTTAGTTCTGGACGAGGCTCGAATATCGATACAGTTCTTGTTCTGATTTTTTCATGAATTTTTTTGTCACTTAAACTGGTGTCAATAGAAACTAATCTTCTTGAACGCTCTTTAGCATTTGAATCCAATGCTTTTTCGAAAACTAATTTATTTTTCTGATGGTTTTTTAAATTTAATTCAGTTAATGAACTTTCATCAAAAAAATCAATATCATCACGAGAAGTGTCATGCAAAGCTCCTACAAATTGAGTTGTATGAGGAATGTCGATTCCTCTTTGTGTTAAGAGCTTTCGGACTTCATTTTTATTTGCCATATAGCATAATACACGTGAGTTTACAGACCCTGGTCTTCCAGAACAAGCTCCGCAATCGTATCCTGCATAATGAGGATTATTAACGCTACTAGAGCCATGTCCAACGACATAAATTAGTGATGCAAAGTTTTTTACTAATCCAATACTTTTTAATTGGGCTTCTACTCGGTTAGCCATTTCTTCAATGGTAAATCCTATTTGCAAATCATTTTCTCTGTCATTAGGATTAGTATTTTCAATCGTTAATTTTGAAAATTTATCCATTTGATTAAAGGAATGCGCCGTTGCAGGACTCATAGTTGGTCTGAAAATATTAAAGAATAATTTAATGGCTGACCAAAAGCCTAAAGTTTGAGAAATTAACCATCCTCTAACTAAAGAATGAGATTGATTGGTAAAGTGAGCATCTTTTTTACGAATGCTTGTTGTATCAATTTCTTTTATTAAATATTTTGGAGTAACAGGTGCTGGGCATAGTTTACTGTAAAACTTACCATGTTCTGGTTTGAAGTAAAATTCTACACCAAAAAAACCTGGAGTTCCAAAGGTTTCACTATAAGGGTCGTTTTTTTCAATGTACCTTCTTATAGATCCTTCTCGATCATCCATACAAAACATGGCTTGAAATGATTTTGGAAGATTATTTTTAGGAAGCGCTTTTAATTGTTTAATTCCATTTAATACTCCGTCATAATAACTCCATTCAAATGCACTTTGCCAAATTGATAACACTTCGTTTAATTCAGTAGACTGTATTGATGCAAATAAATCTATTGGTTTCTCCGAAAGTTTATGAGATAATGGCGCCCAGTTTTCACCAAATTTATTATCTAGTGTATCTATCTCTAATAAACATTCTAAAATAATTAATTCTTTAATTGATATTTTTTTAGGGTCTAATAAAGATTGTGGTTGATCTTCAATTGAAGAGACCATGCCACTCCAACCTTGATGTGCAAATTGTTGATCAAAAATATATTGTTTGTAAAGATTTTCATCTCCCACCAAAATAGCTAATAGTTCATCAATTTCTAATCGGTTATTAATGAATAATTTTCTTGCTCTTTCAGAATTAAATAAACTGATTGTACTAGTTTTTTCAATCTCTCGAATAGATGTGAGAAATCCTTTTTCATGAACCGGAAATTTCCAAATGGAAATTCCTTGATCAAGGTAGCTACATAAAATCCTGAAAATTTTAGGATGAGTGACAGAATCTAAATTTATATGATACTGAGATTTCCAATGAGAACGAAGATTACCTATTCTTGCTTGTAATGACAATTCATATACTTTGTTTATAGTTTTATCTAGCCATTCTGATAAATGTTTATCGCCTTTTCTTTCAGAAATAATTCTTTTTAGATTTTCTGGTTTTATACGTTTTGATTGATATAGTCCTCTGTATTCCTCTAATGATAGAGAGACCTTATATCCAAACATGACTTCAGCTTGTCTAATAGCATTATCCCATTTTAAATGTTGAAATGCATGAAGCGTATTATGATGAATAAAATCTTTTAATGGAGCTTGTGCAGGTAAAAAATGTTTCAATTCATGAAGAACCTCATGCTCATTGAAAATATGTTGATGTGTATGCATAATTTTAGTTTTAATAAAACTTTAATATTTGTATTTAAAATGCGACTTGATATTGCAGAACAATTTGACCTCTTCTTGCACTTTTAGTTTCATGGATATTTCCATCAATACCCATGTTAAAAATAGGTCTGCTTTGATAGTCTATAGATATTTTTGAATTTTGTCCAGCAATAATCCAGTTAACACCAATATCATAAATTAATACGGGGTCTTTTAATTTTTGATACATGGCATAACTTCCAGAAGCATAAGGTTGCAAAGTACCATTTTTACCTAATAAATCTTTTTTAAACAAATAAGCTGCCTGAGCATAAACAACTTGACCTGTTCCTATTAAAGGAGCATTATTACCAGCACCATTAAAACTAGAAGCACCAATAGTTCCATTTGCAGTATTCATTGCACCAGCATTTCTGATGTAATTTGGCCCAAAATCATAATTTAAAAAAGAAGCATAGGCAGTCACTGCATTTTGTTTTTCTTTATTTAAATAGGAATCATAAAATACATCTAAAGCAAATTGCTGTAAGGGAGTGGATAAAGTATCCATATTAGCATTTCTATACCACATGGCATTTTTTTGATAAGTAAATCCACCACCGATATTTAACACTCGCTTTTTTCCAAGATAAGAACCAGCACTATAAGGCAGTAAATTACTTTCTTTATCAAAAAATTGCCATTTCACATAACCTTGATATTGCATTTCTGGCGCCTTAGTTGAATATGCCGCACTGTTTGTTCCACTCAATGCGGCAACTGTTGTTAGAGAGTTTTGAATTGGAAATGGGTTAGCTGCTGAAAAACGATAATCTAAACCACCAATTTGACCTTTTGCATATACACCTAATTTTCTAACGAATTGGTCTGATACATCGTTTGTTGTTTCTTCAATTGTTGGTAAATCCATCCCTAATATATTTCCTACGCCTGATGATGTATAACGAGCGGTTCCATTCCAGCCACTTAAACCACCACCAAGTGTTATATGATTTTTATATATTTTATATTCGGCAGTTACATCATGAAGAAATAATCCTGGTTTTCGAGCAGATAAGCTATTAAAGCTATTAATTCCAAACTGAGTATACATAAATACTTTTTTATTTATTTGACTCATAACCTGGTATCGCACTCGTCTTAATCCAACATCAAAAGTTTCCTTATTTGGGGTACCATAAATTGCGGAAGCTGGATTATTATCATTATATCTAAACCAGATTTGAGCTAAACCAGTTCCTTGTATATAACGAGTGCTATCATCATTTAGGTATATTTTTAGTCCGTCTTTAAAACGGCTACTAGGTGATTGTGCTATTGTATTTAATGAAATACAAAAAGCAATTAATAGAATGAGTTTTTTCATAATTAAATTAAGTATAATTAATATGGACTTGCTAAGCACATATTATATTCATCATTGGTAAAAAACTATGAAATAAAATACCAACGTATAGTATGGCCTAGCAAGTATGATTGAGTATTAACTCAATTTCAATATTCTTGTTGAAGTAGGAGCATGACCAAGTTGTTTATGATGATTAAATCCAACAACATGGATGGTTCCACCATCATCTTTATAATCTTCTACTAATCCATTTAAAGTTAAAATAGAGGTATGGTCAACTATTTTAGCTTGACTAACATCTACAGTTACGTTTTTTCCTTTTGGTAATAAAGCAAATGTTTTTTTGAAACCTAAAATATTTGAGAACATTAAACCGCTATGCACGGTTAATGTATAATCCATATCATTACTGTTAGAAATAGTAGCATCGGATTTAAATACATTTTTAATAGGTGCTCCATTAATTAAATTCACAATGATTTCTAATATAATACCAGTTCCAACACCTACTAATAAATCTGTGGCTAAAGTAACAATGACAGTTGCTGAGAATACAATAAATTGTTCTTTACCGATATGCCACATATGGATAAATTCTTTAGGATGAGCTAGTTTAAAACCAACAAAGGTTAACATCGCTGCTAAAGCAGCATTGGGAATCATTTCAATAACTGGAACAGCTACTAATACAGCTAATAATAAAAATAAACCATGAAAGAAATTAGCCCAACGTGTTCTAGCCCCATTTGTAACGTTAGCTGAACTACGAGCTACCTCACTAATCATAGGTAATCCACCCAATAATCCAGCAAATGTATTTCCAATACCTACAGCCATTAAATCTTTATTGAAATCAGATTTACGTTTAAATGGATCAGCATGATCAATAGCTTTTGCTGTTAATAAAGACTCTAAACTTCCTATTAAGGAGAATAAAATGACATACATAACAAACTCTCCCATATGTGAAGTTAAGGCTGAAAAATCCGCATTTAATATACCTCTACTTACAAAATCTCCCTTCATGACAGCTCCACTAGTAAAACTTTCAAAAATGCTTCCAATTTTCACTAATGAGAAATTTGAGATTGCTCCATCAGTTTTGATATGTAAAACAATCCCAAGAGGAATGGCAACGATTAAAACAATTAAAGGAGCAGGTATTTTTTTTATTTTTTGATGTTTCACAAAACTCATTCCTATTAATATTAATAGGCAAGCTATTCCAATTTCAGCAATATGTGCATTTTCATGCATGATACTTTCAGGAATCATAGCTAGTAACTCTAACGGCTCTTTCCCTTTTAAAAATTTAGGATCAATTCCTAATAAGGTATGAATTTGTTTAGACATAATAATAATACCAATAGCGGCTAACATACCGTGAATAGCCGCACCTGGAAAAAAGTCGGCTAATTTCCCAAGTTTAAACACACCAAAAAGTACTTGCACAATACCAGCTACTACAATAGCACCTAAAGCTAAATGCCAGCCAGTATCACCTCCGCCAAATGCAGCAATAGCACCGCCACATATGGCAATTAATCCTGCCGCAGGACCTTTAATCGTTAGTCGTGATCCAGCGAAGAAACTCACAACTACGCCGCCAATAATAGCAGTGACTAATCCAAATATTGCAGGGAAATCAGATGCTTTAGCAATACCCAAACTTAAAGGTAGTGCTAATAGAAATACTAAAAATCCAGACAAAGCATCTTTAGAGAAGTTTTCTTTTAATCCTGCAATTCCATCTGCAGGATAATATCTTTTTTTCGTTTCGTTTGTTTTCATTTCTTTTATATTAGAGCATGAAGGGCATTCATACGGATGTAAATTTGATTTTATATTGATATGAAATGGTTATATAATTGATTTAAAGTCTTGTAAAATTCACTCTTCTCTAAGAAAGATTTAAGTTATATCAACTTGTTTTTTTAATTATTACTCGACAGCAATAAATGAATTATATTATTTTGTAGATAAAAATCAGACTATAGAATATAGCTGAAAAATGTTCCATATGAATAATAGAACATGGATTTTAAAATCAGATTCTGAAATTACAAACCGCTATGTATATAGGGTTTGAAAGTTTTTCTGAAAAAGGTTTTTCTGAAAAACGGATAGGTTGTAATACTTCGTATTGGAAATAAGAAATAAAAAATGGTAAAACAAATGATTGAGCTTGAAAATCGTTCTCAGTCTCGTTTTCATTTTCTTCAAATAAAAATTCACTATCAATGGAGCTGCCATCTTCCTTTGCAGAGACTGAAATGGCTTTGCTATGCTTGATGAATGTTTTAAAAACAGATGAATTAATGTTTTTATAAGTACTCGCACCAAATGATGCTAAAAAGCAAAACAAAAAGAAAAATGCGAAGTATGTAGATTTGCTTAGTTTCATTTCCGACCTCAAAAGTACATAAAAAAGAACAAATTAGTATGAAAAACGTTTTTTTTAACAGCATTTATGATTTTGGTCATTTTAGTTTAGGGTATTTAAGTTATGAATAATGATTAAAATAAAAGATACATATATATAAGGAGTTAATTATTTTTTTTAAGTAAGAATTACAAGTTTTAAAACATCAAAAGAATCAAGTTTTTTATTGCTAAAATGCAATCAGTTTTAAAGGCTTTTTTATTCAAAATAATAGTTTATACAACAACAAATTTTTTAAATATTTTTTGTGATTTTTCTGTATAATTTTATTAACATTTGTTAGTAAATCATTTAAATATTATTACTTAAAAACCCAATAAAATCGGTATATTTAAAGATTATATACTTAATAATAAGATTATACAATTTATGGAAGAAAATACAGCGATAGATAAGACGAATTACGGTGCGGATAACATTCAAGTTTTAGAAGGATTAGAGGCAGTTAGAAAGAGACCGGCCATGTATATTGGCGATATAGGAATTAAAGGTTTACATCACTTAGTATATGAAGTCGTAGATAATTCTATTGATGAAGCTTTGGCTGGTCATTGTGATCAAATAACAGTTACTATTTTAGAAAGTAATGGTATTCGTGTTAAAGATAATGGTCGTGGTATTCCTACTGGGATTCATCCTAAACTAGGTGTAAGTGCCTTAGAGGTGGTAATGACTGTTTTACACGCTGGTGGTAAATTTGATAAAGACACTTATAAAGTATCAGGTGGTTTGCATGGAGTTGGTGTCAGTTGTGTTAACGCCTTATCTGATCCATTAATTGCTGAAGTTCACGGCAGAGATGGTAAAATTACAATGCAAGAGTTCAGAAAAGGAATTCCTCAATATCCAGCAAAGGTGGTTGGAGATACAACTGAAAGAGGTACAATTGTTACTTTTCAGCCCGATTTAAGCATTTTTACCGTTGGGGAATATAATTATTCCACTTTAGCAAATCGTATGCGTGAATTGGCCTTTTTAAATAAAGGAATTACTATCCATTTATTAGACGATCGTCAAAAAGATGAAAACGGTGTTTCTTATTCTGAGACATTTCATAGTGAAGGTGGATTGAAGGAGTTTGTTCAATACATCGATGGTGGTAAAGAAAAATTAATGGATGACGTGATTCATATCGAAGGAGAGAAGAACGGAATTCCTGTTGAAGTAGCGATGTTGTATAATCACTCTTACAGCGAAAGTATTCAGAGTTATGTCAACAACATTAATACTCACGAAGGTGGGACACATCTAGCTGGTTTCAGAAGAGGATTAACTCGTACTTTAAAAAGCTATGCTGAAAAGAATGGATTATTTAAAAATATAAAATTTGAAATTAGTGGTGATGACTTCCGTGAAGGTTTAACAGCAGTAGTTTCGGTTAAAGTTCAAGAACCACAATTTGAAGGGCAAACAAAAACTAAATTAGGGAATAGTGAAGTTACTGGGGCAGTTGATTCTGCTATTAGTGAAGCACTGGGAAATTATTTAGAAGAAAATCCAAAACAAGCGCGTTTAATCGTTGATAAAGTTGTTTTAGCAGCAACGGCTCGTCATGCAGCTCGTAAGGCTCGTGAAATGGTGCAACGTAAATCAGTGATGTCTGGTTCTGGTTTACCTGGCAAATTAGCGGATTGTGCAAACAATGATCCTATGGCGTGTGAGTTATTCTTAGTAGAGGGTGATTCTGCTGGTGGAACAGCTAAACAAGGACGTAACCGTGATTTTCAAGCGATTTTACCATTAAGAGGTAAAATTTTAAATGTTGAAAAAGCGTTAGAGTATAAAATATATGAGAACGAAGAGATTAAAAATATCTTTACGGCATTAGGCGTTTTCCGCGGTACAAAAGAAGACGACCGTGCGTTAAACATGGAGAAATTACGTTACCATAAAATTGTGATTATGTGTGATGCCGATGTAGATGGGTCGCACATTACCACTTTAATTTTAACGTTCTTTTTCCGTCACATGAGAGAATTAGTTGAGAAAGGTCATGTTTATATTGCGGCGCCTCCATTATATTTGGTTAAAAAAGGAAAAGACCAAGTGTATTGCTGGAATGAAGTTGACCGTGCTGAACAGGTTAAAATATTAGGTGGCGATAAACCAGAAAGCGTAAACATCCAACGATATAAGGGTTTAGGAGAGATGAATGCAATTCAATTATGGGAAACAACATTAGACCCTTCAACTCGTACATTGCGTCAAGTAACCATTGATAGCGCTGCTGAAGCGGATCGTGTGTTTGCGATGTTAATGGGTGATGAAGTTCCTCCTCGTAGAGAATTCATTGAGCAAAATGCAAAGTATGCAAAAATTGATGCGTAATTTTGCATCGTTAAAATTAAAATTAGTTAAACAAGAATTATAAATTAAACCGTTAGAAAAAATGACAAAAGTATCAGTTATCGGCGCAGGAAACGTAGGCGCAACATGTGCAGAATATATTGCACAAAGAAGAATTGCAAGTGAAGTTGTAATTTTAGACATTAAAGAAAATTTCGCAGAAGGTAAAGCACTAGATTTAATGCAAACAGCTTCTTTAAATGGTTTTAATACTCGTATTAGTGGAAGTACAAACGATTACTCTAAAACAGCTGGTTCTGATGTAGTTGTTGTTACTTCAGGTATTCCTCGTAAACCAGGGATGACTCGCGAAGAGTTAATTGGTATCAATGCAGGAATTGTAAAAACAGTTACTGAAAACGTTTTAAAACATTCTCCAAATGCAGTTATCATCATCGTATCTAATCCAATGGATACAATGACCTATTTAGCATTAAAAGGAAGTAAAATACCTAAAAACCGTATCATTGGTATGGGTGGTGCTTTAGATAGCGCACGTTTCAATTGTTATTTATCTCAAGCATTAAATGCTCCAGCTAGCGATGTGCAAGGTGTTGTTATTGGTGGCCATGGAGATACAACAATGATTCCTTTAACTCGTTTAGCAACTCATAATGGTGTTCCTGTGTCTCAATCATTAGATGCTGATACCTTGAAAAAAATAGCTGCTGACACAATGGTTGGTGGTGCTACATTAACTGGTATGTTAGGAACTTCTGCTTGGTATGCGCCAGGTGCAGCGGTTGCAACAATTGTTGATAGTATTTTAAACGATCAGAAAAAATTAATTCCTTGTAGTGTTTTATTAGAAGGAGAGTATGGTCAATCCGATATTTGTATGGGTGTTCCTGTAATTATTGGTAAAAACGGTTGGGAAAAAATTGTTGACTTTAACCTAAATGATGAAGAAAAAGCATTATTTGCTAAAAGTGCTGATGCTGTTAGATCAATGAATAACGTATTATCTACAGTGACTCCTGCTTAAGTATAATTTGAATTTTAAATTAAAATCCCGATACGTATACGTATCGGGATTTTTTTTAACTATATAAATAACCTATTTATATAGTTTATCCTATAGATTAGTCAATTAAAGCGTATTCGTATTCTACCTCTAATTCATTATCAACAGACCAAACACCCGGAGTGCTCCAAGCGATACGACCTGCTTCATCTTTTTGATACCATGAATTTACTGTACCAGATAAGGTTACTTTAGTTCCTGAGACAGATACATGAATGTCTTGAGTGTTGATAGACCAATTACGACTTAAAGCTTCTTCAACTTTTGCTTTCTCGATTTTGTCATGCGATTCAGCTTTAATGGCAATGTTATTGGTAACGCCAGTCACACCTAATAAATTTTTGACTGAATTCCTTGCTGCTTCTTTTTGAAAATTCCAAGTTAATTCACCATCTAATGTAATCCAACCCTTTTCAACTTTTACTTTTAGTCGGTCATTAGGAACTTCCCAATTCCACTTAAGAGCGTTTAAAACTTCTGTTGCAATTTCATTGTCATCTTTTTTAGCCCAATCGGTACCAATTTTTAATTCAATTTTTTCGACTACTGCTTTTACACCAGCTACATTTTTAGCAGCCATTTCAGCTTCTGATTTTTTCGCATAACTATTCACAGTTCCTGTTAAAGTTACGATCCCGTCTTTAGCTGTTACACCAATTTCGGCAGCATTTAATAAAGGTTCCCATTTAATGGCATCCTGAACATCTTTTTGTAATTCTGAATTCGTTTTCATATGAGTTAGTTTATGTTGTAAATAATTTTTTACAACATAACAAATTTGAGAAGGTTAGATAAGTTATATATTACATATTTTATATTCTATGTTACATCATTCTCATGTTTTTTTAATTTTCTATATTTAAACAAAACATGTACTTTAACGTTTGTGTATTTATCAATTATTAAATCTATGAACAGTTTAATTAAAACCATTTTCTTATTAATCTTTACATTAATTGTTATACCAATTGTTACATTTTATTTTGATGAACCATTAATGGTTCTGCAAAAAGAAGTTCTTCAACATCTTTTATTTGGAGCATTGGCAGTCGCGCTATTATGCTACACTGTTAGTGAATTGACAGGAAACTGTTCTCAAGTAGATAAGTTATGGAGCGTTGTTCCGGTTTTTTATGTGTGGTACATGGCTTACAAAGGTTCATTTGATTTTCGTTTGGTTTTAATGGCTGTGCTAGCTACTATTTGGGGCATTCGTTTAACGTATAATTTCTCTCGTCGTGGAGCTTACAAATTAAAATTTTGGACAGGAGAAGAAGATTATCGTTGGGAAATTTTACGCCAAACACCTGCATTGAAAGGACGATTAAAGTGGAGTTTATTTAATTTATTTTTTATTTCATTGTATCAAAATGGTTTGATTTTAATGTTTACTCTCCCTATGTTGGTTGCTTATAAAAGTATTGGACAACCTATTAGTATTATAGAATATATTCTTGAGGTTGTGTTTCTTGCTTTAGTGGTCATCGAAACAATTGCCGATCAGCAACAATGGAATTATCAAAACGAAAAACATCGTCGTTTAAAAGCGAATGTAAATCCCGATGGGATTTATAAAAAAGGATTTACACATACTGGATTATGGGCAAAGGTTCGTCACCCTAATTATGCTTGTGAACAAGCGATTTGGATTGTGTTCTATTTGTTTTCAGTTCCATCCACTGGGCATTTTGTTAACTGGAGTATGGCAGGATGTTTATTATTGTTGATTTTATTTCAAGGTTCAGCAGATTTTTCTGAAAATATATCGGCATCAAAATATCCTGAATACAAGGAGTACCAAAATAAAGTAGGTCGTTTTTTACCGAAGTTATTTTAATGTGATATTATGATATAAAAAAAACCGCTAATCAAATTGGTTAGCAGTTTTTTTATAGTTTCAATTATGTTTATTTCAACATACCTGTTAGTTTTTCAATTGTGTAGTCAATGTCTTCTTTAGTTGTGTATTTACAAAATGAAAATCTAACAGAAGCACGAGAAACATCAGCTCCAATTCCTCTTAATACATGAGAACCTTGGTTACTTCCACTGCTGCAAGCGCTTCCTCCACTTGCTGCAATACCTGCAATATCTAAATTAAATAACATCATTTCTGCATCTGGGTGTGCAGGGAAACGGCAATTTAAAACTGTATACAAACTATTATCTCCAGTTTCTCCATTAAATTCAATGCCTGGTATTTCTTTTTCTAAACGCTCTTTCATATAGTTTTTTATTCCTCTGATATGAGCAATATGTTCATCCATTTCGGTATAACAAATTTCTAAGGCTTTGGCTAAACCAATAATGCCTTGTGTGTTTTCCGTGCCACCACGCATGTTACGTTCTTGTGCACCTCCATGAATCATTGGTTGAATTTTAATAGTATGATTTACATATAAGAATCCAACACCTTTTGGTCCGTGAAATTTATGTGCGGCACAGGTTACAAAGTGAACTTTTATTTTTTGTAAATCCATAGGAAAGTGTCCCATCGTTTGAACGGTATCGCTGTGAAAAACGGCATCGTATTTTGCGCAAATTTCTCCAACTTTTTCTAATGGTAATAAGGTTCCTATTTCATTATTAGCGTGCATTAAAGAAACAAAAGAACGGTCGTTGGTTTTTAATAATTCTTCCAAATGATTTAAATCAACATTTCCTTTGGCATCAACATTTACCCAACTTAATTTTATTTTTCCTTCTTTTTCTAAAACTTGTAAGGTATGTTCAACGGCATGATGCTCAATTTTACTAGTAATAGCATGTTTAATCCCTAAAGAATGAATACTTTGATTAATCGCCATATTATCGGCTTCTGTGCCACCAGAGGTGAAAAATATTTCAGCAGGAGCTACATTTAATAGTTTAGCAACGGTTTTGCGAGCAACTTCAATAGCTGAACGTGTTTTACGACCAAAGGCATGAATTGAAGAAGGGTTACCATAATCTTCTGTCATAAATGGCAACATAGCTTCTAATACTTTTGCATCTAATTTAGTTGTAGCAGCGTTGTCTAAATATACTTTCATAATGTCTGTTTTATTTGAACTGCAAAGTTCGTAAAGTTTTATTTTTTTATAAACCTTTATTGAGCTATTATCAGATTCTTAATGTTTAATAATCTCTTTGATATCTTCAATAATTTTTTTTGCTAAGGCGTCAGCTGTGCTCACGCTTTCACTTTCACTATAAATTCTAATAATAGGCTCAGTATTGGATTTACGCAAATGCACCCATTCTTTATCAAATTCAATTTTCACGCCGTCAACTATATTAACTGGCTGTTTAGCATATTTATCTTTAACACTAACTAATACCTTATCAACATCAATTTCAGGAGTTAACTCAATTTTATTTTTAGAAATATAGTAATTAGGATATGATTTGCGAAGCATAGAACATGATTTACCATATTTTGCTAAGTGTGTTAAAAAGATAGCTACTCCAACTAAAGCATCTCGTCCGTAATGTAATTCAGGTAAAATGACACCGCCATTACCCTCACCACCAATAATGGCATTAGTTGCTTTCATCATATTCACCACATTTACTTCACCAACAGCCGAAGCAGAGTAGGCGCCTCCCATTTTTTCGGTTACATCTCTTAAGGCACGAGTAGAAGATAAATTTGAAACAGTATTTCCTCCTTTATGATATTGAAGCACAGCATCAGCCACGGCTACTAGGGTATACTCTTCACCAAACATTTCCCCATCTTCGCAAACTAACGCTAAACGATCAACGTCTGGGTCAACACTAATCCCAACATGAGATTTACTTTTAATAACTGCTTCTGATAAATCTCTTAAATGTTCAGGCAAAGGCTCTGGATTATGAGCAAAATGTCCTGTTGGCTCACAATGAATTTGATGAATATTTTTGACACCTAAGGCTTCTAATAACATCGGAATAACAATTCCACCGCTAGAGTTTACAGCATCCACCGCTACTGAAAAATTAGCTTGTTTAATCGCTTCTATATCAACATAAGGTAATTGTAACACCTTATCAATATGAATTTGCAATAAATCTTGGCGTTGAGTGTAGGTTCCTAATTGATTAACGTCACTGTATGTAAAATCTTCTTTATCAGCGAGTTCTAAAATGTATTTACCTTCACTATCACTAATAAATTCTCCTTTGTTGTTTAATAATTTTAAGGCGTTCCATTGTTTTGGATTATGACTAGCGGTTAAAATAATACCTCCATCCGTTTGTAGTTCAGTCACCGCAACTTCCACAGTAGGGGTTGTACTTAGTCCTAAATCAATGACGTTAATGCCTAATCCTGCCAAGGTTCCGCAAACAATATTGTTCACCATTTGCCCCGATAAACGGGCATCTCGACCAATGACCACACTTACTTTTTTATCTGGATGGTTTGCAATAATCCAGCTCCCATAGGCTGATGCAAATTTTACAATATCCAAAGGGCTTAAGCCATCACCAGGCTTGCCTCCAATGGTTCCTCTGATTCCTGAAATACTTTTTATTAAAGTCACGTTATGTTTTATTTGTTAATGACACAAATATACCATTAGGTCTTACATTAAAATGAACTATTTTTCTACAAAATATACTATTTTTTGTTCAAAATTAAGCCGTAAAATGTGTTTTTAAACCTTAAATTTGTCTTTATTAAAAGAAAGAAGTTTTTGTATGAGTGAATTTGAAGGAGATGGATTAAGCAGCCAAGATTTCGAAAAAAGTTTAAAGCGTTTTGAGGATATGATATCTTCGGGTAGTCAGCAGTTTTTTGATGCGGATGAACTAGAGGAGATTATTGATTATTATATGCAATGGTTTAATTTGGAGTTAGCTAAAAAAGCATTAGACTTCGCTTTGGATCATTATCCCTATTCATCCTCTTTAAAAATTAAGTTAGCTCAATATTTATCGTCGCAACATAAAACACACGAAGCTCTGTCCTTATTAAATGATGTGGAGCAGGTTGAAAGTAATAATGCTGAGTTATATATGACTAGGGGATATATCTATAGTCAAATGGGATTAAGCGAACAAGCAATTCAAAATTACAAAAAAGCCTTACCGCTATCAGAATATAAAGATGAAGTGTATGTGGCGATTGGTATTGAATTTTTGAATGATGATCAGGCAGAAGATGCTTTATATTATTTAAAAAAGGCAATTAAAGTTAATTCAGATAATGATGTGGCTTTAAACGAATTGTCCTTATGTTATGAAATGACTGGTAAGAGCGAAGAAGCCATTTCGTTTTACGAAAATTATATTGATGAAAAACCTTACAATCATTTTGCTTGGTTTAATTTGGGGATTAGCTACAATCGCTTAAGTTTATTTGAAAAAGCCATTGATGCCTATGATTATGCGATTGCGATTAAAGATAATTTTTCTTCAGCTTACTTTAATAAAGCAAATTCATTAGCACAGTTGGATCGATATTTAGAGGCGATTGAAGTATATAAAGAAACCTTTAAACATGAAGAGCCAGATGCAAATACCTACTATTATATAGGCGAGTGTTACGAAAACTTAACTCAATACGAAGAAGCCTTAGTAAATTATAATCGTGCTATTAAATTAGATGCGGCGCATGCGGATGCGTGGTTAGGAATTGGTATTGTGTTAGATTATCAAAACAGAATTACAGAAAGTATCCACTATATTAAAAAGGCTATTGAAATTAATCCAAATATGCCGGAGTATTGGTATGTGTTTGGAGAGGTTCAGCATAAACTTGGTTTTTTAGAAGAAGCAGCGTCAGCTTACCAACGAGTGATTGAATTAGGCTATAATGAATTTGATGTATTCATCGATTATGCTAAGCTCTTGTATGATGGAGGTTATTATAAAGATTGTGAGAAGGTATTAGCCGAAGGCATTCAAAAATTTCCGGATGCACCAGAATTGTATTACCGCATGAGTGGGCTACAAATGGAATTAGGAAGAAAGCAAGAAGGAATGGTGTTTTTAGAAAATGCCTTAGAAATGGATTACGATAAACATTCAGATTTATTAGAATATTTACCCATATTAGAACAAGATGTTGCGGTGATGCAATTGATACATTCATTTAAAAATAAACCGTTATAAATTTAGGACTATGTTAAAATACAATGTAAACTTATCTCATATACCCCAACGTACTGAAAGACCTAGAAATAGTGGGTTAACAATGGTTATGGATAAGGGAATTTCATTAAAACACGCTGAAGATTTTGTAGAAAGCTATGCTGATTACGTTGATTTTGTGAAGCTTGGATTTGGCACATCAGTGATGTCGAAAAATGTAAAAGAAAAAATTAAGTTATATAAACAAGCTGGCATTAAAACGTATGTTGGAGGCACTTTGTTTGAAGCCTTTGTTGCACGTGGTAAGTTTGATGACTATCAAAGATTTATTGATTCATATGGCTTAGATACTGCAGAAGTGAGTGATGGAAGTATTAATATGGATCATGATAGTAAATGTCAATTCATCAATACGTTATCTAAAAACTACACGGTATTATCTGAAGTAGGGTCTAAAGAAGAAGGCATTATTATTCATCCTGCTAAATGGATTAGTATGATGAAGGCCGAATTAGAAGCTGGCTCATTTAAAGTGATTGCTGAAGCTCGTGAAAGTGGAACCGTGGGGATTTTTCACAAAAATGGAAGTGCACATTCCATGTTAATTACTCGTATTACCAGTAAAATTAAAGTAGAAGATATTATTTGGGAAACACCTCAAAAATCTCAGCAAGTGTATTTTATCAATTTATTTGGAGCAAATGTAAATGTTGGTAATATTAGCGTGGATGACGTGATTCCATTAGAAACCTTACGTATTGGATTACGTGGCGATACCTTCTTTAATTATTTACCAGAAGGAACAAAAGACAAAACATTTTAATTTGACAATGAGTAGATTAGACCATTTGATAATGAAAAATAATTTTAAGTTTATAAACCTTTAACTTTCTAAACTTTCTAACTTTTAAACTAATTATTATGAAAGAAATAACAGCACTAGAATTAAAACAATTAATCGACGAGAAAAAAGATTTTCAATTAATTGATGTCAGAGAAGAATACGAATTTGATGAAGCAAATATCAATGGCCAATTAATTCCAATGGGAGAAGTGATGGATAATATTGATAAAATATCTAAAGATAAACAAGTGGTGATTCATTGCCGTAGTGGCAAACGCAGTGCTACTGTTATTGGCGCTTTAGAAAGCCAACATGGTTTTACGAACTTGTACAATTTAAAAGGCGGTATTTTAGCTTATATCGACGAAGTAGGTTTATAATATCATTTTTAACTTTTTTATTTTTTCACTTATCACATTTTATGATTGAATTATTTAAACACTTATTACCCTTAAATCAAGAAAATTTTAATTGGATATTTGACCATTATGGTACAGCTATTTATATTGTTTTATTCTTGGTGATTTTTATTGAAACAGGATTAGTGGCAATGCCTTTTTTGCCTGGAGATTCCTTGTTATTTGTAGCAGGTTTATTTGCGTTTCAAGGTAATTTAAATATTACCTATTTGTTTGGCTTATTATTCGTAGCAGCCGTATTAGGTGATAATTGTAATTATTGGATTGGCAGGAAAATTGGGATTAAAATATTTGACTTAAAACTCAAAGGCAGGGTGTTGGTTAAAAAAGAATACTTGGATAAAACGCATTTATTTTTTGAAAAGCATGGAACCAAAGCCATTATCATGGCTCGCTTTGTACCTTTTGTAAGAACCTTTGCGCCTTTTGCGGCAGGTATTGGAGAAATGAATTATAAAAAATATTTAGTTTTTGATATTATCGGCGGTGCGTTATGGATAGGTGGATTATTATCTGCAGGCTATTTATTAGGTAATGTTGAAATTATAGCAAAGCATGTTGATTTAGTTTGTATTGGAATTGTTGGCGTATCAGTATTGCCAATTATTATTACAGCACTTAAAAATAAAATGGCTAAGTAAAATGGAGTTTTATGAAACTAAAAAAGGAGCGAATTATCGCTCCTTTTTTAGTTTTTAGTATTTTCTTATTGGCACTTTTATTAAACTTATAATTTCATCTTGTTTATTATAAACTATTTGGTGAGTTATATTTACTATGTTTTCAATACTTTGCAGATTAGCAGATGTTTGTGTTGTGCTATGAAAATAAAGAACATCAAAATGGTTTAGAAATTTAATGTATTTTGTGTTATTTAACCCAATGTAAATAGATGATTTTGATTGCTGCACTAATGCTTTAGCTACTGTACTTTTTTTTTCAAATTAACTATTTTTAGCCTATTTTTGTCTATATGACAAATAATAGTTTTGGTTTAAATTTTGCTCATTCTCAGGCAAATATTTTATTTAATAAATTAAGGTTTCCTGGTAGCAGAAAAATAGCCAGAAAAATAAGTAAAGTGATATTACCTGAATTATCTTCAAATAAAGAAATAAATACTATTTACGGTTACAGCATTGAAGTTAGTCCAAAATGGGGCGAAGAGGTTTATAATTTAGGCTTTTATGAGGCAGGAACATTAAAATTCATTGATTTAATTTTAAGAAATACAACTCATACTTTTTTAGATGTTGGTGCAAATATTGGATTAATGAGTTTGCATGCAGCACACTCTTTAAATGGAAAAGGAAAAGTTGTTGCTTTTGAACCTGTTCAATTTTTTTACGATAAGTTAAATGCAAATATTCAACTGAATAGTTTTAAAAACATCCAAACTATAAAAAAAGGAGTGGGTTCGGTTTCAGCCAAGGTTCCTATTTATTTAGATGGTGGATGTCCTTCTGTTATTTCAACCTATAGAGATGAAAAAGGAACAACCGAAATGATTGATATTGAGTCGTTGGATGAAATTGTGAGAAGTGAAAATATTAGCAATATTGATTTTATTAAAATTGATGTTGAAGGATTTGAATTTGATGTATTGAAGGGCGCAAGAAAAACCATAGCAGATCATAAACCTGTTTTATGCATAGAGTACATAAAAAAAATATCGGATGATTCGTTTAATGCTAAGGTGCTTACTGAATATTTGAAAGAGTTAAATTCAGAATATCGTTTTTTTCAATTCAAAGACACATCTAGAGTAGAAGGGAAATTAAAAGAAGTTGCTTTTGAAAATGATTTTAACGATGAGGATAATTTGTTTTGTGTCTCATCAAAGCATATGGCATTGATTCAATCGATTCTTTAAATTATTTTATATGAAAGTTTTAATGCTTGCCAAAATTGATTCTTCTCATACAAAGAAGTGGGCATTAGCATTAAAAGATAAGGGTATCGAGATAGCTTTATTTAGCATTCATTGTCCCAATAAGAATGATGATTGGTATAAGCAATTAGATTATGTTTATTTTCCAACTAAAGACATTGCATCTTCAGGATTATTTGCTAAAATAAATTACGTCACATTATTTTTATCATTAAAAAAATTGATTTGTGATTTTAAACCTGATATTTTACATTCACATTTCGCTACACATTATTCGTTCTTAGGGAATATTTCAGGATTTAAAAAACATATTATTACAGTTTGGGGAAGTGATGTTTATGTGTTTCCTAAAAAGCGAAAACTGAATAAATTGATTTTTGAGTTCAATCTAAAAAAGGCTCTATGTATTATTTCCACGAGTAATGCTATGGCAAAAGAAGTGGCATTGTACACTAACAAATCAGTAACAGTTATTCCCTTTGGTATTGATATGGATTTGTTTAAGCCTCAATCCAATCAAAATAAAATAAATGATATCATAATTGGTAATATAAAGAGTTTGGAACCTATTTACGGAATTGATATTTTAATTAAAGCCTTTGAAAGCGTTAAAAGAAGATTTCCTGAAAAAAATATTAAATTAGTCATTGTTGGTAGAGGTAGTAAATTAAAGGAGTATCAAACGCTTGTGTCTAACTTACATTTATCAGAACATGTTTTTTTTAAAGGAAGTATTTTGCCTGAAGATGTCCCAAGCATTTTAAAAACCTTTAATATATTCGCTTGCTTATCAAGAAATGAGAGTTTTGGAGTTTCTGTGATTGAGGCCATGGCTTGTAAAATACCAGTTGTAGTGAGCAAAACCCCTGGCTTTTTGGAGGTGGTAGATTCGGAAACCAATGGATTGTTTGTGGAAATTGATAACATAGATGATGCAGCAAATAAAATATCGAGCTTGATTTTAGATGAAGAGCAAATGATGACTATTAAAAATAATGCGTTTCAAAGAGTAAATGAGTTATATAATTTAAAAGATAATATTAATAAACAAATTGAGTTGTATCATACAATTCTAAAATAGAATGGGAGTCATCAAACGACAAGGCATAAAAAATACCATTATTACCTATGTAGGTATATTAATTGGCGCTGTTAATATTATTTTCATTCAACCTAAACTACTCACTCCTGAAGAACTTGGGTTAACGCGTTTATTGTATGATTTTGCTTATATGATAGGATTAGCAGTTCCATTAGGTTTGCCAAATATTATTGTGAAGTTTTTTCCGTTTTTTAAAGATAAAGAACAAAAACACCATGGTTTTGCAGGCTTAATTTTATTGGTGTTTTTTGTTGGGTTTGTTATTTCAGCAATTTGTTTATTAATCTTTCAACCCTCTATAACGTCTCATTATCAAGATAAGGCTAGCTTGTTTGTTCACTATTTTAGTTTTATTATACCATTTACATTCATTGTTTCGGCAATTACGATTACAACAGCTTATTGTCAAGCTTTATTTAAGTCCACTATTCCCTCCTTTTTAAATGACATTTTTTTACGATTAGGATCAATTGTAATCACTATTATGTATTTCAATCGATGGATTACTTTAGATTTTTATGTGTATTTATTTATAGGATTATATGCCATAGAGTTAATAGCTATTATTATTTATATTTTAATGGTAGATACCATTTCATTTACTCCAAGTAAAATAAAGTTAAAAGAGCATTCTGTAAAAAAGATGATGAAATTTGGATTGCTTTTGTGTTTGGCTTCTTTTGCATCGATTGCTTTACGAAAAGTAGATGTGTTATTTTTAGGGACCAATTCATTAGAACTGGTGGCTGTTTATACTACAGCAATATTCATCGCCTCATTCATTGAAGTGCCATTGGGCGCTTTAGAACGAATTAGTCATACTAAGATTGCCGACAATTTTGCGAAAGAGAATTATGTGGAGATTGAAAAAATTTATAAAGATTCAGTAAAGTATCTTTTAATCTTAGGAGGTTTATTATTTATAGGCATTAATACCTGCACGCAATATGTTTATCAAATAGGGCATTTACCCGATATTTATTTGCAATGTTTAAAGGTAGTTTATATTGTCAGTATTGCTGCATTAATTAATGTATCAACAGGAATAAATTCAGCCATCATGTTTTACTCTAAACATTATGTGTTAGGTACTTTTTTATTAGTGGGAACTTTATTAATTACTATTTTATTAAATGTGATTTTAATACCTAAATATGGAATTTATGGTGCTGCTATTGCTTCTGCCTCAGGCTCTTTGATTTATAATTTCTCAAAATTTAGTTTCATTTATTTTAAATTTAAATTTCAACCCTATAACATCAAATCGTTATTGGTAATAAGTGTGATATTTTTAGTCAATTTTATTGGCTACATGATGCCTGAAATCAGTTCTAATCCGTTGGCGAATGTATTAGTTAAAGGTCTTTCGGTTACCGTTTTGTATATTGGGGCTATATATCAATTTAAAATTTCACCAGAAATTTTTGAGATGGTTAAGCAAAAACTATTTAAGAAAGTGTAGAATGAAAAAAGTTCTTATCATAACCTATTATTGGCCTCCAACTGGTGGAGCAGGGGTACAGCGTTGGTTAAAGTTTAGCAAGTATTTTAGGAAGTTTGGTTGGGAACCTATTATTTATACGCCCTCTAATCCTGATTTTCCGATTAATGACGAAACGCTTTTAAAAGATATTCCTGCAGATTTAACTGTTTTAAAAACTCAAATTACGGAACCTTACGATATCTATCGTAAGATTATGAGAAAGAAAAAAACAGAAACAGTGAATCAAGGGTTTTTATCGGAAGGTAAAGAAAATACATTTTTGCAATCAGCGATGATTTGGGTGCGTGGTAATTTCTTTATTCCTGATGCTCGTAAATTTTGGATTAACCCTTCTGTATCTTATTTATCTGATTATATCAAACAACATAACATTGATGCGGTGATTAGCACTGGGCCACCACACAGTATGCATTTAATTGCCATGGGTTTAAAGCATAAATTTAATATTCCTTGGATTGCTGATTTTAGAGATCCTTGGACACAGATTGATTTTTATAGTCAGTTAAAATTATCTAATTGGGCAGATAATAAACATAAGAAACTAGAACGTCAGGTATTAACTCAAGCAAATAAAGTGGTCACGGTTAGTCCAACTTGCGGTACTGATTTAGAAAAATTAGGGAATCGCAAAGTGGATGTCATTACGAATGGTTTTGATACCGATGATTTTAAATTTGGTTCTGATTTAAAAACACTAAACGGTTTTTTATTTCATCACATCGGCGCTTTAAATAAAGATCGCAATCCTTACACACTGTGGAAAGTATTAGGTGATTTATGTCAAGAACATGTGGATTTGAAAAAAGACTTAGTGATTAAATTTACTGGCAAAACAGATGCGATTGCTTTTGAAAGTTTAAAACAACACGGTATTATAGATAACGCTCAAAAAACAGATTACTTACCACATAGCGAAGTCGTTAAATTAATGGCGCAATCGCCAATATTATTGTTGCCATTAAATAATACACCTAATAACGGTGGCGTATTATCGGGTAAACTGTTTGAATACTTGGCTGCTAAACGACCAATTTTCGGAATCGGTTTACCAGATGCTGATGCAGCTGCAATTTTAAAAAGTACACTAGCTGGCACGATGGTTCACTTTGATGATTATGATGGAACTAAAAAAGCAGTGCTGGATTTATATCAAAAATATAAATCTAACACGCTTTCCATTAATTCATCTTCCATCGATAAATACTCCCGAGAAAATTGCGCAAAGGATTATTCAGCTCTGTTGAATGAGATTACTAATTAATATTTATAGTTTTTTCTTTCAAATTAATATTTAAAGGAATCGTTAATTTAAAACTGACATTTCTTCCCATACTATAAATACCTGAACGGCCTGTTCCATTGTTTGGGTAATTATCAAAATACTTTAAACGACTCATGTTTGATTGATAAGCAAGGTCCGTTAAGTTAGTGATGAAAATACCAATCGTGCAAATAGTGACTTCTTTTTTAGTACAAATATCGGTTCCTAAACCTAAATCAAATAATGTATAACTTGGTGTTTTTGTTTCTGTATTGTCGGCAAGTAATACTCTGTTTTGAGCGGCATAATATTGCATACCTATTTTAAAATAGGCGTGATGAAAGAATCCTAGTTTTTTTCGAAATTCTGCTCTCAGTTCTGAGTTGGTATGCAGTGGCGGAATAAATGGTAAAAATCGATTGCTATCGTTAATGATCGCTCCATTTCCACCTTTATTGATAGCATATACCAAGGATATAGAATTTTCAAAATGTAACCAATCTAAAGGATGAGGATGAATGTCTATGCGAGCTTCGCCTCCAAATAATTGCGCTTTGGTTTGCTTGAATTTATAAACAGGATATTGATTTCCTGCTTCAGTATAAATTGAATCTCCGCCTGAAAGACTTTGTAGTTTTTGATTAAATATATAATGATCAATGCTGTTATTAAATAATTCAGCGCTCATGGATAAATGATGACTATCGAAAAAGATTCCAATATCTTCCTGTAAATTAAATTCAGGTTTAAAATTAGCATCACCTAATTGTTGAAACCCAGTTCCTGGATGCACGCCTTTAGCCGATATCTCAGAAATGTTTGGAGCTCTATATCCTCTGGCAATATTTGCTTTAATAAACACTTGTTCGGTTAATTTGTATGTTATTCCAATACTTCCAGATACTCCATGAAACACATGGTGGTAATTTGAAAATTGTTTGGTGGCGCCTGTTGTATCGCTCACTACCATTTCAAAACCGTTATTGGAGTTGGTATTTGTATAAAGTTCGGTGTTGTTAAAAGTTCGAGTATCATATCTTGCACCAGCTGCTATTGTTAATTTTTTTAATTCTTTTTTTAGATAAATAAATGGAGCAAAGTCTATTAGAGTAAAATTTGGAATAACAAATTCAGTTCCTTTGGCAACATCATTAATTTGATACATCCCATTAATTCCAATGGCAGATTCCCAACCATTTTTTTCAGGGAAATAAAATTTAGCATCATAGCTGACTGTTTGTAATTTTAAATAAAGTCCAGCAATATCAGGGTTTTGAGGATGCGCAAATTCTTTACGAATACTTTGCTGATAGCCTAATTTTATAGCTAATTTATTTTGGTGAAGTATAAATTGATTACTTGAAAACAACCGATAATGTTGTACTTGCTGATGAATAGGACTCATTTGATATGAGTTTAATTCATGAAGATCAACAATGGGCCTTATGGTATCCGCTTCTGTAATTTGTTTAGTGAATTTTCTAGTCAATGAATCTCTACTACCATCTGGTATTTCCTGTAAATTATTAAATACGCTAAAATTCACATGTGAGTATCCCCATTTTCGATTAACACCTAAGTATGCATTGATATCTGTTTCTTTAAATCCGGTGTTATAAACTCTTCCATCATATTTATTTTGAAAATCTTTTGCTTCTTTATGAGTTGCTCTAAATCCAAATACCACACTTTTGATATTACCTGAAAATGCTCCTGAACCTGCATATAAGCCATTATTAGTTTGGTAATTAGTTTGTAAGCTTCCTTTTATAGTTCCTTCAGGGCTTGTATTAGCTGGTAATAAATTAACTACACCAGCTAATGCATCGGATCCATAAATTAAACTGGCAGGACCTTTAATCACTTCTATACGGTCTATTAAATATTGATCCATTTCAATGCCGTGTTCATCCCCCCATTGTTGGCCCTCTTGTCTAATACCGTCAAATAAAGTTAGTATACGGTTATAGCCTAAGCCACGTATATATGGTTTTGATACATTTGGGCCAGTGCTTAACACATTAACGCCAGGTACTTTACTTACGGCATCAATAATATTGGTAGCGGTATTTTGTTCTAAATAGGTTTGATCAACTGACACCATTGGAACAGGGTTTCGTTTGATTTCTGTAGCTTTTGAAACACCTGTTACAACAACTTCATTAGCTTCAATATGAGATGGCTCCATTTCAAAATCAATTTGAGAGGTCGATGATAAATCAATGGTTTTTATAATGGTTTGGTATCCTAATATTCTAACTTGTAATAAAGTTGTTGTAGATGGTAATTGATTCATTTCGTAATTGCCATTCATATTGGTCACACTCGAACTTTTAAAATCTGGGAAGTATAAGATGACACCAGGTAAAGCTTCGTGAGTTTGTTTGTCGGTAATTTTTCCTTTTAATGAATTTTGTGAATAGGAATGAAAAGAGAGTATTAATGCAATACTGCTAATGATATATTTAATCGTCATGATTTCTTTGAAAAAGAAACTTAAATCCTCTGTACTCTTTTATTTTACTGGATCATAGCCACTTCCGCCCCAAGGATGACAACGCATAATACGTTTAAGGGTCATCCAACTTCCTTTAAAGGCTCCATATTTATTCACTGCATCTAATCCATATTGTGAACATGATGGCGTAAAGCGACAAGACGGCTTTAGTAAGGGAGAAATGGCGTATTGATAAAAGCGAATAATCGCGAGAGGTATAAATTTCAATGTTTTCTTTAAAAAGGTGAATAACTCAAATTATTTTAAAAATAAATTAAGCTACTGTTGGTGGACCTCTTAAGGGATAAATATAATCAGGAGACGTATTAATGTGTTCCTGTTTATATATAAATGAAGATTGTTTGGATTCTTTTAATGGAAGAAAGTTTAAAATGAATTGAAAAACCGTAAAATAAACTGGCGTATCAAATTTTTCAAAATTACAATCTTGGTTGCCTTCTAACTCATCTACCGTAACATCTGAAGTTGATTTGAGAATACTATGCTCATGACCTAATAAAGCATGAATATAGACTTTAGGTATAGCTGCAAATAAAACGACAGCTAAAAGCGTGATAGATAAAAATATTTTAAACTTAGGTTTCAACTTATCAAATATACAGATTATGAGATAAAAACAAATTAGAGATTAAAAAGTTTAATCAAATTTTAACAATTATCATCTAATTTTAGTGAAAATATGAGAATAAAACTATAAAAAATAAGATTAAGCTCGTTCGCCTTTCCATTTTATGATAAATACTAAGCCATTATCATTATGAAAATCAAGATGTCCTTTTAATTGTTTTGAGAAAATTTGTAATAATTTAAATCCTAATGATTGTGATTGAGAGGCTTCAAAATCTTCCGGTAAACCTTTTCCATTATCATGTATTCGAAGAATATAATTTTCTTCAATTTCTTTAAGTGAAATTTGAAGTTGACCATTAGTTTTATTTTCAAATGCATATTTAAAGGCATTGGTAATGATTTCATTAACGAGTAAAGCCAAAGGTACGGCGTTTTTACTGGTCACAAAAATTTGCTCAATATCAAAATTTAATTTTACCTCTTTATCTTTCTTGTAAAATTTAGCAATCGAAATAATTAAATCGGTTAAATATTCTTGTAAATCAATTTTCGCAAAGGATACGCCTCTGTACATCTTATCATGGATAAGAGACATCGCTGCAATTCGATTTCTAATTTCAGAAAATTGTCCTTTTATTCTTTCTTCAGTAACATATTCTCGCTGCATTTCAACAAGTCCTAAGACTAAAGTGAGGTTGTTTTTAACACGGTGATGAATTTCTCCTAATAGTGCCTCTTTTTCTTCTAAGGATTCTTGAATACTTAATTCATGTTCTTTTTTAGTTGTGATATCTAAGCCGTAACCAATCATGAACTTAAATTCTTGTTTGTCATAAACCGGATAAAACTTACGTAATCGCCATTTACGAATATTGTTTTTGGTGAGGTATGTTTCTTCAAATTCAAAATCTTCTCGAGAAATTTTTACGGCTTCAAAAATCTCAAATCTATTTCGCGCGCCCTCTGTCTCAATTTTCTTTAATTCGCAATAATCAAAATCCGTTTTCCCAATCATATAGTCTCTAACGGTAGGGTCTTTTATGGCGATGTTGTTTACAAATATGTATTCATGATGTTCATTAAAGATGATAATGTCGATTGGAATATTGTTAAAGATAGATTCGAAAAATAATTTTTGTTCTTCAATTTTTCGGCTTTTCTCAAGCACTTCTTCAGTTCTAATTTTTACTTGAGTCTCCATATCATAGGAATAGGAAATTAAACTGTCACGCATGTTCAATAAGGCATTACCGAGCATATCGTTGTCGCTTAATTTTTGATATTGAGCATGTAAATTTCCTTTCCCAATTTCATTAGCAAATTCAGACGTTTTAGTGAAACTTATAGATAATCGATTAACCTCGATAGCCATTTCACCAATAATATTTTTTTCAGCAATAATCGTATCATCAGGTAATTCGCCTTTGGCTAATTGATTGACAATACCTTTCATTTTTAAAACAGGACGATTAATGTTTATTGTAATAAAACGAATGGATAAGATTACAAAAATTAATGTCAGCAAAGAAAAAGAAATGATGAGTCTGTAAATTAACTGAGTATCTTGATTTAACTCAGTTTTTAAGCTACTTGCTAAAACTTTGTTATGAATAATAATAAGATTTAGCTTTTTTACTAATGATTCAGTTTTAGGAATAACTTCATTTTCTATAATGTCTTCTGCTTCAAATTTTTTCGCAGGATTCTCATAATCATCAAAATTAACCAACAGAGTCATGATTTTTTTTTGAGATTTCACCAAATCATCAAATTCAAAAAATAAGGGTGCTAAACTATCAGGGTTCAAATCAATCGAATGATTTTTTCTCTTGAGGATTTTAATAAATTGTGAAATTTTTACTTTTGCTTTCTGGTATCTGTATTTTTGTATAATGGAAAGATTTTTTTTATCACGCATGTCATAAGGAAGGTATACCCAATTCGTTACATACATTCTTGATTCCATTAAAACATCGCTCAATTCGTCTAAGTTATCTAGGAATGGATTAATGACATCTGAAATTTGCTCAATATTATCTCGTTCTCTGTTGATTAAATAGTAGCTAATTCCAAAATTTAAAATCACCGTCAAAATGATGATAAAAAATATTACAGCAATTTTAGGAAAATTAAAAAATATTTTCGAGATATTAGATTTCATTAATTTTCATTCATCCTTCTACAAGATAGATTTGTAGAATTATATATATAGTTAGAAATGGATATTAAGTTTATGCGAACTTAAATCATATACGGTGTTGTCAAATATATCACATTCTTTCTTAATAAAACCTTAATTCATCGAATTTTTTAATAGTTTTGTTCTCCATGAAAAAGATTATAGTGCTTCTAGTTGCGCTTTTTAACCTGTCCTTTTTTGGCTATAGCCAGGTTGATACAACTCTTATAAAAAAAGATACCTTAAGTTATTACGACATGTCGCTTGAACAATTGTTAAGTTTAAAAGCACATGGTGTTCCTTCTGAATTAGAAACTTTAATTAATAGTTTGATTTCAGTCTCCTCAAAAAAACCCATAAATGTTCGGGAAACTCCTAGTATTATTAGTTTAGTAACCGAAGAAGAAATCAAAAAGTCTGGGGCAAGAGATTTGATTGATGTCTTGCGTTTAGTGCCAGGTTTTGATTTTGGCGTGGATATTGAGGGGGTTGTTGGAATTGGGCTTAGAGGTAACTGGGCACATGAAGGTAAAATCTTAATTTTATTAGATGGTCAAGAAATGAATGAGACATTATATGGTACGACTCAATATGGCAATCATTTCCCTATTGAACAAATTAAAAAAATAGAAATTATTAGAGGGCCAGGTTCTGCAATATATGGTGGATTTGCGGAGTATGGTGTGATTAATATTATTACCCGTCAAGCGGAAGATATTAATGGAGTTAGCGTTTCTGGAACTTATGGGCAAATGGAAAAAGGCTTTGGGCGAAAAAATGTCAATTTATCTATCGGAAAAAAGACTAAAGATTTCTCGTTTAGTGTGTCTGGATTTTTAGGAAGGGCACAACGTAGCGACCAAACCTTTAAGGATTATACTGATTCAAGCTATTCTATGAATGGACAATCTAATATCAACACTAATTATGTTAATGCGGTTTTAGGTTATAAGGGCTTAAGTTTAAGAGTTATTGGTGATTTTTATAAATTACAAGTACGTGATAGTTATGAAAAAATTGCATCTCATGCAGTAAGCCATGAATTTAATTCTGTTTTTTCGGAATTAAAATATGTCTATAAAGTGAATAATAAATTAACCATTACCCCAAAGTTTAATTACAAAACTCAAATGCCTTGGAAATCGCCAGCCTATGATAATGAGTCAGTATTTTCAAAAACAGCGGTTCGATATCGAGAAAATATTACAGTGTCCTATGATGCTAATCGATTTTTAAATGTTGTTTTGGGTGCTGAAAGTTTTCAAGATTATGCCACTGATAATATTGATAGCAGTTATTTTTCGAATGGAAAAAAAACAGTTCATTATTATGATGTTGCATTTTTTACACAAGGATTAATTAAAACCCGTTACGTTAATATTATTCTAGGTGCTCGTTATGATAAACATAGTGCTGTTTCAGAAGATGCTTTCGTGCCAAGAATAGGGTTGACTAAAAAATATAATCGGTTCCATTTTAAACTATTATACAGCAAATCGTTTAAAGCACCAACTATTGATAATATAAGTTATGCCGATTCGAATTGCATTCATTCAGAGTACACGGATTTTAGAGAAATTGAATTGGGATATCAAATCACTAGGAAATCTATAATAACCATTAATGGATATAATATCAATACTTCCGAGCCAATTGTTTATTATACAACTCAAGACTCCTCTTCTATTACAGATAGCTATAAAAACTATGGTAAATCTGGATCCATTGGTCTTGAAGCTGAATATAAAATGAAGGACAAGTGGGGATATCTTTCTGTTAACTATGCGCTGTATTCAGTTCTTCATAAATCAAGGATTGATGATTATAGAACACCGAATGATATGTCTTTGTTAGGTTTTTCAAATCACCGTGTAAATTTTTGTGCTAATTGGAACATTACAAAGGATCTTTCGATTAACGCTACAGCATCATGGTATAGTAAACGTTATGCTGTGACTAGCCTTGATAGTTTAGGGCAGGCTGTTCAAACTAGCTTAAATCCTACTACACTCATCAATTGTTTTGTGAGATATGAAACTCCAGTTAAAGGATTAACGATTGGAGCAGGGGTTTACGACTTGTTAAATCAAAAAATTAAGTTCATTCAACCATATAATGGTGGACATGCTCCATTGCCTGGTCCATCAAGAGAAATTATAGTTCGTATTCAGTATAATTTAAATTTTAAACAAAAAATCAATTGAGTTTTTTTAACAATATAGTTCGTTTTAAAACAAATTGGTTTTTTGTGTGCTTTATGATGCTATTTTTTAATGGTCATTTAAAAGCACAAGAAACAGATTATAAATCATATGCTTTATATGTATATAATTTTATGAAATATATTGAATGGCCCGAATCTCAAAGTGCAGATAATTTCGTGATAGGACTTTATGGCGATTCACCTATCAGTAATGAATTTAAAGTGTTAGCAGCTCAAAAAAAATTAAAAGGTAGAACAATCGTATTCAAACAATGCAAAACAATTGATGAGGCTGCTGGTTGCCAATTGCTTTATGTCACTTCTTCTAAAAGTTCAAGTATTAAGCCTTTGGATGAAAAATATAAGGACAAGTCCATTTTGATAGTTGGAGAAAGAGATGGGACTGTTTATAAAGGCGCTTCCATAAGTTTTACAACAACTGATGAAGACGAATTGAAATTTGAGATTAATAAAAAAAATATTGATTCCCATAAGCTTAAAATATCAAGTTCGCTAATAAAACTAGGAACTGTTGTTAAGTAAATCCTGTATTTCTTATATATTTTCTTAAAAAATAGTAATGAGGTTTCGTATTAGTTGACATCTTCAGGTTTCATACAGTATTTATAGTCATCTTTACAGTCAAGAATAGTTTCAATTTTCCATGGCAGTTATAAATAGTATTTAGACACATGTTTCTTTGACCCTATAAATGATCGACTATGTTGATTTTTTAAATTAATTATTTTTCAAAGTGTATATAATCAGATGATTAAATCGTATCAATTTATTATAGTGATCGTTTTTGCATTGTTGAACAACATGATGTCTCAAAATGTGAGTGATACACTTAAACTTCCCTTTGCGATTGCTAAAGAAAAACGATTATCTGACGAGGATCTTGCAAATAAAAAGGAAGGGGCTTATGTGACAGGTGCGCCTGATATTAGTAGTGATCCCGTAAATGGATTTGGCTATGGAGGAGAAGGAACCATTTTTTTTAATGGAAAAAAATCAGACCCTTTTTTTGCTTACACACCCTATCGAGCAAGTTTAGGGATTATTTTATTTAATACCACTCGTAGTCAACGTGAATTGATGTTAACACTTGATGTGCCTTATATTTTTAATACAAAATGGCGATTAAGAGTTGAAGGAGGATATGAAGCTAATCCTAATTTGTTATATTTTGGTCAGGATGAAAATTCTTTAAAAGGACTTCAATATTATTCAAATAATGATAGTTCCCAAACGCCTATTAAAAATGCGACCTATAATGATTATGAAAAATCGTTGAAGGGAGGAAATGAGTTTTATAATACGTATTTCAAAAAAGAAGCTGTTTTAAATGTGAGTGGAGAGCGATCTTTTTTAGATGGAAAATTTAGAATGTTGGTTGGTTATGAGGTGGCTTATGTAGATTTTTCATCGTTCGCTGGAAAATCATTGGTTCAACAAGATTATGATGCCAAAAAAATAACAGGTTTAGGAAAGGGAATAGTTACCATTGAACAATTAGGATTGATATGGGATACAAGAGATTTAGAAACAGATCCTAGCAATGGTGTGTTTGCAGAATTAACCAATGAGCTATCTTTAAAAGCATTAGGCTCTAAGTATGATTTTAATAAAACATTTTTTCATTTTAATTATTATAAAAAATTATTTCCTCGCCGTCTTAAAAAATTAGTATTTGCTGGGAGAGTTGCATTTGGTTATTCGGCATTAGATTGTCCATTTTTTGAGTATCAAGATCAATGGAGCTCAGAGGGAAGTATTGAAGGGTTGGGTGGAGCAAATACCTTAAGAGGATTTAAACAAAGTCGTTTTTTAGGAAGGGTGATGAGTTTTAATAATGCGGAATTGCGTTATCGTTTTGCACAGTGCCATATTTTAAAACAGCATTTTGCTTTTAGCGCCGTTCCTTTTGTTGATGCAGGAGCAGTTTGGGATAAATTAAGTAGAATAGGGTATTTCAATAATTTCAGAATATCAGAAGGCTTAGGTTTAAGAATTGCTTGGAACGTGAATACCATTTTAAGATTTGATTATGCGATTTCTAAAGAAGATAATCAATTCTTTTTTAACTTATCTCATGCATTTTAATAAATTTAGATTTACTTTAGAATCTAATTGTAACATTGTATTATAACTAAAACTATAAAAATGAAATCAACGATTATCACAGCAGCAATTATTGTATTTGCAATGAACTTGGCAAGTGCACAAAAAATTAAAGAAACAGAAGTTCCTAAATCTGTATTAACTTCTTTTCAAACTTATTTCAAAGGAGCTAAAGCAAACGCTTGGGATAAAGAAAAAAACGGTGAATTTGAAGCTGAGTTTGAAATGAATAAAGTAGAAATGTCAGCAAATTTTTCTTCAGATGGAACCTTAATCGAAACTGAAGAGGAAATAGCGATATCAAGTTTACCAAAATCAGTTGAAGAGTATATTAATAAAAATTATTTAGGTAGTAAAATTGAAGAAGCCGCAAAAATTACAGATGCTTCTGGTAAAATGACTTACGAGGCAGAAATAAAAAAAGGGAAAGAGGAAGTTGAATTACTATTTGATAGTAATGGTCAATTTTTGAAAAAAGTGGCAGAGTTAAAAGACGAAAAAGATAAAGATTAAATTCAATGATAAAAAAAGCCTCTCAAGTTATTGAGAGGCTTTTTTGTGGACTTCACAGACAAAAT